>NZ_JBEPUO010000007.1:0-154346 GCF_041691455.1 Phenylobacterium sp. | reverse complement strand
GAACGGTCGCACAAAGGCGCGACGGCGCCATGCCGATGGACATCAGGTCAGCGGGGAGGGCCCCGCAACGCCCCCGGTAGGAGGGGGAGAGAAGGCGGATGAGGGCGGCCCCGATCGGGGGGCGAGCCCGGAGTCCCGCCGATGCCCTCCCAAGTCCTGTCCCTGCGTCTCGAGCCGGAGGACGCGCCCCTGGAGACCCGCGGGCGCCTCGAGGCGCTCGCGCTGACGCCCGGCGAGATCGCGCTCGACGACGCTCAGTGCCTGGCCCTGCTCTGCGGCGGGGACCTCGACGTTGCCGACGTCCTGCTGGCAGCCTTTGGGTCGTTGCCTGAGGTGTTGGGCGCTGCCGCCGGGGATCTGGTTCGGGTGGCCGGCCGATCCGCGGCTGCGCGGCTGCGCCTGGTACGCGAGTTGGCGCGCCGGATGCTGATCCGCCCGCTGCGGACGCGGCCCGTGCTTAGCAGCTCACAGGCCGTGTGCGACTATCTGCGCACCGCCCTGACCGGCGCGCCTAGGGAGCAGTTTCGTGTGCTGTTCCTCGATCGCCGTCACCACCTGATCGCCGACGAACTGCAGAACGAAGGCACCGTCGATCATGCCCCGGTCTATCCCCGGGAGGTGATGCGCCGGTCTCTGGAGTTGCACGCCTCGGCCCTGCTGATCGTGCACAATCATCCGGCCCAGGATCCGACCCCGTCGGCCGCCGCCGTAGACATGACCTGGCAGCTCATCGAGGCCGGGCGACACCTGCGGATCGTGATCCACGACCACATGATCGTCGCGGGCCAGCAGGTGGTGAGCCTCAAGTCCCTGGGGTTGCTGTGACGGGCCGCAGCCTGGCGGCGATCGTCCGCGTTGTTGGGGGTGACCTCTATGACCGCGGCCGCCGGGCCGTGGTGCCGGGGCCCGGGCACAGTCGCGCCGACCGCTCTGTCTCCCTGCTGCTGGTTGGCGACCGCGTGGTGATCCACAGCTTCGCCGGCGATCCCTGGCGGCGGGTCCTCGATGATCTGAAGGCGCGCGGCCTGGTCGATGATGCGGGCCGGCTGGCCGGCGGTGGCTCGATGATCCGCGACACCGAGCCGCCGACGCGGCCCGAGCGGATCGCTGTCGCGCGGACTCTATGGGACACCGCACGACCGATCGCGGCGACCCTGTCCGCCGTCCACCTCCGGCGGCGTGGGGTCGGTCGCTCAACGCCAGAGGCGTTGCGCCACCACCCTGCAGTACCCTCGGCGGTCTACGCGGACCGAGGGCTTAGGCGTCCAGCGCTTCTCGCCGCGGTGCGTGACGCGGCGGGCGACCTCTGCGCCGTCGAACTCACCTATCTGGCCCCGAATGGATCGGTTGCGGCGATGGCGCTGCCGCGCAAGACCGTCGGCTGCGCCCCGGGCGGATGCGCTGTCCGGCTGGATCCGCCCGGCGAGACCATGCTCGTTGGCGAGGGGGTGTTTTCCTGCCTCTCCGCGTCCGAAGCGCTCGGCCTTCCGGCCTGGGCGCTGCGCTCGGTGGGCAATTTCGCGCGGTGGGCGCCGCCAGCCGGCGTGCGCCGGGTGGTGGTCGCTGGGGACCGCGGCCGCGTGGGCGAGAGGGCGGCATGGGCCTTGGCCCGCCGGCTGCGGAGCCTGAGCCTGGAAGCGAGCGTGCGCTGGCCTCCGGCCGGGTATGCGGACTGGAACGAAGCCGCGCAACGCCGGACCGCAGCGCCTGGAGGGCGAGAGGAGGCGGAGGAGGGCGGACTCAGATCGGGGGATAGGCCTCCGGCCGGTCCAGGAGCCTGACCATGACCGTACATTCCTCCATCACCGCCGCGCCGGCCGCCCCCTCTGCGGCGCCTGTCTCGGCGGCCTCGCGCATCCGGGTGAAGCTCTGCGACCTGGGCCTTGCCCCTGAGAACCTCCGTTTCGACGTTCCGGAAGACGCCGAGGTGCCACGCCTGGCTGACACCATCCGCGCCGCCGGCGTCATCTACCCGCCCATCGTCCGGAAGGGCCGCAAGGGCGAACCGGCGTTCATGGTGCTGGACGGCCGCCGGCGGCGCTTCGCACTGCTGCGCCTGGTCGCCGACGGCTTGATCCCCGAGGACTTCGAGGTCGAATGCCTTCTGGCGGCTAGCCGCGCGGCCCAGGCCGCCGCGGCAGTCCTGCCCAATGCCGAGCACGCCCCGGTACACACCGCCGACGTCATCGTCGCGATCGGCAAGCTCAGGCGCTCACGGCTCACCACCTCGGCCATCGCCGAGGCGCTGGGCTACGACGAGACCGAGGTCCGCCGCCTCGACGCCCTGGCCCGCGTCCACCCCGACGTGCTGCAGGCCTATCGGCTCAGCAAGCTCACCTTGACCCAGGTCCGGCTGCTGGCGCGGCTGAAGGACCGCGCCCGCCAGGCCAACTTCGCCCAGGATGCGCTGGGCGGCTACTTCCACGAACACGGCCTGCGGGTTCTGGTGACCGGCGGCCGGATCACCGTCGAGGATCCCCGCTTCGCCCTGGTGACAGAGGCGGCCTATGCCGAGGCCGGCGGCCGGTTGAGCGCCGACCTGTTCGGTGAACTGCCGGCCGAGGCTCTCGACGGCGACCGGCTCGATGACCTCTGGCGGACGGCGGCGGCGCGGGTCGCCGACGGCCTGGCCACGGCGGGGCTCACGGTGGTCTGCAGCCGCGAGCGCGGGCTGCGGGCGCCCGACGGTCTTGAGCACCTGCCCTTTGTCCACTGGGGCAGCCTGCCGGAGGACCTGACGGCGCAGTTCGACCAGGCCCGAGACGACATCGAGGCGGCGATGGCCCTGGTGGCCGAGGCGACGGACGAGACCCGCGAGGCGGCGCTGGCGCAGATGCTCCAGACCCGGCTGGTCCTCGCCCGCCTGGCGGCCGGACGCGGCGAGATCGGGGCGGCGTTGCTGTCGCCGGCCCGGGACGGGCTCGACGTGACCTTCTATCAGCGTCCGGCCCCGCCGCTGCCGCAGGCGGAGTTGCCGGCGGACGACGAGGAGGAGGATGAGGAGGAGGATGAGGACGACGACGAGACCGTGACGGGCGAGGGCCGGGTCGCGTCGGCTCGGCGACGCTGGGCCCCGGATATCCCGGAGCGTGCGGTGCAAGTCGATACGGCCGGGGTGACCCACATCCAGCACGCGGCGCGGACCGCCATGGCCACGCGCGGCCTGATCCGCGACCTCGTGGATCATCCCGACGTCGCCGTGATCGCGGTGACCGCCCAGCTCTTCAAGCACCTGGCGCTCAACGACACGATCACCTCGGACGCCTCGCTGCTGCGCATCGCCGCGCCGAACGGCCCCGTTCCGGCCGGCGAGGATGACCTGGAGAGCGAGGTCTGGCGGCGGCTCGCCGCGCGGCGGGACGCCTTCCTGGCGAGCGGCCTGCGGCCCCTGGCCTTCGTGGCCGCCCTGGCCGAGCCCGACCGCATGGCGCTGCTGGCCGAACTGGTCGCGGTGACCGTCGACCTGCGGGAGGCCCGCACTACGGTGATCCGCCGCGAGGCCCGCGCCGAAGCCGAGGAGGTCGCCGCGCTCTGCGGCGCCGACCTGGCCCAGCGCTGGACGCCGGACGATGCTTTCCTGGCGGTCCACTCGCGAACGCAGCTGTTGGCGTTCATGGCCGAGATGGAGGCTGAGGCCCCGCGCGGCGGTGGCATTCGCAAGGACGAGGTGGTCCGGGCGACGGCGGAAGCCGCGGCCGTACGGCGCTGGCTGCCGGCCTGCCTGCGGTGGGGCGTCGGGGTCGAGGCGGCCGAGACGCCGCAGCCGGAGCCCGAAGCGGCGGCCGAGGTTGTGGCGGGTGAGCCTGAGACGGGCGCGCCGGCGGAGCCGCTGGCGGCCTGACAGACAGACGGGCCCTCGGTTTGCGCCGAGGGCTCGTGCTGTGGAGCCGGAGGAGTGGCCAGAGCGGGCGAGCCGGATTGGAGGGTAGGCCTCCCACCCGGTGCGGAGCCTTCCGATGAGCCTGTCCATCTGGACCCCCGAACGGGTTGCCATCCTCGAACGCCTCTGGACCGACGGCCTCAGCGCCAGCGAGATCGCCGCTCGGTTCCCCGGGATCACCCGCAACGCCGTACTCGGCAAGCTGCATCGGCTGGGGCGGCTGGGCCGGGGTCGGCCGATGGCGCCGGCCAAGGTGCGCAAGGCCAAGCCGCCGCAACAGCCGCACGCGCGGCGTCCGCACCATCCGCCGACGGCGGCCAAACGGCCACCGCCCGTGGCGATGCCGATCTGGGCCGGCCAGGTGGCGAGGGTCGAGGCGCTGCGGTCCTGGCATTGCCGCTGGCCGATCGGCGATCCGCACGAGCCGGGCTTCGCCTTTTGCGGGCGGCGGGTCGCGGCCCGGCCCTACTGCGGGGATCATCGGGCGGTGGCCTATCAGCCGGCGTCGACCGCGACACGCGGGGTGGGCGCAAAAGCGCGGGACAACCGCAGGGGTCAGGCCTGAGGGCGCGGTCGCCGCGTCCGGAGCCAAGCGGGCCAGACCGTACCGCCCCCGGCCAGGGAAGCTGACGCGCCTTCGGCCCCTGGCCGGGGGCGGTACGGCCCGGCCTGGAGGGGCCTCGAGCCTCGGCTCGATCCGACCCCCTCAGGAGATCATCCCATGCGTGCCCGCAATCCCTTCCTCGCCACCGCCGACCTTGGCGACGCCTTCGACGCGATGAGCGCCGCGCTCCAAGACCCCCGGCCGCATCCCACCGAAGCCGCGCTGGTCCAGCTCGGCGAAGCCCTGATGACCGAGCTGCTCGACGCCTTGCTGGGCAGCGCTTTGGAGGACCATGCGAGTCCCGTCGCTGAGTCCCTGATCGGCGGCCTGCACACCGCCGTCCAACGGCTCGACCGCCTGGCGGACCGCCACCGGGAGACCCTGTCGCGCGGCCTTCGGGAATTCGACGCCAGCGAGGTCGCCGACCATGACCTGCAGCAGGCCAAGGCCGAGACCGATGCCGCCGACGCGGCGGTGCGCGCCATCGAACTGGTGCGCGACGCGGCGGCGGAGGTCTATGCGACGGCGACCGGGGAAACCTGGAGCCCGTGGCGGGGCAGTCTGCGAGGTTCGGGCGTCACCGCTGCCCAGATCGATGCGACCCATGCTTTGCGGACGCGGCAGGCGCTAAAGCTGGCAGACACCGACGCCGGCGACCACGTGGTGGCCTTCCGGGGCGCGCCAGCGGCCGTGTCCCCGGAGGACGCCATGCGGATCTTCGATGCGCTCAACTGGGCGCAGGGCGAATGGCCCGACATGAGCCTGGCCCTTACCGGCGCCAAGGGCGCCGAGCAGATCGCCAAACGTTGGGCGGCGCAGAAGCGCGTGCGCCTGGTGCTGGCGCGGCCGGACTTCGAGCAGCATGGCCGCGCGGCGCCGTTCCGGGCCAACGACGCCCTGATGGCTCTGGAGCCGGTGTGCGTGCTGGCGCTGTCTGGGTCCGTGCACGGGTTTGCCGAGAGTGGTGCGAAGCCGTTCGGGCCCGTCCTGAACCTGGCCGAGAAGGCCCAGGCCGCCGGCGTGCGCTGCGTGCGCATCAGCGCCAAGCGCGCCGGGCCGGGGTAGCCCGGCCGGAACAGCTGCTGGTGGTTGGGCGCTAAGGGAATCGATGTCGCGAGAACAGAATCCGCAAGAAACTTGCGGACTGTCCGCAATTTATTTGCGGAACGTCGAATCTGTCGGTTCAAACCTGCGTACAATCAGCGCGTTAAGAATATATCGGTCTTGCCAGCTACGGTTGTGACTTGCCTATTCGCGCATCGGAGACGACCCCGGAGCACGAGCATGCCTCACCGCGCGGATTCTTTTCTTCAGGCGTTGGCCGGAATCCGCGAGCGGCTGCGCGATGGGGTGTTCCGGCCCGGAGAACGGATTGCCGCGACCGAGGTCGCCGACCTGCTCGGCCTCAGCGCGACGCCCGTCCGTGAGGCCCTGTCTCGGATCTCCGGCGAAGGATTGCTGGAGGACCGACGGGGGCAAGGCTTCTTCGTAAGCGCCCTGACGGGTCTCGACATCGCTGATCTCTACCGCCTCAGCCTCGCGCATCTCACATTGGCGCTGGATGTTCAGAGGCTTAGCGCCAAGGGCGCGTCGCCACACGGCGATCCGCCACCCGGGGTCGCCACCGACCCCGTGCGGGATGTGGAACGCCTCTTTGCGGACTGGATGATGGGGGCCGGGGGTCAGTCCCTCTGGATGAGCTTCCGCACCGTCGTCATCAAGCTGGGCCCAGTGCGCCGGGTCGAGCCGCTGCTGTTTGAGGACTTGGCGGCCGAGGCGTCCGTGCTGCGCGGCCTTTCGGACCTCTCGGCAGCCCCCGAAAGACGTCTCGCGCTTGAGGTCTTCCATGCTCGGCGGATCGAACTGGCCGATCAACTGGCGCCGCTGGTAAACCATCGTCGCGCCGATGAGGAAGTATAGTTCCGATATAGTTTGAATAGAGATTTCAAGGGGTGCGGAGTGGCCATCGCCGCCAGGTCGGCGGTGAACGGAAGAGGAAGACGCCATGACCCAACTACCCTGCACCCTGCGCCTCGTGGGCTTCGGCAGCGCTAAAGCCCAGACCAACGGCGCGGACGAGGGCATCAAGGAATTCGGCGACGTCGGCAAGTTCGTCCCCGAATGAAGGCCCCTGGCGCCGGCTCGGCCGGCGCCAGCTTCGCTCCGTGACCGCTCATCTCTACCTCCAGCGCGATGTGCATGCTGTCGCCGTGGCAGACGACATTGTCGTGCTGAACATCACATCGGATTCCTACCAGTGCCTTCCCGGCGGCAGCGCTGACCTCGCCATCGGTAGGAATGGCGCGATCACGGCGCCGGAACCCTTGGCGGACGCCCTCATGGCGGCTGGCCTCGCGCAGACCGAACCGCCCTTTGGCCGGCGGAACGACCCGCCGCCGCTTCCGACCCGCGTCGTCGCGCCCGATGCAATCCCGCAGCCTCCGCGAGTGCGCGACTTGGCGACGTTGGCGTTGTGCCTTCTGGACCTCCAAATCCACTACCGCGGGCGTTCCTTCGCCCACATCCTCGCCTCTGTGCGCCAGTCGCGCCCCCGCCATCGGGGCGACGAGAGCGCCGACGCCCTTACTCTTGCAGTCAAGCAATTCCGGCGCGCCGCGATCTGGCTGCCAGCCCCGCGCAAATGCCTGATGCGCAGCTTCGTGCTGCTCCGCTTCCTGCAGCGGTCGGGCCTGGACGCCGATTGGGTGATCGCCGTCCGCACTTGGCCGTTCGCGGCGCATTGCTGGCTGCAGGCGGGGGACGTCGTCCTCGACGAGGTTCCGGATCGGGCCCTGGCCTTCCGCCCCATTGCGGTCGCTTGAGATGACCGCCGACTATCTTGCGCGCCTGCGGACGGGTGGGGTCGGCGGTTTGGAGGCCGATGCGCGCAGGCCAGCCGACCTCTGCGGCGCGGGCTGGCGACAGGCCATCAGCGTTCGCGGTCTTGAGATCTGGACGCGCGGGGCGCCGGCATTGCCGGTTTCTGAGAGCGCAGACGGCCGCGTCGTGGTCATCGGACGCCTCTTCGCGCGAGGCCGCGCGGAGACGTTGTCGATGCCGCCGGTCATGCCGCTGGATACTTCGTCGGTCGAAGGCGCTCGAAGGCTCGTCTCGGATCACTGGGGTAGCTACGTCGCGTTCCTGCGAGACAGCGACGGCGCCTGGGGCGGCGTGCTGCGCGATCCCTCCGGCGCCCTCGACGCCGTCTCATGGTCCGCTAGCGGCGAATTCATCATGGCGTCCGACGTCGCGCCGATCCCTGGCCCGTTGTGGCCTGCCCGCCTGAGCCTGGATTGGGACGCCATCGCGGACTTTGTGCGCCGACCGGCGTCAATCGCAGCCCGGAGCGCCCTTTCGGGCCTTTCGACTCTTGGCCCCGGCGACTACCGCCCCGTAGGCGGTCATTCGCCCGACCTGCCGCTCTGGCGGCCCGCGGCCTTCGCCCGGCAGGCGCCCGAGGCCGGACCAGACGCCGAGGTTGCGCTGCGCGCGGCCGTCGACGTCGCGACCGCTGGACTGGTGTCCACCTACGACCGATGTCTGCTGGAGGTTTCGGGCGGCCTGGATTCCGCGATTGTCGCCGGCGTCGTACGGACCTTGGGGCTTTCCACGCGTGTGGCCGCCGTGGTGCATATGTGCGGCGACCGGCCGGAGGCGGACGAGCGCCCCTGGGCCCGCCTGGCCAGCGGCGATCTCTGGGCGGCGGTCGAACTTGTCGCCGCCGAGATTCCGGACCTTCAACTCGCGGACCTTCTCGCGCTGGCAGGCGGCGCGCGCCCTGCGGTCAACGCCCTCGATCTGAACGGAGACCGTGCGATGGCGGCCCTGGCGCCGAACCGGGGCGCCGAGGCCGTTGTCACGGGCAAGGGCGGAGACTCGATCTTCTTCCAGCACCCCACCGCCTTGGTGATCTCCGACTATATTCGGGCGACCTCGGCTCGGCGGCTCCTGGGCGCCGAGACACAGGCGGTCGCCCGACGCCTGCGGCGCTCGGTCTGGTCGGTGGCCTGGGAAGCTTGGTCCCGGCGTCATAGCGACGGTGCAGAGTCGATGAACTCTCCGTTCTGGGGACCTCGCGTCCTCGCGCAACCCGAAGGTCCAGCGCATCCGTGGCAAGAGGACATTGAGGACCTCCCGCCGGCCAAGCGCTACCAGATTGGGGGCGTGGTGATGACACAGCTCAATCGCGGTGCGTCTCGTGCAGGGCGGTTTGTCGATCAGATCCATCCGCTGCTGGCGCAACCCGTCCTGGAGGCAGGTTTCGCGTTGGGGACCTGGACGTTGCAGCGCGGCGGCCGCGACCGCGGCCTGGTCCGCGATTTGTTCGCAGATCGCCTGCACCCCGAGGTCGCCGGCCGGCGTTCGAAGGCGGATTGGGAGTCGTTCTACACCCGCACCGTGGCGCACAACCTGCCTTTCCTGCGGCCATTCCTGTTGGACGGCTGCTTGGCCGACGCCGGGATCCTCGACCGTGCTGGCCTGGACCAAATCCTCAACGCCGACGCCCTGATCTGGCAAGCTGACAGCTCGGGCGTGCTGGCGGCCGCCGCCTTGGAGGCTTGGGTTCGGTATTGGCAGGCGCGCGTTCCCGACGCCGAGACGGCCCCACGGTGGCGCAGCCGAAGCCAACCCGGCGTCTTCTAGGTTTCCGAGGCTTACTCGTTCGTCGCGCCGCCCCCGCTCGACGTTCCGCCGCAGGCTAGGGTTTGCTCTGCAAGTGCTCATCCAGCCAGGCAAAGGCCCGCCGGTAGAGATCGCGGACGTTTCCTGGGCTGCCAAGCGCGTGGCCCTCGCCCCAATAGGTGAGCAGCACCGCGTCCTTGTCCTGGCGCAAAAGGGCGGAGAACATCTCCTCGGACTGGCCGACGGGAATGCTGTCCTGATCGCCATGGATCAGCATGAGCGGCGTGGTGATGCGGTCGGCCTGGAACAGCGGACTGTTGCGCAGATAGCGCTGCGGGTCGCGCCAGGGCGGCGCGCGCATGTCGCCCTGTAGGTCCTCTGTCCAACCTTCGCTGAAGAAGCTGCTGGGGCCGTCCTCCAGATCGACGCGCCGGACCGGCGCGAATTCACCCCACACGCTGACCAGGTCGCTGAAGCCCGCCTGGGCAATCGCGGCCTTGAAGCGGTCGGTCTGGGTCACCAGGGCCATCGCCGCATAGCCGCCGAAGCTGTGACCCCAAACCCCGAGTCGCGTCGGATCGAAGCGCTCCTTGAGCGCCGGATCGGCCGCGGCCGCATCGACGATCTCCAAGGTGTGCTGGGCGAGGCCTTCGGCCGGGCCGCGGCCGTCGCGACGATTGGGCAGGCTGGGGATCAGGACCGCGTAGCCATGCGCGACCAACAGGGCCGGAGTCTTGCCATATCCGGGACGCCGGAGGTCGCCTTCCGCCGGCGGCTCCGTGAAGACCGAGCCAGGATAGGGCCAAACCACCAGGGGCGGTGGGCGCGCGCCCTTGGCGCCGCCGGGCGGAAGGAGCAGCCAGCTGGTCAGGGTCCCCCCGTCCGGTCCGGGATGACGAACCGCGTGGACCTCCGGGCCGTCTAGATCGCCCAGCCGCGGGTTGAGGGTGTCGACCTCGACGGGGGGCTGCCGCGGCCGACGCCAGATGAGGTGTTGCACGGCGCCTCGCCCGGCGATCCGAATCAAGGCGGCGCCGTCGGCCAAGGGAATGGTGAGAACCCGGCTGCCCGCCGCAACGGGCATCAGGTCGCGGACGCTGCCGCCGTCCACGGCGGCGAGGGCTGCGCCCGTGCCCGGGACGGGCCCGGCGCCTTCGGGCGTGAGGCCGACCAGCCGTTCGCCAGTCGGCACGCGGTAGTCGTACACCCAAGCGCGGCTGGTCTGCTCGAAGCGCAACGGTCCGAAGACCGGGGCGACGAGGCTTCTTTGACCGTCCGGCGCGATCCGCCACGCCTGGCCGTTCGCGATGATCAGCATCGAGCGCGGGCTGACGGTCAGCGCATTCTGCGATGGGGCCTGAAGGCCTTCGGTGAGTGCGATCGGTCCCGCGGGACCAATCCGAAACCAGCCCGGCGTGGCGGCCGGTGGGCCGTCGGCCCGGACGCCCCACAGTAACGGCGCACCGGCGAACCAGCCTGCGCGGGCGGCCTCTGGGCGCATGTCGAGGACGGCCCGCACCCCGGACGCCGCCGGCCGCGCCTTGGCGGTCTCCGCATCAACCTGCAGCAACCGCCCCTCGGGCCAGGCCTGGCCTGCGTGGCGCGCGTAGACCAGCACCGCCCGGGAGTCTGGCGACCAGGCCAGGGGGCGCAGGAGGACGTCACACGCTGGGCAAGGCGTCGCGGTCGCGCCTGATGCGACATCGAGAAGGGTCAGTCGGCGGCGGTGGTTCTCGAAGCCGTAGAGGCCCTGCACCGGATGGCCGGGGTTCATCGGGATGTCCTCCGCCGTCGACACAAGGGCGACGCGGCGGCCGTTCGGCGAGACCTCCAGATGGATGAAGCCGCCGGTCGCCAGGACGCGGCGGCGACCGGTCGTCACGTCCAGAGCGAGGACGCGACGAGGGTGGGGCGGCTCGGCGCTTATGTCAGGCCCGCTGCCAAGGACCGTGACAGCGATCCCGCCCGCGGCGCTACGCGCCCAACGCTTGGGCAGCCGCCCCTGCAGGTCGTGGCGCAGCCGGATTTGGAAGGGCATGTCGCCCGCGGGGCGGGCGATCGCCAGCAGCGTGCGACCGTCCAGCCATGCCAGGGTCTGGGCGTCGTCGTCATAGTCTGGGGTGACGCCCAGCCAGCGCACCCGCCCGGTCGCCACCGTATCCACCCCGAGCTCGTAGTTGGCGGCGGTGAGGCGACGGACGGCCAGATAGCGGCCGTCCGGCGAGAACGGGCCGGCGGTGTAGCCCGCCATTGCGGCTGCCCTGAAGAGCGGCTTCGCCAAACTGGGGTGGCGCAGATCAACCTTCATCAGCCGGGTGCGGAGGATATCGTTGAACACCTCGAAGTCGAATCGCGCTGCGGAGAGCATCGGCCCCTGCCGCGCGTAGACCAGCCAGTGGCCGGTTGGATCGACGTCGGCGCCGCCAAGGCTTTCCCGTTGCAGGAAGTCCTCGACCGTCGCAGGGCGGCCGAGCGCCTGCGCCGCGGGCAGGAGAACGCATAGGCCGGCCGCCACGGCGACCAGGCTGCGGCGCGGGCGCCGCCGTGCGGGCGCCATCACCAGCTCTTGGTGATCTGGATGGAGACGAACCGGCCGACCACATCGGCGTTGGCGGCGTCGAAGCCATAGCCGAGCGAACTATTGTAAAACGGAGGGTCGGTGTTGAAGACGTTGCGAAGGTTGACGCTGAAGGTCGTGCCGGCCCAACGCGACGCGGCCGGTCCGGCCGCGCGCAATTGCAGGTCCAGCGTCGTCAGGCTGTCGATGCGGCGCCCGACGAGGTCCTTGAAGGCGCTGGTGCGGTTCAGCGCCGCGCCAAGCGTTAGCGGACCTCGCGTCCAGTCGGTGGTCAGCCGGCCACGGTAGCGCGCCGGGAATCCGGCCAGCCCTTGCCGTTCCAAGGCGGCCGAGGTTGGCGTCAGGGCCTGCGCGTAACGGATCAGGTCGGAGCCGGTCGCGGCCAACTGCAAGCGGCCCCCGGCCAAGTCGAAGCCGTAAGACGCGGTCGCGTCCAGGCCTTCGACCTCCAGGGAGCCTGTGTTGACATAGCGGCTGTCGACGATCGCGCCGTAGCTGTTGGCAGGAAACGACCCCTGGGAGGTTGAGGTGGCCGGGCTCGCGAGCAGCGCGGAGATCGCAACAAGATCACCCGCGTTGGCGGGATCCAGCCGCCGAACAAAACTGGACACCGTCGGATCCTGCAGGGCGGTGTCCAGCACTGCGTTGACCGGCTGGTCGATGCGGTTGCGGTAGCGGACGTCGAACCAGGTCGCCGACAGGCGCAGTCCGGGCAGCGCCTGGGGCCGCCAGTCGAAGCCCGCGGTCCAACTGTTCGCCGTCTCCGGGCGCAAGCCAGGATTGCCGCCGGTGAGCAGCAGGCTGAGCACCTGGGTCTGTCCGACCCCCAACAGCACGGGCGTGTTGAACGCCGGATCGTGCAGCTCGCGAAGCCCCGGCGCGCGGAAGGAACGGCCATAGGTGGCCCGGAGATTCAGGGTGTCCACCGGCGACCACAGCATGCCCACCTTGGGATTCACGGTGGTTCCGAAGTCGCTGTAGTGCTCCCAGCGGACCGCGGCGTTCAGCTCCAGGCGCTCCAGGCCGGAGCGCCGATAGTCGGGACCGAACAGGGGCACTCGCGTTTCGGCAAAGACCGCCCCGACGCTGCGTTCGACGTCGGTGCCCTGCTGGGGGACCGGGGCGACGGTGGAGGTGTAGTTCGTGCCGACCTGGTTGAAGGTTTCCTTGCGATACTGCGCGCCGACCGCCAGCTTCACAGCGCCCGCCGGTAACCGGAACAGCGCACCATCCGCCTGGGTGCTCGCCGTGTAGACACGGCTTTCGCGGCGCGATGACGTGAAGCCCGAACCGATCGCCGCGCGGACCGCCGGCGTGTTGGCCGAGATGCCGGTGAAGGGGTTGAAGAAGCCGTCGCGGGCCGGACTGTAGGCGGTGGTGGGCCGATCGGCGACATTCCCCAGCGCCTCGGCCAGCAACGTTGAATTCAAGATGCCATGCACGCGCCCTTCCTCAATCTCCTGGGAGACGTCGAAGAAGCTGTCGGAGCGCCAGTCACCCCAGAGGTCGACCTTGGCGCCCGCGGTGACCGCCAGCATTTCTGCGGTGCCGCGCGACACCGGCGAGGGCAGGTCGTCGCGAAAGGAATATTGCACCCGATCGCTGGTCGTCCCGTTGGGCGACACGAAGAACGGGTTCGCCGCCGTCACGGTGAGCTGGGATTGTGGATAGGCCAGCGTCGTGCGCGCCCGGCGGAAGCCGTAGACCACATCCCCCGTCAGCTCGACGTGGGCGCCGAGGCTCTGATGGACGGCTAGATAGGCGCTCTGCCGCTCCTGATCGGGCAGAATCGAGACGCCGAGGTGCGGGTTCGCCAGATTGACGGTGTTGGGCGTGAAGCTGGCCGGCGTCAGGCCCACCCCGTTCTGGCCGGCCGGGATCGCATAGAAGGGCGTGATGACGCCGTTGATCGCGATGGCGATGTTCCCCGGGTGGCTGAAGGGCGTGCGGAAGTCGCCGCCGCCCTGCGGCCGCAGGTCCGCGGTGGCGGCGAAGGACCGGTCGCCAGCCAATAGGGCAGAGCGGTGGTAGAGTTCGTAGGCCAGGACCACGCCGCCGGAGTCCCACTGGCGGCCCTCAATCAGGCCGACCTGGCCCTCGCGCGGCACGCCGTGTTCGCCCACGCCGCCTTCGACCCGTGCCTCGCCGCCATTCAGATCACGGCGCAGGAGGACGTTGACCACGCCACCCACCGCGTCGGAGCCGTAGATCGCCGACGCGCCGTCGAGCAGGATCTCCACGCGGTCGAGAGCGATGTTCGGCAGGGTCGAAATGTCGGTGAAGTCGCCCTTGGCGCCGGCCCCGCCGAGCCGCCGGCCATTGACCAGCACCAGCGTGGCGTCGCTACCCAGGCCTCGGAGGTTCACACCCGTGTCGTAGGTCCCGTTGATCCCGCGGTTGTCCGTACCCGTCGTGGTCGCAAGGTCGGTGCCTTGGCCGTTGAAGTTCTGCGGCAGGACGCTCAGGGCTTCCGCGACCGTCATCTGGCCGCTGCGCTGTAGGTCCGCCCGGTCGATCACTGCCAACGGCGAAGGCCCGGCCCCCGCCCCGCGGATGTGGCTGCCCGTCACCTCGATCTCGGAGACGGTATTCGCCGTGGTGGATTGTGACCGGTCCGCAGCGGCCGCCGGGAGGGCCGTGGACGCGGTGGCTGGCGTTTGCGCCGCGTCAGCGCCGAAAGGGCGCGGCGCTGGCGCCTCGCCGACCGTATCGGTGACGGGAGTCGCTGAACGCCGATGACCCGCGCGAAGGACGAAGGCTGACGCGCCTGAGCGGGTCACCTCGATGTTTGTATCCGCGAGCAGCCGAGCGAGGCCTTGCTCGGCTGTAAACGACCCGTTCAAGGGTGCGGTGCGCAGGCCCGCGACCAGGGAAGGGGAAAAGACGACCTGCTGGTGCGTCTGCGCGGCGAGCGCCAACAAAGCTGTATCCATCGGTCCAGCCGGAATGTGGATCGTCGCCGCAGGAGCGCTAAGGGCCGGAGTCACCGCGAACAGGGCGGCGCTGGCGAAGCCGGCGCAAAGCAAGCTCCGGTAGGTTGGACGTGATGGGCCTCTGGTCGCCATGGTTCCCCCGTGACGCGCCCGCGGGGTCATTTGGCCGAAGTGGCCAAACTCGTCGCCCACACGTGGTTCGTCACTAGGAACAGACGCAAGGCGGGCGGGGACACCCTTGCCGCACACGGAAGAAAGTTACGCGCTGGGGGCGCGTGAAGGGGCGCGCGGCGTCAGGCGCAGAACCCCGTCGCTGTCGGACTTGGCCGAGAGGTCCAGCAGGACTCCGACCGCATCGGCAAAGGATTTGGTGTCGCCGGTGTCGAAGACGCCCGTGATCGGTTGACGGCCGAGCGCGGGCGGCCCGTCGAGCACCACCTTGTGGGCAGCATACCGATTCACCTCGGCGATCGCGTCCTCCAAGGCCACGGACCGAAAGGTCAGCCGTCCCGAGGTCCAGGCGGCGGCTTCCGCGGCGTCTGTGGGATGAGGCGCCGAGACGCGACCGTCGGCGACGGTAAGCTGTTGGTTTGGGATCAAGGTGGCCGAGCCCGCCGTGTCCTTCTGGGCGACCTTCACCTTTCCCTCCAACAGGGTCACCCGAACGGCGTCGCCGTCGCGCCGAACATCGAACTTCGTGCCAATGGCGTGGACCCGCGTTCCGTCAGCTTCGACGATGAACGGGCGGGCCGCATCGTGGGCGGCTTCGAAGAAGGCTTCGCCCCGGGCCAGGATCACCCGGCGTTCCGCCTTTCGGAACCGCACCCGAAGCACGCTGTCGGTGTTGAGCCGAACCCTCGACCCGTCGTCCAAGACGACCAGGCGTTGTTCCCCAACCCGGGTGGTGAAGCTCGGTTGGGGCTGGAAATTCAGCCAAGCGACAGCCACGCCGAGGGTCACGACGGTCGCGGTGATCGCGGCAGGCAGCCCGTAGCGCCTGAAAGTGACGTGCGCGGGTGTCTGAGACGGTCGGCGCTGGAGGATCTCGGCGGTCTCAGCCTGGATGGCCGGCCGCTTCGAGAGCGCGCCGGCCGCCGCCCAGGCGGCTTCCACCTTGGCGTAGGCCGCGGCGTTCGCTTCGTCGCGCTTCCAATCCCGCCAGTCGCGAAGTTCATCGGTCGTGATGGACAGTTGGTTGAGGCGGGCAAACCAGCCGGCCGCCTCGCTCTGCACGCGCGCCACATCTGCAGCCGGGTTGCTCATAACCGTGCCCGCCTAGTCCATCAGGGCCGTGCAGATCGCCAGCGCCTTGGTCATCCTCGCTTCGACGGTTTTGACCGAGATCCCACAGCGATGCGCAATCTCAACATACGTCAACCCTACGAAGCGGCTCAAGAAAAACACCTCCCTAAGGCGAGGGGGAAGAGTCAGCACAATTTGTTCGAGGAGAAGCTGATGTTCGAGGTCCGCTGGCGTCGCCGCGTCTTGAAGGCTTGTTTCGTCCGACACCAGGATGGGGCGAACCGCCGCCCGTCGCGATTGATCGCGCACCGTGTTTAAGGCCACACGCGTGAGGAAGGCGCGGGGATCTCGGATTTCGATGTTGGCGCCGACGACGCGGACGAAGGTTTCCTGGGTCAGGTCCTGGGCGTCCTGCGGGCCGAAGCGGCGCCGGAAGAAGCGGTAGAGCCAACTTCCGTGGCTCCGGTAGACTTCCTCAGCATTCGACGACGCCTCGTCGGCGGGCGCGTCGTCGGGAAGGTTTGACTCGGTTGCGCGCACCAACGACCACCTCAAGGCTCCGAGGCGGCCGGCTGGCGAGCCGGGTGTTGGAAACTCCTGTGTTGTGGAGCCCGCTAGTTAGCGCAGAAGACTTAGCGCGCCTGGAGGAAACCAGGCGGCATCGGTCCGCGGACGCCTATTTCACGGCACCCGACTCATAGCTGGACACAGGGGTTTCCACGCCCCTGCCGACGCTCTCACGCCGACACCTTGAGGCTGGCGCCTTTGCGATTCTGTGACAAGCGCCGTGAAATCTTGCCCGCCGCCAGCCGCTCCGCACTCAAGGAATGCCGAGGTCCTTGTGGGTTTGGACGCTCAGCCGCCAGCGCGGGTGGGTCAAACAATAGGCGATGGCGGCCTGCGTGTTGGCGGCGCGCTCGGGACCATCCATCGGCTGGAGGTAGAACCGTTCGAACGCAAGGTGCTCAAACTGCTGCGGATCGAAACCCGCCTGCGGATAGACAAGCTTCAACTCCGTGCCAGAGGTCTGAACCAGGCGGGATCCGGCCTTGGGGCTGACGCAGAGCCAGTCGATCCCAGTGGGTGCGGGCACAGTTCCGTTGGTTTCCACCGCGATGGCGAAGCCGCGCGCGTGGAGGGCGGCGATCAGCGCTGCGTCGAGCTGCAGCAACGGCTCACCGCCCGTGCAGACCACCAGCCGGTGGTCCTCGCCTTGCCAAGCTGCGGCGACGGCCTCGGCAAGACCGTCCGCCGAAGCGAAGCGTCCACCGCCCGGACCATCGAGGCCGACGAAGTCGGTGTCGCAGAACTGGCAGATCGCTCTGGCGCGATCGGATTCGCGACCGGACCACAGATTACAGCCCGCGAACCGGCAGAAGACCGCGGCGCGCCCCGTTTGGCCCCCTTCGCCTTGCAGGGTGAGGAAGATCTCCTTCACCGAATAGGTGGCGCGACCCTCGACCGTTGGCGGGGCCAGAATCGCCACTTCTGAGTCGTTGTGCAGGCGCATAGCCAGAATGTACCGCGCCGTTGGTCCTGAGCCACCTCAGTTCCGGAAGAGGCTGGCCAGCCGCTTGACCTCGCGTTTGTCCAGGCCCGGCGGCCAGGCAAAGCCGGACCGCCACTTCACCCGACCGCAGCCAGGGCAGGGCCAGGCCACGCGCCGCGCGATATGCGCCAGTTGGGTCGCGTGGCCGCCGGCTCGCAATTCCCGCAGGCGATCAATCACCCGCTCGGGACGATAGCCCTTCGACCAACCGCACAGGACACAAGTCACCACCAGGCGGCAACCGGGATACCGGCGGTGGTCGCCAAGGGTTGAGGTCTCATGCGTCTGAACCGCTCTCCAGGTCATTGGGCGGGCCGGACCGGCCCGGCCGAATCGCACTTGGCGCCGTAGAAGCTGGCCACGCGGGTGAAATGGAAGGCCGCTGTTCCCAGGCTCTGCTGGGCGATCGTCAGGGCGAGGTAATCTCGACCGAACGGCCGGCAACCGCCCTGCATCTTCCCAAGCGCGTTGGCGTAAGGGGTCAGCGCTTCGAAGGCCGCGATGGCCGCCTGGCGATCGCCGAGCCGATTGTTGCCCGGTCGGTAGGGAGGGCGCTGGGACTCCAATTCGTGATAGAAATGTCGCCGCCGGGTGAAGTGATAGGCGGCGGTCTGCAGCCCATCGAGCGCGATGCCGACCGCCGAATAGTCGGCCTTCATGGGCTCGCACTCGCCCTGGAGATCGAGGAGTTCTTACACATAGGGTTTCAGGCGATCGAACGCCGCGACGGCGGCGTCATGGGACCCCAAGCCGCAATATCCACGCGCCACCACGTCAGACTTCCCGCGGATCGTTGGGGAAGGCGATGACGCCCGACGGCTCGGATTGCGGCGGCTCGCCCGCCAGCAGGATGATCAGACCGTCTGGCCGCACATGCCCAATCACCGGAAGCAGGCGGCTGGCCCACGCCCTTAGACCGCCAATTGCGCAAGGTGCCGGAGCTGACGGCGCCGCGATATCGTTTGGAGACCTCTTCCTCCGTGAGGAAGGCCAAGGCGGCGGAGACAGGTGTTTGAGTCATGAGCCGTCCGTGATGCCTGCGGTTACTCGAATGGACGCACGGCGCGGCGGGACACCCTCACGCGGGCGGACGTTTTCGGGTGTTGGCTCGCGGTTCGATCACGGTGTCGCGGGGCTGGTCACGGTGAGTCACGTTTGAGACACTTGGCGCCCGACTGATTTGCTCGCACGCCGCCGCCCGAAGGCCCACTCTGTCCAACCGCATTCGAGAATTACGCGAAGCCCGCGGCATGACCCTCGCCGACCTGGCCGTGCGCGTGGGAACCACCAATCAGCAGATCAGCCATCTGGAGTTGGGAAAGCGCCAACTCACGGTCGATTGGCTCCGTCGGCTTGGCGTGGCGTTTGGTTGCCATCCCTGGGCGGTCGTTGAAGACGATAGTCCGGCCAGCCTGACGGTGTCGGCTGGCCGGCGCGAGCCCGAGTAGACGCGCCCGCACACCGCTCGATCCGCGGCCTCCGTCCAAATTGATGCGAATCCAAGCTGACGTGGGCTTGCGCGACTTCAAACAATATGTTGGAAACTCGCGCGGTCGGATTGCAGGAGCAGAGGAGCGCAACCGTGCCCGCCGTTGAAATTTCTGAGGCGCAAACACCGTTCACGAAGGCGGCGCAGTACGTGCGGATGTCGACGGATCACCAGCGCTATTCAACCGAGAACCAGGCTGACGCCATCGCCGACTATGCTGCCCGGCATCACATGGAGATCGTCCGCACCTTCGCCGACGAAGGCCGCAGCGGGTTGAACATCGAAGGCCGGGAGTCACTGCGGCAGTTGATTGACGAGATCGAGGCCGGTCAAACCGCCTTCCAAGCGCTGCTGGTCTATGACGTCTCGCGCTGGGGGCGCTTCCAGGACGCCGACGAAAGCGCTTACTATGAGTACCTCTGCCGCAAGGGCGGCGTGAAGGTCATCTACTGCGCGGAGCCCTTCGAGAACGACGGGACGCCCGTCTCCACCATCGTCAAGAGCGTCAAGCGGGCGATGGCCGGGGAGTACAGTCGCGAACTCTCATCGAAGGTCTTCGCCGGTCAATGCCGCCTCATCGAGCTCGGCTATCGGCAGGGCGGTCCGGCTGGCATCGGCCTGCGGCGCCTGCTGGTGGACGAACGGGGCGACCCCAAGGGCGAACTTCGACGTGGCGAGCACAAGAGCCTACAGACCGACCGAGTGATCCTCGTGCCAGGGCCGCCGGAAGAGCAGGCCTTGGTCCGACGCATCTACAAGCTGTTCCTGTCGACCGGGATGACCGAAGGGGCCATCGCGCAGCAATTGAACCGCGAAGGCTTGGTCACCGATCGCGAACGATCCTGGACCCGCTCGGTGGTCCACCAGGTGCTGACCAATGAGAAATACATCGGCAACAACGTCTACAATCGAGTGTCCTTCAAGCTGAAGCAGCGGCGGGTCCGCAATCCGGTAGAGAGTTGGATTCGGGCGGAGGGCGCCTTCGATGGCATCGTCTCGCAGGACGCTTTTCACAAGGCTCGCGAGATCATCCTCGCCCGCTCGCAGCGGCTTAGCGACGAGGACTTGCTCGATCGTCTCCGACTGCTGGTCGCCGAGCGACGGGCGATCTCAGGCCTGGTGATCGACGAGCGGCCCGGCATGCCCTCCAGCAGCGCCTACCGCAGCCGGTTCGGCAGTTTGCTGCGCGCCTACCAACTGGTGGGCTATCGGCCGGCCCGCGACTACCGCTACCTGGATATCAACCGCCGGCTTCGTGACCTGCATCCCCAGGTTCTTGCCAACGTGCGCGCCGGCATCGAACGGGTCGGCGGGGACGTCGGCTTGGGCCCCGACGGCCTGATGCGGGTCAACGGCGAATTGAGCCTCTCGATCGCCATCGCGCGGTGTCAGGAGACCGGCTCTGGCGGCTACCGATGGCGGTTCGGGTTCGACACCGGCCTAGCGCCGGACGTGACGGTCGCGGTGCGGATGGCCGGCGGCAACGACACGCCCATGGACTACTTCCTGTTTCCAAGCCTCGACTTGGCTGCAGGTCGACTTCGTCTGGCGGAGGATAACGGCCTCTCAATCGACGCCTACCGGTTCGATGACTTGGAAGAACTGTTCGCCCTGTCGATGCGCGTGCCGTTCACGCAGGCCGCCTGATGTCGGAGTCGGACATCCAGATCGAGGTGGTGCCGATCGACCGCATCACCGTGCTGAACCCTCGCGGCCGCGGCCGGCGGGTCCATCGCGAGATCATCGACAACATCGAGGCCGTGGGGCTGAAGCGGCCGATCACCGTGAGCCGCCGGCGTGGCGCAGACGGCGAGGATCGCTTCGACCTAATCTGCGGGCAGGGCCGGCTCGAGGCCTTTCAGGCGCTGGGAGAGACGAGGATCCCCGCCATCGTCGTGGATCTGGCGGAGGAGGACTGCTTGGTCCGCAGTCTGGTGGAAAACGTCGCCCGGCCGCAGCATCGCGGTATCGATCTGATGCGCGAGGTGGGCGCGCTTCGAAAGCGCGGCTATTCCGACGCCGAGGTCGCCCAGAAGATCGGGGTCACTGCGTCTTGGGTCAGCCTGATCGTTGGTCTGCTTGAGAAGGGCGAGGAACGACTGATCGGCGCCGTGGAAAGCGGGCTGATTCCTCTGACCTTGGCGGTGACCATCGCGCGCAGTGATGATGGCGGCATCCAGCAGGCCCTCGCCGACGCCTATGCCGACGGACGCATCAAGGGCCGCAACGTGGAGACGGTGCGTCGTCTGTTGGAGCGCCGTCAGCGGCGCGGCGGCGTGGGACCTCAGCGGTTTGGACGCTCCACCGTTCGGCAGCGGCCGACCGCCGAGCAGTTGGTGCAGATTTTTCGCAAGGAGGCGGACCGGCAGAGGCTGATCGCTAAGAAGGCGGACTTTGTCCAAAGCCGCCTGCTGTTCATCGTCCAAGCGCTCAAAGAACTCCGCCAAGATCGGACCTTTGCCAACCTGCTGCGATCCGAACAGCTCGACACCATGCCGCGCGCGTTGGATGCGCGGCTGGCCGGCGAGCGCGGTTGATGACCGAGCCGCCATCGCGGGTGGCCTGGGGCTTCGAGGCGAGGAGCATCCAGGTGGATCTCGACGCTTTGCTGCCGCTCAAGCCCCTGCAGGATGACATCAAGCTCAGCGCCAAATACCGGCAGATTGTCACCTCGATCCGCGCGGTGGGCTTGGTGGAGCCACCGGTGGTGACCCCCGACACCGCCAACCCCGGGACCTACTTCATCGTCGACGGGCATCTGCGCGTGGAGGCGCTGCGCGACCTCGGGATGAGTTCCGTCGACTGCCTCGTGTCCACCGACGACGAGGCCTTCACCTACAATAAGCGCGTCAATCGGCTGTCGCCGCCGCAAGAGCACAGAATGATCGTTCGGGCGATCGAACGCGGCGTTCCGGAGGAACGGCTGGCCGAGGCTCTGGGGATCAATGTCAGCGCCATCCAGCGTCGCGCCCGGTTGATGGACGGGATCAGCGACGATGTGGCGGAGCTGCTACGGGACGCGCCCTGTTCATTCGCGGTGTTCGATGTTTTGCGAAAAATGGGGCCGCTCCGCCAGCGCGAAGCCGCCGAACTCATGCTGGGCCACAACAACTTCGGACGTCCCTTCGCCATGGCCTTGCTGGCGGCCACGCCAGACGGGCAACTGGCGGCCGGAAAGCGCAGCCGAAAAACCGCCGACACGAGCGCTGTCACCCGTGAGCAGGTGGCACGGCTGGAGCGGGAACTCGCCGGCCTTCAAGTGCAGATCAAGTCTGTGGAGGAGACCTACGGCCTCGACAATCTCCACCTGACGGTCGCCAAGGCCTATGTCACCAAGCTTCTCGCCAGCGCCTCGGTGGTGAAGTGGTTGGCCCAGCATCGACCGGAATATCTGAGTGAGTTCCAGCAGATCGCTGAGCTTGCGAGCCTTCCCGTGGAGCCATCCGCCGAATCTCCGGACTAGATTGCAATCGGGCGCCGGTTGCGGCGGTCGCGACGCGGCCGGTGGCCAACGGCGGCGGGCTAAGGCCTACGTCTCGTCGCGATCACCCACGTCCGACCAGCAACTCGCGGTTGCCGAACATGGCGGTTCACGTCCATGCTTCGGTCGGGGGGCTGGTCAGTTTGCAACAGCCATACTTTGTGGAGGTCGACGACCCTAGGGGCGTCGGCCTGCTTCTGGGACGTGACGATCAGCATGCGGACGTGGAGTTCTTTCACTCGACGACGCGGCAGGAACGCGTCCGGCTGCCACTCCAGACGGTGAGGCGCACCTATCTGCCCCGCCAGACCCGAGTTTACTTCCGCCGCAGCGACGATCGCTGGCGCATGGGACGAGTTCGCGATTTCCTGCTCGAGGACGGCGGAGCGGTGACCTACGAGGTCCGGGCGCCGAACCAGGACGTCAGCGACATCCCGGAATCGGCGCTCCGCGTCCGCTGCTTTAGCAACGACGGGGACCCGGCGGAGGTGCTGGCCTTCGGCGCGGCGGAGACCCAACGCTGGGCGGACGCGCGCTGGCCGGCGCGACGCGCCCTGACCAATCTTCGGGCAGCGGCGCAGGGCCTTACCGGCTTGGTGTCGGCCTCCGTGGAGTTGGTGCCGCACCAGGCCGATGCCGTTCGGCGCATTCTGCACGATCCCCTGCAGCGTTACCTGCTCGCCGACGAGGTCGGGCTCGGCAAGACGATCGAAGCCGGGGCCGTGGTTCGCCAGACGCTCCTCGACGATCCGTCCGCCACCGCGTTGGTGCTGGCGCCCGAGACCTTGACGGGGCAATGGACCCACGAACTGGAGGAAAGGTTTGGGCTCTCCGGACTTGGCGCGGACCGCACCCGGGTCCGGCCGCATTCGGATCTCTCGGACGGCCTGAGCCCAGCCACGATCCTTGTGGTGGACGAGGCGCACCGGCTCGCGGGCGGGGACGTGCTGCCCGCGCCCTTGCTGCGCCTCTCGGCGGTGGCGGAGAAATTGCTGCTGCTGTCGGCGACTCCGCCCATCGGCCATGAGGCGACGCTGCTGGGGCTCCTCAAGCTTCTGGATCGCGACCGCTGGGGCGACGAGCCGCTCGTGGACTTTCGAACGCACGTGGCCGAAGCGCAGACCTATGGTCGCCTCCTGTTGGGGTTGCGCGCGGACGCCAGTCCCTTCGTCCTTAAGCAGCGTATGTCCGCAGCCCGGTCGACTTTCCCGGAGGATCCGATCGTCCAGGATCTCACGGCGCGGTTTCTCCAGAGCGAAGACCCTGAAACCCGCGCGGGCGTGACGGACAGACTGCGCGATCATATCGCCGACACCTATCGCATCCATCACAGGATCATCCGCGCCCGCCGCTCGGATCTCGAAGGATGGGAGTTTCAGCCAAGGGGTCCGGCGCCGGTCCGCGAGGAAGAGGACGACGACCCGGGGCTGGCCGGCGCTCTGGCGGCTCTGGAAGACTGGCGGACAGCGGCCTTGCTGGCGCAAGAGGCGAAACCCGAGGCGGCGAAGCGTCTGCAACGGCGACACGTGGCCTTGCTGGAGGCCGTGACGACGGGTCGGGACCTTCCATCGGAGCCCACCGAGTTCTTCGCCGGCGAGGCCGACCTCGTGCGCGCCATGGCCGAAAGCCTCGGCCCGGATCGCGTTGTGCGCCGGGCGCCCCTCGTCGCCGAGATCGCGACGCGCCAGTTGCGGTTCCTGCGGTCCGCGGGCGCGTCGGCGCCAAAACTCGTCGTCTTCTGCTCGGAGGCCGACATGGCCGCGGCAGTCGCCGAGTGTGCGGGCGCGACGGCGGACACCGCCGTCTTCGCCGCCGCTGGCCAGGCCGATCTGGCGCAGGCTTTCGAAGGGCATCCCGGGCCGGCGCTCGCGGTGCTGAGCGAAGCGGGAGAGGAGGGGCTGAATCTGCATTTCGCGGACGCCATCCTGCACGCCGACCTGCCCTTCGCCGTGGGGCGGCTCGAACAGCGGATCGGGCGCCTCGATCGCTTTGGTCGAACCAAGGGTCCGATCCGGCATATCGTCCTGACGCCCGCCTTGGACGACGACACGCTGTGGACGGCCTGGCTGCAGCTCCTGCGGACCGGATTCGAAATCTTCGACAAGCCGACCAGCGACATTCAGTTTGCGCTCGCCGCGATCGATGCGGAGATCGAAGAGCGGCTGCTTCAGGGTCCGGAGGCGCTTGCCGAATTCGAGCCCGGCCTCAGGGCGCAGCTCAGCGCCCAGCGTACCGCGCTCGACGAGCAATACGCCCTGGATCAGCTGGCGATGTCGCGCGACTCGGCGCGCAGCCTGGTGGAGTCGATCGAGGCGGCGGAAGTGGACGAGTCCGCCCTTGGCCGCGACGTCGACGGTCTGGTTCGCGGCATGCTGCAGTTGAAGGTGCGGGCGCTGGATGCCGACGCCTTCACGCTGGCCTGGGCGCCCGACACCCAGTTGCCGGACCCGCCGTGGGGCCGGCGCTTTGCGCCGGCGCTGCAGGTTCCGCTCACCTGGAAGCGTCGCGTCGCCGTCGCGCGCAAGGACGTCCGGTTGATCCGTCCGGGATCGGCTCTGACCGAGCCGCTGCAGCAGCTCCTCGACTGGGACGACCGTGGATCGGCGTTCGCCACTTGGCGCTTCGAGCCGGGCGGCGGCGGATGGGGCGAAGAGCGGCTGGCTTTCCGCCTTTGCTGGGTGGTGGGTCCGGGCCGCATCGACGCGGCCCGACTGGAAGGCGGCGAGTCGGTGGAGGCGCTGGAGCGGTTCGCCCAGTCGCTGATGCCCACCTGGACCCTGACCCAGCATATCGGCCCGGACCTGGAGACCATCGACGACCCGGCCTGGCTGAAGATCCTGGAGCGGCCGTTTGCGCCGGAGGCCCTGGAGGAGGGTGGGCGCGACTTCAACCTCGGCAGCCGCCCAGACTGGCTCGCGCGCGTCCTGCAGCCCAAGGCCTTCGCGAGCCTGTGTTTCGCGGCGCGCGACGTGGCTCTGGCGCGCCTCGTGGCTTCGCCCGACTATGAAGCCTGGACGCAGAAGGGGCGCGGGATGGCGAGCGCCGAACTGGACCGCCGCGCGGCGCGCCGGAGCGTGCGCCGCCAGATCCGGCCGTCGCCGACGCTGGCGCGGGAGGCCGAGCTCGACGCCATGGTGGCTGACGCGATCGCCCGACCCGCCGCCCGGCTGGACTGCGTCGGGGCCATCGTCGCCGCGGGCCACATTCCGCAGGCTGCGCGCCGATGACGGTCGTCAGCGACGGCCCGGCGTTCGCAGCGCTCCGCGCGGCCCTGGTCGGCGAGCGGGGTCTCGACGATTTCACCGTCGCGGATCCTGCGGGCGAACGTCTGCGTCAGGCGCTCGCGGACCCGTCGGCCAGCGCTCTGGATCTCGCCGTCCTCCTGCGCCAGCTGCTGCTGCTGGAAACCAGCCGAAGTCCCCTGGAGCGGCCTGCGCGATGCCGGCGTCCGACTGTCCGGATCCTCGACCCGGCGTCCCTGCGCGCGGCCGGCCTGGAGTCTCCCGACGGGTCGCATCTCTGGGCGGCCCCCTGGCGGCCGCCCTGGCTCGCCGACCCGGAGCCCGAGCCAGACGCCGTCGCGGCCGCGGCGGCCCGCCGACGGTTTGGGGCGGCAGACCAGGGTCCGTCGCCCGATCCCTTCGTTCGGCCGCTCGGCTACGCGCGCTATCGTTCGGTCGGCCAACGGGCGGCGGTGCGCGCCGCCTTGCTGACGCCCGCCGGCGGCGCCCTGGCGATCGATCTGCCCACCGGCGAAGGCAAGAGCCTGGTCTTCCGCGCCATCGACCGGGTGGGCTTCGCGTCAGGCCGCACCTCGGGCGGCGAGGGCGTGACCTTGGTCGTGGTGCCCACGGTGGCGCTCGGCTACGACCACGAGAACGCCTGTCGCCGCGATCCGGATGAGATCCTGGCCTACGTCGGACAGGACGCCGCCCGGCGGGCCGCGATCCGGGAGCGGCTGACCGTCCTGAAGTCGGGCCTGGTCTTTGCGGCGCCGGAGGCGGCCTGCGGCAGCCTGCGATCGGACCTGGTGGATCTCGCCCAGGCGGGCCGGCTGAAAGCACTGGTGCTGGACGAAGCGCACCTGGTCGACGCCTGGGGCACCGGCTTCCGGCCGGAATTCCAGAGCCTGTCGGGGCTGCGCCACGAACTGATGGCGGCGGCGCCCCCGGACCTCGCGCTGCGCACCATCCTGCTGTCGGCGACGCTGACGCCCGAGACCCTGGACACGCTCGAAACCCTGTTCGCGGCCCCCGACCGGTTGCGCCTGCTGTCGGCGGCGCAGACGCGCCCCGAGCCGGCCTACTACGTCGCGCCCGTCGCCGACGAGCCCACCCGGGAGGCGACGGTGGAGGCGGCCCTGCTGCATGCGCCGCGGCCGGCCGTGCTCTATGTCACCAAGGTCGCGGACGCCGTGCGGTGGGCGGCCCGGATCCGCGAAATGGGCTTCCGCCGGTGCGCCGCCTTTCACGGAAAATCGCCCGACGCCGAACGCGAAAAGACCCTGGCGGCCTGGCGCGGCGGTGAACTGGACCTGGTCGTGGCCACCTCGGCGTTCGGCCTGGGGATCGACTATCCGCACGTCCGCAGCGTGATCCACGCCTGTGTGCCCGAGACCTTCGACCGGTTCTATCAGGAGGTCGGCCGGGGCGGCCGGGACGGCGGGGCGTGCCTATCGTTGATCGCCCCGACCGTGGCGGACGTGCGGGTCGCCCGTGGGCTCAACCGCGAGCGGGTGATCACCGTCGTGCGCGGTCTGCAGCGCTGGAGCGCGATGTTCCATCACCCCGACAGCCGCCATCTGGGCGGCCAGCGCGTGCGGGTCCGCCTCGACGTCGCGCCGGGCCCGGACGAGGCCGATATCGATCTGGTGGGCGAACGCAGTCTGCAGTGGAATGCGCGCATCCTGACCCTGATGAGCCGCGCCGGCCTGGTGCGGCTGGTCGGCGACGTGGCCTCCGGCCCAGACGAACCGGGGGTCTACGAGACGATCGAGGTGCTCGAGCCGGGACACCTGAAGGCCGAGATCTGGACGCGGTTCGTGGAGCCGGTGCGCGCGGCGATCGCCGCGGCCCGAACCCGCAACCTGAACCTGATGCTGCAACACCTGCGCGGGAACATCTGCCCCTCGGCGCTGCTCGAGTCGCTCTATGGCGCCGATCGCCTTCTCGCCGGCTGCAGTTCCTGTCGTCTCTGCCGGGTCGACCCCCACGCCGCGCGTCCCGATCCCCTGCGGCGGGAACCGGCGTCCCCCTGGGACGCGCCGCCCTGCTGGCCGCCGCTGGCCGACCTGATCGAGGACGGCGAACTCGTGGTGACCTATGCGCCGGGCGCGTCCGGCGGCTACAGCCTTCGCCGCGCGGCCTCGGCCCTGGCGGAGATCTGGGGCGGCGGCGTGCGCATGCTCCGCATGCCCGGCGAGCCCCAGCCTCTGTTCTCGCGGGCGCTTGAGGCCCTGGAGACCTTGCCGATCTTCACGAGCGTTGCGGCGAGCCGCGCCACGTCGAGGCTTCCCCGGGGCGCCGAAGTGCTGCTTGTGGCGCCCGGCGGGTCCGTTCGGCTCGGGGAACCACGGCGCGATGCCCGCGTCGTCCTGCTGCCGGAGGATTTTCCGGATCCGGACCGGCCTGGCGAAGCCCTGCTGGAGCGCTACAACGGCCGGGTGATCTCCTTGGACGCATTGCTGGAGAGGCTGGGCACATGAAGGCCATCACCGCCGTCGGCGCGACCCCTCACCGGATGACGATCCTGTTCGATATCCTGGCGGAGGCCGGAGAGCCGGGCGAGGAGCGCGAGAAGCTTGCGGCCCTGGTGGGACCGCCGTCCCTGGCGCGGGGCGACGAACCCGGGGAAGACAACGCCTTGGGCGACTGCCTCGGGCTCGGTGTGGATCTCGGCGTATTCGAGGCGCAGGAGGACCGGGTGCGGCTGGCCGAAGCCGTGCGCCAGCCGGGCCTGACGTTCCTGGACGTGGCCGCCTCCCGGATGGTCGATCAGGTCGATAGCGCCGGCCCTTCGTCGGGATGGATGGCGGGGGCCATCGCCTGGTTCCTGTGCCAGGATCCGCTGGAGGCCCTGCCGTGGGGCGGCTCGGGCGCCACCACCCGGATCTTCCGTCAGCTCGGGCAGAGCGACACTTACGGAATGTCGAACGACAGCCGCTTTCAGCAGGCCGTCTACTGGGCCCGGACCCTGGGGTTCGTCACCCGCTTCAACCTGAAGGACGAGATCGTCGTGCCCGATCCGACGGCGGCGCTGCTCGCGCGCCTTGATCGCGTCCTGGCGCCGGGGGCCGAGGCCACGCTCGGGAAGTTCATGAGCGACCTGGCGAAGGTCTGCCCTGTGTTCGACGGCGGGGCCGTACGACGCGAAGTGGCGGACCGGATCGGTCTGGAATCCGCCGACCGGGCGGCGTCTCCGGCCCTGGCCCTGGCCCTGCAGCGCGCCAAACAGCGGGGCGTCCTGACCTTCGACATGCTCAACGACGCCGAGGTGGTCTTCGTACCAGGTCTGCTGGACGCCGGCCGGGTGAGCCATGTCGCGCGGCCGGGGCTGGCCGCATGAAACAGGTCGTCTGCTGGGATCCCGAGCGCGTCACGGACGTCATCAATATCGACGCGGACTTCGTTCCCGATCCGGTGTTCTGGGCGGTGGACACCGCCACGCCCCTGCGGGTCACCGACCCCTATGCCGGGCCGGCCCGGGAGATGTCCACGGAGCAGCTGGTCGAGCAGTTCCTCGATCCGGTTCGCGGACACTATCAGCTGGCGGTGCTCGGCCCGTCCGGCGCCGGCAAGTCGCATGTCATTCACCGCATGCGCCAGCTGGTCGAACTGCGGTCGGGCTTCGAGGTGCTGGCCATCCGGCGACTGGAGACCAATCTCCGCGCGGTCCTCGAAAAGCTGATCCAGCGCCTGCCGCCCGAAGAGCGCGCCCGTTACCTGGAGGATCTGCAGCGGGCGGGCACCACGCTCGCGACCCCGGAGGCCCAGAAATCCGTCCTGCTCGACAGCCTGGCGCAGGCTATCGAAGAGGATACGCCGCAGCCGCAGCCGGGGATGGACCCGGAACTGGAGCAGGTGCTCCTTGCCGCGCTCCCCGATCTCCTCCGCGATCCGCATCTGCGGCCGACCAAGTTTCTGGCCGACGGCGAGGTCGTGTCCCAGCTGGTGGATCGCCTGTTTTCCGCGCGCGAGGGCAAGCGGCTGGACGAGCAGATCCTGTTCGACAAGGACAGCCTGCCGCTCAGCGGCCTCGATCTGCTAAAGTGCTCGAAGCCGGCGCGCGACGCGATCGAGATCTATCTTTACGACGCCGACCGGACGATCCCCTCGGTGCTGACGGTGATCAACCGCAACCTCAACCGCGCGATCGCGCGGGCGCTCAACTTTTCCGGCGACCTGCTCGGCGAGCTCATGGGCCGGATCCGCACCCGCCTGAAGGCGGAAGGCCGCGAACTGGTCATTCTGTTCGAAGAGTTCGCGCGCTTGCAGGGCTACGACCTGGCGATGCTGTCGGCCCTGCTGGTCCAGGGCGGCGAGAATCTCTGCAATGTGCGGTGGGCGCTGGCCTGCACCAGCGGCCGCTTCCGCGACCTGCCCGACACCGTGCGCACGCGCATGGACGCCATCGTCGATCTGGAGGACGCCCCTCCGCGTCCGGATCTCGCGGCGTTCACGGCCCGCTACCTCAACGCCGTCCGGGTCGGCAAGACCGGCCTGGACCAAGCCTTCGGGCTGTCGGCCCGCGAGCTTCCCAATGCTTGCGAGGGCTGCGAATGGCGGCCGGACTGCTTCGCCGCGTTCGGCGCCAGCCGCGAGGGTATGGGGCTCTATCCGTTCACCGCCGCCGCCCTGCCGGATTTCGCGCGTCGGGCGGGGGCCGACGATGGCGAGCGGTTCAACCCGCGGCGTTTCCAGCGCCGCGTCCTGAAACCGGTCCTGATGGAAGAGGCGGCCAATCTCAAGACGGGAAGCTTTCCGTCTCTCGCCCTGCTCAACCAGTTGGGGGGCGCGGACATCCTCAGCTTCGAGCGCGGACGCCTGCAGGAAAAAGCCGGCCCTCGCTTCGATCAGTATCTGGCCTTCTACCAACTCTGGAACGCCGGCCGGTTGAACGGTGCGGCGGATCCGGCGCTGCAGGCGTTTGGCCTCCCGCCGCTCAGCGGGTTCGCCGAATCCGGACCCGAACCGATCGAAGACGACATTTCGTCGGCGGAAGCCGCTGCATCGGATGACGGGACGTCTTCCAGCGCCGGTCCGAAAGTCGCGGCTCGCGATCCCGTGGCCGTGCAGCTCGGAGCCTGGATCGATGGCGGACGTCTCGATCAGAGTCTCGCCCAGACGCTGCGCAACGGGCTGTTCCCGTTGATCGAGCGCTCCATCGACTGGGACGAACTGGGACTGCTGCCGACCACCTTCGCCAGCGCGACCGCGAGCACCGGCAATCGACCGTTCCGGAACCAGAGCATCCAGTTCGCCAACCAGGCCACCACCGGGGGCGTCGGCGGCGCCATCCGGCTCGAGCTGCCGCTCCGGAGGGACGCCGCCGGCTTCACCGCCACGGCCCTGGCGCTCGAGGTGCTGCTGAAACACCAGAAGACGGGCGATTGGAACCAGGCCTTCGGGCTGGAAGGCCTGGCGGCGCTCAGCGAGCTGGCGACGGCCTGCGCAAATGAAGTTTCCCGTCAACTCAAGGGCCTGGCCGGAAATCCGAAGACCTGGGATCCGGTCGCCGGCGCCGTAGACCTGTTGTTGGTCGGGTCCGCCCTGGCCGGGGGTCTGGCGACGGGACCGATCACCGACGAAAAGATGATCGAGGCGATCTTCCGGCCGATGCCCGACGAGAGTCCGTTCGCCGATGGCAAGTTGAGCGCGGTCTACACGCGCCTCCGGACGAAGCGCGCGAACCTGCAATCCCTGCTCAGGGCGCACGTCTCCGCCTCCAAGGGCGGACGCCAGGGCCGTCCGATCGATCCGCGGCCGGTTCGCGACGCGGCGCGTCGACTGCGCCGGCAGAAGTGGGCCCTGTCCCGGACGCCCGCTCCGCTGCCGGATCTCTATGCGGAGATCGGCGACCTCTACGCTCTGGTCCTGAGAGACCTGCCGCCCGCCCTTGCGGCGGAGCGCGACGCGCGGGTGGCGTGGCTTGCGGAGATCGATGCGGCGTTCGGCCCCGAAACCGGCCGTCAGGACATTCTGCAGGCCGCGAGAGCCGCGGCGGCGGCGGCCATCGCCGAGGGCGTCCATGCGCCGGCTCCGGCGCTGGAGCGCAGTTGCGCCGAGCTCGCGCAGGTTCAGTTCGACGCCGCGGTGCGCTCGGCCCGCGTGGTGGCCACCGCCGATCCGCCGGAGGCCGAACTGCCCACTTATGCCCGCGGGCGTCGGGAGGCCGTCGAGGCGGCGTCCAGGCTGGTGACGGCCTGGACCGCGTTCCTCGACGCGGCCGAGACGGAGATCGCCCAGAAACGGACGGACGCCGGCGTCGATCAGATCAGCGAAAAGATCGGCCGCCTGAGCCAGGTGGTCGACGATCTCGTGAGCGAACTCGAGCCGCTGGAGACCGAAGCGTGAGCCTGCTCGAGCGGTCCGCCAGCTTCGTATCGGACACCACGGAACTCGGCGCCCTGCGCAGTTCCGCCCACCAGGTTCAGGCCGTCGAGACCCGGACCGGTCAGTTGGAGGCGGCGCTCGCCAAGCTGCGGCTGGCACTCGGTCGCCGGACCCTGCTCGTCTCGGAAGGCCTGACCGTCGCCCTCGACACGAAGTCGGCCGGTGGCATTGCGTTCTACCTCAGGACGTTCAAGGCCGATCTCGCGAGCGATCCGGCCGCAGCGGCGTCAAACGAACTGTCTCCGAAAACGATCGGCCCCCTCAACCTCCTGTCGGCGGCCGTCGAAGCCGCGTCGGCGGCGGCCTGGTCGGCCCATGTCCGCAGCAAAGTCCCGAGCGTCGGGGAAGATCTTCTGCAGCACCTGTCGCAGATCTCGGCGCTCCAGGCCCGCGTGGAACGGGTGCGTCGACTGAGGCGGGACGCCCTCGCGCTGGCGGACCAACTTCCCATCGATCCGGCCATCTTCAAGACGCTAGACGACCTTGCGGAGGCTTGCGCCACCGCTTGGCGAACGCTCGACGCCGAGAGCCTGCCGCCGTCCGTGGCGCGGTTCCTGCGCGACGCCAGCAGCGACGGCGGCGCAGATCTGGCGCGGCTGGACGAGCCGGTGCAGACGTGGCTCACGGCGAACGGGCTCGGCGGCGCGTTCGGAATCCGGACCCGCTGATGGCCGCTCTCGGCGCCGCGCACGATGCCTTGCTGAACGCGATCGAGGACGTCGAACTGCTTTCGCTGCGGTGGGGCGACGTCAGCGCTTCGCTGGGACGCGACGAAGCGTTGGAGATCGCCGAAGCGCATTTCCCCGGAGAGGCCGAGGACGGTCTCGAAGCGCTGGTCGAAGCCGCGCTCGTCGTGGAGTTCGACGTCCCGGGGCGGGGTCCCCGCTACCGAAGCCGGTTTGGCGAGACGGTTCGGTTGCTGGCCCGGATGCGGCAGACGTTCGCCGGCGAATCCTGGCGCGGCGCGCCGCCGCTGGTCGCCGACTACCGTCTCGACGTGCGGGCGCGGCGTTATCCGCGATGGGACCAGGACTCTGGCGCCGCAGCCGACGCCGCGGATCTGACAGCGCTTCAGCGGGCGGTGTGGCGGGCGATCGCCCCGGGTGCGCTGGCGGCCTTTCAGTTGCGGGCGGCGGATCGCCTGCTCCCGACGCCGGGCCAGGACGTCGGGGTGATCGTCGGCGCCGGCACCGGGTCGGGCAAGACCCTGGCCTTCTATCTGCCGGTGTTCACGCGCCTCGCCGAACGGGTCCGTACGGGAGACTTCTGGACCAAAGCCATCGCCATCTATCCGCGCAACGAGTTGCTGAAGGATCAACTGAGCGAGGCCTACGGCAACGCCGTGGCCCTGGTGGACACCCTGGCCGCGGCCGGCCGCCGGCCGATCCGGCTCGGCGCGTTCTATGGCGACACGCCCACCGCCGGCCGGGAGGAAGCGGTCGCCCGGGTCTGGCGGCGACGGCGCACGGCCTATGTCTGTCCCTACCTGCGCTGCGGATGCGGCGGGGACATGGTGTGGAGTTCGGAAGACATCGCTCAGGGCGTCGAGCGCCTGCAATGCGCGCGGTCCTGCGGGTCGGTCACGGACCCGGAGGTGCTCGTCCTGACGCGCGACCGCCTGCGCCGCGAGCCGCCCGACCTGCTGTTCACGACGACCGAGATGCTCAACCGGTCCCTGTCGGACCAGCGCCGCCGCGGACTGTTCGGCGTGCGGACCGCTGCGAACCGACGGCCAGAGTTCCTGCTGCTGGACGAGGCGCACACCTACACCGGCGTCGCCGGGGCCCAGGCGGCCCTGACCTTGCGGCGGTGGCGGCGGCTGGCGGGCGGTCCCATCGCCTGGGTCGGACTTTCGGCCACCCTGCAGGACGCTGCGACTTTCTTCGCCGAACTGACGGGCCTGCCGCCCGGCGCGGTCGCGGAGGTGACGCCGCAAGACGACGAATATGTCGAGGAGGGCCGCGAGTATCAGATCGCGCTGCGGGGCGATCCCGCCGCCGGGACCTCGCTGCTCTCGACGTCCATTCAGACCGCCATGCTCGCCGGCCGCATTCTCGATCCGCCCGGCGGACCGTCGCAGTTCCGCTTCGGCGAACGGATGTTCGCCTTCACCGACGACCTGGACGTGACGCATCGCCTGTTCGACGACCTGCGGGACGCGGAAGCCTTCGATCGCTTCGGCAACCCCGATCCGGCGCGTCTGCCGCTCGCGGCCATGCGCGGTCAGGCGCCCCCCGGCCTCGTGGAAACCGATGCCGATCGCCGGGCCCGCGATGCGGACGGCCAGCGCTGGAGACTACCCGAAGTGATAGGGCGCGCGCTGTCCGACCGCTTGACCGTCGCGCGCACCACCTCCCGTGACCCCGGCGTCGACGCCGCCGCCAATATCATCGTCGCTACATCGGCTCTGGAGGTCGGTTTCAACGACCGTCGCGTCGGCGCGGTTCTGCAGCACAAGGCGCCGCGGGACTTCGCGTCCTTCCTGCAGCGCCGCGGCCGCGCCGGGCGGGACCGCCGGATGCGGCCGCTGACGCTGACGGTCCTGTCCGACTACGGCCGGGACCGGCAGTTGTTCCAGGCGGCCGAGCACCTTTTCGAACCGACCTTGCCGCCCCAGTCCCTGCCGATCCGCAACGAATATGTGCTGCGCATGCAGGCCGCGTTCGCCTTGCTGGACTGGATTGCCGATCAGCCGCGCCCGCCCGGCACACCGACCAGCAGCGCCTGGCAGACTGTGGCGCAGCCCAGCCGCCCGGCCTGGGACGATGCCGCCTGGCGCGATCACATCGCGCGCCTGCTGTCGGAGGTGCTGCGCGCCGACGGTCCTCTGCGCCGCTCGCTCGCCGACCATCTGAAGGCGTCGCTGCGCCTGGACGACACCGCGGTGGCCAGCCTGCTGTGGGAACCGCCCCGCTCCCTGCTTCTGGAGGTGATCCCGACGCTGAGCCGGCGGATGTACCGCAACTGGCGACTGGCCTGGCCGAACGGCGCGGCCCGGGACGATCTCTGGATCCGCGACCACCCCCTGCCGGACTTCGCGCCAAGCGCTCTGTTCGCCGACCTCAACCTTCCCGAACTCGAGATCGTCCACGCGGGCGACCGGCAGGGCGATCCCGATGTCACCGAGACCCTGGCGCTGCAGCAGGGACTGGCGCAGTTGGCGCCGGGGCGGGTCACACGCCGGTTCGGCGACGCCTACGGGGGTCTGGCCCACTGGTCGCCGGTCCCCGCGGGGATCACCCAGTGGGATCTGGACGTCGCCGCCTACGCGGAGACCTCCGAACCTCTGGGCCCCCATCGCGGCGAGGGCGCCGGAGGCTGGATCGAGGCGCAGGTGTTCCGGCCCTGGCGCCTGCGGCTGGACAAGGCGACGCGCGGCGTCGTCGGCGTCACTTCCAATTCGCGCCTCTCGTGGTCCAGCGCCTTCCAGCCGCACGGGGAACCGGTGCAGGTCGCGCCGCCGGCCCGGACCGCATGGCAGGGCTTCGTCGAAGGCGCCGACATCTACCTGCACCGCTTTCGGGCGAGCGTCGGCGTCAGCCGCTTCGCCAGCGAGGCCCGCGCCGAACTGCGCCGTCCGGGCGGCGTCGACCAGATCGTCGACATCACCTTCCGGGACGGCGATGGCGCCCTGGCGGCGGTGGGCTTCGATTTCGAGACCGACGGCCTGGCCTTGCGGCTTCGGCTTCCGCCGGCCGAGGCGCTGGCCGAGGCGCCGCTCGAACCGCACCTGCAACGCACGCTCCACACGTCGCTGCATCGGTGGCTGACGGCGGAGGACCGGCAGTTCCCGCGCGAGACCAACGGCTTCCTGAAGACCTGGCTGCGGCAGGTCCATCTGCTGTGTTGCGCGAGGCGCGCGCTCGACCGGGGCGAGACGCTACAGCGCGCCGCCGACGCCGTGGATCAGGCCGGCTCGCTCGCGGACTACGACGACGTCATGAACATCCTGCTCGGCGTTCAGCGGGCCGACGTTCTCGGTGCGGAGGACGACGACGACGACCCGGCGCCCGACCATGCGGGCCCAACGCGCCCGCTGCGGGACCGGCTCGAACGCCTGAAGGGGCGGCTGCAAGAAGCGCTCCGGGACGGCAGCGTGCGCGCCCGGTTGCACGCCAACCTGCTCGCCGCCCTGGACGCTGCGGGGCCGGAGCGGGCGCGCTATCTGCGCGTCACCCTGGTGGGCACGCTCGCGGAGGGTTTGCTGACGGCGGCGGTCGCCGCAACGCCGCGCCAGGCAGCCGCCGATGCGATCCTGGCCGATCTGGAAACCGACCCGGCCGATCCGCGCCGGGCGACGCTCTGGCTTACCGAAACCACCTTGGGCGGCGCCGGCGTCCTGCAGTCCATCGCCGATCGCTTCGCCGGCGAACCCCGCGCTCTGTACCGGGGCATCGAGGCGGCGCTCGAACCCAGCGACCTCGAGGTCGCCTCCGGGGCGCTGGCCAGGACCTATGGGCTCGCGGCCCGGGAGCCGGCCGTGGCGGAGGCGATCGCCCGCGTCCGGGCCGAGTTGGGCCATGTGGCCCGGGCGGCGGCGCGCGCCGACCTTCTGCTGGAACTCGATCGCCACGGCGTGGAAACGACCCGCGCCTTCGTGGTGACCTTGAGCGCCCGGATGCTGACCCCCGGCATCGGGCCGCGTCACGACGATCTCGTCCGACGTCTCTTGGCCTTCTGGGAAGAGACGGAAGCGCGGCTTGGCGTCGAACTGGATCCCCGCGAGGCGGCGGTGCTGGCGACCGCAGATCAAACCGCCGCCGATCTGGCGCTGGCGGCCGGCGTCTTCGAGGCCGCGGCGCCGCCGGGCGACCGGGCGCTCGCCTTCGGCGCCCTGCTCTGGCCGCGGACGCTGGCCCTGCATCGTCAGGCCCTGTCCAACTGGAATCCGTTCCGCGGCGACCTGCCGGCCGACCCGGCGCTGGTCCGGGCGCTGCTGCTCGAGGGCGGGGGCGCCGCCATTCCGGTGACCGACGACGACTGGTGGGAGCGCCTCGCCGCCACGCTCGCACAGGAGGGCGTCGGGCGGCTCAGCGCGCCCTTGGCCCGTCGCGATCGGCTGGGCGAGGCGCTGGTCGCAACCCTGGTGCGGCCCATCCACGTGGGACACCTGCAGTTGTTCCCGGTCCTCGAACGGATCGCCAAGGACGAGACCCAGATCGTCGCGACGCTCGTCTTGCGGGAACAGATCTGATGACGAGCCGCGACTTCACGGGCCCCTGGCAGAGCCGAGCCATCCGCGACGCCCTGCAAACCCTCTTTCTGACGGAGCTTCTCCGGCCCAGCGCAGAGCTCTGGGTGCTCTCGGCCTGGATCAGCGACGTGGAGATCGTCGACAACGGCGCCCGGGCGTTCAGCGCGGTGCGGCCCGACTGGCCCGCCGGCTCCATCCGGCTGACCCAGATGCTCGAAGCCGTCGCCCAACGCGGCGCACGGGTGGCGGTCGTCGTGCGCGAGGTCGACCACAACGCTTATTTCCTCCGGACGCTGCGCGAGGCGCAGGCCCGCGCCGACGGGCGGCTCGGTCTGGCGATTTCGCCGGACGCGCACGAGAAGACCCTGGTCGGCGAGGACTATGTGTTCGGCGGTTCGATGAACTTCACGCTCAGCGGCCTCACCACGAGCGACGAGCACGTGCTCCTGCGGGCCGACCCGCAGGCGGCGGCGATGCGGCGGCTGGCCCTGACCGAACGCTGGGGGAGTCACCTCACGTGGCGCTGACCCTGGATCTTGCGGCTTTCGGCGCGGCGGCGGACTGGGCCGCGCTGCCCGCCGGCGCCGGCGACCTGGCGGCCACGCTTAGCCAGGAGAGCTTCCCCGGCGGCCTGCTGCCGGCGCGCCAGGCCGATGGCGGCTTCTGCGTCTATGCCGTCGCGGGCTCTCCGTCCGAGTGGCGCAAGCTGCAGCCGCTGTTGCTGGCTTTCTCCGGTCCGACCCTGACGGATTTCCACGGCGTTCCGTTGAGCGTTCCCACGGCCGACCCGCTCGCGCAGATCCTTTTCGCGAGCGGCGCCAGCGCGGTCGCCCGACTCCGCCCGGGGCTGGAGCCTCAGTCCGATCTGGCGGTCATCCGGGCGCTGAGCCGGCTGCAGACCCTTCTGGCGACGGCCCCCGTCCTCACCTTGTCGCGTCCGGAACCCACGTCGCGGCTCCTGGGGGGACTGCAGGACGCCCTGAACGGCGGCGACGTAGCGGACGCCTGGCGCATTCACGGGCGGCTGAGGTCGGAACTCCGCCTGGACGCCATCAACCTCACCCAACTGGAGATGCAGATCCTCGCAGTCGCCGGGGACTGGACGGCGATCCGCTGGCACGACCGCTTCGAGAGCCTGGCGCTCTCGGGACCTTCGCCCGCCACGGCCGAGGTGTTGCTGGAAGCCATCTACTGGTGCGCCGCTTTCGATCCGGAAGACGGGCGGGAGCGGACCCCCGACGAGCTCGCCGACGACGAGGCCTTTCCGTTCGTGGCGTCGCTGCTGGCCCGTGCGCCGAACCCGGCCGCCGACGCGGTGGAACGGCTGCGCGTCCTGGTTTCGAACGCCGCGCCGGCCCCGGAGGCCCCGGCCGCCGTTCAGGCCGACGTTGCGCCCGCGAGGGCGCCGGACGCTGCGCCGGCGCCGCAGGACCCGCTACAACGTGCACAGACCGCCTTTCTCGTGGTGGCCAGCAGCCCGGCGGAGGGCGACCCCGATGCCGATGCCGCCCTCCAGGACGCCATGCGCGCCCTGGACCTGCCGGCGCAGGGCCGTCTCCTCGAACGCCCGATGTTCCGGGCTCTATGGGAGGAAGTGCGTGCCAGGGCGGGCGACATCGCGCCGCCGCAGGACTGGGCGGCCTGGCTGACGCGGCTCGGAGACGAGACCTTCGATGCGCTCGAAAGTGCGCGGCTGGGTGCGACGGCCTGGCGTCTGCCGGCGGGGGCTGCGGATCCGGCGGCGGCTTTCCGGCTGGCCGACCAGATCGCTAACATTCCGGAGGGGCTCGCCGAAGAGCGCCTGGGGGAGGCCATGCCCTTCCTCGTGCAGTGGGCTCAGGGCGATCCGCAATGGCCGCGCGAGGCCTATCGATCCGTCTATCTCGCGCTGCTGGTGCGGATGGCGTTCGCGGCGCGCCGCGGCGACGCCTTGTTGCGCTCCACCTCGGCGCTTCTGGACGGCGCTCTGCGCAGCGGCCTGAGTTCGGCCGACTATCGCGATGCGCTCGACGCCGCCGAAACCGTGTGCGTCGAGGCGGTAAGCCGGGCGTCCGCCTACGACGTGCTGGACGTCGTCGATACGGCGCGCGCGGTGTCGCCCGTCGATGCGGCGCGCCTCCAGAACTTCACCGTCAATGTCGTCTCCGTGCTGCAAGGCCTAGCCGCACGCCTCTCGGACGGCCAGCGCGTGGCCCTGGCGGCACTGGCCGAAGATGCGGGGCTGGTCGCGGAGAGCGGCGCCCAGGCCGCTCCCGACGTTACCGCCATCGCCCAGGTACTCGGCGGCAAGACGGTCGGAATCTATACCCTCACGGAGCCGGCCGCCCGGCAGGCTCAGGCTCTGCTGACCCGGGCGGCGCCCAACGTCAGCGTCGATCTCAATCACGACCGCGGCGGCAGCGCGGCGCTGGCGGCCATGGCGTCGCGATCGGACCTGGTGGTCGTGGTCTGGGCGTCCGCTAAACACGCGGCCACGGAATTTCTCAAGGGCAAGCGGGGCGAGCGGCCCCTGGTCTATGCGGCGGGCAAAGGGGCGAGCAGTATCGTCCGAGCCGTGGAGGAATGGGCGGAAACCGCCCTAGCCGCCGTTCAGGCCTGAACCGACTCCATACGCCGCCAGGCGACATAGCCTTTCGCGCGAAGATCGCAGGCCGGGCAGACGCCGCAACCGCGGCCCCAGGCGTGCTCGTGGGTGGTGTCGCCCTCGTAGCAGGTGAGCGTCCGGTCGCGGACCAGGTCCACGAGGCGCAGGCCGCCGAGTTGGCGGGCCATCTCCCAGGTGGCAGCCTTGTCGATCCACATGAGCGGGGTCTCGAGGACGAAGCGCCGCTCCATGCCGAGGTTAAGGGCGACCTGCAGGGCCTTGATGGTGTCGTCCCGGCAGTCCGGATAGCCCGAGTAGTCGGTCTCGCAGACGCCGGTGACGATGTGCTTGAGGTCGCGGCGGTAGGCGACGGCGCCGGCGAAGGTCAGGAACAGCAGGTTGCGGCCGGGCACGAAGGTGTTGGGCAGGCCGGAGGCGGCGGTGGCGATCGCCATGTCCCGGGTCAGGGCCGTATCGCTGACCTCGGCGAGGACGCCCAGGTCCAGCATGTGGTCGTCGCCCAGCTTGACGCCCCAGTCCGGAAACGCGCGGGCCAGGTCGGCCCGGAATTCGCTGCGAGCGGTGAGTTCCGCGCGATGCCGCTGGCGGTAGTCGAAGCCGATGGTCTCGACCCGCTCGAAGCGGGTCAGGGCCCAGGCCAGGCAGGTCGCGGAGTCCTGGCCGCCGGAGAACAGCACTAGGGCGCCGCTCACGCCGGGCTCTCACCGTAGTAGGTGACGCGATCGGCGGTGGAATCCCTCAGGACGGTGACGCTGTGCAGGCTGGGAATGTCGGGCTCGAGGCGGCGCCAGATGAAGCTGCAGAGGTTTTCCATCGTGCCGGGACCGAGATCGTTGATCTCGTCCAGGAAGCGATGGTCCAAGGCGCAGCGGGTCTCTTCCAGCTTGTCGGCCAGGATCCGCGTATCGATGATCATGCCGCTGGCCGGGTCGGGCGCCCCACGCAGGGTCACCTCGGCGCGATAGGAATGCCCATGAATGCGCCGGCTCCCGTCCGCTTCGACGTCGCGGAGGAGGGTGTGGGCCGCATCGAAGCGGAATTGCTTGGTCAGTTCATACATGGCTGCGCTGCGGAGAAGATCACGAGTCGTTCGGTGAAAGCAGCCGCTCCATGAGCGGCGCCGGCGCGGGGTCTCCGCTTCGGCGCGCGCGCTGGTCGCGCCGCACCAGGGTCTGCAGATAGTTGGTGATCATCACCACGTCGCGATTGACCACGTTGATCGCGTGCCAGTGGCGGACATCGCCCCCGCCAAAGTCCCAGGAGCCTGCGGTCCAGGCGGTCTTGCCCTTGAGGCACTCCAGGCCCTCGGCGAACTCCCGCCAAGTCCGCGCGCCACCGTGGGCCAAGTCGTCCATCACATACGCCATGGACTGGATGCCGGCGCCGCCGAGAAGACGCGAGGAACTCGCGGTTTGACCCCACCATTCCTCGGGGAAGGTGTTCTGGACCGCCTTGAAGAACTCGCTCACCAGCTTGACGCACTTGGCCTCTCCGCCGGGCAGATCGATCAACTCCCGAAGGACCCCGTCGCTCAGCGAGGTCATCATGGCCCTCTGGAAAACCGTGTCCTTGATCGCGCCGTCCGGATTGGTGTGCTGGCTGATCTGGCCCTTCAGCGACGAGCTCTCGCTTCGGTTCAGACGTTCCGTCAGGGTCGCCGCCGTCGAGCGGCTCTCCATGCGGTCGGGAAGGCCGTCCACGGTCGGCAGCAGCTCGTAGATCAGCGACTTAGGCAAGGGCCGGGTGTTGTTGATCAGCACAAACTGGCGGCGCAATTCCATGTCGTCCCGACAAATCAGCAACGAGACGAACAGTTGGAAGTCGGGCCGGTTTACCTGGCTGAGCGCCGAGAGCCGCTGCTGGCCATCAACCACCAAGCCACGGGGGCCATCGGTTATGTCGATGGTCACCTTGCAGATGCCAGGCTGGGTCTCCTTAAAGACGACGCCCTCCGTGAACGCGATCACGATCGCGTTGGGCAGCACGGCGTCCGGCTTTTCCAGATAATCCCGGATCTCCCGGATGTGGTGGGCGATCTGCGGTCGCTGGAAGCCTTGCAGTTCGCCTTGCGCGTCGCGGCCGATGCGGTCGATCTGGGCGAAGCTCAACACCTGCTCGGCCGTGGCGGCGAAGGTCAGCACCTCGTGCTCGACGCTCTGGCGGGCCCGCGTGGCGAAGAAGGTGAGGGAACTCATGCAGCGTCGTCCGAAGTTGCGGGCAAACCGTCAAGGACGGTCTTGAAGATCCCCAGATTGTGGATGCCGCGCCGCTTGTTGCGGTTGCTGGCGCGGAAGATCATCACCTCTACGCCGGCGTCACGGCAAATGGGGCAAGGACATTTTGTCCAGGGCCGGTCCCTGAGGGTCTCGCGGTAGCGAACCGCTAGTTTCTGCATCGTGGGGTGCTGCCGGACGTCTTCGAACGGACGGCCGGTGGCCAGGATGGCGTTGTATTCCAGGATCGGCTCCAGCACCGCCTCGACGTCCTGGGGCGCCTTGTCGTGCGCCCGCAGGGCCGCGAGGGACAGACCTTCAAGCCGAGTCAGTTCCTCCGCTCGGAAATCCCCTTGCTTCACCAGACGTTGCAGCCGCGGGTTCTCGATGGCCTGCGGGATCCGGATCGCCGTGTAGTAGCCCACCCCGCCGCCCGCGCGGGGAACCCAGTAGTTCTGTTTGTCGTCCTTGAAGGCGCGGATCAGCGGCGAGGTGGTGTCGAAGCTGGTGACGTCATGGGCGGCGACATCCAGCATCTCGTTGGCCTTGCCGAAGCCCAGGATGTGCAGGCGCACCCCAGCGGGGATGGCCGCGCGGATGACGGCGAGGGCCCGAGCGATCTGGTTGATCTTAAGAGGCACCATGCCGCCGATCGCTAGATAGTCGTAGCCCATGGCCACCAAGCGGCGGGCGGCCTCAGCCATGCTGGCGGGCGACCAGCCCTGGATCACGCCGAGCGGCGTGAACCGATGGGACTGGCGCGCCTCAGTCAGGAACGCTTCGGCGTTGGCCAGCGTCAGGTCGAAGCGCCGTTGCGCCTCCGGCGTGGCGCCCGCCAGACCCAGTTCGTCTTCAAGGAAGTCGAAGATGATGTGGTCCACGGAGCAGCCGTGGGTGAAGTCACAAGTGTCGTAGAACTCGGCGGTGTCCGCCGGCGTGTAGGGCGGGACGGTCTCGTTGACGTAGGTGAAGGCGCCGCAGTCGCCGAACAGGCTGAGGCCCGCAAACTCCGGCTTGTCGAGCCGCAGGAAGGTGCGGGCGCCCACCCGCTTGAAGCGCATGGCCTGGGCGTCGGAATATTTGCCCTTCACCGGGCCGTCGCCGACGATGCCGCGGGACACCAGGATGCCGTCGTAGGGGGCGTAGCCGAGGATCTCGTGCGGATAGGCGTCGTCCCAGTAGGGCTTGCGCCCCGGGGAATGCCGGTCGTTGAGGAAGTCGTATCCCGGATCGACCACGTCGAGGCTGTCGGCGAACACGAACTTCATCGCGAAGGCCGCGCGAGGCTGCGGTCGAGCTGCAACAGATATTCGGTGAGGCCCTTGATGTGTCTTGAGGTCGCCTGAAGGTCGTTCCAGCCCCACCCCAAGTCGCCCCAGACCCCCTCGGTCCAGCGACAATAGGGGGCCAGGCGCGCCAGGGACTCCCGCACATGCGACGCCGGATCGGCGGTAGCGTCGGCGCGGGTCCAGACCGGGTCCATCAGCGCGCCCATGGCGCGGATCCCGGCGGAGTGCATCAGCCGGCTGTCGCCCGCAGGCCGCCCCCAAGCGTCCGGGAAGGCCTCGCGAACCGCCTGCCAGTAGGTGCAGAGCGCTTCGTGCAGCGGCTCAAGTCCGTCGCCGGCGCGGTAGGCCCCCAGTGCGCCACCGGCGCGCAGATTGCCCACCAGCGTGTCGATCAGCACCCGGTCGGTGACGACGGCGGTGGGCGCGCCCGGTTCGGAGCCGCGTTTGATCAGGCCATGGAATGGCGACTTCGGATCGTCGTGCAGGGCGCTGCACAGGGCGCTCGGCACCTGCCGGGCCTTCAAGTCCCGGGGGAGGGCCAGGGTCATCTCCGGCAGGAGCTCGTCGATCAGGCGCGGAGGCAACGGCCGCGCCTTGTTCACCAGAATGAACTGCTCCCGCTGCACCGCCACATCGGCGGAAACGAACGCCACCACCGGCACCAGGAGGTCGCAGTCCTTCGCCTTGGCGAGCGCCAGCGAGCGCTGCTGGCCGTCGACAATCCAGGCGGCGCGTTGGCCTTCCGGCCGCAGTGGCAGAGAGAGTTTACCGGCGATCACCGCGTCGTCGCCGATCTTGGGGCCGCGGGACTGCTCGAAGCGGACCTCGGGCGACAGGGCCAGGATGATCGCGTTGGGGAACAGCACGGGCCCCTGGGCGAGGAACTCGGCGATCTCCGCCACGTGGGACTTGATCTCCCGCCGCTGGAACCCTTCGAGCTCGCCGTCGCCGCGCCGCAGCCGCGAGATGTCGGCGATCTGCGCGACCTGGGCGCCGCGGATGAAGAATTCATAGACGTCGATCGACGTGGCCTGGCGCGTTCGAAGCGCCCGCACGATGACCTGCTCACCCCGGGTCATGACGCTGACCCTCTGGACGCGGCCACCGTCTTGAACAGTGTCTTCAGCCGGGACTGTTCACAGGCGATGTGCAGGTCGTCGCGCAGCCGTCGCAGCATGGCCCCCGACCGCCCCCCGGCTGCGTCCCACTCCGCGGAAATCAGCGCGAGCAGGTCAGCATCGTCAAGGCGCTTCCGTTCCGGGCGTTCGCGCTCGGTCAGGCCCTGCAGCCCGGCCCGCACGGCCGCGGCGTCGGATGGTGCGCCGCGGCTGGACGTCGTGAACGTGACCGCAAAGTGCCGGAGTGCGCGCTGGGCGAAGTCGGCCTGCGTCCCCGCGTGTCCCGGACCGATGGCGTCCAGTCGGTCGTCGTAAGGCATCCACGCCGGCGCGAGCGCGGCCGCCGCGCCGACCGGCGGGGACTTACTGAATACTCGCAGCCGCGCGAACCGCTCCGCGGGCCACCCCGCCCAGTCGTCGGCCACCATCGCCATGTAGGGGGCCGAGAGCGCCGCCAAAATGAGCCCGCGTCCCGGAATGTCGGGGCTGTGGAAGGGGGATACGGACGTCAGGGCGCGCCACCAGGCCGAGGCCTCGTCGTCGTCGATCTTTCCCAAGATGCCATCCGCGTGGCTGGCCAGCAGGGTCAGGCCGTAGGCCGGGACCGCCGCATCCGCAGCGACCAGGCCGAGGCCGGCCGACACCACCAAAAACGCCCCGCCCTGAGCCTCGGCGGCGGCTTCCGCTTCCCGAAAGCCACGGCCGCCATACAGTTGGCGGGCGGTCAGCGCGCAGGGGGCTTGGACCAGTCGTCGCCCCCAGACCGCCGCCACGGCGTCCGCGGTTCCTCGGGCAAGCCCTGCGGCCGACAGGTCGGCGGCGGGGTCGCCTCGCTTGCGGTTGCTGCACATGGTGATGACGGTCGCCGTCATGATCTCTGCGTTGTCTCCGTCGATAGGGGCCGACAGTTATATCTGTTCCGAAGCCCTCGATCCTCTGCAGTTTCCCACGCATTTGATTCGCGGAAGAGCGCACAGTTATTGCCGCGTGCTTCAGAAATTCTGCCGCGATTCGACAGCGGGCGGGTCTTCTACACCGCCGGGGCAAGGGGTCCACCCGGCACGGCTTGCGCCGATCCAATGAACCGGCGACATCGAACTGCGGGAGGGCGGCCATGGGCGGAGCGATCGCGGACAATGTGGCCGACCTGGCCGGGGCGCTGCCGGTGCTGATGCCGGCGGCCAGCGATCTGCTGGCCCGCCGTCGTCCCGGGCCCATCGAGCTCTACCTGGACCTGGCCGACAGCGGCTCAAGGCTTGATCTCGCCAGTCCAGCCGCGGCCGACTTCCAACGAAAGTTCAACGGCTTCTATGGCGTTCGGCGGAACGCCGCTTGGCGGTCTGTCTTCTACGCGACCTTCGAGGCGGCCAAGCAGCGGGGCCCCGACCCGGCCGCCCTGTTCCGCTGGGCTTTGGCGGCGGTCGAGAGGGAGACCGGGCGGGTTGAGGCCTCGTTCGTGAGCAAGCTCGTGGCGACACTTCGCCCAGAGGCCCCAGTGCTCGACAGTGTCATCCGCGAGTTTCTGGCCGCTCGGATGCCAGCCCCACGGTTCGGGGCCGGGTCCGAAGAGGCGGTGACTTACTACGACTGGCTGCAGGAGGTGATGACTGCGCTGAGCCAGACCACGGCGGCGCGCGCGTGGTGCGACCAGTTCGACGCGCAGTTCGCGGCTGTGGCCGGCGCCTCGAGTATCCACCCGGTCAAGAAGCTCGATTTCCTGATCTGGGCTGGCGGACGTCCCTAGCGCCGCCTCCGGTTCCGTCGGAGAGATAAGGGGTCGGGCGTTGGAAACCGTCCAGCTATGGCGGCCCGGTGCTTCAGCTTGGGCCGCTGCCGATGCGGCGTCTCCGACGCATCCCGGCTCAAGACCCGCGCCTATGTCCCGGCGCCCGACGTTGCCAGCATACGGGCTGACGCACGGCGGAAGAAGCCCGGTTACCGTGGGCTGCCGACGTCCGTCAGGGCTGTCCCTTTGCGAGATGCTCCTCGCAGACCAGGCGAACCGTCTCTTGAAGAATGGCGACTCGCTCGGCGAGCCAGGCCAGTTCCTCGGCGGAGATCTTGTAGTGCTTCGAGTAGCGGGCATCGACGTAGGCTCGGCGTAGGAGCTCCCAGGCGCGCTGTTCGAACCGCGTGTCGCGCGGCCACGCAGCGATGAGGAGCGGGACCAGTCGCTCAGCCTGAGAGCGCAGGAAGTTCAGCTTGTGGGACTTCGGGCTGTAGAGGGTCAGGACCAACAGGGCGCAGTGATAGAGGCGCTCCGTTGCTTGGTGGAGCAGGAAGGCGGCGTCCTTGAACTCATTCTCGCTGATAGCGAACCGAGCGAGTTTGAGCGCGCTCGGAGCCTTGGCATTCCAGTCCTCAAAATAACCCTGCGCTTCCGTTAGTGCCTCTTCGGCCGAGAGCGGCTCGGCATGTTCGAACGGGTGGTCCGGCGCTTCGTAGAGCGCGATGCCGTCGCGGACGATATCGACGAAGAACGGCCGGCCCCGCTTCAGCTGTTTGTTCACGTCGATGAGGTCGTGGACGATGAAGTGCGCCGGCGCGGTGAGCTCGTGGCCGATCTGGTAGGCCCGCAGAAGATGGTCGTCGGCCTTGCCCCAGTATTCCTGGAGGTCGGCGAGTTCCTCGTGGTTGGTCACCACCAGCAGGTCGTAGTCGGACTTGTAGCCCCCCTTGGGATCGTCGACCCAGTCGCCACGCGCGTAGCTTCCGAACAGGATGATCTTGAGGATCCGCCCGGCTTTGCGGTGAGGGGCGTTGCGGCCCTTGAGGGCGTCCTCGAACTCGGCGAACAGGATCTCCACGACGCGGGTGAGTTCGCGTCGCTTGGCGTCCGGCAGTTGGTCGAGGCTGGTCTTCACCTGGTCGTGGGTCCGGTTGGCCTTCGCCGTGGGGGAGGGCAGTCTGCTCTGGTTCGGGCCGGCGCGACATCCACGGTTTGCTTGAGTCTCTCTGAGTCGGGGAGCGGCGTCTTCCTTTGAGCGGGACGCGCCGTGGCAGCCGCTCTGACGTGATCTGGACCTGGCCGGGCGTCGCCGCAACGGCTTGGCCGGCTTTCCTCCCCTGGGCCCTTCGGCCCCATTCCTCGCGAGGCAAGAAAGCCCGCCGTCACCGTCCTCCGCTCCGCTGCGGGACTTCGTCTGCGCCGGCGCTGTCCGGCCGGGTCTCTCGATCGCCATCGCGGCCGCAACGGGCGGCCTCGCTTGAGCAAGGAGACTTCACCATGTCGACCATCGGAACCTTCACCCAAACCGCCGACGGCGCCTACACCGGCGCGATCAACACGCTCAGCCTCAACGTCAAGTCCGTGGCCTTCCGGCCCAACGACAAGACCAGCCCCGAAGCCCCCGACTACCGCATCTTCGCCGGCAAGGTCGAGCTGGGAGCGGCGTGGAAGAAGACCTCCGCCGAGCAACGGGCCTACCTCTCGGTCAAGCTCGACGACCCCAGCTTCCCGCGGGAGATCTACGCGTCCCTGATGGATGCCGACGAGGGTTACAACCTCATCTGGTCCCGCAGCCGCTCCGCCCGCTGAGCCCGAACCTGAGGCGCCCCGTCACCGACGGGGCGACCTCTTCCTCTCAGAAATCTGGATGACAGGAGGCCGCCATGGCGCGCCCCGTTACGGAAACACGTCCCCTCTACACCCGCGTCACCGACGCCATCGTTGCCGATCTCGAACGCGGCGTCCGGCCCTGGACGAAGCCTTGGGCCAGCGGCGCCGGGGGGCCCGTCGGTCGGCCGCTGCGCCATTCCGGCGAACCCTACCGCGGGATCAATGTCCTGCTGCTGTGGGCCGAGGCTTTCGAGCGCGGGTACGCCGCACCCACCTGGATGACCTTCCGCCAGGCCTTGGCGCTGGGCGGCCACGTCCGCAAAGGCGAGCATGGCGCGACGGTGGTCTACGCCAATCGCATCGTCCGCGAGGACCCCGATGCGCCCGCGGGTGACGACGGGCTCCGCAGCATCCCCTTCCTCAAGGCCTACACGGTCTTCAACGTCGGGCAGATCGACAGCCTGCCCGCGGTCTATGCGCCCGCTCCCGCGCTGGCGGTTTCGGCCGAGCGGCGGATTGCGGCGGTGGAGGCGTTCGTCGCCTCGACCGGCGCGGCGGTCCGGCACGGCGGTGATCGCGCCTACTATGCGCCCGGCCCCGACTACGTGCAGATGCCGAAGCTCGCGGCCTTCCCGGAGTTGGAGGACTACTACGCCACCTTGCTGCACGAGCTGACCCATTGGACGGGCCACGCTTCCCGCCTCGACCGCGAGTTCGGCGCGCCGCGAACCGGTGACAACCGCTATGCTCGGGAGGAACTGGTGGCCGAGCTGGGCGCGGCCTTTCTGTGCGCCGACCTAGGGGTCTCGCTGCGGCCACGTGAGGACCACGCCAGCTACCTCGCCGGTTGGCTCAAGGTGATGAAGGCCGATCACCGGTCGATCTTCGCTGCGGCGGCGCACGCCCAGCGGGCCTGCGACCTGCTGTCGGGGGTTGCAACGGCCGAGCCCTAGCCGACGTGGTGGCGAGTCCTGGCGGTGGCCAGGACTCGCCATAGCGCAGAAGTTCTGTATTTGTTCTTACGGCATGATGTTCCAGAACCTTCGCCGAATGATGAGGGGCGCCGCGACCTTGAAGATCATCTGCGCCTGCGGACACCAGGTCACGTGGACCTGCGGGCAGGCCTTCGCGCGCCTGGGGCCCGACGCCATGCCGTTCGACATCCGGCGGCGGCTGAGTTGCACCGCGTGCGGTCGCGTCGGCTTCGCGCGGGCCTGGATCTGATCGTGGCGTCGTTGAACCCCACCTCGACCTTGGAGCGGCCGCCAGACCGGCTCCTGAAGACCTTCAAGATCGCGCAGATCGGCAACGACACCGTGCGCACCTATCTGCGGCGGGGTTTTTCGCTGGCGATCTGCTGCCGAGATTGTCCACGCTTGATCGAGTGGACGCCGCCGGAGTTGGAGCGCCGCTTCGGCGACCGCCTCGACCTGCGGATCGCCGATCTCGCCGAGCGACTGTCGTGCGCCGGCGCCGGCGGATGCGGCGCGAAGGACGTGGCGGTGTTCCCGCATCTCTATGATCTGCCGTGGCGGTGGTCGCCGCCGAGCGGCGACGTCTAGCCGCCGCGCATCTCACGCGCCCCGTTCACGTGGGAGCGGTCTCATCCTCCCGTGGACCCTGCGCGACGATCTTCAGAGCCCCATCGGAAAGGGGGCGCTGCAGGTGCTGCACCTCGGTCCAGGGGGCGTCGCCCATCCAAAGGTCCCAGTCGGCGGGCTCGGTGAGGATCACCGGCATGGCCTTGTCATGGTGCCGGGCGACCTCGGCGTTGGCCTCGGTGGTGAGGAAGCCGAAAAGGTCGCAGCTCACCTCGCCCTCCTTGATCTTCCGAACGCAGGTCCAGGGCGTCCAGACGCCGGCGAAGAAGGCCAGCGGTCGCGCCTCGTCCAGCGCGTACCAGATGGGCTGCAGAGTGCCGCCGACCTGGTCGGGCTCGCTGAAGGAGGTGAACGGCACGAGGCAGCGGCTGCTCGGGCCAAGCCAGGGCTGCCAGTGCTTGCTGGCGGTGTTGCGGATGTTGGTCGTGCCCTTGTCGGGCTCCATCCGCAGCAACTCATTGAAATCGACCTCCTGACCCTTTTCCCGAAGCTTGCCCGCGCGCTTCTTGGCGGCTTCGAACATGGCGTTCTTGGAGGACGGCATCCCCCAGCGGACGTCGCGCATCTGCCGTTCGCCGCCCGGCGTCTTGGCGATGATCGGGGCGGGATAGTCGGGGAAGACCCCCGACATCGGCGGCTGATTGTTGTTCACGTCGGAGAAGGCGCGGGCCAACTGCGCGGCCTCCGCTCGGCTGCGCATCATGGCGTAGAGGTTGCACATGCGGGCGGTCTCTCCGTTGTCGACCGAGGCATATGACAAGCCCAGACCTGGCTGTCGACGCCACCACGGTTGTGTCTGTGACTAGGCCCGGCTGGGGCGTCCCGCCAGGGGCGGCGGGTAGCCCGGGCGACGCGTAGGGTTGCGCGTCGCCCGGGCCGAGGGGAGGGGCCAAAGTCAGCGGCAGCGGTTGAGGGCAGGATAGCCTTGGCGGCGGCGGTGTCTTACGCGAGAGGGCGGTTTGGCGATCTTCAACGTGCGGCTGGACGACGACCTGGCGGCCCGTTTCGACGCTTGGGCTTCGGCGCGCGGCGGTCGCTCAGTGGCCTTGCGGCAATTGATGGTGGGTGCGGTGGGCGCGAGTCGAGAGATGGCTTCGCACGCCGCGCACGCCCCCTTTCCCGTGAAACTCACCGTTCGACTGAGCGCCGCGGATGTCATCGGGTTGGACGTCGCGGCGGCTGAGACCGGGCTTACCCGCAACGCCTGGGCCGCCGCCGTGCTGCGGCGGCGGCTTCGGGACCGGCCGACGTTTGCAGGTTCGGACGCCGTGTCGCTGATAGCCATCCAGACCGAGTTGCGCCGGATTGGCGTCAACGTGAACCAGATCGCCCGTGCCTTGAATACGGCGGTGATGGAGGGCCGTGTGCTGGATCTGGAGTTGGGGGCGCTAGACGATTTGCGGCGCGAGATGCGCGGCCACCTCCGTGGGCTGCAGTCAGCCTTCGCTGGCAATCTGGCCTATTGGGCGGGTGAGCCGTGAGCGACTTCCAGACCGTCGCGGGCTTCGAGGATGTGTGGCGTCCGCCGGTCCGTCCGCGCCGACGGACCCCTGAAGAAGTGCTCGGCAGCGGGGAATCCGCAGTGCGGGCTCGGCTTGTGCGGCTGGTCAACCGCACGCCGGAAGTGATGGTGAAAGTGACCGGGCGGACGCGGGATCCCGGCCAACTGCTGGCTCACCTGGACTACATCACCCGACACGGGGACCTTGAGGCCGAAGATCGCGATGGCGTCATGCTCTCAGGTCGGGACGACGTGCGGGCGCTGGCGCTGGATTGGAGCGCGGCGGCCATGAGCGACCCGAGGTGGCGCGCCAATTCGCCGGTCAGCCTGTCGATCGTGCTCTCGATGCCGGCAGCGACCGATGCAGTGGCGATGCGCGACGCAGCGCGCAGCTTTGCCCGAGAGACCTTCGGCGAGCGGTTCGACTACGCCTTTGTGCTACACACCGACACCGGCCATCCGCACGTGCATCTGGCGGTGCGGGCGCTGGGCGACGACGGGCGCCGGCTCAATCCAAAGAAGGCCGACCTCACAGAATGGCGGGAGGGGTTCGCGCGGGCGTTGCGTGATCGAGGAGTTGAAGCCGAAGCCACGCCGCGGCGCGCGCGGGGCGTGACCCGGAAGTCCGAGCGGGCCCCGGTGCGCAAGATCGGCGAGCGGTACGCAGCCGGCCACGGGCCGATCGCCGAGGTTCGCCGAGGCGCCTATCGCGACGCGGCGCGGGCGGCATTTCAAGGTGAGACCGCGCCGACGCCGTGGGAGGCGCAGATGCTGCGCCGGCAGGCGCAGGTTCGCGCCCTTTACCTGGCGCAAGCGGGTCTTCTGAAAATGTCCGCCGACTCCGCTGACAGGGCCTTGGGGCAGGCCGTGGAACGCTTCGTCCGCGACATGCCGGCGCCGGACAGCCAGCGGTTGGCATTGGCGCGTGACCTTCGAGCCTCCAATCGGGCGCTGGCGCCGGAACGGTCGGAGGACGGAGGTGGCAAGGAGCGATCACGTTGATCATTTTGGGGTGCGGACTATCGCCGCCTGCCCGGTGGGATGGCGAAGGCCTTCGTGGTCGTCGTAATGCCTGACGGCAACACGGCGTGCGCCAGGTCCTCGGGCCTAGGCACTACAGACGATGTGGAGATCGATCCCCACCGTCTCCTTTAGGTATGTCAGTGCGGCCGCCAATACAGCGGACTGACTGTTCGTGCGCGTTTCGGCCGAAAGGCCAGGCTGGACGATCAGAATTTCGGCCCGGAGCGGTCGAAACCGGTTCAGCTTAATTATCCGGGTCAGGTCCGAAGCGCTTCCCTTCATAAACCGCGTGGGACGACCACCTTCCTTCAGGGCTTCGTCGCGCGATTTGAGATGCTGGCAAAGGTGGCTGAGCTTTGCGACCCAGCGGGCGGAACGCACCGCTTGCGACGACACCTCGACCACATCCTTAACCCGTTCGCCGGCCGTGGCGCCGCCTGAGAACTTGCAGTGGATCAGCGCCAACCGAATGACTTCGTCCTCAACCTTCAGGCACACAAGATCGGCCGCCTCACCGCTGGCGTCGTCGTCAAACACGACGTCGAACCCAGCCGCGATGTATTCTTTCGCCACGTGCCATTGGACGGAATCGTCGCGACGAACGCCGGCCTTCCACATCGACTCCTTGGTGATATCGACGCCGGCCCAGTCCCAGGCCTCGAAGCGGGCGTCTTCGATCTTCAGATCGTACGGCGACTGCGGAACAATGTGCAGGTTGGCGTCGAGTTCGGAGAGGTCGACGAACCGGAAGAGGGGCGGATACTCCGTGAAGTATCCGTCTAGCTCCTGCGCGATACGGCCAACCAGGGCCATCACGCGATCGCCGGAGGTCTGTTCCACGGCGAAGGTGTTTGGGCCGCCGAGGGAGAACCGAAACTGGCCCCAGGATCCCGTCATCGCCTCGGTCAGTTCGAAGTCGATTGCGTTGGCGGAGCGATCCATCCCGATGATCGAAAGCTCAAACGTGGCCTGCGAGGCAGAATTCGAGCCGTTCGAGAACTCGATCCGCTCTTCGGACTGACGGAGCATCTCTACAGGCCACTCGATGCTCAAAAGCTCCGCACTAGGGAGGTCCGTCACCACCGTCGGCAGCAGCACGTGGTCAATCAACTTGCTGGTGTCGATGCCGACGTCGATGAGCTTGTCTCCCACCACCTCGCACCACTCGTTGAACCGCGGCACCGAGCCCTGCTCGCGCGACCAGACGCGCCCCTTTGCCGAGCAGCCGATGGTGACCTGCTTGCCGCTCTCCCAGCCGATGCCGCTCAGCAACGCCTTCACCGAGCCCGACTTCTCGGCCAAGCTCAGCGCCTCGGTTACCTCGGCGCCGGTGTAGGAGGCATAGGACAGGTTCCGGCGGCCATGCTTCTTCAGACCTAAATTCTGGAAGATCAGGCGGTTGATACGGCCCATCGCGCGAAAGACCACATCCCCGCGCAACTGCGTCGTGGCGCCAACCTCTCGAGCCAACCGATCAAAGTTCATCTTGTGATCGGTTGAGGCCAGATAGAGCAGCTTTCGATGCGCATCATGGTGCAGGATGAAGAGCGTCCATGTTCGATCTTTCACGGCCTTCGAGCGGCTCCATTTCACCGTCGGCTCGGACCGTGTGACGAAGAACAGGCTGCTGGATTGCTCATGCAGCCACACCCGATAGGGAACCAATGCGGCCGGAAGACCCTCGTGGAACTTCCGCGGCGTCCATTTGTCGGCCTCATAGATCAGGGTGCTCAGTGTGGGCCGAAGCAGCTTGTGCGAGACCGCCACATCCTCGTCGTCGCCGCCGTGATCCAGGCGCTTCGCCTCGTTGAGAAACTTTGTCAGACGGGCGTGATCGTTTGCCGCCTCAGAGCTCATCTCGCTGAGCAATTCGTTCCAATCGGCGTCCTCGCTGTAGAGCCGCTCCAGCGCGATTGACACATTGGGCTCGGCCACGTTGGCAATCACCGTCGCGTCGCCGATGTCATCTGCCGCGCTTCGCGTGAAGCGACCGGTGAACTGCAACAAGATCGCCAGGCTCTTGTGCAGATCGTGAATCGCCGCGATCTTAAGTTGGGGCAGGTCAAACCCTTCCCCCAGCATGTTGACGCAGACCACGATACGACTCTTCCCGGCCCTCAGGTCGGCGATGCGTTGCGGCGCATCAGTGAGGTCCGAATGCACCAGCATTGGAGTCAGGTCGGGCGCCAGCCGCGCGTAGATTGCCTGTACGACGCGCGCCCGATCGATGCTGACGCACCGCGCCATCATCAGATGGTTACGGCCCTCTGCGAGGTCGGCCCGCAGTCGGGCGACCGCCGCCTCGGCAATCGCCTCGTCGGCGCGGGCGGGGACCGCTTCATAGACCGGCTCAAAGGCGATCGGCTTGAAGTAACCATCCGCCTGCGCTGTGCGCAGAGGGTAGCTGTAGATGACCTGGCCATCGACCACGTTGCCGTCCCGCCGGAACGGCGTTGCCGTAAACTGCAGGATCGGCTTGCCAGCGAACGCCTCTCGGAAGCGAGACCACCGCGTGGCGCCGATGTGGTGCGCTTCGTCGATAACCAATACGCCGATGCGGTTGATGATTTCGGGCCAGAACGGTTCCGCGGCGCTGTCGGCCAGGGAGTCCATGGTCCCGATGACGACGTTGCAACGCTCGAAAATCTCGAGCGCGTCGACGCTCTTCGGCACTTTGGTGACGATCCCCACAATGGGATTCGGGACGTCGGCGGCCAGCACGCCGAGGAAACGCAACAGCCCGAAGGTTAGGAACTTCCCGGCTGTCTGGCCGCGCAGTGCATCGGACGGCACGACGACGAGCATCGGCTTGCGGACATAGGCCGCGAGCCCAGAGAGCATCGTCTCCGTCTTGCCGGTGCCGGTGGGCATGACCACAGTGGCCGTCGCGGTGCTCAGACTCCAATGCGCGCCGATCGCGTGTAGAGCGCCGATCTGCGGCGGGCGCAGGCCGCGCTTGGCGGGATCGACCGCGCCATCGACCTCTCGCTGCTCCGTCCGAAAGGAGAACTGATTGTCCCACTCCCGCGCACGATCCTCGATCACGTTCGGCCAGCCGCGCGCCGCGGCGTCCGCCTCCAACTCGTCAATCACGCGGTGGCTCAGCCAGGTCAACTCTCCGCCAAGATCCCTGAGGAGCAGGCCATCGGCATCTTTCGGTCGCTGCGCCGCCCTGCGGCTTGTCACAACCACTCGTTCGCCTGAGGGGAGCGTGTAGAGAGGCTCCTTGACCCGGGCGGAGACGTGAACTTCGTCGACCAAAATCGCCGATACAGTCTCGGCGTTCCTCAGAACCGCGCGGATCTGGCCTGCGGCTGCCTTGACGGGTCCGTAGGTGAGTTGCGGCAGCTTCAGCTCAACAGCCGGCGCTTCGTCGGCGAACAGACCAGGCTGTGCCATCTCGCCGACGCCAGGCCTCTAAGCCCAACTCACCACGACAGCCGCTTATTGATGTTCATCGCCACCCAGGAGAGGTCGATGCTCCGGAAAAAGGCATGCCATTGCGGTGGGGCAATGAACCTCGTCCTACTACCGGCGCGCCACATCAGCACGACCTTGCCGGCAAGCCCGGCGGCTGCAGCGCGCACCTGGAGCTCAGCCGCGACCTTCCGCTGAGTGGCTTCGCTCTTGTGTTCGAACTGCCCGTCCAGCGGAACAATGACCATGCTCTGGCCTTGTTCGCGGACATACGCGACGTCAAACGCTGGCATAGTCCCGCCCTCCCAATCCAAGTGAAGTCTTCGCGGAAAGGCTTCTCGCGCACGGTGCGCGGAACCCCAGTCCTTGCAGGACTAAGGACCAATGATTCGCCCAGAATCAGAAGTAAATATTTTCCTATGTCGATTCTATGCTCTGCACTACGTCCGTATTTGACGGCGACATCACGTAGCTGGGCTGCCCGCCACGGCGAGAGCGGGGATGGAGCTTTGCACGCCGGGCAGCCATCCGGGTCCTTGGTCGCTCCCCATCGGCCATAGTCGAGCCTGTAGCGCCATCTCTCACTCCGGTCCGGCTTCCCATTCTAGTGCCGGAAGGCGTTGTAATTGTCGGCTGTCTTCGGCACATCGCCCGCCATGCCCCGCCGCCGTCCAGATCGCGCCCAGACCCTGCGCACGCGCCGCCAGTGGTGGAGCCGACACGGAGCGTTCGCGCGCGGCGTGGCGGCCGGCGCGGCGCTAGCCCTGATCGTCGTCTGGGGCCTGCACGCCCTCCGAGTCTTCTAGGCTAGCGGCTGCGCGAACGGGATTGGCTCGCGTCTCGCTCGGCGAGTTTGACGGGGTCGAACCTGGCGCCGCGCTCCAGCCATTTGGCGATGCGGTCCCGGGCCGACGCCAGGATCCGGTCCTGCTCGACGGTGTTGGGGACGCGGGCCCGGACCACGGCTTCGACCGCCCTGAGGCGCGAGCGCGCGCCGGCGTCGTCAGGCCCGCGGTCGCGCGGTCGCTGGTGGGCGTCGTTGAGGCGGTCGTTGAGGGGTTGGATATCGCGCCGGCGGGCGGCATCCAGCCGGCGTTGCAGTTCCTGGACGTCGCGAGCTGTCGGCCGGTATCCCCGCACATCGAGATCGGCCAGTCGGCCGGCGAGCCAGGCTTCCCGACGAAACTCCGGGGCGCCGCGCACCAGCACCACCGTCCAGTCCCGGTGCTGGGCGATCCGCACCATGTGGCGGATTGCGTTGGGATCGTTGCGCGCGGCCGTGAGCCGGTCGCCGCGGTCCCGAAACACGGGCGTGGGGCTGGTGGCGTCGAGGTAGTAGCCAAGGCCGCCGCCGCGTCCGTCGGTGAAGTAGCGGCGTTGGATATCGTCGGGCACGTCGCCCAGGCGGGTTGACCGGCCACCGAGCGCGGCGGCGAGCAGGTTGGGTTCGTCAGCGGCCATGATCGAGGACTCCTTCCGGAAGACGCGCGGACGCGTCGATGAACCGACCGACCCAGGCTTCCACCTCCTCTGGCGACGCGCCGGTTTCTGGGAGCGGCGCGCGGCCCTCGGCGGTGATGTCCGGAAGCACGAGCGCCAGGTCGGCATCCCGGGCGCGGTCCCCGCCGGCGGGCCGTCCAGCCACAGCAATGGCGGAATCCGCCGATGGGGGCGGCAGATCGAGCGCGCGGGACGGGACGATGGGCGCGGGCCGCAGGCGAGCTTTGAAGACGCGCTCGCGGTAGTAGGCGATCTTGCGGCCGCGGATGGCGGGCAGGCCGGCGCGAAGGATCAGCAGGCGGTCCGGCGGCATCTGGATCAGCTCCTGCGGGAGCATCAGAGCGCGGCGCTGGTCGGACTCCGTCTGGCTCCGTCGGCCGGGGGAGAGACCGCTCGGTCGGCTTTGGGCGCGGCCGGCGTAGGTGTAGAAGCCCAGGCGTTCGGACAGATCCTGCGCGACCTTCAGTTCCTTGGGCGCGAAGGCGATCTCGGCGCCGCAGTTGGCGATGATTTCCTCGGTGACGTCGGGACCGTATTCGGCGCGAAGCTGCGCCGGACTTTGGAGGACGGGCAACAACCTGAGGCCATAGCCGGCGACATAGGCGAAGGCGTGGGCGAGGACACTGGCGTGGCCCAGCCGGGCGAACTCGTCCAACACGACCAGCACCGGAACCGCGTTGTGGGTCGGTGTCGGCCGCTCGCGGGTATTGAGGTCGATGAGCTGCTGCAGGAGCAGGTTGTAGAGCGGGGCGACCCGGGCGAGGTTGTCCGGCGACACTGTGAGATAGAGCGACAGGCGGCGGTTGCGCAGGTCACGCAGGTCGAAGTCGCTGGCGTCGGTCGCGGCGCAGACCCGAGGGTTTAGCCACAGGTTCATCCGCGCGGTGATCGTCTGTTTGATGCTGGCGAAAGTGTTTTCGGAGGCCGAGCAGAAGTCGTCGACGGCGCTGGCGCAGGCGTTGGGCACGGGAACGCCGGCGGCGGCGCAGGCCCTGAGCCGCTCCGGCAGCCGAGCGCGGGGATCGCCCTCGGTCAACTCGCGGTAGATCGCGCCCAGGCTGAAGGGGCGGTCGGGTAGCACCGCCACCAGAGCGCCGACACCGATCAAACCTGTGCGCGCCGCCTCGGCCCAGAAGGGGTCCGCGTTGGGCGGGGCCGGGAACAGCATTACTGCGAGCTTCTGCAGTTCGTCGATGACCGCCACAGGGTCGGCGCGGTCAATGTGGCCCAAGGGATTGAAACGCGCCGTGCGGCCCTCCGCGTCGAGCGGATCGAACATCACGACCTCTTGGCCGTGCGCCGCGCGAAAGCCGGCGGTGGCGTCCCAGTTCTCGCGCTTGACGTCGAGGACCACGGCGGAGTCCGGCCAGTTCAGCAGGTTTGGGATCACCACGCCAACGCCCTTGCCGGAGCGGGTCGGCGCATAGAGCATCACGTGTTCTGACCCCCCAAAGATCAGAGGACGTCCTGCGCTTCGGCCCACCAGGATGCCGCGGGCAGCCCGAAACCCCCCGCGGCGGAGGTCGGCCTCGCGGGCCCAGCAGGCGGCCCCGTAGAGGGGTGCCCGAAGATTGCGCAGGATCCCAAGCGCGCCGACCGCCAGGACCATCCCAGCGGTGAGGAGGCCGATGCCAAGCCAGCGCCGGACGCTGGGATCGCCCCGGAAGTACCAGAACCATCCCGGGATGGCCGCAACGTCGAGATGCGCGGAAAGGCGCTTCAGACCGGCCAGGGCGATGACGGTGGCGAGGCCAAGCAGCAGCGCCGCGGCGCTCGACACCAGGGCGCCGACGTAGGCGGCCTTAAGCGGCCAGGGCGCGCTTGCGAAGCGGGTCATACCAGACCTCGGTGATGCGAAAGCGGCCGTCGACGCGCCGCATCTGGACCACGACGTCGACGAGGATGTGGAGGAGGGCGCGGATTTCGGAACGCGGCAGGTCACGACCGCCTTCGGACTCTTTCACCAGCAGAGTCAGCTGCTCGAAGGCGAGGACGGCGCTGTCGGCATGGATCGTGGTGATCGATCCGGGGTGGCCAGTGTTGACGGTGCGCAGATAGAAGAAGGCGGTCCCGTCGCGCAGCTCCTGCAGCAGAATGCGGTCGGGGCGCATGCGCAGCGCGCTTTCCAGGAGCTGCTTGGCGCCGACCTTGGCCAGGCCCTGGCCGTCCTTTGCATAGAGCAGGTGGACGGCGTTGCGGTGCGGGACGGTGAGTTCTCTCGCGTCTTCGATCGTCAGCAGCCGCTCGTCACGCGGGATCAGCTGCACCAGACCCTTGGCGAAGGTCGTCTTGCCCGAGCCGGTGGCGCCGGAAATCAAGACGTTGCGGCGGCTTCTGACCGCCAGCCGAAAGAAGGCGGGCCAGTCGCCGGCGTCGCGCAGCTGGGCCAACGTCGCTTCGTCCTCGGACAGGTCGGTGCTGGCCACCGCGACGTCGTTAAAGAGACCCTCCCGCGCAAAGGCGTCGAGGTCGCGGGTCAGGGCCGACGGCTTGCGCAGGGTCAGGGAGAGACGTTCGGCGGCCGGCGGCAGAACAATCTGACAGCGCTCGCCGTTTGGAAGCACCGTCGAACAGATCGGCGTTTCGTCGGTGACGTCCTGCGCGGTGTAGGCGGCAGCGGCCTTCGCCAAGGTTCCGAGCCAGGACTCCGTGAGATCCGGCTCTTCGCGCCACTCCCAGCCGCGGGCGCGCTCCAGCGCCAGTTCGCCCGGACGGTTGATCACCAGTTCGGTGACATCGTCCGGCTCGAGGCAGCGTTGCAGCGGGGCGAGGTAGTGCTGCAGGACGGTGGCGTCGCGCGGCATGGGGCTAGCGCGCCTGCAGGCTGTAGACCCCGGAGAAGTCGAAGTCCTGGGCCACGAAGATCGACACTTCCGAGCCCTGCGCCTTGCGCAGCGAGGGCGGGATGTTGACCGAGTTCTGCAAGGCGACGGCGGCCGCGTCCGATGGCACGCGCGCGGTATTGCCGCCGCCGGGACCCGCCAAGGCATAGGACCCGCCATCGACGATAGACAGAAGCAAAGCGCCGCCGAACCGGTCCCAGAAATGGGTGTCGAGGGTTCCGTCAAACCCTGCGCGCCCGAGGCTGTCGGCGGCCGGTGACTCCAGGCGGATCACCACGCCGGCCGGGGTAACGGCTCGGGTCCAGAGCACGAAGAGGCGGGTCTGCCCCTGCTTCAGCGTGCTGCGGTATTCGCCCAGAACCTTGGTGCCTTTCTCCATCAGCACCACCGCGCCGTTGTCGGAGAGCACGTCTCGAGGGATCAGGCAGCTCACGTAGCCTGGCGTGGCGGTGTCCATGGCCGTCTGCAATAGACAGGGAATGGCCGCGCCGGCGACGATCAGGAAGTTTCGGTCGGGCAGGCGCGCGGCGCGGGCCCGACCGATCGTCGAGCCCTGCCGCAGTTGGTCGAGTTCGGTGGGCGCCCGGGCGGCGACCTCGATCGCCGGCACGATCGGGCCGCCGCCGATGGACGGGGCCGAGGTTGGCGTGCCGTCGCGGCTGTAGGCGATGAGGGGCGCGCCGCGGATCGCAGCTTGGGACGCGCGCGCCTGCGACGCCGCGTCCGCCGGCGCCTTTGCGCCGTCGGCTGCCGGCATGGTTGCTCCAGCCCCTGCGGACGTCAGGAGCGGCGCCCCGCTGCCGGGATGGGCCAGGGTCGGGGCGGACGACAGCGGCTCGAAGGCCACGACCTGGCGCGCCGGTTGCTCCGGCGCTGTGGCCGCGTGGGGCTTGGACCCCCGCCAGGTGGCGGCGACGAACACGCCGCAGCCCGCCACGAGGGCGGCGACGACCAGGGCCCGTCCAGCGCGGCCGGCGCCCAGGCGCCCGGCGATCGGCGAAATGGATCGCTCCACGAGCGCGGGGCGGACCGGCGGAGCGTCGCCGGCTTCAAGATCGAGGTCGCTCATGGGTGCGGCGCTCCCTTTTCGGTGCGTTGGACGTCGGTGGCGGTCGTGCCGGTGCCGGGGTTTCGGCCGTAGGGCTCGAAGGCCTGGTTGAAGAGGCAGAGCACTTCGCGCCCGCGGCGCAGGCGAAGTTCGCGGACCACGGCGTGGACCACCACGAATTCGCCGCGGACATCGAAGGGCACCAAGCTCTCCGTCCCGGAGGACTCGACACTGAAGAGGGTCGGCACCGGCTGGTTGGCCGGGAAGCGCAGCACCGTGAACCGGCCGTTGTCGGAGGCCTCCGACGGCTGGAGGCTGCTCGCGCCCTGGACCGCGTAGTTGAGATTGCGGGTCCCTTCGACGACGGCCCGGTCGAGCTTCAAGTCCAGGACCTTCTGCGACAGGACCGAGGCCTCGGCGGCGACGCCCGCGGCCGCCTTGGCCTTCTCGTCGGCCGGATAGCGAAAGCGCAGCCCGAACACCGTGTCGGGAGTCGGGCGGCCCGAAGCGCCGGCCCGTGTCGAAAGTTCGAAGGTATAGGTGCGCGTCTCGCCGGCCCGGCCGGTGGTGACGATCAGATTGGTGGGGCCGCGCGGCGCCTTGGGCTTCACGAAGAGAATGTTCTTCTCCGCGGCCACATCCCAACCGGTGGTGTCGCCGAGCGCCACATGGAGAATGGTCTCATCGTCGCCGAGCACGATCTGGGTGGCCGTGCGGAAGACGCCGGTGATTTTCACGACCGCCCAGGGATCGTAGTCCACCGTCTTGATGCGAGGGTCGGAGGGGCCTGGACGCGGCGTGTCGAGGCCCCACGCGCCCGACGCCGCGCCGAGGACAAGGGCGGTGACGAGCGTTGCGAGCACAGGCCTCACCGAACCACCTCCGGATCGGCGCGGTAGCTGGACACCTGGAATCCCAGCGGATTCCGCAGGCGATCGCCTTCGGCCATGGGCGCCTTGGTGTAGGCAAAGGCGACGGTGGCGATCCAATCGCTCTCGGTCACTTGGGACGACTGGCGCACCGTGCGATGGAAGCGGACGTCGGCCACCCCTTGGCTGACGAAGCTCACCGCGCGGATTTCCACCTGCGCCTCGCCGGTCGGGCCGTAGACGACCTGGGGGCTGGTGGGATTTGCGGGACGAAAGATGTCGGCCCAGCGCTCCTGTTCGGCCGGCGTCGACATGATGGAAACCTGCCGGAAGTTGGCTTCGGCGGCCGGGGCGAGCCAGCCCTCTCGGACGCGGACATATTGCGCGAGGAAGTGCTTGGTGACAGCCTCGTCGTAGGTCACCGGCTTCCCGCGTTTCAGCGCCGAGACCACGTCGACCGTGCCCGTCGTGCGATCCACGCGGATCACGAAGGGAACGGTGGTCTTCAGCGGGGCCAGAGCGGCCACGGCGCCGATCGCCGCCAGGGCGAGCAGGCCGGCGAAGCCCGCCACGCCCCAGGCGAAGCGCCGCGACCGCTCGGCGCTGCGCAGGCGGTCGGCGTCCCAGCTTTTCGCCTCGTCGAAATAGGTCTTCAGGGTGGGGCGGTTCATTGGCCGCAGCTCGGATGGTCGGCCGGCGGGGCCGTCACGCCCACGGGCGCGGCCGCGGCGCCAGCCGGATCGAGAACGCTGCCGTGCGGGTTCCCGGGCCGCAGATGCTTGCCGTCACAAACCGGGAGCGCGCCGCCGCCAGGACTGGCGCAGCTGGCGGAGCCCAACGACAGCACGGCGATCAGGATGGATATCGCTCTCATGCGCGGCCTCCCGCCGGACGAATAGAGCCGCCCCCATGGGGTGCGTTGCGCTGGGCTTCCTGCGGGCCCTGCGGGGCGCCGCCCCGCGGGCCTCGGCCGAGCGACGCGGCGTTGGCGAAGTCGGCCAATCCCGCGCTGGCCCCGCCGGCGATCCCGGCCGCGATCGCCGGCGTCTGCAGGAAGAAGATCGCGCCCAGCAGACAGAGCGCGACGAAGAGGAACCCCCCGGCCGTCGGATCCTGACCGTCGATCGAACTCCACTGCTGGGCCACCAGCGACAGCACCAGTTGGAAGACGGTGATGATCAAGGCGAACAGGACGACGTAGTTCACGGCCTGCGACAGCCAGCCGAAGAAGAAGCGCCGGCTGGCGTCGAACAGCGCGCAGGCGATGAATATGGGGCCGAGCGCGATCAAGAGCGCCAATGCCACCTTCGCCAGCATCACGACACCGAATCCGAGCGCTGCGGCCAAGGCGCCCACGACATAGACCACGGCGGAGAGAATCCAGGGCCCTAGATCGACAGGACTGCCGGTCTTTGCGACCTTGTCGGCCAGGTAGGCCGCGCGCCCAAAGAACTGGTCGAACGCGGCCCCGACGTCCGGCACCCCCGCACCGCTGATGGCCTGGGTGAGGGTGTCCGGCAGCGTGTGGAACAGCGGGGTGGTGACGTAGCTGGAGTAGGCCACGGTCGTCGCCAGCATGTAGATGAAGCCGAGCTTCAGGCTCCGCACCGCGAAGTCCATGAGCGGCTCCTGGATCGCGCCCCGCAGGATCGCGAACCCGTAGAGCAGCACATAGAGCACCAGGGCGGCGCGCAGCGGTCCGGAGACCGCCGCGATCACCGAACTCGCCCGCTCGTTCAGGAACGTATCGAGCTTGCCGTCCACGAACTGGTAGGCCGGCTCGAAGATCTGGAAGGTCCCCACCACGGTCAGAAGGCCTTGTGGAACTCGCGCATCCGCGCATCGCGCGCGGCGGCGGCGACCGCAGCTTCGGCGGGTTCGCATTCCGGTCCGCGATGCGCACTAGAGCGGCAGTCGGCGACGACCGACTTGGCGGCGTCGAGATGGGCCGCGAAGAAGCTGAGGCTGCGAGGCTGCGCGGAGCAGCCGGCGATCGCGGCGCAGGCCAGCAGGCTCAAGGCGATCCGGTTCATTGGAACGACTGGCGGAAGAGCGCCAACCGAGCCTCGCGCGCCGCGGCCGCCCGCTCTCGATCGCGCAGAACCTGCACGCGGTCTTCCGCCGCCTGAGCCATGGCCAGGCCCTGCAGCCGCATCTGGTCGTTCGCCGTAATGGCCTGCTCTGTGGTGGCCCGCGCTTGCAAGTCGAGGACGGCGCGCGCGTTGGGTGCCGCGTCGATAGCCTGTTGCAGCGTCTGCAGACCCGCCAGACGCTGTGCGCCGCCGGTCGCGACCGCTTCGCCCAGCGCCTGGTCGCGCGCCGCGCGCATGCCCGCGGCCTCGAGATCGGCGCCGAGCGTGTCCCCGGACGGCGGCGTGTAGAGCCGGCTGGCGTTGCGGATGGCTTGCGCCCGCGTCCCGATGTCCCCGAGCGCGGTGACCCCGCCTTGCGCCGCAGAGGTGAGCGCGCCAACGCCAGGGAGCAATTGGCGAAGAGCCGGAGCTTCCAGGGCGCTGGCGATGCCGCCGACGTGGGAGCTCTGGTTCAAGCTCTGCAGAAGCTGCTCGCCTTGCTGAACCTGGGTCTCCGCCTGGCGCAACTGGTGAAGCGCGGTCTCCGTTTGCTGGATCAGCTTGGCGTAGTTGGCACCGTCGTAGACGGCCATCTGGGCGCGGGCCGGCGCCGCCGAGAGGGCGAGGAGGACGGCCGTCGCCGCCAGGGACTTTGGGATCACGGGAGGAGCCTCCGTTCGTGGTGAAAGGGTTCGAGCCATCGGGCGGGGTCATCGCCGACCCGAGCGCGGATGCGGTCGAGCAGATCGACGGTCTCGGTGCGCCCGGAGAGGATCGCCAGCGCGTCGTCCAGGCCATCGAGGCGCAGCTCGGCGACCACGGAGTTCAGACCCTGCTTGATCAGGAATTGGCGGGACTCCGGGGCCAGCTCCTCACGGACCAGAGCGAACTCCCGACGGGTCAGCCCAACGCCCTCGACATAGTCGCGCTCGGCGGCGTGCGGGTTCGGCAGGAAGATCTTCGTGGCGCACTGTTCGAGGATCGTGTGCGCGATCGGCGAGCGCAGGACATCGGCGGGAGACTGCGTGCCGAACACCATAAAGGCGTTCTGCTTGCGGTAGGTCTTGAGCCCGTCCTGGGCCAGGCCGCGGAATGCCTCGTCGCCGAGCGCCTTCCAGAATTCGTCGATGTCGATGACCAGCCGGCGGCCGTCCACCAGGCCGCCGAGCCGGTGGAACAGGTACATCATCAGGGGCGTGCGGACCTCGGCGTTGTCGAGCAAGTCGGTCATGTCGAAGCCCACGAAGCGGGCGTCGAGCGCGACGGCGTCGGCGTCGTTGTCCAAGGCCCAGCCCAGGGCGCCGCCTCGGCACCACTTCTCCAGGCGCGCGCCGACCCCTCCGGCGTCCCGCTGGCCCAGCAAGCTTCGCAGAGCGGAGAACGATCGCTGCGCCGGTGGTAGGGGGCCGAGCGCCAGGATCGCGTCGTCGATCGCACGTTCGTCCTGCACGCTGAGGGGCCGTTCGTCTGCTGCGACCAACTGGCGGACCAGCGCGGACAGGAAGGCGCGGTTCGCGGGCGACGCTCCGAGCGCTTTCAGTGGCGCGAAGCCGCTGGATTGACCGTTGCGCAGGGTCAGATACGTCCCGCCGCTGGCGCGCACGAACAGCTCCGCGCCGCGGTCCTTGTCGATGAACACCAACTGCGGCGAGAACTTCTCCAGCTGCGCCAGCATGAAGTTCTGCACGACGGTCTTACCGGACCCCGAGGGACCGCAGATGAAAGTGTGACCGAGGTCGCCGAGGTGAAAGTTGAAATGGAAGGGCGAGCCGGCCGAGGTGCGCAGCAGCGCCACCGCCGGCCCCCAATGGTTGCCGTCCGCGCGGCCCGCCGGGTGGGTGTGGAACGGCGCGAACGCCGCGAAATTCCGCGAGGTGATCGCGGCGGGACGGACCCTGCGGCTGAAGTTGCCGGGAAACTGCGCCCAGAACGCCGCCTCGAGCGCGAGGTCTTCGCGGGCGGTGACTAGGCCAGAATCGGCGAGGCTGGCGCGGGCTTTCGACAGGTGGTCGGCGAGTTCGGCCGGCGCGTCGCCGTAGACCAGGATGGAGGCCTGGTGGTCGCCCATGGCGAAGCGGTTGGACATCAGGTCGTCCAAGGCGTCGCTCAGGCCCGCGGTCTGTGAGGTCGCCCGGTCGCGCGCGGACAGCATCTGGTTCTGTTTGCGCTCCATGACCGCCCGGGCGGCGGCCTTGGACAGGAAACTGAACGACTGGCTGATGACCAAGGGGAAGCGAGCCGAGAGCAGGCCATTCCAAAGGCCGGGCCGGGTCGTGGCCGGATACTCCTTGATCCCAAAGACCGCCGCGAAGCGGGTTTCGGCGACATCTCGAATTTCCAGGGCTTCGCGCCCGAAGATCAGTCGCGACGCGTAGACCGCAGACCCGAGATGGCCCCGCACCAGGGGGACGGGCTCGTGACGACCGGTCAGCAGCAGCCGCATCAACTCCATGGGCTCTGAGAAGCCCTGTCCGCCGCGCTCGTAGACCTTCAGAGCGCGAGGGCCGTAGCGGCCGAGATATTGCGCGAGGTCACGGCCGGCGTCCTCGATCCGGGCCAGGGCGGCGTCATCGACATCGGGCGCCGCCTGCGCGCGTCGGGTGAGCCAGGCGCCGGCCCGGTCCGCCGCGTCGCGCCCCGGGTGGAGCACCAGGGAGACGTAGAGTTCGTTGACGAACATCCGCCCGGCGCCGAGCCGGGCGCGGTAGGCGGCATCGAGGTCGGCTGCGAAGCCGGAACGGAAGCGGCCGGCGGGATAGGCGGTGTGCTCGCGCCGCACGAGGTGATGCCAGACTGCCAGCCGGTCGTCGGCGAGATTGCGCCAGGCGCCGTTCAGCTTGGCATGCCAATCGTTGAGGTCGCGGATGTCGGCGGTCTCGAAGCTCGCCCCGTCCAGTTGGAAGCAGAGCATCAGCGCCCCGCTGTCGAGGGCGACCACCCTTTCATTGACGTGCCGCGCATAGGGCAGGGTAGCCTGCGCCTCAGCCTCCCGCGCCAAGGCGGCCTTCATCGGCCGAGCTTGAAGCCCGAGGCTAGCCACGCGCCAACTCCGCGGATGCGAAGCGCCGGCGGACCGGCAGAGGGGTGAACGAGTTGCCGCCCCAGATCGCGCCATTTCGGGAGCGGCCCTTGGTGTCCACGTACTGCCAGAGAACCCGGAACGCGTTGGAGTCATGCTTGCAGATCGCGCGGCAGATCACGTGCAAAACCGGCGCGATCAGCAAGTAGATCAGACCATGCGCGGCCAGGAACACGGTGGCCGAGACGATGACGTTGAGCCCCATGGCTTCCATCGGCACGCCGGCGATCATCGCCGGCCGCGTGCAGGCGAGGAACAGGGGGTCTTCCGTCAGACGCTCTTCGGGGCCGGAGATCACCTCAACCTCCCGAACCGCCGCCGACCATCAGGTCGACCAGGCCTGCGGCGCTGAAGATCACGATGATCCCGACGATGACCGCACCGGCCCGCCGCAGGTCCAGGTGGCCGAACATCCAGGCGATGCCGGTGACGATGATTGCGATCACCGCCAGGCCCCGGATGACGTTGGAGTTGAGGATCGAGATGATGTTTTGAATGAAGGTCCCGATATTGCCCCCGGTGGCGCCTGTTGTCTGCGCCAATGCGGGGCTGGCCGCGGCGCAAAGCGCCAGGGCCGCCATCACGAGGATCGGTCCGCTTCGTTTCAGGGTGTGCAAGGTCAAGGCTGATCTCCTTGGCGAATAGACGGGGAGGTCACGAAGGCTGCCGGCCTCAGATCGCCGAAGGCGTCCCAGGCCGGGGGGTGCGGCGCGGTTAGCGGCGCCAGAGTTTCAGCAGGGAGGGCCGCGGCGGCGGCCGCCGACCGCACCACACGGGTGACGTAGCCGTTCCGAAATCCGCGTTGGCGGTCGCCCGTGTTGTAGAGCGACAGCGCGGTGCGCAGCGCCGATTGGTCGTCGGCGGCGAGCGCGCGAACGGCCTGGTAGTTGTCCCGCAGCAAGCTGGCCCCGGCGGCGAGACTGCTGCAGGGATCGAAGGCGTCCGCCACTGTCAGGCCCAGGCGGCCCAGATTGGCGCTGTTGATCTGCGCCAGTCCGAGATCGATGTTTGCGCCGCTTGAGATGAGGGTCCTGGCGCTCGCGATCGCCTCGGCGCGTGACGCAACGCGAACGCGCCGAGGCGCAGGACCATTGACACCGATCGCCAGCGGATCGAGGCCACTCTCCACCCGCGTCACCGCCAGAAGCGTTTCGGGTGCGGCCTGCGGTGCGCAGTGCGCCGCCAGGTCCAGGACGATCTCGGGGGCGAGGATCACGGCAATCCCTCCGGCGTGGAGGTCAAGCGAGGTTGCGGGACGTGGCGCATGGCCAGACTGTTCCCGACCTGCGCTTTCTCCGCGATGCGTAACCCTACGCGCCGCGTTGGGTAGACTTGCGCGTTGAGCAAAGGCCGCCGATGTGCCGCCCCACGCATCCGCAATGAAATTGCGGAGACTCCGCAAGTAAGTTGCGAAGACCAGCGCAATTGTCGGGCGTGAATGCTCTCAGCTTGTGGTTCTGGAACGAAAAGCGGGGATTAGATATTTATTGACCCAAGTACAGACCGTATCTGGCTGTCGGGGGGGAAACCGTCAGCTACTGAGAGGGCAGCCCGATGCAATCACTGCCGAATGCGCCGCGCCGACAGGCCGAGACGACAACTGTCGGTATCCTGACGCTGCGCCAGTTGGAGTGCCTCTACTGGGCGCAAGAGGGCAAGAGCGCCACGGACATCGGCCAGCTGGTGGGCATCTCCGGCCGGACCGTCGAGCGCCATCTCTTCAACGCCTGCCGGACGCTGGGCGTCCGCACCCGGATCCAGGCTGCGATCAAGGCGCGCGACCTGCAACTCTTGCCCACGGCGAGCGGTTCTGCGGAACGGCTGGCGGCGCCACGGTCGTTTCGGCGATAGCCCTAGCGAATCACGACGCCCCGGAAATCCGGCCACCCGAGACTTGGCGTGGACCGCGCCGTTTCGGCGCAATCCGCAATGGAGTTGCGGGGTGTCACGCACTCCATTGCGGGTGTCGGCTCCCAAGTCTTCCGTGCACATCATTCCGCAGGCCAGCGACTTGATCCACCCCGGGATGGTGTAGAGATTTCTCGGAACAAGTATGGGTTGAGTTCGAGCGATTTATGGGTCCGCCCGACCACGACATCCCTGGCCGAGGCGCGACGCTGTCGCGCATTCTGAAAGCGCTGCGGCGTCTGCGAGGCTTGCGCCCAATCGATGTGGCCAACGCCATGAAGATGAAGCCCAGGTCCTACGAATATTTCGAGTCTGGGAAGGCGCGTCTCAACGTCGACCGCGTCCATCAGGTCGCCAAGATCCTCAATGCGGACCCTTACGCCATCCTGGCCGCCATCGACATTGGGTCGCCGGCGTTCGCGTTGAGGACCGTCGAAAACAAGATGGGGACCCTATGGCTGATGGCGCTTCTGGAATTCGACGCGACGGCCCAGGACGACATCAGCCGCCTGGCGCCCGCCGTCCTGATCGTCAGCTTCACCAAGATGTTCGATGAGCTTCTCGTCTTGGCCAGGGAACGCGACGCCTCGGCGGAGGACTGGATGTCGGACAAGCCGCTCCAGGCGCCTCCGGCCGAATCCGACCCTGAAGCTCGCGCCGATGATCAGGGGTCCGGCGGGCCGGACGAGGATCCTGGCTCCAAACCTTCGACAGAGGGCGACCCTGACGACGCAACCTAGCGCGGATGGCGAGCCTTTCGGGGAGACGCGTAGCCTTGCGCATTTATCGCCGCGAGGGCGGCCCCTTAGGGTGAGTCGCATTCGGGCTCCGTCGGCCGTCGCCGAACCGGGATTGGGCCCTTCGGAGGGACTCATGTCCGACGTCACCACCAATCCGGCCCGTTACCTCCGCACCTCGGAAGCCGGCCGCTTTCTTGGGCTGTCTGGCCGCACCCTGGAGAAGCATCGGACCTACGGGACCGGGCCGACCTACCGGAAGATCGGCGGCCTCGTCGTCTACACTGTTGAAGATCTCCAGGCCTGGGCAGACCGAGGCATCAGGTCGTCAACGTCGGAAATCCGTCGCGAGCGGGTTCATCCAGCTCGACGAATTCTGCAAGTTGAGACGATTGGTCCGCAAACATAGCTTCGATCCGCGGAATTCTGATCCTGACTGAGGTCCTGTAGAAATTTTCGGGACACAACGAACTGCGGCCTGGCTCTCGAGCGTCGGAGGCTGGCGACGCTTTGACTTGCTCGGTGCAGGCGCATTCAGCGGCGCGCGCGTTCGGACTTAGTCGGCGTGGTGATCCTATTGCACGGAACCGGTGGCAGCCGCCGCCCGACCGTTGAAACCCTCCAAGGTGCGGATCGCCTGATCGAGGTCCGTCCACGTGTAACGGACCGCGCCACGCTGAACGCTCTCGCAGGAGACGAAAGGTTCGCCATCATCGGTGGGATCCGCCCGCGCCGTGTGCAGCCCGTGGCAGAGATCGTTCCGCAGCTGACGGACATCCTGCAGTTCATCCGGGATGGGACCTCCGGCCAATCGGCGCTCAAGCTGCCCCCAGTGGAGCAGGAGGTAGCCGATGGAGGCCATCAGGTCCCGAAGCGCCGGCTTTTGCGTAAGGGCATTGTCCGCGGGCATCCCGGCAGACTGGCGCCGCACGCTTAAGGGCGCCTCAATGGCCGGCTGGCGACATCAGGGCTCTCCGTCAGAGTCTGGCAAGCGGAGCCAGAACTCGTTGTCCTGGTTGGGCTCGTCCGCGCAATCGCACACGCAGGCCCTCTGCGCCCCGCACGCGCACGGGCGCTCGCACCTGAACCCGCAGCCGCAGGGACGCTCGATGTCGTCCTCGTCCTGCGGTCGCCAGGGCTCCAGGGCGTCGCCGGCCACCGGATCGAGGGCGTCGGCTTCCGCCAGGGCCCAGGCGCTCCATTCGGCCAGGACACCGGCGTCGTCCGGTTTCCCGCCGACCTCGGTGAGCACCTCGGCCACGAAGCCGCGGATGTTCCGGGCCTTGCGCCAATCCCGCGCCTGGCCGAACAGGCGCTTGCGGCGAGCCTTCACCTTCATGATCTCGCGCTCGTCCCGCCGCCGCTCGGCGTCCGCCTGCCGCTTGACCAGGTCGGCCGCGATCTGTGCACGCCATGCGATCCGGTGGGCATGGCCGGCGACCTCGGCGGCCCGGTGGCGGACCTCCGCGACGACCAGCATCGACACCACGACGTCGGCGAGTTGAGCCTCCAGCGGGGCGTCGTCCCGGTCGATCCACGCATTCGTGCCCTCGTCGGTGTCCGACCCACCGACGATCCTGAGGGCGAGGGGACCTGCCGGGCCCGGCCGGGTGGTCCACTCGCCCTGGAATGTCGGCTGAGCGCCCGGCGCGTCCAGCGTGAGTGTGAGGCGCCGAGTCCCGATCCGGACCGCCAGGTCGCGCCCGGTCGGGCCGCGCAGCTCGAGCTTCGCGCCGACCTTAGCGAAGGCAAAGGTGAGGCTGTTCAGTAGCCGCAGCCGCCGACGCTCGAACGGCGAGTCGAGGCGCGGGCCCTCCCAATCGGGGCTTCCGCGGTGGGCCGCCTTGTCGGCGCGGCGCTGGTCGTCCGCGGCCAGCAACCGACGGACGTCGGCGCAGGCGCGGTCGAGACTGGCCAGCGCCTTTACCGGGTTGACCCGCGCGAGCGTGCGCGCGCGAACAGCCTCGATCGGCTCGTCGAATATCGGCGGATCGGGCAGTGCCTCAGCAAGCTCGGCCTTACGTTCTTCAAGGGAACTCAGGCCATACGGCGTGATCGTGACCTGTTGCGCCATCGCCGGGCCGCGCGGAGGAAGCGCCGCCTGGACGACCGGCTTGCCGGCCCGCAGTCGGGTCCAGTGACCTGGGCCGGGTAGGGGGATGTCGGCGTCGCGGCAGGCCTGCCTGAGCGCACTGGCCGGGACGCCGAATCTCGCGGCGAGGGTCAGCATAGGCTCGCTCCAGGCCTGTGCGTAGAGCGCCTCACGGCTGAGCGTGGGCATGGGACGTCCGGCTGCGCGGCGGGTCAGGAGGTGGCAAGTCGGCGCCGGTCGGGAGGGCGCGTCGGTGTCCAAGGGGTGATGTCACGGATCTGCCGTTCGGGCTGCTGGCGCAAAACGGTGCACCGACTCCCTAGACGCAAGCCGACCGTCCGCACCCTTCCGCGGGGTCCACAGAATCCGTCGACGTGGCGATGGACATCGCGGCTTGCGTCGGCGCGATGGCTTCCGCCGATGCAGCGGACTGCGACGCGAGGCGCGGCCAAGCGCCGAGACCACACAGAGAACCGTCAACTAGCGCCACAATTGCGAGTGAGTCCGATTTTGGGGTCAATTGCCGGCGGGCCGCGGTGGATTGCCGCCGCTGACTGAGTAGCCGCTGGCAGCGCATTGCAGACTTCGCCCGGAGGCGTCACCCGCGGCTCTGACCTCCCTGCGGACGCAGAAAATCGCTTCGCGATTCGTCACCCACACAGCCGTTTTTCTTGGTGCAGGCTCGGCAACGCGACACGAATTCGCCCGTCACGGCGCTTACCATGCGCTTACCAGCGCACTTTCGAGTGAATTTTGAGGAATTGGTGGTTCCCCCAACGCTCTGAAAACGTTGGAGGAACCATGGTGCCACGACAGGGATTCGAACCCTGGACCTCAGCCTTACCAAGGATGCGCTCTACCACTGAGCTATCGCGGCGAATGGCGAGGCGCGGCTATAGCCAACCGGGCGGGCCGCGTGAAGCCCCAATCCGCGCGGGCGATCTTGACGGGCCGGGCGTAGCGCCGCACCCCTTGGCCCATGCCGCCACCTGAAAAGCCCCTGAAGGACGCCGCCTCGGAGCGCGAGGCGAAGCTCAGCCAGGCGCTGCGGGCGAACCTGCGGCGGCGCAAGGCCGGCGACCGTGGCGCGACCACGGTCAAACCCGACAGGAAAAGCGACGGGGGCTGAGCGGGCCTTTGCGCGGCGCTGCGCCGCAGGCTAGATATCACGGCTCGCGCCGCCGCTGGGATCTCCCGAAAGCGCGGCCGTTTCGAAGGATTGGGATTGGACCGCATCGCCATCATCGGCGGCGCGCGGCTGCAGGGCGAGATCCCGATCAGCGGCGCCAAGAATTCGGCCATCAAGCTGATGGCCGCGAGCCTTTTGACCGAAGAACCGCTGCGGCTGACCAACATGCCGCGCCTGGCCGACACCCGGTTCCTCGGCAAGCTGCTGCAGCGGTTAGGGACCGAAGTCGTGGAGTCGAACGGCGAGGATGGGCCCGAGACTCTGCTGCGTACGCGCGAGATCGTCAGCGCCATCGCGCCCTATGATCTGGTCCGTCAGATGCGCGCGTCATTCAATGTGCTTGGGCCGCTCGTGGCGCGGACCGGCCAGGCGAAGGTCTCGCTGCCCGGCGGCTGCACCATCGGGGCGCGGCCGGTCGACCTGCACCTGAAGGCGCTGGAGGCGCTGGGCGCCCGGATCGACCTGCACGAGGGCTATGTCTACGCCCAGGCGCCTGGCGGCCTGCGCGGCGGCCAGATCGACTTCCCATTCAATTCCGTCGGCGCCACGGAGCACGCCATGCTAGCGGCCGTGCTGGCGGCCGGCGAGACGGTGATGACCAACTGCGCCTGCGAGCCGGAGATGGTCGATCTCGCCGACTGCCTGAACGCCATGGGCGCGAAGGTCAGCGGCGCTGGGACGGCAGTGATCCGCATCCAGGGCGTCAGCCGGCTGCACGGCGCGACGCACGCGGTGATGCCCGACCGGATCGAGACCGGGACCTATGCCGTGGCCGCGGCCATGGCGGGCGGGGAGGTTCGGCTGACGCGCACGCGCAGCGACTTCATCCAAGCGCTGATCGACAAGATGGTGGAGGCGGGCGTCGAGGTGACGCCGCACAACGACGGCCTGACCGTCCGGCGTAATGGCGCGCTGCTGAAGGCCGTCGAAGTCGAGACCGGGGTCTATCCCGGCTTCGCCACCGACCTACAGGCGCAGTTCATGGCGCTGATGACCCTGGCCGAGGGTGAAAGCGTCATCAAGGAGACCATCTTCGAGAACCGCTTCATGCATGCGCCGGAACTGGCGCGGCTGGGCGCCGACATCGTGGTGCAGGGCGGAGAGGCCCGCATACGGGGCGTCGCCAGCTTGACGGGCGCCCAGGTGATGGCGACCGACCTTCGGGCGTCGGTGGGCCTGGTGATCGCGGGCCTGGCGGCGCGGGGCGAGACCATGGTCAACCGCGTCTACCACCTCGACCGCGGGTTCGAGCGGCTGGAGGAGAAACTCGGCGCCTGCGGCGCCCAGATCCGCCGCATCAAGGGCGACGGCGAGGGCGACGAGGACTGAGCCGATGGCCAAGACCGCGCCGCTTCGCCTACTGGCCCAGGACGCCGACGATCTAGCGATCATCTCCGCGGCCATGCAGGACGCCGTCGCCAAGATCGGCGACATCACCTACGAGGCCAAGGCCCGGCTGCTGACCATCGCCTTCAACCGCTATTGCTGGGAATCCGGCGGTAGCGAGCGGGTCCGCTCGGCCCTGCAGCTTGGTGGCGTGATGAAGGTCCAGGCGCGCAAGATCCGCCGCAACGCCAGGCACGCCGTGCTCGAGGTGCTGGCGGTGACCTTCGACGCTGGCGAGGCGCCGGGGGGCATGGTCACCATCAGCTGCGCCGGCGGCGGCGACCTGCGGGCCGCGGTCGAATGCGTGGACGCCGTGCTGGCCGACGTCTCCGAGCCCTGGCCGACGCCGCGCGCGCCCTCGCATAAGGACTAGGCGCGCCGCCATGGCGCTCGCGCCCGCGCGCCGCTAAAGAAGCCGCGCCATGCGCCGCTTCCGCTTCACAGACCCCGATTTCGAGACGGCCTTTTCGGCCTTCGTGGACGAGCGCCGCGAGACGCCGGAAGAGGTCGACGCCGTCGTGCGCGACGTCATCGCCGCGGTCCGCGCCGAAGGGCTTGCCGCCCTCCTGCGATTCGCCAAGGCGTTCGACGGCGTCTCGCTGGATGAGCAATCGATCCGGGTCAGCGAAGCCGAGATCGAAGCCGGGGCGGCGGCCTGTCCGCAGGCCGTTCGCGACGCCATCGCCTTCGCCGCCGAGCGCATCCGCAGCTACCACGCCCGCCAGCGCCCAGCCGACCTGCGCTTCACCGACGAGGCGGGCGTCGAGCTCGGCTGGCGTTGGACGCCGATCGAGGCCGTGGGGATCTATGTGCCGGGCGGGCGCGCCGCCTATCCTTCCACCGTGCTGATGAATGCGGTTCCCGCCGCGGTGGCTGGCGTGCAGCGCATCGCGATGGTCACACCGCCGGGGCGTCTGCAGCCGGCAGTGCTGGCCGCGGCGAAGGCGGCCGGCGTCCATGAGATCTGGCGGGTCGGCGGCGCCCAGGCCGTCGCGGCCCTGGCCTATGGCGCCGGGCCCATCCAGCCGGTCGACAAGATCGTGGGACCGGGCAACGCCTTCGTGACGGCGGCCAAGCGCCGGGTCTATGGCGCGGTCGGCATCGACGCGCTCGCGGGTCCCTCAGAGATCGTGGTGGTGGCTGATGGCGCCAACAAACCCGATTGGATCGCCGCCGACCTCCTGTCGCAGGCCGAGCACGACCCTGCCGCCCAGGCGATCCTCATCACCGACGACGAGGCCTTCGCCGCGAAGGTGGAAGCCGCTGTGCTCGTACAGCTCTCGGCGCTTTCCACCGGCCAGGACGCCGCGGCCTCCTGGCGCAACCATGGCGCGGTGGTGATCGCTCCGCTCGACGAAGCCCCGCGGCTGGTCGACCGGATCGCGCCGGAGCACGTCGAGTTCGCCATGGACGATCCGGAGCGGTTGGCCGACCGGGTGCGTCACGCCGGCGCGATCTTCCTGGGCCGGCACGCGCCGGAGGCGATCGGCGACTATGTCGCTGGCTCGAACCACGTGCTGCCCACCAGCCGCGCGGCGCGGTTTTCCTCCGGCCTGTCGCTCTACGATTTCCTGAAGCGCACCTCGATCGTGAAATGTGACGAGGCCGCCTTCGCCCGCCTCGCCCCGGCGACGATCGCGCTGGCGGAGGCCGAGGGCCTGCCGGCGCACGCCCGCTCGGCGGCGATCCGAATGGGACAGGATTGAACCTTTGGTCGCAATGAAACCTTGATGTTGGGCATATAATGTCGACTTCCCAACGATTCTTGCGAAAGCCAGAGAATGGCCGCTGAAGCCCCGCCTGCCGGAGCCTGGTCCAAGACGCTCGCGCCCTATCGCGAGCCGAAGACCGGCCGGAGCATTTTTGAGATCGTAGTGACGATCGTTCCCCTATTGGCGATCTGGGCGCTCGCTTGGGCGCTGCACGCCCACGGCTGGTGGTGGGCGGCGCTTTTGCTGACAGTTCCGGCCGCGGCCTTCCTCGTGCGGCTGTTCATGATCCAGCACGACTGCGGCCATGGATCGTTCTTCGGTCCGCGCCAGGCCAACGACTGGGTGGGCCGCGCGATCGGGGTCTTCACGCTTACGCCCTACGACTATTGGCGCCAGACCCACGCCATCCACCACGCGACGTCCGGCAATCTCGACCGGCGCGGGCTTGGCGCCATCGAGACCCTGACCGTGGATGAGTACGCCGCGCTCACGCCGATGCGCCAGCTCGGCTATCGCCTCTATCGTCACCCGCTGGTGATGTTCGGCCTGGGCCCGGCCTTTGTGTTCTTCATCATGCAGCGGTTGCCGGTCGGCATGATGCGCCAGGGCTGGCGTCCGTGGGTCAGCGTCATGGGCAACGGCCTGGCGGCGCTGGCAGGCCTGGCGGCCCTGGTCTGGCTGTTCGGCGCGGCCCCGGTGCTGATCGTCAACGTGGTCACCATGCTGCTGGCCGCCACGATCGGCGTCTGGCTCTTCTATGTGCAGCACCAGTTCGAGGGCGCGGTCTGGGCGCGGAACGGCGAGTGGAAACGCGATCACGCCGCGCTCACCGGGAGCTCACACTACGACCTGCCGCCGGTGCTGCGCTGGTTCACCGCCAATATCGGCATCCACCACGTCCATCACCTGTCGAGCCGGATACCGTTCTATCGGCTCTCCAAGGTCCTGAGGGATCACCCGGAACTCCGGCCGGTGAGCCGTATCGGGCTTTGGGAGAGCTTCCGATGCGCCAAGCTCGCCCTGTGGGACGAAACCGCGGGGCGGCTCGTGTCCTTCCGCGAGGCCCGCAGCGCCGCCTGAGACGTCTTCCAGATCGGTTTCCAGATACGCCCGGCGCACCCCGCGCCGGGCGTATTTCTTTATGGCGTCCGGCGTTGTTCGCAGGTGCGGGATGACGCGGGGGTGCGGAATGCCATAAAGCGTGGGCGACGCCCCGGAACACGCATGGCCGACGACGACCGCCAGATGCATCGCCTGCAGACCGTCGAGCTCGACGAAGAGTCGCTCGCGGCGGTCTCGCGCGACCAGGAGCAGGAGCGGCAGATCGCCATCTTCGACCTCCTGGAGGAAAACCATTTCCATCCGGAGGGCGCGTCCTCAGGCCCCTACGACCTGCACATGGGGCTGGTCGAGAACCGCCTGGTGTTGGACGTCCGCGGCCCCGGCTATGAAAAGCGCCACATCCTGTCGCTGTCGCCGTTCCGCAGCCTGATCAAAGACTATTTCCTGATCTGCGAGAGCTACTACCAGGCGATCCGCAACTCGACGCCGGCCCAGATCGAGGCCTTGGACATGGGCCGCCGGGGCCTGCACAACGAGGCGTCCGAACTCCTCCAGACCCGCCTGTCCGGCAAGATCGAGACGGACCTCGACACGGCGCGCCGGCTCTTCACCCTGATCTGCGCCCTGCATTGGCGGGGTTAGGCCTCCATGCCGGCTGACGCCTCGCCGCCGCAACCGGGCGCGGTCCTTTTCGCCTGCAACCTCAATCAGGTCCGCTCGCCGATGGCCGAAGCGCTCCTGAAGCATATGGTCGGCGACAAGGTCTATGTGGACAGCTGTGGCCTGAGGCTCCCGGACGCGGTGCACGACGAGACGTCGGACGAAGACGTCGCCGCCGGTGTGGACCCGTTCGTACAGGCGGTGATGGCGGAGCTCGGATGCGATCTGGGCAGCCATCGGCCGAAGACCTTCGACGAGCTGGAGGACAGCTCCTTCGACCTCGTTGTCTCCCTGACGCCGGAAGCCCAGCATCGCGCCGTCGAGCTCGCTCGGGGGAGGGCGGCGGAGATCGAGTACTGGCCGACTGTCGATCCGACGCTCACGGACGGCTCGCGCGAAGCGCGCCTGGAGGCCTATCGCGAGGTGCGGGACGCGCTGGCGCGGCGCATCGCCGAGCGCTTTGGCGACCCTGGCCCGACGCCCATCGACCTCGCCCCGCACGGTGCGCTATAATTCGGGTGTTAGCTGCGGCTCGCGACCTCACCTAAAGGCGCGGGCCGTCATTTTATCCTCGGTTTGGAGCCTGCATGGCGAAAGAAGAATTGTTGGAGTTTCCGGGCACGGTCAGCGAAGTCCTGCCCAACGCAACCTTCCGCGTGAAACTTGAGAATGACCACGAGATCATCGCCCACACCGCCGGCAAGATGCGCAAGAACCGCATCCGTGTGTCGGCCGGCGACAAGGTGCTCGTGGAGATGACGCCCTACGATCTCACCAAGGGCCGCATCACGTTCCGCGTCCGCTAGACGCGTCCGGCCGCCGTGCCGCCATCGCCGCAGCGCCTTGTGCTGGCCTCCGCAAGTCCCAGGCGGCTCGACCTTCTGCGCCAGATCGGGTTCGAGCCGGATCTGGTGGAGGCCGCCGAGGTTGACGAAACCCCTTTGAAGGACGAGACGCCGCGCCGCCTGGCCCTGCGCCTGGCCGGCGAGAAGGCCGCAGGCGTCGCCGCGCGGCATGCGGACAGCTACATCCTGGCCGCCGACACGGTGGTGGCGCTGGGGCGCCGCGTGCTGCCTAAGGCCGAGACCGCGGCGGAGGTGCGAGCCTGCCTGGAGCTTCTGTCCGGGCGCGCGCACCGCGTGCTCACCGGGCTCACCCTGGTCGCGCCGGGCGGGCGGTCGGTGGGCCGCCTTGTCGAAAGCCGCGTGCATTTCAAACGCCTGCTTCCCGCCGATGTCGCGGACTACCTCGCCTCGGGGGAGGGGACGGGCAAGGCCGGCGGCTATGCGATCCAGGGGCGGGCCGGGGCCTTTGTCATCACGCTGCAGGGGTCTTATTCGGGCGTCGTCGGCCTGCCGCTCCATGAAACCGTCAACCTGCTGGCCGGCCTGGGCTATCGTCGGCCATGAGCGAGCGCCGCATCTATCTGGACCGGGGGATCGGTGAGACCCGCGGGGTCGTGACGCTCGACGGACGGCCTGAACGGCTGCTTGTCCGCCGCGACGACGACGACCCGCGCCTGGTGCTGGGCGCGCGTCTGGTGGCGCGAGTGGCGAGCCTGGAGCCGGCGCTGGGGACCGCCTTCCTCGATCTCGGATCCGGCGCGGAGGCCATCCTGCCCTTTCGGCCCGACGCCCGCCCGGTGCGCGGTCAGGCGCTCGATGTCGAGATTCGAGGCGAGCCGCGGCGTGGGAAGCTCGCGGTCGCCCGCGCCTTTGGACCCGCCGAGGGCGCGCCGCGCCTGGTTACGCCCGCGCCGGACGTAGCCGCGGACCTGCGCGCGATGACACCTGGCGGGCTGCTGGTCGAAAATCGAAGCGCGCGCCAAGTGGCCGACGAGGCCGAGGAGGAGGCGCTGGAGACGCTCCACGCCCTGCCGGGCGGCGGCGTGCTCGCCATAGAGCCCACCCGCGCGCTCACCGCCATCGACGTCGACCTGGGCGAGCGCAAGGGCTCGGACGCCAAGCGCGTCACCCGCCAGGCCAATCTCGCGGCGCTGGGCATGGCGGCCCGCCTCCTGCGTCTGAAGGGGCTCGGCGGCATCGTGGTGATCGACCTGGTGGGCCGCGGGCACGACGGCAACGCCCTGATGGCCGCCGCGCGCGCCGCCTTCGCGCCGGACAACCCCGGCGTCTCGATCGGTCCGGTGGGGCGATTTGGAACCATGGAGCTGTCCCTGCCGCGCAGGACCCGGCCGCTCGCCGAGCGCCTGTGCCGCGAAGACGGACGCCCAAGCGACCGGACCCTGGCTCAGCAGTTGATCCGCCGCATCGAGGCCGAAGCCGCCGGCGCGCCGGGCGCCCGGTTCGCGGTCACCTGCGCCCCAGCGGTGGCCGAGGCCGCATCACCGCTCGCTCTCCTGCTCGCCGGCCAGATCGGCGCGCGCTTTACGATCGGGCCGGATCCGGCCTGCCCGCGCGAGCGTCTGGACGTGAGGCAAGCATGAGTGCGGCGAAATGCCCGATCTGCGGCAAGCCGGCGGTTGCGGACCATCGACCCTTCTGTTCGGGCCGTTGCGCCGATGTCGACCTGCACCGGTGGTTGAGCGGGCACTACGCCGTGCCGGCCACCGAGGACCCCGAGACCCCTGGCGACGCCGGGGACGAGGACTGATCGGCCCCTCGCTGGACTTCCGAAAGAGCCTCTTCTATAGACGCGGCTCCCCGCGACGGCGGCCTTCGCCTGGGTAGCTCAGTTGGTAGAGCAGCGGATTGAAAATCCGCGTGTCGGTGGTTCGAATCCGCCCCCAGGCACCATCCCTCCCGGTCCGGGCGGGCGCGTCGATGTCCATGCGCCGCCGACTGCATCACAACCGCCTGTAATCGGATCGACGCGCTCGCGCCTCAGGATTGCGATTGGGCCGCCGATGCTGCGCTGCAGCAATATACTCGCGCTTGGGTGGAAATTATCTACTGCTCATCACCGCTGAAGAATTGTGCAGCGCGGTGCGCATAGGCAGTCGCGGAAGTTTCGCAAGACCCCGTTATCGTGTGCCCTCTTGACGCCTCATTAAGGGGTTGCCAAAGGACCGGGGCCGCACCTCTAAGATTGCGGCAAGACCTCCGACGCCCCTTGGGGTTAACGAGGTGGCCTCGCGCCTTCGGAACGTTGCTCCTGCATTCGTGTTGGGAACAGGCGTTACGGGTCGCGGCGCAGCGACAGCGGCCTGATGTTCCGTCCCGAGCAATCGGTTCTGGGCGTCGGGATTGTTTCAACTAGGGTGGAGACGCTCTCGCGCGACGACCCTCCGGCCAATCGTGCTAGACCAACCAGGAACTGGCGACAGATGTTCGACAACAAACTGAAGACCCCTTTCATCGCTCTCGTCGGCGCCGTTGCGCTGATGGCGAGTGTTCCGGCGTTCGCCCAGAACGCCGCTCCCGCCGCCCCTGCGGCCGCCGCGGCTCCGGCCGCTGCTCCCGCTGCGGCTCCGGCCGCCGCTCCCGCCGCGGATGCTTCTGCGGACGCGAACCTGCCCCCGCAAATGAAACACGCGGGTAAGATGGGCATCGGCACCATGTTCATGGACGCCAAGCCTGTCGTGAAGGTCGTGATGCTCGGCCTGCTGCTGGCCTCGGTGTTCTCTTGGACACTGCTGATCACCAAGCTTCTCGAGTTCCGCGCCCTGAACCGCGTTTCGGACAGCTTCCTCGAAGCCTTCCGCGGCGCGAAGTCGATCAACGACATGGGCCGCATCGCGGTGGCCGAAGAGTTCGACGGCAATCCGCTGGCGGACATGGCTGCTGCGGCCGCTCAGGAAGTCGAGCTGTCGCGTCAGGCTGGTCTGCAAGTGGCCGGCGAGCATCGCGACACCACGCTCAACCGCGCGGAGCACGCCGTCGCCGCCGTCCAGGCCTCGCTGACCCGCAGACTTTCCAGCGGCATGCAGTTCCTGGCCTCGGTCGGCTCCAACGGTCCGTTCATCGGGCTGTTCGGCACCGTCTACGGGATCATGGACTCGTTCATCGGGATCGCGAACACCAACACCACCAACCTCGCGGTCGTGGCGCCCGGCATCGCCGAAGCCCTGCTCGCTACGGGCCTTGGTCTGTTCGCGGCCATTCCGTCGGTTATCTTCTACAACTACTTCCAGACGCGGATCTCCGCCTACGGCGCGCGGACGGAAGGCTTTGTGGCTGAACTGATGAACGCGATCTCCCGGCAGCTCGACAAAGGAGCGTAAGCCAGATGGGAGCCAAGCTTTCAGGCTCTGGCGGCGGCAAGTACGAAGAAGAAGCGAACAGCAGCATCAACGTCACGCCGTTCGTGGACGTCATGCTGGTCCTGCTGATTATCTTCATGGTGGCGGCCCCTCTGGCGGCCGTCACGGTGAAGGTGGAGCTTCCTCCGGCGGTCGCCAAGCCGGGCACCAACCCGCCCAAGCCGGTCTATATCTCGATCCAGTCCAACGGCCGGATCTTCATCCAGGACTTCCCGACGGACCTCGCCTCGCTCGGTGACGATCTTCGCAAGCAGGTCGGCGCCAAACGTGACCCGACCCACGAGCGGATCTTCATTCGTGGCGACAAGAACGTGATCTACGGCGACTTTATGGCCGTCATGAACATGCTGCAGGACAACAATTTCTACAGCGTGGCCCTGGTCGGCGAAGATAATAACAAGTGAGGCGCGCGCATGGCTGATACATCATCGCGTGGCGCCGCACCGGCTCCTCTGTCCGGCAGCCACAACCCGTTCGACGACCCCCGGCCGAAACGCCAGAAGGGTCTGATCATCGCGCTCATCATCGCGGTGGTCGTCCACGCCGCGCTGGCCTTCTATCTATGGAAGAGCAAGTTCGAGCCGAACTTCAAGGAGTACTCCGACGACGTGACGGATGTGGCGCTGATCAAGCCCGTGCCGCCTCCGCCGCCTCCGCCGCCGCCTCCGCCGCCGCCGAACACCCCGCCGCCGCCGCCGCCCAAGCTGCAGCCGCGTCCGCCGGTTGCGGTTCCTGACGTCCCCTCGATCCCGCCGCTGCCGGTTCCCCCGGTGGAGCACCGGATCGAGGAGCCGAAGCCGCCGGCTCCGCCGCCGCCGGTCGTCCACGAGTCGGTCATCACGCAACCGGACTGGTCGCGTAAGCCGAATGCCGAGGATCTCTCGCGGTACTACCCCGAGCGGGCTTCGCGCATGAGCATTGAAGGCTCGGCGACGATCAGCTGCACGGTGAGCGCCCGGGGGACTCTCGACAACTGCTCGGTGATCTCCGAGACCCCGCCCGAAGCGGGCTTCGGCGAGGCGACGCTCAAGGCGAGCAAGCTGTTCAAGATGCGCCCGCTGTCCAAGGACGGCGCGCCTGTCGACGGCGGCACGGTTCGCATCCCGCTCCGCTGGGTCCTGCCGAAGGGCTGACCCGTCGCGAACGGACCAGGATCAAGCCCCGGCGGCGCAAGCCTCCGGGGCTTTTTCTTTGCGCGGAAGCACCCTTCACAGCGGACGGCGGGCGACCCATTCTGGCCCGCGCCGAATCCCGGATGCGAAGGAATGGCATTGAGCCAGGCTGAGGACACGCGAGCGGCGGATGCTGTTGTCATCGCCAATCCGCGCGAGGACCTGTTCTTCACCGGCGTCGCCGCGGCCGTGCTGGTGGTTTTCCTCTACTTCAACGCCCTGAACGTCGCCGACGAGTACGCACGCGCCGGCAAGGCGGTCGCGCTTTGGGAGCCCATGGTCTGGGAGGGGTCGAGCGGACTGTTCTTCCTGGGGATCTCGCCGTTCGTGACGGCGCTCACGCGGCGCTTCTGGCCCGCCCGCGGACCCTGGGGCCGGAAGATCGCCGTCCACGCCCTAGCCGCGGTTGCCGTCTCCCTGGCCCATGTGCTGACGATCGGCGCGGCGCGCTGGGGCGTCTATCGCGTCGTGGGCGGCTACTACGATCCCCTCGGCCCGCTCGGCGACTGGCCCTACGAGTTCCGCAAGGACGTCCTGGTCTATGCGACGATCGTCGGCGTCTACGTCGTCTGGCGGACGCTCCGGGCTCGCGCCCAGCCGACGGGAGCGGCGGCCGCCGAGGTGCTGGAGGTCCGCGACGGCGCACGCCGCCATTTCGTAGCGCTCGCCGAGGTCGTCTGGGTCGAAGCGGCCGGCAACTACGTGGAGCTCCATCGTGGCGGGGCCGGTCTTCTGCACCGCGCCTCACTGTCGGAGATGCACCGGCGCCTCCAGGCGGATGGCTTCGTGCGCATCCATCGTTCCCGGCTGGTGCGGCGCGAAGCGGTCGCGGCGGTGGAGTCCAAGCCGACCGGCGATTTCCTCGTGCGCCTGCGCGACGGGCGGGAATTGGCCGGCAGCCGCCGCTATCGTCGCCCGCTGCTCGCCGATTGAAACGTTCCCGGGCGCCGGTGACTTGATCGGATGGCGGCGCGCGACTAGAAACCCCCCTCGCGATGTGCCGGCTTAGCTCAGTTGGTTAGAGCGCTAGATTGTGGATCTAGAGGTCCTCGGTTCGAGCCCGAGAGCTGGTACCATCGCGAAGATCCCCCGATCGGTCTCAAACAGCCGCCGCGGCCGGTCCTGAACGGCGGCGGACGAACGGCTGCGGGCTCCAGCGCACCAGCGAGCGCCAGGCCCATTCGAACGGCCCGTAGTGGAACCGCGCGAGCCACGGCCGGCTCCAGGCCAGGATGAACACCCACACGCCTGCGACCACCGCCAGCTCCTGGAAGCGCGAGAGCTTCCCGTAGAACCCCAGGCCGAAGCCGCAGAACACCAGCGTCGTGATGATCGAGGTCATCAGATAGTTGGAGAAGGCCATCCGCCCGGCCGCGGCCAGCCGGTTGACCAGGGCCTGCGCGGCGCCCGACCGGACGATCAGCAAGACGACGCTGGCGTGGGCCAGGCCGACCATTGGTCGGGTGACCTGCTGCCAGTCTTCCAGGCGGTTCAGGGTCAGCGGCTCGAAGCCCGCGCGCCAGATTTTCCAGGCGATCCAGGCCGTGGCCGGGACGGCGGCCAGATAGCCCACGGCGATCATCGCCAGATAGGCGCGGGTCGACCACCGGAGCGTGAAGAATCCGGTCCGGAAGAGCGCCATGCCGAGGAACATCTGGCCGATGGCTTCCGGGATCTCGTTGGTCGGCATCAGGTAGGTCTGGATCAGCCGGGCGGCCAGCGCGCGCACCTGGAAGGCCTCGATGAACCCGCCGCGATAGCCGGCGATCTCCTGCCGTCCCAGGTCGGCGGACGGCGCCACCAGTTGCGACGCCTCCTGCCAGGCCTTCAGCGCTTCCGGCGTCGCCTGCGGACCCATGGCCGCGGCGTGCATCGCCGCCAGTTCCCGGGCTTCGAACAGGTTCAGGCCGAGGAGGGCGGCCAGGATCGCCACGCCGATCCCGACCTGCAGCCGCCAATCGAGTTTGCGGAACGGGAAGATGAACAGCCCGGCCAGGGCGTAGGTCACCAGGATGTCGCCCCACCAAAGGAAATAGGCGTGGGCCATCCCGATCACGAACAGCCAGAACATCCGCCGGTAGTGGGTCTGCATCGGGCCGGGGCGCCCGCCTTCGGCGCGCTCGGCGATCAGCACCGCGCTGGCCCCGAACAGCATCGTGAACAGCGCCCGCATCTTGCCGTCGGTCAGCACGTTGTTGACCGCCCAGGTCCACAGGTCCGCGCCCGTCGAGCCACCGGCATAGGTCGGGTCGACATAGGCGAAGGCCGGCAAACCCATGCCGACGATGTTCATCAACAGGATGCCCAGGACCGCGAAGCCTCGGACCGCGTCGATGGAGACGTGCCGGTCCTCCGCCACGCCGCTTGGATGGGTCGTCGTCGCGGACATCGTCAGGATCCCCCCCGGTTTCCAAGGACCGCGAGGATGGGCGCTCGCCGGATGCTGTCAACGGGCCGTGCGCGGTGAAACCCGCACGGCGGCGTGGCCGCGGCGCGAGGCCATGCTAAACCTCCGGTCGAATCCGCCGCCCCCGCGGCCCGCCGATGGAGACTGCCGCAGTGACGCGTTTGACCCGGATCGCCGCCTCGCTCGTCCTGGTCGGGGCGGCTGCGGTCCTGGCCTCCTGCGGGCGGCCCACCGACAAGGCCCGGGCGCCGGCGGCTTCGGCGGGCCCCATCGTCGAGCGTCCGGGGCCGGTGCGCTGGAACGCCGCCACGAGCGCCTTCGAGCTCAATGGCGCCCCGCTCAAGACCGTCAAGCTCTGGACCTTCGACGGTTCGACCGATGGCTTCACCGCGCTGGGCAGCAAGATCACGCCGGCCCCGGGCTCGGGCATCGCCGTGACCATCGCCGACCCGACGATCCGCTCGCCGAAGGGACTGAACGTTCCGGGCGGGCAATATCCGCTGGTGCTGGTGCGGCTGACGCGCACGGCGCCGGCCGCGGTCTGGGACGGCGCGCTCTACTATTCGACCGCGACCCATCCCGAGACGATCAATTTCCTCGGCAAGCCGCTCTACGGCGCCAATCCGAAGGTGGGTGAGACCACCACCCTGGTCTACGACATGAGCCGCCTGGCGGTGGGCGGGCCGGACTGGGTGCAGTCGACGATCGACCAGATCCGCTTCGACGTGGAGGACAAGCCTGGCGGCGGATTCCTCATCCGCCAGATCGCCATCGCCGAGAACCCGGATCCCGCCGCCCTGGGCGCCGTGGCCGCGCCCGCCGCGGCGCCCGCCACGCCCGCGCCGAAGTCCTGATCGCGCCGTCCGGAGGGGGTTCAGGGCGTGGTCTTCAGCTCGATCATCTTCATCTTCTATTTCGTGCCGGTCTTCCTGCTTGGCTACTACGTCTCGGGCTGGCGGGCCGGCGCCCTGCTGACCGGCAGCGCGGTCTTCTATGTCTGGGGGGAGGGGGCCTATGTCTTCCTCCTGCTGGGGCTGATCGGGCTGAACTACGCGGGCTCGAGATGGCTCGACGCGACCGCGGGACGGCGCGGGCGGTTGACCATACTGGCCGGGCTGGCGGCCGCCGACTTCGCGGTCCTGGGCTTCTTCAAATATTCCGAGTTCCTGGCCCACAACCTCAACCAGCTCCTGCCCAACGCCCCGCTGCCCGAGGTCCATCAGGCGCTGCCGCTGGGCATCTCCTTCTTCACCTTCCAGCTCGTCTCCTACGCCGTCGACGTGCACCGCGGATCGGTGAAGGTGGAGCGGGATCTCACGCGGTTCGCCGCCTACATCCTGATGTTCCCGCACCTGATCGCCGGCCCGATCGTCCGCTACGCCGACATCCGCGATGAGATGCATGGCGACCGGCGCAAGACCGCCCACCTGGGTCTGGGGATGCAGTACTTCATCGTCGGCCTCTGCCAGAAGGTGCTGATCGCCAACACCGTGGCCCCGCTCGCCGACCACGCCTTCGCCGCCGACCTGATGCGGCTCGATGCGACCACGGCCTGGGTCGGGGTCTGGGCCTACACCCTGCAGATCTATTTCGACTTCTGCGGCTATTCGAACATGGCCATCGGGCTCGCCTTCCTGCTCGGCTTCACCTTCCCGAAGAACTTCGACTACCCCTATGTCGCTCAGTCGATCACCGACTTCTGGCGCCGCTGGCACATGAGCCTGTCGTCCTGGTTCCGCGACTACGTCTACATCCCGCTGGGCGGCAACCGGGGCGGCCAGTGGCGCACGGTGCGCAACCTCCTGATCGTCTTCTTCCTCACCGGCCTTTGGCACGGCGCGGCCTGGCGGTTCATCGTCTGGGGCCTCTTCCACGGCGGCTTCCTGATGCTGGAGCGGTTCGGGCTTGGCCGCGCCCTGGAAGCCGCGCCTCGGCCGCTGCGCCACCTCTATGCGGTCCTGGTGGTGATGGTGGGCTGGGTGTTCTTCCGCGCCGACAGCCTGCCGCAGGCCCTGCACTACCTGGCGACCATGGCCCAGCCCGGCCAGTTCCTGCCGCCGGATCCGGGGCTTTCGCTCCTGCTCAACGCCCAGTCGATGGCCGCCCTCGCCGCCGGCTCGCTGCTCGCCGCGCCGCTGCTGCCGGCCCTGATGGAGCGCCTGCGCACGCCCCGCGCCGAGCCGCCCAGGCCCGACCTGCCGGCCCGCCTGGAGACCCGCAGCGTGCACGCCCTGCCGATCCCGCTACTGGCGGCGGGCTTTGTGCTCTCGATCGCCATCCTGGTGGGGTCGAGCCTCAACCCCTTCCTCTATTTCAGGTTCTGACCTCGTGCTCGCCTCGCGACTCCACTGGCGGCTGCTGATCGGGACCATCCTGGCCCTGATGGCCGCCGCCTGGCTCGCGCCGCGCTGGATCCCCGCCCCGGGCATCCAGGAGAACCGGGTGCTGGCCGAACGCCCGGCCTGGCCCCGGCGCCTCCAGGACGTTGCCGCCTTCCGCAAGGCCGCTGACGCCTATGTGGCCGACCGCTTCCCGATCCGGCCACACCTGATCGCCGTGCTCAACCGCGTGCGCATGCTGGCCGGCGTCAGCGGTTCGAACCGGGTGATCGTCGGCCGCGATGGCTGGCTGTTCTATGACAACGACAGCCACCTGGGCGACGCGCGGGGCGACCCGGCGCTGCTCGGGCCGCAGATCCGCAGCTGGCTGGTCACGGTCGCCGGCCGCACCGAATACGGCCGGGCGCACGGCATGCCCTACCTGATCGTCGTCCCACCGTCGAAGGAGACGACCTACCCGCAGCACGCGCCGGCCTGGTACCATGGCCCGGGCCCGAACCGCTCCGCCATCCTCTTGCCGAAGCTCGCCGCGGCGACCGGGGCGGGCGAGGCGCTCTATCTCTACCCGATGGTCCGCCAGGCGACGGACGCCGGCCAGGAGACCTTCAGCCGCCTCGACACCCATTGGACGGGCTACGGCGCCTACGCCGGCTACGTCGGGCTGATGAACCGGCTGCACACCATGGGCCTGACCGACGGCCCGAAACCGATCTCCGACTTCCAGCGCGTCGAGCTCGGCCTGCGGGGCCCGCGGGACATGGCGCTGATGCTGGGCGTCTCGAGCTTCGTCCGCCTGGACTACCCGCACCTCGACAACCTGCCGGGCGAGGCCAGGCGCCGCATCATCTACCTCACGCCCAAGCAGGACTGGACCGCGCCGCTGGTGATCGACACCGGCGAGACCGGCAAGCCGGTTCTCCTGATGACCCGGGACTCGTTCTCCAATGAGATGCTGCCGTTCCTCTTCCCCCACTTCAGCCGCATCGTACTGGCCCACAACCAGGACGGATTCTGGCGGCAGGACCTCATCGACCGCTTCAAGCCGAACCTCATCGTCTTGGAGGTCATCGAATCCAGCCTGCGGTTCGGGGAGGGCGAGGGGCCGCCGGCGTCCCCCGAAGCCGTCGCGCGGATCGACCGTGTGCTGGGCTCCGTCGCTCCGCCACGGGCAGTCACCACCATGCCGCTGCTGGTTCCCCCGAACGCCAAGACCACCGCGATCGTGGCCTCGGCCGTGATCAGCGGCAATTGCAACGTCGAGCAGGCCCAGCTGACCCCGGGCGAAGGGGGGGAGGCGACCTTCGCGGTCTCCGGCTGGCTGTCCGAACTCGGAAAGCAGATCACTTCGCCGAACGGATTCGTCGTGCTGAAGGGCCCGCAAGGCGCCTTCGTCGGCGACCTGCGGATGGACCAGAAGCGACCCGATGTCGCGGCCTACTACAAGAACCCGTTCGGCGAGCAGAGCGGCTTCACCAGGACCTTCTACCTGCGCAAGGTCCCGCCGGGCCTCTACACGCTCATGGTCTACCGCCGAGCCGGCGCGGGCTGGATCGGCTGCGCCGGCAAGCCCACGGTCACGGCGCGCTAGGCGCCGTCGCGGCAGGCATTAGAAAAATCTTCCCCAGCTTCAGCTTTCCGCCCATCGACAAGGGGTGATCTTGCCGGGTAAATGCCCGCGAACACGACCAGCCTCTCAAGAATGTGAGGTTCGGCCGCGTTTCGGCGTGCGTATTTGACGTGGGTTTACGAGGACGAGATGGGGTTTCCCCCGAAGCAGGGACTGTACGATCCGGCGAACGAGCATGACTCGTGCGGCGTGGGCTTTGTGGCCAATATCAAGGGCCGCAAATCGCACGAAGTGATCACGGCCGGCCTGCAGATCCTGGTCAACCTCGATCACCGCGGGGCCGTGGGCGCCGATCCGCTGGTCGGCGACGGCGCCGGTTGCCTGATCCAGATCCCCGACGCCCTGTTGCGCGCCTGGGCCGACGGCGAGGGCCTGACCCTGCCGCCGGCCGGCGAATATGCCGTCGCCATGTGCTTCCTGCCGCGCGACGAGCCGGCCCGCGCCATGGCCTGCGCCCAGCTCGAACACTTCCTGACCGTCGAGAAGCAGCCGCTGATCGGCTGGCGCGACGTCCCGACCGACACCACCGGGCTCGGCGAGGCCGTGCTGGCCCAGATGCCGGTGATCCGCCAGGCGATCATCGGGCGCGGGCCCAATATCCGCGACCAGGACGCCCACGAGCGCAAGCTGCTGGCCGTCCGCAAGCAGACCCAGAACCCGCTCCGGGAGCTCGCCGCCAAGCGCAACATCCCGGGCCTCGCCGAGCTCTTCATCCCCTCGTTCTCGACACGGACGGTGGTCTACAAGGGCCTGCTGCTCGCCCACCAGGTCGGCACCTTCTATAAGGACCTGACCGATCCCTTGGCGGAGTCGGCGCTGGCGCTGGTCCACCAGCGCTTCTCGACCAACACCTTCCCGTCCTGGCGCCTGGCGCACCCCTACCGGTTCATCGCCCACAACGGCGAGATCAACACCGTGCGCGGCAACGTGAACTGGATGAACGCCCGTAGGCGCTCGATGGAAAGCGACCTGCTGGGGCCCGACCTGAACAAGATGTGGCCGCTGATCCCGCACGGACAGTCGGACACCGCCTGCCTCGACAACGCGCTCGAGCTGCTGGTGGCTGGCGGCTATCCGCTGGCCCAGGCGGTGATGATGCTGATGCCCGAGGCCTGGGCCGGCAATCCGCTGATGGACGCCAAGCGCCGGGCTTTCTACGAATATCACGCCGCCCTGATGGAGCCGTGGGACGGCCCCGCCGCGGTCGCTTTTACCGATGGCCGCCAGATCGGCGCCACGCTGGACCGCAACGGCCTGCGCCCCGCGCGCTTCATCATCACCGACCAGGACCATGTGATCATGGCCTCCGAGGTCGGCGTGCTGGACGTCCCCGAGGAGCGCATCGTCCGCAAGTGGCGCCTGCAGCCCGGCAAGATGCTGCTGATCGACATGGAGGAAGGCCGCATCATCGAGGACGAGGAGATCAAGCGGTCCCTCTCCGAGGCGGCGCCCTACGAGGAGTGGCTGGCCGAAACCCAGTTCAAGCTGGAAGAGCTGGCGCTGGCGGCCGAGCCGGACGCGCCGCTCGCCAATGACCCGGCGACCCTGCTCGATCGCCAGCAGGCCTTTGGCTACACCCAGGAGGACCTGCAGTTCTTCCTGGAGCCCATGGCCAAGTCGGGCGAGGACCCGATCGGCTCGATGGGGTCGGACACGCCGATCGCCGTGCTCTCGCGCCGGCCGAAGCTGCTCTACGAGTACTTCAAGCAGAACTTCGCCCAGGTCACCAATCCGCCCATCGACCCGATCCGCGAGGAGCTGGTGATGAGCTTGGTCTCGATGATCGGGCCGCGTCCGAACCTGCTCGGCCGCCAGGCCGGGACCCACAAGCGGCTCGAGGTCGCCCAGCCGATCCTCACCGACGAGGACCTGGCCAAGATCCGCGCGATCAACGAGCTGCTCGACGGGGCCTTCCGCACGGCGACCCTCGACGCCACCTGGCCGGCGTCGGAAGGCGCCAACGGCCTGGAGCCGGCCATCGAGCGGCTGTGCCGCGAGGCCACCGACTGCGTGCTGGCCGACATGAACATCCTGATCCTTTCGGATCGGGCGACGGGTCCTGACCGGGCGGCGATCCCGGCGGCGCTCGCCACCGCGGCTGTGCACCACCACCTGATCCGCCAGGGCCTGCGCATGCAGACGGGCCTGGTCATCGAGACCGGCGAAGCGCGCGAGGTGCACCATTTCTGCGTGCTCGCGGGCTACGGCGCCGAGGCGGTGAACCCCTATCTGGCGTTCCAGACCCTTGAGCAGCTGCGGATCGAGAACGGCCTGCCGCAATCGGCCTACGAGGTCCGCAAGAACTACATCAAGGCGATCGGCAAGGGCGTGCTGAAGGTGATGTCCAAGATGGGCATCTCCACCTACCAGTCCTATTGCGGCGCCCAGATCTTCGACGCGGTCGGCCTCTCGTCCGGGCTGATCGAGAAGTATTTCACCGGCACCGCCTCCCAGATCGAGGGCGTCGGCCTGGCCGAGATCGCCGGCGAAGCCGTCCGCCGTCACCGCGACGCCTATGGCGACAACCCGATCTACCAGTCGATGCTGGACGTCGGCGGCCAGTATGCTTGGCGGCTGCGCGGCGAGACCCACGCCTGGACCCCGGAATCGGTCGCGAGCCTGCAGCACGCCGTACGCGGCAACCTGCCGGACGAGTACCGGGCCTTCGCGCGCAACATCAACGAGCAGTCCGAGCGTCTCCTGACGCTGCGCGGCCTGATGCGCCTGAAGCCCGGCGAGACGCCGATTCCGATCGAGGACGTCGAGCCGGCGGCCGAGATCGTCAAGCGCTTCGCCACCGGGGCCATGAGCTTCGGCTCGATCAGCCGAGAGGCGCACACCACGCTGGCCATCGCCATGAACCGGGTCGGCGGCCGCTCCAACACCGGTGAGGGCGGCGAGGAGTCGGACCGTTTCACGCCGCTCCCGAACGGCGACTCGATGCGCTCGGCCATCAAGCAGGTGGCCTCGGGGCGCTTCGGGGTGACGACCGAATATCTGGTCAACGCCGACGACATCCAGATCAAGATGGCCCAGGGCGCCAAGCCCGGCGAAGGCGGCCAGCTGCCCGGCTACAAGGTCGACAAGAATATCGCCCGCGTGCGCCACTCGACGCCGGGCGTCGGCCTGATCTCGCCGCCGCCGCACCATGACATCTATTCGATCGAGGACCTGGCCCAGCTCATCCACGACCTGAAGAACGTCAACCAGAAGGCCCGCATCTCCGTGAAGCTGGTCTCCGAGGTGGGCGTGGGCACGGTCGCCGCCGGCGTCGCCAAGGCGCGCGCCGACCATGTGACGATCTCGGGCTTCGAGGGCGGCACCGGCGCCTCGCCCCTGACCTCGCTGACCCACGCCGGCTCGCCCTGGGAGATCGGCCTCGCCGAGACCCAGCAGACCCTGCTGCTGAACGGCCTGCGCACCCGGATCGCGGTCCAGGTCGATGGGGGCCTTCGCACCGGCCGCGACGTGGCGATCGGCGCGCTGCTGGGCGCCGACGAGTTCGGCTTCGCCACCGCGCCCTTGATCGCGGCGGGCTGCATCATGATGAGGAAGTGCCACCTCAACACCTGTCCGGTGGGGGTCGCGACCCAGGACCCGGTGCTGCGCGCCCGCTTCACCGGCCAGCCCGAGCACGTGATCAACTTCTTCTTCTTCGTGGCCGAAGAGCTGCGCGAGATCATGGCCGAGATGGGCTTTGCGACGGTCAACGAGATGATCGGCCGCGTCGACCGCCTCGACCTCAACCCGGCGCTGGACCACTGGAAGGCCCAGGGCGTCGACCTCTCCCGCATCCTCTACGCGGCCCCGGCCGAGGCCGCCAAGGGCCTCTGGAACCAGGATCGCCAGGACCACGGGCTCGGCAAGGCGCTCGACAACACCCTGATCGAGGCCGCCCAGTCGGCGCTCGAGGGCGGCAAGCCGGTGCGCGGCGAATACCCGGTGCGCAACGTCAACCGCACGGTGGGCGCGATGCTCTCGGGCGAGGTGGCGCGCCGCTATGGCCATGCGGGCCTCCCCGACGACACCATCTCGCTGACCTTCCGCGGCAACGCCGGGCAGAGCTTTGGCGCCTTCGCCGCGCGCGGCGTCTCGCTGGAGCTGATCGGCGACGCCAACGACTATGTCGGCAAGGGCCTTTCGGGCGGCCGGGTCGTCGTGCGCCAGCCGCCAGAAGCCCGCCGCGAACCGACCCGCAACATCATCGTCGGCAACACCGTCCTCTACGGCGCCATCGCCGGCGAGGCCTATTTCGAGGGCGTGGCGGGCGAGCGCTTCGCGGTGCGCAACTCTGGCGCGGTGACGGTGGTCGAGGGCCTGGGCGACCACGGCTGCGAATACATGACCGGCGGCGTCGTCGTGGTGCTGGGCGACACCGGCCGCAACTTCGCCGCGGGCATGAGCGGCGGCGTGGCCTATGTCTACGACCCGGCCGGCCGGTTCGGGGACCTCTGCAACAAGGCGATGGTCGAACTCGGCCCCGTGGCCCCGGCGACGCCGGCTCCGGCCAACGCGGCCGACGATCCGCAGCGTCCGAAGCAGCGGCCGGTCTCTGTCGAGAACAACGGCATGGGCGACATGCTGCGCTTCGACGCCGAACGGCTGCGCATCCTGATCGAGCGCCACCACCTGCACACCAAGAGCGCCCGCGCTGCCGAGATCCTGGCCAACTGGGATCGGGCGCTGGGCTCCTTCGTGAAGGTGATGCCCACCGACTACCAGCGCGCGCTCCTGGAGCTCGCCTCTGACCGCGAGACGGCCGCCGCCGTCGCCGCGGAATAGTCCTCTAGAGTTCCGGAGACCAACCCCGATGGGCAAGCCCACCGGCTTCCTCGAGATCGAGCGCCACGACCGCACCTACGACAAGGTGGGCGCGCGCCTGAAAACCTGGAAGGAATTCGTCAAACCCCTGCCGTCGGCGGAGGTCGGCCAGCAGGCGGCGCGCTGTATGGATTGCGGCATCCCGTTCTGCCACCAAGGCTGCCCGGTCAACAACCAGATCCCGGACTTCAACAACCTGGTCTATCGCGACCAGTGGCGTCAGGCGCTGGAGAACCTGCAGTCGACCAATAACTTCCCGGAGTTCACCGGCCGCGTCTGCCCCGCGCCTTGCGAGACCTCCTGCACGCTGAACATCGACGACAACCCGGTGACGATCAAAACCATCGAATGCCAGATCGTCGACCGCGGCTGGGAAGAAGCCTGGATCACCCCGCAGATGTCGCCGCGCGGCACGGGCAAGCGGATCGCTGTGGTCGGTTCGGGCCCCGCGGGCCTGGCCTGCGCGCAACAGCTGGCTCGCGCCGGTCATGCGCCCACCGTCTTCGAGAAGTCCGACCGGATCGGCGGCCTGCTCCGCTACGGCATCCCCGACTTCAAGATGGAAAAGCACCTCATCGACCGCCGCATCAGGCAGATGGAGGCCGAGGGCGTGATCTTCCGCACCGGCTTTGAGGTCGGTGTCACGGTGTCGGTGCAGCGCCTGCTCGACGACTACGACGTGCTGGTGATGGCCGGCGGGGCCGAGGCGCCCCGCGACCTGGAGGTCCCCGGCCGTGAGCTCGCGGGCGTGCACTACGCCATGGAATTCCTCACCCAACAGAACAAGCGCAACGCCGGCGACGCCGAAGCCGTGGCCGCCCCGACCGGAACGCTGTCGGCGGCCGGCAAGCATGTGGTGGTGATCGGCGGCGGCGACACGGGGTCCGACTGCATCGGGACCTCCAACCGCCAGGGCGCGGCCTCGGTCACCCAGCTCGAGATCATGCCGCAGCCGCCGGAGCGGGAGAACAAGGCGCTCACCTGGCCGGACTGGCCGCTGAAGCTGCGCACCTCCTCCAGCCAGGAAGAGGGCTGCGAGCGCGATTTCGCGGTCATCACCCGGCAGGCGGTCGGCAAGGACAGCCGGATCACTGCGCTGGAATGCGCTCGCGTCGAATGGGTCGCCGGCGCCGACGGCCGCATGCAGATGCGCGAGGTCGAGGGCTCGACCTTCGAGCTGAAGGCCGATCTCGTGCTCTTGGCCATGGGCTTCACCGGTCCGCGCGCGGCGGGCCTGGTGGAAAGTGGCGCGGTCGAGCTCGATCCGCGCGGCAATGTGAAGGCCAGCGTCGCCGACTATCAGACCTCGGTGCGTAACATCTTCGCCTGCGGCGACATGCGCCGCGGCCAGTCCCTTGTGGTCTGGGCGATCCGCGAGGGCCGGCAGTGCGCCCGCGCCGTCGACGAGCATCTGATGGGCGCCTCGAAACTGCCGCGCTAGCGGTTCGCGGTCAGGTCCCGACGTTCCGCGCCAGGCAGCGCAGGGCGCAGGCGAGCTGGCGGGCGTGGACGCGGTCCATTTCCTCGTCGCGCGCGCCGGAGGCCAGGGTCGCCGCCATGGCCAGGATCTGCTCGGCGCGGCCCTCCGGGGCGAAGGCCTGGGCCAGCATCTCCGCCTCGGCCATCAGCGCCGTGCGCAATTCCTCGCCGCAAGCGTCGAGCAGGGCGTCGTCGAACTGCAAGACCTCCGCCTGGGCCGGCGGGTCCGCGGTCTCGTGGGGCGTTTGCATGCCCAGCCAACGGGTCGCGCAGTTCAGGGGTTCCCTGGGGTGAAGGCGGTGACCCGCGCCTCGTAGGTGACGGAGCCGCCCGGCGGGACCGACGCCATGCCGGTCTGCCGCCCCCGCCATTCCGCGCCATAGGGGTCGGCTAGGTTGAACTGCGGCTCGATCACCACGAATGGCTTGTCCGGCGGCGCATAGACCTGCACGGCGGTCACTTGCGGCGAGGCTGACGAGATCCGCAGGCCGAGGCCCGCGGCCGGGTCGCAGATCTCCGCCGCGGCCACCCCGTCCTGGCGCCAGAGGTCAGTGAAACAGTCGTCCAGATAGGTCTCGCCGAGGGCTCGCCCACCCGGCGCGGAGAAATCATAGGGCCCGTCGGCTGTCGGCTCTGTCGCCCCGGTCGGCAGCACTTCGTCATAGTCGTTGACCAGTGTCCGCGAGCTCGCGGGAACCCACAGGCGCGCTTGGCGGCGCTCGCCGCTCGGCAGGGCGAAGTAAGGGTGCCAGCCGATCCCCATCGGCAGCGGTTCGCTGCCGGCGTTGCTGGCCGTCACCCGCAGCGCGAGCCCGCCCGCCGCGAGGCGCCACTCGAACTCAAGAACGGTCCGGCCGGGCCAGCGTCCGTCGAAATCCCCAGCCTCCAGCCGCCCGCTCACCCGGTCGGCGGCCTCCTGCCGCCACGGGACGGGCGCGTCGAGGATCAGGCCGTGCATGGCGTATTGCTCGGCGCCCTCCGCCTTGCCGCCCCAGTTGCGCGGCAGGCGCACCATGTGGCCGGCGACGTCGGTCTCGATCTCCCGCGCGCCTTCGACGGCCCGGCCGCGGATCCGGTTGGCGTAGGGCGCCAGGATCGCGCCGCCGAAGCTGAAGGCGGCGTTGCCCGCGAAGTCCTCGGCCCCGCCGTCGAGCTGGCGAGCCGCCGCCGAGGGGTCCGGCGCGACGATGGCGTCGACCACCTCGCCGGAGGCCAGCCGCAGCCGAGCCTGCAGCAGCATCATGCCACGTCCCGGCAGCACAATGGCCTCGACGAACGCCGGGCCGCTCGTGGGCGTGTCCAGCCCGCGAAGCCGGACCAGGGGCAGACCGCCGATCCGTAGGGCGTCATCCATGTTCAGGCCTAGTCGAGCGTGCCTGTCGCGTTCGAGGCCAGCTCGACGCTGCGCAGTTCGCGGGCGTCGGAGCGCTGGCGTTCGGAACTGCGGTCCTCATGCTCCGATGGCGGCACGATCGGCACGCTCAGGCACACGCTCTGGGTGGGGAGCACCTCGCCCCAGTCGCTGATCAGTTGCTTGTAGGAGCGACCTACCGGCCGGATCTCGCGGTTGAGATCGTAGAGCCCGACGGGATGCACCCGCCCGTTGCTCTCCCGCAGACCCACGTCCCAGTCGATCTGGTCGGTGAGCGAGTACCAGGTGAAGCCCACCGTCGGCACGCCGGAATTGCGGATGCGCAGGACGTTGGCCCATTCCTTCCAGAGCCAGTTCACCGCCTCGTCGCCGTTCGGACCCTCGGCGATGTTGGTCTCGGTGTGCATCACCGGCAGGCGGTAGCGGTTGTAGTACTGCCGGGTGATTTCCGAATAGCCGAAGATCTCGCCGGACGCCCGGCTGCCGCCGTCGGCTGAGACCCGGTGCTCGTTGGTCCAGTAGTAGTCGTTGCCCAGGATGCAGTGGTGGGCCAGCGAGTTGCCGAGGAAGAAATGGTACTCCTCGCGCGTCATCCCGTTGTCGAGCAGGTACTCGTACATCTCCGAATCGACGCGGTGGCCATAATTCAGGTCGAGCGACAGGAAGCGCCGGGAGTTCTCGATCTCCGCCGGGCCGATCGCCGCGGGGTTCTCGGCGTGGAAATATTCCGAGGACTCACTCTGGATGAAGATCGCGTCGGCTCGGATTTTGAGGATCTCCTGCATCGCCCGCACATTGGCCTTCACGATGTGCTTCAGCGCCGTGACGAAGGTCAGATCGGTGGTGCCCTGCTCGTTCCACCAGCCGTACTTGGCCGAGAACTGGGCGCAGATGAACATCTCATTGACCGGCGTATAGACCTGCACCCACGGGAACCGCTGGGCGAAGGCCGTGGCGTAGCGGGCGAAGATTTCCGGGAAGTCGGGGTTCTGGAAGTTGCCGATCCAGTCGGGCACGCCGAAGTGGCAGAGGTCGACGATCGGCACGATGTCGCGCCGGCGCAGGTCGCCGAAGGTGACGTCGGCGAACTCCCAGTCGAACTTGCCGTCCCCCAAGAGGGTGGTGTGCAGCGGCGGGCCATAGCGCAGGAAGCGGATGCCCATCTCCTCCACCAAGTCGAAATCCTTGCGCCAGTGGCGGTAGTGGCCGCAGGACTCCATCTGGTCGACGCGCAGGGACCCGCCCTTGATCGTGGGGATGGAGTTCTCGACCCCCGTGGCGAACATGAATGCGGAGATGGCCGGTCCTCCGGAATTGCGCGCAAACGTCGACGCCCCGACCTATTAGAACACCGGGGCGCGACGCAGGTTCATTTGGGGATTGTCCGCCGAGTCCCGGCGGAGCGGAGGCCTATTCGGCGGCCTGGGCCAGGGGCTGACCGTTGATCTTGCGGCAGCGGGAGACGAACGCCAGATGGTCGGAGCCGTTGGCGGTGTTGCGCACCCAGGCCTTGTCGCCATGTACGGCCAGGACTTCGAAGTGGGGAAAGAGGTTGGGACCCGTGCGGACAAGGTCCCCGGGGCAAATCTCCTCGTCGTAGTCGCGATCGTGGTCGATCGCGAAAACGTCTGAGTAGCTGGACAAGGACATCTCTTGGGACCTCTCCCGACTCCGTCGCCTAGAATGTAGAGCCGTGAGTCTGAACGGAACCGAAACACCCGACGCCAAGTTGTCGCAGCCCTGCCGAAGCAACCGCGTCAGACTGTTCCACGATTCGTCACTTGTCTGAGCGGAGGCGCCGATGATCGTGCGTTGTGTGGTGAAATCCGACGATCGCCTCGGTGAGGGACCTTGCTGGTCGCCTCGGGAGGGCCGTCTCTACTGGTTCGACATCAAGGGCAGGCGCCTCGCCTGGTACGAGCCCAGGACCGAGGCGCGGGGCGCCTTCGACCTGCCGGTGCGCGCAAGCGCCGCAGCCCCCAGAACGCGCGGCGGCCTGCTGATCGCCACCGAGAAGGGGCTCGCCATCTGCGATCCGGACGCCGGGACCCTGGAAATCGTCCAGCCGTTCGAGCTGCCGCCCGGCTTTCGCACCAACGACGGCAAGATCGACCTCGACGGCAATTTCTGGTGGTCGACGATGGACGACGACGGCGGCAAACGGCACGGCTCGGTCTACCGCACGACGCCGAAGTTCGAGACCAGCAAGGTCCTGACCGGCATCCACATCCCCAACACCATCTCGGTCAGCCACGACGGCAAGCGGCTCTACATGGCCGATTCCAAGCTGCAGACAATCTTCGCCCACGAGATGGCCGACCTCGCCAAGATGGCGCCCTTCGCCCACACCCGCGGCGAGGCCGCCAGCCCGGACGGCTCGGCGGTGGACGCTCATGGCTACCTCTGGAACGCCCAGTGGGGCGGTTGGCGGCTGGTGCGCTATGCGTCGGACGGGCGGATCGACCAGATAATCCCCATGCCGGTGGAGCAGCCGTCCAGCTGCGCCTTCGGCGGCGAGGACATGACGACGCTCTTTGTGACCAGCGCCTGGGACGATCTCTCGCCCGCCGCGCGGGCCCAGCAACCCCTGGCCGGGGGCCTCTTCGCCATCGAAACCGGCGTGAAAGGGCTGGCGTTGCCGCTCTTTGAGGGGTGAGGTGGCCGCGCCCTGAACCGCGGCCGATCTGGCGGGTTCTAGAGGGAGTCACTCGAGACCCGGAAAAGGGCGTCGCCGCATGGCCAAAAAACCGCTGCGCAGCACCAAGAGCTACGGCAAGCACGACCGCGACGGCTTCATCCATCGCAGTTGGATCAAGGCGACCGGCCTGCCGGACCATGTGTTCGACGGCCGCCCGATCATCGGCATCGCCAACACCTGGTCGGAGCTGGTCACCTGCCAGGTGGGCCTGCGCGACCTCGCCGATTTCGTAAAGCGCGGGGTCTGGGAGGCGGGCGGCGTGCCCATCGAATTCCCGGCCATGTCGCTGCCGGAGACCCAGATGCGGCCGACGGCCATGCTGTTCCGCAATCTGCTCGCCATGGAGGTCGAGGAGTCGATCCGCGCCAATCCCATCGACGGGGTGGTGCTGATGGGCGGCTGCGACAAGACCACGCCCGGCCTGCTGATGGGCGCGGCCAGCGTCGACCTGCCGGCGATCTTCGTCTCGTCCGGCTCCATGCTGAATGGGAAGTTCGAGGGCCGCGACATCGGCTCCGGCACCGATGTGTGGCGCTTTTCCGAGGCCGTCCGCGCCGGGGAGATGAGCCTCGACGAATTCATGAGCGCCGAGTCCGGCATGAGCCGCTCGGCCGGCGTCTGCAACACCATGGGCACGGCCTCGACCATGGCCAGCCTGACCGAGGCCCTGGGCATTTCGCTCCCCAACAACGCCGCCCTGCCGGCCGTCGACAGCCGCCGCAAGGTGCTGGCCCATATGAGCGGCAACCGCATCGTCCAGCTGGTGAAGGACGACGTGAAGCCCTCGGACATCATGACCCGCGCGGCCTTCGAGAACGCCATCCTGATGCATGCGGCCATCGGCGGCTCGACCAATGCGGTGGTGCACCTGCTGGCCCTGGCCGGCCGGCTCGGCGTGCCGCTGACCCTCAAGGACTTCGACGAGATCGCTCGCGAGGCGCCGCTGCTGGTCAACCTGATGCCGTCGGGCAAATATCTGATGGAGGACTTCTGCTACGCCGGCGGCGCGCCGGCGGTGGCCAAGGAGCTGGGCCCGCTCTATCGCCGCGACGCGGTCACCGTCTCGGGCAAGACCCAGGGCGAGATCGCCGACGCCGCCAAGGTCTGGAACCGCGAGGTGATCGGCACGCTGGAGGCGCCCATCGGCCCGTCCTCGGGTGTCTGGGTGCTGAAGGGCAACCTCTGCCCGCAAGGCGCGATCCTGAAGCCCAGCGCCGCCACGCCGTCGCTGCTCACCCACACCGGCCGCGCCGTGGTGTTCGAGGACATCGAGGACTATCACGCGCGCATCGACCATCCGGACCTGGAGGTCGACGCGACCTCGATCCTGGTGCTGAAGGGCTGCGGCCCGAAGGGCTATCCCGGCATGCCCGAGGTCGGCAACATGGGCCTGCCGCCGAAGATTCTGGAGACCGGCGTGACCGACATGGTCCGCATCTCCGATGCGCGGATGAGCGGCACGGCCTATGGGACGGTGATCCTCCACGTCGCCCCCGAGTCCGAGGCGGGCGGTCCGCTGGCGCTGGTGCAGAACGGCGACCGGATCGCCTTCGACGGCCCCAACCGCTCGCTGGAGCTCTTGGTCGACGACGCCGAGCTCGCCCGCCGTCGGGCGGCCTGGGAGGCCGCCCGCCAGCCGTCGAAATACACCCGCGGCTGGTACCGGCTCTATATCGACACCGTGCTGCAGGCCGACACCGGCGTCGACCTCGATTTCCTGGTCGGCAAGTCCAGCGCCGACGTGACCCGAGAGTCCCACTGATGGCCGCAAGCGCGTCGCACGCCACCTATCCCAGCCTCAAGGGCCGCACGGCGTTCATCACCGGCGGCGCCTCCGGGATCGGCGCGACCTTCGTTCAGGCCTTCCACGACCAGGGCGCCAAGGTCGCCTTCGTGGACCTGGACGAGGCGGCCGGGAAGGCGTTGTCCGCCGGCCTGGGACCGACATCCTGGTTCCGGCGCTGCGATGTCACCGACGCCGAGGCCCTGCAGGCCGCCATCGCCGACGCTGCGGCGGCTTTGGGCCCCGTCACCGTCCTGATCAACAACGTCGCCAACGACACCCGCCAGGTGGCCGCGGAGGTCACGCCGGAGGCCTGGCGAAAGGGCCTGGCGGTGAACCTCGACCCCGCCTTCATCGCCGCGACGGCCGTCTATCCGATGATGAAGGCCGCGGGCGGCGGCTCGATCGTCAATATCAGCTCGATCAACGCCCTGCTGGGCCCAGGCGAGCTGCCGACCTATTCGGCCGCCAAGGGGGCGATCAATTCGCTCTCCAAGAGCCTGGCCCATGCCTGGGGTCCCGACCGCGTCCGGGTCAATGCGCTGTCGCCGGGCTGGGTGATCACCCCTCGCCAACTGGAGCTCTGGCTGACGCCACAGGCCGAGGCGGACTGGTCGAAGCTGGTCGCGCTGAAGGACCGCATCATGCCCGACGACATCGCGCGCGCGGCGCTGTTCCTGGCGGCCGACGACAGCCGGATGATGACCGGCCAGAACATGGTCGTCGACGCCGGACGCACGTGAGATGGCGGCCGCGACCCTCCTCGCCTGTGACTGGGGCACCACCAACCTGCGCGCCTGGACCCTCGACAGGCAGGGGGCGGTGGTTGCGGAGAAGGACTTCCCGCTGGGTGTCTCCAAACTGGCGCCGGGCGAGGCGGCGAAACGGTTCGCGGCCGAGGTCCGGCCGGCGCTCGACGCTGAGGGCCTGCCCGCCATCCTCTGCGGCATGATTGGTTCCAACCTGGGCTGGACTGCCGCGCCCTACGCCGACTGCCCGGCGGGCCTCGCCGACTTGGCCCGCAACCTGACCGCGGTGGCCGACAACGTCCGGATCGTGCCGGGCCTGCGGTGCGAGGGGATCGCAGGCTCGCCCGACGTGATGCGCGGCGAGGAGACCCAGCTCCTGGGCTGGTTGGCCCAGCATCCCGACCGGCGCGCCGGCCGCCATGTGGTCTGCCATCCCGGCACCCACGCCAAATGGGTGCTGATCGAGGACGGCCGCATCGCGCGCTTCGTCACCGCCATGACTGGCGAGCTGTTCGCGGTCATGAACGCGCACAGCGTGCTCAAGAGCGATGCGCCCGCCACCGACGACACGGCCTTCGATGAGGGCCTCGCCGCGGCCGGTGACGGCGACGCGCTGGCGGCTCGCCTGTTCACCGCCCGCGCCCGGGTGGTTGGCGGCAAGGCCGACGCCGGCAGCACCCCGAGCTACCTCTCCGGCCTGCTGATCGGCGCTGAGGTGGCCAGCGTCCCCGGCCTGCTCGGCGAGCCGCCCGGACAGGTGAGCCTGCTCGGCGACGCCGTCCTCTGCGCCCTCTACCGCAAGGCCCTGACCCGTAACGGCGTGGCGGTCGAGGTCTTCGATGGCGAAGCCGCGGCCATCGCCGGCCTCTTCGCGCTGGGAGCGCCAACATGACCCTCGACGACGCCCTGGCCGAATGCCCGGTCGTGGCCATCCTGCGCGGCGTCCGGCCTGACGAAGTCCTGGCCCACGCCGAGGCCCTGTTCGCCGCCGGCGTGCGCGGAATCGAGGTCCCGCTGAATTCGCCAGAGCCCCTGGAGAGCATCGCGCGGCTCGCGCAGGACTACGGCGGACGGATGGCCGTGGGCGCCGGCACCGTGCTCAGCGCCGAGCGGGTTGACGCCGTGGCCCAGGCCGGCGGCCGGATCATCGTCGCGCCCAACACGGCAGCCGAGGTCATCCAACGCGCCGTGGCGCTGGGCCTCGATCCCGCGCCGGGCTTCGCCACCGCCACCGAGGCCTTCGCGGCCCTGGACGCCGGCGCCCGGCATCTGAAGCTGTTCCCGGCGGTGACTTACGGCCCCGGGCACTTGAAGCAGCTCAAGGCCGTCCTGCCGCCCCCGGCGGTGGTTTGGGCGGTCGGCGGCGTGGGTCCCGACAGCATGGCCGAGTGGTGGGCGGCGGGCGCCCGCGCCTTCGGTCTCGGTGGGGAAATCTACCGCGCCGGCCAGTCGCTCGACGAGACCGCCGCGAAAGCGGCCCTCGTGGTCGCCGCGGCTCGCGCGCTCACCTGACGCGAACGAGCGCGGCGGGCGCGCCATCGATCAGCGCCTCGGCTTCGGCGGCGAACTGAGCTTCCCGGACGGCTGCGGCGTAGTGGGCGATCGCATTCTCCAGGGGCTGCATGATCCGCCCCCGCTCTGTGCCCAGCGCCGCATAGGCCGGCCGCGCGGCGGGCCAGCCGAAGCTCGCAGCCGGCGCGCCTTGCACCAGGCCGGGATCGAGGTCGAGGGCGCCGGCCACCTGCCGGGCGAAGTCGGCCCATGAGACGGTGGCGTCGTTGGCCAGATGCCGCAGCCCGGTCTCACCGTCGATCAGCAGGTCCAGCACGGTGTTCACCAGGTCCGGCACATAGGTCGGCGAGATGACGAGGTCGTCCGCCGCCCGGAAGGCCTGCCCGGCCGCCAGGGTCCTCACCACATGGGCCGCGAAGTTGTACGGGTCGAACGGAGAGAAGAACGCCGCCGTACGCACGATCATCGCCTGTCCGCCCAGCGCCAGGATCTCCGCCTCGGCCCGCGCCTTGCTCGCGCCGTAGACATTGAGCGGCGAGGGGGTGTCGCTCTCCACATAGGGCCGGGCCAGCCGCCCGTCGAACACCAGGTCGCTGGAGAACCCCACCATGGGAAGGTCGCGCTCCCGGCAGGCCCGCGCCAGGCGCACAGCGCCCTCGGCGTTGGCCGCCATGCAGCCTGCCGGATCGGCTTCAGCGTCGTCCACACGCACCCAGCCCGCTGCGTTGATCACCGCCCAGGGATCACAGGCTTCGATCACCCGGGCGATCGAAGCGCCGTCGTCCAGCGACAGTTCGCTGCGGCCGGTTAGACGGTAGGCGAGGCCGCGCCATTCGCAGGCGCGCGCCAGCGCCTTGCCCAGCGTCCCGGTGGCCCCGACGATCAGCAACGGCCGCGGGGACGCCTTCGGCGCCGACCACTCCGGACGCGGTTCCGGGCTCTCAACGGTCCGGAATACAGGCTTGAATTGTAAGCGGATATCCCGACGCCACCAGCCCGATCCGGAGGTTCCGGGCTGAGCCTCGGTCCCGGCCGCCAGCCGCTTCAGTTCGGCCGCCAGGGCGGTCGGGCGCGGCGGATCGGAGCGCACGTCGAAGGCTCCGACCTCGTAGTGGCCGACGTGGCGGGTCAGGAGGCTGTTCCAGTCGCAGGTTCCGAGCAGGGCCCAGGCGGTCACGGCGCGCACGTCGACGCCTCGGCCGCGCAGCCGTTCCGCGGCCTCCCACGCCTCGCGGATCCAGCGGACCTGCTCCTCGCGGGTGCAGCCGTTGTGACTCTCCGTCACCGCGAGCGGCCGGCCATAGCGGGCCCAGGCCTCGTCCAGGACGCCTTCCAGGCCGCCCGGCGCGGGCAGCACGGCGCGCACGGCCTCGACGTCGGCGAAGGCCATGAACTCGTTGCCGCCGACCCGCTCGGCTGGATAGTCGTCCGTCCGGTGGTCGAGGAACCGGTCGCTGGTCAGGTAGTGGTTCACGCCCATCAGGTCGGGCGGGCAGGGGTCGTCGGCGATCGCCCGCAGGCGCTCGCCGAACCCGAAGCCCTCAAGACGCCGCCACAGCGGATGGCCGGGCGTGACGCGGCCCTCCAGCAGGTCCCAGGTCATCCAGCGGCGCGCGTTGTCGAAATCGGCCTGGTGCGCCACCGCCCGCGTCGAATAGGTGCGGCCGAGGTCCTCGGTCTGGACCAGCCGGGCGTCCGGCCGCACGGCGCGGATTTCACGCATGGCCAGCCGGGTCGCGTCGATCTGGTTGAGCAAGGCCTGCCAGAAGCGCGGCTCGTCCGCCGCGTGCGGATACCAGTGACCATAGAGCGCCGAGAACCGCGCGGTGGTCAGGGGCTCGTTGATGGGCGTCCAATCGGCCACCCAGGGATAGCGCTGGGCGGCGGCCCGGGCGTATGCGGCGAACTTCTCCGCGAAATGGTCATCGAGCAGATCGGTGGAACGCGGCCCGCTCCCGTGATGCAGGAGACCGGCGATGGGGCGCATGCCCAGCGCCCGGATCCGCGTCAGGCGTTCGTCCGTCCAGGTCCAATCGAAATCCCCGGTCCCGTCTGGATCCGTGCGCTCCCAGAGCACCGGATAGCGCAGCGCCGTCAGGCCCAGTTCCGCGAAGCGATCGAGGTCGGCGATCCTGTCGTGATGGCCGGTGCGCCGGGTCTGGTCGTGAAACAGGTCGCCGATGCGATTCACGGTGCACTCGTGACCGCCCCAGAGCTCAAGTGGAGGCATCGATCGAAGGCTTTCCCGTCACATCCGACAATTTAAGCCTGCGCGCCTTTGAATCGTTCCCCCCGAGCTCGGCCTTAACTGGAACTTGAGCGCCGCACCGGCCATTATCGGCCCCATGGATCGGGGAACAGGGCCCGCCGTGCTGGTCACGGGCGGCGCCGGCTACATCGGCGCGCATACGGCCAAGGCCCTGCACGGGCGGGGCTATCGGCCTGTGGTCTTCGACGACCTGACCTCGGGCTTCCGCGAGGCCGTCCAATGGGGTCCCCTGGTCGAGGGTGACATCCGCGACGCCGACGCCCTCGCCGAGACGATCAAGACCCACGACATCCAGGCGGTCATCCACTTCGCCGGCCTGATCGAGGTGGGGCGCTCTGTGGCCAAGCCAGACCTCTTCTGGGAGGTCAATGTCTCCGGCACCACGGCTCTCCTCACCGTCATGCGCGAACACGGCGTAGGCCAGCTGGTGTTCTCGTCCAGCGCCGCGGTGTACGGCCAGGGCGCGCGCGGTCCGCTCGAGACCATCGCCGAGACCGCCGACAAGGCGCCGGCCAGCCCCTATGGCGACACCAAGCTCGCCGCCGAGTGGCTGATCCAGGCGCAGTGCCGCGCTTACGGCCTGACCGCTGTCGCGCTGCGCTACTTCAACGCTGCCGGCGCCGATCCCTCCGGCCTGATCGGCGAGGCGCATGAGCCGGAAACCCATCTCATTCCGCTGGCGATCGCCGCCGCGCTCGGTGACGGGCCGCCGCTGACCATCTTCGGGCAGGATTTCGAGACGCCTGACGGGACCTGCCTGCGCGACTACATCCATGTGAGCGATCTCGCCGCCGCCCACGTCGCGGCCCTGGAGGCCGGGCTCGCGCCCGGCGCCTTTGAAGCTGTCAACGTGGGGACCGGCCAGGGACGTTCGGTGGCCGAGGTGGTCGAGGCCGTCGGTCGCGCCGTGGGGTGCGCCGTGCCCCACAGCCTGGGCGCCCGCCGGGCCGGGGACCCGCCAAGCCTGGTCGCCGACCCCCGCCGGGCGCAGGAGGTGTTGGGCTGGACGCCCCAGCATTCGTCGCTCGACACTATTGTCGCCGATGCTCTGCGTTGGGAGCGGAAACCGTGCTATGGCTCCGGAGTTCGCGGGCCGAAGGGTCGGCGGAAGTCGCAAATAGCCGTCTAATCAAGTCGGCTGGTCGACATAGACTGCGAAACAGACCGGCAAAACTCGGTCCTTCATTTCAATACTGAAAAAACACAGCGGCGTGAAGCTGTTGCGCGGAACCTTTCGGGGCTGGTCCTCGTTGGTCCAGCGGGCTCCAGTTGTCGGCTTTTTTTGAAGGAGTGCGCCCTTGAACACTCAATGGGTTCCGCGCGGCGATGGTGCTGCGCCAGCGTCAACCCATTTCGGGCCGCGTTCGCGCGATCGCCAGACCTTGATCTGCTTTTCACACCTGCGCTGGGACTTCGTTTTCCAGCGCCCGCAGCATCTGATGACCCGGTTCGCCAAGGGCCGCCAGGTGATCTTCTGGGAGGAACCTGTCTCGGGTCCGCTGGAAACCTGCCCGCGGCTCGACAGCCGCACCGACAAGGAGAGCGGAGTCCTCGTGGTGACGCCGGTGCTGCCCGATGGCGGAACCGACGCCGAGCGCGACGCCATGCTGGGCCTGCTTCTGGACGGCTTGCTGGCGGGCTACGGCGGCGACCTGATCCGCTGGTACTACACCCCGATGATGCTCAGCTTCTCGCGGCATCTGGAGGCCATCTGCACGGTCTACGACTGCATGGATGAGCTCGCGAATTTCAAGTTCGCCCCGCCCGAGCTGACGATCCTCGAACGCGAACTGATGAGTCTGGCCGACGTGGTCTTCACCGGGGGGTACAGCCTCTGGGAGGCCAAGCGCGGCCGCCATCCCAACATCCATCCGTTCCCCTCGAGCGTCGACCGCCCCCACTTCGCCAGGGCCCGGGTGGCCCGCGACGAGCCCGCCGACCAGGCGGCGCTGCCGTGGCCGCGGCTTGGCTTCTACGGCGTCGTCGATGAACGCATGGATCTGGACCTGCTAGCGGCGCTGGCGGACGCCCGGCCGGCCTGGAGCATCGTCATCGTGGGGCCGGTGGTGAAGATCGACCCGGTCGACCTGCCCAGGCGCGAGAACCTGCATTATCTGGGCGGCAAGACCTATGACGAGCTGCCCAGCTACCTCGGCGGCTGGGACGTGGCGCTCATGCCCTTCGCGATCAACGAATCCACCCGGTTCATCAGCCCGACCAAGACCCCGGAATATCTGGCCGGCGGCCGTCCGGTCGTCTCCACCCCGATCGTCGATGTGGTCCGCCACTATGGCGAGCTGGAAGGCGTCATGATCGCGGCCACACAGGAGGAGTTCATCACGGCCTGTGACCAGGCGCTCGCCCTCTCACGCCTGAAGGGGCCTTGGCTAAAGGAAGTGGACGCGACGCTTTCCGCGCTCTCCTGGGACGAGACCTTCGCCCGGATGAACCTGGAGATTTCCCGCGCCGCCGCCGGCCGCGACAAGGCCATGGCCGCCGAGCTCGCCCCCGTGATCGCCGCGCCGACCGTCCAGCCGGCCTCACGCGACAAGCCCTTCGACTATCTGATCGTGGGCGCCGGTTACGCCGGTTCCGTCCTCGCCGAACGGCTGACCAGCCAACTCGGCAAGCGGGTGCTGCTGATCGACAAGCGCACGCATATCGGCGGCAATGCCTATGACGAAAAGGATGCCGGCGGCGTCCTGATGCATCGCTACGGCCCGCACATCTTTCACACCAACTCCGACGAGGTTGCCGGCTATCTGTCGCAATTCACCAAATGGCGGCCCTACGAGCACCGTGTGCTGGCGTCGGTCGGTGGCCTTCTGGTGCCCATGCCGATCAACCGCACGACGCTCAACCTGCTCTACGGGCTCGACCTCCAGAGCGAGACCGAGGCCGAGGCCTATCTGGCGAGCCGCGCCGAGCCCGTGGAGAAGATCGTCACCTCCGAGGACGTGGTGATCTCCAAGGTCGGGCGCGAACTCTACGAGACCTTCTTCCGCGGCTACACGCGCAAGCAGTGGGGGATGGACCCCTCCGAACTCGACAAGTCGGTCACCGCGCGCGTGCCCACTCGCACCAACGACGACGACCGCTATTTCACCGACAAGTTCCAGGCCATGCCCGCCGACGGCTACACGGCGATGTTCCAGAACATGCTGGATCAGCCCGGCATCACCCTCGAACTGGGGGTGGAATATGAGGACGTGCGCAGCGAGGCGGTCTTCGACAAGCTGATCTTCACCGGCCCGATCGACGAATATTTCGACCATCGCTACGGCCGGCTGCCCTACCGCAGCCTGTCGTTCCGGCACGTGAACATGGACCGCGAGTGGTACCAGCCGGTGGGGACGGTGAACTATCCCGACGAGGCGACGCCCTACACGCGCATCAGCGAATACAAGCATCTGACGGGTCAAACCGTCGGCAAGACCACCATCACCTACGAGTATCCGCGGGCCGACGGCGATCCCTATTACCCGATCCCGCGTCCGGAGAACCAGGCGCTCTACAAGCGCTATGAGGCGCTCGCCCTGGAAACGCCGAACGTCCACTTCGTCGGGCGGCTGGCCACCTATCGCTATTACAACATGGACCAGGTGGTGGGCCAGGCGCTGGCGACCTTCCGGCGGATCGCCGAGCGGGAAGGGCGCGCGACCGTCGCCGCCCAGGCTGCGGCGCGGGCCATCGCCGCCAACTGATCACCGATCAAACTGCGTCAAACGGCCCTGCGTCCGCAACCTATCCTCAGGGTTGCAACGGCTTGCAATTGGCCTCGTGATGCTCAAGGTTCCGATCGGAGCCCTGGGGGGAGATATGAGCCAGACAAGTGCGGAGCGAGCCAAGGCGCTTTCTCAGAATCTTGTTGAGATTCTGACCTCTTACGAGGAGGAGCTGATGGCGCTTGAGCGAGAGGCTCCGGCGATGGGCCAGCTACGGCGCGCTGTGGGAATCACCATTGCCGAAGCCTGTTTTCTGATTACCGACGAAAGCGTGGGCCAGACAGAATGGGCTCCGCCTGCGAGCGGCCCCGCGCCGCGCGCGAGCAGCTAAGATATTTTCGGAGACACCATGGTCCGCAAGCCCGAGGCATTAGCCGATCCGATCGATATCGCTGTGGGGGCGAGGATTCGGCTGCTGCGTAAGGTGCGGGGTCTGTCGCAACAGGCGCTGGCCGAGGCGGCGGGCGTCACCTTCCAGCAGATCCAGAAGTACGAACGCGGCGCGAACCGGGTCAGCGCCTCGATGCTGTCGCGCATCGCCACCACCTTGAAGGCGCCGGTGTCCGAGATGTTCGGCGACGTCAATCCGGCCAGCGGGGCCATCGATGAGGTCGCGGGCCTGCTGGCCGAACCCGGCGCGCTCGAGCTGCTGCGCGCCTATTCGCTGCTGCCGCGCGGCGCCCCGCGGGCGACCCTCGTGGAATTCGTCCGCAGCCTGAAGGCGGTCTGACGGACGCCTAGTCAAATCGCTTGGTGACGCTGACGCCATAGGTGCGCGGAGCGTTGAACACCCGGTAGCCCATGCCGAGCCCGTCGTCGGTGGCCTGGGTCACGTAGCGCTCATCGCCCAGGTTCTTGCCCCAGACCGCGAATTCCCAACCCGCCCGCGACGCCAGAGACGCGCGGGCGTCTAGCAGCCAATAGCTGCCGGCGCTGAGGGAGGGCGTGTTGAGCGACTCCTTGAACACTTTGCTGGAATAGTGCGCTGCGGCCTGGACGGCGGCCGTCCAGTCGCCGGTCACGGGCCACTCGTAACGCGCCTGGCCGTTGAAGCTGGCGTCGGGGGCGTTGGGCAGCTTGTTGCCCTTGGGCACGATGATGACGCCCGCCGCGCCGGCGGTGCTGAACGACCCCAGCTCTGTGTCCAAGAGGCCCAGGCCCGCATTCAGCGTCAGGCCGCGAACCGGCAGCCACGTGACCTGGGCGTCCAGGCCCTTGACAGTCGCCTTACCCACATTGCCGAGCTTGATCAGCGACACCGCCCCGACGTTGGTGAAGGTCTGGGTCTGCAGGTCCTTGTAATCGTACCAGAAGACGCTCGCCTCGAACTGCAGGGTGCGGTCGAGGAGGCGGGTCTTCACCCCGGCCTCGTAGTCTGTCAGCTGTTCGGGGCGGTAAGGGGCGAGCGCGAAGCTGTTGGTGGTGATCCCGTTGAAGAAGCCGCCGCTCTTCGTCCCCCGCGCGATGGTCCCGTAGACGAGGCTGTCGTCGTTCGGCTTGAAGTTCAGCCCGCCGCGCCAGGACCAGTTGCGGTCATGGATGCTGGCGTCTTCCAGCGATAGGACGTGCGTCCCGGGCGCGCCCAGTGCGCAGGCGCCGACCGCGAAGCAAAGGAAGCTCAGGCCGAAGGAATTGAGGTCGGTGGTGCCGCCCACATAGCTGCGATCCTCGTCGGTGTAGCGCAGGCCGGTGACCAGCTTCAGCCGCGGCGTGAGCGTCCAGTCGACCTGGCCGAACACAGCCCGGCTTTCGGTCTTTTGGTCGGCGGTGATCAGGGCATTGGTGTTGAAGAGGTCGTGCAGGAAGCCGGGGCTGAAGGTTTGCACCCGGTCCCAGGAATAGTAGGCGCCGATCAGCCAGGTCGCGCGGCCCGCCATGCCGCCAGCCAGCCGCAGCTCCTGGGTGAACTGGCGCACCTTGTCGTTCTGGTCGAACTCCGCGTCGGTGGTCGGGGCGGCGTCGGCGTCGATGTAGAAGCCCCGCTTGAAGTCGATATAGCCGGTGACCGAGGACAGCCGCACCGAACCCAGGTCCTGGTCGACATGCAGCGTGGCGTTGGTCTGGCTCACGCGATAGGGCGCGGCGTGGCCAGTGGTCACCGAGAACGGGTCGGGATTGGTGTCGGTGAAGCCGTGGCTGTCGGTGCAGACGGCCGGATTGGCGAAGTTGGGACAGGTGGCCCCGACAACCGCCGGGATGGTCCCGAAGAACTTGCCGGATCCGATGCTGGAGCGGTTGCGCTCGGCCTCCAGCTTCAGCTTCACGGTGGTGGCCTCGGTCGGCCGCCAGAGCATCTGGGCGCGGCCGAGCAGGATGTCCTGCTGGCCGAGGCCCGAGCGCAGGGTGCGCGAGGTCCAGTAGCCGTCGTCCTGCTTGATCGCCTTGCCGGAGAACCGGAAGGCGAGCTGGTCGGATGCCACCAGGTTGACGGCGGCTTCGCCCTCGTAGCGCCCGAAGTTGCCGGCGGTCGCGCTGACCACCCCGGAGTCGCCGGCCAGCGACGGGCCTGCTGAGATGATGTTGATCGCGCCCGCCGTGGAGTTGCGGCCGTAGAGGGTGCCCTGGGGTCCCTTCAGCACCTCGATCCGTTCGAGGTCGTAGAGGTTGAAGTCCATCTCGGCGAACGAAGCCAGGAACACATCATCGACGTAGACGCCGACCGTCGAATTGTTGGTCGACGAGAAGTCGTTCAGGCCGACGCCGCGGACGGTGACGATCGCCTGGGCGCCGGGGATGTTCTCCTTGACGTCGAGGTTGGGCGCCAGGCCGACCAGGTCGCCGCTGTTCGCCACGCGCTGGGTGCGTAGCGTTTCGGCATTCAGGCTGCTGACGGCGAGGCCCACGTCGAGCAGTCGTTCCTCGCGCTTCTGGGCCGTGACGATCACCTCGGCGACCTGGGCGGGGGCGGCGGTCTTTGCCGGCGCCTGGGCCAGCGCCGGCGAGGCTGCGCTGAGCACCAGCAAGCTCGCCCCGGCCAGCGCCGCGCGACGGCCGAATCCCCGGATCGTGCTCATGTCGTCTTCCTCCCCCGGACGTCTCCAGCAACTGGCGCACTGGATTTAACGTTTAAGTACGGTTAGATGACGACACGTCAAATCAAGCTTGTCAACGGATTTGACATCCGCGTATGTTGTCGGGGTCAAATGTCAGGCGGTCGAGGATGAAGGCGGCGGAAAAGGGCGAGGCTGCGGGCGCGAAACGCTCCAGACGCGACGCCGTGCTGGACGAGGCCGCGCGGCGCCTGAACGCCAGCGGCGTGTCGCTGGCCTCGCTGTCGGATATCGCCCGGGCGCTGGGGCTCACGCGCGCGGCCCTCTACTACTACGTCGAGGATCGCGACGACCTGGTCTTCCAGTGCTACCGGCGCGCCTGCGAGACGATGGCGCGCGATCTGGACGCCGCGGCCAAGGCCCCGGGGACCGGCCTGGATCGACTGAAGGCCTTCATCGAGACGTCGCTGGATGAAGACAGGCCCGAGCCCGCCGTGCTCAGCGAAGTCGCCTCGCTCGGCTCGCTACAGCGCGAGACCATCGAGGGGCTGCATCACGGCAATGTCGCCCAGCTGATCGACCTCATCGAGGCCGGGCAGGGCGACGGTTCGATACGGGCCTGCCATCCGCTGGTGATCGCCCAGGCGATCGTTGGGATGGTCTCCTGGATCCCGCTTGCCCCACGCTGGACAGGAGAACCGGAGGCGGGCTTCCGAGTTCGGGCCAAGGCCGGCGCGCTCGCCCTGGTGGGCGAGGGGGTGGCCGCCGATCCCGCACTCGCGCTTGGCTACGCCCCGCTGGACATCGCCATCCTGCGGCCGGAGCGCGGCAACCTCTTCGACCGGGACGCGGCCGGCGCCATGAAGCTGGAGGAGCTGCTACGCGCCGCCTCGCGGCTCTTCAACCGCAAGGGCGTCGACGCCACGTCAGTCGACGACATCGCCGCCGAGGTCGGGGCGACCAAGGGCGTTGTTTACCACTACCTGGCCGACAAGCCGGACCTAGTGGCGCGTTGCTACCAGCGCGCCTTCAGCCTCTCGGACCGCATCCTGAGCGCCGTGGAGATGGCCGGCGGGACGGCGGTCGAGCGCGTGCTCTCCGGCACGGCCCTGCTCGTCGAGGCCAATGTCCGCGACGAGTTCTGTCCGCTGGCGCCTCTGGCGGGCGTCGAGGCCCTGCCGGCCGAGGCGCGCGAGGAGATCATCGCGCGGGTCCGCAGCCTGGAGCACGGCTACCCAGAGGTGGCGCGCGAGGGCCTGGCCGACGGCACCGTGCGCGACGTGGAGCTGACCGGCGTGGCGGTGGCCATGGCCGGCGCCTTCGGCTGGCTGCACAAGTGGTTCTCGGCCGACCTCGTGGCGCCGGAGGTGGTGGTGCGCGAGCAGGTCGCCCTGCTCGCCGGCGGCCTGATGGCCCGCTGAGCGAAGCCGATAGGGAGCGACGTCATGGACATCGTGATCGAGGGGTTTGCGGCGCCGGGCCTGGAGTCCGTGCGCGAGACCTTCGCCGCCAACTTCGCCCGCAAAGGCGACTACCAGGAGCTGGGCGCCGCCTTCTGCGTCTACCGCGATGGCGAGCCGATCGTCGACCTTTGGGGCGGCTTCGCGGACGCCGCCCGGACGCGGCCCTGGAGCGCCGACACCCTGGTCAATGTCTGGTCGACCACCAAGCTCGCCGCGGCCGTCGCTGTCGCCCGTCTCGTCGACCGCGGCCTCATCGCCTACGACCAGCCCGTGGCCGACGTCTGGCCGGAGTTCGCCGCCGCAGGCAAGGCCGGCGTCACGATCGCCGAGGCCATGTCCCATCAGGCGGGCCTGCCGGGCTTCACCGAGCCGACGACGCTCGACGACCTCTACGACTGGGACCTGATCTGCGACCGCCTCGCGGCCCAGGCGCCGGTGTTCCCGCCCGGAACCGCCAGTTCCTACCATGCCGTCACCTACGGCTTCCTGGCCGGCGAGATCGTGCGCCGGGCGTCCGGTCAGTCCCTGGGGGCCCTGTTCCGCGACGAGATCGCCGGGCCGCTTGGCGCAGACTTCCACATCAGCCTGCCGGCCTGGCAGGAGCCACGCGTCGCGGAGCTGCTGGGCCCCAAGAGCCCTGTCGACACCTCGGCCATGGATCTGCCGGCCCCGGCGCGCATGGCGCTCGGCAACCCTGAGCAGGACCCCGTCCGGCCGAACGACCGCCGTTGGCGCGCGGCCGAGCTGCCGGCGCTGAACGGTCAGGCGAGCGCGCGGGGCGTCGCCCGGCTGGCCGCGGCTTTGGCCCGCGGCGGCGAGCTCGACGGCGCCCGGATCTTGTCCGAGGCCACGGTCGCAGCGATGAGCGCCATCGTCGCCGACCGCCCCGACCTGATGCTGGGCTTCAATCCGCAGTGGGGCATGGGCGTCGCCCACAACCTGATCGGCGTCTTCGGGACCAACCCCCGGACCATCGGCCATTCCGGCTGGGGCGGCTCGTTCGGCTGCGCCGATCCCGATGGCCGCATCGCCATCGGCTATGTGCTCAACCAGATGGGTTCCGAGCTGGTCGGCGACCCCCGCGGCAAGGGTCTCGCCGACGCGGTCTACGCAGCGCTGGCCTAGGCCGGAACCTTCAGGGCGGCGATGGCGCGGTCCTTGATGGCCTTGTAGTCGACCTTGCCGTTCGGGGCCCGGCCGATGCTATCCACCAGCACCAGGTCGCGCGGCGCCTTGTAGGCGGCGAGGCTCGCCCGCACGTGCTCGGAGAGTTCGGCGAGAGTCGGCTGGGCCGCGCCGTCCGTCTCCACCACCGCGCAGATCCGCTCGCCGAAGCGCGGGTCCGGCAGGCCCACGACCACGGCGTCGCGCACGGCCAGGTGGGTCTTCAAGGCCTCCTCGACCTCCTCCGGGAAGACCTTCTCGCCGCCGGTGTTGATGCAGACCGAGCCACGGCCGAGCAGCTTCAGGCTCCCATCCTCGTTCACTTCCGCCCAGTCGCCGGGCACGCTCCAGCGCACGCCCTCGATGGTCTGGAAGGTCTTGGCGGTCTTTTCCTCATCCTTGTAGTAGCCGCGCGGCAGCAGCCCGGTCACCGCGACCATTCCGCGTTCGCCCGATCCCGGCTGCACGCGCCGGCCATCCTCGGTGAAGATCACGCAGTTGGGGCCGGGCGTGAAGGCCGCGGTCTTGGCCTCCGCCCCGGGCGCCGAAGCCGAGACGCCCAGGCCCACCGCTTCCGACGAGCCGAAGCTGTCGAAGATCATGGCGTTCTTCGCGAAGCTCAGCAGGCCCTGCTTGTTCTCCTGGCTCCACATGGAGCCCGACGAGCTCATCGCCTTGACGCTCGACAGGTCCCAGCGGCCGGGGTTGGCCTCCAGAGCCTCCAGCATCGGGGTCGAGAAGGCGAGGCCCACGATGACCACATTGCTGGCGGCCAGCCGGTCGACTTCGTCCCACAGCTCCATGGCGTTGAACCTGCGCGACGGCAGGTAAGCGGCCGTGCCGCCGCCGTTGAAGCAGATCAGGTTGGAGAACTGCCCGGTGCCATGCATCAGCGGGCAGGCGATCAGGGTCGTCGGGCGCAGGTGCTCCGGGCCGGTGATGCGCGCGATCAGGTCCGGGATGTCCACCGCCGGCGCGACGCCCAGCAGCGCATTGCCGCCCGCGCCGATCACGTTGAAGAGGTCGTCCTGGGCCCACATCACGCCTTTGGGCATGCCGGTGGTGCCGCCGGTGTAGAGCAGCAGCAGGTCGTCGCCGGAACGGCCCCAGGACGCCTTCACCGGGCGCACGGCCGGCGCCGAGGCTACGATGGCGTCGTAGTCGCTCGCCCAGGCGGGGACCAGGCAGCCGGGCTCGGCCACCGCGATCCAGGCCTTCACGCCGGTCAGGCGGCCGCGAATGCCCTCCAGCACCTCGGTGAAGCCGGCGTGGAAGACCACGGCCTGGGCATCGGCGTTGTCGAACAGGTAGAAGAGCTCTTCCGGCCCATAGCGGTAGTTGGTGTTCACGGGCGCGAAACCGGCCTTGAAGGCGGCGTAGTAGCTCTCGATGTACTCGGGGCCGTTATAGAGGAAGGCCGCGACCTTGGCCTGGCGGTCGAGGCCCGCGGCGATCATGTGGGCGGCCAGCGCATCGGCTCGGGCGTCGAACTGGCCCCAGGTCAGGACCCGGTCGCCCTGGATGAAGGCGGGATGGTCCGGCTGGACCCCGGAGATCGCCTCCCACACGTCCGCGAAGGTCCAAGAACTCACCGCATCCTCCCGCAAGGCTTCTTTGTTATGCGGAATTTGGCGGCCCAGGCGCCGGGTAAGTCAACAGCCGGTTCAGATCGGCAGCGCGGTGGTGAACTTGATCTGCTCCATGGCGAAGGAGGAGCTGACGTCCTGCAGCGGCGCGGCCGCGATCAGCCGCCGATAGAAGGCGTCATAGGCCGCGATGTCCCGCACCACGACCTTCAGCAGATAGTCCGTCTCGCCGGACATCCGGTAGAACTCCACCACCTCTGGCAGGCCCCCGGCGCCCTTGGCGAAGGCGTTCAGCCACTCCTCGTCGTGGCGGTTGGTGCGCACGGCCACGAACACCACCAGCCCCAGGTCCAGCTGCTCGCGGTCGAGGATCGCCACGCGCCGTTCGATAACGCCGGCGTCGGTCAGGCGCTTCACGCGCTTCCAGCAAGGGGTCTGGGAGAGGCCGACCCGCTCGGCCAGTTCGGCGATCGGCACGGTGGCGTCGGCCTGCAGCTCGCGCAGGATCCGGCGGTCGATCGGGTCGAGAACGATTTGCATGCGCCGGGCCTCCTGCCGAGAATCCTGTTCTACGGCCTGCGCATTCCGCGCGCCAGATCGGACGTCAGTGCGCGTCCGGCGGTGGCGGCGCGCCTTGCGGCGCGGGCTTGCAGAACGGCACGATGACCAAGGCTCCGATGAACATCCAGGCCATCAGCCGATAGGTGTCGGCGAAGGCCAGGGTCGCGGCCTGGCGGCCGACGATGCGGCCCATCTCGGACTGCGCCATCAGGAGCGCGCGGCTGGCGTCGGGGGTGAACTGTCCGGCGTATTGCGCCAGGCCCTGGATCATTGCGCGCGCCCGGTCCGGCGCCTCGCCGAGGCCTTCGCTCAGGCGCAGCATATGGATGCGGGTGTTGTCCTGCAGCCAGGTGTTGACCACCGCGATGCCGACCGCGCCGCCCAGGTTGCGCATCAGGTTGAAGAGGCCCGAGGCGTAGCGCAGCTCGCTGGGCGCAACGCCGTTCAGCGCCATGCCGACGGCCGGCACGATGCAGAGCAGGATGGCCAGGCCCCGCACTACCTGCGGCCACAGGAGCTCTTTGAACCCCCAGTCCGCGGTGATCCCCGAGAACATCCATAGCCCTGCGGCGAACATCAGGAAGCCCACGGCGATCACATAGCGGCCGTCCACCTTGGTCGAGAGCCGCGCCGCGATCGGCGCGGTGATGGTCATGGCCAGGCCCGTGACGAAGACCGTCACCCCGATCTGCAGGCTGGAATAGCCGCGCACCCGCCCCAGGAAGACCGGTGTCAGATAGGTCGCCGCGTAGAGGCCGAAGCCCACCACGACGTTCAGCACGCAGGCCATGGCGAAGGTCGGCCGCTTGAACGGCGTCAGCTTCAGCACCGGCATGGTCGAGAAGAAGGTGCGCTCGAAGAACACCACGCAGCCGACGCCCGACAGCCAGGCCGCGGTGGTCACACCGAGGTCGGTGAACCACTCGTGCCGCGGACCTTCCTCGAGGACGTACTGCAGTCCGCCGAGGAACACCGCCAGCGAGGCGACATGCAGCCAGTCGATGCGCTTCAGCATCGAGGGGTTCGCCTCGTCGACCTTGCCCAGCAGCGGCAGGAGGATGCTTACCGCGACGCCCGGCACGATGTTCATGAAGAACAGCCAGCGCCAGTCGGCGACCTCGGTCACCCAGCCGCCGACGCTGGGGCCGAGGGTCGGCGCGAGTGTCGAGACCACGCCGAGGATCGCCGGGATCATCGCCCGCTTGGGTCCCTCGAACATCGCAAAGCCCGTGGCGAAGACCGTGGGCACCATGGCGCCGCCGACGAACCCCTGGATGGCCCGGAAGAAGATCATCGAATTGATGTCCCAGGCCAGGCCGCACATCAGGCTGGCGAGGGTGAAGAGCGCCGCCGAGGCGGTGAACAGCCAGCGGGTCGAGAGCGCCTGCGAGAGGAACGCCGCCAGCGGGATCATGACGATCTCGGCCATCAGATAGGCGGTCTGCACCCAGGCGATCTCGTCCGGTCCGGCGTTCAGGCCGGCCTGGATGGAATTGAGCGAACCGGCCACGATCTGGATGTCCAGGAGCGCCATGAACTGGCCGAACGCCATCAGGCCGAAGATCAGCAGCTTGCGGTTCTCGGACAGCGCGCCGGGCGTCGCCGGCGCCAGGATCGGGGGCAGGGCGGCGTCAGTCATGGTCTTGCGCATCCCCCTCTTGCAGGCTTGGGATCATGATATTATGATCATCATATAACCCGGAGCCGCGCAATGCGCTACAGCGAGAGCCGCAAGGAGGAGACACGCAAGAAGGTGGTGCAGGCCGCCGCCGCCGCCGTCCGCGCCAAGGGGCCGGACGGCGTCGGCGTCGCCGAGATCATGGCCGAGGCCGGCCTGACCCACGGCGGCTTCTATGCGCACTTCAAATCGAAGGAGGCGCTGGTCGCCGCGGCGATCGAGGAGGCCTTCGGCCAGAGCCGGCGGCGCTTTGCCCGCATGACCGAGGACATGAGCTCCGAGGAGGCGCTGGCCGCCTTCGTCGACGCCTATGTCTCCCTTGAACACCGCAACAATCCGCAGCGTGGCTGCCCGATCTCGACACTCACCAACGATCTGCCCCGGCAGGGTCCGATGGTTCGCACCGCGTTCGACGCCGGTGTGGCCGGCCTGATCGCGCGGCTGGAAGCCTGGTTGCCCGAGCCGGATCCTGCCTCGCGCCGCAGCCTCGCCAGCTCGCTGATGGCCGAGATGGCCGGCGCCGTGGCGCTTTCCCGCGCGGTCTCCGACGTGGCGATGGCCGGCGAGCTGCTTGACGCCTCCCGCGCCCGGATCAAGGGGCGCATGGGTCTGGTCGATGGAGCTGCGGCATGAACGCGATCGCGGCCGAAACCGCCGGCTTGAGCGGCCTCGAACAGCTGCGGGCGGTCTTCGACCCGAACCGGCCCGAGCGCGAGCCGGGGATCGGCAAGACCATGGGTTTCAGCATCGTCGAGATCGAGGAAGGCCGCGTGGTGTTCGGCGGCCGCCCCGACGAGAGCGTCTACAATCCGATCGGCACGGTGCACGGCGGCTACGCCGCGACCCTGCTGGACTCCGCGGTCGGCTGCGCGGTGCACTCCACCTTGAAGGCCGGGCAGGGTTACACGACGCTGGAGCTCAAGGTCGCCTATCACCGGCCGATGACCAAGGACACCGGCCCGGTCCGCGCCGAGGGCAAGGTGATCCAGGTGGGCCGTCGCGCCGCCTTCGCCGAGGGCCGGATCACCGATCACCAGGGGCGAATCTACGCCACGGCGACCTCAACCCTGCTGGTGTTCGACCAATGAAGATGGAAACCGTCACCGGCGTGGACGCCGTTCCGCTGAAACGCCGCCGCCTGCCGCCCCGCGGCTGGCTGGTGCTGGGCGCGGCGCTGGTCATCGGCGCGGGCGGGGTGCTCTACCTGCGCGCCGCCAAGGGCTCGGCCAGCACCGACAACGCCTATCTGAAGTCCGACGCCACCCTCCTCGCGCCGCGGGTCCGCGGCCACGTCGCCCAGGTTCTGGTGACCGAGAACCAGCCGGTGAGCGCCGGACAGGTGCTGATCCGCCTCGACCCTGAAGAGTACGCCGCCCGTGTCGCCGCGGCGCGCGGCGACCTCGCCATGGCCGACGCCGCGATCGGCCAGGCGCAGGCGGCGCTGAGCCATCTGGGCTCGGAAGCCGCGCTCGCCGCCGCCTCGGTTCGCGAGGCCGAGACCGCCATCCGCGCCAGCGACGCCCAGGCCACCCGCGCCGAGACCGACCGCCAGCGCTATGCGGCCCTGGTGCGCACCGGCTTCGTCCCTCGCCGCGACGCTGAGCGGGTCGAGGCCGATGCGGCCACCGCCACGGCGGCTGCTGAGCGCAGCCGCGCGACGCTCGCCGTCAGCCGCGGCCAGGAGGCGGTGACCCGCGACCGGCGTGGCGAGCTCGAAGCCGCGCTCGCCCAGGCCCGCGCCGGGCGGGAGAAGGCCCAGGCCGCCCTCGACCTGGCCCGGCAGGACCAGGACCATTCCGATATCCGCGCGCCGATCGCCGGCGTGGTCGGCGACCGGCAGGCCAATGTCGGGGACTTCGTGCAGCCGGGCTCGCGGCTGCTGACCATCGTGCCGATGGATCGCCTCTATGTGACCGCCAACTTCAAGGAGACCCAGACCACCCGGATGCTGCGCGGCCAGCCGGCCAAGGTGCAGGTGGACGCCCTGCCGGGGGTGACGCTCAAGGCCCACGTGGAAAGCTTCGCGCCGGGCTCCGGCTCGGAGTTCGCGCTGCTGCCGTTCGAACCGGGGGTCGGCAACTTCACCAAGATCGTCCAGCGCGTGCCGGTGCGCCTGCATTTCGACGCCGGCCAGCCCGACGTGGCCAAGCTGCGTCCCGGCCTCTCGGCCAAGGTCACCGTCGCCCTCTCCGGGAACAGCTAGGAACAGGCTGAGGACGGAGTTTTTCGCCGCTTGGGGCCGCAGGCGCATTCTCAGGGTGGCGCGAGGCGGAATTGCCCCTAGGATACCTGCAAGCGACTCAGTTTCACGCACTCCATGCGTGACAGCAGCCGCCTGAATCTAGCTGGGGGAGCCCCTATGGCCGACGTCAAAAAAACCAACGCGCTGCAGAAGCCGCTCACGCCCTCCGCGGAGCTGGCCGCTGTAGTCGGCCCGGGGCAACTGTCCCGGGGCGAAGTCGTCTCGAAGATCTGGGTCTACATCAAGAAGAACAACCTTCAGGATCCGAAGAACAAGCGCGACATCCTGGCTGACGCCAAGCTGAAGCCCGTGTTCGGCGGCAAGGACAAGGTCAGCATGTTCGAGATGAACAAGCACCTGGCCGGTCACCTGAAGTAGGCGATCGCCTGACGGCGGGGCGTCTGATCCCGCCGGGTATTTTTCGGAACTGCAAGGACCTCGCCGGGCCCATGGCTCAGCGGGGTCTTTTGCTGTCTGCGGACCCCCCGAAAACCGCGGGATTTTTCTTCGCGCGTGGAACATCCCTTAACCGTCTTCCGCCAACCTGCAGGCTGGCGAGTTAAGCCAAGGGAGTTTCAACGTGGTCGAGAGCGCCGCAGCGGCCGCTCGTCCAAAGCAGGCGGCCGGCGCGCGCCCCGCCTCTGAAGCCCCCCAGCTGGGCGCGCTCGCGCTTGCCCAGCTCTCAGGCGCCCTGCGGCTCGTGTCGGCCGAGGCGCAGGCCGACATCGAGCGCTACGCCGACCCCCAACTGATCGCCGCCGGCAAGATCAACGTCATCTCGCTCGAAGCCGTGCAGCAGCACCTCAGCGGCGACTGGCAGGAGCGCAAGGAGGAGGTGTTCGCCTTCACCCAGCAGGTCCTGAAGCGCAGCCTCGGCAGCCGCGGGATCTATCGGCGCTTCTCGGACAGCGACTTCTTCGTGCTGCATCCCGGGCTGGGCCGCCTGGCCGGGCAGGCCGCCTGCCTGCGCTACCTTCGCGAGATCCTCAACCAGTTCCACGCCGACGCCGACCAGGCGCCGAGCGGCGTCCTGCAGGTGATCAAGGCCAGCAAGGGCCGCCTGGAGACCAAGCCTGCCGAGGCCCTGGAGGCCGAGGCTGCCCTCACCGGCGAGGACGCCGACGCCGATCCCGCGCGGTTGGGCGCCTTCAACGATGAGGCCAGCCTGACCTCGCAACTGGTCAACCGCTCCGCGCCGTTCATCTCCACCGACGGCCGGCTGCTGCGGGTCTCCGCCAGCCTGGAGCCGATCTACGAGCTGAAGGGCTTCACGCGCATCGGCTTTCGGATGATCCGGCGGATCATCACCGTCTCCAACGGCGAGGCGCTGACGGCGCGCGAAGTGGCTGCGCTGCCCTCGTCCGACCTGGTCCGCGCCGATCTCGCCACCATCACCCGTGGCATCGATCGGTTGAAGACCGAAGCCGGCGATGAACAGCAGCTCAGCCTGATCGTGCCGGTGTCCTTCTCGAGCCTTGCGAGCCATCGGGGTCGCACCGAACTGGTGGCGCCCGTCCGCGAGGCCTCGCACATGGTCAAGCTCGGCGTGATCTGCGAGATCGGCGACATCGAAGGCGTGCCGATGAACGCCCTGATGGACGTGACCGCCCTGGTGCGGCCGATCTCCCTGCTGGTTGCGGGCCGCCTTACCAATCCGACGCCGAGCGCCTTCGCGCGGCTGGCGGGTGCCGGCTTCCAGGCGCTGTCGTTCGAATGCCCGCCCGCCGCGATCGGCGACGCGGAGTTCCTGGGCTGGGCCAACTCCATGGTGACCGCGGCGCGCAAGGTGGTGCGCTCCGTCCTGGTCTACCGGGCGGGCTCGACGAAGCGGGCCGGGGCGCTCGCTTCACTGGGCGCCACCCACGTTAGTCTCGACGCCGGCTGAACTGACGGCGTATTTGCGAGCTTAAGTGGCGGGCGCCACGATGACGCCGATATCCCGGGCTGGGCGGCGGAGCGCGCATGATCGAAATCACAACGCTGTCGGAGTTGACCATCGACGGCAAACTCGCGCTGCATCGCACCTCGTCCAGCAAGGAACTGTTCGACTATTCCACCGATGAGTTGAAGGCTTGGTTCCACGGCCAGCGAGCGCTCTCCGACGCGATCATGGTCGGCGCCAACACCGTGCGCGTCGACGATCCGTCGCTGACGGTGCGCTATGTGGAGGGGCCGAGCCCGCTTCGGGTCATCCCCTCGTCCGACGGTCTCCTGCCGCTGACCTCGGCCCTGCTCAACGATGGGCTGCCGACCCTGGTGGCGACCGCCCGCAAGGCCCAGCCTGCGACCGTGGCCGCGCTACTGGCCAAGCCCGGCGTGGACGTGGTTTGCTGCGGCGAAACCGAGGTGGACCTCGTGGCCCTGATGCAGGTGCTGGCGCAGCGCGGCGTGAAGCGGCTGATTGTCGAAGGCGGCTCGACGCTGCTCTCCAGCCTGTTCGGCCACGGCCTGGTCTCGAAGATCATCATCAAGCACATCCCGATCATCTCCGGCGATCCGGACGCGCCGACCTATCTGACGCTCGCGCCGCGCCCTGGGCACACGATGGGGATCTCGCGCTGGCGCATGGACGAGTGGTTCGTGAAGGGCGGGATCGGCGTCTCGGTCTATGGCCGCGAGGCGGCGCGGTGAACGCCGTCAGCCATGACCCCTTGGCCGACCTGGCCGCCATCCTGGCCGAAGGTTCGGGACAGGCGCCCTCCGCGGCCTTCGACGCGCGTATCGACGTGGTGGGCGAGGATCCCTCGCTCCAGGCTTTTGTGAAGCATCAGGCGCTGATGCGCTGCTATCAGGCGCGCTACGTCCTCCTGCCGGACGAGGCGCCGGCCGGCGGCGTACTGTCGGCGCTGCGGCGCCACTACGACGAGGCCCGCCTCGCCACGCTCGCCGAGCTGCGGCCGCGCCTGGAGGCCGAGCTGATCGCGCCGCTGGCGCCCGCCGGCGCCGGCGATATCGAGACCTATGTGGCGGCCATGCTGGCGGAGATCCGCAGCGCACGGGAGAACGCCTTCACCGGCTTCCTGGCCGGCGCCGATCACCGGGAGGACCACTACCGGAACTTCCTGGTGCAATCCTCGCCCGACCTCCTCGCCGAAGCCTCGGCCTCGGCCCTGGGCGTGATCGGCGAATATGGCGAGCCGCAGTCGGCCCTGTTCCGCATCCTGATCGACGAGTTCGGCTACGGCGCGCCTGCGAAGAAGCACAGCGTCCTCTACCGGGCGACCATGCGCAGCTTCGGTCTGGACGACGCCTACAACGGCTACTGGCCCTGGTTCGACACCGAGGCGCTCGCCCTGCACAACGCGATCCACTGGCTGTTCCAGAACCCGCGGAATTTCTTCCGCCAGGTGGGCTTCCTGCTCCATGCCGAGACCGCCTATCAACGCTCGACCTTGGCGCACCACCGCTACCTGCGCGAGTTCCACCCCGACGCCGACGCCCGCTACTTCGGCGAGCACGCCCATATCGATCTGCACCACACCCGCATGATGATCGACGAAGCCGTGACGCCCCTGGTCGCCAAATTCGGCGCTGAGGCGGGGGCGGAGATCATCGCTGGCGCCGAACTCACCAAGGCGGCGTTCGCCAGCGCGGGCGAACATCTCCTGGGCGTATCCGAGGCCTTCGCGGCCGCCGGCTCGGCGACCTGGGGCGTGCCGGGGGAGCCGCGCGAGGCCCTCGGGCGCCCGGTCACTCCGGCCAGCGACCTCTCGGCGCTTGGCGCGGCGCGCGTGCAGGTGGGCGTGCTGGGCGTGCTGACCGATGCGCAGGATTTCGCGGCCTTCCCGCCGGCGGCCATTGGGCGGGTGCTGGCGTGACCGAGGACGACGGCTCCGTCTGGATCGGCCACGACCTGCCCCCGATCCGGCGCGACGGAGTGGAATACTTCCTGCTCTCGGCCGGCGGCGAGCTCTACCTGGTCCCCAACCGCTGCCCGCACCGCGGCGGACCGCTGAAGTTCGGGCGGCTGAACGGGGCCGGCGAGCTGGTCTGCCCAATGCACGGCAACGCCTTCTCGATTCAGAGCCTGATCGCCAACCCGGCCACCCTGCGCCTGAGCGCGTCATGACGCCGTTCCCGCTGTCGCTGGTCGTCGAGCGGGGTGAATTCAAACCGGCCAACGCCGTCACCCTCAGCCGCGGCCTGCTGATCGTCCCGATCTTCGGCCTGCTCTGGTGGGGCCAGGCGACGGCGGCGCTTGGCCTCTACATCCTGGCCGCCCTGACCGATCTGGCCGACGGCTGGCTCGCCCGGCGGTTCAAGCAGTCCTCGGAGTTCGGCGCCCAGCTCGATGCGGTGGTCGACAACCTCTTCTCGCTGGCCATCCTGGGCTTCCTGGCGCTCGCCTATCCCGGCCTGATCGCACGCCAGTGGGCGGCGGCCGCCGTGCTGTTCGGCGGCCCGATCCTCTACCTCGGCCTTTCCTGGCTACTGACGCGCCGGCTGATGATGTTCCATGTCTGGTCGGCGAAGGTCGGCGCCTTCCTGCTGTTCTGCCTTTGGCCGGCGATCGCGGTCACCGGCTGGCAGGGCTGGTTATGGCTCAGCGCCGCCGTGGTGGGCCTGAGCCGCCTGGAGCAGCTGGTGCTGATCGCCCGCGGCGGCCGAGACCTCAACGCCGGCCACGGCCTCGTCCGCGTCGCCGAGCCGCCGTCCTAGCCGCGTGAACCTCCAGCCCGAATCGCTCGGCGAGGCCGAATCGCCGCCGATCGAGGCCATGGGCGACAGGCCGGCCCTCGCGGGCCCGGCGCGTTCGCCGCCGGGCGGGGGCGGCCAGGCGCCGGTTGGCCCCGCAGCTCCGCAACATGCTTTTCGCCAACCGCCGATCTGCTACGCTCGGTTGAAGCCGAGCAATCGGACGGGGAGGCTCACCATGCGACCGCATGCACCGGTCTTGGCCGCGTTTCTGGCCAGCATTCTCTTTGGCCTGAGTGGCTGCGACCGGGGTCCGCAGCCGGGGACCGTGCTCGACGAAGCCCAAAAGGTCGGCCGCACGGCGGAGTCCTTCCCGCATTCGAAGGTCAACTACTTCGCCGACATGGACAACGCCGCCCCGTTCAACGAGACCGAGGTGCAGGGCCGCGACATGTGGATCGTCTGGACCGGCGGCAACGACCGGTTCTGGGACGGCATGACCGCCACGACCTTCGGTGGGTTCGACCTCCTGAAGATCGTCACCTCCTATCCCAAACAGACCTTCCACCGCGACAATCGCTGGGCGAGCCTGGGCCTCGTCAACGAGCCCTGCTTCGAGGAAGCCAAGGCGCCCGACCCGGAACGCTTCGGTCTCTACCTGGACGTGCGGCAGGCAGGCTGCGCGGCCGATCCCTTCGCCGACGAAGCCGCCTATCCCGGCGTGAAGGCCGGCTTCCGCGGCCTGGCGTTCAAGCCCGACACACGCCTCGCCGATGGCTCCAAGCCCCCGGCCGCCATGCCGGTCGGCTCCTACTACGGCTATCCGACGGGCGTGATCGGCCTGCGCCTGTTCCCGAACCCGGCGTTCGACGACGCGGCGGCCAAGCGCTGGGATCCGAAGCGCTACTACGACGATCCGGGCTACTATAGCGACCCGAAACTTGTGCGGCCCTATCGCGTCGGAATGTCCTGCGGCTTCTGCCACGTGGGCCCGAGCCCGCTGCACCCGCCGGCCGACCCGGAGCACCCGCAGTTCGCGAATCTCAGCTCGACGGTGGGCGCCCAATACATGTGGGTCGACCGGCTGTTCATCCACAGCGCCGACGAGAAGAACTACATGTACCAGCTGGTGCACACCTACCGGCCGGGCTCGATGGACACCTCGCTGGTCTCCACCGACATGATCAACAATCCGCGCACGATGAACGCGATCTACAGCCTCGACGACCGCATGGGGCTGAACGCCACCGACCAGGTCCCCGGCGGCGCCAAATACCTCGGCAAGGAAATCATCAAGGGCGGCGAGCAGAACAACAAGCAGTTCAACAACTACCTTTCCAGCGGCCCCCTGACCCAGTTCTACAAGGCCCCCGACCGGGTGCTGACGCCGCGGGTCCTGAAGGACGGTTCGGACGCTGTGGGCGCGCTGGGCGCACTCAACCGCGTCTACCTGAACATCGGGCTCTTCTCCGAGGAGTGGCTGCTGCACTTCAACGCCGTGGTCGGCGGCAAGAAGATCACCCCGATCCTCATCGCCAACGCCGAAAAGAACTCCGCCTACTGGCGCGCGACGGAGGCGGGCACGCCGTCGACGGCGCTGTTCTTCCTGAAGGCCGGCCGGCCGGACCGGCTGAAGGACGCACCCGGCGGGGCCGCCTACCTCAACGATCCGCCGGCGGCGGTCGAGCACGGCAAGCAGGTATTCGCCGACACCTGCGCGCGTTGCCATTCCAGCAAGCTGCCGCCTGATGCGGTCGCCAAGCTCTCCGACGACAAGTGCGTGGGGGCGGGCTACCTCGGCTGTTTCCAGAGCTACTGGAAGTTCAGCCAGAGCCCGGCGTTCAAGACCGAGATGCGCAAGCTCGCAGCCACGCCGGACTTCCTCGACCACAACTATATGTCGGCCGAGTTCCGGGTGCCGGTGACGCTCTTGCGCACCAACGCCTGCAGCCCGCTGGCCACCAATGCGCTCCGTGGCAACATCTGGGATAACTTCTCCTCGGACAGCTACAAGGAGCTGCCCTCGGTCGGCGCGATCACCGTGCGCGATCCGTTCACCGGCGACCAGCGGCAGTACAAGATGCCCGGCGGCGGGCGCGGCTTCACCCGGCCGCCGTCGCTGATCTCGCTCTGGTCGACCGCGCCCTACCTGCTGAACAACAGCGTCGGTCCCTTCAGCTATATCAACGCCCAGGGTCCCGATGGCCGCTACTTCCCGGCGACGCCGCCGGTGGGCGTCGACGACCGGATGAAGGTCTTCCAGCCCTCGATTGAAGAGATGCTGTGGCCGGAGAAGCGGACCCAGGATTCCGTCCTCGGCTCCAAGGTCCACGGGACGATCGACCGCACGACCTCGGTGAGCTGGGTGGTCATCGCTCCCGCCTATGTGCCCAGCGCCATGAAGCCCGCCAGCGGCCTGCTCAAGGGCCTGTTCCCCGGGCTGATCTACGACCCGGCCGACAAGGCCCAGCTCGCCAAGGATTTCCCCGGCTATCCCGACATGCCGGCGGACATGAAGGGCGCGCTGGTGGTGGGCCCGGTGCCGCAGGGGATGCCGGTGACCCTGCTCTCCAACGTCAAGCTGCAGTCGGAGAGCCGCAATCCGATCGACGGCATCGTCAACACCTGGCGCCTGCTGGTCGTGGCCCATCGGCTCAAGCACGATCTGAAGGACCTGCCGCCGGGCGTCTCGGGCCCGGCGCTGCGCGAGCATTTCGCTAATGTCCGCGAGCCGCTGCTGGCGCTGAGCAAGTGCCCGGACTTCGTGGTCAACCGCGGCCACCTGTTCGGCACGGACGCCTTCAACCACCAGGAAGGCCTGACCGCGGACGAGCGGGCCTGGGGTACGGAAACGGCGCTCAACGACGATGACAAGCGGGCCCTCATCGCCTTCCTGAAGACCCTCTGAGGTCGGCGGCATGGCCGGGCCGCCGACCGCAGACTGGGATTATATCGTCGTCGGTTCGGGCGCCGGCGGCGGCACGGTCGCAGCCCGGCTCGCCGAGCTGGGGCACAGCGTGCTGCTGCTGGAGGCCGGCGGCGACTGCAAGGCCGGCGCGGCCGGGCGCATGCCCGACGACTACGACGTACCCGCCTTCCACCCCTATGCCTCGGAAGACCCGGCGATCAGCTGGAACTTCTGGGTGGAGCACTATGCCGACCCGGCCCAGCAGGCGCGGGATCCGAAGCGCCGGCCCCAGGGCGTGCTCTATCCGCGCGCCGCCACCCTGGGCGGCTGCACGGCGCACAACGCGATGATCCTGATCTACCCCGACGACCAGGACTGGCGGACCATCCAGGACCTCACCGGCGATCCGTCCTGGTCGCCCAGCGCCATGCGCCGCTATTTCCAGCGGCTGGAGGATTGCGGGCATCGCCCGTGGCCGAGGCTGCTCCGCCGGTTCGGGATCGATCTCACCGGGCACGGCTGGAAGGGCTGGCTCTCCACAGAGCGCGCCATGCCGCGCCAGACCTTCGGGGATCTGGCGACCTTCCGGCTCATCGTCGGGTCCGCCCAGGCGGCCATGATGCACGCGCCCCGGGCCCTGGGCGCGATCGTCCAGTTCCTGATCGGTCAGGCCGATCCCAACGACCGGTTCCAGGCGATCGGGCGGGCGCTGAAGGTCTGGTACACGCCGCTGACCACGCGGGGCCATCACCGCCGGGGAACCCGTGAGCGGGTGCTCTGCGCGCGCAAGACGACCGGCCGGCTCGATCTGCGCCTCAATGCGCTGGCCACCGAGGTGCTGTTCGATGCCGACGGCCGCGCCACGGGCGTGGCTTATCGCCAGGGCGAGCGTCTCTATCGCGCGACGCCGGAGCCATCGGCTTCGCCGGGCAAGCCGGCCCAGGTCCATGCGCGGCGCGAGGTGATCCTGGCCGGGGGCGCCTTCAACACCCCGCAGCTCCTGATGTTGTCCGGCATCGGCCCGGCCGGGGCCCTGAGCGCGCTCGGCATCCCGGTCCGGGTCGACCTGCCGGGCGTGGGCGCCAACCTGCAGGATCGCTACGAGGTCGGCCTTGTCCTCCGCATGAAGGCCGACTGGCCGCTCCTGGTCGGCGCGAAGTTCGACCGCACCGACCGGCAATGGCGCGACTGGTCGACCGACGCCTCGGGCATGTACGTCTCCAACGGCGCGGCGATTTCGGTCGCCAAGCGCGCGCCGGGAGGCACGGGCCCGCGCGACCTCTTCTTCATGGCGCTGCTGGCTAGGTTCCGCGGTTACGAGCCCGGCTATTCGAAGGCCGTGGGCGCGCATCACAACTACCTGACCTGGACCGTGCTCAAGGCCCACACCACCAATCGTGGGGGCCGGGTCACCCTGCGCTCGTGCGATCCGCTCGAGCCGCCTGACGTGAACTTCCGCTACTTCGAGGAGGGCGATGGCGACCCCAAGGCCGATCTCGACGCGGTGGTCCACGGCGTCCGCTTCGCCCGCCGGATGGCCCGGCCGCTGCACGAGGCCGGGCTAATCGCCGCCGAGGAGGAGCCGGGGCCGACATACGACACCCGGGCCAAGCTTGCCGAATACGTCCGCGACAACGCCTGGGGCCATCACGCCTCCTGCACCTGCGCCATCGGGCCGCGCGAAGCGGGCGGGGTGCTGGACGGTGACTTCCGGGTTCACGGCGTGACGGGGCTCAGGGTCGTTGACGCCTCGGTTTTCCCACGCATCCCCGGCATGTTCATCGCCTGCGCCATCTACATGGTCGCCGAGAAAGCCGCCGAGGTGATCCACCGCGACGCGCTCAAATCCCCCGCCGAACCGAAAGGAGTCCATCATGCCGTTACGGCGTCTGCATGACTTCCTGGTCTCGCTCAGCCACGTGGAGCGCAGGCTCGAGCCGTTCTTCCGCGAGGCGGTGGATTCGGTGCTGCGCGAGCCGCAGGCCGCGGTCATCCAGTTCCTGATCAACATCCAGCGCAAGGATGAGGGGCTGAAGCTCGCCGAAGAGCGCCCGATCCCCGACGAGGAGCTTCACCTCCAGGAGATCATCGACCGGATGCACGACCAGATGGCCGGCCGGTTCAAGCCGGGCGGGTTCGAGCGCGGCGGCAATACCAAGACCCATGGCATCGTCCGCGCCCAATTCACCGTCGTCGACGGCCTGCCGGACAACCTGCGCAAGGGGGTTTTCGCCACGCCGCGGACCTTCAAGGCCTGGGTGCGATTTTCAGGCCCGGGTCCCGACGTGCCTAAGGACATCGACGACGTCGGCTTCGCCTCCATGGCCATCAAGCTGATGGGTGTCGAAGGCCCCAAGCTGATGGACGAGGAGAAGGCGACCCAGGACTTCATCTGCGTCATGACGCCGACCTTCGTGACGCCGGACACCAAGGCCAACGCCAGCTTGCAGAAATGGAGCCTGGAGCACACGCCGCTCTGGTACTTCCTGAAGCCCGGGGACACCCACATCCTCGATTTCCTGATGCAGGGGCTGTGGAACGCCACCCAGTACAATCCGCTGGCCCAGACCTACTACTCGAACGTGCCCTACCTGCTGGGCGAGGGGCAGGCGATGAAGTACGCCTTCCTGCCGCGCACCAAGGTCAACAAGAAGATCCCCGGCGCGCCGTTCGGGAACGTCCCCGACAACTACCTGCGCGACAACATGGCGGGCACGCTGGCGCAGCAGGACGTCGAGTTCGACATCTGTGTGCAGGTCCAGACCGACGCGCACCGCATGCCGATCGAGAATGCCGGCGTGCGCTGGCCGCTGAAGCTCTCGCCGCATGTCACCGTGGCCAAGCTACGGATTCCGAAGCAGAAATTCGATTCGCCGAAGCAGATGGAGTTCGCCAAGGTCCTGAAGTGGAATCCCTGGCATGCGCTGCCTGAGCACCGCCCGCTCGGCAACCAGAGCCGGGCGCGCCGGCGGATGTACTGGGAGCTCGGCAAGTACCGGCAGGACATGAACGGAGTGCAGCACTACGAGCCCACCGGCGACGAGGCGTTCGACTAGGCGGGGCGGGGCCGGCTGGCCTGCTCGTAGCCCTTCAGCATGATCACCACGCCGACCAGATTGAGCACGGCCGGCGGCGACAGCAGGATCCAGCCCAGCGGCGTCAGGGTCGGCGCCGCCAGGATGTAGGAGATGTCGGTGAAGAGGTCCGAGAACCGGATCCCTGCCACCACCGCCAGCCAGACGGGCTTCCTGCGCCAGAGCGCCAGCGCGATCGCCTGGGCCAGCGCGAACGCCGCCCACTGACCGGCCGAGCGGCGCAGCAAGGCGATCTCCAGGCCCTGGGGGACCGAGTGGTGGAACAGCTTGAACCACAGGTCGGGATAGACCCAGGCGAGGACGAAGATGGTCGTGTCCTCGATGAGCGCGGCCCAGAGGTAGGCCAGGATCGCGAGCCTGAGCCAGCGCCCGATCACCGCTCTTACGCGCCTCCAGCCGCGATGAACTTCAGCGCCCGAAGGCCCGGCAGGAAGAAATAGCCGCCGCCGCGCATGCGGATGAACTGCGGCATGGCCTCGATCTCGCGGCAGGGACCCGCGGCCTGCGGCTGGCGGAAGCCGTCGGTGCGCTGGTCGCCGGGGAAGGGGAGGCGCACGCCCAGCAGGGGATCCTGCTCGCCGGTCAGGCCGCCGAACTTGGCGCTGGCCAGCCAGGCGCCCTGCACGAACTCGAACTGGCGCTGGATATTGGCGCTCAGGCTGACGAACAGCAGGCCGGCCTTCGGGTCGGGCGCGGCAGGGTCGGCGGCCTCCGCCGGCGACAGGGTCTGGCCGTATTTGCGCCCCCGCCGCAACAGGCGGTGGAAACGGCTGGAAGCGATGGTGTCGGCCCGCCGGTCGACGCCCAGGCCCAGCATGCCGAGCAGAAACTTCAGCAGCCCCTGGTCGCCGCCGGGGAGGTCGCCGGTGCGCGGATTGGCGCGGCGGATATGGCCGGTGAAGGGGCAGGCGAGGCCCAGCTGATCGCTGTCGAAGTCGAAGCTGTTCAGGCGCACGTCGTCCGCCTTCGGCCCGACGCCGCGGATCGTCGTGGAGCTGGCGGCCACCAGCGGCTGTCCGTCGAGCCTGCGGCCGACCATGGCCTCGGCGAGCGGCTGGCCGCCGTTCGCCGCCGCGAACCGCCAGAAACCGCGCACGTCCTGATCGAGCTGCCGCAGGACGAGGTAGGACCCGTTGCGGCCGAGGTCGGCGCGGTCCGGCGCATCCGGCGCGCGCGGCAGCATGCCGCCGGCGTCCTGCCCGGGGTTCAGCAGGGGCCGGTTGGTGATCCGGCCATATTCGTTGGCGTAGCCCAGCACGAACTCGCCCGCGGCGATCTGATTGCCGTAATCGAGGTCGTCGGCGGTGCTTGGCGTGCGGGCGGCGGCCCAGTCGACCTGCGGCTGGCTGATCCCGTCGACGAAGCCGAACGGTTCGTTGCCGTCCAGGGTCGCTGCCGCCAGCTCACGCACCTCGAAGGCCTGCTTGAAGGCGGGCGTCACCACGCCGGCGCGGAACGGCCCGAGCCCGCCGGGCTCGGCGAACAGCATGACCAGCAGGTGCGGCTCCCAGGCGGCGGTCCCCCAGTCCCAATGCTCGGGCGCGTTCGGGCCGACGTCGCCGAGCCGGCGCGACCGGGCGGCGTCGGCGGCCATCCCGCTCACGAACTCCGGCGAAAAGCCGCGCACCACGGCCTCCGCCAGGCCCAGCGCCCGCAGGCCGGGCGCCGAGATCGCGACATGCAGGGCCGCAGGCACCTTGACCTCCAGGTCGGCGATGCTGGTGGGTTTGGCCTTGGCGAGCCAGGCCCGCGCCTTGGCTGGGTCGCGCACCCGCAACAGCAGCTGGGTGGATTCCGTCAGTGGTCCGTAGCCGGACTTGAGGATGCCCTGGATGTCGGCGGTTTCGGTGATCGGATCGGCCATGGTCGCGCGCCTCAGATCTTCGCCAGCCAGCGGCGCAGGTCGTCGTCGCTCATGGTGTCGTTCTCCAGCCCCTGGCGGATCTCGGAATTGCGCGCGAGATCGAAGGCGGTGAGGCCGGGATAGGCCCTGTACCAGACGTCGGTCGGCCGCTGGCGGCGGCGCAGGAAGGCCTTGAACCGCTGCTCGTCCTGGGCGCCGTCCAGCAAGAGCCAGTTGGTCGTCGGATAGCCGACGCCATTGGAGAACACGAGGTTCAGGCCGAAGGCCGCCTTGTTGACGAAGTCGTCCATGTAGCTCTCGAGGGAGCCGTCGTAGTTGGAGATGAAGATCACCCGGCGGCCCTTGTCGACGATGACCCAGCGGGCGAAGTGGATCGTGCCCACCCGCGCCAGCCGGCCGCGCTTGTAGATCTGCGCCGCGCCGAAGTTCAGCAGCCACAGCGAGCCGCGCACCAGAGCCAGCCGGAAGGCGCCGGGCTTGATTGTGCCGATGGCGCTGAAAGGGTTGGTGACGTCGTGGTCTTCCATCGCCGAGATGATGTTCGCGCGGACCGGGTCGATCGGGACGGTGAGCTCCGGGTCGCGGGTCTCGTGCCGGCGCAGGATCCACAGCAGGAGGGGCGAGGCGATCAGCAGGATCGGCACGGCCAGGGCCAGGATCAAGATGCCGAACAGCAGGTCGGCGATGTGGCCCAGGAACCAGGGCAAGGGGGTCGGCGCGGGCGAGGACAGCTTGGGGCCGTTCGCCGCGACGGCCGCCCGCAGGCTGGTCTGCAGCTCGCCGGGATTCGTCTGTCCTTCGGCGCGGACCCGCGCCAGCTCCGTCGCCAGGGCGGCGTGGAGGGCGGCTTCCTCCTTCACCTGCAGGACCGTGCGCCCCACCCAGTTGACGTAATAGGCCTGCGAGGACACCAGGCGCTTCTGCATCCAGGCGCGGACGTCGGCGTCGGCGGGGAAGTCCTTGCAGTGGCTGAAGACCCGCGCCAGGCTCGCCCCCGCCTTGCAGGCGACCTCATCCAGCAGGTCGGAGGCCGGGCCGTCGCAGTCGCCCAGGAAGGCCAGATAGACCGGCGCGTCGAAGGGCTTCATCCCGAACGCCGCATTGTCGACCAGGGTCTCGTCCTCCAGCACCACGAAGCGCGCGACGTGCAGGGTCGGAAAGGCCCCGAAGGGCACGAGCCTGTTGACCGGGTCGGCCTGGCCGGGCTTGGCGTTCATCTTCGCCAGCAGGGCGCGTAGCGCCTTCAGCGCCTCCGGCCGGACCGGGGCCAGCACCAGGAATTCGGATTGGGGCGTCATCGCCGCGCCCGTCCGCTGCTAGAACTGCAACGCGAAGTCGATGAGCCGGGCCTTGTCCCAATAGACCTTGCCCAGATAGAGGCCCGGCCCGATCAGGCGGATCTCATCGCGGATCCAGTGGGCGACCAGCGAGGTCTCCGAATAGTCGAGGAGAATGCATTCCTTGCCGTCGAGCCAGCTCTTGTCCTTGTAGACCTTGGCGACGATGGCGTTCAGGCCGAAGGGCGTGATCCGGTTGCGCAGCACCCCGGCCTTGGGATCGAACACCTTACCCTGCCAGGCGAAAAGGCTGATCATCTTGGCGATTTCGTCGCTGAAGGTCGTTCCGGGCGCGATGATGGCGGTGCCGTCGGCCTGGCCCTCCGGGATGGGGCCCGGCTCAGCGGCCGTGAAGATGGCGTCCAGTTCCTTCTGCGGCGTCTTCAAGAGCTGCGCGACGGTATAGGCCATCTTCCCCTCCCCGAAGGCGGCGGTCCTGTTCAGCGAACCGACCGGCGATATGCGAAACTACCACCAAACCGGGGCCGCACAACGCGATTTGCAACCTACGGTTAATGCAGGCGAGTCCGTCAGGGCGCGTAGAAGATCTGCGGATCGGCGAGTGCGACGAAGGCGTCGAGCTGGCCCGCCAGGCCGGGCGCCCGCCTGAGCGAGGCCGGCCGATAATCCGCCAGCCGGTTCCAGCGCAGGCAGGCGGAGAGCGAGACCTCCTCCATCAGGTCGGGGCCGTCGCGGTCCTTCAGTCCGGTGAGCGTGGTGACCAGAAGGCCGAAGCTGAAGCCGCCCTTCTGGAACTTGGCGTCAGGATGGGCGACCCGCTCGTAGTCCTGGAGCTCGGCGGTGTCGAAGGCCAGGCCCGCGCGCGCGGCGCCCTCGGCGACCCATAGCATCGGCACGAGCGACAGGCCGCCGTCGTCGCCGCCGCCTCCGACTTCCCCGTGGCCGCCGGGGAACCAGGTCTGCTGGTAGGGCCGCAGGGCGGGGGCCAGGCCGCCCGCGTGGGCGTTCACGTTCAGGGTCGGGATATTGTCCCACAGGGTGGGCTCGAAGGTCTCCCGCCGCTCGTCGAGCGAGACCGCATGGCGGGCCGAGCGGACAAAGCGCGACAGGCTGGTGTCGTAGAAATCGTATCGCGAGTTGAGCTGGGTCGCGAGGGGCAGGGTGTGGGGTACGCCAAGCGAGCCGACCGTGTCCCAGACGCCGACGTATTGCAGCCAGGCGCAGTTCTGGTCGGCGGGCGTGAGCGAGGTGGGGTCGGCCGGATCGTAGGCCTTGTCGTCGGTGAAGACCCCTGACGGATAGCTCCGCTGGTCGCGGAAGTCCTTCATCGTGGCTTCGAACTTCGCCTGGTCCTCGGGCGTCGCGTCCTTGCGGGGCCGGGTCCGGTAGAGCGCGGTCGCCTCAAAGATCTCGCTGGCGTGCTCGCGCCGCAGGATCCAGGCCCAGCGGAGCAGGCCCGCCAGGCTGCGGGCGGTGTAGGCGCCGCGCGAGAAGCCGAACAGGAAGATGCGGTCGCCGGGCTGGTAGTTCAGGCAGAGGAACTCGTAGGCCGAGGCGATCTTGTAATCGAGGCCCTCGCCGATCGCCCCGCCCAGCAGGTGGCCGCCGATGTCCAGCGGGCTCTGACTGACCCCGACGCCGTCGTCGTAATAGATGACCTGCGGACTGCCGTCGGCCGCCGCCGGCGCAACCGCCCGGGCCAGCTTGGCGACGTTGGTCGGGTAGCGCTGGTCGAGATGCTGCCACGTGCCGTCGCAGAAGATGGCGATGTTCTTCATGAGCGACCCCCCATTCGTGACGGCGCTCGCCGCCCGGACAAGCCTAGGTAGTATCACACAACGCTGATACGGTGTTCTGTGGAATTTCTGGCCGCCCGGGTGTCGCTGGGCTGTTGGGGGGGACGATGCCCGCGCTCGCCTTTCATCGGGACAGCGCGCGCCGGTTTGGGCGCGCAGCCGCGCTTGCAGCGCTGTGCGGCGTGCTTTCGCTTGCCGGCTTGCCGCCGCGCGCAGCAGCGCAACCCAACCCCGCCGCCTACACCCGCGTCGGCCCGCCCTTGGCCCAGGCCCAGACACCGACCCACGCAATGGACCAGACACCGGCGCAGCGTCTGCCGCCGGCGGCTCACATGCCCGACGTGCGCGGCCGCTCCCTCGGGGACGCCCGGCAGATGCTGCTGCCGCTGATGCGGCGGCTGGCGCCCGCGGTGTCGACCACGCCGTCAGACCGGCCCAAGGGGACCGTCGTCGCCCAATCGCCTCAGCCGAACGCGGTGATCTCGCCGGAGACTCGCATCAGCCTGGTGATCTCCGAAGGGCCGCCGCTCGTCGTGCAGCCGCCCCCGCCGCAGTCGACGCCGAAGCCGCCCCGCAGGCCGCCGCCATATGAGCCGCCGCCGTACGAGCCGCCGCGGTATCGGCCGCCGCCCGAGCGCCCGCCGCCGGAACGCCGGCCGCCCCAGAAGCCGCCGGAGCCCAAGCCGGACCTGGTGACCGTCCCGCCGCTGGTCGGCCTGTCGGTGGTTGAGGCGCGGAACCGCCTGGGTCTCGAACGTCTGCTGCTGGGCCGCGCCACCGAGCAAGCCTCGGCCAACCCGGGCGGGCGGATCCTTTCCAGCAGCCCGTCCGCGGGGAGCCAGGTCCGCCCTGGGACCAGCGTCGACTACGCCGAGACCTCAGGCCGAAACCTCGTGCCTTCGGTCGTCGGGCTCAGCGAAGCGGCGGCAGCCGCGAGGCTGCATGCGGCCGGGTTCGAGAGCGTGGTCAACGCCGTGAAGCCCGGGATGAAGCGGCTGGACGCCGTGGCCGCCCAGGCGCCCGGCGCTGGCGTGGAAGACTACCTGGGCGCCGACGTCCGCCTGACCCTGCGGACCGCGGCGCTTCCGCTTCCACCGGCGCGTTCGCCGAAGCCGGTTCCGTCTGCGGCCCTGCCTCCAGCCGCGACGTCCGCGCCTGTGGAATCCCCTCAGCCACCCCCGAAACCTCCACAGCCCCCGAAACCTCCGCCGCCGCCACCGCCGCCTCCACCTCCTCCGCCGTGGATAGCGTTGGCGGAGAAGCTGGGGATCGTGGCTCTGGTGATCGTGGGCCTGGCCGGTGCGGGCGCGCTGGCCGCGCGGGCGATGGTCCGCGTCGTCGGCGTGATGCAAGGCGGCGTCGAACTGGCCGCGCAGACCGATGGCGACGGCGCCGCCGGCGCGGCCGGACCCAACGTGTTGATGAGCTGGGACCTGCAGGTGGAGCCGCCCGGCGCCGAGGACGATGCGGCCGCACCCCCCAAACCGACTGAGGACACAGCGCCATGAGCGAGACCCTGAGCCTGACCTTCGCCGATCTCCTGCCCAAGGAGATCGAAGGCCTCGGCGGCCAGATCAAGGCCCATGTGGGCGACCAGCCGGGCGCCATCGCCTGGCCCCTGCTGGAGGAACAGGCGCTGCAGGGCCTGCGCACGGCGCTCGGCCACATCGACCTGTGGGAGCAGCTCGCCCAGGCCTGGGTGACCTTGGCGGCGGTCAGGGACTATCGCGACCCGGCGAAGCTGCCGGCCGGCAATACGGCGATCCTGTCGCTCGGCAAGCATCACCTGACGCTCAAGGCCACGCCGGCCCTGCAGTTGACCGTCGGCGGCTGGAAGGCGCCGCCGCTGAAACTCGGCTTCGCGGTCACCGCGGCCCTGGATTCAGCCTCGCTGTCGTTGCGGGACGGGCGGCTGGTCGGCGCCCAGCCGGGGGATTGCGCCACCACCGCCACCCTCACCTGCGGCGTCGTCCCGCTGCACGAACCCTGGACCGTGGCCGCGCTCAAGCTGCCCGGCCACCTGACCTTTTCACCGGGATGGAAGATCCCCTGACCGGGACCGACGCGACATGCCCACGATCACCAACGCCGTCATCGACCTTTCGCATCACAACAACGCCGTCGACTTCCAGGCGGCGGCCGGGAGCGGGCTCGCCGGGGTCTTCCACAAGGCTACGCAGGGGACCACCGGCGTCGATCCCGCCTATCTCGTGCGGCGGCCCCAGGCCCAGGCGGAAGGCCTGCTGTGGGGCGCCTACCACTTCGGGACCGGGTCGGACGGCGTGAAGCAGGCCGAATTCTTCCTGAAGACCGTGGGGGATCCGAAGGACCTGTTGCTGGTGCTCGACTTCGAGGGCAACCCGACAGGCCCCAGCATGTCCCTGGAAGAGGCCAGGGCCTTCGTCACCCATGTGCAGGCGCAAACCGGCCGCTGGCCCGGCCTCTATTCGGGGCACTACCTGAAGGAGCTCCTGCAGTCGGCCTCCGACCCGGTGCTCGCCCGGTGCTGGCTGTGGCTCGCCCAGTACGGCCCGACGGCGGTGGTTCCGGCCAACTGGGCGAGCTGGACCTTCTGGCAATACACCGACGGCGCGATCGGCCCGGCGCCGCGCAGCGTGCCGGGCGTCGGAACCTGTGACCGCGACAAATTCAACGGCGCCAAACCGGCGCTGAAGACATTCTGGCTGGGAGCTGAGACATGAGTGGCGTCGTACAGCGGGCGCGCAATGCGCTCGTAGGCCTGGCGAGCCTCGCCACGGGTCTCCTGCCATCCATCGCCGCGGCGCAAGCCGCGCCCGCGCCACCGCCCCTGGCCGCGCCGCCGCCGGTGAGCTGCCTCACCGCCAATCCCACGGCGCTCGCGAAGATCCTGCCGCGCAACCTGGCGCAACCGATCATGCCGGCCGTCCGTCCGCTGCCCGCCAACGACGAGGCGGTGATCATCGTCGCCGGCAAGATCGCGATGTCCGACCCGGGCCGGCAACCGGAGTTCCGGCTGTTCGCCTCGCCACGGGCCGTCCGCTACAGCGCGCTCGCCGACGGCTTTCCCGAGCGTCACCCGATTTCCGTCGAGCACGGCGCGGCGGGAGCGCCCAAGGACTCCTATTCGATCCACTTCGTGCCGCCTCGCTTTCACCGCGCCGAGACCCTCGAACTCGGCCCGAACAACCGCTTCGCCCTGACCCATCGGCGCAGCGTCTTCATCGTCGCCTGCGATGGGGATCGGGTGGCCGCCTGGGCCGCCGACGCCGAGCCGTTCTCCTCGCCGGACGCGGCGCACCTCTGGGCGGCGGTCTTCGTGGCGCTCGTCTATGTCCTCACGGCCTTCATCGTCTACCACCGCCGCCTCACCACGGCCCAGGAGGACGATGACGACGATCAGCGGCTCTACCGCATCGCCAAGGTGCAGAAGTGGTCGCTGCTGCGCTGCCTCAATCCCATCGTCATGACCGCCGATGTGTTCGACCGCGGCAGCCTGCCGAAGTTCCAGATCCTGTTCTTCGTGCTGCTGGTCGCCTACGGCCTGGCCTATCTGGCGATCTGGCGCGGCGAGCTCTCCGACATCTCGACCTCGATCGTCTACCTGCTGGGCATCCCGGCCCTGGGGACGCTCGGCGCCCAGGCGGTGCAGACCACCCGCGACCGCCTCAGCTCCGAAAACTGGGCCTGGCTGGTCAGCCGCCGCGTGCTGCCGATGAACGACCCGGGGGCCAGCGTGGGGCCGCGATTCTCCGACCTGATCATGTCGGACTCCGAACTCGACCTCTACAAGCTGCAGGCGGTCACCTTCAGCGCCATCGTCGGCTTCAGCATGCTGGCCTCGGGTCCCACCGGGCTCGCCAAGTTCGAGGTGCCCCAGACCCTGCTGGGCATCCTCGGCCTGTCGCAGATCGTCTTCGTCGGCGGCCGCCTCGCCAAGCCTACGACCTTGGGCGACGTCGACAAGCTGATCACCGAGCTGCGCAGCCGCGAGACGGTGCTCAAGCGCGCCGCCAGCCTGGGGGTCGACGTGGACGAGAACGGCAAGTCGCTGTCCGGGGCGGCGGCCAAGCGTGTCGCCAAGGCGCCAGACACCCTGCGCGCGGCGGCGGCGATCGTGCCGACGGCGGCGCAGCGCTATCTGGACACCGCCCAGCAGGTGCAGGTGCTGCTGGAGGCGATGGCGCACCGCTCCGTGAACGGCGACAGCCTGACCAATCCGAAGCTCAGCTAGAGCTCGGGCGCGTGTCCGCCCTAACGCCCCGGCGCATGCGGCGCGCGCCACAGGCGAAGCGCGCCCTTCTCCCAGATGTACGCCGCCCGGCCGGGGTAGGCGGCCAGGAGCTCGTTGTTCTTCGCTCCGCGATCGAGCGCATAGATCACGTCCTGCCGTTCGACGTGGGACCCGTTCTGCAGGAAATCCGCGGCGAAGGGCTGCCGAAACCTGCCGCCATTGTCGTACGGAAAAAGCACCAGGACGTGATTGAGGCCGGCGGCCGCCACCGCAAGGAATGGCGCCCGTTGCTCCTCGACGGCCACATGCTCGCGCCACATGCGAGGCGGGATGTAAGCGAGTTGCAGCGTCACCACGGCCAGCACGCCGGAGGCGATCCAGGAGGCCAGGCCTGGTCTTGAACTGTCCGCCAGCCGCGGCTCGATGACTTTCAGGATGGTGAGGATCGCAAACGGCCAGGCCTCGAAAAAGTAGCGCGACCCGAACTGGGGTCCGCCTTGGCCGCCGTAGAACAGCAGCGCGACGAACGTGACCGGCATGATCCAGTCGGTGAAATCGATCTGGCGGCGCTTGAGCCCGAGCCCGAACGCCGCGGCCCACCCGAAGAGCAGGATCGGCGAGGTCCATTCCGGAAGCCTGAGGAGCCGCTGGATTTCGCGTTTGACGCCGATCGCCCCGGGGACGCCGAGCGGCTCGTGCACCATCATCGCCTGCACCGGCTTCAAGGGATCACCGGTGATGGCGAAGTCATAGGCCAGCAGCGCGGCCAGGAACGGGGCGCCGCCAAGCATGAACCACAGCAGGCCCGCTCGGCGCTCCTTCGCCATTGCGAGGGACACGAGGAAGGGCAGGGCGAACGCCGCCGCGTTCTGGGGGCGCGTCAGGCCCATGGCGCCAAGGCAAAGCCCGGCGAGCAGCGCGTCTCGGAGGCGGCCATCGCGCCGGTAGGCGCTTGCGAAGAGGGCGAAGGCGACGCCGGCCAGGGTCGTGAAGCCGTGGTTGAAGTATGACCCGTAGGTCATCAGGAAGAAGGCCGAGCTCACGAGAAGCGCGAGCCCAGTCCAGGCGGTTTCACGACCGACGTAGCGGCGCGCCAGGGCGAAGAACGTAGCCACGGTCGCCGCGGCGATCAGCGGATTCACCAGCCATAGGGGGGCGCCCAGGGCCACGGCCGGCGCCATGACCAGGGGCCATCCCGGCAGGTACTGGCTGACCCACATCCCGTGCAGGTCGAAGACGTGCGGAAACTGCACTGCGGCGACCACAGGGGGCGTGTCCGCCCAGAGGCGCGCCTCGGCATAGGTTCGGGCCTGGAATATGTAGGCGAGTTCGTCGGAGGAGATGGGGAAGGCGTCAAGGACCAGCCGGGCCACCCCGGCGCAGGCCAGGAAGGCGAGCAGGGCCGCGCCAGCGAGCGGAGCCGCGCCCCAGGCGCCGGCTGGCCGGAGGGCGAGGTCCAGGACCCGTCGGGCGCTTGGACGACCGGCCCACAGGGCCGCGGCGCTGAACGCCAGCGAAAGGCCCGCGAGCAGCAGGCCGCCATACTCGCCGCGGACGGGCGAGCGGAGCAGGATCAGCAATGTCAGGCTGTAGGCGGCCGGGATGAGGCCGTAGGCCGCCAGGCCACGCAACGAAGGTCCTATTCGTCGCCCCAAGCGCGCCTCCCAGCCCCGCCGCCGGCGAGATCGCGAAGCCGAGCCACTTCGCCGATTGCCACCGCACGAGGGTAGGCTAACCCTGTTCGTAGACCTGTCGATAGCAACGGCGCTGTCCGCAGGCGAGGAGACAAGCCACGTGGCCAGGTCTGGCGGAAAGCCGCGGTCGGCTCCCGGGATCCGGCCGCCGGGCGTCTTGGCCGAAACAGGTCCGGCGGTGTCGGTCATCATGCCGGTTCGGAACGGCGCCCACTTCATCGTGCAGGCCATCGAGGGCCTCCGGCGCTCGACCTTTTCGTCCTACGAACTGATCGTGGTGGATGACGCCTCCTCGGACGGGTCGGGCGAGGTCGCCGCGGCGATGGACGCCATCGTCATACGCCCGGAGCAGTGGGGCGGCCCCGTCGCCGCGCGAACGGCCGGCATAGCGCGGGCCCGAGGGTCGATCCTGGCGTTTGTCGACGCCGACGTGGTCGTGCATCCAGACGCCCTGGCACGGATCGTCGAGCGGCTCGCCGCGGAGCCGCAGACCGCGGCGATCTTCGGGGCCTACGACGATGCGCCGAGCGCGCCGGCCGTCCTGTCGCGCTTCCGCAACCTGCTGCACACCTATGTCCACCGCCGGGGCAGCCCTGACGCCCAGACCTTCTGGACGGGATTGGGGGCCGTGCGCCGTGAGGCGTTCGATGCGATCGGGGGGTTCGCCGGCGTGCTGCTGGATGACGTCGAGTTTGGAGTTCGCCTGTCCGGGGCCGGATACCGCATCGTCCTGGACACCTCGATCCAGGGCGGCCATCTGAAGGACTGGACACTCCCCCTGATGGTGAGGACCGACGTCGTGATGCGCGGCGCGCCCTGGATCCGCCTGGCGCTGGAGCGCGGCTTCTTTCGCAACGACCTGAACACCAGCGCCGGCCAACGGGCGAGCGTCGCCGCGGTCGGCGCCTTCCTGGCGCTGATCGCCATGGGCGCACTCTCGAGCGGCTGGCCGTTCGTCGCCTCCGCGGCCGGCGCCGGGCTCGCGCTATCCGTCACCGCGTGGGGCGACGCCGACCGCACGCCGCTTCGCGGGCCATCGGCGTTTGTGCTGATCCTGGCGTCCTTGGCGGCGGCCGGCGGGCTGCTCCTTGCCGGCGCGAGACCGGCCGCCCTGGCGGTTATCGCGACGGCCATCATCCGAATCTTGGGCCGACCGGGCTACGGCCCCAGGACGGGCTTTGCGGGCTGGCTGCTGGCCGCCGCCGCCGCCTCCGCGGTTGGCCTGTCGATCGCCGCGGCGCCGCCGTCGGCCTGGGGTCTCGCGGCCCTGGCCGTGGCCGCCCTCTACATCGGCCTCAGCTGGCCGATCCTCAGGTTCATGGGCTCCCGCATGGGCCTTGCGGGCGGGCTGGCGGCGCTGCCGCTCCTGTTCGTCTACCACCTGAGCTGCGGTCTGGCGGTCGTCCTGGGTGTCGCGGGCTATCTGGTGGGGCGGCGAGGGCCGGCCCCGGAAACCGCGGGCCTGTCGTCGAAGCCCTAGATCAGGGCCTCGACGAGATCGCCCAGTTGCGACACGCGACGGGGGCGCACATTGCTCTTCTGGCTCGGCCCGGCATGCACGTAGAAGCCGTTGAAACGGTGATTGCCGCCACGGCCGGTCTCCGGCCTCGCGCGGATGACGCCGAGGTTGGGGGAATGGACCTCGTGCGCCGCGCCGATGTCGGGATTCCACTCCGCCAGGATGTCGGGAAGCAGGTGAGCCCGCGGCCCGGGCAGCTCCTCGGTCGGGAGCATGACGGACCGCACCACTGGACGGCCGTCGGGCAGGCGCAGGGCCTCCAGCTCGGTGCGAAGAAACGCCTTGAGGTCCGCCGCTTCACGCTCGGAGAGCACGCCCTTCGCCTCGCGGCCCTTGATGTTCAGCCGCAGGCAGCCGGCCAAGTCGCCATGCAGGCAGAATCCCAAGGTGTCGCTCCAGCGATAGCCGCCGTCGATCTCGCGGGACACGACCGTGTCGCGGACCCACTGCGGGACGAGGTTGGCCACCGTAAGCTGAAGGCCGGCGGGCAGGCGCCGCCGGAGCGCTCGGAAGAGCCCGGGCGCTTCGCCCTTCTCCTGAGGCGCGGGCCGTCCCCGAAACCGGGCGAGCGCGCGCTGCATGAAGATCGAGGTCAGGTGGGACTGCGAGCAATTGAGGCCCATGCCATGCAGGGCGAAGAGCACGATCTCGGTGTCCGGCCCGGCCTCGGCCTTGATGGCGCCCACAGCCGCGTCGACGGCCTTGTAGACCCTGATCAGGGCGTCATCCGGCGCGGGACACGCCGGGTCGGTCCAAAGGGTGTGCCCGGCTCGATGGGTTTCTCCGAAAGCCACGATGAAGAGATCCCAGGGTCTTTCGCGCATCAGAGCGACCGTCAGCCGCCCCTTGACGCCGGCGCCCTTGATGGTGGCCTCGGTCATCCGCTTGAGCTGCGCAGCCGTCTTCGGCACCGGGATTTCGATACCCATCGGATGCGGCCCGAATTCCGCCAGGATGCGGCGGCCCAGCGGTTTGTCTGTCGCCCAGAAGGAGCCGATCTGGTCCTGCGAGCCCCAGTTCATCACCTCCAGCACGTTGGGCGAGGTTTCTCCGGGCAGCACGAAGGGCACGTCGACGGCGGTCACCCGCACGCCCTGCTCGCCGAGGTCACGCCAGAAGGGACGGGTCTGGAGCCAGGAGCGGTCCAGGCGGCGGACTTTCATCCGGTCCGGATCCCACTGAAGGTGCTGGTAGATGCCGTGGCCGCCCGGCCCGCCGCGCGTGTAGAAGCTCGGCCAGAGCGACCCGGACAGGGGTTCGGCCTCCAGCTTTCCCTCCACGCCCTCGGCGAACAGCCGGGAGATGTTCGGCAATTCGGCCCCGTAGGCCGCCAGCAGTTCCCGGTCGCCCGCGTCCAGACCGATCATCACCACCCGCCGGCTTGCGGTCATGGGACGGCGCCCGCTTCAGCGAGTTGCGGCCGCGCCGCGCCGCGCGGAGCGGGCTGGGAGCCCACGGTCTCGTGGTATTCCCCCTCGGTATTGATGCTCCAGAGGTCGCCCGGCTCGCCCAGCAGAAGCTGGCGCGCGGCCATCCGTCCGGCCACCATCGAGTGGTCCTGGTTGTTGTAGCGGTGGAGTCCGTTGCGCCCGATCGTGCGCAGGTTGTCGAAGCCGTCCAGGTAGGCGCGGATCACCTCCAGCGCCTCGGCATAGTCCTGGTCATAGATGGGGTAGGCGTTCGGCACCCGGAACACGCATCCGTCGATCACCTGCGAGGGGTCGGAGATCAGTCCGATAGCCGCCAGCTCGCGCGCGGCGAGGGCGATGAGGTCGCTGTCGGGCGTGAGCCACGTCGCATCGCCCTCGTCGCAGAAATATTCGAGACCAAGGCTGGTCTTGCTGGGGTCCGGCGTCATGTCCGGGCTCCAGTTCTTGAAGTTCTGGATGCGCGCCACCTTCACCTGCGGCTCGTGGATGTAGATCCAGTTGTCAGGGAAGAGGTCTGGCGCGTCGACGATGGCGCACACCGTCAGGAAGCCCCTGAACTTCAGCTGGTCCGAGGCCTCGCGGACCGCGGGCGGCGGCGGCGGGTCCAGCTTGCCGAGCAGATCGGGCAACGGCATCGAGGATATGAAGGCGTCCGCCGGGCAGACGCGCGTCTCGCCGCCCTCGCGAACGACCGCGCGGTGGATGCGCGATCCGCTGTGCTGCAGCTGCAGCAGCTCGGTTTTCAGGCGAAGGTCGCCGCCATCCTTCACCACGCGGTCGGCGGCGGCGCGCCACATCATGCCGGGGCCCTCGCGCGGATAGTCGAAGGCCTCGATGAGCGAGGTGACGTTCGAGCCCGATCGGGAAAACATGCTGCTCAGGAGCGTGCGCAGGGACATGTTCTTGATGCGTTGAGCAGCCCACTCGGCGCGCAGCGCCTTGCACGAGATACCCCACACCTTCTCGGTGTAGGATTTGAAGAAGATGCCGAACAGACGCGCCCCGAAATTGTTCGAGACCCAGTGCTCGAAGCTCACCACGGTGCGTGCGGGGAACACCTGGGCCCGCAGATAGCTGAGCCCGATCCGAACGGCCTCGACCGGTCCCAGCTTGCCCATGGCGTCGCGGAAATTCGGCGGATAGGCGAAGTACTTGCCGCGATAGAGGATGCGCGACAGCCGCGGGCGGCGGATGAAGGCCTCCCCAAGGTGTTCGCGCCACCAGGCGTCGATCCAGCCCACCTTCGTGAAGAAGCGGTGCCCGCCCATGTCGAACAGGAAACCCTTGTAGCTTTCCGTCCGGGCGATGCCCCCGACGATCGCGCCCTTCTCCACCACGACCACCCGCGAGCCGAGGCGCACGGCTTCTACAGCAGCGGTAAGCCCGGCGGGGCCGGCCCCGATGATGAAGAGGTCAGCCCAAGCACTAGAGTTCGGCGGATCCGAAGGAATAGGATGCGAACCGTCGGCGCCCACGCGTACAGCCTCCAAGGGACACTTACGCAACCTGAAGGGTGCGCGCGAAACCCGCCGCTAGACCACGCGGTGGCGGGATAGACTTCTTAACAAAAAATCACCAAACCTCGGCTCTGTCGACCGAGTTCGCCCCGGGAGAGAACATGATCTGCCCGCCGGACGGCGCCGCCAGCCCGATCGAAACCGAGGTTGCGATCGTCGGCGCGGGTCCGGCCGGGCTGGCGCTGGCCCTGGCGCTCGGCCGCGCCGGCGTGAACACGGCGGTGATCGAATCCGGGAGCGAGGGCCAGGCGAGCTGGACCCGAAAACTCGCCGTCGCCGAAACGCTCGAGCCGGGCAACCACGCCGCTGTCGAAGTGTCCACGCATCGGCGCCTCGGGGGCGCGAGCTGGATCTGGGGCGGCCGCTGCGTCGACTTCGACCCCGTGGATTTCGAGGCGAGATCCGGCGCGGAGCCACCGGGATGGCCGATCAGCTACGCCGACGCGATTTCCGAAGCGGCGCCGGCCGCCGCCTTCCTTGGTATTGGCCCGCCGGCCTTCGATGAGGACTTCGACTGGCTGCCGCGCGAGGGTCTACTCCGCGCCCGGCTGGAGCGCTGGTGCGGTGATTCCCATCTGGCACGGCGTCATGGCGCGGACATCCGCGACAGCCGAATGGTGCGGTTCTGGACCGGCCTTACCTGTACGTCCGTGGCGCTGGACTCCGAGGGACGTCGCGCGGTCGGGCTTTGCGTGAAGTCCAGGTCCGGCGCGCCCCGCGTGGTCACCGCAGACCACTATGTGATCGCCGCCGGCGGCATCGAGAGCGCGCGGCTTCTGCTTGCCTCGACCGATCTCAATCGAGCCCTGCCGGGGACCGACAGCTGGCTGGGGCGCGGCTACATGGGCCACATGGAAGGGACCGTCGCCGACCTCGTCCTCGACGGGCTTCAAGAAGAGCAGATCGACTACAGGCGAGATCGCGAATGCTACGTGAGGCCGAGGCTCATGTTTTCGGAGGAGGCGCTGAAGAGCGAGGGCCTGGTCAACATTGGTTTCGTGGCCGACAACTCCCGACTGGGCGACTGGCGGCATGGCTCAGGCGCTCTGTCGGCCGCCGCACTGGCGCTCGCGACGCCTGCGGTGGGCGAAGCCCTGCAGCCGGGGCCTATTCGCAAGATCCTGCTCGGACGCCGGCTCTCGCCTCAGGACGTGGTCATGCATCTGCGCAACATCGTCCTGGATGCGCCGAGGGCGGCGGCCTTCCTGGGTCGGGTCGCGGCGACCCGCTATCGCCGTCCGGCGTCGCCAGGCTTGCTCGCCCGCAATCGGGCGCGCCGGTATCGGCTGCGATATTTCAGCGAACAGTCGGTTCTCCGCGACAGCCGTATCCTCCTCTCGCGGACCCTTGACCCGCTGGGCCTGCCCAGGGTTCGGATCGAGAAGCGGGTCTGCGAACGCGATGTCGACAGCGTGATCCGCGCTCACCTGATCCTGGATCGGGAACTGCGGCGCACCGGGCTCGGCCGGCTCGAATTCCGGGAGGATGTCTCGACCTTGAGCGGTCAACTCACCGCGGACGGCGCCGACGGCTATCACCAGATCGGTACGGTCCGGATGAGCGCCGACCCCGCCGACGGCGTCGTCGACGCCAACTGTCGCGTGCATGGGACGAGCAATCTTCACGTCGTCGGGGCCGCGGTCTTCCCCACCTCCGGCCAGGCCAATCCGACATACCTGGCCGTCTGCCTAAGCCTGCGCCTGGCCCGGCGGCTGATCGTCGAGATCAAAGGGTGAGGTTTCGTCCGGGTCGCGGCGCGACCGAAGCCTGCCGGCCAGGCTGACCAGCCGTCGGCGGCCCAGGCACAGGGCATAGACGGTCCCGCCGAGCGCCGCGAGGCAGGCGAGCTGGACCGGATCCGTGGCGTCTATGGCCGCGAGCCCGCGGCGCGCGGCGATGATCGCCAGCGTCGCCGCCAGGGTCGCCAGGACGACGCGTCCGAGGCTGCGGACGTAGCGCATGACGGGCAGTTTCAGTCCCGAGAGGGTCACGCAGGTGAACAGGCCGAAGTTCGCGGTCGTCGCGACGACGTAGCCCCAGGCCACCCCTTCGATCCCTTCGCGCGCGCCCACGGCGATCGAGGTCAGCAGAAGGGTCGCGCCCACCATGCTCAGGACCAGGGCTGCGCCTGCCCGGCCCTGGGCGACGAGCAGCGATCTCTGGGGATGGATCAGGCTATCCAGGGCGGCGGCCGGCGCCATGACCGCGAGCAGGGTCGCCACGCCCGACCACTCCCAGCTCTTCCCATGCCCGAGCAGGGCGCCGACCAGGGGCCCGGCCATCGCCGCGGCTCCGACGAAGGCTGGAAAGGTCAGGGTGGCGATTAGGTTCGTGGTCGCCAGGAATTCTTCCTGCAGGCGCGAGGATGACCCGCGATGTCGCGCCAGGGCGGGCACGAGGACCGTGGTCGCGGCGCCGGCGATCAACTGCAGCGGGAGCGACATGAACAGCGCCGTGCGGCTGTAGAGGCCCAGCACCGAGGCGCCGAGCAGGGCGCCGACAATCAGCTTATCCAGCTGTCCGGCCAGCGTCAGCACCAGGCGAGAACTCCAGACCTTGGCGCTGAACCGAAGGGCGTGCCGCAGGGCTCTGAGGTCGAACGCCAGGCGCGGCGCCAGGGGAACCAGGATCGTGACCGCCAGGAGCCTCACGCCGGCCCAGCCCAGCTGGTAGGCGAAGAGAGCCCAGGCGCCGCCCCCGCTGAGAGCGGTTGCGCCCCCCGCGACGCAGCCGGCAAGGCAGGCAAGGGTCTCGACCAGGGCGATGTCCCGGAACCGATGCGCGCGCCGGAGCTCCACGAACGATCCAAGGCCGAGCGCGGCGATCACCGGCAAGACGCATAGCGCGATCAGCAGGGGACGCGCCCCGGGCTGGCCGAACCAATCCACGATGCCGGCCGATCCGGCGATGAGCGATAGCGCGACGGTCAGCGCGAGGACGAGGTTCACCCAGAAGAAGGTCGCTCGGCTTCTGCGGGTCTGCGAACCACGGCGCACCGTCGATTCGGTCAGCGCCGGGTCCGCGAGGGCGGACATCAGGAGCACGACCGACAGCGCCAACTGGAAGAGACCCGTGTCGGCCGGCGAGACCAGGCGGGCGGTGAGCGCGGCGAATACCAGCCGAAGCAGGCTCTGCGCGCCGCCGCCCAGCAGCAACAGCGTCAGGGAACCCGCTGCATCTGGCTCGCGCCGGCGCAAGGTCTTCAGGTCCCGCTCCCCTACGGCCGCACATCACGCAAGACGCACACGAGCTATAGGCCGCATGCCGCGAAACCGGGAGTCCTGGAGCGCCGGCTGGCGTCCACCCTCCCGCTCGGCGAAATCCGCTGGGGAATTGGTGGGTGCTGGGGGATTCGAACCCACGACCCGCTGATTAAGAGTCAGCTGCTCTACCAACTGAGCTAAGCACCCGCCGTCGCACCGGATCTGAAACTGAGGCAGTATCGAACCCCGGCGGCGAGGGCGCGGAAAATACGCGAAAAAGCGGCCTTGGCAAGGCGCATACGGGCAGGGTGTTCCGATGGGGGTGTCGTGACGGCGCAAGGTACGGACGGCGAAGTCGATTTTGCCTACCTGGAAGGCTACATGGCGGGCGACCGGCAGGTGGTCGGCGAGGTGTTGAGCCTGTTCCGCCAGCAGGCGCAGGCCTGGGCCGGATCGCTGGACCCGGGGGACCCCGGCTGGCGCGATGTCGTCCACACCATCAAGGGCGCGGCGCGGGGCGTGGGCGCCCGTCGGCTGGGCGATCTGTGCACGCAGGCCGAGGCCCAGGGCGCCGAGGGGTTGCCGGTGGTGCGTGCGGCGCTCGAGGCCGTGGTGGCCGAGATCGCCGCCTACCAGGCGCGCGCCTAGGCTTTCTCGCGCAGGGCGTCCCAGACGCCGAACTCGTGGGCGATGCAGCGCTCGATCAGCGTGCGCCACACCGGCTCGGCGATCTCTTCGGAGAGCCCCGCCTCGCGGGCGGCGGCCTTCACCTTGGCGACCACGTCCTCGATGCGGGCGTTGTCGCGCACGGCGCCGCGGTCCTGCTTGATCCGCGCGGCGGCGTCCATGTAGCGCTGGCGCTCGGCGAGCACGCCGACCAGCAGGCGGTCCAGCGCATCGACCCCCTGCCGGACCTCGGCCATCGTCATGCAGTCGGCGGGGGCGGGCCGTTCGTCGGTCGTAAAGCTCATCGTCTACTCGCGGAACTGAAGTTCAGGGTGGTCTAGATCCCGGCGCCGTTGTCGATCGCCAGCAGCGCGGCCTCGTGCGCCTGGGCCTGGGCCTGGATCCAGCTGACGAAGGCCTTCACCTGCGGCAGCCGGCCCTTGGCCTTGGGGTGGACGAGGTAATAGGCGAAGTCGACGGCGGTGGCGATCTGCAGCGGGGCGACCAGCCGGCCGGCTTCCAGGTCCGCCTGGGCCAGCGTCCGCTTGGCCAGCGCCACGCCCCGGCCGTTCACCGCCGCTTCGATGACCAGACTGCTCTGGTTGAAGCGTGGGCCTCGCATGGCGTCGATGTTCTTCAGGCCCCGCGCCGCCAGCCACATCGACCAGTCCGGGCAGCTGTCGTCGAGGTCGGGCGAGCCGTCGTGCAGCAGCACATGGTTGGCCAGGTCGGACGGCGTGGCCAGGGGATGGGCCGCCAGGTGCTCGGGCGCTGCGACCGGGATCACCGTCTCGGAGAACAGGCGATGCACCTCGAGCCCCGGATAGCGGCCGGCGCCGTAGCGGATCGCGACGTCGACTTCGCCGGCGGAGAGGTCGACCAGCTCGATAGCGGCCGAGAGCCAGACGTCGACTTGCGGATGGGCCTGTTCGAAGGCGCCGAGCCTCGGCACCAGCCACTTGGCGGAGAAGGAGGGCGGGGCGGTCAGCGTCAGGCGCCGGCCATCGACCGCCGCGGTCAGCAGGGAGGCGGCCTCGGCCAGGCGATCGAAGGCCTCTCGCAGGGCGGGCAGGGCGGTCTGGGCCGCGTCGGTCAGCAACAGGCCCTTGGGCGTCCGCTTGAACAGCGCCGCCCCGACATAGTCCTCCAGGTTCTGGATCTGCTGGCTGACGGCGCCCGGCGTCACCGAGAGTTCGTCCGCCGCGCGGCTGAAATTCAGATGGCGCGCGGCCGCCTCGAAGGCGCGCAACGCATTCAATGGCGGCAGGCGGCGGCGTTGTTCCGTCGATCGCTCCATAGAAAACCTGACACCCCCGGCAGAAGTCCTTGGATTGCGACTTGGGGGACCGGGCGCCTATTTGCAAGCGTCCAGCGGTGTCTTGGCCCTTTTCATCGCTGGATATCGGCGGGGCGGGCGCGAGCCCGTCCCGTTCCGGTTTCGAACAGTGAGGCTTTAGAGAAGCTAATCATGGCGCAGCGGCAGACGAGGTCAAGGCGCGCAGGCGGCCTGGTGGTCCTGGAGGGCGGCGAGCGCCCTCACGGCGGACGCACAGGCGCGGTCTGGCTGGTCGGCGCCGGGCCCGGCGACCCGGAGCTGCTGACGATCAAGGCGCTGAGAATCCTGCAGACCGCCGATGTCGTGGTCCACGATGGCCTGGTCTCCGACGAGATTCTCGATCTCGCGCCCGGCTCATCCCGGCGCATTTCGGTCGCCAAGCGCAAGTCGCGCCACTCCTACAGCCAGGACGAGATCAACCGCATGCTGGTGGCCTTCGCGCTCGAAGGCCTGACGGTCGTGCGGCTGAAGGGCGGCGACCCCTTCATCTTCGGCCGTGGCGGCGAGGAGCTGGAAGCCTGCCGCGCCGCCGGCGTCGACTGCCGGATCGTGCCCGGCGTCACCGCCGCGCTCGCAGCCGGCGCCGGCGCCGGCGCGCCCCTGACCCATCGCGGATCGGCGCAAGCCGTGACCTTCGTGACCGGTCACGCCGCCAAGGGCGGAGAGCCGGACCTGGACTGGGAGAGCCTCGCCCGACCCAACCAGACCGTCGTGATCTACATGGGCCTCTCCATGGCCACGCCCATCGCCGCGCGCATGATGGCTGCCGGCCGGGCGGGATCGACCCCGGCGCTGATCGTCGAGAACGCCAGCCGCGCGGATGAGCGCCGTCTCGTGACCACGATCGCGGGCCTGGCCGAAGCCGCCGCCACGGTCGAGGGCCCAGCGCTGCTGATCGTCGGCGAGGCCATGGCGCTGGCGCAGGCGGGGGAACCCGCCGAACTGGCCGCCCTGGTCCGCGAGGCGCGGGCATGAAGGCGCTCACCGCCAACCGCCTGACCGACGGCGAGGTCGTTTTCTGGCGCAAGAGCCAGTGGGTCGAGCGCTTTGCCGACGCGGAGCTGTTCGCCGACGGCGATCCCGCCGCCGAGGCCGCCGAGGCGCACGGCAAGAACCAGCCCACGGTCGTGGTCGAGCCCTACCTCATCGACCTCACCGAATCCGAGGGCCTGTGGGCGCCGGTGAGCTATCGCGAACGCATCCGCGCGCTCGGTCCCTCGAACCTGAACCACGGCAAGCAGACCGAGGGCGGCGCGGCCATCGCGGCGCTGCTGCACGCCCACGGCGCGGCCCGCTCGACCGGCCGCGTCGACCTGATCAAGCGCAAGTAGAGGCCGGCATGTACCGCTACGATCAAATCGACAGGGACATGCTGGCCGACCGGACCGCGGAGTTCCGGGGCCAGGTGGCGCGCCGGCTGGCGGGCGAGCTCACCGAGGACCAGTTCAAGCCGCTGCGCCTGAGGAACGGCCTCTATCTGCAGCTCCACGCCTACATGCTGCGGATCGCCATCCCCTATGGCTCGCTGAACCCGACGCAGCTGCGCAAGCTCGCCTGGATCGGCCGCACCTACGACAAGGGCTACGGCCATTTCACCACCCGCACCAACCTGCAGTTCCACTGGATCAAGCTGGCCGACGCGCCGG
>NZ_JBEPUO010000006.1:0-168903 GCF_041691455.1 Phenylobacterium sp. | reverse complement strand
TCCTGCGCGGCGCCAAGAACCGCTTCGGCGCCACCGACGAGATCGGCGTCTTCGAAATGGGCGACGCCGGGTTGGCCGAGGTCAAGAACCCCTCGGCGCTGTTCCTCAACACCTCCGGCGAGCGGGCGGCGGGCGCGGCGGTCTTCGCCGGCATCGAGGGATCGCGCCCGGTGCTGGTGGAGTTTCAGGCGCTCGTCGCGCCCTCGGCCTACGGGACGCCGCGGCGCGCGGTGGTGGGCTGGGATTCCGGGCGCCTGGCCATGGTGCTGGCTGTGCTGGAGGCGCGCTGCGGCCTCAGCTTCGGCGACCGCGACGTCTATCTGAATGTCGCCGGCGGCCTGCGGATCACCGAGCCTGCGGCCGACCTGGCGGCGGCGGCGGCGCTGGCCTCCTCCGGCCTCGATCAGGCGCTGCCGCAGGACTGCGTGGTGTTCGGCGAGATCAGCCTTTCCGGGGAGGTCCGCTCGGTGAGCCGGATGGACAGCCGCCTGAAGGAGGCGGCCAAGCTCGGCTTCCGCCGCGCGCTCGGCCCCGCGGACCTCGACGGCGGCGGCGCGATGACGGTGACCGGCGCCAGCCGGCTCGCCGACGCCGTGCGGCGGATCGGCGAAGGGGCGTGGGACTAGGCCATGACCCAGTTCGACATCATCATCCTGGTCCTCTTGGGAATCTCGGCCCTGGTCGGTTTCTGGCGCGGGGCCGTGGCCGAGATCGCCGCCATCGTCGCGCTGGTGGTCGCCGCGGTGCTGGCGATCTACAGCCTGCCGATCACCGCCCCGTTCGGCCACAAGCTCTTCCATTCGGACTGGCTGGCGGCCGCCTTCGCCCTGATCGCCACTTTCGTCGTGATCTACGTCGCCCTGCGGCTGATCGGCGGCGCGATCGCCCGGCGGGTGCAGGAGACCCGATTCCTCGGCACGCTCGACCGCAGCGTCGGCCTGGCCATCGGCCTCGTGCGCGGCCTCATCGTGCTGGGCGCGTTCAACCTGATGTTCAACGCCGCCACGCCGAAGGATCTGCAGCCGCACTGGATCGTGGGTTCCACGACCTGGCCGCTGGCCCAGAACATGGGCCGGATGCTGTCGGCGCTGGCGCCCAAGGGCCTGGACATCGCCGACCGGCTGAAACCGGCGTTCGACCGGGCGCTGCACAGCACGGCGCATGAGGCGCTTGATGACAGATTGAAGTCAGAAGGCTACGACGCGCGGCAACGCCGCGAGATCGAAGACCTGGTGGAGAAGTCCAGATGAGCGCTGTTGAGCGATGGTCGCCCTCCCACCGGGACCCGCTCGACGATTCCCCCCGGCTGGAATGCGGCGTGTTCGGGGTGTTCGATACGGCCGAGGCGGCCGGCCTCACGGCGATCGGCCTCCACGCGCTGCAGCATCGCGGCCAGGAAGCCTGCGGCATCGCCTGTTTCGACGGCCAGCGCTTCCATACCGAACGGCACATGGGCCATGTCGGCGAGGCCTTTGGCGGGGTCGACCTGACCGAGCGCCTGCCTGGCCGCTTCGCCATCGGCCACACGCGCTATTCCACCTCCGGCGGCTCGTTCATCCGCAACGTCCAGCCGATGTTCGCCGACATGGAGGCCGGCGGCGTGGCGCTGGCCCACAACGGCAACCTGACCAACTTCCTGACGCTCCGCGACCAGCTGGTCAGCCACGGCGTGATCTTCCAGTCGACCTCGGACTCCGAGGTGATCCTCCACCTGATCGCCCGCTCGCGGAAATCCCGCTTCGTCGACCGCTTCATCGACGCCTTGTCGCAGATCGAGGGCGGCTACGCCCTGGTGGCCTTGACCAACAAGAAGCTGATCGGGGTGCGCGATCCGCTGGGCATCCGGCCGCTGGTGCTGGGCGACCTCGACGGCAAGCCGATCCTGGCCTCTGAGACCTGTGCGCTGGATATCATCGGCGCCAAGTTCGTCCGTGACATCGAGCACGGCGAAATGGTGGTCATCGACGCCGACGGCGTCACCAGCGTGAAGCCGTTCCCCGCCGAGAAGGCGCGGCCGTGCATCTTCGAATACGTCTATTTCGCCCGCCCGGACTCGGTGGTGAACGGGCGCTCGATCTATGAGGTCCGCAAGCGCATGGGCCGGCGGCTGGCCCAGGAGACCGGCGTCGACGCCGACGTCGTCGTGCCGGTGCCGGACTCCGGCGTGCCCGCGGCGCTGGGCTACGCCCAGGAAGCGGGCCTGCCGTTCGAGATGGGCATCATCCGCAACCACTATGTCGGCCGCACCTTCATCCAGCCGACCCAGGCCACCCGCGAGTCGAGCGTGCGGATGAAGCTGTCGCCCAATCGATCGGTGCTGGCCGGCAAACGGGTGATGCTGATCGACGACTCCATCGTGCGCGGCACCAACTCCATCCGCGTGGTGCGCATGGTGCGCGAGGCCGGGGCGGCGGAGGTCCACCTGCGTTCGGCCTCCCCACCCCTGAAGTGGCCGGACTTCTACGGCATCGACATGCCGGACCGGGACAAGCTGCTCGCCGCCAATCACACCGTCGAGGAGATCGCCAAGATCCTCGACGTCGATTCCATGGGTTACCTCTCCGTCGACGGCCTCTATTGGGCGATGGATTCCGCGCCGCGCGATCCGGCCTGCCCGCAGTTCACCGATCACTACTTCACCGGCGACTATCCGACGCGCCTGCTCGACCGCGAGATCGCCGAGGGTCGCAACGAGCTTTCCGAGCGCCAGCTCTCCTTCCTGGTCGACGCGTGAGCGAAGGACGGCTCGGCGGCCTGCTGAGCCGCCTGAAGATCGATACCTACCTGCTGCTGATCGTCGCCATGGTGGTGGCCGCTTCGTTCCTGCCGGCCCGGGGCGAGGCCGCGGTCGGGTTCGGATGGGCGACCAAGATCGCCATCGGCCTGGTGTTCTTCCTGCACGGCGCGCGGCTGAGCCGCGAGGCGGTGATCGGCGGCCTGACCCACTGGCGGCTGCACCTCCTCGTCCTGGCGGCGACCTTCGGGCTCTTCCCGCTGCTCTGCCTGGGCGTGGCCGCCCTGCCCGCCCAGATCACCCCGCCGGCGCTGGCGGGCGGCATCATCTTCCTGGGGTGCCTGCCCTCGACCATCCAGTCGTCGATCGGCTTCACCGTGATCGCGCGGGGCAATGTCGCCGCCGCGGTCGCCGCCGCCTCGGCCTCGAACCTCCTGGGCATCGTCGTCACGCCGATCCTGGTGGGCCTGTTGCTGCACGCCAAGGGGGCGATCTCCGCCGGTTCGGCCTGGGCCATCGTCCTGCAGCTGCTGGCGCCCTTCGTGGCGGGCCAGCTCCTGCGGCGCTGGATCGGCGGCTGGGTGGCGAGCCACGCGCGGCTGGTCCAGATCGTCGACCGCGGCTCGATCCTGCTGGTCGTCTACACCGCCTTTTCCAGCGCGGTGGTCGAGGGCGTGTGGTCGCAGATCGGCGCGCTCGACCTGGCCCGTCTCCTGATCCTCTGCAGCGCGCTGCTCGCCGCCGTCCTCGCCGCCACCTTCTTCGCGGCCCGCGCGTTCGGCTTCAACAAGCCGGACGAGATCGCCATCGTCTTCTGCGGGTCGAAGAAGAGCCTGGCCAGCGGAGTTCCCATGGCCGGCGTCCTCTTTCCTGCCGCCACCGCTGGCCTAGCGCTGCTGCCCCTGATGCTGTTCCACCAGATCCAGCTGATGGCCTGCGCGGTGATCGCCCAGCGCTATGCAAAGCGGGCAGACTTGGACGCGCCGCTCGGCTAGGAAGCGGCCCCATGTCCGCTTCGAATCCCCTCTCCGAGAAAATCGCCCTCGTCACCGGCGCGAGCCGCGGCATCGGCCGCGCCTCCGCGCTGGCGCTGGCCAAGGCCGGCGCCCATGTGGTCGCCGTGGCCCGCACCGAAGGCGGCCTTACCGAACTCGACGACGAAATCCGCGCCGCCACCGGCGAGCCCGCGACACTCGTGCCGCTCGATATCACCGAGGGAAACGGCCTCGACCAGCTGGGCCTGGCGATACATCAGCGGTTCGGGCGGCTGGACGTCCTGGTGCACGCCGCCGCGATGCTGGGCCCCATGACGCCGATCAGCCACCTGGAGCCGCACCACTGGGACAAGGTGGTGGCCTTGAACCTGACGGCGACCTATCGGTTGATCCGCACCACCGAGCCCTTGCTGCGGGCCTCCGAGGCCGGGCGGGCCATCTTCCTCACCACCGGCCGCGTCACCCGTCCCAAGGCCTTCTGGGGCCCCTACGGCACGACCAAGGCGGGCATGGAGCACATGGTGCGCACCTGGGCCGACGAGCTGGAGCAGACCAAGATCCGCGCCGTCCTGCTCGACCCCAACACCATGCGCACCAAGATGCGCGCCGAGGCGATGCCGGGCGAGGATCCGCTGTCGGTCACCGATCCGGCCGAGATCGGTCCGCTGATCGTCGAACTGGCGCAGGCCGATCTCGGCCTGCCGACCGCTAACGTGGTCTTCGACCGCTGGAAGGCGGCCGGGACGCTCGCTTCGGCTTGACGCCGGGGCGCAACAGCTTGGCAGCCCGCCCACGCGGGTTGCCGGCCTTGGCCTTGGGGCCCTGGGGCTTGGCCTTGCCGAACGGCTTGGGCTTGCCGCTCGCCCCGGCCTTGGACTTGGCGGCCGCGGCGATCCGGGTCTTGGCCTTCAGGCCCGTCGTCGGCAGCCCAAACGGCGCGCGCGCCGAACCCTGCCCGGATTTTTCCTCGCCCTCGGCGTAAGGGTTCTTGTTCGACTTCACCGTCACGCGGATCGGCACGCCCGGCAGGTCGAAGCTCTCGCGGATCGAATTGATCAGGTAGCGGCGGTAGCTCTCAGGCAACTGGTCGGCGCGGCTGGCGAACAGCACGAAGGTCGGCGGGCGCGACTTGGTCTGGGCCATGTACTTGGGCTTGATCCGTCGGCCGCTCACCGCCGGCGGCGGGTGGCGCTCGGTGGCCATCCGCAGCCAGTCGTTGAGGTCGCGGGTCTTCACCTTGGTCGACCAGTCGGCGTGGGTCTTGAACACCGCCGGCATCAGCTTCTCGAGGCCGCGGCCGGTCTCCGCTGAGAGCGCGATGATCGGAGCGCCGCGCACCTGCGGCAGCTGGCGCTGGGCCTCATCGATGATCTCTGCGAGCCTAGCCTGCGGATCCTCCACCAGGTCCCACTTGGCCAGCACGAAGACCAGCCCCCGGCCCTCCCGCTCGACGAGGTCGGCGATCTGCAGGTCCTGGATCTCGAAGGGATGGGTGGCGTCCATCACCAGGATCACGATCTCGGCGAAGGTGATGGCGCGGATCGAGTCGTGGGTGGAGAGCTTCTCCAGCTTCTCCTGCACCTTGGCCTTGCGCCGCAGGCCCGCGGTGTCCACCAGCCGCACGGCCCGTTCGTCCCAGGTCCAGTCCACGGGGATGGCGTCGCGGGTGATGCCTGCTTCCGGGCCGGTCAGCATGCGGTCCTCGCCGATCAGCTTGTTGACCAGGGTCGATTTGCCGGCGTTCGGGCGCCCGACGATGGCGATCTTCACCGCCTTGTCGCCGTCGTCCTCATCGTGGTCGCTCTGGTCGGGCGCGACGGCGATCAGCGCCGCGTAGAGGTCGGCCATGCCCTCGCCGTGCTCGGCGGAGATCGGCACCGGCTCGCCCAGGCCCAATCCGAAGGCCTCCAGGATGCCCTGGTCGCCGGCCCTGCCTTCCGCCTTGTTGGCGGCCAGCACCACCGGCATGTCGCGCCGCCGCAGGATCTCGGCGAACACCTCGTCCATCGGGGTGACGCCATCGCGGCTGTCGATGACGAAGAGCGCGATGTCCGCCTCGTCGATGGCGAGCTCGGTCTGGATACGCATCCGCGCTTCCAGGCTGTCGTCGGTGACATCCTCGAAGCCCGCGGTGTCGATCAGTTCCAGGTCGAGGTCGCCGATGCGGCCCGTGCCGAAGCGCCGGTCGCGGGTGACCCCCGGCTGATCGTCGACGATCGCAAGCTTCCGCCCCGCCAGCCGGTTGAACAGCGTGGACTTGCCGACGTTGGGACGCCCGACGATCGCGAGTTTCAGCGCCATGGCGTCAGCATAGGCCCAAAGCTCAGCGCAGCGCGATCAGCTGGGCGTTGTCCAGGGCCACAAAGATGGAATCGCCCGCCGCGATCGGCCCGACCAGCGCCGGCGCGCCGAGATCGACCCGACGCTCGATCTCGCCGGTCTTGGCGTTGAGCGCCACCAGCTGGCCGGCGGACCCCACCAGGATCAGGCGATTGTTGACCAGGATCGGGCTCGACCAGATGGGCTTCAGCACCTTCTTGCCGCCGATAAACCAGAAGCCGCCCTTCTTCTTGGCGACGTAGCCGGCGTTCAGGTCGCGGATCCAGTAGATCTGGCCGCTCTCCCGCGAGGCGCAGATCAGCCGGCCGTCGACGGCCGTCACATAGACCACGTCGCCTTCCGGCAGCGGCGAGGTGATGCCCACCACCGGCAGGCTCCAGCGCGCCTGGCCGGTGCGCAGGTCGGTGGCGGCGAAGACGCCCGAGTGGCTGACCGCGAAGACGTCGCCTTGGTAGATCACCGGCCGGCCCGCGATGTCGCGGATCTCGGAGAGCGCGCTGGTTCGGCTGGCCCGCGAAAGGGCCTCGTTCCACAGGTCGTTGCCGTTCGCGGTGCGCAGCGCCACCAGCTCGCCGGAGCCGAACGAGGCCACGACGGTGTCGCCGGAAACCGCCGGGCTCGACGAGGAGAGGATGCGGGCCGATTCCGACAGCGCCTGATAGGTCCATCCCGGCGCGCCGGTGGCGGCGTCGAAGGTCATCAGGGTGTTGTCGAGCGCCACGGCCATCACCCGGCCGCCGAACACGGTCGGCGCGCCATGGATCGGCTGCTCGGTGCGCGCGCGCCAGCCGACCCGGCCGGTGGCCGCGTCGATCTGGGCCACCAGCCTGAAGCCGGAGGTCATGTAGAGCTTGCCGTCGGCATAGGCGAGGCCGCCGCCGAAGCCCTCGCGGTCGCGCTTGTTGTCGTTGGGCCGCATGTTGATGCGCCAGACCGTGGCGCCGCTCTGGGCGTCGTGGGCCGAGACCGTGGCCTGGGCGTCCATGACGAACACCTTGCCGCCCGCCGCGACCGGCGGGGCGGTGATCAGCTGGCCGGCTTTCGAGGCCATGCCGAAGCCCTTGCGCCAGATGACGGAGAGGCCGGGGGCGGCGTTGAGGTTGCCCGTCGACTGCTCGGGCGTTCCGCCCGGCAGCGGCCAGTCGGCCATGGCTTGCGGCAGCGGCAGGGCGAAGTCGACGCCCTTCAGCGCCTCGGCCGGCTCCAGCTTCTGGTCGGCGGCGACGATGGAGATGCGCTCGCCTTCGGTGGCGACTTCCTTCGGCCCGCCCTTGCCGTGGAACGGATTGACCTTGTTGAGCGTCGAGCAACCGCTCGCGCCGAGCGCGGCGATCAACAGGACGGCGAGCAGACTCTTGCGGCTGGGCGTCATTGCGGGCCGGGCGCCTGCGGCTGGCCCTGGGGCGCGAGGCCGATCGGGATTCCGCCGGGGCCGACGAGCATCGGCGGCGGGAGGTTCTGGGCGGCTTTCACCGCCGCTGGCACGGCGTTGGCCGAGCCCGTGTCGATCAGGTCCATCGCGGCCTTGGCCCGCTGGCGGGCGCTCTCCGGCGCGTCGGGCAGCAGCGAGACCACCACGAAGTCCTTGCGCGCGCCGGCGGCGTCGCCCTTCATCAGCTTGGCGAACGCCAGCGCCTCACGCGCCTGCACCCGATAGGGATGACCGTCTTTCATCAGCGGCGACAAACGCCCCTCCACTTCCGCGAAGGGAGCGGTGTCGAGGATCGCGAAGGCGGATTTGAGGCGCGCGGCGTCGCCGATCAGATCGGCCGGTGCGGCGCTCGCGGCCTGGTCGAACAAGGCGACCGCGGCCTTGGTGTCCTCGGGCTTGCCGTCGGCGAGCTTGGCGGCGCCGAGCTGCATCAGGGCCAGCGACTTATAGGCCTTGGACGGCGACTTCGCGACCTCGCCCCAGAGTTGCGCGGCCCTGGCCTGGTCGCCCTGAGCCTGGGCGGTGACCGCGGCGGAATATTGCTCCGAGGCCTTGTCCGTGACCTGAAGATTGTAGGCCTGCCAACCCCAGACCGCGAGCGCGGCCAGGAGGGCGGCCGCCGCCGCGGCCAGCACCCACGGGGCGCCCTTGCGCGCAAGCGTCCGGTAACGGTCGGAGCGAAGCTGCTCCTCGACCTCTTCAAATAGATCGCTCAATCGGGGACTCCGGACAGGTTTTGGCGCCGCGCTTTAGAGGCCGGGAACCTATAGCGCGCCGGTTCGCGCCGCAACCGATCCTCCCAAAGCGGGACGACGGGCCGCGGCGGCGATAAATGGCCTCAGATCTCGCCGATAACCCGGGTGAGCACGAAACCCATCATGACCACCGCCATGGCGGCCGCGGCCCAGACCACGGCGCCGCCGCCCGAAAGCGCGGCCATCCAGTCGGTCCCGGTGGAGATGTGGTTGATGCTGGAGGACAAGAGGCGCGCGGAATCCCCGGCGGTCTCGACCCGCTGGAAGACGTTGGACAGCATCAGCTGGCTCGCGCCGATCACGCCGCCGACCACGCCCGCCGCGCCGATCAGCCAGCGCCGCGCCGTCCAGCCCGCGTCCAGCCTGCGCTCCACCCGCTGGGCGAAGGCGCCCGCGTCGGGCAGCTCCGGGCTTTCCGCGAAAAGACGCTCCAGGCGGCGCTCGAATTCGATCTCAACCATTGCCGCGCCTCCCTTCAAGAACCGCGCCGTCGTCCGGCGCCAGTCGCGTTCTGAGTTTTTCCAGACCACGTTTGACATGGGATTTGACCGTTCCGAGCGGCAGGTTCAAGGCCTCCGCCGCCTCACTATGAGAAAGTCCTGCGCCGAAGCACATGGTGACGCAAATCCGTTCCGCCGCATTCAGCGCCTTCAACGCCCCTTCCAGGTCGATCGCCGCATGGGCGTCGCTGCGCGGGGTTTCTTCCTCGACCGCCTCGGCGGTCATCGCGCCGAGCCTGCGGTCGCGTTGCAGCCGGCGCAGATAGAGCCGGGCCGCGATCTTCCTCACCCAGGCCGCGAAGGTGCCCTCCCCGCGGAATTCCGAAATACGCTCGAAGGCGGTGAGAAAGGCGTCCTGGGCCACGTCGTCGGCCTCCGCGCCTTGCGCGCCCATCCGGCGCAGCACGCCGCGTACGGAAGATCCGTGCCTGCGCACCAGCTCCCCGAAGGCGCGCCGCTCACCCGTCGCCGCGAGGTTGCAAAGCTCGACGTCGTGCAGACTGGCGTAGCGTGAATGCTCTGAGCCCGTCATGGGCTGATCCCCCGGCTTTGCCGGCCCTCAGGCCTTGGTCCGGTTGATGAGGCCCAGCACGATGAAGGCCAGGCCGATGAATCCCGGGAAGCAGGCGCAGGCCACCAGCGGGAAGACCGCGTCAGGCTCTTCGAAGCCAAGGGCGACGCCGAAGGCGGCAAGCCCGATCGCCACGCCCATCCAGATGATGCCGATCCGCAGATCGCGGCCCGGTGACGGGGGCATGCGCATGGTCTGGACGTTGGTCGACATGGCGTCGACGATCTCCGTCGGCAGGGGTTGGCCCTTCTCGATGGCCATCCGCAGGGTTTCCTGAAGTTTCTGCCGTTCCCTGCTGCGCAGGTAAGCCGGCACCAGCACCAGGGCCCCGACCAGCAGGAAGGGGCTCAAGGGCACTAGGATCCAAATGAAGTCCAAGGTGATCTCCTCTCTCGATCTCAGGCAGGCCGTTCCAGCCCGTCTCTGATGAGGAAGAGACTTAAGCCGCGGCGGTCAGATGCAATCTATAGCGTGAAATCGTGTTCATGATTCCAGACCGAGGGCCGAACGGGCCCGGCCGCCGAGGATCATCGCCGCGCAGGCCGCCAGGGCGACCGCGCCCAGCGCGGGGAACAGCCCTTGCGACACCGAGACCAGCGCCGGCTGCAGCATCGGCCATACCGCCCAGAGCGCGCCGCCGCCCGCCACGCTGACCGCCGAGAGCAGCGCCACGTCCTCCTGGAACCGGCGGCGCATCACCTTCTCCATCACCGCGGTGGAGAAGACCGGGTCGCGGGGCGCCGGTTCGTCGAGCGCGAACAGGGCCTTCAGCTTGTCGTCAGCTTGCGTCATCGCACACTCCCAACGCCTGCAAGAGCCGCGCGCGGCCCCGCGATACATGACTTTTCACCGTGCCAAGCGGCAAATCCAAGGCCTCCGCGGCCTCCGCGTGGCTGAAATCCGCCGCCAGGCAGAGCGCCACGCAGGCCCGCTGGTCGGCCGGGAGATCGGCCATCGCCGCCTCCAGAGCCAGCCGGTCCTCCGGGGCCGCCTCGGACGGCGCCATCCGGTCTTCCTCGTAGCGCGCCGCCCTTGCCCGTTCCCGACCTGCCGAGCGCACGGCGGTCAGGTGCTTGTTGTAGCCGATGCCGCACAGCCAGGCCCGCACGCTGGCCCCGGCCTTCAGCCGCCCGATCCGCGACCAGGCCGCCAGGAAGGTCTCCTGCGCCAGGTCGTCGGCGCTCGCCCAGTCGCCGCAGGCACGGCGCAGGAAAGCCCGCAGCGCCTGCTGGTGCCGCTCCACGAGCCGCGAGAAGGCCTCGGCCGATCCGCCCTGGGCGGCGGCGACCAGGGCCTCGTCGAGGCTCGCCGGGCTCATCTGTCCCGATGGCTGGACGACAGCACCGCGAAGACAAGATTACCCAGCGCCACAATGGTCAGAATGATCGCGACCAGGCGGAAGGGGCCGTAGGTGCCGGGCCAGTCGGACCATTCCGACGCCCACCAGAAGCCAGCCGCTATGGCGCCGGTCACGAAGACGCTGCGCCACTGCCAGTAGGGTCCCCAGCGGTAATAGCGGCGATAGGCGCGGCGCATATGGCGCGGATGCATCCAGTAACCGCCGTAGCCGTATCCGGGATAGCCGGCCTGGCCGTCGTCCTGGATGTCCTCGCGGACGCCGCGCACCAGCTCCGGCGGCGGCTCCTTGCCCTGTGCGGCGTAGGACTTCAGCAGGTCCAGGTGGTCGCGGCTGCGTCGGTAGGCGAGCCACCGGTCCCAGGCCCCGAACACGAAGGCGCCGATCGGAAAGAGCAGCCACCAATAGCTGCGGAAGATGTCTTCCATGAGCTCAAGCTCCCTGAACACGTGGCGGCCCAGGTTTTCCCTCAGCCGCCTTTCCCCCTTAAGTCGCCGCCGACCTGTCGATCGGATGCAGGAGGAGAGCCTACGCCTAGGTCGGCCGCCTAGCCACGCCCTCGGCGGCTGCCCGGCCGCATGGGCGGCGGGGTGAACGTTCCGCCGCCGGGACGGCCGCCGCCCACAGGCGGCCCGCCCGGCCGTCCGGCCTGGAATCCGCCCGGCGCCGTCCGCTTTTCGGCCACCCGCCGCTCGAGGATGTCGCGCGCTCGCTGCATCTTGTCGGCGAACTCGACCGCATAGCGCGCGAACTCATGCGTGGCCGCGATCTCGGCGGGGTCGGCCGGCGCGCCGGACAGGGCCGTGTCGCCCTTCCGCACCGCCGCGGCGCGGGCGATCAGCCCCTGCCAGGCCGGATCGAGCGCACCCTGGGCCCAGGTCATGCTGGCCTTCTTCGACCAGACCGCGCCGGTCGCCAGGGTGTGCAGCATCCGGCAGAAGAGACCGACCCAGAAGGCCTGCCACGCGACCAGCTCCATCGGCTTCAGGCCCAGCGACAGGCAAAGGTCCATGGTCTGGCGAACCTCCGCGCGGAGGGCTGAGGGCGGCACGGGATCGATCAAAGTGCGCGGCGGCGGGCCGGCCAGCGTCACCCCCTTCTCCCGCAGGCACCAGCGGACGACCTGGGTGTTGTCGTGCTCCGAGCGCACCAGGGTTTCCGCCCCATGGTCGAGGTACCAGAGCGGATAGGCCCGCGGTGGGCTGCCCGAAGTCCCGGGGTCGGCCCAGTCCGGTCCGCGCGGTTCGCCCGGCGGATCGCGAGGGTCCTCCGACCAGCGCCGCAGGATGGCGGCCGGCAGGTAGGAGCCCTCGAGCCCGGTGCGCCAATAGGCGTAGGGCAGCTCGTGGATTTCGGCATGCAGCGCCTGGAACGGCGGCAGCTCCTCGGGCGTGAGGTCGCGCCCAGTGACGATGATGAAGTCGCAATCGCTGAACTCGGTGAAGTCGCCGACCGCGAAGGAGCCCTGCAGATAGGCGCCGACGAAATTGTCGCCGAGCCGCCGCCGGGCGCCCTCTACCAGATGGGCGAGGACGGCGTTCAGGTCGGCGTAGGGCGTGGGTTGGCGCGCAGCAGCGCGCGGGTCTTGGGATTTGGGCATGGAAAGCGTCCGTTCGAATGAAGCGAGACGCCGGTCGCGCGGACGCGCGTCCCGACAGATCGGCAGGCGACGGCGGGCGAAACGCCCGGTCGGCCTACGGCCTCAAACGAATGATGCTGATCATGGGCGCTCAGGCCTCCAGACAGAGACACAAAGTTAGCGGCGCCGCGGGTCTCAGGCAACTAGCCAAAGCGGGCGGCGTAGGCGTCCGGCTTGAAGCCGACCAGCAGGCCGCCGTCGGTTTCCAGCACCGGCCGCTTGATCATCGAGGGTTGCGCGAGCATCAGGCCGATGGCCTTGGTCTCTGTGAGGTTGGCCTTGTCGGCGTCGGCGAGTTTGCGGAAGGTCGTGCCCGAGCGGTTGAGCAGCACCTCCCAGCCCACCGCGCGGGCCCAGCCTTCCAGCCGCCCGCGGTCGACGCCTTGGGTCTTGTAGTCGTGGAAGTCGTAGGGGACCGCGTGATCGGCCAGCCATGCGCGGGCCTTCTGCATCGTGTCGCAGGCCTTGATGCCGTAGATCGTCGTCATGCGCGTCCGCTGTCAGCTCGCCGGGCGGTACCGTCGGACGGCCAGGTAGCCCAGGAGCACAAAGACCAGCAAGGTCACCCCCTGCGCGGCGACGAACGGCGGCTCGGTCCCCTTGGGGGCCAGGGCGTTCAGGGCCGGAAGCTTGGCGAAGGCCTGCACCACGCCCACGAAGCAGTTGAAGTAGAGCGCGACCACCGCGGTCACGACGTAGGCCGGACGCCAGGCGCCGGCGAGCCTGCGCCCGTAGAGCGCCCAGAGCGCGATCGCCAGGTCCACCAGTGAAATGACGCCCACGATGTGCGGCGGGCCGATGGCCTTGGAGTGGAAGAAGAACCCGGTCACGCTGGTCAGTACGGTGGTGACGAGGAAGAGCGCGGTCACGCCGTCGAGCCGCCGGTTCGCGATCATCGCGAAAAGGGCGACCAGACCGGCCAGGATGCCGATCAGGCTGATGATGACGTGGAGCGTCGTGAACGTTCCAACGGACATACCCAGGATCATGGCTCGCCCCCGCGAACTTGCGCGCCCTCAGTCGGGCGGGCGTTCACGCTAGCACAGCCGACGGGCGTGGATAGGCGGCGCTTCAGCCGGCGAGCGGCCAGCGCCCCAGCACCTCATGCCGGCCCTCGCCGAAGGGGCTGTCCAGCAGGACGAACTCCCGCGCCATCCAGCTGACCGGTTCGGCGAAGGCCCCTGGGACCTGCGCCTTGTCCCGGAGCAGGGTCACATGCGGCCAGAACTGCGGTTCGCGGCGCGGCGCCATGGTCCCGGCCACCAGGGCCTTGTGGATCGCGGCGTGCAGGATCTGCGCGCCGATCACGCCCTCGTCGCCCACCAGCACCAGCGGATGCGGGTCGTTCTTCCAGCTCTCCACATGGTTCAGGGTCACCCGGAAGGCGGCCTCGGAGACCTTGGCCGCCAGGGACGCAGCCTTTTCCATCACCGACCGCGTCGGCGGCCCGCGGAAGGTCCCGATGAAATTCAGTGACAGGTGCAGGCGCGACGCCGGCGTCGGGCGGCCCTTCAGCCCATGCCGCCGGCGCAGGTCGCCAGCCAGGCTGACGATCCTCTCGGCGGCCTCGGCGTCCGGCTGCAAGGCGAAGAAGACCCGATGTTCCGGCGAGGCGGCGCACTCCAATCGGCAGGCGGGCGCCTGTCGGACGACAGGTCTACAGGACGGAGCGCCGGACGTATCCACCCGGTCGCGCAGTAGGCGCCGGCGCCCGCGGACTTGACGTTACCCGGCGAGCGGCCTCCCCTGCCGCCGTGCACGCCATCCTAGAATGGCGGCCTGGGAGGATCTCTTGCGATGAGTCGTCGCCTTCTGACATTCGCCCTTATGGCCGCCGTCCTGGCGGCCGCCGCGCCCGTCGCCGCGCAGACCAGCCCCGCGGCGGTCGCCAAGGGGTACAAGGCCCAACGCAACGCCTTCGGCCAGCCCGACCTCTCGGGCGTCTGGAGCAACGCCACCATCACCCGGCTGGAGCGCGACCCGAAATACGGCGAGCGCCTGGTGCTGACGCCGGACGAGGCCAAGACCATCGAGGGCGCCAGCGACCAGCGCAACGCGCGCCTGCGGGCCAACACCGACACCTCGATCAAGAAGGTCGACGACCTGCCCGAATGCCAGAGCGGCGCCACGGGCCCGGCCTGCGGCTATAACGCCTTCTGGACGGACCCCGGCACCCGGCTCATCCGCATCGGCGGGGAGGCGCGCACATCGATCCTCACCGCGCCGGCCAACGGGCGCCTGCCGGGCGGCCCCGCCGCCGGGGCCGGCGCGGCGCGCGCCCGCGGCCAGCTGGGCGGCAACTTCGACAACCCGGAGAACCGGGCGCTGGGCGAGCGCTGCATCGTCGGCTTTGGAGGCACCTCCGGACCGCCGATGATGCCGGTGCTCTACAACAATCACTACGAGATCCATCAGACCGGCGACGCGGTGGTGATTGTGGTGGAGATGGTCCACGACGCGCGCATCGTTCACCTGGGCGGGACGCACCCGCCGGCCGGCGTCCGCAGCTGGATGGGCGATTCCATCGGCCGCTGGGACGGCGACACCCTGGTGGTGGAAACCACCAACCTGCGCCGCGAAGAGGGCCTGCGCGGGCCGGAAGACAATATGAAGGTGATCGAGCGCTTTACCCGCGTCTCGCCCCAGCAGATCCTCTATCAGTTCGAGGTGGTTGACCCCGCCGCCTTCTCAGCGCCTGTGAAGGGTGAGGAAGCGTTCAATTTCACCAAGGACAAGCTCTACGAATACGCCTGCCACGAGGGCAACTACGCCATGACCGGCATCCTGGCCGGGGCCCGGCAGGCGGAGAAGGAAGGCAAGGCGGTGGAGGGCAATCGCGGCCAGATCAAGGAAGAGGGCGGCAACTGAGGACCAGCGCCGACATGCACTATTCACGCCTCTGCGCGGTGCTGATCGACTGCAAGACCGATGACGTGGACGCCGCCGCCCGGTTCTGGGGCGAGGCGCTCGGCCGGCCCGTGGACAACGACCATCCGGGCACCCGCGGCCCCTATCGCATGCTGGAGACGCCGCCCGACGAGCCGATCGTGCAGATCCAGCGCGTGGACCACGAGAGCCGCGTGCACCTGGACATCGAGACCGACGACATCGCGGCCGAGGTGGCGCGCCTGGAAGGGCTGGGCGCCAAGGTCGTCAACCGCCTCGAGCGCTGGGTGGTCATGGAGGCCCCCACCGGCCAGCGCTTCTGCGTCGTGCGCGTGCAGCGTCCCGGTTTCCCGAAGAACGCCAACCGCTGGGACTAGGTCTAGGCTTCCCGCGTGAATCCGTCCGCGCTCCAGGCCTCGCAGCCGACGCTGTGATGGACAAAGAATAGGCCCTCGGGGTCGTAGCGCCGCTTGATCTGCTGCAGGCGCGGATAGTGCTCGCCCCAGAACGCCTGCTGCCAATCAGCCTCGAAGTAGTCGGTCTCCGAGACGTAGGAGGCCGGCTTCGCCTGGAGCGCCAGCAGCGGCCCCCAGGCGGCCTTCATCAGCTTGGCGTCGATCCGGCCTTTGCCGTCGTTCGGCTCGTGGCCGGCGACGCCCGGGTAGGCGGCGGGCTCCTCGGCGCCGGTGATGGCGAGCGCGAAGGCGTCGACCACCGCCGGGTTCATCGCCGTGTCCAGGGTGCGCGCCTGGGCTTCTTGCGTCGCCCCGGCGATGCCCTTGTTGCAATGAAGCGAGACGCTCCAGCCGTTGGCGGCGTGTATCAGAGCGTCGACCAGGGCCGCGCGGCGCGCCGGCTCCAGCAGGTCCTTCGACAGCCATGTCGACTGGTAGCCGTGGATGATCTGCCCGGCCTGACCCGCATCGCCGTCCCAGACATAGCGCTCGCCCTTGAAGGCGTAAGGAGTCAGCTCCGTGCGGTCGTCCATTTTCACGACGCCGGACAGCGTCTTCATGATCGCGCCGTTCCAGAACATCCGCGCCGGCAACGCCGAGATCTGCGGCTTGCCGAACGCATAGTCGCCGCTCCGCGCCGCAAGCCAATCGAGGAACGGCTTCCAGACCGCGGCGGCCTGCGCCTGGCTCAGGCCCTGGAAGACCAGGCTGAGGCCCAGTCGCCGGCGCGAGCGGAAATGGATTTGCTCGCCCCAATGCGGGTTCAAAAGATCTGTTCGGTAGAAGCTCAGCATCTGCTCGACCAGGGCGCGGTAGGCGTCGTCGTTGGCGGCGGTGATTTCGGCGTTCACCGCCCCGACGGTCGCCGGCAGCTCGTGCGTCCGAAGCGTCAGCCGCGTCACCACCCCGAATGTCCCGCCGCCACCGCCCTTCAGCGCCCAGAAGAGATCGGAGTTGGAGCTGGCGTTGGCGATCCGCACCTGGCCGTCCGCCGTCACCACCTCGGCCTCCAGCAGGTTCGCCGCCGCCGTGCCGAAGCCCTTCGAGAAACTCCCGAACCCGCCGCCTTGCACCAGCCCCGCCACGCCCACCGTCGTGCAGCCGCCGCCCTGGACGTAGCGACCGCCCTTGGTGGTCACCGCGTCATAGGCTTCCAGCCAGATGCAGCCGGCGCCCAGGCTGACGGCATGTTCGCCCGGACCCTTGCAGCCCTTGCCGACAAAGCTGTCGTGCAGCTCGATCGCCCGCATGGGCTTCATCCAGATAAGCAGCGAGTCCGGCGCGTTGGAACCGCCGAGGTAGCTGTGCCCGCCGCCCTTCACGACCAGCCGCAGATCGTGCGCCCGGGCGAACTTTACCGCCGCCGCCACATCCGCCGCGCTTTCGGCGGCCACCGCATACTCACTGGGCTTCGACGTCCACGCATCGGTCCAGCCCAGGCTCTGGGTGAAGGCCGGTGTCTCGCTGTTGTGAAAACTGTTGCGCACCGCCTTGAACAGCGCCGCGGTCTCCGGGCTCCCTGGCGCCGTGGCCGCCGCCGCCCACGGCGAGTCGATCTTGGCGAGCCGACCGCCGACCGCTTTTCCCAGACCCGCCCAGGCCGCCGCGTCCGGCCAACGCGCGTCTCCGGGCCGCACCCGCTTGCGCCCTTGCGCGGCAAAGGCCGGGGCAGGCGCCAGAGCCATGACCAGCGGCAGGGTGGCGGCGCCTTTCAAGAGGTTGCGTCTCAACATAGCGAGCTCCTTGGATGTCCGGCGGGTAGGTCGATCGCCGGACAATCGGTTGCCCTACCAGGGGCAGCAATCCCTTCGAACGCCATCACCCGGCTTACAGCCGACGCGTCGTCGGGAATGCGCCGAAAGCGGACTTTGGCGCTCGGCCATGGAGCGGACTTCGCGAACGTCGTCCATGACTCACGAACGGTCATTCGCCAGCGATCCCTTCTGTCGTTCAGGCGAAGCCACCAGCACCGCCGAACGCGGCGAGCGATTGGTTGCGATACCAGAGAACGGCAGCCTCACGCCCGCCTGTCCACTCCTAACGAGTTCGTATTTTAAAGCGACGCTCACTCCCACTCTATGATAAAAACTCACCATAAGTCCTTGATTATATTGTGAGATTTGGACGCTGAATTGGAATTACCCGAGTAGGCCGCCGGCGTTTTCTAACCCCATTGTTTTTATTGGGAAATTAGAGGCGAAATTTTTTTTGCCCGTTCGCCAACTATCGGCGTCAATCGCAGATCTAGCCCGACGCGCATGCGGCTCACCGCGCGTTCGCAATCTATCGTCTGTCGGAATTTCCGGCAACTCAGATACCGTCGGGCGGTCACCCCGCCCGCGACAGGTTGCGGCCTAGCCTGTAGGACCCCGCGGCGGGGTCGCTTGGACGCTGCGGAGAGTCACCATGCCGCTATCCATGCACCAGGCCTCAGCGCCGGTCTTCACCCAGGCGCTCAAGGGCTTGAGCACGGTCCTGCGAAAGGCTGCCGCCCAGGCTGAGGCCAAGGGCTACGATCCAGTGGCGCTGCTGCAGGCGCGGCTCTATCCGGACATGTTCCCGCTCGCCCGGCAGGTGCAGATCTGCACCGACTTCGCCAAGGGATCGATCGCGCGGCTGGCCGGCGAGGAACCACCCGCCTGGGCGGACGACGAGACGAGCTTCGACGACCTGATCGCTCGCGTGGAGAAGACGGCGGCCTTTGTGGCGGCCTACGGCGCAGACAGGATCGACGGTTCGGAAGAGCGTGAGATCACCCTTGTCCGGCGCGGCCAAAGCACCGTCGTGAAGGGCCAGCCCTGTGAATCGGCGCGAGCGATTGGCCCCTGCATACCCAATTAAATCAACATTTTATCGCGCCGATCGGCGTTGAAACCCCCGCCGATTCACACGCAGTGGCTGCTGGGCGACCGGGGCTATGACGCGGACTGGTTCCGGGATGCCTTGCAGGCCAGGGGCATCACACCCTGCATCCCCGGACGTAAGTCCCGGATCGAACCCATCAAATATGACAAGCGCCGGTACAAGAGCCGCAACCGCATCGAGATCATGTTCGGCAGGCTCAAAGACTGGCGTCGCGTCGCCACCCGCTACGATCGATGCCCGACCGTATTCCTGTCCGCCATCGCACTCGCGGCTACCGTGCTCTTCTGGCTATGAGTCCTGAGCCTAGCACTACTTTGGCAGATTTGATTTGGCGGCACTTTTGATCAGCCTGTCACAGTGGGGACAACGCTGCGGTGGAGGTCGGGCGAACAGATCGAGAATGGCTTGCCTTATGGCTGGCATGCTGGGCTGCGGCGGTGGGCCGGAGACTCTTTTTTTTCCGACCCGCTGCGGTGAGGCGGCGGGATTGAAGGAAGGCGTAGGCGATCATCGTCATCAAGGCGTGTCGGTGTAGTCCTTTCCAAGATCGGCCTTCGAAGTGGTCAAGCCCGAGCTCTTCCTTCAGTTGCTGGTGCGCCTGCTCGCAGATCCACCTGGCTTTGATCGTGGCGGCAAGCGCCTTGAGGCTGGTGTCGGGCGACAGGTTCGAGACGTAGTATTTTTGCTCGCCGGTCGATCGCCTCTCGCCGACTAGCCAGACCTCCTCGCCGGGCATCGCCTGGACGCGGTTGTCGAGCATGCGATGACGATGGCCATCGGCGATGCGGACGCGGCGGGCTGCAAAAAGGCAGGTCAGCCGGCCTTTGGTCCCCCGCCGCCAGCTCACCTTGCGCCATGGCTCGCTCGCGAGCATCTCCGCCGCGGAGGTCGGCGGCCGGTCGGTGATGTGGTGTTTGCGCTGCCTGCCGGTCTTCGCGACGGGGAAGATCTCGGCGATGTCGGTCGGATAGACGTTCTGACGACGTGACAGGCCCACGGCCCACAAGAGGCCGCGCTCGCTCAACGCCTGGCGGAAGGGCCCGCTGGAGCCGTAGCCGGCATCGGCGAGCACACAGCCGAAGCGCGCGCCTGAGGCGATGATCCGGTCGATCTCCTCTATGGCGATCTCCGACTTTGTCAGAGCCGACTGTCGATCCTTGGGCACGCCAGCCTTGGCCATGCGCTCCGCGTCGTCGGTCCAACCTTCCGGCAAAAACAGTCGCAAGCCAACCATCACCGGCACTTCGCGTGAGGCCAGCGTCACCGACACCAATGACTGACAGTTGGAGGTCTTGCCGAGTGAAGACGCATACTGGGGCGCCACCCCGACGGAATGACGGCCCTTCTTTGGGAGCGCCGTGTCATCGATGATCAGGAAGGCGTCTTCCTTTCCAACCAGACGGTCGGCTTCTTTAAGCAGAACCGCGTCAAGAGGCGCCCTGTCCCAGGTTCCCGCCGCCACGAAGTGGTGCAGCTGGTCGTAGCCGACGTCCCCTTGGCGCGCCGCCATAGGCTGGATGCTCTTGCGGTCTCCCGGGCCGATCAACCCCGCCACATACAACGGACACATCCGCCCGCGCCGCCGATCGCCCAAAGCCTCGACAAACGGATTCAGCCACGTCTCCAACTCCGCTCGCCAGGACGGCGTCACAGGCTCCATCAATCACGCTCCCGCCATTCCAGGCCCGAGCGTCACCCAACCTTCATTACCAAATCTCTAATCTGCCAAAGTAGTGCTAGGTCGTTACCGAGTGAGAGCTTGGCCGCGCTACTTGAACATCCACGCCTGCAGCTCGGCGACCAAAGGAGCGCTGAGCTCCTGGCGAACGGTCCGGCGCTGATCCCCCGCTCGATCTCGAACACCGCATCGATGCGGCGCACAGCCTCCAGCGCCATCGGTGAGATCACCGCCGGCGCCTTGCCGTGGGCCGGGCGCTGGCGGCGATGTCGGCCAGCACAAAGAACTTGCGCCGCGCGCGAGCCCAGCAGGCCGCCTCCAGGATCAGAGCTGGCTGACGTGTGGCGGCGTAGAGTTCGCCATAGTCGCTGAAGGCGTCGGCCTGCCGCGCGCCGGCCCAGCCTCGAAGTTGGGACCGACCCGGTCGGCCACGCTCGCGTCCGGCGCCAACGCTGCTGACAGCACCGCCGGCTTCTGGTCCTCAGCGAACCGGCGGCGGCCGTGCCCATCAATGCCGAGTACGTCATGCTGCGCCGCTAACACCGCTCCTAACCACTTGGTTAGCTCTGCAGTATCGCCGGCCGGGCCCGTCGACGATAGACGGCCCTCACCGGAGGTTAAAAATCTGCAACGCCTCAGACTCAATGCGCCCCGTCAGGCTCTGCTGATTTACGAACTCTGCCTCTCGTGCCGGAGGCGTACTACGCAATTGCTGCGCTTGACCCCTTCATAAATCCCTCTATGAATCTGTTAGGTGGGATGAAATTTCCCATATAAGGGATCAATGGAGGAAAGCTTGGGCGCCAATCGATCGTTTCTGTTTGCCAGCGTGGCGGTCACTTTTGGGCTTGCAGGTGCCGCGCGGGCCGCGATCCCGCCGGCCGCTGCGCAGCTCGACGAAGTCGTCGTGACGGCCACGCGGCGGGCGGAGAACCTTATTGATGTCCCGGTGTCCGCCGCCGTGGCGTCGGGCCAGACCCTCGAGCGGCTAAATTTGAACTCGGCCGAGGACCTGCCCCGCTTGGCGCCCGGTCTGACTATCGCCGGCTACAACACACCGCGCGGCGCCGGCTTCAAGGTGCGCGGCATCGGAACAAATGTGTTTGCTGACGGCATCGAACAAAGCGTCGGCACGGTCGTGGACGGCATCCCGCTGGCGCGCGCGGGCCAGGGCCTCGCGGACCTTATCGATGTCGATCACGTGGAGGTGCTGCGCGGTCCGCAGGGCCTGCTCTTCGGGCGCAACGCCAGCGCTGGTTTGATCAACATCGTCACGCGGCTGCCGACAATGACACCGAGCCTAGCCGCGGATGTCTCATATGGATCCGGCAATCAGGTGAAGGCCGCTGGGTCCGTTTCAGGTCCAGTGTCCAAGGATGTTCAGGGACGCCTGACAGCCTATCTCACCAAGGAAGACGGCTTGGTCCACAACATCGGCACCGGCAAGGACTACGACGGCCGGGACGAATACGGCGTACGTGGCCAACTCCGCTGGGTGCCCACCGAGGCCCTCGACATCGTCCTCCGCGCCGACTGGTCCAAACGCAACAACGATTGCTGCGTCTGGACCGTGAACCAGTTCGCCACGCGGGCCACCGACCCACGGGCGTCGGCAGCGTTCCTGTCATCCATAACCGGACCGATCAGCCAGGGTCCGGGCTCGCGGGATGTGAACCTGCGTGGTCAAATCTTCAACCTCTCCGAGAACGCGGGCGGGTCCATGGAGGTGAACTACAAGCTCGGCGCCTACACCTTGACGTCCCTCACAGGCTACCGAACCTGGGACCAGAAGGACAACAACGACGCGGACCTTTCGCCGCTCAATGTTCTCGACCGCAACTATGGGGGCAACAACCTCAATCAGTTCAGTCAGGAGATTCGGCTGACGTCACCCAAAGACCGGTTCATCGATTTCGTGGCAGGCCTCTTCTATTACGACTCCAGTAACGACGGGTCGTTCCAGCAGGTCGGACGCTTCACCATCGGCCTGGCCCAGGCGCAGGCTGCGGGCGCGAACCTGACCCTGGCGCCGGGCGTAGTGCTGCCAGCGGCGCAGAATTTCGGCCGCGACGTCAACACTACGATCCGGGTTCGCGACGAGGCCGCCTTCGGCCAGGCCAATGTGAACTTCACGCCCCGCACGCGCCTGATCCTTGGCGCGCGACTGACCGACACCCGGGTGAGCATGGACTTCGCACGGGTTGGAACTCCCGGGGCCAACGCGTTCAATTTCGTCCTGGGCGCGGCCTTCGCGCCCCTCGCCTTCAACGTCGAGACCAGCGACACAAGCCTTTCCTGGCGGGCGGGCCTGGCGCAGGACGTGGGCGAGCGCGGCAATCTCTACGCCACCGTGACTCGTGGCTACAAAGGCCCAGGTTTCAACAACCTGCTGGACGTTGTCATTCCAGTTGGAACGACGCCCCAGGATTTCACCCGAGTGCGGCCGGAAGTGCCCACCAGCTTCGAAGCGGGCTACAAGGCAGAGCTCTTCGAACGCCGACTGAGACTGAACCTTGCGGCCTATTACACTGGCTTCAAGGATTTCCAGGCCCAGGTGGTCGAGCCCCAGCCCAATGGACTCAGTTCCTACGCGATCCGCAATGCCGGCAAGCTGATCTCCAAGGGCTTCGAAGGCGACGCAACTTTTGCGGCGACCGCGAATCTGACGCTGGGCGGCTCGGCATCTTACAACGACGCCTACTTCGAGAGCTTCCTCGCGGCTTCCTGTCCGACGGCGGGCGCGCTCGTGACAACGCCCGGCGCATTTTGCGGCCCGCTGCTCGCGGGCGGCGCCAACCGGACGTCGTTCGATGCCTCGGGCCGCGATGCGCCGGGTGCGCCGAAGTGGACCGGCAATCTGAACTTCGACTATCGCCATGCGCTTGAGGGCGGGACGTGGGAAGGTTTCGCGCAGGGACTCTTCAACTGGCGCAGCAGCACGACTTTCGCGCTCTATCCGGCGAATATCCCCAATCCCACGGTGCAGAGGGCCTATGGCCTGGTCAACCTGACCGCAGGCGTCAGCAATGAGAAGCTCGGGACGACCTTGAGCGTCTTCGTGAACAACCTGTTCGACAAGCAGTTCGCCCAAAGTCTTTCGGGGCTGCCCTTTGACGCGATTGGCGGGGTCCTTCAGTTCGTTAATCGCGATGCTGAGCGAACCTTAGGTATAAAGATCAGCGTGCGCCGATGACGCATTCGAGCGTTGGTCGCCCCCGGCACGGGCCGGCCGCTCTTCTTGCGACGGTCTTTTGTATCGGCATCTTCAGACACGCAGCATCCGCGGCGGATCTCACGCCCTCGCCCTTGCCGTTGGCCGCTGTAGAAGATGGTCTCGACCTTCGAGCGCAAGCGCTGGTGGGTAAGATGAGCTTGGATGAAAAGATCGGGCTCGTCACCGGCCAGTGGGGTCTGAGCGTGGGTCCGTTCAAAGCCGATCCCCAGGCGCGGGGCGGAGATGGATTCGCCAAGGGCGTCGCGCGTCTCGGCGTTCCCAACCTTCAGCTCATCGGGGCGGGGCTGGGCGTCACGGACCTCGGCCGTCGGGCCAACGGGCCATCTACCGCATTGCCCTCAACCTTGGCCCTGGCGGCCAGCTTCGATCCTGGACTGTCCTACGCCTATGGCGAAGTCATCGGCCGCGAGACCCGCCAGGAAGGCTTCAACGTATCGCTAGGCGGCGCTGTTAATCTGACGCGCGATCCGCGGGGTGGCCGAGCGTTCGAGTACCACGGTGAAGATCCGATCCTCGCCGGAAAGATGATCGCCCCACAACTGCGAGCAATCCAGGATCAGGGCGTCGTGGCGACCATCAAGCACTTCGCCTTGAATGACCAAGAAACCGATCGCTTCGGGGTCAATGAGGTCATCGACGAACGCGCCATGCGCGAGGGGGAGCTCCTGGCGTTCGAGATCGGGATCAAAGAGTCCGGCGTCGGCGCCGTGATGTGCTCCTACAACCAGGTCAACGGCGACTACGCCTGCGAGAACAACAAACTGCTGAACCGGCTGCTGAAGGGCGAGTGGGGCTTCAAGGGATGGGTGATGTCCGACTGGGGTGGCACCCATAGCACTGCCAAAGCGATCAACACCGGCCTCGATCAGGAATTCTTCGACGGCACGAAATTTGGCCCCGCGCTTGCCGTCGCCGTCCAGGCTGGCGAGGTGCCCGCCTGGCGGCTGGATGATATGGTCCGGCGCATCGTCCGGTCACTGATGGCCGTCGGAGCCATGGCGGACAAGGTGGTGACGCCAATTGACCCCGCGGCCGGAGCCGAGGTCGCGCTTCGCAGCGCGCAGGAAGGCTCCGTGCTGTTGAAGAACAACGGCGTACTGCCGGTGAGGCCGGCCAAGCGCCTGCGCATCGCCGTAATCGGTCTCAATGCGGATCGCGCCGTGATGTCCGGCGGCGGCTCGTCCCAGGTCAATCCGGTAGGCGGCAACGCAATCCCGCCCCAGACCATACCGTCGGGTCCGCTTGGCTTTGCCGGAATCCCCGTGTGGGTAAGCTCCTCTCCGGTCGCAGCCTTGCGGGCGCGGCTTCCGGGCGCGGACATCCAGTTCGACTCCGGCGAGGCGCCGGACAGAGCCGCCCGGCTCGCGAGATCTGCCGATGTCACCATCGTCTTCGCCGGGCGACGCCGCACCGAGGGGACCGATGCCCCGGACCTCACCTTGGGCGCTGGCCAGGACGACCTGATCGCCGCGGTCGCCGACGCCCACCGGAAGACGGTGGTGGTTTTGGAAACCGGCGGGGCGGTGCTCATGCCTTGGGTGTCCAAGGTCGGCGCCGTCCTCGAGGCCTGGTATCCCGGCCAACAAGGCGGGGAGGCCATCGCCGATCTGCTCACCGGCGCGGTGAACCCTTCGGGGAAGCTGCCTCTAACGTTCCCGGCCAGCGAGGCCGATCTGCCCCGCGCCAAGATCCTTGGCGTCGCGAAGGACCGCATCGAGCTCGAGGACGTGCTTCATCCCAAGCGGGTCGACGTCCGCCTCACCGAGGGTGTGCTGGTGGGCTACAAATGGTTCGACGCCCAAGGAAAGACACCCCTATTCCCGTTCGGACACGGCCTTTCCTACACGAGCTTCGGCTATGATCGGCTGAGCGCCACCTTCGACGACAGCCTTACGGCGACGTTTTCGCTGACAAACGCCGGAAAGGTTCCTGGAACCGAGGTGGCGCAACTCTATGTCAGCCTGCCAGCGTCGACAGGCGGCCCGCCCCGACGCTTAGCGGGGTGGGCCCGCGTGAACCTGGCCGTCGGAGAAAAGCGCACTGTGCAGATCCACGTCGACCCTAAGGCGTTGGCCATCTGGGATATAGCAGCGCAACGCTGGAGATTGCCCGCTGGGGACTACACTGTGTCGGTAGGAGGCTCTTCCCGAGATCTCCCACTGAAGATCAAGCTGGCGCTGGCCGAGGCGCGATGGGTGCCTTGAGCCTCCCTGAGACGGGCGCGCACGGCCGAAGCCTCTTACTGGTCTGTGCGGCCGCGGCTGCGGGCGGGTTCCTGTTCGGCTTTGATCAGATCGTTATCTCAGGCACGGTCGATGCCGTCCGCGCGCGCTATGGATTGCATGCCGGCCTTGAAGGGCTCTTCGTCAGCGCTGCGCTGATCGGCGCCATGGTCGGCGCCGCAGCTGCCGGTTGGCTGACCGACGCACTGGGCCGCCGCTTTAACCTGCTGCTGGCGGGGGGGCTCACCCTGTTCGCCGCCCTGGCCGCGGCGCTGGCGCCTGACGCGGCCCTACTCATCGCCGCGCGAATGGTCGGCGGCCTCGGCGTCGGCGTCGCGAGCATGGTGTGCCCCCTCTACATTGCCGAGATAGCACCGAGCGCGAGCCGCGGCCGGCTGGTGACCCTGTTCCAATTCGCGATAACCCTAGGCATCTTGATCGCCCTGATCAGCAATGCGCTGCTCGCGGCGCGGTTCGCCGCCCCGCCGGGCGGCGCCCAAGTCGAACTCTGGCGCTTGATGCTGGCGACCCAGGCGGTGCCGAGCCTAGCTTTCCTGGCGCTCTCCTGGCCCCTGCCGGAAAGCCCCCGCTGGCTGGCCCGAGCCGGCCGGGCGGATGAGGCGCTGGCGATCCTGGGTCGGTTTGCGCCTTTGGCCGAGGCCCGCGCAGCCTTGGCTGAGGTCGCCGTCGATGCTGCGCCGAAGGGCGCACTTGGGCGTCTGCTCTCTGAGGATCGCCGCGCCCTTGGTCTAGCGCTGGCCCTGGCGGTGTTCTCGGAACTGAGCGGCATCACGGTTGTTTTCTATTACGGTCCCAGCATCCTTTCCCGGGCAGGGTTCGCGTTCGGCGGCGCGCTCAGCGGCATCGTCTCGATCGGCGCGGTCAACATGCTGGCGACCCTCATCGCCCTGACACTCATTGATCGTGTGGGCCGGCGCGCCCTATTGCTGACCGGCACGGCGGGGGCGGTCGCCTGCTTGGTGGGCATCACGCTGACTATCGGCGCCGGCGCGGGTCCGCGCTTGGTGGCTTTGATTTGCGGTTTCGTCATCTGCTTTGCGTTCGGGATCGGACCGATCAAGTTCGTCGTGGTCCAGGAATTGTTCCCCACCGCAACACGGGGCGTGGGCGCAGCGGCGCTCACCGTCGCAGTCTGGGGCGCTGGAGCCCTGGTCAACCAAGTCTTCCCGACGATCCGTGACACCTGGGGCGCGGCCGCCTCCTTCGGCCTCTTCGCCGGCGTGCTCGCCCTTCAGATTCCATTCGCGATCCTGCTGCTCCCAGAGACGGCGGGACGCTCCATTGAAGGCGGACCTGACGGATGGTGAAAGCGATCGAACCCCTGCAGCACCTGCTGTCCGTGGCGCGGGCGGAGCTATTCACGGCTGTTATAGGCGACGTGCTGGACCAAATGGGTCTCACTCGCCAATTCCTGCGGCCCTGCCTAAGGCCGATCACGCCGGTGATGCGGATCGTCGGCTGGGCGATGCCGGTGGAAGAGCGCGATCTGCCCGAGGATCCGGAGCAGCGGGTTGGCAAGCCGTTCGGGCGGATGTTTGAAGCCCTGGACGACCTGCAGCCCGACGAGGTCTACATATGCGCCGGTTCGTCGCCGACCTACGCCCTGTGGGGGGGCTTGATGTCCACCCGCGCCAAGGCCTGCGGCGCCGCGGGCGCCGTGCTGCACGGCTACCATCGCGACACCAGCGACATCCTGGCGCTCGACTTCCCCGTGGCGTCCTTTGGGGCCTATGCTCAGGATCAAGGGGTTCGCGGCGAGGTCTCCGGCTGGCGGAGGCCGATCGAAGTGGACGGGGTGAGCGTTGTGCCGGGAGATCTGATCTTCGGTGATCGCGACGGGGTTCTGGTGGTCCCGCAGGATGCGGTGGCGGAAACCGTCACTCGCGCCCTGGAGAAGGTGCGGAGCGAAAACCTGGTGGCCAAGGCGCTGAGCGCCGGCATGACCAGCCAGCAGGCCTTCGACACCTACGGCGTGATGTAACGCACCCGGCGAATTCTGGACTTCCTCCTTGGAAACCTGCGGGTAGGACACTATCTCGCACGGTTTGTTCAGTGGGAATCAGCCGCCGGCTCCGAGCCGCGGCATCCCACTAGAAAATCGAAATCGGCGCCTTCGTCAGCCTGCAGGACGTGCTGTGTGTAGAGCTGGGCATAGCCGCTCGCGGGGCCCGGGGCAGGCGTCCAGGCGGCGCGCCTGGCGGCCAGTTCCTCCGGCTCCAACATCAAATCCAGACGGCGGGCGGACACCGATAGGGCGATGCGATCTCCGGAGCGCACTAGCGCCAAAGCGCCGCCGACGGCGGCCTCCGGCGCGACATGCAGTACGACGGTGCCGAAGGCCGTCCCGCTCATTCGCCCATCCGAAATTCGGACCATGTCGCGGACGCCGATCTGGACAAGGCGCTTGGGGATTGGGAGGTTTCCGACCTCGGGAAAGCCGGGATAGCCCCGCGGGCCCACGTTCTGGAGCACCAGGATATCGTCGGGTCGAACGTCGAGATCGGGATCGTCGACCTTGGCGCGCATATCGGCGGCATCTGTGAACACCACGGCGCGGGCTGTGTGCTCCATCAGGGCGGGGCTGGCCGTCGAGGTCTTGATGACCGCGCCGCGTTCCGCGAGATTTCCGCGAAGGACAGCCACGCCGCCAGCCGGCGCGACTGGATCGCACAGAGGGCGGATGACGTCCCGGTTGTCGTTACGCGCGCCGGCTAGGCTCGCGCCGAGGGTCCCGGTCCAGACGCTAGCGGCGCTGCGGTCCACGAAGTCCCCAAGCTCGACCATCAGGGCGGGTACGCCGCCCGCGTAGCAGAAGTCCTCCATAAGAAACCGTCCCGTCGGCATCAGGTCCACGAGACACGGCACATCGTGTGCAGCCATCTCCCAGTCGTCGAGTGTGAAACTCACGCCGAGACGACCTGCGAGCGCCAGCAGGTGCACGATAGCGTTGGTCGACCCGCCCAGGGCCGAGCAGGCGACGGCAGCGTTGAGGAAGGATCGACGGTCGAGCACCTGCGACAGGCGCAGGTCCTGCTTCACGAGATCGACGATCCGCCGCCCTGAAAGCCGCGCCAGGGTCTGACGGCGCGCATCGACGGCTGGCAGCGCACCGTTGTGCGGCAAGGTCACGCCCATGGCCTCCGATAGACAGGCCATGGTCGAGGCCGTGCCCATGCTCATGCAATGTCCGGCCGAGCGGTTCATGCCAATCTCCGCGTCGAGGAACGCATCTAAGGACATTTCGCCCGCGCGAACCTGTTCGCTGAACTCCCAGAGGCTTGTCCCCGATCCGATGTCGCGGCCCCGGAACTTGCCGTTGAGCATCGGTCCCCCGGACACCAGGACCGCCGGAAGATCGACACTGGCCGCGCCCATCAGCAGCGCTGGCGTGGTCTTATCGCAACCCGCCATCAGGACGACCCCGTCGAGCGGATTGGCTCGGATCGACTCCTCGACGTCCATGGACACGAGATTGCGGAACAGCATCGTCGTGGGCCGCATCAGGGATTCTCCTAGCGACATGACCGGGAACTCCAGCGGATAGCCGCCGGCGTCCAGAACGCCGCGACGCACGTGATCGGCCAGTTCACGAAGGTGAGCGTTGCAAGGCGTCAGTTCGGACCATGTGTTGCAGATGCCGATCACCGGCCTACCGTCGAACTGATCGGACGGCGTGCCTTGATTGCGCAACCAACCCCGGTGGATGAAGTTGTTGCGATGGCTGCCTTCGAACCAAGTGCGTGAACGTAGCGGGCGGCTCATGCGATAAGGCTCCTTAGGCTGTGCACGACGGCGAGGGGCAAGACCGCGCCCGTTGGGCGATGACCTGTTCGGCCACTCTGCGACCGACCTTTACAGCCTGAGGCCTGGAGCCACGGCTGCCCCCAATCACCAAGTAGGCGGCGTTGAACGCATCGCCGGCGCCCGTAGGGGCGAGGACATTCCTTGCGGCCGCAGCTGTGAAACGATCACACTGACCACGCGCCCTGACAACGACGGCACGGCGTACTTGGCGCAAGACGATCTCCGCCCGCGGGCTGACGAAATCGAAAAGGAAAGTCTCCCCTCCCGAGCCCCATGCCAGTTCGCGCGCGTCGAAGCTCTCTGCTGCGAGAACTTTAAGGTAGCTGTCGCTCAAAGAAGCGACTCCAACTGCGCGCACCAAGCTGGTCGTATAACCGAACCTAGCCAGATAGACCGCCGTGTTGAGTTCGTCACCAGAGTAGCCGAACTGATCTGCGACCGCTTCGCGGGGCGACATTTCCAAGAGGGGCTCACCAAGCGCCACACCCTGCAACGCGGCATCGAGGCGATCAGTATCGGACGACATTGCGGCCATACCCACCGTCGGCCACGAGCGTCGTTCCGGTGACGTACAGCGAGGCGTCGGAGGCCAAGAAGAGCGCCGGCCCGACCATATCGTCGACCTCCGCCACCCGCCCGGCGGGAATCCAACTGGCGAAGCGTTCGTGACCGATCTCCGTGAGAAGCTCGCGATTGATGTCGGTCGCCACCGCTCCCGGAGCGAGATTGTTCACCCGGATGCCTTTCGGCGCCAGTTCGATGCTAGCCGTCCGCGTGAACATCGCCAGGGCAGCTTTCGCCATGCCGTAGGCGACGTTGCCCGGATAGGGAACCCATTCGTGGATCGACGTGACGTTAACGACGGATGCAGCCTTGGACGCGGACAACTCAGGCAACAATGCGGCCACCAGCTGAACCGGCGCCCGGGCGTTGACCGCGAGGGTTTCGTCAAGATCGTCTGGATTTAGGGTCTCGATAGACCCTGGGCGCTCGACTCCGGCGTTGTTGACTAGGATGTCCAGCCGGCTCGTCCGCGCCCGCACCTGTCTCGCTAGGACCTCCGCGCCGTCGCGCTGAGCGAGGTCGCTTGAGAGCCAAGCCGCATCTATATCGGCGTCACCATTTGCCGCCTTGCAATGGCGCATGACCTTGGCGCCGGCCGCTTCCAGCCCGTCTGCAATCGCCTGGCCGATCCCACGGTCGGCGCCAGTGACCAGAGCGACCCGACCATCCAGTCGAAATCGAGCAGCTATTTCATGGGATGAATAGGGCATAACATCCCATACACGCGCCTTGCATGGGCCAGCAATCAGATTATAGGCTCCAAAATTCTCATCGGCGCCAGGCTCCAGTCCATGAAATTACCAGATCGGCGTGCCGAGAAGTCTTCCGCAACGGTAATGGGCCCGGCCGCGAGCAGGACTAATGAAATACTCGATGCCCTGGGGTCGCAGATCGTGCGCGGCGATCATCTCTCTGGCGCCAACCTTCCCACTGAACAGGAGCTGGCGACGCAGTTCCACGCGGGCCGCAACGCCGTTCGCGAAGCGGTTAAAATCCTGACCGGCCGCGGGTTCGTGCGAACCGAGCGTCGGGCCGGCACGATCGTCTTGCCCGAGTCGAGCTGGAATCTCCTCGATCCCAGCGTACTCGGTTGGCTGCTCCTCCATCCGAAGCATCGCGACCGGGCCGTGGCAGAACTGACCGCGTTACGCGGACTCCTGGAGCCCGAGATTGCGGCGCTGGCTGCCACCAATGCCACGACGACCGAGATCCTGCGTGTGTTCGAAGCTTATGAGCAGATGGAAGAATACGCCGGCGACCGCAAACGCGCCATCGAGGCGGACATCAGCTTCCATCGGCGTCTCGCGGAGGCCTCGCACAACGCCTTGTTGCAGACCGTCATGCGCTGCTTCGAGGTCCTTCTGCGCGCCAACTTCGAGCTGGTGATGGCGATCGATGGGAGATTCATCCGAAACCTCGTCGAGCACAAGGTCGTGGCCGAAGCGGTACATGCTCGCGATCCGCGCGCTGCCCGCGCGGCCATGGGCAAGCTTTTGGACAACAATGCCGAGGACATCTCCGAATTGCTTCCCCGGGGTGGCGCTTGAGGTCCGACCAAAGATCCTGACCGAACCGAGGCGGCTCGCCCCCATAAATTCCGTCAGGCCGCCGCGGTGGCTGCCGCCCACGTCTGGTGAACCTCGGCCCGGAACGGTCGAAAGGTCGGTCAGCGGATCAGGTGGGGCTGGCTCTAGACGTCGTTGTAGACGGCGGAAATCGGCGTGCAACACTGATCCCATCTCGGGGATATCGACGTCGAAAGGGCTCCCCTGTTCTTGAGTCTCTGATGGCCAGATCGGCGGATTGGTCAGCTGCGGATCGAGACGGAGACCTTGATGGCGAGGACGGTTGGGCGGAAGGTGGGGCTGTCGCACAACGTAGTCCGCTAGGGGCTGCGGTCGGGTCAGACAGCGCTCAAGTACGAGAGGGCCGAGCGGACGCACCCAAAGCTGGACGCCTATATCGAGCACCTTCGGGCCATGCTCGAGACCAACGCCGTCGCGGTCCTCACGGATTGGCACGTCCGACCCGAGCGACTGCAGGAGATCTGTCTCGAAGCGATAGGCGCCAGGGTGAAGGTCTTCGCCGACAAGCGATGAGCGGCGCCAGTCTGACCTACACCGTAGCGCCGCGCTGCAGGCCGAACTCAAAACGGCCATTTCACGACTGAGTCGTTAGAAGCCCGCCCTCAGACTGATCCCAATGGTGCGTGGTCGAACGGTCGTCGCCTGGGTCAGGCCATTGATCACATCGTAGTCCAGCCGAGGCCCACGATCGAACGCGTTGGTGACATAGATCGAATACTTATAGCGGCCGTAGGCAAGACCCAGGTCGAGGTTTACCTGCTCGTAGCCCGACTGAATCTGAGTGATGTTTGGCGCGGTCGTGACACCGGTAGGCGTGCTCACGGGCAGGGTAGTCTCGAATCCTCGGAGGCTCGAACTCCGGTACTGGTATTCTGCGCGGAACGTGCCAAGCCCTTGCCCCGGGACGGGAAACCGGTAAGCGATCGCAGTGTTCGCGATCCATTTTGGCGTATCGAGTACCGCTTGGCCCACCTTTGCCGAAATGCCGACCGAACTGCGTGTGATACGGGCGTCGGCGTAGCTGGCCGTTCCGCTTAGCGTAAGCCCCTCGATGACCTCATATTCCGCCGAGACTTCGCCGCCCTTGACGACCGCTGTAGCCGCATTTCCGGTGAAGGAAAATCCGCAGCTTGGAAGGAAGATCTTCTGCTGAATATTCTGCCAGTCGGTGTAGTAAGCGGCTCCGTTTACGGTAAGGCGGCGATCCAGGAACTGGTTCTTGCTTCCGGTTTCGTAAGTCCACAGCTTGTCCGACTGATAGCCCGCAGGGACCGAACTCAGGTGGAGACTGGCGAGGTCCGCTGCACATAGACCAGGCGCGACGGCGGATGGATTGCTGCCGCCTGGACGAAAACCCTTCGCCGCACTGGCATAGATCAGATGATTGTCCGCAGCACGGTAGGAGAGTTCGAATTTGGGATTCACGCCGTCTTGGCTGCTGCTCCCGGCGGCGTGAGTGTGACCGCCGTTCAAGATGCCGTCGCCCGTGGTGTTCACCGACTGCTCAACACGGAAGGCTCGTAGGCCAAGACTGGCATCCAGGGTCGGTAGGAGTGCGTAGGTCAGTTCGCCAAACCCGGCGTACTGAGTGGTGCGCGTGGCGGCAACCCCGTGATAGACGGTGTCCGTACCGGTTCCCAGCGCCGCGCCAACACCAAGCGTATTCACAGCTTGGTCAAGCACATCCTTTTGCTTGGAATAGTAGAGGCCCGCAGTCCAGCGCAGTCGCGCCGCCGGGTCCGACGACGACGCTCGCAGCTCCTGACTGAACGTCCTCGTCTTGCTGTCGGACGCATTAGGCGAATTAAGGCCGTAGAATGCCGGCGCCAGGATGCCGATATAGAATGAATAGTCACGGTCCCAGGCCACCGACCGATCAACCTGACCGGTCAGCCAGGTGAGATCGACTCCGCGCAAATGTTTGACGGCGGACAGTGAGTAAACATCAAGCCCGTCCCGGGTCGGCTGCGCCAGGCGAAACGAACTCGTCAGCGCAGGGAGATTGGTCCAGAAGATCGACGCGTTTTTCTGGTGATAGTTCTGGTGAAAGAGTTGGGGTGTGATTTCCAGACTTGCGTCAGGTTGCCAGAGTAGCGCCATCTTCAGGGCGTAAACATTGTCTGAATTCTGGTCCGCATCCGATCGCGTGCTAAGCGAGGGCTTTGTGAGCGGCGAGAGGGGATTCGGCGGCGCGGAGGTGCTGGTGAGATAATTCACCGCCGGGGCGTTGGGAATATTGTCCACATAGCCCGCATCGCCCCGATAGTTCACCCCGACCCTCAGGGCCAGAACGTCGGCCTTCAACGGCAGGTTCAACACGGCCTCAGCATTATAAGACTGTTTGCCATGGGCGACCCCGGCCAGACCTCCGGCCACATCTAAGCTAAGGTTGGAAAGGTCGGGCGCATGGCTGACGTATTTGATCGCGCCGCCCATGGCGTTCCCGCCGTACAACGTTCCTTGTGGACCCTTCAAAACCTCCAGCCGGCTGAAATCGAAGAAGACTGGGTCAATCGCCCCGCTGAAGTTGGTGGTCACCGTCACGAGAGAAACGTCGTCGAGGTAAATCCCGACGGTCGGGCTGGGTGAGGCCGAGCTGATTCCTCGAATGGTATATCGACTCTGACCGAGGTCGGCGCCGGAGAACGAGAGACCCGGCACTTGGCGTAGGACATCCTTCAAATCCCGCGGATTGCTGCGTTCGAGATCGGCGGCCGACAGGGCGGTCACCGTCATCGGGACTTCCTGGATTCGTTCTGACCGCTTGCGCGCGGTGACAACCACCTCGTCAACCTGTGTGGCTGCGGTGTTCGCGGCCCGAGCGGGTGAAACGCCGGTCGCAGCCACAACGACCGCCAAAGCGATCAAGCTGGCGCCGCCAAGTAGTTTTTGCATATCCCCACCCCATTCTGGAAAAGTCGACGCTGATCGGGCGGCGAATCTGCGACTTGCGCTGCGCCTCCTCAGCCGTCGATTGTTTGCAGCATTACGAGAGCGACGCGTTATGGGCGGAAATGACGCCTTATGGCGGACGCAATAATTCCGCCGCGTGAGGATCATGGCGGTCAAACGACCCGCGTTTGCAAACGCGTGGCGACGATGCGAAGTTGAACTTGGTGATCGCATTGGCCCGTAGAGGTCGCCGCAGTCCCAACGACAGGTCCTGATGCAAATGCTCGACGGAGAAATCTTCGACAACTTCAGTGGCCGATTCGAACTGCGCCGGCCGAAGGACGACGTTGGCTATCTGATTTGCGACGGGTCCTCCAACACTGGGATCAACGAAGAGTTGCCGGGCCAGGAGTGTCTCACCTTCAAACTTCAGCTCGCGGGCGCTGGCGAGTACCACTTTGGCGCCGGTCCAGACATGACCGCCGATGGAGAATGCCTCGTCGTGGCTCACCAGCCCATCGGGGTGGTAAAACGGCAGGTGATCCCGAAGGCTGTTCAGGATCGTTCCGTGACGGTGTTCTTTCCGCGTACGGCCAACGGTGGCATCGCGGGATGCGAAGTCGGGTCCCGCGAAGTGCAGGCGGCGACCGCGTTCCTGTCACAACGCCTGTTGTTTCAGCGCCATGAGATTCCGCGGGCGGCGGTTCATTGCACCGCGGCGATCCTCAGCCTGCGTCGATCGCCGTGGGCCCAGGAACGGTACAAGCGCGCGAAGACGGATGAGCTTTCCTGCCTTATGCTGGACTTCTTCCTCTCGCAGTTCCGGACGACCCAGGATCACGGCCTCATGGATCGCGAGGTGCGGCGCGTCCAGCAGGCCCGCGCGATCATCAGCGAACGTTTCGACGCCCCGCCGTCCGTGGCCGATCTCTCCAGATCGGTGGGTCTGAATCGCACCCGGCTGACCGCTGCGTTCAAGGCCTTTTATGGGGAGACCGTCGGCGAAGCGGTGCAACGGGAGCGAATGGCTTGCGCCCAGAGCCTGCTGAGCGAAGGGGGCCATTCCGTCAGCGAGGTAGCTGAACGCTGTGGATACGGCCACCTCAGCAATTTCTCACTCGCATATAAGGCTTTCCATGGTGTCTCGCCTTCCGTCGCCCGGGACGGACCGGCCAAAATTGTGCGGCCTGAATAACCGCCCGGTCGGCCGCATAACCTGACCCCACTCGCTGGCGCTACGATCCCTGGAGCTCGGCGCTGCACAAGGGTGCACAATGCCGTGGGGAGCGAACATGAACCTCGATCCGGCTCTGACGCCCCTGGTCGGCGACATGACAGCTTGGCGCCGCCGTTTTCACCAGCATCCCGAGCTGGGGTTCGAAGAAATTGAGACCTCGCACCAGGTCGTCCGCCTCCTGGAATCCTGGGGCGTTGAGACCCACGCCGGCATTGCCGGCACTGGCGTTGTGGGCATCATTCGCGGTCATTCCGACGGCCCCGGCTTGGGATTGCGCGCGGATATGGATGCCCTGCCGATCCAGGAATACGGTGGCCGGGCTCACCGATCGCGCCGCGACGGCTGCATGCACGCCTGCGGTCACGATGGGCACACGGCGATGCTGCTGGGCGCCGCGCGCGTGCTGAGCGAGCGACGGGACTTCGCCGGGCAAGTCAATCTGATCTTCCAGCCTGCGGAAGAAGGGCTGGGCGGGGCCAAGGCGATGATCGAGGACGGACTCTTCGAGCGTTTCGGCTGCGACTCAATCTTTGCACTTCACAACGCCCCCCAGCTGCCGCTCGGGAGCGCTGCGGTTCACTCGGGGACAGCCTGCGCTGGCGCGGCAACCTTCCGGGTGGTGGTGCGCGGCCAGGGCGGCCACGCGGCAAACCCGCATCTCGGATCGAGCGCCATCTCGGCGGCGGCCAGTATGGTGGCGACCCTCGAGGCGATCCCTGCGCGCAGGCTCCATCCAGCGGCGATGAGCGTGATCAGCGTGGCCGCCATCGATGGCGGACGCGCGTTCAACGTGATCCCGGACTCGGTCACCCTGCTCGGCACAGCTCGCGCGTTCGACGCCGCGACTCTGATGGCGATCGAAACCCAGATGCGCCAGATCGTCTTGGGCGTCGGCGCGGCGTTCAGCGTCACGGTCGATCTTGAGTTTCAGATCATCTTCTCCCCCACCGTAAACAACGTGACGGAGGCAGCGGTGGCCGCGGCGGCGCTCGAGCACGTCCTTGGGGCTGGGCAGGTGCGACGTGATTTGGCGCCCGTCACCGGTTCGGAAGACTTCGCATATATGCTCGAACGGCGGCCGGGGGCCTTCGTCCTGCTTGGCGCAGGCGTTTCGGACGCAACGCCGATGCTCCATGCGGCGGACTACGACTTTGAAGACCGACTCCTGCCGATCGGCGCAAGCTTCTTCCTGCAAATGGTCGACCTGAAACTCAGAACGGCGCGCGAAGCGCCATGACGCGCCCGGAAGATGAGACGTTCGACTACATCGTCGTCGGCGCCGGCGCATCTGGCTGCGCCGTCGCCGGCGGCCTGGCCGCCCGGCCGGGCAACCGGATCGCCGTTCTCGAGGCGGGCAGGTCCAGGGGTCCAAAAATTAGCGCCATTCCGGCCGCGACCGTGTTCACCAACGGCAATCCCGCCTTCGACTGGTGCTATTCCGCGCAGCCCGATCCCACCCGTTACGGACGAGTCGACGCCTGGCCGCGCGGGCTCGGACGCGGCGGCAGCACGCGGATCAACGGGATGATTTTTGTACGCGGCGCTCCGCAGGACTATGACGCTTGGCGTGGTCTTGGGGCGACAGGGTGGAGCTATAGCGACCTCCTGCCCTATTTCCGGCGGATCGAGTCGAGCCCTTTCGAAGTCAGCCAGGCGCGCGGGGCAAACGGACCGATGTCGGTCTCCAGTCTGCCTTATGTTCATCCGCTCACCCGACCTTTCCTCGCCGCCGCGGCGGAGGCCGGCCTCCCGACCAACCCCGACTACAACGGCCCGGTGCAGGACGGCGTGGGACTCGTGCAGGGCACCCTGCGGCGAGGCCGACGGCGTGACGCGTTCGACGCCTTCCTCAGACCTGCTGTGCGCCGCGGCGCCGTGGCGCTGTTGGAAGGGGCGAAGGCTCATCGGGTAATCTTCGAGGACGGGCGCGCGGTGGCGGTGTCCTTCGAACAGGACGGCGTGATGCGGACACTGCGGGCGCGGCGGGGCGTGGTCCTGTCCGGCGGCGCGATCAACACGCCGCAGCTCCTCATGCTATCGGGGATCGGCGACCCCGCGAAACTCCGCGACCTGGGCATCGAAGTTGTCGCTGCCTCTCCGGAGGTCGGCAAGAACCTGATGGAGCACGTCGGCGTCTGGCTGGGGCTTCGGGTGAACACGCCAACCCTTAACCAGTGGGCGACGCCGCTCGGCATGGGGGCTGCATTCCTAAGATGGCTGGCCGGCGGCGGTCCCGCGTCGGCGCCTACCGCCCAGGCCGTCGCCTTCGCCCGTACCCTGCCCGACCAGGATGCGCCGGATGTCCAGATTCACATGACGCCGTTTGGACACGTCGGTCACGGCGCGGCTCGCAGATTGGCGGCATTTCCAATGATCAGCGTGGTCGCCAGCGTGAGCCATCCGAAGAGCCGTGGGCGTATCGCCCTGGCCACTAACGATGCTCGCGACGCCGCGCTCATCTTTCCTCGGCTGCTCGATCATCCCGACGATCTCGCAACCCTAAAGCGCGGCGTTGAGCTTTGCGGCCGCATCGCGGACGCGCCGAGCCTTCGTGGAGCCGTCCTCGAGAAGATCGAATGGCCCGATCTCAGAGACGGGTGCTCAGAAGGCGAGCGACAGCTGAGGCTGGCGGCTAGTCCCATCTATCACCCGGCTGGCACCTGCCGGATGGGTGAAGATGATCGCGCCGTGGTCGACTCTCAGTTGAGGGTGCGCGGGGTCTCGGGCCTCTTCGTGGCCGACACATCGATCTTCCCACGCCACATCAGCGGTAACACCCAGGCCGCAGCCATGATGATCGGTGATCGGGCGGCCGACCTTTTTCGAGAGCATTCATGACCATCGACGCGGCGGCCCTGTTGGACGGCTTTCGACATTCGTGGATCGACGGTGCGCCCTGGGTAGCCCGTGGCGAAGGGATTCCCAGCATCAATCCGGCCACAGGCCTGGATCAGGGCCTCATCGACGACGGCGGCGGGCAGGCGGCCGACATCGCCGTCATGGCGGCCCGGGACGCCTTCAACGGCGGGTGGGGACGCCTGCGCAGCGCCGAACGAAGCGGTCATCTGCTCGCCTGGGCCGAACGGATCGCAGCGAATATTGACCAGTTGGCCTGGCTCGAGACCCTTGAGGTGGGCCGCCCGATTACCGATGCACGGGCGCTGGTGTCCCAGGGTCCCGGCTTGGTCCGCTATTGTGCCAGCCTTATCGGCGACCTTGCCGTGCGCGCGGACGGTGTCGCACGGCGTCCGAGGGGGGTGGTCGGCGCGATCACGCCCTGGAATTTCCCCGTCGCAAACGTGCTGGTGCGTGCTGCACCCATTCTGGCGGCGGGTAACTGTCTGGTTCTCAAGCCCTCCGAACTCTCGCCTCGATCTGCGGTGCTGCTAGGCCAACTGGCCAGCGAAGCGGGTCTGCCGGCTGGCGTCTTCAACGTTGTTCTGGGCCGGGGTGATACCACCGGCGCGGCCCTGGCGGCCCATTCAGACGTCGATATGATCACCTTCACGGGGTCGACGCAGACGGGCCGGGCGATCGCCCAGACCGCTGCCTCTCTCAGACTGAAACCTGTGGCGCTCGAGTGCGGCGGCAAGTCAGCGCAGATCGTTGCTCAGGACATGATTGACGAAGATGAGATCTGGCCGGCCATATTCTGGTCGGCCTTCTGGAACACCGGACAGTGGTGTGCGTCACGAAGCCGGCTGCTCGTGCCAAGCGGCAAATTGCATCGGGCCGTCGCCGGTCTGGCCGCTGCAGCGGAGGCCTGGCGTGTTGGTGATCCTTCCGATCCGACCACTGCCTTGGGTCCGCTGGCCAGTTCACGGCAGCATCGGACGGTAGCTGGATACCGTGAGACGGCGAGAGCTGCGAGTGCGCACCTCGTCCTTCCCTGCCCTCTGGGCATGCTGGATCCCAGAGGATTCTTTGTCTGTCCTGAGTTGATCCTCAATCCGGGCGCCGACGCCCCAGTCTGGCGTGAAGAAACGTTTGGCCCGCTTCTAGCGGTCCAGGAATACGCAGACATCGACGAGGCCGTGGGTCTGGCGGAGGCCAGCGACTACGGCTTGGCGAGTACTTTGTGGACGGCAGACCGCAACCTTGCGGAGGCCGTGGCCGAGCGGCTGACGGTGGGGTCGGTCGATGTCATGACCACGCCCCAGGCAAAACCTGGATTGGGATCGGGCGGCTATTTCGAGCCGCGAAAGCAATCTGGGTATGGCGTGGATGGGGGCTTTCAGGGAATGGCGGCTTACACGGCCCCCCAAGCGATTACTTATGTCAGCTGAATTCGGGACCCGGATCGCATCCCCCCCGGACGGCGGCGGAACAGCGCAAGGCGCGGGCGGCGGTTCTCCATGGGGCCTTGCGGGCCTGATGGTGATCGCCACCGGCGCGCTGACAAGCGCCACGCTCGCCCCCGTTCTGGTCGGGCTCTATATCGACGATCTGAAATTGACCGCAGGCCTCGCCAGTCTGGCGGTAGCGGCCGAGAATCTCGCCTATGCCTGCGGCCTGCTGCTGTTTTACGTCACGCTTCACAAGTTGCCGCGACGGCGATTGGCCACTGCGGGTCTGGCGGTAATGATCGTCTCCAGCCTGGTGACTGCCGGCGCTTCGGGATTTTGGGCGCTCATCCTCATTCGCACGGTGTTCGGCTTAGCTTTAGGCTTGGCGGCGTCCACGGTATTCGCGGCCTTCGCGGCGCGCCCCGACCCTCAGAAAGCCTGGGGCCTCGCCAACTTTATCAACCTGACCTATGCGGCAGCGTTGCTCTCGGCCTCGGGATGGATTTCGGAACATTACGGCCTGATCGGTATCGCGACAGTTCTCGCGGTGGTGGCCGCGATCGGGTTGGCGTGCACGTCCGCCCTGCCGCCAAGGGCTCCAGCCGTAACGGCTACGCATAGAGCGCAGCGGTCACCGCCAACCCGGAGTCGGGCGGTTCCAGCGACGTGCGGAGTCCTAGCCCTGTTCTTTCTGTATGCCGGCCACACGACGCTCTGGTCGTTCCAGGAGCGCATGGGGGTTAATCTGGGTATGAGCCGTACGCAGGTCGGTTTCCTGTTAGGCGTGTCCGTCTTGGGCGCAATCCTTGGCTCGGGCGCGGCCCTATTGGTCAGTGGCCGCTGGGGTCGATTGGGACCCAGTGTCGCCGCCTATGCGGGGCTTCTGGCATCGACCCTGCTGTTGGCAGCGTCGAGCCAGACCGCCTATATCGCCGGCGCAATTCTAATCAAGACGGCTTGGTTCTTCGGCCTGCCGTTCGTGCTCGGAGCTGTGGCGCGATTGGATCCCACAGGGCGTTGGAGCACTCTGGGTGCGGCGATGCTGGCATTTGGATCGGCGCTGGGGCCGGCTTTGGCCGCGCCCGTTGCACAATTCGGGATGTCCGCCGTCGCCCTCCTGGCCGCCGGCTTCTATGCCCTGAGCTTGGTGCTCACCTTCCCACTCTTCCGCGCAGACAGCGTATCGGGGCTCCCGGGTTGATCGCGTTTGAGTCGTCCTTTGAGATGGCGCGAGCCGCCTTTCGCCGCGGCGTGCGCCAGGCTGGTGGGCGTCTGGAGGTCGCACCGATCCCGGGTCTGGGCGCCGATGCGGAGGATCTGACTATCGACTGGGGGGTGATCGGACCCGCCCATTCGAGCAAGGTCCTGTTGTCGATCTCCGGGACGCATGGCGCTGAGGGCCACGCGGGTTCGGTCGCTCAGAGGGCATTCCTGGCTTCGCTTGCGGAGGAGGCCCTTCCCGACAGCTGCAGCATTGTCCTGGTGCATGCGCTCAATCCTTGGGGTCTGTCGCATGGTCACCGAGTAGACGCTGAAAACGTCGATCTCTCGCGCAACTTCTGCAACTTTGACCGGCCTCGACCCACCAATCCAGACTACGACCTGATACATCGCCAAGTATGCCCTGATCTTTGGCGAGACGGGATGCTCGAACGGGTGCAGCAGCTCTACAGGGAGCTCAGCGCTGAACTCGGTCACGGGCGAGCCCTGACCGCCTTCACCGGCGGCCAGTACACTCATGCGGACGGTTTGGCATTTGGCGGCTACAGACCTTCGCCATCCCATATTGTCCTGCGGCGCATCGTCCAGACCGAGCTATCGAGCTGTCGTCAGCTCGCGTTCCTGGAATGGCACACCGGGGCCGGCGCCTATGGCGAACCCCTAATCATGGCCCTGCAGCCATCGGACCACCCCGCCCGGGCGCGAATGGCTGAATGGTGGGCCGGTCTTGCATTGCAGGGACCGGAAAACGCGTTTGAATCCAGAGAAACGCCCGATTGGTCAGGTCTGCTGTTTGAGGGGCTGCAGCGATGGCTGCCGGACACCGACATCACCGGTGCGCCGATAGAGATTGGTACGGTCACAAGCTTTGAGGCGTTTGAGGCGGTTATGATTGATCGGTGGCTGCGTTTGGGAACTGCGGGAGGGGAACGACAGACGCGAGAGGGCCTAATGGCCAGATTGACGGCGGCGTATTGCCCTCCAGACCTGAATTGGCAAGAAAACGTCGCGCGCCATGGCGAGACCTTTCACGCCGCAGCTTTGCGAGGTCTTGAGGCGTGGTGAGCCTCGGACCGTCGAGCCGATCGCGACCGCCTCGTTTTCCAAGCCCATCAGCGGGGCGGAATAGTCTGTGCTGATGGTGCCTTTGTGCGTACAACGCCGGGTAGGACGCCAGGCCATCGGTCACGACGGTCTCCGGATGGTTCCCCTGGTTCTTGAGCAATTTCCGGAGGAGCTTCAAGGCTGCGGCCTTGTTCCGACGCTTCTGCACCAGGACATCCAGCACCTTGCCCTCGTCGTCGACGGCGCGCCACAGCAGCATACGCCGACCACGGATCTTCACGACCATCTCGTCCAGATGCCAGCGCGCCGTGGGTGTGAATCGGCGCGAGAGATTGGCCCCTGCATACCCCATTGAATCAACATTTTATCGCGCCGATCGGCGTTGAAACCCCGCGCCGATTCACAAGGTAGGCATCGATAAGACGCTGTCAGCCCTTAACGAGGCAACGAGGCGAACGCTAACTCGCAGAAAAATCTTGAAGCCCTGGTCGCCTCGGTCGCGGCCGCGACAAAAGGCGCTGAAACCTTGCGGATGGAAGCGATCACTTTTGCCAAGAAGACTTTGGAAGACCAGACCGCGGCGGGAAAATCGCTGGCAAGCGCCAAGTCCCCACAGGAGGTCGTGGAGCTGCAAATGGCCTACTCCAAAAGCGCCATGGACGCCTACATGGCCGAGGTCGTGAAGCTATCCCAACTCGTCACCGCGTCGGCGACAGAATCGATGAAGCCCTTCAGCGAGCGTATTGCGGCGATGACGCAGCTTGCGGGGCGGTCGGCGAGTTCAGGAAAATAGTGAGGGCGCATTGTCAGGGTCGTGGCTGCTGGTGAGCCTGATGTGCTTGAGAGCCTCGCGACCTGGAAGCCTATGACCGAACTGTCCGAGTTGCAGGACCGTCTCAGCGCCGCGATTGCTGAAGGCAAGCCCCCCGACTACGTCGTCATGGCCGTTACGACTTGGGAGCGGATCCGCGCTGAGTATGCCGGGTTGACGGGAGATCCCGCCCCGACGTTTTTCCGAGTGGTGGGGCGAATGGTCAAGATTGCCGAGGACGTCCACCATCCGGTTTTTGGCTATCTCGATGACCTGGCGGTAGGCAAGCCATCGCCATGGCCCACGTGAAGCCCAGCACACGTAGTCAGCTGAGCTAAAGCTCCTACCCCTTGGCGGAGGGCCGCCGCGCAACTAAGCGATCCCCGCACATCAACTCGCATGGCCGGCCCTCGTGGTGCAGGTCCAGGTATCGGATCGCGTGGTCATCGTTCGGGCAAAGGAAAGGTACGCCCCGTCGGCGGCGGTCATGGTCGGTGTAGATGATCCTGTAGGTGCCCATCACTGCTCAGCAAAATATGCGATTTCAGCCTCGTCTATAGGCCAGCCGACATTGGAAACTCCAGACACGTGAATCGGCGCGAGAGATCAACCCCTAAATAACCAATTAAATCAATGTGTTATCGCGCCGATCGGCGTTGAAACCTCGCGCCGATTCACACCAAGCTCTACATTGCCCACCTGAGGGGCTTTTCTGACCTCCACATTCTGTCGCAAGCGGTCATCGGCCTCGCGGTGGAAAGCGAACCTTCCTACCGCGCGCTTTCAGTCAGGGGTGGTCAGGCTCCAGAAGGGAAATTGAGTTCGACGGTGACGCCGTCGGGGTCGATGACAAACACCTGACGCACACTCGGCATCGGCATGATGCACTCGGTAAAGGGAACGCCGAGCCGGGTGAATCAGCTGGCGAATTGACCCCTTCGGCACCTACTAAATCAATAGGTTAGAGCGCCGATCGGCGCGTTGACCCCCTGCCGACTCACACCCCAGACCGTCTCGGAGGTCGTCGCCCAGGTCATCCCACCTACGCCGGCGCGGCGTCGACCGGCCGTTCTCCTGACGAGCCTCCGGGAACGGCTTGGATCCTCGTTTGCAGAATTCCGTCATGGGCCCACTGATCCGGACGAGTTCCGCGTCCGATGCGGCGCGCGTTGGCTGACGCTGAGCCTCAAGGCCGTGGATCCGGCGACCGGGTCAGAAGGCCGCCTCGAGCTGGTGCTCCACTCAGGCCCGGGTCATGCCCAGCGGAGCTTCGCAGACACCGCAGAGGACACGCTCGAAGCGCAGATGGACGAGATCTCGGTCGCTATCCTGTCGGCCGCGGAAACCGAACATCGCGTCGCCGCCCTCCAGCATTACCGATGGTGCCTGGAGCGGCGCCGCGACGCCGAGCGCGACGCGCGGGAGCGCCGGGCCAAGGCGCGCAAGCTGTTGCGCCAACGCCGCGAGGCGCGTGAGGACGAGCGGCGGCGCCTGCTCTATGCCCAGGCCGACGCTTCGCGGACGGCGCGCGACATCCGTGGCCTTGTGGCCGAGGTGATGGCCCAAGCCGAGGCGGCAGGGTCCGCCCGGCGGGTGGCGTACTGGGCGGACTGGGCGCGCGCCGAAGCCGACGCCCTGGACCCGCTTCTCAACGACACCCCGGCGCCGCCGAAGTCCTGACTCCGGCAAGGGTGCGCGCTCTAGGCCCGCCCTTCGACGGCTTGCTGCCGGGCCCTGCGATTGAGCACGTCGCAGATGGCGTCCGCGTCCTCTTCCGAAATCCCGGCGTACCGCGTGTTGGCGAATGTCGCCGGCTCACCGGTGAGCTTGTCAATGACGCGGAATCCCTCGGGATCCGGCTGTGGCGCGAAGCGGCTAGGACGGCGTAGCTCGGCGCGCTCGACCTCGAGGTAGGCGGCCTTGTTGGCGGGCCTGCGTCGCCAGGCGTGGAAGTCCCACAGCTCGGCCGTACTGATCGGCAGGCGGCTCAGCGTCGCAAACCAGACGGCCGCTTCTGCCTTCGGATTGGATCGTGCCATGCGCAATATTCACGCCGCCCGGATGGAACGGTCAAGCGTGTGGGTGTCGACCTAGCGCGCCCGCCACCGGCCTCGCCCGCCGCTTGCGGACATCCGGGAAAGGCGCACGGCCGAGCTCGGCGGTCTCCGAGGCGCGCCGCCGCTCGGAGAGCCAGGCCTCGACCTCTCCCAGGTCCCAGACGACGCACCGGGCGGTGAGATTGAAGCGACGCGGAAACTCCCCGCGCTGCTCCAGTTCGTAGATGGTGGTGTCGGCGAGCGGTACGATAAGGCGCAGCTCGTTGCGACGCACCGTCCGCAGCGTGCGCGCATCGGCGTCGCTCATGCGGCGCGGCGACCGGCCGATCATGACTGGCTCCGTTCGTCGGTCACAGCGACCAAGGCGTCACTCACGCACATTGAAGACCTCCAGGTTCGACGGGTTGAGGTCTTGAGCCTAGTCCAAACGCCGCCGCGCGGATGAGGCGTAAGGGTACGCCGCCCCCGCCCTCTGCCCAGCAGCGGGGTGTGCGGACGACCATCGATCGGCACGACCATCGATGCGGCTTGGCAGCGGGGCCCGCGCCGATGGTATAGGTTGCGCTCAGCAAGCATAGGTTGTTGCATCCGCGCCGATGAATGCCGTGTCGCCCCCTCCGCTGACGGAGCGCCAGTTGCTCCTGTCGCAGATCCTCAAGGCGATCCGCCGCCGGCGCGGGCTCCGCTCGTCCGAGGTCGCGCGATCGATCGGGATGGCGCTGCGCTCGTACCAGCATTTCGAGTCGGCCCGAGGCCGGGAGGACGGCCCGACGATCCACGCCTTTGCCGAGGCTGTGGATGCCGACGGCTACGCGATCCTGCTGGCGCTCGACATGAAGTCCGCGGACTTCGCGGTCGATTGCCTCGACAACAAATTCACGAGCGTCATGGTCCTGGCCGTCCGGCGCTTCCGCAAGAAGTCCGGCCGGGACCTTGCCCGCCTCGACCCGCGCAGCGTCATCGGCGCTTTCGAACGCGCCTTCGGCGAGCTCACCAAAAAGCTCGGAGAGGATGACGCCTATGTCGAAGAGTGGATGACCGACCCGGCGCTCGGCGGAGATCTTCACGATCCTGACGACGAACCTGAGGATAGGTAGCGAGGCTCCGGGCTCCTTGCCGAAGGCCGGACCAGGAGCCCCAGATCCTGCGCGTGGAGAACGGCCTGCAGCCGTGTCCGGACATTGAGGCGGGCGTAGATGCGCCGCAGATGCCCGTCGACGGAGCGCGCCGACAAATCGAGAATCCGGCCGATCTCCCAGGCCGTCTTGCCTTCCTGCACCCAGTAGAGGATCTCGACCTGGCGCAACGTGAGGGCCTGATGACGACGGGCAACGGTGAGTTCAGAGACCTTGTGCGGAAACGACAACGCATTCGAAGTCATTGCTGTACTCCTGCTTTACCGGAGGCCCGACTCGGTCTCCGAATTCTGACAGAATAGATTAAGCAACCTGGGGTTCCGAGTCCGGTCCCGCAACTGCACTGAATCTGTAAATACTGCGCGGTGTGCGCAAACTTGTTGCGCGGTGGTTCACTGATCCGGCGCGAAATCTCGACGTTCACCCGTCGAACCCTGACAGATGCACCCGGGCGCCGGAGCCCGCGGCGTAGGATTACGCCCGGGCGTACCCCTACGCCTCGCGCCGCCTCGGGTGCTCGGCCAGTCTCCGCTTCGAACGGAGACCCCATGCCCCTCGACCTCGCCGCGCTACAGATCCTTGCCGCGACCTGCGCCCCTGCGGTGGCGCCTGCGACCTTGCTCGCCATCGGCAAGGTGGAAAGCGGGTTCGACCCCCTGGTCATTGGGGTGAACGGGCCAATGCCGCGACGGCTGTCGTTCGCGACCCCGGCCGCCGCTGCCGCCGCCGCCCGCCGGCTGATCGCGGACGGCGCGAACGTCGATCTCGGCCTGGGCCAGATCAACGTCCGCAACCTCGCCCGGCTGGGACTAAGCGTCGAAGCCGCCTTTGAACCCTGCCGCAATCTCGGCGCCGCCGCCCAAGTGCTCGTCGGTGACTACCAGCGCGCCGCGCCGGCGGCCGGCCATGAGCAGGAGGGGCTGCTGACGGCGCTCTCCTACTACAACACCGGCCGCCCGGACCGCGGCTTCGCCAATGGCTACGTGGCCAAGGTCGCTGCCGCCGCGGGACGGATTGTCCCGGCCCTGGCGGCGCCTGAGACGCCTCCGCGACATCCACCCGCGCCGCCACCGCGCGAGCGGCCCCCCTGGGCGGTCTTCGGCGCGCCGACAGCGAGCGCCTTCGTCATCACCCCCGCCAATGGAGTAAGCCCATGACCCTCAGTCCTCGCGTCGCCTCGCGCGTCGCCCTGGCCATCACCCTGCTGGCCGCCGCGAGCCCCGCGCTTGCCCAGACCACAAGCGCGGTCGGCGGCAACCTGACGACATTCCTGCAGAACATCGTCGACCTGATGAACAGCGGCGTGGTCCGCCTGATCGCGATCCTGGCCGTGATCGGCTGCGCCGCGGGCTGGATGTTCGGCCGGCTGGATCTCCACCGGGCCGCCACGGTGGTGATGTCCATCATCGTGATCTTCGGCGCGGCGACCATCGTCGACGTGATTACCGGCGGATCCCATGCCTGAGGCCGCCGTCGAACGCCTGGAGGAAGAACCTCTCTTCCTCGCCTGCACCCGTCCAGCGATGGTCCTGGGCGTGCCGATGGAGGCCATGGGCCTCAACGTGGTCGTCTCCTGCGTGGCGTTCCTGGCAGCCGGCTCGATGCTCTGGTTGCTGCTGGCGCCGGCGCTGCATCTCGCCTTCCGGGCGATCTGCCGTTCCGACGCGAATGCCTTCCGCGTGCTCTACCTCTGGCTTGAGACCAAGGGACGCTCGCGAAACGGCGGCGTGTGGGGCGGCAGCTCGCTGTCGCCGCTTCCCCTGCGCCGTCCGCGCACCTGGCGCGAGGTGGCCCGTGCCTAGCGTGCGCCGGCTCGACGCCGATGCGCTCCTGCAGCGCGAACGAACGGCGACCCTCGCCCTACCCTATGCCCGCCACGTGACCGACCAGGTCCTGGCGCTGGACAGCGGCGCCTTGATGCTCTGCTTCCGCCTCGAGGGCGCAAGCTTTGAGACCGCCGACGTCCGCGACCTCAACGACTGGCACGCCAAGCTCAACGGCGTCTGGCGCAACCTGGCGTCCGACCAGCTCGCGCTTTGGCACCACCTGGTGCGGCGGCCGGACAAGATCTGGCCCGAAGGCGACTACCGCTCAGCGTTCGCCAGGGATCTCGACGCCGCCTACCGCGCGCGCCTCGGACGGCGCCAGCTGTTCGTCAACGACCTCTTCCTGACCCTCGTCTGGCGGCCGACCCGTGACGCGACCGGCCGCGCCAACGCGCTCCTGGCCCGCTTCGGCGGACAGGCGGCGGCGGACGAAGGCGTCGGGCTGCGCCGTCTGGAGGAGGCGGCTGGAGACCTTGTCCAACATCTTGGCCGCTATGGCCCGACCCCCTTGGCGACCTACGATCACCTCGGTCTCGCCTTTTCCGAGCCGCTAGAGATGCTGCGCCTGCTGATCACCGGCCGACCCGAACGCGTGCCGCTGATCGCCGGCCATCTCGGCGGCGCCGTCTACAATGCCCGCCTGATCTTCGGCCGCGAGGCCCTGGAAGTCCGGGCGGCCGACACCACGCGGTTCGGGGCCGTGCTGGGCATCAAGGAATATCCGGCCCAGACGCGCCCCGGGCTCTGGGACGGCCTTCTCTCCGCCCCCTTCCCCTTCGTGGCGGCGCAATCCTTCGCCTTTCTCTCCAAGCCGGCCGCGGAAGCGGTTATGAGCCGCAAGCAGAACCAGCTGCTCTCGGCCCGCGACCGGGCCGCGTCCCAGGTCGAGGGCCTGGACGCCGCCCTCGACGACCTGACCTCGAACCGCTTCGCGATGGGCGAGCACCAGGCGTCGGTGGCGGTCTACGGCGACGACCGCGCCGCACTCGCCGAGCACCTTTCGCGCGCCCGCGCCATGATGGCCGACTCCGGCCTGGTGGTGGCGCGCGAGGATCTCGGACTCGAGGCCGCCTACTGGTCGCAGTTCCCCGGCAACTTCCGCTACCGCCTCCGGCCGGCCGCGATCACCACCCGCAACTTCGCGAGCCTGGCGCCCTTCCACACCCATCCGGCGGGGCGGCCCTCTGGCAATCATTGGGGCCCGGCCGTGGCGTTGCTACGGACCTCGGCCGGCTCGCCCTTCTACTTCAACTTCCACGTGGGCGACCTCGGCCACACCTTCATCTGCGGGCCTTCGGGCTCGGGCAAGACGGTCGTCCAGAACTTCATGCTGGCCGAGCTGGAGAAGCTCGGCGTGCAGCAGGTGATCTTCGACAAGGACCGCGGCGCGGAGATCTTCGTGCGCGCCTGCGGCGGAACCTACCTGACCCTCAAGCCCGGCGAGCCCACCGGCCTTGCGCCGTTGAAGGCGCTGGAGTTCACCCCGGCCAACCGCGCCTTCCTCGGCGCGCTCGTCCGCCAGCTGGTGACGCCGTCGGACCGGCCGCTCACCCCGCCGGAAGAACATGCGATCGACGCAGCCATCGCCGCCCTTGGCCCCCTGCCGCCGGCGCAACGCTCCTTCGCCGCGCTTCGCTCGCTGCTCGGCCAGCGCGACGCCGCGGGGGTGGGGGCGCGCCTCGACCGCTGGCGGCGCGGCGCGGCCCTTGGCTGGGCCCTCGATGGGGAGACGGACGCGCTCGGTCTCGACGCCCGCTTCATGGGCTTCGACATGACCCACGTCCTGGACGCCCCGGAGGTTCGCACCCCGCTGATGATGTATCTCTTCCATCGGCTCCAGGGCCTGGTGGATGGCCGCCGCCTCGTGGTCGACATCGACGAGTTCTGGAAGGCGCTTGGCGACGAGGCCTTCCGGGGCCTGGCCGAGGACGGCCTGAAGACCTGGCGAAAGCAGAACGCCATGATGGTGTTCGGCACCCAGTCGCCGGCCGACGTCCTGCGCTCGCCGATCGCCCACACGATCGTCGAGCAGTGCGCCACGCAGATCTTCCTGCCGAACGCCCACGCCCAGGCCCGCGACTACATCGAAGGGTTCGGCCTGACACACCGGGAGTTCTCGCTGGTTCGCGAGGAGCTGGCGCCGGAGCAGCATCGCTTCCTCGTCAAGCAAGGCCTCAACTCGGTGGTGGTCGAGCTCGATCTCGGCGGCCTCGACGATGCGCTCGCGGTGCTTTCGGGGCGCGCGGAGACCGTCGCCCTCCTCGACCGGCTGCGCGCCGAGCACGGCGATGATCCCGCCGCCTGGCGTGAAGCCTTCCACGCGGCCCGCAAGCTCATCTGACGGCGGCGCCGGCGCTACTGCGACCCATCCAGGTCAGGTGGGCAGGACGATCTCAGCCGAAGTCAGACCAGACGCGGGCGTGGGCCGCTCCGATTGAAATCGTTGAGGCCGCCGAGACGCCCGCGGCGCCGGCGTGCCGCGGCCAATCGGCGACCGCGGCGCGCACCTCCTCGATCACCGCGTTCGCACGCCTGGCGTCGAGACCATGTGGCGCGCCCACCTTGAGCACATGGGCGCGCGTCGGCTTGCGGCCTTCCCCTGCGATGTCGAGGTAGTGCTCGCCACCCGGTCCTTGCGAGAACGTCAGGTCGAAGGCTGGCGATAGCCGCCACTCACCTTTGCCGTCCATCAGGAAGGCATGCTGGCGGGTATGGTCGTCGCGGTTGACGGCCAGCACGTTGAACACCATCCGCCGGAACACCTCCGCGACATCGCCGGCATGGCGGGTGATCGCCTGGGTGGCGCGAAGGAACGTGTCGTAGCTCGTCGATGGCAGTGTCGACGGGGCTTCGATCGCGCCCGCCAGGGACACCATATGCACCCGTCCACCACCGTCAGGCCGATCGAACCGCCGCGTCGCGAAGAAGCCAGGCCCCGCCTTGGCCGGGATCAGGCGGTGCTCGCTTAGCCGCAGGCCCGCCGCCTCGGCCGTCCGCGCGTAGGCCTCTTCGATGGGCCCGATGTCGACCGGATCCTCGGGCGAGGCGAATTTCACCAGCCACGCCGCATACCCAGAGGCCGCCTCGCCTTCGCCCACCGACACCCGGCCCTGGCCATCGAACCCGACGTGGACCTTGGGCCGCGCGCCGCCCGAGCCGCCGGCCAGGCCGGCCAGCGTGTCGGCCAAGGCGCTCTCCTGGCCGCGTAGAAGTTCGCGGGACTCCCCGGCCAGGGCGTCGAGGTCCAGGGTCTCGACGTCTTCGTCCGGCGTCGTCGCCGGTGAGAACGCCAGCGCGCCGCGGCCCTGCTGGCCCACCAGAGCGAGGCGTTCCAGGGGCGAGAGCGTGGCGATATCCACGCCCAGCTTGGCGAGGCGCTTGCGCATCAGCAGGTAACCCCAGCCTTCAGGCAGGCTGTCGGCGAGAAAGCCAGGAAGGCCGCCGAACGCCGCGCCCCGCGCAGCCTGGAGGCCGGGCTCCGGCGGATAGTAGAGCGCCGCCACAGCGAGCCGGCGCGCCAGGACTTGCGGCGACCATTCAAGTTGCGCGAGACCCCCGTCCCAGGCGAGCCGGGCCACCGGCATCGGGGCAGCCGGATCCGTGGCCAGGGAGACCGCGAGCGGCGTGCCGGGCGCGAGCCTCAAGACGTCGGCCTTGGCCGCCGCGGCCGCTTCGGGCTCCGCGCCGCCTCGGCGGCCTGGCGCTGCAGCAGGTCATCCAGGTTGGCCGCCGCCGGCGCCGGAAAGATCTTCTGCAGATTGTCCTCGCAGCGCAGCGCGATGGCGGCTTGGACCAGGGTCTCGACCGTCGCCTGGCCGTCGGCCTCCAGCCGCCGCCAAGTGCGCACGCCGATGCCGGCCCGCGAGGCCGCCTCCGCCTGGGACCAACCCTGGATCACGCGACGCATCCGAACGGCGTGGCCCAGAGCGCTGAGCAGTTCGATGGAAGTCTGAAGCATGAGGCCATATATGGCCTACTATTGAAATTATTGCAAGATATTTGGCCATATATGGCCTCACCCTCGATCCGCGCCTTACCGCGCAAGCCGCCTCCCGGCGTAGGACTACGCCGTCCCCAGGCGTAGGCCTACGCCTCGCGCCGCGCTCAGCGCTTCGGCAGTCTTCGTTCGAACGGATGCGGTGGCCTGCGGCACAGGCCCGCCGGTCCACCCGTCGAACGACCCCGGAGGCAGCGATGATCCAAAAATCCACACTGGCCGCGTGCGCCCTTGCTCTTCTCGTCGCCGGTCCTGCCACGGCGCAGGAGATCGTCCACGACCCGATGAACTACGCGAGCCTGATCCAGCAGGCCCAGACCGGGATCAGCCAGCTGCAACAGCTTCAGCAGCAGGTCAGCCAGGCGCAGCGCCTGTACGACGGCTTCAACAGCCCCTCCCACGTCGGGGCGCTGGCAAGCCTCCTCGACAATCCCGCCCTTCGAGCCGCGCTGCCCGACGTCGCGGCGTTCACCGCGGCGGCCAAGGGCGACTTCAGCAGCCTCCAGCAGATCGGCCAGCAGGCCCTGGCGATCCGACAGGCCAACCGCCTCTACACCCCGCCGACCGGCGACGCCTCGGGCCAGGACCTGGAGGCCGCCGGCGACCGCGCGGCCCGGGACCTAGCGCTTGGCCAACAGACCGCCACCGCCGGCGCCCAGCGCCTGGCTGGCCTGCAGACCCTGACGGCTGCGATCGACGCCGCGCCCGACGCCCGCGCGGTCATGGACCTTCAGGCCCGCCTCACCGCCGAACACGCGATGATCGCCAACGACCAGATGCGGCTGCAGGGCCTGGCCATGGCGCAGGCAGCGGAAGAGCGCTTGCAGTCGCAGCGCGATCGCGAGCGGGCGGCCGCGGCCAGCGACGCGCGCCTGCAACTGTTCCGGTCGGGATTCCAATGAGGTACACGCTTCTCCTCAGCCTCCTCCTCGCCGCCTGCACGCAGCCGACGCGATCTGTGGACTGGTTCGCCGCGCACCCCGAGGAGACCAACCGGGTCCTTGTCCGGTGCGAGCGCCAGCGGCTCACCGACGCCGACTGCGAGGCCGCGCGCGATGCGGTGCGCCGCAAGCAGGACGAGCGCCTGAAGCTCTTCCGGAAGGGCGCCTAGGATGGCCGGCGGCCCCGCGATCTTCCAGCCGGCCTACGACTTCGTCGACGGCAAGCTGGACACTTTCCTGACCCAGGACGCCGGGCAGGTCATGGCGCAGGTCGCCGGACCCCTGCGCGTCGCCCTGGTGCTCTATGTCCTGCTCTATGGCGTCGCGATCCTGCGCGGGGCCATCCAGGAGCCGCTGGTCGATTTCGCTATCCGCGCCATCAAGCTGGCGCTGATCGTCATGCTGGCGACGACGCAGGCCTACGGAAGCTGGGTCGCGACGCCGCTCTTCCACACCCTGCCCGACACCCTTTCGGCCGCGATCAGCGGCCAGCCGCCGACCACGGCGGGCGCGTCCTTCGACCAGTTCTTCGACCGCGTGGGATATCTCGGGGAGAAGATCTCCAAGGAGGCGTCCCCGGTGAACTGGACGCCGCTGCTGGTGTCCGGCGCGGTCTGGGTGATCGGCGCGCTGGCCGCCGCCCTCGGGTTCGGCATCTTCCTGCTCTCCAAGGTGGCCCTGGCCCTGCTCATCGCGCTTGGTCCGATCTTCGTCGCCTGCGCGCTTTTCGAAGTGAGCCGCCGCTATTTCTTCGGCTGGCTCAGCCAGGCGGTGAACTACCTGGTGCTGCTGGCGCTGATCGTGACGATCTTCCAGCTGATCCTGTCGCTGGTCGGCGCGCAGTGGGGCTCCATCGACGGGCAGGACCCAGTCGCCGGCGGCCTGCTGTTCATCGCGCTTTGCCTGCTGGCGACGATCTTCTTCCTGCAGGTCCCCGCCATCGCCGCCGGGATCGCCGGTGGCGCGAGCGCCGGTCTCGCCGACTTTGGCAACGCCGCGGCCATGGCGATGCAAGGGCGCGCGCCGTTCTCCAGCCAATCGACCGGCGGCGGCCGCGCCCAGACACCACGCCAGGGGGGCTCCCTGCGTCCCGTGAGAGCCAAGATATGAGATCAACTTTCGTCGCCATCCCGCTAATGCTGCTGATGTCCGCCTGTGCGTCGTCTGCCCTCAAGCCGCCGGCGTGCTCCGGACCTCGCCGGCCCGCCAACCCCTATGGGTCGGTGCTGGCGCCAACCGACGCCGCAAAACCGGCGGCCCCACCGGCCGCCACGGCGTCCGGCGCCGTCGAGCCCGTCCCGGCCTGCCTGGGAGCCGCCCGATGAGCGGGGTGCCAAGCGCCGAGCTCCAGGCCTATTTCGCGGAGGCCAAGCGCTGGGATCACGACCGGCTGGCCGCCGCCGTACGCTCCAAGTGCCTCGCCTGGACGATGGCCGCTGCCGCGGCCGGCCTGGCGGCGGTCGCGGTCGGCGCCGTCGCCCTGCTGTCGCCGTTGAAGACTGTCGTCCCCTATGTGGTGCGGGTTGACCGGTCTTCGGGCGCCGTCGAGGTGATGACCGGGCTCAGCGGCCGCCACGACGAGACCTATGAGGAGGCCGTCACCAAGTCTTTCCTGGCCGGCTATGTCAGGGCGCGGGAGGGCTGGCTGCCAGCGGCGGCCGAGGCCAATTTCCGCCAGGTCTCGATCATGTCCACCGCCCCGGAGCAGCAGCGCTGGGCCGACGCCTTCCGCCCGACCAGTCCGACGAGCCCGCAGGTTGTCTATGGGACTAACGGTCAGGTGGACGCCGAGGTCCGCGCCATCAGCTTCCTCAGCGCCGGCGTCGCCAATGTCCGGTTCCATCGCATTGAGCGACGCGGCGGAGCCACCACCGAAAGCGACTGGATCGCGACGGTGGCCTTCCACTACACGCGCGCGCCGATGGCCGAGGACGACCGCCTGCGAAACCCGCTGGGCTTCCAGGTCGACAGCTACCGCGCAGACCCGGAGACTGGCCGATGACCCGCCCCTTCCTCCTGGCGGTGCTGACCGCCCTCTGCCTGTGGCATTCAGCGGGCGCGGTGGAGACCCCGCACGCCGGCCACGCCGACCCGCGCATCAAGACCGTGGACTACGATCCGCAGCAGGTGGTGCGCCTGGTGGGGGCCTTCCGCACCGCGACCGAGATCCAGTTCGGCGACACCGAGAGCATCCGGCACGTGGCGCTCGGTGACACCACCGGCTGGGACGTGGTCGCGGAGCGAAACATCCTCTTCGCCAAGCCCAAGGCGGTCCGCGCGCCCACCAACCTGATCGTCACCACGGCCGCCGCCGACGGCGCCGAACGCCACTACACCTTTGAGCTGGTCACCCGGGCCGGGCCGATCGGCGCGCGCGCCCCGGACACCTTCTTCGTCGTGCGCTTCCACTATCCCGTCCAGGAGAAGGCCCAGGTCCTGGCGACGCTGAGCGCCGCCGAGGCGGCGCTCCAGCGCCAGGTCCTGCAGTTCAAGCTGGAACGCGCGGTCCTCGAAGGCCCCCGCAACCTTGCCTACGAACTTCAGGGCTCCAGCGCCATCGCGCCCTCCGAAGTCACCGACAACGGCGTCTTCACGGTGCTGCGGTTCCCGGGCGCCGAGGGCGTTCCGGCGGTCTACGCCGTGGCGCCCGACGGGGCCGAAACGCTCGCGCCCTTCGACGTGCGTGGCGAGTTCGTGGTCGTCCACCAGACCGCCGCCCAGCTGCGCCTGCGGCGCGGCCGCGAGGTCCTCTGCATCTTCAACACCGCCTTCCGGCCCTACGGGTCGCCGCCGACCACCGGCACCACGGCGCCCGATGTGCAGCGGACCTTCAAGGACACGCCCAAGCCATGACCGACACCCCCCCGCCCGCCGCGCCCGAACAGATCGCCGACCGCGGCATCTCCCCGATCGCCGGCCGCCTGACCAACGGCCGCACCGGTAAGGTCCTTGTCTTAGCGGCGCTGGTCGCCGGCTGCGGCGCCTTCGCGCTGGCGACCTCACGCCCGCATCCCCGGGCGGCCGAGAAGGCGCCGGACACGCCCGCCAAACAGGTCGTGCCCTACGAGGCCGCCCCGACCCTGGCCCATCCGGGCGCAGATGCGCCGACCCTGGGCGCGACGCCCGCGGCGACGCCCGCCGCCGCGCCGACCGCGTCGTCAGGACCGGCCGCCGCCAATCCCCTCCAGGCGATCCGTGGCGCACCCCTGCTGGCCTATGGCGCGGGCGGCGGGGCGACGACCCTGCCTGCGGCGCCGTCCCTCGCGAGCCTGGTGGCGGCCTCGGCCGACCGGCCGGCGCCTACCGAACTGGACCAGCTGCGGCGCGGCTCCGTCATCGGCCAGGCCCGGGCGCGTCGGCTCGGCGACCGCAGCTTCCTGATCCTCGCCGGAGCCAGCCTACCCTGCATCCTGCAGACCGCCATGGACACCTCGACCCCTGGCTATGTCTCCTGCGTGATCCCGCAGGACGTCTATTCCGACAACGGCGCGGTGGTGCTGCTGGAGAAGGGCACCAAGGTCCTGGGCGAGTACCGCTCCAGCCTGAAGGCCGGCCAGGCGCGCCTCTTCGTGCTCTGGACGCGGGCGGTCACGCCGAACGGCGTCGCGCTGGATCTCGCCTCCTCGGCCAGCGACGCCTTGGGCCGGGCCGGCTTCGATGGCGAGATCGACCGCCACTTCTGGGAGCGGTTCGGCGGCGCAATGCTGCTCTCCATCGTCGACGATGGAGCAGCCGCGGTCGCGCCGAAGACTGGCAGCCTGGAGACCCTGCGGGCGCCCTCGGACGCCGCCGGGATCGCCCTGCAACATGGCATTGATCTGCCGCCGACCTTGCGCAAGGCCCAGGGGTCGGAGGTGGCGATCTTCGCCGCGCAGGACTTCGACTTCTCCAGCGTCTACGGACTGAAGGCCCGCTGAGCCATGGCCGGCGACACCGCAGTCCTGGCGCACTATCTGGCCCCGTTGCGCGCCCACCTCGACCGCCCAGGCGTCACCGAGCTGGTGATCAACCGCCCTGGCGAGTTCGCGGTCGAGGACAGCGGGGGCTGGACGTGGATCGAGGCGCCCGAGCTCACCGACGCCTGGCTCCAGCCGCTGGCCGTGGCCGCCGCGGCGGCGACCGCACAGGACGTCTCCGCCGACGCGCCGATCTGCTCGACGGTGCTGCCGACCGGCGAGCGCTGCCAGATCGTCCTGCCGCCCGCGGCGGAGGCGATCTCCATCACCCTGCGACGCCCGTCTCCGGTCAGCTTCTCGCTCGCGGACTTCACGGCCGCGGGTCTCTTCGAGGCGGTCGGGCCCGCCGCGGCGGGCCGCGAAGCCACGGACGCGGCCTTGTCCGCGCTCCAGGCGTCCGGCGATTGGCCGGCCTTCTTCACCGCCGCGGTCCAGGCCCGGCGCAATATCCTGGTCTCCGGCGCGACCGGTTCGGGGAAGACCACCTTCGCCAAGGGCCTGGTCCGACTGATTCCAGAGACCGAGCGGCTCCTCACGATCGAGGACGCCCGTGAGCTCACCGTGCCGCACCGCAACGCCGTCCACCTGCTGTTTGCGAAGGACGGCGCGGGCCTCGCCAAGGTCGGCGCCAAGCACCTGCTGGAGAGCGCCCTTCGCATGCGCCCAGACCGCATCCTCCTCCAGGAGCTGCGGGACGGGACGGCGTTCTTCTACCTGCGCAACGTCAACACCGGCCATCCCGGGTCGATCACCACCATCCACGCCGATAGCGCCGCCCTGGCCTTCGAGCAGCTCACCCTGCTGGTGAAGGAGAGCGAAGGCGGCCGCGACCTGGCCCGCGACGACATCCGCGCCCTCCTCCACCTCCTAGTGGATGTGGTGGTCCAGATGCAGCGCACGGGCGGGCGATTTCGGGTCACTGAGGTCTGGCATGAACCGCTTCGCAAGCGCGCCCTGGCCGCTTAGGGCCGCCTGCGTCGGAGGCCTGGGCCTCGTCAGCCTGGCCGCCCTGACCGCGATCACACTGGGGGTCGCCCTTGCCGGCCTGCACCAGCTCTCGGCGCACCTCCGCGCGGACGCCGTTGTCGGCTGGTTCTGGTATTTCCGGCGCGATCCGGAGGTCCTGCGATGGCTGAAGGTCGGGGCATTCGCCGCCCTGATCAGCGGCGGCTTCACGGCCATCGCCATCACCCGCGGCCTTGGCCCCTCTCTCTACGGCGACGCCCGTTGGGCGACCGGCGGCGACATCTCCCGCGCCGGCCTGCGCGCCCGCCGAGGCATCCTGCTGGGCCGGTCCGCCGGGCAGCCCTTGGTGTTCGGCGGCAGCGAACACGTCCTGCTCTACGCGCCTACCCGCAGCGGCAAGGGCGTCGGCGTGGTGATCCCGAACCTGCTGACGTGGCCGGACTCGACCGTGGTCCTCGATGTGAAGCGCGAGAACTGGGAGGCCACCGCCGGCTACCGCGCGGCCCACGGCCAGCGCGTGCTGCTGTTCGACCCCCTCGATCCGGAGGGCCGCACCGCCCGTTTCAACCCGCTGGGCCACGTGGAGCGCGCGGACCCAGGCGCCGTCCTCGACGAGCTGCAGAAACTGGCGGTGATGCTGTTCCCAGCTCCGCCCAACGCCGACCCCTTCTGGGCGGAGGCGGCGCGGACCGGCTTCATCGGCGTCGGCGCCTACTGCGCCGCGACGCCTGGCCTACCCTTCAGCCTGGGCGCCATCTACCGCGAGCTGACCGATGGCGATCCGCGCAAGCGCCTGCCCCAGGCCCTGACCGCCCGGGCCGCAGCCGGGGTCCCATTCTCGCCCGGCGCCGTCAGTGCGATCAGCGACTTCTGCTCGGCGTCCGACAACACCTTCGCCTCGATCAAGCAGACCCTGACCGCGCGCCTCAACCTCTGGCTCAATCCGCGGGTCTGCGCCGCCACTGACGAGAGCGACTTCGACCTGCGCGACCTCCGCGACCATCGGATCTCGCTCTACCTCGGGGTCTCCCCGGACAACCTGGCGCGGGTGGCGCCCCTCTATAATCTGCTGTTCAGCCAGCTGATCGACCTCAACACCCGCGAGCGGCCCACCGCCGACAAGCACAAGGTTCCGGTCCTGGTGTTGCTCGACGAGTTCGCGCGCCTGGGTCACGCCGGCGTCATCGCCCACGCCTTCGCCTATGTCGCCGGCTACGGCCTGCGGCTGCTCCCCGTCCTGCAAAGCCCCGCCCAGCTCCGCGCGGAGTACGGTCCCGACCTGACCGAGGAGATCATCGCCAACTGCGGCGCTGAGGTGGTCTTCGCCCCCAAGGAACTGAAGGTCGCCCAGGACCTCTCCGAGCGCCTCGGCTACGCCACCGTCAGCGGCCGCACCCGCAGCCGCCCGAGCGGCTTCTCCAGCGGACGCCGATCCCTCAGCGAGTCCGACCACCGACGCGCCCTCATGCTCCCCCAGGAGCTGATCCAGATGCCGCCGGACCGCCTCATCGTCCTGAAGGCCGGCGCCCCACCGGTCCGCGGCCGCAAGATTGCCTACTACCGCGAGCGGCCGTTCCACGTCCGCGTTCAGGCGCCGCCCGAAATTGCCCCGCGCGCGCCCACCGCACCCGCACCTGCGCCGTTCGCGCCGAAAGCCCTGCCTCAATCAGACGACCTGCTCAGCCTGGATATCGCCGTCGCGGCCCTGGCGAGCGCAGGGCTCGAACCCCTCCCCCCGCAGGGCGCCCCGGACGCCGACATCGAGCGCTGGGTGGAGCGCTTCCTCGAAACCACAGCCGCACGCGACCTGGAGACCGAGAATGTCCGATAAGCCCGACGTCACGAACGCCGTGCAGCCGGGCGGCCCCGCCCGTTCAACCGAGGCTGGCGATGTCCCCGACGCCCTGCGCCGCCGCTACCTCACCGAAGCCGGCCGCAACGGCGCCGGCATCGCCTACTACACCGACGCCACCATCGTGATCCCGAGTTTTCGGGACCGCGGCCGCCAGCTGATCGCCACCCGCTCCGATCCCAACACGATCCGCGACCTGGTCTCCATCGCCCAGCACCGCGGATGGTCAGCGGTCCAGGTGAGTGGCTCCACGGGATTCCGCCGCGAAGCCTGGCTCGCCGGCCGAACCGCGGGCCTCGAGGTCGACGGCTACCGACCCGGCGAACGCGACCTGCAGATCCTCCAGCGTCGCCTCGATGCGCAAAGCCGCCGCATAGTGGAGCGCGAAGCGTCGGCGCCCGCCGATGCGGACCGTAGCCGGCGACCAACGGTGATGCCGGGTCGTGCTGAGCGCCGGCGCATCGTCGAAGCCGTGGTTCGTGATCGCGTCGCCGATCCGGCGATCCAGGCCCGCATCCTTGTTTCCGCACAGGCGCGTCTGGCGACCCTGCTGGACCGCGAAGGGACTCGGGATCCGCAGCGCCGTACGGCGGAACGAAACCGCAATCGTTAGACCACAGCACCTAGGCGCAAGTCGTTGAAAAGAAGCATCGCCTCAAACCCGCTCCAAGGGGTTGCCTGTCACCGATTGCGGAAGTGCTCGCCCTAGACGGTCGAAGCAACGATCTCGCTCTCAGCGATCAAGGCGATTTTCCGCCCGGCTCGATCCGCGGAAGTCCTATCATCGCATACGCGCGCAATCCGCTTGGCTCGCGCCCTGATTGTCCTAGACTGAAATCTATCGCTCAGGTGGGGATGCGTTATCGATGGTTCAGGTGGTGTTTGTTCACGGCGTCGCGACGCGGACCAGTCCCGCATATGCGATCGAATCCGAGAATCGCGAGGCGCTCTTTAGGCAGGTGGCGTTCAAGGACCGACCGCTCAATCTGTGCAGTCCGATGTGGGGAGACGAAGTGCCCGCCTTTGCCTGGAACGGGCAGTGCTTTCCACGCTTCGGCAAGGACAAGGTCGCGAGCTTCAGCCTTGCCGGCGGCAGGAGTGCGAAGTCGACTTTGCAAACGACCCTTGGCGCCTCCGTCGCGACGGTGGCGGCCAGCGATGTACCTGCGGCGATTGATGCGCTCTTCGCGCAACTGGTCGAGGATGCAGATTCGCAAGGCCGTAAGCTCACGACCGATGAACTGGCTCAGTTCGCCGCTGTTACCCAGCAGTTCAAGGCCGGCGGATTCAGTAAGGCGCTGGCCGGCGCCGCGGACGATCTGGCGTTCATCAAGGCGGTCAGGGCCGAGGCGAAATTGCCAGCCTCATACGGGCTTGTGGATTCGCTGAAGACCGCCGCTGGACGACTGCTCGACCAAGGCCGCAATCTCGCTGCGGACGGACTTGTCGCGTTGTTTCGCGACGAACTGAACCCGCTTGTCGCCCGGTTCCTTGGAGACGTCTTCACCTACCTGAAGGATGGCGAGATCAGGACGAAAATCCGTGACGCCGTTCGACCGGCGATCCAGGCTGCGGCCTCAGCGCGGGGCGCGGGAGAAGGCTTGGTACTGATCGGCCATAGCCTGGGAGGTGTGATCCTCTACGACATGATGACCTCCGACCCGGAGCTGCAACTTTCGCCCGCCGCCGTCGACCTGTTCCTGACAGTGGGGTCTCAACCTGGTCTCTTCGAGGAGATGAAGCTGTTCGCATCGGACGACCTCAACGTTAGATCGCCAGACAGGGTCGAGGGGCCCGCAGCCGTGAAGTCGTGGCTGAACGTCTACGATCCCGTCGACCTGTTCGGCTTCCGCGCCACCCCCGTTTTTGCCAAGGCCGAAGACTTCGGGTTCAATTCCGCGACTGGCCTGATTGACGCGCACACCACCTATTTCAAGCGACCACAGTTTCATGCGCGACTGGCCAGCCACCTCGACACTCTGAAGATCGCGTGACGATCGTTTTCGACAGCAACCTCGCCGGGGCAGCCACACACGCCCTGGTGATTGGCGTCGGAGCCTATCCGAATGCCAAGCCAGGCGCGGGGGGTCCTCCGGTCCTGCAGAGCGTTGAAGACCTTCAAAGCGCCGCGAACGGTGCAAAGCTAACGGTCGACTGGCTCATCGAACACGCAACGGATTTCTCCCCACCGCTCGGCACCGTCGATGTTCTGATTGCCGATCCTCAGGACGGGCCAGCGTATGCCTGGGCCAACGCACCTGGAGCTCCTGTGCAGTTGCCGACGACCGCGACAGTCGTCGACGCCGGGGGCGCATGGATTGAACGATGCGGAGCCCACCCCGGCAGTGGAGCCTTGATGTTCGTCACCGGTCACGGTGCGGTCCACGGCAACGACCCCGTGGTCTTCCTGACCGATCTGAACGCCAACGTGAAGGACCGCTGGTCCTACCTGAATGTGCGCGAGACCGCGGGGGCGCTGAAGCGGATCGACAACATCGAGTGGGCGCTGCTGCTGGTCGACGCGTGCCAGGAGTTCATTGTCGAATTTGAAACCGCCAAGCCGGGGATAGGCGCGAGGTTCACGGAAGACCCCGATCCGATGGCTGACCCCGGCCAGCAGAAGGTGGCTCTGCTGTCCGCCGCGGCGCAGAAGGTGTTGACCTACGAAGGGGAGCTCACGACCCAGGTGGGGGTCAACGCGGGGCGCTTTACACAGACGGTTCTACGCGCCTTGGACGGTGCATCGGCTCGCGACCAAAGCGGCTCCGGACAATGGGTCAATTACGCCGGCGCCGTCTTCGAGGATCTTGTCTATCTCTATAGGCTCCGCCCGGAATGGCGGGAGAAGGGCTTCGACCCATCTCAGCCCGAGCAGCAAAACCTGATCCTGCCCATAATGTCATACGCCGCCCCTCCGGACGTTCCGATCCTCGTCCGCACGGATCCCGTGGAGGCTTTGAAAGCGTTCGACCTCAACATCTTCGACCAGGGAAAATCGCCCCCTGCGCTTCGATCGTGCCCGCCGACCGATCAAGGGGAATGGATCACATCACTGCCGGTCAGTTGGGCGCAACACTGGCTCGTGGCGCATGCGGGAGGTGCGCCGCTGGAGAAGGCATTTGTGCCGGCGCGTTCGATCTACAATCAGGTTCTGAAGGTGCAGACGTGACCTTCTTGCTCCGGGCCCCGCCTGACATCGCTGCAGCCAACCTGCGGCTCATCCACCCCGATGGGCGGATCGAAAACCTGTTCGCGACACCGACGCAGAATAACTTTGTCATTCAGGGCGATCCCGGGGGCTACACAGCGATCATCGAACCGCTTGGACAAGGCCCCGTCAGCTTCGGTTTCGACGCGCCGGGCGGCCAGACGGTGGAGATTCAAACCCCGCGTCTGAGCGAGTTGCGCGCCGGCGACTTAAGGACAACCGGGTTCTCGCCTTCAGCTGCGGAGGCGCCCGTTGGACGCACCGTCGCTGCGCCTGCGGGGCCAAGCTCGGCCACGCTCGGAGCACTGTCGTCCACGTCACAACATGACGACCTGGCGGGCCTTCTTCGGGAGTCGTCCAAGGCGCGACCGATCACCATAGGGCTCTCGCAGGACACACGCCCGCGTACAGCGGGTGGCTGGCGACCGTATCGAGGACCCGCCCCGGACGTCCTCGTCGCGGACGGCGCAGTGGAGGTCATGCTCCAGCCCACGCAGATCCTCCCGGCGCCCGACAAGGGCGCACGGCTGCGCATGTCTGTTGCGATCGCGGAGGCTCGCGTCGAACGGTTTCTTGTTCCCCTTTTTGCGGGCGGCGTTCGCATCGTGTTTTCGGCCTCAGCCCTGACAACGGTGGACGTCACCATGCGAGTCATCCCCATCGAATCCGGCCGGCGAGCGCTCTGCCAGGCGCTCGCAGTCGGTTACGCTGACGAGGCCAGGGACATCGTCGGAGGCTTTTTCGGGGACGTCAGCCGAGCGCCCCTCGATTCCCGCAACGATCCTTGGACAGCGATCGTCACCGCTCTGCTCGCAGTTCGGTTTCCGGAGTTGAGCATCCCCACGACGGATAGCTGGTGCGCCTTTGCCAAGGAGTCCGCGAGTTGGATCGCGGATGCGCACATCTTGGCGGCTCGCGAATGGCTCGACCGCGGACGGCGCAGCGAGGGGCCTGAGCGCGAACGGGCGGCTGCTCAAGCCATCGACGCCCTGGCCGAGGCCAGACGGGTGGGCGCGCCGTATTTCGCTCTGAGCAACACTCTCATGGGCGACATGCTGACGTCGCTTGCGTCTGGCGCGCCGGGCGCCGACAATCGCGAGAGAGCGGCGGTTGAAGCGAAGCGCTGGCGTAGGGACATCACATTCCGGCGCAGCATCGGCGCCACTTTCTCCTGGACGATGGCCCGTCGCAACGCGCCCGGCCAAAAGGACCGCAGTCTCTACTCTCCCACACGCGGTGGTCTACAGGCCGCCTATTCGAAGGTTCTATTCCGCGGCGCCGTGGACCTAGATCAGATTCGCCCCAAGTCACCCGCGACGCCTCAACCACTTAAGGCTCCACGAGCCGGGTCTGGTCGTGCCGCCGAACGTTCCCCTCTAACCGTTCAGGCGGGAGCTTTCCTCGCACTCAATACAGCGGGATTCGCGACAAACTTCGCCGTGGCGAACATTTTGTCGACGCGAAAGCCCACCGCGGCAAAACGGGCGTCGACCCGTCCTCAGCCCGCACGGGCGGGTCAAAAACCTGAACCGCGAGATGATGACCCGCCCGCGCTGCGCCGGCGCGTCCGCCATCGCGATGACCTGAACAAGGGTCGCTTCGGCGGCAAATCCGAGGTCGATGGATTTCATCTCGCTGTGAGCTTCGACGATATTCGAGGTCGATGGGTCTACATGACGCTGAGCATAACTGCCCCCGAAGGCTCGACCGAATCCTACGTCGATCGGGCGATCTTTTTCCTCCACAATTCGTTCGACGCTGACCGCCTCACGGCAGTGTTTCGCAACGACTGCGCCAGCGTCTCTATCGTGTCCTACGGAGGATTCACGGTCGGTGCTTGGCTGCCCTCAAGGCTGATCGAACTTGAGTTGGATCTCGCCAGAGTGCCGGGGGCACCGAAGCGGATTCAGATCTACTGAGAGGGGCGACCGCCAGTTGGGCCCGCAATCGTGATCGCGGGCTAACGGGAGCGTTCTCCTTCGGGCTTGGCCTGCGCCAATTCAATTCCGCGATTGGCCTTCCGCAGCTCCCGAGCCAACGCGAGCCGTTGGCTATCGGGCTGCGGCAGTGACTGGACAAAGGCCATAACCCGATCTGCGAGGGCCCGGTCCTGCGGATCTGCAGAGCTGCGAAGAATCTGGGCTTCCCGAACGTAGGTTTGACGAATTCTGACTTGGGTGGTTCGCAGCTGGGTTTCCCAAGGACGCGGTGCCGTGTCGCCGCCAAACGCTGCGCGACCGGCCTCCTGATAGGCGAACCTGCGAACCTCCGGGAGCGGTCCCGCGCCCGCCTCGTGACGGTCACGCAGCTTCCGGACTGGAGTCCGCTCGGCCTTCCGCGTTATGCCCCGAGCCCTCCGGGGCGTCGCTTCTGCCGCGATCCCGCGCAACCGCAACTGTTCCGCGAACTCCTGCCGCCAGGCCTCCAGGTCGGCCTTCTTCGGGTTCAGCCGTTCGCCGGAGTCACCCATGGCCCGCACCGTCAGATGCACATGCGGGTGGCCGGTGTCGGTGTGCAGGACGAGCAGATAGTCGTGCCGGTCGCCAAACTGCTTGGCCGCAAATGCCACCACCGCGTCGAGCAATCGGGCCGCGTCGGTCCCCGCCGGCATGGACAGGATCATCGACACGCTTTCCGGCGTCGACGCCCGCCGGCGGCCATCCAGAGCCGCGAGCGCGGACCAGTCCGCAGCGACGTCGCGGACCTCGCGCGCGCCCCGGATATCGCCCCCGTCTCTATCCGTCGCCGGCAGTTCGCCGTTGCGGGTAATGTAGCTGAGGTGCGCTGCGAGGTGTCCCGGATCACGGGTTCGACCGGTCACCTTGACCATCACCTCAGGGGTCCGCGCGACGACCCTAGCGAGCTTTGCTCGGGTGCTGGCGCTGCCGGATATCTTGCCCAGAACGGCCCGCGGACGCACCGCCCGCGAACGCACCGGCGGGCGCCAGACATCCTCGAATCCTGGCAGGAATTCGAAGTCGCTCACAGGTCTGTCGACCAATAGCTGAGGTTGCCCTCGAAGGCTTCCAGCAGGCCCGTGAGGTGCGCGCGAAGCTCCCGCCGAAAGTCGCCGACGGCGACCAACTGAGTGTGCAGAACACGGCCTTCCAGCACCGCCGTATTCAGCGCGCGGGCCATCTGATTGAGGTTGACGCCGATCCGCCGAACCTCTCCGGCGATGGCAATGAGCAGCAGTTCATCCGCCCGCCGAAAGGTCGGCCTCCCCTGCACTGCACGCCGGACCAACGCCGCGACCCAGGCGTTCGGCGTGAGCCCAAACTCCGCGGCCAAGGCCGACAGCCCGGCGCTGTAGCGCGCCGACAGACGGACAGTCAGTTTGACGGGCCGCGGATCCAGGCGTTCGCCCGCGGGGCCTCCACCAGCTGGTCGGCAAGCCGTCTCGATCAAGTGGCGGAGCGCCGGCGAGCGACCGCCGCGGCCGGCGGCCCAGGCGTCGAAGCGGGCGGCCAGGCCATCCTCGATCCGCACATTGAAGTTCGTCACTGGCCGCTCCGCGTAAAGACCCGCCGCCGCCAAGGCTATCCTGCCCTAGACCGCTACCGCTCTTTTGGCCCCTCCCCTCGGCCCGCGCGAGACGTAGCCCTACGCCTCTCGCGGACCACCCGCCGGACCTTTGGTCCGCCCCAGCCGGGCCATCGAGGGTCAATTTCGGAGGGAATGAAACGTGCGAACGTCATGGCATCTGGCAGGCGATAGCCACGCTGCACCCGGACCTTATTTGCGGTGTTCCAGCACGAGCTGCACGACCCAGGTGACCGCCAGGCAGAGCGCCACCCCCGCCATCATGCCCCGCACGAAGGCGCCGTTGCGGCCCCACCAAAGGCGGCGTGAGCGCATCGTCTGCGCGCGATCAGGTCGTCGGCGGGGCATGTGCGCCCTGTGCCGCGCACCAGCGGGAAATGCAATCCCGCCGTTCCACGCATAGTGGGCCCGGTCGACTCCGGCCGCGGTCAATCGTCATATGGAACGACCAACCGCCGGGGCGTCCGAACGATGTGTTGATGTGGACGGCCTCTCATCCCAACGGCTTCATGACGCTTCGGCGTTAGGCCAGATGAGAGGAGAGACCAGTGAACACACCTACACGCATCGGCATGGACACCGCCAAGTCGGTGTTCCAGCTCCACGGCGTTGATGAGAACGAGGTCGTCGTTGTCCGCCGCCAGTTCCGGCGGGCCGAGATGATCCGCTATTTCGAGAAGCTGCCGCCGACCCTCGTCGCGATCGAATCCAGCGGTAGCTCGCATCATTGGGCGCGCCTGTTGCAGTCGTTCCGCCATGAGGTGAAGCTGATCCCGCCGCAGTACGTGAAGCCCTACATGAAGCGCGGGAAGAACGATGCGGCCTACGCCGAGGCGCTTTAGCTTCCGCAATGCGCCACCAGGAGACCTTGGCTCACCGCCCGAAAGCCGACCTTCGCTCGTCCGAAGGCCGACTGTGAAATCGGCGATCGGTTATCATCATAGGAATTGAGATCGGTGCGGTGCTGCCAACGGCGGACCTGCTGCGCGGGTGTCAACGAAGCCCCAACGAATGCGCGACGATCGGCGGGCGAACGAGCTCGCCCGAGTTTATGTTGACGCTTCTCGCGAATACCAAGCTGTCAGCTTCAAACTTCGTGACGACCCGATCGCGAAACGACGTCTCCACGAATTGCCAGGTCATCTCGAACGTCTCGGCGTCAAGCCAACGACCGCCGGCCATCACCCGCATGCGGGGCGGTTCGTAGCCGTGATGGAGGGCGCCGCCCGACATCGTCGTCTCGCTCTCCAGCCAGTTCAAGAGTCCAACATTGATGACATGGTGGCCTCGCCCATCCTGAAGATGGAAGGCGCATCGGTTGGAAGCGAAGTCGAATTGCAATGATACGATGCCGTCGGAATTTGGCTCCGCGGCATGAAGCCGTCCGGAGACCCTGGCAGCGATCGCGGAGGCCTGAGGCTTCAGCTCCGGGAGAAGTCGTAGGTTCGTCCAGCTTGCGATGACAGAGGCGTCTTGCGCCCGGGTCCCCGCCGATCTCGGCTCCTCGAACGCAACGGGAAAATGGCGCCAGACTAACGAGCGGAGCGTCTCCTCGCTCGGTGGCACGGCAGCCGTCAGCGCCAGAACGGCATCATGCTCAGGAAACATCACTGCGAACTGACCAAAGAGGCCATAGGCGTAAAACGCCCCACCCGGACCCATCCACCAATGATAGCCATGAGCGTTACCGCGCGCTGGACGGGTCGCCCGTTCCACCCAGCTTACGGGTAGCACCTGCTCGCCGTTCCACGTGCCTTTCCGCATATGTAAAATGGCAAGCTTCAGGAGGTCGACCGTGCGGCAGCTTATCCCGTTGCCGCCGGGATTGATGCCTTCTGGACCGATGTCCCAGGTCAGGCCGTCGATCCCCAATGGGCGCAGCAGTCGAGGCGCAATGTAGTCGAGCGCGCTCTCTCCTGTCGTGCGGCTGAGGATCGCCGAAAGCATGAAACTGGACGCGCTGGTGTATTTGAATTTCGAGCCCGGCGGGTAGACGACAGGGATCTTGAAGAATTCATCGATCCAGCTGGTGGCGATGCCGCGCCAGATCGATCCAGAAGCTCCCCGGGCGTGGCCACTAGTTTGGGTCAGGAGATCTTCAACAGTCATGGCGGCGAGATGCGGGCTAACGACCCTGGGCAGCCTGTCTGGGAAGAACGAAATCACCTGTTCGTCGAGGTCGAAACGCCCCTCCGCGATCGCGAGACCAATCCCTGCTGACAAGAAGCTCTTCGTCGCCGAATGCATCATGTGGCGCAGATCGGGGCGATACGGCCACCACCAGCCTTCGGCGATCACATCGCCGGCCCGCCAAGCCATGAAACTGTTGAGTTCGACGCCCAACCGCTGTGCGTCGTCCAGGAACGCCTGGACTCTCCCTGGGTCCACTCCACGCGACCTCGGCCCGCCGCGGCTCAGGCCGTCGGCATTGGGCTGCCCAGACGGCGAGACGATCAGATTTCCTCCAAGGCCAGGCCGCGGGTGCGCGGACCGAAGAGGCCGATGGTTAGGGCGACGATCACCATGGCGATTGATATCAGCACGAAGACACCGGCGCTCCCGGCCTCCTCAAGCGTGAAGGCAATGATATAGCCCGAGAAGATCGCGGAGAGCCGGCTGAACGAATAGACGAGCCCGACGCCCCGCGCGCGCATCCGAGTTGGAAAAATCTCGCTCTGGTAGGTATGATAGGAGAGCGACATCAGGGAGTTGCCGACCGCCACGCTGGCGCCGATCGCCGTGAACACCAGGAAATTCGAGTCCTGCGTCATCCGGGACAACAGCAGGCCCGCCGCGGCTGCCAGCAGCGCGCCGGACACCACCAGCCACTTTCGCTCGGCCTTGTCGGCGAAGCGGCTGAACACCAAGGGCGCGATGGGCGGCACGAGCGCCAGCACGGCCGTGTAGGCCAGGGACCTGCTTATGGTGATCCCTTGCGACACCAGCAGGGTCGGCAGCCAGTTGCTGAAACCGAAGTAACCGATGGTCTGGAACAGGTGAAAGACGACCAGGGTGAGGGTCCGGCGCCTGTAGGGGGGCCGCCAGAGTGAGACTTGCTCATTCGCGGCCGCCGCTATGGCGCGGGGTCGCGGTGACGGCAGCGGGCCGCCCCAATCCGCTTGCACCCGCGTTTCGATGGCTGTCATGATCGCGTTTGCCTCGTCAGGCCGACCATGGGCTTCGAGCCAACGCGGCGACTCCGGAAGCGCGCGGCGGACCCACCAGATCAAGCCCGCGCCGATGGCCGGCAGGAAGGCGAGCCAGCGCCAGCCGGAGATTCCAAAGTGCTCGCCCGGGATGAGTCGCCAGGCCAGGACGGCCACGAGGGGCGTGGAGAGAAACTGGATGGAGGCGCTGATGGCGAAGGCCTTGCCCCGCGTCGCCTTCGGCATCAGTTCGGCAAGGTAACAGTCGATCGCCACCAGTTCGAGACCAATGCCGATGCTGGCGATGAACCGCCAGAGACACATCGTAATGGCTGTGGACTGGAACCCCATCACTACGGTCGCCAAGGCGTACCAAATGAGCGCAAAGGTGAAGATCGGTCGCCGGCCCAGCCGGTCGGCGGCCGTTGAGAAGCCCAGGGTCCCAACGTAAAGCCCGGCAAAGGTCACGGCTACGAAGGTCGCCTGGTCACTCAGTCCGAACAGACCTTCCGCGCCCTTATGGAAGATGCCCGCGGCCAGCAAACCCAGGCTCAGCGGCGCCGAGAGCGCGAGATCGTAGATCTCGAAGAACGCGCCGAAGGAGACCAGCGCCACCAAGGTCCAGACATATCGCGTCGGCGGTAGGCGATCGATGCGCGCGGCGATGTCCGGCGAACCGACCGCGCCGAGATTGGTCCCGGTCACGGAACCGGCGCGGTCAGCAGGGGCACGAAATACTGGCCCGCGTGGGAATCGGCGTCATGCGGCGAGCCCTGTGGGCGCAGGCGAGGGAAAGAGATCTTGAGGACATTCAGAGGCTCCACCTCGAAGACCCGCACGCTGTCTGCCGACACGCCGTAGAGCTTGGCGACCGCGTCAGCCGAAAGCGACTGCGCCTTGCGCACCCGCTCGAACGTCGCGGCGTCGCCGCAGAAGATATCGATCGTCACCCAGAACGGGCCGGCGGCCTTTGAGCGGACGTATTGTGCGACGTCTTTAAGCGACGGCAAGACGCTCTCCCTGATGGGTGGTGAAGGTGCTGGTGCGCACAAGTTCCAGCGGATCGCTGATAGAGACGATGTGCTGCAGCTTGAACTCGTAGAGCCGTCCGAGCTCAACCTCGGCCGGCGAGAACGGGAAAGCGAAGCTCGGCATGGGGTCGTCGGGATTGAGCGGGAAGTGCAGCAGCATGGGATTGCTGAACTTGGCGATCTCGGTGGCCATGTCCTGGGTCGGGGCCGTGACCAGCGCCATCAGCCCCACCTCGAGCGGTGCGGGCCTTACCGTGCTCTCGCCAGGCTGGCCAAGCGCGTTGGCGCCATAGGCGCGGATGTCGAAGTCGTATTCGTCCGGTTCGTAGCCCAGCACGGACCGGATGCCGGCCGCGAGGCGGTCGCGCAGGCGGCCCAGGAACCTATCGAGCTCGGCCATGATCTTGGGATCGGAAATGGCCGAGAACACCATGGTGCGATAGCCGACGGCACCGGAGCCCTCCAGCTTAAGCGTGTAGGGCATCGCGACATGGGACGAGCCGGTGACGCGAACCGAGCGCTCGTCGATCGCCGTGTAGACGGCGTCGCGGGCGTTTAGCATGACGCCCGGCTCGCGCAGTTCGTAAGGGTCGGAGTTCTCGTACAGCATGTGGGCCGAGACCGACCGCGGCGTGCAGCTGTTGTCGGCCGCCAGGGGTTCTACGTCGAAGCCTCCGGCATCGATGGACAGCATCACTCCGCCGTTGCGCGACTTGGTCGTGCACAACCCGCCGCATTCCGCCGTCTTTCCCGCGTGCCACGAGGGGCCGACCGGCAGGCCGCGCATCAGCGGTACGGCGGCCAGGACCGCAGTGTCGGTCGTGCGTCCGGCCAGGACGATGTCCGCCCCGTCTTCGATCGCGGCGGCGAAGGGCTCGAATCCCATGAGCCCCACGATGTGATCGCAGGCCTTGAGCGTCTCCGCCGTCAGCGGTCCCGCCGGGGCAAGCGGCGAGATCGCGCCCTTGGCCAGGTAGGTCGCCAGCCGTTCCGGATCTTGCTCGGAATAGAGCAGCGCGACCTTCACCGACTGGCTTTCTTCCGCTGCGATCTCGGTGCAGATTTCCGCCATCCAGTCGACGCCGGCATCGGTGCCGCTCGTGCCGCAGGACCCGATCAGCAGCGGGATGCCCAGCTTTGCGCGTCCGACCATCAACTGCCGGAGATCCCGCTTCACCGCCTTGCGCGTCATCTTCGACACGCCGGCGCCGAGGTAATAGGGGCCTGAGTCCGTCGAGCCGGCGTCAACCGCGATGACGTGCGGGTCGAGCGTGAGCCCCCGGTCAAAGGCCGCTTGCGGGCAACCCGAGCCAAGAACTCCGGAGGGCACGAGAACGCGGCAGGCGTCTGGACGAGATGGCGACATGGCGAAATCCTAGGGTCGGAAAAAGCTGGCGGCGACCCTCCAGAGAGGAGGATCGCCGCCGAGGGGAGGAAGTTAGAAGCGCGCCTTCACGCCAAGGATGAAGCGGCGGCCGACCGCGTCGTAGGTAGCCAGGTCCGTCGACCCGACGGCCGGATAGACGGGCGGATGCTTGTCGGCGACGTTGGCGATCACGCCCCACAGCTCGACCTTTTCGGTCAGCTTGTAGCGGCCGGTCAGGTCGACGTAGCTCACCGCCGGCACGCCGGCCGCCGTGCCAGGGGTGCCGACATTGGCGGCGTTGGACATCTTGCCGATATAGCGCCAGGTCACGCCAAGGTTCATCGGGCCGCGGCTGTAGCTGGCGTCCAGATTGGACTTCCACCGCGGGCGGGCAATAGCGACCGGGTCGATCTGGCCGTTGCCGATAGTGCCCGCGAACTGCAGGAAGGGGTCGCCCGGCAGCGACTTGATCAGGAAGTTGTCGAGGTAGTTGGTCAGCAGGTTGATGTTGAGGTCGCCGCCGTCGTTCAGGCCGATCGCGCTGGTCTCGAAACGCCAGTCGGCCTGCAGGTCATAGCCGGCAGTCTTGTAGCCCCCGAGATTGAGGCTCTGCTGGCTGACCAGGTTGATCGAGCCGTCGGAATTGCGGGTCACCCGCCCGCAGAAGACATTGCTGGCGTCGTAGTTCGGGTTGGTCACGCCCGAGGCGTTGAAGCAGCGGGACAGCACCAGGGGCGCGGTGATCGAGCCCACCGCGTCCTTCAGATCGATGTTGTAGTAGTCCAGGGACACCGAGAGGTTGCTGAACAGCGGCGCCGCGAACCGGGGCCGCCACACCGCCCCGACCGAGAAGGTGTCGGCGGTTTCCTGGTGCAGATTGGGGTTGCCGCCGCTGATATTCCCCACCGACTGCTGGGCGAAGGTGAAGGTGTCGATGATACTCGACGGCACGCCCGTCGCCAGGCAGAGCGCCCGCACCTTGGCGCCGTTCGCGCCGGTGCGGTAGGCGCCGCGCACGTCACAGGGATCGCCGCTGCCGATGCTGCCGGCCAGACCGATGATGGTGGTGCCATTGACCACCGGCGCGTCGAGTTCGCCGATGCTTGGGGCGCGAATGGCTCGCTCATAGCCGCCGCGGAACGTGAAGGCGTCGACGACCTGCCAGTTCACATCGGCCTTGTAGGTCTTCACACCGCCCACGGAACTGTAGTCCGAGTAGCGATAGCCGAGGTCCGCGCTGACGTCCTTGGCGAAGGGCAGGTCCTTCAGCATGGGGACCAGCAGCTCGAGGTAGCCTTCCTTGACGTTGGTTGAGCCGACGAAGGAGCTGCCGTTGCCAGCGATGATGTCGCCCGCAATGATCAGCGGATCGGCCTGAGAGTTGAAATAATCCTCGCGATAGTCGGCGCCCGCGGCGAAGCGGACCCGCCCCGCCGGCAGGTCGAACAGGCCCCCCTGCGCGCTCGCCTCGACGACCCGCTGCTCGATTTCCGCGGTGCTCTGCAAATGCTTGTTGATGAACGCGCCGCAAGCCGCCGACACCGCCTGCTGCCCAAAGGGGTTGAAGCCGCCCGCGCAGATCGAGGCGCCGCCGTCGGGAGCCGACAGCAGTGTTTGCAGCGCCGCGTGACTTTGCCAGACCGGCCGTTCGATCAGGATCGAGTTTTTCCCATAGCTGCCGTAGGCGTCGTAGGTCCAATCCGAGATCGGCAGCTTGCCGTTGGCGCCGATGACGACCTGGAACGTGTCGTTGTGGTTCTCCTGCAGGCGGGGGCCAAACACGTCGAAGCGCTTCGACAGCGCGATCGGCGCCGTCGGATTGGCGCGAGACGCCAGCAGCGTCTTCAGGTCTGCCGGGATGAAGGGGTTGGTGACCGGGATCAGGGGGACACCGGTCGTCGCGTTTGAGGGGCCGGGGACAGGGTTCAACTGCGTCGCGCCCACGCTGTTGGTGTAAGAAAACTGCCCAAAGAGGTGGTTGTTCTCGTCGAGGTCGAAGCTCGTCCGGTTGAAGACGGAATAGGTCTCGAGCGGCAGCTGCAGGTAGCGGTACTGGCGTCCCTCGGCCAGCACGGCGGTGGGGCCGATGGCGAAGAGCGTGGGATCGGTGGAGCCCTTGTAGTTCTGCACGCTGAGACCGGTGCTGAAGAGGCTGCCGTTGGCGTTGAAGCCGAACTGGTTGCCGGCCTTCACGACGCCCGGCGCGACCCCATACTTGCCGAACACCGCATCGAGCGCCGCCTGTGTCGGCGTCCCCGATGCGAAGGACACCAGCCCCTGCGGCAGGACGGAGTCGCGCTGGCTGCCGGCCGTGAAGCTCCGGTCGGCGTAATAGATCGGGTTTCGGTTCGAATATTCGAGGGAGAAGACCGAGCTGCCACGGCCGCTGTCGAAGTCGCCGCCGCCGGCGACCCCGATCTTGTAATCCTCTGCGTCGCCATGACCGGCGATCCCGTACTGCGCCGACACCTCCAGGCCGTCGAAGTGGTGCTTCATTCGGATGTTCACCACGCCGGCGATGGCGTCCGATCCGTACACGGCCGAGGCCCCGCCCGTGATGATCTCGACGTTTTCGATCAGGGACGTTGGGATGGCGTTGATGTCGACCGAGCCGTCGGAGTTGGCTGGCGGCAGGCGCCGTCCGTCCATCAAGACCAGTGTCCGGGCGCGGCCCAGGCCGCGCAACTGGATATTCGCCTGGCCGCCGTTGCCCGAGCTGTTGGTGGTCGAACCCGTCGACGCCACGAACTGGGGCTGTTCCTTCAGAACGGTGTCGAGGGTGACCGAACCGGTCTTTTGCACCGCCGCCGCGCCGATCGTCACGACGGGCGTGCTTGCGCTGTAGTCCTGCCGCGCGATGTGCGAGCCGGTGACGATCACCTCCTGCACTTCAACGGCCGGTGTGGAGGCTGTCTGCGCAAGCGCCGCGAACGGCGTCAGAGCCGCCAACAGAGCGAGCGCGCTCACCTGATAGTCCTTCATCGCATTTCCCCATGACATTGATTATTGTTGTACATGCGTATCACATGTGTCATGACGAGATTTGATCGACCCCGAAATTGGAGTCAATCTGGACAAAATTTCTCAATGTGAGAGACCGGACCTTGTGAGCGAAGACCTCTTCATGACGGCGGACGAAGCCGCCCTGGCCCTGGGCGTCAGTGTCACTACCGTCTACGCCTACGTCAGCCGCGGAATGATCCGGTCCCAAAGGGTGGCGGGATCCAAGTGCCGCAACTATTGGCGCGATGACGTGACGAAGATCGTGCACGGCGCCAAAGACTCAACGCCCGCCTCGGCCTTACCGAGCAACCTAGTCGAGTCAACCGCGATCACCCTGATCACGCCCCAAGGCCACTATTACCGCGGCCAGCCGGCGTTAGAGCTGGCTCGCACCGAAACCCTCGAATCCATTGCGGCCCTACTCTGGCAAGCGCCCGAAAGCGAGATTTTCACCGCTGATCTGCCTCAGGTGCCGACGGAGGGGCCCGGCGCGCAGATCGGCGACGATCTCACCCCGCTGCAGCGCGCCATCGCCATGTTGTTCAACGTCGAGCACGCCAACCCGCGCGCCTACGACCTGTCGCCAGCGGGATATCGCCGCTCCGGTGCGGACGTCTTAAGATGCGTCGCGGCGGCATGTCTTGGGTCAGAAGCGCCCAGTATCGCGCCCTTCCACGTCTTCGCCATCGAGACACTTGGCGCTTCAGAGCGGTATCTGGATGTCGTGCGACTTTTCGCGGTGCTGGCCGCCGATCATGAGCTCGATCCGACCACCTACGCGGTACGCGCCGCCGCCAATACTGGGGTGACGCCCTATGCGGCGGCCATTGCGGGGCTCGTGTCGTCGTCGGGGCGGCGGTTGACCTTCGGCCAGAGTTCTAGCGTTGCCCGCCTGCTCGACGAGATCGAATCTGAGGCCGATCCGCGCGATCCGGTCCTGCGCCGTATCCGCGAGGGCGAGCCGATGCCAGGTTTCGCGTCGAAGAACTATCCAAAGGGGGATCCGCGCGCCAAACTCCTGCTGGACGTCCTGCATGAGGCTGCAGGCGACGACGCCGATCTGCGCCGGTTCGACCGCGCGGCGCAGGCGGTGCATGAGGCGACGGGACGGCTGCCGGACTTTGTGCTTCCAGCCCAGATTCTCGCCCGGAAGATCGACCTGCGGCATAACCAGAGTGCGCTGCTGCGGATCGCACGGGTTGTGGGTTGGGTTGCCCACGCCATGGAACAATTCCACGAGCGTGACCTCGTCCGGCCCCATGCAGCCTACTCCGGTCCGCTGCCGGCTTTTTGATCTGCGCTAGACTCAGCATTCGGAAAAGCATGCCGGCTCGGCGAGACCGGGTGTGCAAGCGGAGTGGGCGCCTTCGCGGGGAACCGGCTGCAGGGGCTTTGGCCCTTCGTGACCCGTGCCGGCCCTTAAGGACACCGAAGCTGGGCGGAAGGCGCTCCGAAGCGCGCCGAGGGCAGAGCCCTAAGCCACCGCTAATCCAAGGAAGGCTGCAAGGAGCCTGCGCGACGGGCCCTGGCCTGGCGCTGCACGGCGGGACGCGCCGTCGAGCGGCCGCCGGCGCCGAAGGCGCCCGCAAGGGGCGGACCCGTAGGAGCCGCGGGAACCGCGGCGGGACCGAGCACGCCCGCCGGCCGCTCTCCGTTCACCTTTGGTGTTGCGGGGCAGGCTGTGCGAAAACTCTGTCCATCGGCAAGAGGCGTCCGACCGCTCAACGTGCCGTATGAGGCAGACAGCCCTTCACCGTTTTCGATCCACGGGTTCGTCCAGCTGATCGACTCGCGGGCCTCGCCGCTCAGCGGGCCCTAGTTCGTCCGTATGCCCAGCGCGCTCAGCTTCTCTTTCAGAGCCTCGCTGAAAGCCGCGTTGTGCGTGACCAAGGCTTGGTGCCCCGCGTCCGCAATGACCGCAAACGCCGTCTTCGGTGCCTTGATGCGGCGCGCCCAGGCGGCGGCCAGAGGGGCCGGTGTCGTCAGGTCGTCCGCACCGTCGATGACGATGACTGGCACCGCCAAGGACCCACCGAAGGTGTCCGGGTTGAAGGCCGCAAGGTCGCGCTCCAGCTGGGTGGCCTTGTAGGCCGAGCGGCCACGGGCCAGCGCCTGGACATCGGAGACGGTCCAGTTGGGCGCCGTGAAGGCCGCCTTGGTGCCCTCCGCCAAAGATACCTCGGGGCCTCGATAAGGGGCGGACGCTCGATAGGCCTTCTGGCCGGCCTCGGGTTTCCAGGGCGGCGGGCCGGCCTCACGCAGGTCGGCGAGTCCCTTCGCGTCACCAGCCGCCGTGGCCCGCTCCAGCAGGTGTTCGTAGACCCAGGCGTCGGAAACTGCCTGGGTCGCCGCGGCCTGCCCAGTCCCGACAAAGGCGGCGTAGTCTGAGGGACGGGCTTCAGCCATTTCCACCCCAAGCCGCGACCCCCAGGAGAATCCCAGCAGCACGATCCGGTCGCGGTGCAGATGCCGCCGCAGGTATTCGGTGACCGCGAGCCCATCGCTCACCATGGTCTTCAGATCCAGGGCCGGGTCGACCAGGCCGCCGGCGTGAGCCAGCGTCCTGCCGGCCCCGCGTTGATCCCACTGGACGACGACGAAGTCCGTTTCCATCGGCGCCATGCGCTGGATCAGATGACTTTGGGCCTGGCCCGGGCCGCCATGCAGGATCAACACGACCGGCTTTCTCCGGTCCTGCCCGCGGATCGTGATCCACTGATCCAGGCCGTTGATCGAAACGAATTCGGCCTCGTCAACACCGTTCGGAGCTCGGATGGCATATGCGTCGGCGTCATGAGCTTGCACTACTAGAGCCCGAGCGCCGCCGGTGCCGGCCGCGACGACGATTGCCACCGCCCCAAGCAAGAGTCCCACTTTCGTCAGCGATCGCGGCAGAGGCATCGGCGATTTACTCCTGTAATCCATCGATGAGATTACATCTGTAGATCGACCTGTAAAGGCACCGACATGGCAAAAGGGCTCGCCCACTTTCCGCCTTTCTCAAAAGCTCGGAAGGGCCCCCGAGATGCGCGATCCTAGCGCCTCAATGAAGTTCGCAGCCCGGAACAAAACCCGGTGCGCGCCAGCGAACAAGCTTAGAATCGGGACATCTTCTGAGCTACTGCGCCGAGGTGTCCGTGAGCTTCATCGAGGGATCCGCCCGGGACCAAGTCAGCCTGCTTCCATCATGCATTGACGACTATGTCGCGTCCGACGCGCTGGTCCGCGTCGTCGATGCTTTTGTCGCCAGCTTGAACCTGGCTGAACTCGGCTTCTGCCGCACCGTTGCCGCGCCCACCGGCCGCCCTGGGTTCCATCCAGCTGATATGCTGCGCCTCTACATCTGGGGCTACCCCAACCAGGTCCGGTCCTCGCGCCATCTGGAACGTGCTTGTGTTCGCGACCTCGAAGCGCTCTGGCTGATGCGCAAGCTCACGCCCGACTACCGGACCATCGCTTCTTTCCGGCACGACAATCCTGAGGCCATCGTCGCCGCCAGCGCGGCCTTAATCCAGTTCTGCCGGGAGGCCGGCCTAATCAGTGGTCGGTTGGTGGCGCTAGACGGTACCAAAATGCGCGCGGTTGCGAGCCCAAAGAACATCGCCGGCGCCGATCGCCTCGCCCGTGATGTCGCGCATACCGAAAAGGAGATCGCCTACTACCTCGACCGGCTCGACATCATGGATGAGGCGGTCGCTCAGGGTTTCGACGACCAGCCCAAACATCGGGCGGCGTTCACTGCAGCGATAGAGACCCTCGGCCGCCGAAAGGAACGGCTTACGCGCCGGCAGGAGATTCTTAAGGATCGCGATGAGACGGTTCGGCGCGCCTCGCGGCGCGCAAGTGTCTACTGAAGGAAATTGCGGACCTTCCGACGGCGCAAGGGGGCCCAGGCCAAAACCCGCCTCGCATAACACTTCAGCCTCCGCCGCTGCGATGGGTCATCGTCACCAGAAAGAAAGCCAAGCGAAGGCCCCAATTCGAACCAGCCCGGCTGACGCCAGGCTCGCATTGGATAGGCCAGTTCGTCGGATCCCAAGGTGCGATCTGGCGGCTAGTCCTACTCGACCGTAAAAATCCAGAACTCGAAGGAGTGACTGTTGTCCGATAACCTCAATCCAGTGCTCAACCAAACGATGCTTCGGGTGCGGGACCCCGAACCGTCCGTGGCCTTCTATCGAGACCTCTTGGGGATGACGCTGCTCGACCGTTATGACTTCCCTGCGATGCGCTTCTCGCTCTATTTCTTGGGCTACCCTTCGAGCCCGGGTCCCAGCGATCGCAGTGCGCGCGTGCAGTGGGTGTTCGAACAGCCGGCCCTTCTGGAGCTGACCCACAACTGGGGCACGGAAGCTGACCCTTACTTCGCGTATCACAATGGCAATACCGAGCCGCGCGGCTTTGGCCACATCGGGGTGTCCGTGCCAGACGTACACGCCACCTGCCGCCATCTTGAGGAGGCTGGCGTTGAGTTCGTCAAGCGTCCGGACGACGGGGCGATGAAGGGGCTGGCCTTTGTGAAAGACCCTGACGGCTATTGGATCGAAATCCTGTCCGGCAAGGGGATGCGCGACCTCATTCTGAGCCTTGAGGACCCTGCGTCAGCTTAGACTTGGCCGCTATTCGGTCTTGAGAAATCGGTCGAACCACTCGATCGCCAGCTTCACCACAGTGGCGCGTTCCGTAGAGTAGACAGCGTAGTGGGTCACCCCCGGCAGTACGCGCAGTTCCTTAGGCCCCTGCAAGCTGGCGTACGCTGCTTCCGCGGTTGGATTGCCGCCGTATTCCTCATTTTCGACCAGCACGATCAGCGTCGGGGCGATCACCTGGGCGGCGTCCAGAACCGGCGCATAGCGCTCGCCTTTGTGCCCGATGGGCGATCCGATCAGGCCTAAGATCGCCGAGGCGCGCGGAGCTGGGTAGCCGAGTTCACCCCGGGCCATGCGAGTGGCGGCGTCCCGTCCCGGCTGCTCCATGCCGGCTGCTGGGCGAGAATCGAATCCGCCGACCTGGCTCACGACAGCCCGCACGCGCGGGTCGTGAGCCGCCACATGCACCACGTGCCCGCCGGAATAGCTTGAGCCCCGGATGCCGATTCGACCGGTGTCGATCTGCGGCTCGCCCATCATCCAATCGAGGGCGGAGAACCAATCCTCGGCTTGTTCAAGCGGATTGACGTATTCCCTGAGCGGCTGAACGCGAGCCGTAAAGGGGGCAGCTTCGCCCAGTACATGAAGTGGTTCTGGGGCCAGCAGCACAACTGGCGAACCACTTTCTCCCCAGCCTCGGTAATCGAAAACCAAGACCAAATACCCGGCTCGAGCAATGTCTGCGGCGTCAGCGCGGAAGCTGGCCGCAACGCCGCCCCAACCATGCGCCATCACCACGCCTGGCAGCTTGTGCGCCGGCTCCGCAGCACTCGGCGTGAAAACCTCACCATGAAGGCGAATGCCGTCCGAGATGATGGTCACGGTGCGGAACGCAACGCCGGCCGGCGGCTGATACTCGGAGGCCAAGACCTGGCGAACCACGCGTGCAGGGTCGGGCTGAAGTTCTGGCGGCGATGCGGGTTGGTCGGCTACGTCCGCGGATGGTGGCTTCTCGCCAGCGGCCGGGATGGCCCCGATGGAATTGCTCATCGTTTTAAGGTTCCTTTCTGTGGGCCCGACGCCCCTCCCCGCACCATTCAAACCTTCAACGGCGACGGGAGGTGGAGCTCAAACTTCAACTCTTTGCGAATTACCGAGGTCCCCCGGCGGCGCCGGCCGTTTCCCCGCCATCAACTGGGATCAGGGCGCCGTTAATGAAGCGAGCCTCGTCGGAGGCCAGGAAGACCGCGAGGCTGGCGACGTCACTGACCTCTCCCCATCGCCCAAGCGGAACGGCGTGGACCACAAAGTCATCGTAGTCCGAACTGCTGAAGCCGGATCGCGACATGGCGGTCTTGAGATAGGTCGGGCAGATCGCGTTGGTGCGGATGTTGTCGACCCCATACTCCAGCGCCAGGCACCGGGTCAGGTTGGCCTGCGCAGCCTTGGCCATGTTGTACGGCGATTGGTAGAGGTGCCCGCGGAGCCCCGCCGTGGAGACGATGTTGATGATCGACCCGCCCTGACCCTGGGCGAGGAAAGCCTTCAGCGCTTCCTGGGCCGCGAACCATGTGCCCTTGCCCAGTACGCGCCAGCAGGCGTCCAGGTCGTCTTCGGTCAACTCGTGCATGCGGGTCCCACCACGATGCACGCCGGCATTGTTCACCAGCACGTCGAGGCGGCCGAAAGCCTTTGTGGCCTCGCCGATCAGTCCCTCAACCTGCGCCCGGTCGGTCACGTCGCAGGTACGGAAGACAGCCTTGCCACCCCGCTGCGCAATTAGGTCGGCGGTGGCCGTGCCAGCCTGGTCGTCGAAGTTGCCCGGCCTCGTCTCAGTCGTGAGATCTCCGACGACGACGCACGCGCCCCTAGCCGCGAGCGCTAAGGCAATCCCGCGACCCAAGCCCGTGCTGGCGCCGGTGACCACAGCAACCTTGCCGTCCAATGACAGGCTCATCTGGACCTCATTGTCCCTTAGGTGATGCGCGGCGGCCACTGCTAGTGCGGCCCTGCCACGTGGAGTCGCGGATCTTGCGTGACCAGCTCTGCAGCCGTGGCGTCGAGCGTCTCAAGGTTCGCAGCGTGCTTTGCGCGGGTGATCGTGTAGCCCGCCACCAGAGCGATCGCGATGGCGTTCAGCACGGCGAGTGCGCAGATGTCGACCAGGGCGAGCCGGCTGAGCACTTCAGGAGCCACGTGTCCGGGCTTTGCCCCCTGCGGAAAGTGCACCATGCTGAGCACGAAGGAGCCAGCCAGCAGACCCAGACCGGACACGCACTTGAGGAGGAATGCGTTGGCGGCGAACAGCACGCCCTCTGAGCGCCGGCCGGACTTCACCTGGTTGTCCTCCACGACGTCCGACATCATTGAAGCGGCGAGGATTGGAGGGACAATCGACAGCCCAACGGTGACGATCCCCATCACAAGCATCAAGGGGACCAAGAAGGCTGAATTGTTCTCCGGGAAGAACCCCAGGAGGCGCAGGATGAGGGTGGACGGACCAAGAATTGCCGAGATGATCGCCACGGTGATCAGCGCGCGCTTCTTCCCAAGACGTTTGGAAAGTCTCGGCGCGGCAACCATCGCCCCGAACGCTGAGACATAGCTGCCCAGGCCGAGCACAGCGATGTTCTGCGCGGGCAATTGCCAGAAGAAGGTGCTGAAGTAGGCTTGCAGCGCGAAGGTCACCCCGGCCGAGACGCCGCTGACGATGCCGAAGCCGAGCAGAACGGCCGCCGATTTATTTCCAAGCACTCCGCCGATTTCCCGCGCAACCTGGCCGAACGGAATCCGCGGGCGCGCGGGCGGCGTCTTGAGGTACGGGATGGCCGAATGGGTGCCGATTGACGACGACAGGATGCTGACGAACATCACGATGGCCGCGGCGATGGCGTAGGTATGATAGCCGTGCGGATTGAGCTGGCCGACAGGATGAGTGGCGTCCGGCCGCAGGAAAACCGCGAAGGCGAGCACATACATTGTGACGCCGCCAACCCATCCGAAGAGGTAGCGAAAGCTCATGTACGAGGTGCGTTCGTCGTAGTCGCGGTTGAGCTCGGGTCCGAGCGCCGCGCTGGGAATCTCGTAGACTGTGATGAAAGAGCGAACGAGGACCGTCGTCACGAACAGATAGGCCAGCAGGCTGAGATTGCCGAGATGAGCTGGCGGCATCCAGAGCAACAGGTAGCTGAGCGAAGCCGGAATCGCCGCAGCGTACATATAGGGGTGGCGGCGACCCCACCGACTGCGCGTATTGTCCGAGGCATACCCAATGAGCGGATCGACGACGGAGTCCACCACGAGCGCCAGGGCGAGGGCGGAACCCGCCCAACTCGCGGGCAGGCCCAGGACTTGGTTGTAGTAGAGCAGCAGCAAGACATTGAAGCCGTTGTCTTTGACTCCAAAGGCCAAGGACCCCGAGCCATAGAAGAGCTTCGTCAGGAACTGTGAACGAGCCGATTGTACCGGATGTACCGAAGCCATTTTCTCTCCCGCTGATCCCGCGCGACAAACCCTCTGGCGGAGTTTTTGCTATCCCGTGCGCGGTCGTTTCCTCGTCCGTCAGACCGTAGTCGGCGGCCTGTAGCTTTCGCGCAGCTCGCGCTTCAGAACCTTGCCGATGTGGCTCCGCGGGAGCGCAGTGCGGACGTCCACGGCGGAGAGCCGCTGGACCTTGCCCACGCGGCCGTTGACCCAGCTGCGAATGTCCTCGGCTTCCACCTGGACATCCGCCTTGAGCACCACGAACGCGACGGGGGTCTCCCCCCAAGCCTCTGAGGGGACACCGATGACGGCGGCTTCGGCCACAGCCGGGTGCTGGCTCAGCATGGCTTCGAGATCCGATGGGTAAACGTTGAAGCCGCCGGAGATGATCATGTCCTTCTTGCGGTCCATGAGGATCAGGAAGCCATCCTCGTCAAACCGGCCGATATCGCCGTTGCGGATATAGCTGCGGCCTTCGCTGTCGCGCCATGTCGCCTCCAGGGTCTTTTCCGGCTGATTGTGATAGCCGCTCATTGTGAGCGCGGAGGCTCCGACCACTTCACCGGCCTCCCCCAAAGGCACTTCGCGGCCCAAGTCGTCGATCAGCCGGACATCAATGTGCGGCCACGGCTTGCCGACCGTGTGCAGCTTGTCAGGCGTCTCGTGCGCGTAGAGCACGGTCCCCGCCCCGCCCTCGGTCATGCCGTAGTATTCTGTGAGCCCGCCCGGCCAGCGGGCGAGCACGTCGGCCTTCAGCGCCGCTGAGAAGGGGGCGCTGGTGCAGAACTTCATCACGAAGGCGGAGAGGTCGAAGCTATCGAAATCCGGCACGGCCATGATGCGCTGGTACTGCACCGGCACGAGCATGGCGTGTGTAACCCGCCAACGCGCGGCCAATTCGAGGAAACGGCGCGCCTCGAACTTCGCCATCAGCACCACGGTACTCCCGCCGCCAAGCGCCGGGAAGAGGCTGACTAAGGTGGTGTTGGAATAGAGCCCCGTCGAGATCAGAGCCACCGCGTGCGGGCCATAGCCGAATGGAGACCCGGGCGGGTCAAGGGGCGTGCGCATCATGTGCGGTTGGACTATGCCCTTGGGCGCGCCCGTGGTTCCGGACGAATAGATAATGTTGAAGGTCCAGTTGGGCTCGATCGCAATCGCCGCCGGCTTTGCTCCCTCTGCGACCATCCAGCCCCGGAAATCGTCGTCGAGCCGCACCTGCCGTGCCTGCGTTGGCGAGATGTCGTCGGCGAACAGCGCGGCCGTTTCGCGGTCAACAAACAGGAGCTTTGCGCCGCTGTCACGGACCATGGCGGCCAAGGTCTCGGCCGAAGCCGAAGGTGCGAGGGGCGCGACGGCGAGGCCGGCGCGCAAGGCGCCGCAGAACACTTCCACATAGGCGATCGAGGGGGAGGCGCAGATCGCAACCACCTCCTGCGCTCTGAGGCCCTGCGCCTGCAGAGTGGCGGCGATCCGATCCGTCGTGGCGTCCAGCTCGCCGTACGAAACGACCGACTCGTCTTGAATCAAAGCGACATGCTGCGGCCGCTCGGCCGCTCTGGCGCGCAGACGATCGGTCAGGCTGATGAAGACTGGCGGAGCGTCTGCGTCATCCAAATCCGGCATCCCCCTGGTTTTCGACCCGACTTCGTGACGCAACAACGACATGACGTTCGCCGTCAGCGCTCCGAACCACTCTCCCGACCCCTCGTCGGGCTGTCAAGTTGGACATACCATCACCTCAGCTTTTGATGGGGTGGATTCCACGCGTTCGCCAATTCGACCCTAAGCAATTCATCTCACGGCAGAAAATGGCATCTATGTGAATTCAATGCTTGCTGATCGCCATGCCACGCCCTCAAGATTGTACACGGCCGGCGATCCAGGCCTCGCTCGAAGGCGCAAGGCGTGCGTGGCGGACGAGCGTATGCGACGGCGCTTTACCGCACTTGCGGGCGGAGATCGCACCGCCGTAAGACAGGCTGTGTGAGGTTGGGGCAAGGCATGAACAGCGAAAGTGCTGCGTCGCAGGTCCGGCCGCCCGCCAAGTTCGAGCGGCGTAAGGCGGTGATCGTACGGGCGGCCGTCCAGGTGATGAACCGAAAAGGCGTCCGCAGCATGACGCTTGCCGAGGTCGCCGGCGAACTGAAGCTGGTGCCGACGGCGGTGAACTACTATTTCAAAGGCAAGGAAGACTTGGCGGCTGCCTGCTTTCTTGAAGCCATCCGTCACTATGACAATTTGCTGGCGAGCGCTGAGGCCGAACCTACGCCCCGGACTCGCCTGGCCCGGTTTCTTCGCGAGTTCGCTGAGCATCTGGCGGCGGTCGACGAAGGTCAAACCGATCCCGTCGCGACGTTCAACGACGTGCGTACCATCGACGATGTGGCGGTCGGAACGGCGTATGTGGACATGTTCCGCCGCTTCAGGCGCATGCTGGATCTGCAGGCCGGCACTGACGTTGAGCGCGTTCGGCGGAACGCCCGCACCCACCTGCTGATCTCCCAAGTGTTCTGGGCGGTGCTGTGGCTGCGGCAGTATGATCCTGCAGACTACGTGCGCATGGCCGACCGTATGTTCCACGTCTTCTGCACCGGTCTGGCGAAGTGCGAAGACGATTGGAAACCCCTGGACTTAGCCCTGTCTGACGATGACGACCGCACGAGCGGCGTGTCGCGCGGCGCGTTTCTCAGAGTGGCGACAGAAGAGATTAATGCGCACGGCTATCTGGGTGCTTCGGTCTCCCGGATATCGGCGCGGCTCAACGTCACAAAGGGGTCCTTCTATCACCACCACCAGGCCAAGGACGATCTGGTCAAGCAGTGCTTCGACCGGACCTTAGACATTATGCGCCAAGCGCAACTGGCCGCCGATGCAGCGACCGTAAGCGGCCTGGAGAACCTGGCGTCTTTGGCGTCATCAATGGTGGCTCGCGAGGTCTCAGGAGAAATCCCGCTGCTGCGGACCTCAGCGCTCACCGCCGTTCCGGAGGATATGCAGGCAGGCCTGGTGCGGCGCTTCAACGGAGTGTCGGCCCGCCTGTCGAGCGTGGTGAGCGACGGCATCGCAGACGGCTCTGTGATGGCGATTGACGCCAACGTGGCCGCCCAGATGATCACCGGCCTCATCAACGCGAGCGCAGAATTGCGGCACTGGGCGCCAGTGGACGCCTCCGTTGCCGTCGATATCTACGTGCGGCCGCTGTTCACCGGCCTTTGGGACGGAACGCCGGACGGCGACGGTGTGGCCGGGTGACCGGGCCACGGCGAACGGGGCGACTTCGTTCGCTCATATGCCCCCAGGCAGGCCGGCGGCTCCGGTCGTAGGGGTCGTCGAACTCTCCTGTCGCAGATCTGGACCCCAGGTGATCAGCGGGGGCTCTTCGGCTTTGAGGATTGGCATCAGTAGCGTCGCCAGATAGGCGGGCACGCCCTCGCCATAGAAGACATAGAAGCGGTCGTTCACGATGGCGTCCAACGTTGCTTCGGCGATCGCTTGCGCACTGACGCCCGCGCCTTGGAACGCATCCGAATTCTTGCGGAACTCTTCGTCGCTCCACTCCCGGTCGCTCCACGGTTGGTGACCGGCCGGGCGATTACGCCAGGAACGATGGATGTCGGTCGCGACCATCCCCGGACAGACCACCGAAACGCCTACCTGCGTGTTCGCGGCGATCAACTCTGAGCGCAGAGATTGGCTGATCGACAGGCAAGCCGCTTTGGAGGCGCAGTAGGGCGCGTGTTCCCCGATACCGACGAAGGCGGCGAGCGAGGCGGTGTTGACGATGTGGGCGGGCTCGCCCTGGTCGATGAGGATCTGGGTGAACGCCTTCACGCCGTGGACGACCCCCCAGAGATTGACGTCCAGCACCCAGCGCCAGTCGTCGAGCGACATCTTCCAGGTGGGGCCGGTGATGGAAACGCCGGCGTTGTTCACCAAGACGTGGACCTTACCGAACGCCTCCAACGTCCTTTGTGCCAGGAGTTCCACATCGGAATAGCTGGTCACGTCGGTACGGACGCCGAGCGCCTCGAATCCCCTGTCAGCCAGCGCCGCCACGGCGCCTGCGATGGCGTCTTCCTGAATGTCGGCGATGACGAGCTTCATGCCCTCCTGGCCGAACCGCTCGGCCATGGCCAAGCCGATCCCGCTCGCCCCCCCTGTGATCACCGCCACTTTTCCATCTACGTCACGCATGCGGGGCTCCTCACGACTTGCCACTCAGGGCGCTGAATTGATCGTACTCAACGCCTTGGCGGGTCGAGAACGGCGCACTACACGCGGCGCTTTAGTCCAGGCTTCAAAAGAGAGCGGCGCGCAGATGAGGAGGAAGCGCGCGCCGCCCATTGGGACCCTAGAACCGGTACTGCAACTCCGCCCCGAAGGTGCGCGGCTCAGCCAGTCTGTAGAAGCTCTGCGGCAGGGGTGCGTTTCCAGCCGTGATGCCGCCTGGACCGTAGTAGATATATTGGTTGGAATCCGTCACGTTGCGCGCGTAGGCGAGCGCCGTCCAATGTGAGTTTTCCGGCTGGTAGACCGCCCGCAGGTCGAGATTGGAATGGGAAGGCGCCAGGTATCTCGCCGTGTTGAATATCGAAGTGTACTGACCGTCGACCCAGGAGTACGTGGCGCTGAGGCTGAGTTTGCCGCTTGGAAGGTGGGCGACGTACTGCGGGATAACCGCGAACTTGTTCTTCGGCGATTGCGGGAGCGTATTGCCGTTCAAGTTGACGTGGTCGGTAGCATCGGCCGGATCGTGGATCAGGCCGCCCGGGCTCCTGGTGCTAAAATCGTCGAATTTGGAGTCTAGATACGAATAGACAAACGTGAAGTGGAGGTCTTCCAGCGGCGACCAGATCGACTCCAATTCGACCCCGAAGGAGTGGGCCTTCTGAGCGTTGGTCAGGGTGCCCTGATAGCGCACGCCGGGAACGCCGGTCACCGGGTTGACGAAGGGAACGCCGACGGTGAGCGGGATCTGGAGGTCTGTGTAGTCGTAGTAGTAGATGGCTGCATCCAACAGGAATGTGCTGCCCCAGGTCTTCTTGATCCCACCCTCGTAGTCGATCAGCTGTTCCGACTGGACGGTCGGCACCGGCACGATCGAGCCGAGATTGAAGCCGCCAGGCTTATAGCCCTTGGCGACACTGACGTAGCCGGTGAGGCTGTTGTCGGGGTGCCACTCGACGCCGAGCTTGCCCGTCCAGTCGCTGAAATCGAGGTGGGCGGATCCTGGCTGGCCGGCGGGTCCAGGGGTTACGTCCAGCCCATGCTGGCCCTGACCGAAGTCGCCGAAGAACCCGTTGAGATCGAACACCTCCCGGGTTAGCGCGGCCGATCCCCAGCGCTGATCCCAATTCTCCCGCAGCGAGGCGGTGAGATTGATCTGCGGCGTGACGCTGTAATCGACCTGTCCGTAGATTGCCTGGTTGTCGCTGCGCAGGTTGGTTTGTTGCGCATAGAAGATTCGCAATGGATTCGGGGCGGCCAAAGTGGCGCCCGGGGTCGCCGTCAAGATCGGCGATCCAATCGCTGCGCTTAGCGGGTCGCGATAGTCGAAGTCGGTCTTGTAACGCTCGGTGTAGATGTAGAGGCCTGCCACCCAGCGAAGGCGCTGGTCGTCAGCCGAGGTTAGGATGAACTGGTGGCTCGACCACTGCTTACGCTGCAGCGTATTAGCGGTATATTCTGAGGGAACCTGCCGCCCGCCAGGAGTCGTCAGGAATTTTCGGTTGGTCAGATCTGCGTCGGTCAGCTGGCGGAAGTCGTACTGATTGTATCCGCCGACGTACTTCAGCGTCGCCGCCTTGAGGTCCCAACTCGCGTTGATCGTGAAGGTGTGATCATTCGGAAGTCGCACAAACCCCACATCGTCTAAGCTGATCTTCCGCCGATCGGTGGCGGAAGGGTTGGAGGTCAGGCCGAACTGCGGATTAGGTACGAGACCCGCAAAGGCCGCGGTCGTATAATTCGCCGCGGTGCCGGTCAGATAGTCACTGGCGAGCGCACCGGCCGGCTCACCGAAGCCGTTCTGCAGCCCGTAAGGATTGCGAATGTTCTCGCTGAACCCCTGGTAGTGGAACCAGACGTTGATGTCCTTGCTGGCGTCCCATTCCAACTGGACCCCATAGAGGCGGGTCGTGCCGGTCCCCGGCTTTTCAGGACCGCCGACGTTGTCCATGACCCCCTTTTGGGTGTCGCTGCCTGCGTAGTCTAGGCGGTAGCGCAGGGCATCGGTGATCGGGCCGGAGATCGCAGCGTCGATGAACGCCGTTTCGCGCGAGTTGTAACCCGTGCGCAAGTCGCCATGAAGGCTCGTCGTCGGCCGCTTGGAATAGACGTTCACCGTCCCACCGACCGAGTTCCGTCCAAAAACGGACTGTGGTCCGCGCAACACCTCGATGCGGTCAGTCAGGAAGTCCGGCGAATTCAGATAGGCTGGCGAAGAGGTGTAGACCCCGTCGACGTGGACGGCGATCCCAGGATCCACGCCCTGGCCAGGTTCTTCGAAACGGCCAACACCGCGCACCGACAGGAACTCGCCCTGAAGGCTCATGCTGGGGGTGAGGTTGGCGATGTCGCGCCCGGTCGAGATGCCGAGAAGGTTGCGCCGCTCGTCCGTGAAGGCGGTGATCGCCAGCGGGGCGTTCTGGAGGGTGTCCGCGCGGCTGTTGGCCGTCACGACGACTTCGCTCACGGCGGCCGCCGAACCTGCGCGAGTGTCCTGTTGCGTCGGCGCCGTCGCGTAGGGATCCGACTTGGAACCGCCGCGGGTTTGCGTGCGCGATGTGTCGGCCTGTGCGGCCCGCGCCGCCGGCGTGCTGGCGGCGGGCGGGGCCGGAGCCGCCGACTGCGCGGCTGCGGCGCTCGTCCACATGATCACGCCGATCGCGCAAGAGCCCGCAAGAAGGCGTTTTGCCGAGATGGTACTCATTCTTGATCTCCCCCGCTTACGGCTTCGACGCTCACGAGGTTGCGCGAACGCCGGCCGCTATTTTTTCCAGGACGACTGCATGACGCAGGACCGCCCGTAGAATTCTGTCGGGAGAATGTCAGGAAGGCGCTCTGAGTCAATGCAGGTGATCAAAAATTTCAGGTCATAGTATGTTTCCGAGGCTGATGGCTGACGCCGCCGCTCCCGATATCTCGTCGGCGCCCACTCAAAGGGGAGCGCACGACGGTATCCATCGTTTCTGAGGTTGGGGTATGGCGATCACGCATGCCTTTCGCCAGCCGCGTGGCAGCAGCTATCGGTGCGGTTTAGCGCGACTGGTCAGCGACGAAATAGGCTTGGCCGGATACCGGAGCCTCGAACCTGCCCCCGAGGTTATGCCGGCGTCGGCGGCGTTGATTGGGCACGTATCTTCTCGAGTTCCTCCCACCCCAGGTAGCTGGTGAATTGATCGTCGTTGAAGAACAGCAAGGGGCCGTTGCAGATAAAGAGATACTCCGTGTCCTCCAGCGCTTCGGTTGCGCCATGGAGAACGCCGTTCGGCTCATAGACGTAGTCACCGGTCTCGAGGATTCCATCGCGCACCTTCAGCCGGCCGTGCAGGATGTAGGTATGGGACGCCGACAGATGCTTATGCGGCTCTGCGATGTAGCCCTTCTTCCACCGGAACACGGTCGCCCAGCTCCCGCTTTCTGAGCCGGTCCAGAGGATGCGCATCCACGCCGCCCCTGGTGAGGTTTCGATCCAGGGCGCGTCCTTCGCCTTGAACAGCGAGTCCTGCAGATCCTGATGAAACGGGCGGATTTCTTGTGACAGAGGCATGGGGGTTCCGATCGTGAGGTTGGCAAGACTCAGGTGGGCGATCCGGGACTGAGGTCTTCGAAGTTGGTCCGGCCGCCCGCGATCATCCCACCGTCGATGGCCAGGTCCTGGCCGGTGACGAACCGGCTGTCGTCGCTGGCGAGGTAGAGGGCGCCCAGCGCGATGTCCCGAGGCAGGCCCGAGGTGTGCAGCGCGTTCGCCTTGGCGAGATTGGCCTGCATGCGGGCCATCTTTCCCTCGACTTTGATAGATTCCATGGTCGCGGCGACGTCGGATCCGCCGAAGAAGATCGGCGTGGCGATCGCGCCCGGAGAGATGGTGTTGACGCGGATGTTGTGGGTCCCGAGCTGCACGGCGGCGATGCGTCCGGCATGCACCACGGCGGCCTTGGCGATCGAGTAAAGATAGCCGCCCATGTGGCTGCGGTGAGCCGCTACCGAAGCGTTGGAAATGATCGATCCCCCGCCCTGCTTTCGCATCACCGGGGTGGCGTATTTGATCCCGAACAGGACGCTACCGAGCAGCAGGTTCATCGCGTATTCGAAGTCTGTCTGGGTGATCGAGTCCGGTTCGCCCGCAGTGGGACCGCCGGCATTGTTGAAGAGCACGTCCATGCGCCCGAAGTGCGCCACCGCCGCATCGACCGAGGCCTTTACATCCTCTTCGCGCGACACGTCGGCTCGAAAGAAGCGCGCCTTGTCGCCAAGCGCGGCTTGCATACGCGCACCCTTCTCCCGGTTGCGCCCGGTGAACACAACAGACGCACCTTCGGCCACGAACAATTCGGTCGTCGCCTCGCCAATCCCGCTCGTGCCGCCCGTGATCAGCGCGACCTTGCCTTCTAGACGTTGGGGCATGTCAGTCCTTCATTGAGCAGTTGCGGCTGGTTCTCAGTTTGCAAGCGCGCTTAGGGGGTGTGTAGCGGGTAGTGATCCTCATAACGTCCCACGTGGCACTGGTAGCCTTCCGGTGGTGGCGTCAGCTGGAAGCTCTCGCGACTTGAACCCTTCGGATGCGACGCCAAGGTCTTAAGCGCCCAGGCGTTGAACGCCTGGGCATTTACCTGGGGCCACATGTGGCCATGGGTGGCGCTACAAGCGACCTGCACAACGTTCGGCTGGGCGCTGAAGTAGTTCGAAGCGGCTTGCGTGGTCGGACGATAGTCCGAACAGAGGCCGATCGGTGGCCCGCAATCCCAAAGATCCTTCTCGCCCCCCCAGACCGTAATCACCACCATCGCACCTAGTCGCTTCGGTAAGGGATACGGCCCGACGCGACCTTGGAAAATCTTCTTCGGACTAGCGGCTACGAGACCCCGCGCCTCCTCGAAGCCGAGCCCCACGCCGTCGTCCTTGGTGACGTACCACTCGCCCGAAATTGGCATCCCGCCCGCCCAGAAGTCGGAGTCGAACAGGAGCGCTCGGTTGGTCATCGTACCGCCCGCGGAAATCCCGCCGATGTAGAACCGCGTCGGATCAAGCTTCCACACCGTGCCGACGCAGCGGATCGCGGCCCGGAAGAAACTGGCGTCCGGTCCCGCATCCCGTTTCCAGCGGTCGCCGCTCGCGTCTGGCGCACGCCCCTCGTTCCAGGGCTTCCAGGTCCAGCCCCCCGATCCCAGACCGTCGCAGCGGTTCCCGCGATAGGCAGCGTCGCCCTCGGCGCATTGGCGAACGGGCCCGATCACCATGAACCCTTGCTTGGCCATCAATGCGTTAGCGCCACTACGTGGGGAGGTGAGGTTCTGGTTGGTCGATTCCACGGTGCCAGTGAGCGGCACCCATACGGGTGCAGGTCCGCCGCCCTCGCTTGGCGGATAGACCCAGAAGGAACGCTTCAGCCCGTCGTGGGGAAAATCGACGTTCAGCCCCTCATGGACCTGGTAGCCGTGTGGACATTCCCAACGCACTGGCGCTGCGGGTCCGGCATGCGTGAGCGCCATCGCAAGCATTGCGCCAATCACTCGGACCTCCTCTGACAGGCGTCGCGCAAACTGGCGTATCGCCGTCGAGCCTTAGAAATCATACATCCACGGGGTCCGCGTCAAGGGCGATATGCTGCATCTTTCCCGCTTGGGCATTGCCGTATGACAATTTATCTCTTTGAATTAACAAACTTCGCCTGAAATAATTTCACGTTCGGGTATGGTCTTGACTTGACCGAACTCGAGCTGTCCGCAAAGTTCGCCCGCGCCTTTCAGGTCAGGATCTCCTTCGATGCTCAATTCAATCGCCTTTTCCATGGCCCGCGCCGGACGAGTTCGCAGCGCGCAGTCGTGCAGTCGTAGCCGGGTGGGCGAAGTGGCGCTCCTCATGGCGGTCGCCTGGTTCGCCCTCATGCCCGTGGGCGCTTCTGCGCAGTCGACAGAGGCGCCTGGCGCGTCGATCTACAAAGTCGCCTGCGCGATGTGTCACGAGCAATCCGGATCGACCCGTGCGCCTTCGACGGATGCTTTGCGGAAGTTGCCGGCGGCGACCCTCAATTTCGCGCTGACCCAAGGAAAAATGAAGGCGCAGGGAGCCGGACTTACCGAAGCGCAAAGAACTCAGCTCGTGATCTATCTCACAGGCGGCAATGCCCCTCTGGCCAAGGACGAGTGGTCGGCGCGCATGGCCTGCCCCACGGGCCGCCCAGCAGTCGATGTAAACGCCACGGCTCCGGTTTCGACGTTTGGCTATGACCTGCGGAACACCCGCAATCTCTCAGCGGCCCACTCCGGCCTGACCAAGGCGCAGCTCTCCAACATGGAGCTCGCATGGTCCATCGCCATTCCCGGCGGCGCCACCATGCGCTCGCAACCCGCGATCGTGGGTGCGACCCTCTTCATGCCAGCGCCGGATGCGGGCGCTCTCTACGCCATCGACGTCTCGCAGCCCCGCAAGCCTTGTGTGAAATGGACCTACCGCACGCAGGGCAATGTACCCCTGCGGACGAGCGCGGCGTACGGCGTTCTCGCGGACGGCCGGGGTGTGATCGCAATCGCCGGATCCGATACGACCTTGCACGTGATCGACGCCCGCACCGGGCAGGCCATCTGGACCCGGAAACTCGGCGTCTACAGCTATTCGCTCATCACCGGCACGCCCGTGGTGCTGAAGGATCGCATCATCGTGCCGGTATCGCAGTACGAGGTGGCCGTTGCGGTTTCGAACGACGTTCAGTGCTGCACCAACCACGGCTATGTGCTGTCACTCGACCCAAAATCCGGCGCACAGCAATGGCGCTATGACACCATGCCCGACGCCCGCCCCCTGCGCGACAGAGGCGACGGGAAGATGCTCTACGGACCCTCCGGCGCACCCATCTGGAACTCACCGGCGATCGATCTCAAGCGGCGGTTGGTCTACATTGGCACCGGCGAGTCCAACTCGCCCCCGGTGGAGAGAACCACCGATGCCATCGTGGCGATCGGCCTCGATGACGGGAAAGCGCGGTGGGTCCGTCAAGGCACGGACCGAGATGTCTACGTGGAAGGCTGTGGGCTCACGCCCGGCCCAAAAAAACTCAACTGCGTCTCAGACACGGTCTATCGCGACGCCGATTTCGGGGGGTCTGCGGTTCTTGGCGCCGCTGACGGCAAGCGGCCCGCCGTCTTCGCAGGCCAGAAATCGGGCACGGTCTGGGCGCTGGATCCAGAAAGTGGCCAGGTGATCTGGCGCCGGGCGTTGGGCACCGGCGGTCCGCTTGGCGGGGTTCACTGGGGGATCGCCTACGATGGGAAGACCGTCTACGCGCCGATCAGCATGGTCGGCGAGCAACGCGCTGACGAGCCCGTCGACGTGTCAGCTCTAAGCTCGGGCCTGTACGCTCTGGATCCCGCGACAGGCGCCACAAAATGGAGCTTCGCAACCACGCCTGGCTGTGCGCCCGGACGCGCCCAGGTCATCCCTTCGTGTGTCTGGCTCTATGGGTTTTCGTCGGTCCCGAGCGTCATCGACGGGACCGTTATCCAAGGGGGCGTCGATGGCTTTCTCTATGTCCTTGATGGGCGGAATGGGCGGCTTCTGTGGAAGTTCGACACGGCCCAAACCTTCACCGGCATCAACGGTGTCGCCGGCAAAGGCGGCTCAATCGATGCCGGCGGCGTCATGGCGGGGCACGGCATGCTGTTCGTGACCTCGGGATATGGATTGTATGGGGAAACGCCGGGAAACGTATTGTTGGCGTTCGCCCCGAAGGAGAAGTGACGAGCCGCGATTACTGGGCAGGGGACAATTCCAGCCAGCGCCAAACTAGGGCTTCGCCGCCGCCAAGCTCCGCCTGCAACCCCACCCGCCGCGCCGCGAAGTCCGAGCGTAAGGATGCTCACCAGCATCGGCTACACGATGATCGGAGGCACATTCTTCAAATCGGCCGCAGAACCGCGGACGCCACGTCGGCTGAGGTCACCGAGGCCAAGGCCCGCAGGCGGCTTGCGCAGAGTTCGGCTTCGCGGCGGCTGGCGACGAACGCGGCTTCAATCGTTAGGCCAGATGAACTCCCCGACGAGTTGAGTATGCTCGGCGTCAGGTCGAGCAGCGCCATCACGCCGACGACGCGACTGAGATCGCAGATTCCCCCGTGCGTCTCGATACGAGCGGTGAAACTGTGCCTCATAGCTCGGCGAGGCCCGCGGTTCTCAGCGACGTCTGGATTTCGGCCGGCGCGGCGATAAACGCTGGCGTCGGCTTCGCGCCGCCATCCGAATTGATGATCATCGCGATCGACAGGCCCGCGTCCCGCAAGGTCTCCAGGTTGGAGGCGAACCCCTGGATATTGCCGCCGTGGGACGCGGCGCGGTGGCCTTCGATCGGACTGACGCCGATGCCGAAGCCGTAGCGGACGGTCGTCGCCTCGCCCTTGCGGTCCTTCTGCGTGGGCAGCGAACCGTCGTTGAGCGTCACCGGAGTCAGCATGGCGCTCAGCATGGCCGGCTGCAGCACCCGGCCGCCCAGTAGGGCGGCGTGCCAGGCGCAGAGATCCTCGCAGGTCGATCGGATGGCGCCGGCGCCGGCGGGGTAGGTCATCGAGGTGAAGGAGGCGTTGTCGAAACCGCTCGGCGCGGCGGGATCATTACTGTAGCCGGCGGCGCGCCGGGGCACGATCTCGGTGACGGAATCGACGGCGGTGCGGGTCAGTCCTAGCGGGGCGAACAGGCGGGTCTGGAGCACATCGCGGTAGGGACGGTCGGTGGCCTTTTCGATCACCAGGCCCAGCAGGACGAACCCGGTGTTGGAATAGCGATAGTCGGTGCCCGGCTCGAAGATCAGCTTGGCGCTGGAGGCGCGCATCAGGTCGAGAATTTCAGCAGAACTGCGGTCGGTTCGGGACTGCTGCCAGACCAGTTCGGGCGGCGTTGTCGCCGTGTAGTTGCCGAGACCCGCGGTGTGGCTGAGCATCCGATGCAGGGTTAGTCGCTCGGCGTTCGGAAAGTCTGGGAAAAACCGTGACAACTTGTCGTCGAGCGAGAGTTTGCCGTCCTGCGCGAGCAGCAGGACAGCGGCGGCCGTGAACTGCTTGCTGACCGAGCCGATCCGGCAGACGGAGGTCGGGGTCATCGGCATCCCCCACTCCAGGTCCGCCTTGCCGAACCCCTCCGAGAAGACAACCTTCCCGTGGTGCGACACGCAAACCTGCAGCCCTGGGGTCAGGCGCTCTGCCACGACCCTGTTCGCGGTCGCCCGGACCTTGGACCAGGTTCCCGCGGACTTGACCCCCTTGACCTTCGCCGCCGCAACGGCTGACCCGGCTGTTAGCGCCAGCAGACCCCCTAGCGAGGCGCGTCGGCTCAGTTCCATGATGATCTTCCCGCGAGAACTATTGAAACGACAGCTTGAACGCCATCCGCACTTTGTTGCAATAGAAACTTTTTCCGATTTGGCAAATTCAACCGACCACCGCCTGGGCGATGCGATCGGCTTGCGCTGTGTCCTACTTGGCCGTTGCTGCGCCGAGCTTCCGGGCGAGGTACTCTGCGGTCGCCGCGTCGGCCTTCAGCCAGGAGCCGTAGCGCAGGAAACCGTGGATCTCGTCGGGAATCACCAGTTCCTCGAAGTCGACGCCCTCGGCCTGCAGCCGCCGCGCCAGGTCGATAGTCTCGGCGAAGCGGACATTGCGGTCGTCGTCGCCCTGTATCAGCAGCACCGGCGAGGTCCAGGTGGCGATGTCGGCGTCCGGCGAGGCCTTGAAGGCCGTCTCCATGGCCGCCGCCAGGTCGCCCACCTCATAGCGGTCCGTGCGCCCGCCGGTCTGGCGGCCCAGAGAGCGCGACCAGTCGTGGACGCCGTGAAAATCGACGCCAGCCTTGAAGAGGTCGGAGTTACGGGCCAGGCCCAGTGCCGTCAGCAGGCCGCCGTAGGAGCCGCCCCAGATGCCGATCCGCATGGGGGCAACACCGGGAACGGACTGTAAGAACCGCCCGCCGGAGACGACGTCCTGGTACTCCGAGGAGCCGGCCATCCCGCCGTGCTCGGCGTGCTGGAAGTCCCAGCCGTAGCCGATGCCCAGGCGGTAGTTCACCGACAGCACCGTGAAGCCGTGGGCGGCGAGGTACTGGTTCATCGCGTAGCTGTTCGAATAGTAGTCCATGTAGGACCAGCCCAGCATCATCTGGCGCGGTGGTCCGCCATGGACGAAGATCACGCCGGCGGTGTTCTTCGCGCCAGGCGCCTGGAACAGTTGTCCCTCGATGGTCAGGCCGTCCGGCGCCTTCCAGCTCACCTTTGTCGGAATCACGAACCGGGCGCCGGGGAACTTCGGATCAGGCGCCTGGCCAGCCAGCTCGCGGCGGCCGGACCCGGTGAAGGCCACCACATCCACCGCCGGCGGACGGCGCGCGTCGGCCGCGATGAACGCCACGCCGGTCGAAAGCGCCGCCGGGCTCCACTCCAGCGTCGTCCCCTGGCTGAGCGCGATCGGCGGCCCGCCCTCGGCGGAGACGCGGTAGAGGTGGCGACGCTGGTTGTCGTCCTCCAGCGCCCCCGTGTTGGCAGAATAGATCAGGGTCTTGCCGTCGCCGCTGGCGGTGATGTGCTCGGCCATGAAGGCGCCGGGCGTCAGCAGTTTCGCTTCGCCGCCGCTCGCCGCCACCGAGTAGAGGTGCGGCCAGTTGTCAGCCTCCGACAGGAACGTCAGCCGCTCGTTGCCGGCCCAATGCAGATTGGCCTGGCCTTCGAAGTCCGGGTAGGAGCCGCGCAGAGTGTCCGGGCTCTTCCAGACTTGGCGCGCCGCCGCCGTCGCCACATCGCCGGTCCAGATCGACCACGGCCTGGGCTGGCGAATGAGGATCGGTTCCGGCGCGCCGCCCCGGCCCGGCTGGCGCGTGAACGCCAACCGCTTGCCGTCCGGCGACCAGACCGGGTCGCGGTCGATGCCGGTGGAAGGCGCCAGCCATTCGATCGGCTGGTCCGCACCGGCAAAGACCCCGACAAACGCGTGGTCCCCGTCGCGCATCGACGAGAAGGCGAGCCTCGAGCCGTCTGTAGACCAGGTCAACTCGCTGTCCTTGCCGCGGTCGAAGAACAGCTTCTTCGCGCCTGTTCCGTCGAGCTTGGCGGTCCAGACCGCGCCGTCTTTTACATAGGCGAGATCGCCCTTGGAGGAGACCGCGGGGGCATCGCCCTCGACGATCTTCGCCGCCGGCTTCATGCCCTCCGGATCCGCCAGCCAAAGCGTGACTTTGGGTTCCGTAGCGCTGGAGGTCGGGTCAGGCGCCAGGTTTCCGGCGGCCGGCCAGTTCCCGTCGTGGTCGCCGCCACGGACGAACACCAGGACCTTGCCGTCGTCGGAAAACGTGAGTTGGGTGAGTTCCTGACCGTCGTCGTCGGTGAATTGGGTCGTCTGCCTGGGCATGAAGGCTGGCGCTTCCGCCACCCAGACGTTGCGCACGCCCTTGACGTCCCGCACCCAGGCGAGGCGGTCGGCATGCCGCGCGCTGACCAGCCCGACCACGAAGGGATAGGTCAACAGGTCGGGGATGGAGAACCCGTCCGCCGCCCGAGCCACGCCCGCGCCCGCGCCCGCGCCCGCGCACAGCAGGGTCGCCGCGCCGGCCACCCCCGTCAAAAGCTTCTGGCAGTTCCGCATCCCCGGCCCCTTCGATTGTCCGCCCAACGCCCCGCGAGCCGCGGTTCCGCAGCCTGGCGCAGCGCTGACTGAAGCAACTTCACGAATGGTGTTGACGCATGCAATGGTGAATTTTCCAAAATGGCAAATTGTAGAAATCGGGGGCGATGGGGATGGCGAGCATGCGCGCGGCGATGAGCCTGGGCGGCGCGGTGGCCCTGGCCATGGCTTTGGGGTGGGCGTCGGCCGCGGCGTCGGCGGATTCCGCCGCTTCCGATGCGGCCCGGATCGAGCGCATCCTAGCGCAGACACCGCTGATCGACGGCCACAACGACCTGCCCTGGGAACTGCGCGAGCGCTTCGCTGAGAAGGCGGCGTTGACGGACCTGCAGCAGGGGGCCGGCGCGCTGATGACCGACATTCCCCGCCTGCACAAAGGTCATGTCGGCGGACAATTCTGGTCGGTGTTCATTCCGGTGGAAATCCAAGGACCACTCGCGGTCCAGGTGACGATCGAGCAGATCGATCTCGTGAAGGCCCTGGCCAAGCGCTATCCCTCCGATCTGGAGATGGCCTATTCCGCCGCCGACGTGGCGCGCATCCACAAGGCCGGCCGGATCGCGTCGCTGATCGGCGTCGAGGGCGGCCACCAGATCGATGACTCGCTGCCCGTGCTGCGCCAGATGTACGCGCTCGGCGCACGCTACATGACCCTCACCCACACCAAGAACACAGCGTGGGCCGATTCCGCCACCGACAAGCCGGTCCATCACGGACTGACGCCGTTCGGCCGCGAGGTGGTTCGCGAGATGAATCGGATGGGCATGCTTGTCGACCTCGCTCACGTCTCCGAGGACACCATGAAGGACGCCCTTCAGGTGTCCCGGGCGCCGGTGATCTTCTCGCACTCGTCGTCCAGGGCGCTGGTCGACAATGCGCGCAACGTCTCTGACGATGTGTTGCGTCTGGTCGCCAAGAACGGCGGTGTGGTGATGATCAACTTCTATCCGGGGTTCGATTCCGACGCGCGGTTCCGCTGGACCGCCGCGCGGTCCGGCGAGCAGGCGCGCCTGAATGCGCCGACCTTCGGCATCGACCTGGGCCAGCCTGAAAAGGCGAGCGCGGCACTCAAGCTCTGGGAGCAGCAGCATCCGGAGCCGCCCGTCGGAATCTCCGACGTCGCCGACCACATCGACCACGTGCGCGCCGTCGCCGGCGTCGACCACGTCGGCCTGGGGTCGGACTTCGACGGCATCCCCGAGGCCGTGACCGGCCTGAGTAGCGTCGACCAGTTCCCCGCCCTGCTGATGGAACTGATGCGCCGCGGTTGGTCTGACGCCGACATCGCCAAGGTCGCGGGCGGCAACGTGCTGAGGGCCATGCGCGAGGCCGAAGCCGTGTCCGCCCGGCTTCAGGCCACGGAGCCGCCTTCGGCGGCGACATTGGCCGGCCTGGATGCTCCGGCGGGCCGACCCCAGGCGGCAAACTGACATCGATGGGATCTGGGGACATTGACGTGAACAAGAAGACTGACTGGTTCCAGCGTTGGCTGCTTCCAGGCCTCGCCTTCAAGGCGGTGGTGATCGGCGGCGGCTACGCCACCGGCCGCGAGCTGGCGTCCTACTTCCTGCCCAGCGGGCCGCGGGGCGGCCTCTACGGCATGCTCCTGGCGACAGTGATCTGGAGCACCGTCTGCGCCATTACCTTCCTCTTCGCCTTACGCACCGCCAGCCGCGATTACCGCACCTTCTTCAAGAACCTGCTCGGCCGATTCTGGCCGCTCTACGAGGTCGCTTATCTGGCGGCGCTGATGGTTATTCTCGCCGCCTTCGCCGCGGCGGCCGGCGCCATCGCCCAGGCCGTCTTCGGCCTGCCGCCCATCGCCGGCGCCCTTGCCCTGGTCGTGTCGATCGCCTTCGTAGCGGCGTGGGGAAACGACTCGGTCGAGCGGCTGTTCAAGTACGTTTCGTTCCTGCTCTACGGCACCTATGCGGTCTTCCTGGTGCTGTCCCTGCTGCAGTTCGGTGGCCGGATCGGCGCGGCGTTCGCCGCCGAAACCCCCACCACGGGCTGGGGATCTGGAGGCCTGACCGACGCTGGCTACAACATCATCGGGGCGATCATCATCCTACCGGTCACCCGCCACCTGACCTCGCGCAAGGACGCCGTCATCGCCGGCCTGGTGGCCGGGCCGCTGGCCATGGCCCCGGCCATTCTGTTCTTCATCGTCATGGCGGGCTTCTATCCGACCATCCAACAGCAGGTGCTGCCCTCCGATTTCCTGCTGAACCAACTTGGGTTCCCGGCTTTCCGCATCCTCTTCCAGGTGATGATCTTTGCCGCGCTTCTCGAGAGCGGCACGGGCGGCGTGCACGCGATCAATGAACGCATCGCCCAGGCCTATCGGCGCGGCGACGACAGGACCTTCACCAAACCGATGCGCCTAGCCGTGACCGTGGCGATCCTGGCGGGTTCCGTATTCGTCGCCGATCGCGTGGGCCTGGTGTCGCTGATCGCCGACGGCTACCGCTGGCTCTCCTACGTCCTGCTGGCGATCTACGTCGCCCCGCTGATGACCTACGGCGTGTGGCGGCTGTCGCGCCCAGCGGGTGAGGACGGAGAGGTCGGCGCCGAGCCAGCGGCGTAGGGCGCACTCATGGCGCGGTCCGCGCGGTCCGGGTGAAGTCGAGGTCCTGGAAATCGAAGCTGAAGTCGACCGTCGGGGACAGCGGGGCCATCGTCATGCCGCTCACCGCACCGTCCATCCCCGTTCGGAAATTTACCAGAGCGTCGGCCTTCAGGCTCTTGTCGTCCCATCGCACCGCGAAGACATTGCCCTTCATCACCTGCATGTCGCCCTGCATGCCCTTGGTGCGGCTGAAGGCGAGCCGCAGCTTGTCGCCTTGCTTCGCCACCGTGGCGTCGCCGCGCCAGGGGTCGTGGTAGGTCCCGACATAGGCCTCCAGCGGTAGGAACGCGCGGCCGCCGGCGGCCTTGATCGCGGCCTCTGCGGCGCGGTCGGCGTCGTCGCCCTTCTGCATCTGCTCGGCGTTGCGCTTCTGCCAGACCCCCACCCAGTCGCGGGGCGCCTGGTGCAAGAATGCATCCAGCAGAGTCTGCATCATGGCCGACATGGCCGCCCCACTCTGCTGGTTGGTCAGCACAACGACGCCCACATGTTGCTCCGGCAGCAGGGAGACGTAGCTCACCATGCCGATCAGACCGCCGGTATGGGTCACCCGCTCGGCGCCGTCGTAGTCCTCCAGGAACCAGGCCAGGCCATAGTTGCGGAAACGCGTATGGGTCAGGCCTCCGGTGTCCGGCACGGGCACGATGGTCTGCGGCGTCCACATCTCTTTGTGGCGCGCCTCGCTGAACAGCGCCGAGCCGTCCGGCATGCGGCCAGCGGCGAGCTGGAGCTTGGCCCAGGCGGCCATGCCGGACGCGTTGCATTGGATCGAGCCCGCCGGGTCGTAGGCCGTGCTGGGGTCCGGCGGGACTTCGGTCAGCTTGCCGTCGATCACCACGTGCGGCGCGGCCACATCGCGGTTGCCCGCTGTGAGCGTCAGGGTCGCGGCGCAGCCGGTCCCCAACCTGTCCAGGATGCGGGTCTGAACGAACTGCTCCCAGCTGATCCCAGTCAGCCTGGGGATCAGGTCGCCGGCGACAATGTAGAGCAGGTTGTCGTAGGCGTACTTCGCGCGGAAGCTCGACGCCGGCGGCAGGTAGCGCAGGTTGTGGATGATCTCCGCGCGAGTGAAGTCGCTGGGCGGAAACAGCATCAGGTCGCCGGACCCCAGGCCCAGGCCGCTGCGGTGGCTGAGCAGGTCGCGCACGGTCAACTCGCGCGTGACGTAGGGGTCGTATAGCCGGAAGCCCGGTATCAGGTCGGTGACCTTGTCGTCCCAGCGCAGCTTGCCCTCGTCCACCAGCACGGCGAGCGCCGCAACGGTGAAGGCTTTGGTGTTCGAGCCGATGCCGAACAAGGTATCGGCGTCGACCTTCTCGGGCTTGCCGACCGCGCGGACACCGTACCCTTTTGCGAACAGCACCGTGCCGTCCTTGACGATGGCGACCGACATGCCGGGCACCTGGAACGTCTGCAGGATGCGCTGGGCGAGCTGGTCGACTTCCTGCGGGCGGGCGCCAGCGGGCAGCGCCGACGCGGCGGCGGGCGCGGCCTTGGGCTTGGCCCAGCCCGGCGTGACGACCGCCAGGCCGAGGACGCAGGCGAGGCCGGCGAAGGCTTTGCGGGATGGAAGCATGGACGTCCTCGTTTGTTGCTTAGCGACGTGCGGCCGGCGCCGCGGCGGCGTCCTGGCCGGGGCGCAGGTGACGCTGGAAGAAGTCGTCGGTGGCGTGGAAGAAGCGGATCCACGAGGCCTGACGCAGCAGGTCGTGGATCTCGTCCGGTAGGACCAGCTGTTCGACCTCGACGCCATGCTTGCGCAGCCCCTCGACCAGCTCCACCGACTGCGAGAACGGCACGTTGCGGTCGTCGTCGGCCTGCACCACCAGGACCGGCGAGGTCCACTTGTCCAGGCTGGCCATGGGCGAAGCGTTGAAAGCCCGCTTCCCTCCGTCCTCACCCGTACCCGGAAGGGTATAGATCCCAAGGGTGCTCCAGTCGTGGACGCCGGCGTAGTCGACCCCGGCCGCCAGGTCTTCCGACGCCCGCGAGAGGCCGAGCGCGGTCATCAGGCCGCCGTAGCTGCCACCCCAGATGCCGATGCGCTTTGGATCGACGTCCGCGCGGCCGTGGAGGTAGGTGATCGCGCCCTGGATGTCCTGGAACTCGCTGGAGCCCGCCGCGCCGAAGTTCTTGGCCTCGCGGAAATTCAGGCCGTAGCCGGTGCCACCGCGATAGTTCACCGAAAGGACGATGTAGCCCTCGCTCGCGAGATATTGGTTCAGCGCGTACATGTAGCTGTAGGCGTCCATCGGGTGCCAGCCGAGCAGCATCTGCCGCGTCGGCCCGCCGTGGAAGAACAGCAGGGCGGGACCCCGCGGCGCGCGCCCGGGCGGCGGCATGAACAGCTGGCCGTGGATCTTCAGCCCATCGGGAGAGTTGAATACCACCTGCTTGGGCTCGGTCAGGCGCGCTGCCGGGAAGTCCGTCGGCCTCGCTTGCGGGGCCAGGTCAACGAGCCGGCCGCCGCTCGCCAAAGCCGCCATGTGGATCGGCTGGCGCCAATCCCCGCTCAGGGCGACGATCTGGCCGTCGCTGGTGACCACAGGATTGTCCTCGATGGTCGGACCGTGGGTCAGCTGGCGAGGTGCGCCGCCCTCGGGCGCGACCTCCCAGATATGACGGTGATCGATGTCGCCCTGGTTGGAGGAATAGACCAGCCGCTTGCGGTCTTCGCTGAGCTCGGCGGTGAAGAGCTCGGAGTCACCGTTGGTCAGCTGCGTCACCGCCCCGCCCGCCACCGGGACCGAATAGAGCTGCAGCCAGCCACTGCGCTCCCACGGAAACACCAGCCGCCCGTTCGCGGTCCACAGCAGGGTGCGTTCGGTCTCCAGCGAGCGGAAGGCGCTGCCCTGCCCTTCGCCAGCGATCCAGGCCTGATGTGCCACGCCGGTCGCGGCGTCGGCGGTCCAGATCGACCAGGGTTGGGCGGTCAGGCTGTCGGCGAAGGGGCTGCGCCGCCCGGCCGGGATGCGGATGAAGGCGACGCTCTTGCCGTCCGGCGACCATTCCGGAGCGACGTCGCGGTCGACGCTCGGCTCCATCCAGGAGATGGCCTTGGCCGCGACGTCATAGACCCCAATAAAGCCGTGATCGCCGCGAGAGCTGCTGAACGCCAGCTTCCCGCCATCCGGCGACCAGACCGGCGAGCCGCTGCGGCCACGATCGTGGATCAGCTGGACCGGCGGGCCGCCGGCCACCGGCGCGGTCCAGATCTGATCGCCCAGCAGATAGGCGACCACATCACCGCGCGGCGAGACCACTGGCGAGTGGCCCGGCCCTATCGCGCGCGGCGCGGCGCCGTCCAGCGAGGCGATCCACACCTGCTGCGGCGGGGCGCCGGAGGGTAGGCTCAGCGTGTTCACCGGCCCGCCGCCTTCCAGGCTGCCGCCGCGGCTGTAGACCACGTGGCGGCCGTCCGCAGACCAGCTCACCTCGCCCATATCGACGCCCGCATCGCCCGTGTAGGCGGTAATGGCATGGGCGCTGAAGGCTCCGTTCGCCCCTGGCTCGGCGAACCAGACGTTGCGGCTGCCGCGTTCGTCATACACCCACGCGACACGGCCGCCCTGCGGCGAAGTCACTGGCGCGGAGGGAAACGGCGCGCTCATCAACTGCTCGATGCTGAACGCCGGCGCCGCTTGGGCGGCCGAGGCTCCGACGGCCATAGCGGCCGCCGCCATCGCGGCAAGAAAGAGGCTACTACGAAACGTGGGCATCTTTGGAGCTCTCACAGGTGGCGTGGATCGGGGTCATTGCAGGGTTTGATAGACGTACCAGCCGCTCCACAGATCCTGAGCGATGGCGCCCAGGGATTTGTAGGCGGTGACCTCAGACGCCGACGCGCGGCCGGCCACACGACCCGCCAAGACCTCGCCGATCTCGCCAAGGATGTGGTGCTCGTCCACCCGTCCGGAGGCCCGGGCGTTGATGAACTCCGCCCCCTGAGCCAGGACATTTTCGCGGCTGTCGACAAAGTAGCGCGACCGCGAGACGAGATCCTCATCGACCTCCGCCGGTCCCGCGCGGCTGGAGCCCACCAGGTTCACATGCGCGCCGTCCGGCAGCCAGGCGCCCTTCAGGATGGGTTCAGCCGCCGAGGTGGTTGTGCAGACGATGTCGGCCTCGGCGACCGCGGACCGCACGTCTTCTGCGACTTCGATCTCGAAGCCCTCGTTGGCGTGCAGCTCGATGGCCAGCCTTCGGGCATGATCCGGGTTGCGCCCCCAGATGACGATGCGGCTGAGCGGCCTCGTGGCCGAAATCGCCCGGATGTGGGCTTCAGCCTGTTCGCCTGTCCCAAGCACCGCGAGCCGGCTGGCGTCGGGCCGCGCAAGCGCGTCGGTGGCCAGCGCGCTGGCCGCGGCGGTGCGGATGCGGGTGATCTCGCCAGCGTCCAGCACACAGGCGGGTGACCCCGTTTGCGGATCGAACAGCACCACGACGCCCTGGTGGGCCGGCAGCGGAGAGCTTTCCGGATGGCGGAAGGCGCTGATCAGCTTGGCGCCGAAACGGTCGTCGGCGATCACGCCGGGCATCACGCCGAAGACTCCCTTGCCGCTCCTCAGCGGGAGGATTTGCCGTGGAGGCTGGTTTATGCCGCCGCCGGAAACGGCGATCATGGCCTCGCGCATGAGCGGCACACAGGCCTCGAAGGTCAGTACCCGGCGGATCTCGTCGCGAGTGATGAACCTGGGCTGCATGCGCCGACCTCAATAAGCGATCTGAGGTGTGATCAGCTTCAAACTGATCACGAACCAAATGGCGGCCAGGCACGACGCTGCGATTGCCACACTTGAGACCTTGGCCCACCAGCCGCGGCCAAGCTGGTTCCAGACCTGCCCGACATTGGCGATCGGTGCGACGGTACCCACGACGGCCACCAGCCCGACGACCTGGATGAGGCGGATGATCCAATCGGTGTCGCTGCCCAAATGCCGCTGAGACATGAGCCAGTACCAGAGCCAGGCGAAGGCAAGGTAGACGAGGCAGTCCAGGCGGGTCAGCCGATAGAGCCAGGCGGCCCGGCCTGTGAGTTCGAAACTGTGCCCGTACCACCGGCGAATGATCGCCGCCAAAGGCCAGGTCAAGACGGCGATCGCCAGGATCGCGCCGCTCACATACAGCAGCGGCGGGTTCCAGACCGCCGACATGGCAGTGGGCACAGGCTGCAGCGCCTCCACCGGCGGATAGTCGTCGCGCATGACCAGGGTGACCTTGCCGCCTTTGATCACCGCCGCCATCCGGCTGGCACTGCCGATCGCCTGATACTGGAAAGGTCCGATTTCGCGCCAGCGCTGCAGCTGATGGTTTACCCCGCGATAGGACGAAACGGTGACGACGCCATCCTGGTCTGAGGAGACCTTGGTCTGCCCCAACAGGAAGCTGAGGATTCTGGTCCAACCGGCGTCGGACCGTCCGGTGCCGACGTAGTAGCCGGCCAGGATTCGACCGTCGGTCTTGGCATCCGCCCAGGTCGGCGGCGCCGCCGACCTGGGCGCTGGGAAGTAGCGGTCGGTGAATCCCCTGAAGACTGAGGTTCGAAGGCCGCTGCCAAGCGCGCCTGCGCCGCCCGTACCCGCGCTGTTCAACGAGATGTACAGGCCGACGTGGTCGTCCAGGTAGAGGTGCAGGTCGCTGTGAAACTGGCCCGTGTCCCCGGCGTGACCGATCACCCGGTGTCCGTTCGCCGGTTCCTGATAGAACCCAAGCGCCATGCCGGGAAGCGCCGGCGCCGGCTGGAATTGCAGGCTGTGCATGTATTGCGCGGTCGCGGCGCCCAGGATGCGTTGGCCCTGATATTCTCCGTCTTGCAGATGGGCGATCATGAAACGGCTCAAATCCGAACCGGTCGTCGCCAGCGCGCCCGCCGGTGGCATCTGGACAAGCTCATACTGACCTGGAGGGCCCGACGCCGTCCGGTAGCCCTTCGACATATTGGCCGACCAGCCCTTGGGCAGCGGCTGCTCGAAGGTCGAGTGCGTCATGCCGAGCGGTGCGAAGATGTGCTGTGCGACGTAGCCCTCGAACCGTTCTCCGGAAACGCGCTGGACGATGTAGCCGGCTAGGGACGCGCCGTAGTTCGAATAGGCCGGCGTGGTCCCGGGCGGGAAGATGCGCGCGGGCATTGGCACGTCCCGCATCCGACCGAGTGTCTTGAGATGCTTGAGATCGGGCGGAAATAGATCCTTGGAAGTGTCGGCAAACCCTCCTGAGTGGGTCATCAGCTGCCGCATGGTCATCGGCGCGCCGTCGTAGGGCGGGACCTTGAAATCGAGGTACTTGTTGATGTCGGCGTCGAGGTTGAGTTTGCCTGCTTCAACCAGCTGCATCACCGCCGTCCAGGTGAATAGCTTCGAAATGGAGCCCGGCCGGAACAGCGTGGTGTCGGGATCGACGGGTCGCCCCGCCTTGACATCGGCCAGGCCGTAGCCCCGTTCGAATAGCGTTTGGCCGTCCTTGACGACCACGATTACGACGCCGGCGATGTCGGCGCGCTCCATTTCGGAGGGAACCATGCCGTCGAAATAGGCCCCGACGTCGTCCGCCGTCAGGGCGTGCGTCATCTGCCAGGCGCTCTGGACGGCAGGAGGCGGCGCCGGGTCAGCGCCCGCGGCGCCGGAAAGCGCGAACAGAAGAGCGGCAAGCGCCGAAATTCGGGAAGCTCGTGTCATCCGCCCCACACCTGCTGATCGCCGCGATGAGGTCACGTGATTTCTCTTTTCGCAAGCATTTTCCGGTTTAGATATATTCCCGCTCGCCGCGAAACTTGGTCGTCTTGGGTCGCTTGGTTGGACCTGACGACAAAGCCCATAGTAGGGTGTGGCGGGCGACAGCGGAGTTGATCTCGCGTGAATACGAAAGCAAAGCCGGGTGCGGTCCTGAAGAGCCTGCGACTGGCCAATGGCTGGACGCTATCTGAAGTCAGCCAACGCACCGGCCTTCCGGTTTCGACTCTTTCGAAAGTCGAGAACGACAAGATGTCTCTCAGTTACGACAAGCTGGCCCGGATCAGCCGGGGGCTGGAGATCGACATAGGGCTTTTGTTCTCGCCCGAAGGCGCCGCGGCGGCGTTGAGCCTGGTCACGGGCCGTCGCAGCATTACGCGCGCGGGCGAAGGCCGGGTGATCGAAACCGAGCCTTACGAGCATGTCTATCCAGTGGCCGACCTGCTGAACAAGCGCTTCATCCCAATCATCGCGGAGATTCACGCCCGATCGATTTCGGATTTCAGCGAGCTCATTCGTCACCCGGGCGAGGAGTATGCTTATGTCCTTGAAGGTACGGCGGAACTCCACACCGACCTCTACGCGCCCACCACGCTGAACACGGGAGATTCAATCTATTTCGATAGCGGAATGGGCCACGTCTACTTGAACGCCGGCCCGGGCCCATGCCGCGTGCTTTCGATCTGTTCGGGCGAGGAATCCCAGCTCATCGCAGCCCTCGCCCAGGCCCCGGCGCCGCCGCCTCGCGACGTCCTGGAAGGTCCGAAAGTCCTGGCGGTGCCGGGCGAAAAGACAAGGCGTGTCAAGCCAGCGGGTCGGCGACGCGCGGGAAGTAGTTGAGGTCAGACTTCTCCACGTAGGGCAAAGTGGCGAAGTCCATCTGGATCGCGCCCTGCGTCGCCACAGGGATGATCCTCGCCGCGATCGGCGCGAAGCCGGTCTGGAAGTGCTGGCTCGACTTCACTGCAACCATCTTTTTGTCCGCCAGAACGATGCCAAGGCCGGTGAAGGCGTCAGGCGAAAAGACCTGGGTGCGGATCGAGATGAGCACCACGTCGATCCCAGCGACTTCGATCCAGACGGAAAGTCCCATCCCCGAGCGCGACGTGCCGAGACCCGCCTGACTGTGGCGCTCGCGGACCGCGCGCACTGTGGCGACGACATCCAGGGGCTCCGCCGACGCCGGTCCGGACTTGCCGCCGATCCGCAGCCGCAGGGTCGCGCCGACGCCGGCATCGGCGCAGGCAAGGGCTGAGATCGGGTCCCAGATGGCGCCCAGGGCGGCCGACGTCACGCAGCGGTCCAGCATCGCCCGCAAGAGGCTGGTGTTGTCGCCCGGCGCGCCGCCGCCGGCGTTGTCGGCGGTGTCGGCGAGGACGACGAGGCCCCGAGTCTCCAGGGCCTGGCTAAGGGCCGTCTCGACGGTGGGGAAGCGTGGCAGGAGCGCCTCCCGGGCGTCATAGATTTCCCGTCCGATCGTCTCGGCCAGGCGGGCAGCCAGATCGGCGTCACCGTCAGTGATGACCAACACCCGCGAGCCGGTGTTCGGCGTATCGCCCCAGGGGAAGCCATGGGCGAAGCTCACCGACAGCACTCCTGGCTGCTGTTCCGCCGCCCGAAAGCCCGCCACCAGCGAAGCCATGGGCTCCTGCGTCGTCCGATAGAAGCCCACCATCCGGCAATCGAAGAGCGCCGAGGTCGGACGCACCTCACCCCGCGCCTTCGCCAGGCAGATTTCGTACAGGTCTTCGCCGCGCTCCAGATAGTCGTCGTGGGGATATTGCTTCATGAGCACGATGGCGTCGGCGACGTCCACGAGGGCCTGGGTGAGGTGGCAGTGCGGGTCGAGTTCGACACCGATGGCCGCACTAGGCCCGACGATCTCGCGCACCCGCTGCACGAGGTCGGTCTCACAGTCGTCGCATCCCGTCGACACCATGGCCCCGTGCAGGAACAGCAACACCATGTCGAACGGCCCCTGCTCGCGGAGAGCCGCCAGGATCTCGTCGCGCATGGCTTCGTAGACACTCTGGATGATCGGCCCGGAGGGTTGTGCCCAGGCGAACAGGCCCGCGACGAAGTCGTTGCCGTCGCGGACGCAGAGGTCGCGCCACCGTTGCGCGGTCTGGTAATCCGGCGCGCTCCCCCTCAGGACATCGCCGCCCCTGCGCATGCCCCCTTCGGCGAACGCCCGCTCGCCGGTCGGCCACGGCGCAAAGGTATTGGTCTCGCTTTGCAGTCCTGCGGTGAACACGCGCATGGCAAGCCCCACATTTCGGTTGCGGCAAATCATTTTCAGATATGTAAAGTCTTAGCGAAGCGGGGTGTCCCATTCAACCGATCAAGATCGTCTCCAGCTCCGAGAGCCTGACGGGCGGGGAAGCGCCCTGGCCGCCCGCGTCCCGCGCGTGGTGGGCTGTGGGCGTGTTCTGCATCGCCGCAATCCTATCCTACAGCGACCGGCAAATTTTGAGCCTGCTAGTCGATCCGATCCGCGCCGATCTGCATATCACTGACGTGCAGGTGAGCCTGCTGCAGGGGGCAGCCTTCAGTATGATCTACGCCGTTGCGGGCGTGGCGCTGGGGCGCGCGGCGGATGTGCTTCCCCGTCGCCTAGTGATCGTCGCCGGCGTGGCGATCTGGAGCCTGGCGACCATCGCCTGCGGCTACGCACCTTCTTTCGGGGCGCTCTTCGCGGCCCGGGCCGCGGTGGGCATCGGCGAGGCGGCGTTGGCGCCAGCCGCCATGTCGATCATCACCGACAGCTTCCCGCTCAATCGCCGCGGCGCCGGCACCGGCGCCTTCCTGATGGGCATGGTCATCGGGGGTGGCGTCGCCATCACGCTCGGCGGCTTCATCCTGCAGGCCGCGCAGGCGGGTGCGCTACACGGCGTGCCCTTGCTGGGCGCGCTCGCCCCATGGCGGGCCAGCCTGGTCATCCTAGGGCTGCTGGGCCTGCCGGTCGCCGTGCTGGCGGCCACCGTGCCCGAGCCTGCTCGCCGCCATCTGATCGGCGGGACGTCGGACCGCCCCGCGCCCTTCCGCGATGCGGCCGGGCGGTTGGCCGCGCTCTGGCCGACGTTGGCGCCGCTCTATGCAGCCATGGGCTTGGCGAGCCTCTGCGACTTCGCCATCCTCAATTGGCTCCCGACCTTCCTCACCCGCCGATTCTCGGTGAGCGTCGCCGAGATCGGAGTCGTCCTGGGCGGCGTGGTGATCGTCGGCGGGATCGCGGGGTCCTTCGGCGTCGGCCTGATCGGCGACCGGATGGCCGCAAGCGGCGGCGGGTCGTCTCGCCTGCGCTTAGCCGTGGGAACGATGGTGCTGGGCATCGTCAGCACCCTGTTCATCGTCGCGCCCTCGCCGGCCGTTGTCTTCGCCTTCGCGGGCCTGTGGATCTTCGCCTCCACCACCGGCCAGGCGCTGGGTCTCACGGTATTGCAGGAGTTGGCGCCCGGCGACGCGCGCGGCCTGAGCGTCAGCCTGGCCTCCCTGATCAACATCGGCATCGGCCTGGCGCTCGGCGCCGCCCTGCCGGCGCTCATCCTCGAACATGTGCTGCGCAGTTCCACTGCGGTCGGCGCGGCCATCACGATCGTGGCTCTGCCTTGCGCTGTCATGGCTCTGTTGCTCTACCGCGTCGCCCTGGCAGAGGCCCGAAAGATCGACAGGACATGAAGACCGAGACCGCCGACATCGTTGTCATCGGCGCCGGGATCGCGGGCGCCTCAGCCGCCGCGGCCCTTGCGGAAACGCACCGGATCATCGTCCTCGAGCGCGAGTCCTTTCCAGGAATGCACTCGACGGGTCGATCCGCGGCGCTGTTCTCCGAGATCTACGGCAGCGCACCGATCCGGGCGCTGTCGCGAGCCAGCCGCAGTTTCCTCTACGCGCCACCTGCCGGTTTCGTGGACGGGCCAGTGGTGCGCCAGCGCGGCGCGCTCCACATCGCCTCCACCGCGCAACTCGCCGCCCTGGATAGCTTCTGCATGCTGCCGGACGTCGGCCCGTCGATCCAACGTCTGACGGCGGCCGAAGCTCGCACCCTGTGCCCGATCCTCAAGGAAGACTATGTGGAGGCGGCCGCGCTTGAAACCGGATCCGCGGACGTTGACGTCAATCTGCTGCATCAGGGGTGGCTGCGGCAACTCAAGTCTCGGGGCGGCAAGCTCATCGTGGACGCCGAAGTGGTGAGCCTCAGCCGCATCGCGATAGGATGGCGGGTCGAAACGCCGGACCTGCGCATCGAGGCCAGGGTCGTCATCGATGCGGCCGGCGCCTGGGCCGATGTGATCGCTGAGCTCGCCGGCGTGAAAACCGTCGGACTTCAACCAAACCGCCGCACCGCCCTGATCGTCGATTCGCCCGCCGACTCGCAGAGCGATCAGTGGCCGATGGTCATCGACATCGATGAGCAGTTCTATTTCCGACCAGATGCGGGCGCCCTGCTGCTATCGCCCGGAGACGAGACGCCGACGGAGCCTTGCGATGCGCAGCCGGAGGAACTCGACGTGGCCATCGCGGTCGACCGGGTTCAGCAGGCCACGACGCTTGAAGTTCGGCGCATCCGGCGCAGTTGGGCGGGCCTTCGCAGCTTCGTGGCCGACCGCAGCCCCGTGGTGGGCTATGCGCCCGATGCCCGGGGCTTCTTCTGGCTCGCAGGCCAGGGCGGCTACGGGATCCAGACAGCGCCGGCCATGGGCCGGCTGGCCTGCGCGCTGGTGAAAGGCGAGCCCGTACCGGACGATCTGGCGGCCTTCGGCGTCGATGCGCATGACCTGCGCCCGGACCGCTTTCACTGAAGTCGCCACGCGAAGCTGGCGATCCCGCATCGGGCATTCCGGCGGACCGAGCGGTCGGCGGATGCTGTGACCCCGGCGATCGGAAATACCAGGCGAAAACTGCCCGGGGACTAGCGGCGCCGGAGGCGGGACGTCGACCGTAAGTTCCAATTCGGAAAGCATTTGCCAGCGATGAAAATTTATTGTCATCTTCGACTTAGAGAGCTCTGCAGGGGGAATTTCTATGAACGCTGTCACTAAGCTTAACTTGCTTGTCGGAGCAGCTTTCTGTGCCTTGGCATTTCCGGCGGCGAGCTACGCCGCTGAAGCCGCGTCGGCGAAAGCGCCATCGGTTCAAGAGCTCGTCGTCACCGCCCAGAAGCGCGAAGAGAACCTGCGCGACGTGCCGCAATCGGTCACCGCGATTTCGGGCGAGACCCTCTCTATTCAGCGCGCGGTCGGCTTCCAGGACTATGTAAGCCGCGTGCCTGGGATGGCGCTGATCGCCTCTCAGCCCGGCTCCAACCGGCTGGTGCTGCGCGGTATCAACGCCGGCGGCGTGAGCGCGACGATCGGAACCTACGTCGACGAAACCCCCTATGGCTCGGTTACGGGCCTCGCCAATGGGGCCATCCATGCGCCCGACTTCGACACCTTCGACATGCGTCGGATCGAGGTCCTTCGGGGGCCGCAGGGCACGCTCTACGGCGCCAGCAGCCTGGGCGGACTGCTGAAGTTCGTCACCAACCCACCGGATCCTTCGGCCATGTCGGGACGTCTCGACAGCGAGATAGACAGTACCAATTCCGCGGCGACCGGCGGAGCGATCAAGGGCGTGGTCAACCTGCCCCTTAGCGACCGCGCCGCGATCCGCGTCGGCGGCTACTACGACAACCAGCCGGGCTTCATCGACGACCCGCTTCGCCATGTCCGCAACGTCAACGGCGCGACCTACACCGGCCTGCGGCTCGGCTTCCTGGTCCGGCCGATCGACAAGCTGAGCATTCGCCTGTCGGCCGTGGGCCAGAACATCGACGGCAAGGGCACCAACACGGAGGATGTGAACCGGACGACGCTTTCACCCCTCTACGGCGATCTGACCCAAAGCCGCACCTTCTCCTCGCCCAACAAGATCGAGTACCGCATCTACAACGCGACCATCGACTACGACTTCGGCCCCGCCGACCTCGTTTCGGCGACCAGCTACGGCACCCTGCACCAGGACACCAACCAGGATGCGTCGGCTCAGTTGGGCGCACTACTTTCGACCATCTTCAAGCAGCCGGTCGGCTCCAACGTGCTGCAGTTCCTCGATCAGAAAAAGTTCACCCAGGAAATCCGGCTGGCCTCGCCCGCGCAGAAGTTCGAGTGGCTGGTGGGCGGGTTCTTCACGCGCGAGGACAACGTGCTCAACCAGAACCTGAGTGCGATCAGCATCCCGAACGCCCCGCAAGTCGTCCCCGGCCTTGGCGGCCTGCAAACGGTGATCCTCAAGTCGAACTACCTGGAGTACGCGGCCTTCGCCAACGCCGACTATCACTTCACCGACCGCTTCGACGTCAGCCTCGGCGGCCGCATCAGCCGCAATGATCAGCACGACAACCAGCTGAACGGCGGACCGCTGGCCGGCGGAGCCTCGCTGGTGACCGGCAGGTCTTCGGAGAACGTGTTCACCTTCGCCGTAGCGCCCAAGTACAAGCTGAATGACGACACCACCCTCTACGCGCGGGTCGCGAAGGGCTATCGCCCCGGTGGCCCGAACGCGTTGAACCCGCTGGTCCCGCTGGCGGTGCCGCGGGTCTTCGAATCCGACTCGATCATCAACTACGAGGTCGGCGTCAAAGGCGACGTCGGGCGCGCCATCACCTACGAGCTGACCGGCTTCTTCATCACCTGGGACAAGATCCAGCTGCTGGCGAACGTGGGCGGGTTCGGAGTCAACACCAACGGCGGCTCGGCCGAAAGCAAGGGCGTCGAAGGCGCGGTCACCTGGGCCGCCACAACCGAGCTGACGCTCTCGGCCACCGGCGCCTATACCGAGGCCCACCTCACCGCCGCGACCGGCCCACTGCTCGGCGGTCACGACGGCGACCGGCTGCCGTATTCCTCGCCTATCACCGGCTCCCTGAACGCCGACTACAACCACCCCCTAGCCGGCGACACCAGCCTGTTCCTGGGCGCCAGCGTCGGGTTCACCGGACGCCGGCGGTCGGACTTCAACGCCACGATCGGCCAGATCTCCGTGCCGGCCTTCACGACCGTCGATCTCCGGGGCGGCGTGACGATCCGGGCGTACCGGATCGAGGCTTTTGTGAAGAATCTGACCGACGAACGCGGCATCCTTTCGCTCGCGGGGTTCGGCTCGACCCCCGCCGGCGCACTTCAGGCCGGCCTGGTCCGGCCGCGCACCGTCGGCGTCGCGCTGTCGGCGAATTTCTGACGGCGCAGGCCCTCACTGCTCGCGGACCCGCGTGGCTTGTCTGGGACGTGCCTTATGGAGATCACGTGCAGGGTGAGTGCGACGGCAGCCAATGAGACGGGCTTCGGACCCCACCAACGCCCCGTCTCGCGAGGAGTTGCGCCTGCTTGCCAAGCTCGAAGGCCGGCCGCTTCCGCGTGGCGAGGCGCTGGCAGTGCTGCTGGGCTGCGACGCAGCCGCCGCTCGGCGGTTCGTCACCAGGTTCCGCGAGCGGGGCGTGCTGCGCCTTGCAGACGCCGTACAGGCCCCGCCCGAGTCCTGCGACTGCGTGAGCCATGTCCGCATCGACTGGAGCCGGGTCAGCGATCAGGCAGCCTTGGAACGGCGCATATGCATGGATCCCGCGATCCTGGTCGCCGACCTGATTCTAGGGAACTCCGACTACCGGCTGTTCTCGCGTCATCGCGACTTCCGCGCCGCACATGGCTGGATCCGGCAACTGGAATCCGATCCAGCCATAGGTCAGATGACAACCCGCTTCTGCGCCGGCCTGCGGGCTCGGCCCAACTATGCCGCCGCACGGTTAGCGCGCACGCCCGACGAACCTGCCTGGACCGGCTTTGAACCATGAGATCCTGGAGACCTAGCGCCATGAGGCCAACATTCATCATCGCAGGCTTGGCGCTCGGACTTGGCTTGCTCACGACGCCTCTCGCCTGGGCCCAGGCTCCGCGGGAGCCCAGCCCAAAGCCGTCGCCGAGCGCCGCGCCCCTTACTACGCCCTTGGCCGCCGCACCTTCACCGGCTACCGCGCTGACGGCGGTCGACGCCGAAGCCTGGCTGGACGGCCTGATTCCCAACGCCCTGAACACCGGCCGCGTACCGGGCGCGGTGGTCGTCGTCGTTAAGGGCGGCCAAGTCCTGTTGGAGAAGGGCTACGGCTTCGCCGACTACGAAAAGCGCACCCCCGTTGATCCAAAGCTCACCCTGTTCCGGCCCGGATCGACGTCCAAGCTGTTCACCTGGACCGCGGTGATGCAGCTGGTTGAAGCGGGCAAGCTCAACCTTGACGCCGACGTGAACGGCTATATCGATTTCAAGATTCCCGCCTACAAAGGGGTACCCGTAACCCTTCGCCAGATCATGACGCACCGCGCGGGCTTCGAAGAACGCGCCATGGACGTCATCGAGTTTGGCCGCCCGCCGCCGGCGCTTGGCGATTTTCTCAAGAGCTATGTCCCGCCACGCATCTTCCTGCCCGCCGAGGGACCCGGCTATTCGAACTACGCCACCGCGCTCGCCGGCTACATCGTCCAACGCGTCTCCGGCGAGCCCTACGACGACTATATCGAGCGCCACATCCTGAACCCGCTGGGGATGAAGAGCTCGACGTTCCGACAGCCCTTGCCCGCGGCCCTGGCGTCACACATGGCCAAGGGCTACGAGACCTGGGACAAGCCCGGCGCAGGCTATGAAATCGTGGGACCGGCCCCGGCCGGCGCGCTCGCCTCCACCGGCGACGACATGGCGCGCTTCATGATTGCCCAACTCCAGCTTGGCCGGCTCGGCGACGCCCATATCCTCAAGCCCGAAACCGCCACACTCATGCAGACCACAGCGTGGCGAGCGTTTCCCGACCTGAACGGCAACCTGCTGGGCTTCATGGAGCGGGACATCAACGGTCACCGCGCCATCGGGCATGCCGGCGACACCAACTACTTCCACACCGACCTGATCCTGTTTCCCGACGATCAGATGGGCATCTTCATCTCGGTGAACGCGCCGGGGAAGGACGGCGCTGGCCATATCCTGCGCCAGACGCTGCTGGAGGAATTCGCCGACCGCTACCTGCCTGCGACCGCGACAACGACGACACGGGTCGATGCGGCCACCGCCAAGACCCACGCGGCGATGATCGCCGGGGCCTACGGCAATACGCGAGGCTCGAAGTCGACCTTCATCTCGCTGCTGGGCCTAATCTCCCAGAACAAGCTCAAGGCGAACCCCGACGGCACCATCACTGCCCAGCCGCTCTATCACCCCGCCAAGTTCGTGGAGGTGAAGCCGTTCCTCTGGAACGAGGTCGGCGGCCACGACAAAATCCAGGCGACCGTGAAGGACGGCAAGGTCGTCCGCTGGGCGGGCGACGGCGTCGCCCCCATAGAGATCTATGTGCGCCCCACCGGGTTTGCCGGGACGGGCCTGGAAGTGCCGCTGGTGATCGCGAGCCTCTGCCTGCTGGGCATGACGGCGCTCCTCTGGCCAGTCATCGCCATTGCGCGGCGGCGTTACGGCCGGTCCTTCGACCTGAAGGGCCCCCGCGCGCAGGCCTATCGCGCGGTGAGGATCGGGGCCGCCCTGTCGCTGGGCGGCGTGGGCCTGTGGCTGTTCGTCTTCAGCCAGGCGCTCTCCACAAAGGGCGGCAGCCTCGCGCTCTGGATGCACTTGGCCCAGCTAACGTGCTTCGTCGCCTTCGTCGGCGGGCTTCTGGTGGCACTGTGGAACCTGCTGCAGGTCTTCAAGCCCGGGTCCGGCTGGTTCGCGAAGGTCTTCGCCGTCGCGCTCGTGCCGGCCTTCGGCTTCATGCTCTACGTCGCCCTGACCTATCACCTGATCGGTACGGGCGTCAGCTTCTAGCCCTCGGAGCGATCTTCCGCAGCCCATGGCGCAGGTTGCGAGCCTAGGCGTCAGCGGACCTCGGTGTAGACGTAGTCGTGCTGGCTATCTCGTACCGTCAAGGTGCGCAGGCCATTCGCGCGGCCGATCGCGGCATCGAGGCCGATGGCCCCGGGACCGATGGACACCAGCGAGATGCTTCCGTCGGCGTTCTGTCGGGTCGCCACCGGGCCTTCGACAGCCCCGGCCTCCACCCATTTCGCGCCGCCCTTGTCCCGCAGGGTGATGACATTGCCGAACTCGGGGTCGCGGTACTTCGCCGCTAAGTCCGCGAGCGCGGCGGCATCGCCGGGGATCGTCAGGCGCGCACGCTTGGCCCTGGCCTGCGCCTTCATCCGAGCCGCCGCGGTGGCCACGTCCAGCGCTGCCTGCGGCTTGCCGTCATAGGCCACCTCCAACAGCCGGCGAAGGAAGGGCTCGAACATGGCGGGGCCGGAGTCAGCGTTGGTCAGCAGCACCGCGCCCATCTTCGCACCCGGCAGGATCCACCAGTCGCTATGGAAGCCCTGCAGGGTGCCGCCGTGGGTTATCACCGGCACGCCGGAGACCACCTCGTTGAAGAGCCCCATCCCGTACCAGGCGCCTTCGCCCGTCGGCACGCCCCGTTTGCGCCGCTCCAGCAGGTTGGCTTCGGTCACCAGGCGCTTGCCGTCGGGCGTGACGCCTTTCGACAGTTCCAGCTCAGCATACCGCGCCACGTCGGCCGCACTCGACCAAGCACCGCCGGCCGGGCGGTACGGCGAGATGAGATGGTTGAAGTGGTTCGACATCTCGGTCATCTGGCCATCGACGTTGAAGCCGTGCGGCCGCGCCCAGTCGCCGCTTTCGCCGATATTGAAGTCGAAGGTGGTGTCGCCCATGCCGAGCGGCCCGAAGATGCGGGTCTGCATGGCCTTGTCGTAAGCGGCGCCGATCTCGAGCTTCGGATAGGCCAGGGAGCCGCCGACGTAGCCGGCCGCCGCGGCCATCAGGTTGCTGTACTGAAAGAGCTCGCCGAACGTGCTGGTCGGCTCGGTCTGCGACAACTGGCGGAAGGTGTCGGACGCAGGCGCCTTGCCGTCGGCCAGAATGAAGGCGTAGTCGCGCCGCGGCAGGCCGGTGCAGGCGCAGACCAGATGCTGGATCTCCGTCGACTTGGTGGTGGCGTCGCTGCCCAGGCGGAATGACGGGTAGAGGTCGGTGACCTTCTGGTTCCAGCGCAGCTTGCCCTCGTCCGCCAGCACCGACAGCAGGAGCGTCGTCATGCCCTTGGTGTTGGACGCGATCATGAATTTGGTGTGGGCGTCGACGGGTTCGGGGCGGCCAAGTTCGCGCACGCCATAGCCGCCTTCCCAGACGACCTTACCCTGATCAATCAAGGCGATTCCGACGCCGGGCACGTCGAGTTCACGCGCGGACTCGCCGATAAAGTCGCGAAGCGCCTGGATCCGCTCAGGCGTCAGCCGATGGGCCGTCTTGCCGGCGAAGGTCTCGGGCGCATAGCCGGCTGGCCGCAGGCTGCGTTCGATGATCGACGCGGCGGCGGCGCGCTTGTTCATGGTCGCGTCCGAGCCATCGACGATGGCGACGGTCCATGCGGCGCCCCTGCGCATCGCGAGCGCCGAAATCACCGCGCGTTCCCCAGGCGAGGTGTCATAGGCGAAGTTGACGCGCTCTTCCCAGCCGTCGGCGGCGGTGCCCGGCGTGGCCAGTCGCACCGTTCGGTTGGCGCTGGGTTTGTAAAGCGACCAGGCCTTCATCGCGGCCGCCTGGGCGTTCGCCGCGGCTCCGACCTCCACGACGGCTATATTGAGATCAGCTTCCGGCGTCGCGAACACGGTGGCGGACCCTTGCTTGGTCACCACCCAGTCCTTCGGCTGGACGTAGGCGATCCCGGAAGCTGTCTTTCCGGGCATGTCGGCAGTGGCTCGGCCCTGCGCTATCAGGGCCGTGGGCACGCTCAGCACGGTCGCGACAAGCGCGAGCCGCAGAACCGTCTTCTTCATCGCGACCACGCCGCCCATCATCATCCGATCCTCGATTGTCGACCCGCGGACAAAGCGGGAATGAGAACGCGAAAACGCCTTGAATTCGTTAAATCGGAAAATCCATTTCAATTTCGGCGATGTCAACCGACCTTCCTGGAGTGAGGCAACAGCATCAAGACAGCGGTTCGATTGCAAAATCAGACCGCGGATCGAGTGCCCGGCGTTGAACGGAAGCAACGTTGTTGGCCAGCGGACCGCGCGAAGCTGCGTCCACGCGACACGACGCGCGCCGAAGCCGGCGCGCGTCGTGGTCCTGCGAGATCTCATTCCAGCCCGAAGAAAGCGCCCCACCGGAGACCGGTGGGGCGCGCTCGGGTCACTCGGCTGGAGCCTTGCGAGTGGCCTTGTCCTTGGGCCGGGGACGGGACCACACCAGGTCGTAGCCGTTCTCGCCGTCGAACAGGTTGGCGGAGATCGCCCGCGGCAGGCTGGGGTCGTCCAGCTTCACCGAAACGTAGTCCCGCTCGTTCTTGGCGATCTTCTTCCACGCCACGCCCACTTCGGCGGCGCCGGCCATCACGCGGAAGTCGGGGCCCTTTCCCTCGGTCTTGTCTGTCGGGCGGAACGTCACCGACTTGAGGTTCATGGTGAGGGTGTGGATGACGCCGGTGTAGCCGTCGTTAGTCTTGGTGAAGGTGCCGATGTTCGCCATGGTAGGTCTCCTGATCTGTCGTGCCGCGCCTGCCGCCGCCTCGATGGCGATCCCAAAGTCGTAGGTCCAACAGGGCCGCCCGCAGCCCTAAGGCCCGCAGCGCAGCGGAGGACGGCGAAGGCCCGGCTTTCCTGCCTCGCGAGGAATGGACCCGAAGGGGCCAGGGGAAGAAAGCCGGGCCCGCCGTTGCGGGCGGACCGGACCCGACCAGATCAAGCCACGAGAGGCCGCGTCAGCGCAGACACCGGCAAAGGAGACGCGACGCCGCGACTCAACCAGACTTCACGAGACAGCAGACGCTCCTCCTGCGACCCAAATCCCTGCCTTGTCACGACGGGCGGTTCACGGGACAGAAGACGGGTGAAGACCAGCCTCGACCATCTGCCGGACGGCAAGCGACGCGAGCTCAGCCGCGTCGTGGAAATCCTGTTCGCCGAGTTCGAGGACGCGCTCAAAGGTCGCAACGCCCCACACCGCAAAGCTGGGCGCATCCTGAAGATCATCCTGTTCGGCAGCTATGCCCGCGGCGACTGGGTCGACGATCCCAAGGGTGGCTACAAGTCCGACTACGACCTCCTGGTCGTCGTGAACCACCCCGAGCTCACCGACCTCCCCGACTACTGGGGGAAGGCCGACGACCATCTCCTTCGCGCCTACCAGATAGCGCACGAGCTGACGGCGCCGGCGAACTTCATCGTCCACGACCTCGCCGACGTGAACAAGCAGCTCAAGCGCGGCCGCCCGTTCTTCATCGACATCGTGCGGGACGGCGTCGTCCTCTACGAAGCCCCCGACCACCCGTTCGAACACCCCGAGCCACTCTCGGCTGCAGAAGCCGCCGTAGAAGCGCAGGGGTATTTCGACGACTGGAATGGCAAGGCGCTGAGCGCACTCAAGGTGGCCCGGTTCGCCATTGGCGAAAATGAATTCAAGGACGCTGCATTCCTGCTGCACCAAGCAACAGAACGGCTCTACCACTGCCTACTGCTCGTCCTGACGCTGTACAGCCCGAAGTCCCACAAGCTGAACTTCCTGCGGTCACAGGCCGAGCGTCTGGCCCCGCTCACCATCGCAGCGTGGCCAGGAGATACACGGTTCGAACAGCGCGCCTGGGAGCTCTTGCGGCGAGCTTATGTGGATGCCCGCTACTCGAAACACTACAAGATTTCTCTGGAAGAACTCGCGTGGCTCGTAGCGCGCGTGGCCGTCCTGCAGCAGACTGTGAGCAACATCTGCGACGAACACCTCGCAGCTCGAAGCACCTGAATCCTCACGCGTCCACCTCCGCTGTTGGGAGACCAGACAGGTTGGGCAGGTGTCGCCTAAGCGCCATGTCTGGACGGCTCCCCGTTGGCAAGGTTGATCTGGGAGTTCTGTGACGGTTGGTCGGTGCGGCCATGTCTTCGACCTGTTGGTGCGGCGCATGGGCCGCTGGCCATGATGCCCTCCGCGCAATCAAGAGCTCTCGCAATCGCCTCGTCCACGGAGACCTTCGCCTCGAACCTGCGGGGATCAAAGCAGGTGCGACCCCAAAGCCTGGTTCGTGTCGAAGGCTAACTGACTCTTTTCGGCGAGACGCGAAGACGCCGGCGACGCCGGGAGCGCTGAGCCCCCTCAATTTGAGATTGTTGACCGTCGCTTCGCGCGGATAGATGGCGCGCGAGGCACCGAGGTGCTTCCGGGACGACTTAACGGCTGACCGGCGCTTCATCTGGGCGGTGTTCGTCGGTGAGTGTTCGCGGGGATGAGATGGCTACCCTGGACGATCTGATCCAAGATGAGCGGTTTAGGCGGCTGTTTGCCGTCGACGCCGGTCCGTGTGCTCTGCAGCTGTGGATCTTGCAGATCAAATCCGACGGGGTGACCGAGTCGCACGTCGTTTACGGCCGCCTGGTTCCGTACAACTTCTCCAACGACAGTTGGTCAGCGAGAGAAGAAGATGACTTTGAAACGATTGGCCAAATCCAAGCACAAGTCATCCGTCTCAACCTGTATGTCGAGAGCAGCATTTGTCCGGATCTGCTCCGACGTCTGAGTGGCGGCGCGCCGCTCGCTGCGCTTAGCGACGAATTGAAGCTCCTCTTTTCCGGCAAGCTAAGCGCTCGCGTCGGAGAAGCCGCCCTGCCGGCCGACCGTATGATCTACCGGCCCGCGGCAGCTCTCCTCAATCGCGACGCCTACGACCGACGAACACCGTCGAGTCCCCATGGCGGAGCCGGCGCGTTCAGTGCATCGATCATGCGATCGGACAAGGAGATCCTGTTTCAGGTCGGTGGAGGCTACGATCCGGCGCTCGCGGCCCTGATTGTGAGGCGGCTCAAGGAAGACACCGGCCTCGACTTCGGCAGTGTCGACGCGCCACGCATCGGAGACGTGGAGTTAATGGTGTTCCCCGCGTTGGACAGCGCCGAGCACACACTTCTCGACGTCACCTGGACGGATGCTGATGCGGTTGTGACTGTGCAGTTCAACCCGGTCGCGCCCAGCCACTTCAACGACTTTCAATTTCGCCTCTGTCTCGAGAACAACGGCCAAGTGCTGTACACCGCGATCTCCGCCGCTCAGCGTCGCGACACCGACGGGTTCGAATGCGCTTTTGTCGTCGGGGCCGAGCTGCGCGCGATAATTGACACTGCCGAGGTCGAGGTCTTCGGCCTAAAGGACGCCGATGCTCGGAGCGGTGCGCTGTGCTGCCGTTGGCGTGGCAGTTACATCCGAGAGATTCATTTTCAAGGGACGATGTTGGGCGCAGTCGCCAGCGCCGTGAAATTCGATTGGCTGGAGAAGACGGCCCATCCGTCCATGGCGCCCCGGGTGGCCGCCGCCACAACGGTTAGCCGTGGAAACGCGGGCTTCGGCAGCGTTGTTGGCGATCGCAAACGCGATCCGTGGGTTCCGGTGAATCGGAACATCGGTTCATTGCTTTCACGACTTCACCCCCCGAAATCGGAAGGCCGCTTCTTTCCTCGCATGTCACAAGGCGACGGCGACGGCCGACTACAGTTCGTCGAGTGGCTCAAAGCCCTCCTCGGCAAATACGCTCAACACCAGATCATCATCTTCGACCCGTATTTCGAGACCGCCGGGCTGGCCTTGTTGCTTCTCCAAGCGGCCTCCGACACCGACTACATCGTCTTCACGAGCCTCCCCAAACCGGCGAAGGAAGGCGACGACGCATCGTCGGAAGCGAACCCGCCTGGAAGCGACCGCGTCAACAATCTCGTCGCCAGCTGTGAGCAAAACCGAAGGCCCCTGAGCCGATTAAAGCTGCGGATCTACGGCCTGAAGGAAGGCCGGCTGCATGACCGCTACATCGTCATTCTTGGACGCGATGGATTGCCGGCCGCTGGCTTCAATCTCTCGAATTCATTTCAGAAGGCCGCCGAAAACTACCCGTTGCTGGTCACGCCGATCCCGGAGGACGTGCTCCTTGCGGTTGAGGAATACACGACCGATTTAGTTCGCGAGGCACAGGCGTCAGCAGCCGAAGCTGTTGGCGCAAGTCCCGCCATCGAACTGCTGTTTGATTCGACGGCGTACTCGACGCGGCAGCGGCGCTACGAGCCGCTGAAGTCTCTGGAAGGCGACCTCTCCGGAAGCAGTCTGGCGCTTTGGACCGGCGAAGCATCGCTAAATGGCTTGTCGGGCGATCCGCTGAAGGCACGCTTGGCGGAGCTCGGCTGGCTCGACGGCGAGTCGCTCGCATTACCGAACGCGGCTGGCCTGCGCCGCTGGCTGCAAGAGCGAAGCGGCGACTTCGCCACCGATTCTGGATATTGGAACGTGCTCGGTGAACTCCTTGCGCATTCGAGCTCAGACGATCGCAAATTCCGGGAGATCGAGTCCCAAGCCGACTTCCTAAACTTCCTTGGAGCCTTCCTGGGCGCCGCCTTCGAACGTTCCGAAGGCGAGCCTGAGGACGAGATCGCGATCATCGATCCTCAGTTGTTTCACACATCGTTTAAGGTGCTGCTCCGCAGCACACGCCGCTTGGAACACCTCTATCACCCCACGAAATACGTCGCCCTGACCTGGGCCGAGTTTTTCGCGATCCGGCTTCTTTGGTGGCATGCGCCCAGCGTACTGCTTCAAGTCGCCGAAGCTGAATTGGCGCGAACGTCGTCAAAGCCGGACGCTTTGGAATGGAAGCGGCTTTCGCTTCTGAGTCAGATTGTCAGCGAGATCACGCTGTCGGTGACATTCGACATCGCCGATGAACAGCGCGATCGCTTGTTGCAAAGTCCCAATGGGCTGTTCCGATGGTTCGGCTTCGAGGTGCTTGTGAAAGCGCTTGAAGAGCCCGCTGGGCTCAGCGCCGTCCTGCCGTTACTCGCGCAATTTTCTAAAGAAGAGCGGATTCAGGTCTTGGGTTCGATGCTTCGGCGAACTGCTCAGAGGACCGAGCTATCGGAAACCTACGAGAGCGTGACGTCCGCGTTGCACGACGCCCTTCCTGAGAAGATATCAGTGGTAGACTTGAAGTTTCTCATCGACGCCCTGCGTGGCCACATGGGCGCGCTCGGGTGGTCCGAACCGTGGCTCTTTCGCGACGTGATCCATCCTTTGCTCGTGAACGAGCGCGCTAGCGTCGACGACGCCTCGGTGATCTGGATCGACGAGCTCGCAGCACTCCTGGAGCCAAGGCCGGATCACCAGACCCGCTTGTTCCAGGGCCCACGTGAAGGGCAGACAACCAATATCGCGGCGTTCCTCTTCGCGCACAGCTCGCCCGCACAGCAGAATGCCAGCTTGAAACTGGTGCGCGCCATTCTGAATCGTCAGCGCCAAGCGATCCAGCAACCCCTCGCGAGCACGTCGGACTGGTCGCGCTGGAATCTCGCCCTGATCACCTCGATGTGGGTTCTCGCCTTCTCGCGATGGGGAGAGTTCCATGTAGGCGACGCCGGCCGGCCAGACGCCGGCCTTCAAGAGTTGTCACGGCAGGCTCGCGAATTGGCTATGGCCAGGCCGATCGAGGAATGGCGCGCCACGCGCACGGGAAAACCCGACGATCTCGTCGCTTTCCTCGACGAAGCAAACGATCGGCTCGCCGGCTCTATGTGATCGGGTTGAAGTCGCGCCGGCGAGACTGCGTCGGCGTTCCCGATCAAAGGGTGTTGGCTCCGGATGTCTGATCGGCACCCATCGTTCGCGCCATCAAGTCGATCAGCGGCAGTTCCGCGCCAGGAGCGGAACTTCATGTTTCTCCAGAATGCGGACATTCATTAGCTCAAGCGGGTCCGCGAGCGACGGAGGACGGCGGCGGCCTCTGATGGTTAGAAATTTGCGTCGCGCGCCCGCGATCCGCATCCGCCGCGACAAGCGGGGCCGTATTCTCGCCATGAGCGCCTCCGAGGCTTCGTCGAGCGCCGTTCGGCGTAAGGGGAGCGACATGGGTTATCGCATCGGTTCCGCAACGGCGCTGGCGGCGTTCATGCTGGCCTCAGCCCCTTTCTCCGTCGCGCAGCCAGCGCCGCCACCGCCGCCACCGCCCGCCTCGGGCCCCGTCACACCGAGCCCCGCGAGCGAACTGGCCTACCGCATGCTCGCGGCCGCCAGGGCCGGCGACGACGCTTTCCAGGCCTTCGCCCACGAAGCGGCCAAGCAGCCCGAAGCCGCCACCCCGGGCATGCGTCGCCAGATGGCCTCCTTGCAGCCTCACGGCCTGATCGCCGCCACGCCGACCCATGCGGAAGTCTCGGTCTTCGACCCAAACATGGAGAGCTGGGCGATCCTCCGCCTCGACATCACCGCCGACCAGCCGCACAAAATCACCGGCGTCGGGCTGGGCCCCGGTCGGCCTCCCCCCGGCGTGGCCGGGCCGCCGCGCCTCGCGCCCGCCGCCCTGGCCGCAGCCACCCGCGCGCGGCTAGAGAAGGCCGCAGCCGAGGATCGTTTCTCCGGCGCCGTCCTGATCGCCCACGCTGGCCAGCCGGTACTCACCGCCGCCTACGGCCTTGCCGACCGTGAGGCCAAGACCCCGGCCACGGTCGACACCCAGTTCCGCTTTGGCTCCATGGGCAAGATGTTCACCGCGGTCTCGATCATGCAGCTGGTCCAGGCCGGCAGGATTGACCTCACCGCCCCCATCGGCCGCTACCTGCCGAACTATCCCAACCGCGACATCGCCGAGCACGTCACCGTCAACAACCTGCTCACCCACACCGGCGGCACGGGCGACATCTTCGGGCCGGAATTCTTCGCCCACCGCCTGGAGATCAAGACCCCCGCCGACTACGTCACACTATATGGCGCGCGGACCGCGCTGTTCGCGCCAGGCGCGCGCAACGCTTACTCCAATTACGGCTTCATGCTGCTGGGACGTATCGTCGAGACCGTCAGCGGCGGCAGCTACGATGATTACATCGCCGCCCACATCTTCGTGCCTGCCGGCATGACCGCTACCGGTAACCAGCCGGAGAACGTGCGCCTGCCCAAACGCGCCACCGGCTACATGACCGGCCCCAGCGGCAAGATTTACAACGCCGCCGACACCCAGCCTTGGAGCGGTACTCCGGCCGGCGGCGGCTATTCCACAGTGGGCGACCTCGGCAGGTTCGCCGACGCCCTGATGGCCACCCGCCTGCTCGACGCCGCCCATACCAAGATGCTGACAGACGGCGGCTTCACCGGCGTCGACGGCAAGTTCTGGCGCTACGACTTCGGTGCCCCGGCTGGCGATGGCCGCCGCTTCTATGGCCACAACGGCGGCGCGCCCGGCATGAATGGCGAACTGCGGATATTCCCGGCCGGTGAAGGCCATGACGCCTACACCGTGGCCGTCCTTGCCAATCGGGACCCACCGACTGCGACTGGTACGGCCAACTTCATCACCGACCGGCTGCCCTAGCGGTTGATCAGATCCCGAGCCCGCAATGCGCCACGAGCGGACGTTGAATTCGTGCCGGATAGCAGACCCACACGGAAAGCTGTCAGGAGGTGCTTGCCCCAGCTTCGCCGGACATGAGGACTTCCGCGGCTCGCCATATTCCGGCGCAGTACTGCCCCCACCAGCCGGGATCGAGCGCCCATCGATGGCGCTCTTCCTCACGTCCTCGTTCGTGGAGAGACGAGCGGCGGGTCACGATGACTCCCGGCCACCCGAACTGGTCTCCTGAAATGTCGAGGATCAGGCCGTGGAGTTCGAGCCAGGCGTGGCTGCTGAGGCGCTCGCCATCGTCACCATAGAAGACCCGGCATACGTAGTCGGGAACGACGCCAAAGCTGCGGTTCAGGTGGAACGCGAGAAGTTCGGCGCAGTGACCACAGGCGCCCCGCGGGTAGTTGTCGATATAGACGCGCTCCCAGTGGACGCGGTCGATAGCGTCGAGTGCAGCTTTCAGCTTCGTGGCTGCATGCCGTAGTTGTTCGTCAGTGGGGCCGACCACCGGATCCTCCCATACTCTTACCTGACCGATGCGCCGTTGATTCAGGCGGAGGGCTACCGGCAAGCAGCGCTCATCCGAGATGCGCCATGGGCGGACGTTGGCTCACGGTCAGAGATCGGACCCTCCCCGATCTCTCGGCGTAAGGCAGCACTCACGGCTGGTCCCCCTGTTGCTTCACCCAATCGCGGACCCGCATTAGGACTCCGGCCACGGTCTCCAGCCAGTGCAGCTCGGTGCCGAGATAGGCGGCGAGGACCGCAAGATTCGGCGCCTGGTCAAGCAAGAGTTGGTAGACAAGATCGAGCCCACCGGTCGCTCCCGTGATGCCTGTGCCGACGATCACAGTGCCCTTCAGCGAGTCCCAGACAAACCGCCCGAGCATGCCGCTATCTGCAACCTTCAGCGCCCCGGCTACCGCCCGGACGAACCCGCCGAGAACGCCGCCGGAAACCTGGGACGAACGCTCAGGATTGGGGCCGGCGCCTAGAGCCTCAGCCGCTTCGGCGACCGCCGCCTGAGCGCGGGGGCCAATCAGAGTTCCGGCGGCTTGGACAGCCGCCGAGAACCGTCGTGCGGCTGCCTGAGCGTCGGCGGTCGCGCCTGAGGGCCTACGATAGGCCGCTGCACCGCTTGCCCAGGCCGCACCCTGCGGATGCGACATGAGCGTGGCGGCGTGCAGATGGAGCAGAGACTGCAGCGCCACCGCTTGGGATGCCAGCAGAGGTGGCCGGTCGCCCTCTCTCATTTCAGCGGCGAGCGCGAAGTCCGTATTCTCAAGTCGGACGCCACAGGCATAGAACTGTCCTATCGGCAGCGCTTCGTCGGACACCGCGACCGCGTAGCGTTGCGCTTCCGCAAGCAGCTCCGGATGAGTGTTGGTACCCATCAAGGCCGACACCAGCTCTCGTGCCGCCTCGCACAGCTCGGCCAGGAGCATCAGGGGCTGAAGCTTGGCCGCCTCTTCGTCCTCTTGCCAGCCCAACAGCTCAAGCCGCCCCACCGCGTCGGGTCCGAACCTCGGTCCAGGCTGCGGACCCGGCACTTCGTTAAGTGCCAGTTGAAGCGCGAACGACAGAGCTTCGCTCGGCTCGTCGTCGTCCTCGTCGCGGTCGTCCGCGGGATCGCCATCCGGATCGTCGTCGTCGAATCGGCCGTGCTCGTGTGCTGGTGTCGGCGACCAGTCGTAAATCCCGTCGGACTCGATTTCCTTCACCGCCGCGTCGAGCGCGGCCTCATCGTCCGGGAATTCGTCGCCAAGCTGCTCGCGCGCGTCGTAGGGGCCGCCATAGATCCACTGGTACCCGCCCTCGGCGCTCTCGTAAGGCGTCCGCTCCGCCGGATCTTCGTATCGCTCGCGGAACCATTCCACCATGCCGTCGACCTTGGCCTGGAACTCCTCGGGATCGACGTCCTCCTCGTCCTCGCCCTCGTCCTCCGCACCATCCGACGAACTGCCGCCCAGCGAGATCTCGAAGTTCTGCAGGAGTCTGTGGCGGCCGACATTAACGCTGCGGTCGTTCTCCATCCCCGGCGGGTATTCCCAGAGCTCCCACTCCAGCGTGCCCAACTGCGGGTGTTCCACTTGGGCGAAGTAGCCAACCTCCACGCCCATCTGGCGTTCGTCGGCCGCGCCCTCCTGCCAGTCGAGTTCGTCGGCCTTGATGTCGTAGATCTCGTCTGTGTCGACGTGCTGGATCCGGGCCACCCCCTCAGTCACAACGCTCATGCAGGCCTCGCCGCCGGTAGGTGACTCATTTTCTCGCCCCGCAACCATCGGCTGTGACATTCACAGCTTGGCTTTTAACTTGCGCTCGCCGGGCGCACAAAAGTTACTAGTCGTGAGCGTCTTCTGACGCGGCACCGGCAGGACAACGATGGACGTCTCAGCCCCGACGCGGACCTTTCTGGAGAGCCTGCAACGCAACGACCTGGCGACCCTGGTCGGCGCCTGTCGGGTGACAATCGCACGCCTGGACGCGAATGATGACTGGCTGAGGCAGACCATCGTCGTCGTGTCGGTCGAGGCACCTGCGCCCGTCGACGAGGGCTTGGCCAACCTCCCGGATTTTGACCGGAAGCGGATCGCCGAGGCGGCGGCCAGCGCGACGGAACATCTAGCGCCCGAAGATATCGAGGTCACCCGCACCGGCGCCGAACCGGTCGGCGGCGCCCCGGGCCTGCTCGCCGAACTTTTGATCCAACGGGCAACGATGATAAGCGTCGCGACGGGCGGCACGCGGATCCAGGAGGTCGACGACTACTACATCGCCCGAGAGGCGCGGATCCGAGCTCAGATGCCGGGGGCGGTGGTCTACGGAAACCCCTATCCCAGCCTCTGGGACTGGTACGCCTTCTGGAAGGACAGCCTGCCCACCTACGCGGATCGCCGGAAGTACGCCCGGGAGCTGTTCGCGGGGTCCATCGCGGCCATCGCGACCCGTTCGTGGATCCCCGCGAGAAGCCGGGAGCCAACTGGCTGGGAGCGGGTGGACCGCACCGTGGCCAAGGCCCGCGCGGCCCTCGAAGCCGCCTCGGCGGAAGAGGATTGGCAGGGCATCGGGCTGTTGTGCCGGGAAGCGATGATCTCGCTCGCGCAAGCGGTCTACGATCCGGCCCTGCACGATAGTCTCGACGGGTTGGCGCCCAGCGCCACCGACGCGAACCGAATGCTAGAGGCCTATATCGCCTACGCCTTTCCGGGGCCCAGCAACAAGGAAGTTCGGGCGCATGGCCGGGCGTCGCTCGCTCTGGCCCTGAACCTGCAGCACCGGCGCACCGCCACCCGCCAGCTGGCCGCACTCTGCCTTGAGGCGACCAGCTCGACTGTGTCAGTAATTTCGATAATAGCCCGGCCGGACCTTTAGTCGCTGGCTCGACCCTGCGGCGTCGCGGCCGCGGCCCGTGTAGGCGCCAAAGAGCGGACATCCCGAACGTCGGCAACGAGTCAGAAGCGGCCCTGTCTTGCACGTCCGCTATGCGCCAGGAGCAGAAGTTGGCTCTCGTCCAGAATTGAGACCTTCAGGGGGAATGACTATCCTGCCCCACGGCCATCCGGCGGTCCTCTGCCCTCAGCCGCGCAACCGGTTCAGGACGCGGGCTAGTCCGATCTTCGAATGGACGTCGAGCTTAAGGTAGACGGACGAGAGCTGGTTGCGGACCGTCGATACGCTGACGCCCGCCCGGGTCGCGATGTCGCGCTGGGTCATGTCGCCGGCGTAGAGGCGGGCGACTCGCGCTTCGGTTGGCGTCAGGCCGAGCGTCCCGGCGCGAGCGGCGACGGCGAAGAGGCGACGCTCGTCGGCGGCCTGGACCGTGAATTCATAGTCGCCGAGGACAATTGTGGACCGCGCGCCGTTCAGCAGCGGGTCGAATGCCGGCGGCAGCTTCGGCCCCCGCCAGGCTGGAGCGGCCGCGCAGACGGCAATGCGAAAGTCCTCGCCGGCGGCTTGAATGACGCCCTGATTGCTTGCCACCGCATAGCCTTCGGAATCGTGGAAGCCGGCCGCGGCGCCGCTTGCCGCAAGCCGATAGTGATGAGCGATCTGACACTGCCGCCACGCCAGCACCAGGTGGGGCGAGAGGTGCTCCAAGAGGGCGACGTCCTCCGCGGTGAACGCGCGTCTTGGATCCGCCCGAAACAGGAAGACCACGTCGCCGACGTCGGTGACCTCGTCGCGCTCGGCGACTCCCAGCGCGTGCTCGATGCCCGCCGGCTTCGAGAACTCGAGGTAGATGTCGCTGGCGTGGTAGCGCTCCAGCGGCATGACGTCTTCGTTGCGAAGCGCTCGGCCCGGGTTGGCGACCGCGGCCGATCGGACGAAGTCGTGGGGCTGCCACTTCGCCGCATAGGTCATCAGCGTGTCAAAGGACTGGTCGACCGCGCTGAGGCTGAAAAGCTCGTTGGTGGAATGGACGCCGGAACCCCACACGGCGGAGTCGAACGGCAGCACCGACTGCAGACGACGCAGCGTCGTTTCCTTGAACACCTCGAACGGCAGGGTGAAGACGCCACGATAAACGTCGGCGACCGCGGCCTGGACCGACTTCGGGACGCTCAGGCCACTCACGACCGATCTCATCGATGCGCGACCCGGTATATTTGGGATGTTTGCACTATTGAGACCACCCCGGCTCCAAGCGCCTATGAGGATAGCAGTATGGCTCATCGCGTCGTGAGCAACCGTTAACGGGACTTCGGGCTCGCACCGACGGCAAGACGGACGCGCGCGACGGTCGCCGCCCCGTCGCGGGCCATGCGGATCGACGGTTGCGGCCGAAGGGGATTTTGCAGTGAACACGGTTGGTACGCTTAGGATCGGGATCCTCTCGGCTCTCGCGCTGGGATTGGGTTTGACGTCGGAAGCCCGCGCGGCGACGTTCATTGCAAGCGCGTCCGCAAGCTCCAGGACGCAGGACACCCAGGGTCCGAACGACGTCAAAACCGTCAGTGGCGGGTCTGGCGTGACCACCGGCGCCGGCAGCCTGACGGATCGCACGTTCGAAGAGGGCGCCCAGTCCGCGTCCAGCGCTTCCGCGACTGCGGGTGTCGGCGCTGTGCACGGGTTTTCGACAGCCGGTGCGGCATCGTCAGGATGCTGCTCTACGGCGCGCGGCTCGTCGGCCGCCTTCGCCAGCTACGCGGACAGCTTCGTCCTGAGTTCGTCGACGATCGCGCCGGGGACTCTCGGCGTGCTCTCGTTCGACATCCTCGCCGAAGGAATCGCCGACGGCGGCGGCTCCGGCGCAGGCTGGGCAGGCGTAAGCTATTGGGTGGCCCGGGCGATCGTGAACGGGACTCTCTACCAGACGTCTTTCGAACACCGCGCGAACGGGGCCCTAGGGGTAACCGACACGGGCGACGACTTCGGCCTCTACACCTTCACCGCCAATGTGGTGTTCGGTCAGACCGTGAACGTCCAGTTGTTGATCGACACCGGCGCCACGGCTCAGGTTGCGCCCGGCGGCAGTGTCGCGCAATTCACCGCCGACCTAAGCGACACGGTCTCGTGGGAGGGGATCCGCTCGCTTGCGGTCGGCGGCGTCGGGGTGACGGACTTCACCGCCGTCAGCCGCGACACAGGCTTCGACTTCGCCACGGGCTACGGCGCGGCCGCCGCCGGCGGCGGCGGCGTGCCGGAGCCGTCCACCTGGGCCTTGATGCTCCTAGGGTTCGCGGGACTTGGCGCCATGCTCCGCCGCAAGCGGTTCGCTGGCGCGAAGGGCTACCCGCGGCGGTTCGGGTTGCAGATGTGGGGCCCCCGCCTACGGTCAAGCGTCGAGGAACCGCCGGTGCGGGCGATCCGACCCGGAGATTGTGCCGCGCGATTCCTTTTTGCTCCCCTCGCGGGAGCTTTCCTTGCCTGCGCAGCATCCGCTTCGGCCGCCCCTCTGCTCAGCTTCACCGACACCACCCCGAACGCCGGAGGCTCTTTCGCCTTCCTTTCGGACCTAAGGGTCAACCAAGCCGCCAGTTGGACCCAGACAGTGGCTTCGAGCGACGTTTCGGTTCGGGTGTTTGTGGGGTCATTGGAGGGCATCACTACGCCCGCCAACTGGTGGATCACCACCTCGCTCGGTTCAGACACCACGCAGGCCAATGTGATCGCTTCGGGCGTCTACAACCCGATCGACAGCTCTCAGGGGGCGCCGCGCGATCTCAATGCGATCCCCCGCATCGAGCTGGCCTCGGGGCTGTCGTTCGCCCCGGGAACCTACTATATCGTGCTCGATGGGCCAGCCGGGCCAGCCCAGGAAAATGCGGCCTGGTTCGGCGGGGTCCTTTCGGGCTTCGCGGCTGACACCCTGAACCTCGCGGACGGCTTCAGCCTAGGACGGACCTACTCCGCTACCACTGGCAATTTCGATGAACTGCCGCCCTTGAACCCCTTCGGGCCCGCGTCGCATTTCACGCAGAACGAACCCTCCAGATTTTTCCTTGCGTTCGAACTGGATTCGGCCGCCGTTCCGGAGCCCGCGACCTGGGCGTTGATGATCGCCGGCTTTGGCCTAGCCGGCGCCGCGCTGCGCCGCCGAGGCATGAGCGTCGTTCGCTCGCGCCCGCGATCGCCCGGCGAAAGCTAGAAGCAAGCACCTTTGGGCGGCTCTCCGGGGGCCGCAACGGATCGAAAGCGGCCACTGGCCTAGCGTCTGGAAGCGGACCTTCCGAACTTCCGCCAAGAGTCAGAAGCGGCCGTTGGATTCGCAGACCGTGATCCCCCCATGTTATCAATAGCCGTCGGGCGCCGGGAGACAGGCGTCGGTTGAGAGCCAGGGGACACGACCTCGGTCGTGTCGGCAGCGATCGCCGCTAAGTACCGGGCTTCGCACGAAGTTTCCAACGCCCGACCCCTCCTCCCCCTCGGCTTGTCACAGAATCACAAAGGCGCCACGCTCGGTGGGCCGGCGCATCTGCGTTGGTGGGGCGTGGAAACCCCTGTGCGTCCCGCTATGAGCCGGGTGCCGTGAAATAGGTTGGTCGTGACGCGTGGGCTTCGGTCTGCGTGCTTGCGGGCGGCTAACTAGCGGGCTTCTCGACGCAGGAGTTTCCAACACCCGGCTCACCAGCCGGCGCCTCTGGACCCATCTGAGGTAGCCGGTGTCAGAGCCCAAACGACGCCTTCCCCGTATCCCGACGGATTTGGACGTCACGGGAGACGGGCTAGATGCTGTCTACCGGCGACACGCCGGCTGGCTGGTCGCGTTTCTGGCCCGCCGCTTCGGCCGGGAGGTCGCGGAAGACCTGGCGCAGGAGACCTTCCTGAAACTGGCCAGGTCGCCGCCGGAATGGCGCAGCCCCAAATCCCTACTTGCCAGGACCGCGCTCAACGCTGGCCAGGATCATATCCGTCGGGAGTCCGCCCAGCGACGACCGCGTCTGGTCTCGGTCCCTGAGCTGAGCCAGGGAGTCTCTCTTCCCGACCAGATCGAGGAGCTGTTCCACCGACAGGTGGTCTCCCAGTTGCCCCGCAACCTGCGGGACGTATATTGCCTGAGCCGCTTCGGCGGCATGACATACGAAGAGATCGCCGCGCACCAGGGCGTCACGGTCAAGGCTGTAGAGAAGCGGATGACCAAGGCGCTTCGTTTCTGCGCGGCTCGGTTTCGAGCGTAGGCGCTAGCGAATGACCGACACACGACGGCTCTCGACGCGCGAGGATGGCGAGGCAGCCACTTGGTTTGCGCGCCTCGGGAACCGTGCCGTCACACCGAAGCTGCTTCGCGACTTTGAAGCCTGGCGCGACAACCCGGCGAACGACGCGGCCTACCTCAAGGTTGAGGCCTTCTGGGAGGCTTCCGGCCGACACGCCAGCGATCCCGAGGTCCTCCGCATGACGGACGCGGCGTTGAAGCGTCGTCGTCGCACCCCACAATGGTTCACGCCCAGGATCTTCGCCTTCGGAGCCGTGACAACCTGCGGGGCGTTGGCCGTCGCGGTCGTGGCGACCTTCAGCGCGATATTCCCTGCCTACTCCACAAGTCCCACAGAACAGCGGGTCATCCTTCTGCAAGACGGTTCGCGTGTTCATCTCAACGTGGGCAGCAAGGTCCGCGTGGTCTTCAGCGGCGACAAGCGCCGGATCCTCCTTACGAGAGGGGAAGCCTTCTTCGACGTCGCGCACGACGCCAACCGCCCCTTCATAGTCGACGCCGGACGGGCGGGCGTTCGCGCGGTCGGCACCAAGTTCGACGTGCGACGCGACCGGGACCAGGTGCAGGTGACGCTTCTCGAAGGTGTCGTGCGGGTGGATCCCACCCAAGGGAGAGGCAGCTGGACGCTGGCGCCAAACCAGCAGCTGACCCTACCTGCCAACACCGCCCCGACCCGGGTGGCCACGGACGCATCACGCGCCTCAAGCTGGACGACAGGCCGCCTCGTCTTCAGCCAGACGCCCCTGTCAGAGGCGGTTGCCGAGATAAATCGCTATGGACGGCACAAGGTCGACCTGGAAAGCGCCGACCTGTCCGGCCGCCTGGTCAACGGCGTGTTCAACACCGGCGATACCGACGCCTTCGTGAAGGGCATCACCATGCTCTTTGATCTTCAATCGACAACCGGTTCGGACGGCACGATCCACCTTCGGACCAAGCCGGGCGCCGCGGCGTGAATGTTTTTTTGAGATGCCCGGTAGGGTCTCACCGCGCGTTTTACGTCTTGGGTGCCTGACGGTTCTCGACGTCAAAAGACTGGCCGATCTGGCCAGCGCGTCGATGAGCCCGCGGGGGATTCAGGGCATGGTGCGTTCAGGACGGTGTGGCGGTGGATTCCGGTCGGTGCTCCTGGGGGGTCTGGCCGCCAGCGCGCTGTTGGCCCACCAGGCAGGGGCCGCCGAGGCTCGCGCCCTGAACCTTCCCGGCGGCACCCTCGAATCTGCGCTATCGGCCTTGGCGGCACAGACAGGCGACCAGCTCGTCTACACGCCCGACCTTGTCGCAGGCCGGCGCGTCGCGCCGCTCGTGGGCCGCCTTGATCTGGATACCGCCTTGGCCAAGCTGTTGGCTTCGAGCGACATCGTCGCGGTGCATGCCGCGCCTGGAATGATCGTGCTGAAGCACCGGAGCGCATTGACCACGCGCGCGGTCGCAAGCGGGACATCGGGGCCGGGAGGCGCCCCCGTCGCAACGCACCCTAGCGAATCCCCCGCCGCCCAGGTGGGGATCGGCGAGGACACGCCGCAGGACCTCGCGAAGGAGGTCGCTCGGTCAGCGCCATCGGCGCCGCCGACCGTCGGTGAGGTCCTCGTTACCGGCACGCACATCCACGGCGGTAGCCCGGCAGCTCCGCTCCTGGTCCTTGACCATGCCGCCTTGGAGTCATCCGGCTATGCGACGGTCGGCGAAGCGCTGCAGGCGATCCCGCAAAACTATGGCGGGACAAGCACGGAGCAGACGGCGGGCGGCGTCCGCGCTGACCCTCTTCACACCAACAATGGCTATTCGACCGGCGTGAACCTCCGAGGCCTGGGAAGCACCTCAACGCTCGTCCTGGTCAATGGCCGCCGGCTCGCCGCCGCCGGCAACAAGGGGGACTTCTCCGATGTGTCCGGCATTCCGGCGATCGCGATGCAGCGGGTCGAAGTGCTGCTGGATGGCGCCTCGGCCCTCTACGGCTCCGACGCCGTGGGCGGCGTGGTCAACTTCATCCTGCGGAAGGACCTTGAGGGTGGTGAGGTCCGCGTTCACGCCGGCTCTGGCGGCGACGGGCCGGAGGAACAGTTGGCGAGCTTGGCCTTCGGTCACGCCTGGCGCTCGGGCAACTTCGTCCTGACCTATGAAGGCTACCACCGTGATGCCCTCTCGACGTCCGCCCGTGACTTCTCGAGGACGTCGGACCTGCGCGCCTTAGGCGGCGCCGACCATCGGGATACGTTCAGTTATCCCGGCAACATTCTTCGAACGGACCCGGCTACGGGAGCCACGACGCCTTACTACGGGATCCCGGCAGGTCAGTCCGGCGTCGGCTTGAAGCCGTCGGATTTCCTGGCTGGTGCGCCCAACCTCTACAACCAGATCGCCGGATTCGACCTGCTCCCAGACCAGCGGCGACAGAGCGTCTACGGCGCCTTCCGTCAGGACATAAGTCCGCGGATCGAACTCTCCGGAGACGCTCGATACAGCTACCGGATCGCCGAGGCCGTGCTGCCTGGCATCACGTCGACTTTCACGGTGCGTCCGGCGAACCCCTTCTTCGTGTCCCCTAATGGCGCGGCTTCGAATTCAATCCGGTATGCCTTCGGCGGGGTCGCGGGACACCCCAGAGGCCGAGCCGACATTGCGAGCTTCTCGACGACGCTTGGGTTCGACGCGAAACTATTCGGTGACTGGCGGCTATCTGCCTACGGCGCGTTTGCGGAAGAGCGCACGGAGAACACCCAGAGCCATACGCTTCAGTCGACCATCCTGTCGGAAGCCCTCGGCAATACGGCTGACAATCCGGGCACCGCCTACAGCGCGGCCCGCGACGGCTTCTTCAATCCCTATGCGTCAATCGCCAGCGGCAACACGGCGGCGACGTTGGCCGCGATTACGTCCGGTCTCTCGGCCGCGCGCGAAAGGAGCGAGACAAGCTCGGCCAACCTGGAAGCGGATGGCTCCGTTATCCGCCTTCCCGGCGGCGAGGTTCGCCTGGCGATTGGGGGCCAGGTCCGCAAGGAGACTTTCACGCTCACCGGCTTCAACTTCAACTCCGGCATCGCCCCGACGCCAATTCACAGCAACGACGGCGGCCGCACCGTGAGCGCCGCCTATGCGGAATTCCAGATTCCTCTGGTGGGGCCCGACAACGCTCGTCCGGGGGTGCAGCGTCTCGACCTTTCCGCCGCCGTCCGGGCGGAGCACTACAGCGACTTTGGCTCCACCGTGAATCCGAGGTTCGGCCTTCAATGGTCACCTGTCTCAGATATGCTGGTGAGGAGCACCTACGGCCAATCCTTCCGAGCGCCGTCGTTGTTCGATCTGCATGACTTCCTACTCAACGGACCGATTTTCACCAACCTCGGAACCGCGAGCGTCCTGACGCTCGGCAAGCAAGGCGGCAACCCGGATCTGGGCCCGGAGACCGCGAAGTCGTGGACGGCGGGGATCGACTACACGCCGCATGCAATTCCAGACCTGAAGATCTCTGCAACGGTGTTTGAAACGAGGTTCCGAAACCGCATCGCCAGCGCCCTGGCCACGGCCACACCCGTGACCTTACTTGCGGACCCGCGCTATGCACCGTTCATCCAACGGATCTCGCCGACGACCAATGCGCAGGATCTCGCACTGATCACCGCCCTGCTCAACGACCCGGCGACCACCAAACAGTTCGGGACCTTCAACCCGACCGACTTCGTCGCCATCATCGATGAGCGTCAGGTCAACACGGGCGGCCTGCTGGTCCGCGGCTTCGATCTGATCGGCAGCTACCAGCACGAGGGGTTCGGAGGGCGTTTCAGCTTCGCGGCCGACGCGTCGTGGATGCTTGACTACAAGCTGGCGCTTACCCCGACTGTCACAGCGTCGGAGCTTGTTGGCCAAGTGGGATCTCCGCCTCGCTTTCGGGGTCGCGTGACGGGCGATTGGACACGCGGGCCCCTGACGCTCGGCGCCGTGCTCAACAACACCAGTGGTTTCGGGGATACCCCTGGAAACCACGTCGCCGGTCAGACCACCCTCGACGTTCGCCTACGTCTGGCTGGCCAAAAGAACACCATCTGGGATCGGTCCGCCGTGACGCTCTCTGTCCGGAATGTCTTCGATCGCGCACCGCCGTTCTACGATAACCCCCTTGGCTTCGGATACGATCCGGGCAGCGGGGACGTCATTGGCCGCTTCATCTCCATCGATCTAACCCGGACCTGGTGATGCCCTCCCTTCGGGGTGGGGCAGCGGCCCGATGGGTGCTCCCCTTGCTCATCGGCGCCGTCGCAGGACAGACCTGCGCGTCCACCGACAACCGACCCATGACGTTCGAGGAGATACTCCGGGATGGCGAAAGCCTGGGCGACGTAAGGTTTTCGCCGACTGGCCATCAGTTTCTGGCGAGCGTCGAGGCGTCAGCTCGGGGCGGTGGATTTCCCTCCAAGCTCACGGGCATTCAGACGTTCGCCTGGATGCTTTCCGAACGCCCAGGGCCCCCCGCCCGGGCAGGGGTCAAAAACTTTACGCCCGCCCCTTGCGATCCCTGGTCACCTTCGGGACGCTTCGTCGCCGGGTTCAGACCCAAGGATGGTGAGCGGCGCCTGGTCATTTGGTCGCCCGCCAACGGCAAACAGACGGTTCTGCCCAACCAGCCAACAACATCCTGTCCGACCTGGGTGGGCGAGAACCTCGTCTTCGGGACCCCTCCGCCGACGCTGCCGTCTGCCGGCGCCGCCTACACACACCACCTCGACTACATGCGCGACCGATGGGCTCTGGCCGGCCGCAGCGACACGGCCGTTGTCACTGTGCATTCGGGCAACTCGGCGTTCCCAAGCGCTGAGCCCGCAGAAGGCGCCCTGCTGAGAGCAAATCCTGCCACCGGGCGAACTTACCGCCTCTCCGCAGGGACGTTCCACTCAATTGCGCCTTCCCCTCAAGGTGACGCATTCGCAGCCGTTCGGCTCCTTGAGGCTGACCCAGCAGCCCTCTTCGGCGGCCGTCGGGGTGAGCTTTCAGTCTTCAGGCTCACCAGCAACGGCGCGCGGGTAGCGTACCGCCTGCCGGACATTGATCCCGACTACGCTGGCGTCTGCTGGTCGGCGGACGGAAGCCGGCTGCTGGTGGCCGGTCGTGCGCGCTCCAGCGGGTCACTCGTGCTTACAGTGGTCGACCTTCGAGCTCGGACAAGCCGTCGCATCCTCATTACAGATGGCGTTCGGCTGGGCCAAGGGCGGCGCGGAGCCTACGAGGCCTTTCGCCCGATTGGCTGGATCCAGGATCGTCCTGCTTTCATCGCCATGAAGCCCATCAGCCTTCCCGGTCCGTCCGATGGACACACGGATTATGGCGAAGGTCAAAATCAGAGCTTCGGCCTTTTCTGGGACGGTCCGGATGGCGTGCGCGAGCTGACCGCCTTTGTCCGCCAGTCCGTGACGGCCTTCGCCGCAGGGCCTAGCGGCGACGGCTATATTGTCGCCGACGGCGCGCTTTGGGCAGTAGGCGCCAAGTCGCCGCGAAGAGTTTCCCCAGAGCAACTGACGGTGTCCGGTCTAGCGGTCATGCGACCGACGCTGGGCCTCCCGGCCACCTATGCCGTCGCCGATGATCGCGTGCTGGTCACCGCGTGGTCCGGCGAAACCGGACCCGTGCGCGCAACGATCGAACCTTCATCGGGCCGCCTCCTAGCCATCGCTCCGGCGATCGACGCAGAGGCGAGATCGCCAAGGCTGGACATGGCCGCACGGGTCTTCCGAACAGGTTGGACCCAGACGCTGGCGATCACGGGTCGTCGCGGCCAGGTCCTTATGACACTGAACGAGTCTTGGCGGTCGAGACCATCGAGTGAGGTGCGGTCGCTGACCTACACGAGTGGCGGTCGCCGCCTGAAGGGCTGGATCGTGCTGCCACCGGGATATGCTGGCGGGCCGCTGCCGACGATTGTCTGGGTGTACGGGGGACAGAACCTCGAACTCGGTCCCCCGGACGATGCGCTCCCTGGCTTGGCGACCACGCCGGTTTTCAGCGGTCAGCTTTGGGCCGCGCGCGGTTATGCCGTGCTCTACCCCAGCCTGCCCTTCCAAGCTGCGTCTGGGAGCGACGTCTCCGAAACCCTGGCCTTGGAGACGCTCGCGGCAATCGACGCCGCCGTGGACCAAGGCCTGGTTGATCGCGATCGAGTGGGCATCATCGGGCACAGCTTCGGCGGGTTCACAACCGCCGCAGTCCTTTCAAAACGGCCGGATCGCTTCCGCGCCGGGATCGCCATGAGCGGAGCCTTCGACTTCAGCGCCAGTTGGGCGGAGCGAGGGCTCGCAGACGAACTGATAGATCCCGGCAACTACGCCTTTGCGCTCGAGACACGCGGCTATGTCGAGCATGGTCAGATTGGCCTCGGCGGCCCGCCTTGGGCCGCGCCCGGAATCTATGACCGCGCGAGTCCCTTTTTCGCGGTGGCGCAGCTCAAAACCCCCTTGCTGCTGACCGCTGGCGACCTCGACCTCGGTTCTACGAGCCTGCTTCAAAGCGAGCGGATGTATGCGGCTCTGCGGCGCAACGGCAATCCCGCGGTGCTGGTCCGCTACTGGGGTCAGGGCCATCTTCAGTACGAACCGGCCGTCGTGCGAGACCAGTGGCAGCGATTTGGAACCTGGTTCGACCACTACCTCAAACTACCGCGTGGCGCCGCGGCTAAGACCTCACCGGCAAAGGAGGTCGAGGAAGCCGTGGCGTTAGCTCCCTGATCCGCTGCGCCCACGGACGCCATCGGCATCCGGCGCCCTCGTCTGCCAATGCCGGACCCAAGACTCCAGGAGCGCGAGCCGGATCAATTGAGCGCCATCCGCCTTCAACATCAACTTGTCAGGCGTCATCGCGGCATCGAGAGCAACGCTATCCAGCACGCCGGCGCCCACGAGCAGGCCGTCGAGCAGGTGTGGCCGTAACATCTCAAGACTGGCGGCGGCGCGTTGATTGAAGAGTGCGTCTAGGGCGCCCTTGGACCGACGCTGCGCCACCGCCGGCGGCAACAGGCAAGCGAAAGCCTCGCGCGCAAACGCCCGGTCGCGCCCACCCTGAACAAGCTGCCAAGCCGGCGTTGCCAGGCAAAATTCGAGAACCGGCTGGGCGAGCAGCGGATGCACCACGCGCGTCGCCTGGCCGCGCCGGCTACGGCTCCAGTGAGCTTGGGTCCCGACCAGCGCTTGGATCTGGATCCTCTTGGCAGGAGGCACGCCCGCAAGATCGGTGAGCCAAGGATGGCGCCTTGCGGGCGCGGTTTCCCAGGCTCGCGGTCCCCAAAACATGGCTGCGCGCTCAGGATCGCTCGCCGCGGTCGCGCGCCTTCCCACTGCCTCGAGACCTACGGACCAGACCGACCGCCGCAGCCAGCGCGCTGTATTTTGGAGAGTCCGGCCGCCTTCAGTTCGCCAGTCGTGGCGAAAGGCATCCGCAACTACCGCCGCGGTCGGCATCTGGAAGAAAACCGCGTCCCCACCCTTGCCCCCGAGTAGCGCGGATGCGCCTAGGTCCCGAATTCGGCCGGCGACATCGCGGTCATAGAATACATCGACGGCGCCGAAGGCTGGCCCCATCGAAGTCGAAAACTCTGCAAGGTCCTCCAACGTCAGCTCGCCGACCTCCTGAGCGACCATCGTTAGCGGCAAATTGTAGGAATTGCAGAACCCGGCCGCCCAAGGGCGTTCATCGCCCGCTCGCCGTGCGCCGTAATAGTTCAGGGCCTCTACAATCCGAGGCCGATGACCGGTTTCAATCAACGCGGCCGTGACGATCGCAGAGTCCAGACCACCGGACACTTCCACCACCAGCGAGGGTTCCGGGTTTGCGAGAGACGAGACTGCGCCGAACACGCAGGAACGAAGGTCGGCTGCCGCGGCAGGTTCATCGTTGCCGATCCAATTGCGCGGTGACCAAGCCAGCTTGGGCGATGTCTCGACGTCGCCAGCCCGCCGAAGCTCTCCGGGGACGATGGGAGCAATTCCGCTGAGAGGCGCAAGGTGCGTGGCGTTCGATTGGTAGCGCGCCAGTTCCGTGATTACCGCCCAATCGAGCCGTGAATGCGCCGGCCGAAGCGCGATGGGCAGAGCCTGAAGTTCTTCTGCGACGACCGCAACCTCGCCAACCGTCCAGGTGTGAGCCTCGAGGAAGCCTCCCGGTTCTCGAAGAACCCAACGAGACATGTCGGCAGGATCTTCAAGCAGAGCAACGTAAGCGCCCCATCGTGTGGAGATGAGTTGCTTCGCGACCGCGTGGGGCGGCCCGGCGGTGACAGCCCGGCCAGTCAAGGAAAGGGGCTGACGGTCAAAAATATCCCCGACCACTACGCAACCCGAACGACCAAGTTCGCAAACCGGCAGGCGCGCACTTTTGGCTGTCCAAATCTCAAGTCCTGGCCGGTCGAGCGCCAACGTCCAGCGGGACGCGTCTTGCAGCTGCGACGAAAGGCGTGCGGCCTGGGCCTTGCCGTCTTCTGACGGCGCAGGCCAGGCAAGTGCTACGTAGCGGCTCATCTAGACAGCGTGGATCGGCTCATAGGCCGCCACCCTTTCAGGCCTATCATCCAAGACGACTTCACCCTTCTGCAGCCAGCAGTGTGCCTCGAACGGCCAAGTCTCGACGCCAAAGACCCAGATGGCGTCGGCGCCGGATCGCTGCAGAAAGCGAAGGAGCAGAAAGCTGCGCACGAGGCACTTCCCGGGGGCCGGAAGCCAAATCACGAGGCGCTGGAAGGTCCGACTGAGCCGGTAGAGTTCTGCGTCAGACTTACCCGACACCGACGCTCGGCCTGGTCGGCGCACAAACTTCAGAATTTGCGCGAAGGTCCGGCCTTCATATCGAAACCGATAATCCAGGTAGGAACCGGTGAGCGCGACAATGTCACTCCAGCGCAGGCGGTCTTGCTGGCCATCCAAACAGCATTCGCTCGGCAGCGACGGTGGTCTGGGCACAGGTGTCCTTCTCGCACCGCGCTCCGCCAAGCCGCCATCAAGGAGAGCCGCCGCGATGGCCTCCGCCTGGGCGCTGCCGGAACCAGCCTCAAAGTCTGACCAAGCCTGCGCGGCTTCAGGCAGGCAAGAATAGGTGTCACCGGAGATGTCCAAGATCACCAGATCCCGCTCCACGGCAGCGATCCGCACGTCCTGACGTAGTTTGATATCCGCTATCATTCTGGAAGCGGCGCCGGACCGGAGCCCGGCGCCATCCGATCAGCCGAAGTAAAGCGTCTGATCCGGCTCCTTCTTGTTGCCGTCTTCGCCGCCATTGGTCGACGCCTTCGCGCCGCCGAGGGTGAGGATCCGGAAGTTCCGGAGGCTGAACTGGGTCGTCATGATGACCTCCCTGGTCATGTCTGCCGCACATCGCGACGACCCAAGTCCACAACCAGAGGTGTGTGCATTCAAACTATATCGACACTATATTTTCAGGCATCGCCGGTGCGGGCCAAAAGCGCCCCTAGCGCCTCGGCCAGACGGATTCGCCGCCCATGAAATTGGCGGAGGTTCACAAGCCTTGTGGCCCGGTCCGCGCTCTCCAAGATCACCAGCCGCTGGGCCTCGTCATCGAGATCAGGGATCACTTCGCCTTCGTGCTGGCGCACGACGCCCAACTGCACCTGGTTCAAGCGAAAGGCGCTGAGGAGCGCCCGGCTGCCCGACTCCGCAACCCACTCGACCAGCAACCGATCGATCCGCCTGACCGCACCTTCCGGCGTGGCTGGTTCTATCGGGGCGCCCACGGGCCGACGAAGGGGGCGATGCGGCTCTTGGGCGATCAGGAGATGCGCCAGGCTGATGCGGTAGAGATCGGCGATGTCGAGGGCATTGGGCAGGCGCACGAAGTAGCCTTGCCCCCGCCGGTCCTCCAACAGCCCTTCCCCCGCGAGACGTGACAAGGCCTCGCGCACGGGTGTCGTGCTCAGGCGCAGTTCGTCGGCCAGGTCCGTCGCCGCGATCCGCGCGCCCGGCCGATATGCGCCGTCGCGGAGACGGTCGCGCAAGCTGCCCAAGGCGACATGAAAGGGCTCGGGCCCGGTCTCGGCCATGGGGTACTCCGTACTGCGCGCAAGCAAAGACGGAGTAAGTCGAGGCGGCCTCGCCGCCTTACAACCCGGATATACCGCAGAGGCGTAGGCCTGCGCCTGCGCTGCCGCACAATATTCAGAATGCACGCAAGGAGTTTGCCGACCGCGCGCAAGCCGCGCGGCCGGCATGGCGCCCATCAGCCGGCGCCGCGCGCAGCGATCCGCACGCAACGCACGCCTCGGTGGCGCGCTTGTTCAGCCAGGTTCAAGGCCGGACCGAAGTCCGGCGCTCCCACCGTGCCGCAGACGCCAAGCGATTGCGGCAGCACCAGCACGCACACCGGACGCAAGGCCATCAGCTGATCATTGGCGCGGAACGGCGCGCTGCGGCCGTGGCGTTCGAAGTCAGGCTTCGCCAGGACCAGCGGCACGCCCTTCTGCTGCGCCCAGCGTTTGGCCAAGCGCTCGCCGCCCTTGGCCCCGGTGAGGGCCAGGCTCATCGTCGGCCATTCCTCACGCGCCCAGTTCAGGGCGTCGAAGATGCGGCTCGCATCCTCCGGCGCGTCGCCGTGGGGGGACGCGCGGAACGCCACCACCTGAGCCCCCGCGTCAGCGGAATTGAGCTTTCGGGCTTCGATGGCCCGCAAGGCTTCCTGAGCGTCGATCTGAGCAGCGGTGACCGCGCTTCCCCGGATGGACCCGCGCCACGGGCTCCAGACTTCACCCGTGGCCGTCGAATAGCTCGCGGCCGCGGCGTCGCGCACGCGCTCAAGCGCCCGGGCGGCGACATCGACCGCGTCGCCGCGATGCTTGGCTTCCTGCAGGTCGCCGTCCGCGACCTCGCTGCCGTCGAAATCGCGCAAGGCTCTCGCCAGGTCGTCCCGGGCCCGGTCGGCGTCCCGGTCAAGCCGTGTCACGCCGGCGTGCAGTCCGCCGATGAAGGTCTCGCAGATCGTGGTGACGTGGTCCTCCAACGCCGTTCCAAGGACCAGGTCGAGGAGCTCCGCCATGATGGCCTCGCCGAGCTGGCGCAGAGCCGGCTCGGTTGGATGCGGACGAGGATCCTCGAGTGCGGCCGTCAGGGCGTCGAAACCGTCGAGGTCGGCGGTGTTGAAGAAACCGGGATGATGGGTACGCATGCTGGACTCCTGGGTTGGGGTTCGAGCTGAAGCTCGCGACCCTCCCGCCGCGCTGTCCGGGCGCAGGCCAGGGCCCCGCAGGGGGCGATAGCGCACCCTTGCCGGCGTTCGGTCGGGGCGGCCCCGTCGCGACTCCCCACTCCCGCTCGAACCACCCAGGGCCACTCATCGGCCAGCAAATTGGCGGATCAACCCGCTGACCGGCTGCGGTCCGCCGGGCTTGTAGGCCACCGCGCGATGCGCGTCGCAGTAGGGCGGGTCCCCAGTGCGCCGCCCGCAGAAGCGGAAGCTTTCGGCGCTCGGGTCGCCCACTGGCCAGTGGCAGGCGCAAGGCCCAAGGTCTTCAAGGCGGGGCACCAGCCCAGGGCCGACCTCCGCCCGCGGCGATTCACGGGGCGGTTCGACCTGACGCAGTGTCGGAATTGCTTTCGCACGAACCGGGCGCGGCGGTTTCGGGAGCCGAGGCGCCCTTGGCGCTGGAGCGCCCGACGTCCTGGCCGGCCGTCGATTGGACAGGCCCAGCCGATGGACCTTACCCAGCACGGCGTTGCGGGTGACACCCAGGCGATGGCCGATCTCGGTGGCGCTCAAGCCTTCTTCGACCCAGAAGGCTCGAAGCCGCTCGACCCGGGCATGGGACCAGGACCTGTCGGGCGACGATGCGGATGCTGGACGACTGCCTCCAGCCGGCGGCAGAGAACGATGAGGGATATGCGTCATGGGAGCCTCCAGGCGCCCGGATCCATTATCCCGGCTCACCTGCTCGGCCCTCCCTCCCCCTCCATCGGCGGTTAGTGGTGGGTGACCTTGGGCTTCTCCCCAAACCTCGCCGCGAGGTCCTCGCGAAGCCGTTCGACCTCGAGCTCCAGCTCGGCCAGCCGCAAGTCATCGGCCTTGGCCGCCTCAGAGATCAGCCAGAGGCACCGGTCGACGATTGCGCGCGCCTCGGGGTTCCGGCGAAACCGGATCCGGAGTTCGAGGAAATAGAAGATCGCGTGGCGCATCAGCGTTATCTTACGCGGAGGACGTCACGCCGGACCACCTTGGTGCTTCCAGCGCGGAAATGGCCCCCGCACGAGACGGGGGCCAAGTCGGCCAGGCTCACTCAGCGGCGATGGCCTCGGGCGCGGCGACGGGCCACCCTGACTTCGGCGCAGCGCGAACGACCTTCCGAAGCGTCTGCGCGGCCGACCGCGAGCGGGCCGCGGGCCCGCAGGGGCGCCGGGTGTAGGCGCTGGCCGGGAAGCCCATCCAGCGAGGCGTCCAACCTTCGGCCTTCGGACGGTCGCCCTCCCCGTCCAGGAAGTCGCGAAGGATGCCCTTCTGGGTCCTGATCTTCTCGGTGAGATTGCCCTCGGCGACCTTGCGGCCACCGACCTCCCGCAGCATCGCGTTGATGGTCTCACGATCCCGGATCAGGTCGAGGAAGACCGCGTCCGGGCGCCAGACTTGAGCGATCTCGGTGTGCAGCCAGGCGCCGGCGACATCGACCTCGACGCTGCCGATCCTCAGGCTGTCGGCCATCACCACGGCCGCGACATCGAGCACGTCGGCGTCCGACATTGCCAACAGCTTCGCGAACGCCGCACCCGCCCCGGCGAAGCGACTGCCGACCAGGGCGTGGCCAGCGACCTCCAGGCCGAGCGTCTTCGCCGTATCCTGGCGCCGCGCCTCGAAAGCCTCAGCCGCCGAGTTAGCCGCGAGGCTTTCGGCCACAGCGGGATCGGCGATGTGGCCGTCGGCGCCGTCGACCCGCCAGTGCCCGGTCCCGGTCAGGGCGTGAGCGAGCAACAGGCGCAGCGCGGCGGCGGGGTTGTTCACCAGTTCCATCCGCACCGCGGCGTGGCGGTGCAGGTCGATGTAGGTCTCCTGCGCGCCGGTGATTTCCGACCGGAGGCTTTCGGCGGGCGGTGGCTCTCCCGAGGCGTTGCGGGCCTCGCGCTCGGCCGAGGCTCGGGCCCGCTTGGCCTCCTTGCGGGTGAGCCAGCCTTCATGGAACGCCACCTCACCCCTGGCGCTCACCTGGACGTAGACCCGGCCGCCGAGCTTGCGGCCGACCTGCTCGAATTCGTGGGTGTAGAAGTGGTCGCCGGCGGCCATCACCTCTACGTCAATCCAGCCGCTGGCCTTGAGCGCCTCAACCCGGTCGGCGATGGCGGCGTTCTGCAGCGCCCAGAAGGCGTCGGGGTCGGAGAAGTAGCACTCCTCGCCGAAGAGGTCGGCCACCACCTGGCCGGGATAGGCATCGAGCGGGAACATGGCGTGCTTCGTGGGGATCGACGCCCCGCCGAACAGCCAGGCCTTGAGCTGCGCGCCTTGCGGCGCGCGCTGGTCGGGGTCGTCGTAGAGCGCGAGCCAGGCCTTCTGTTGCGCTTTGGTGGCCAAGGTAAGCTGACGCACGATCGCGACGTCGATCTCCTCGGCCCGGTAGAGGTTGCGCACCCGGGGCAGAAGACCACCGAGCGCCAGGGTCCGCTTCACGACGACGTCGGACATTCCGAAGGTGGCCGCGATCTGTTCGGGGCTACGGCCGGACTTGATCAGCCGGGTGAAGGTCTCCCAGCAGGTGACCTCGTCGGGCGGCAGACGGCCAAGGTTCTCGATCAGCGAGGCCTCGATCGCAGCCGCATCGTCACCCGGCTCCAGGATGGCGATCGGCACGGGGTCGATCTCCACGCCTTCGGCGATCGCCGCCTGGGCGGCGTGCATGCGCCGGCGTCCCGCCACCACTTCGAAGGTGTCGGGAACGGCGCTGCCGTCCGACATCGTCTCCAGCACCAGCAGGGTCAGGAGGACGCCGCGCTTACGCACGGACGGCAGGATGTCGCTGACGTCCGGCGCGGGCCGGCCGTGGTTCATGTTCAGCGGTGAGGTGGTCAGGTTGCGGGGATCCGCGAAAGCGAGACGCATGGTCAAACTCCAGGTTCGGGCTTCGGCGACCCGGACCATCCGTCCGCCGCGCCCACCCCTCCCAGTCCTTCCTCCCCCTCCAGGCCCTCGCCCCGCACAGCGTCGTTCCAGTCGGCGAACGGCGCCGGCGGCAAGCGCCCGAAGGCCCCGAAACCCACCCTCTTCAGCTCTCCCACCAACGCCTCGGTCGCCGCCTCCCCCACCGCGCCCCGGTCGCCAGCCACCAAAACGTCCGCGACCCCCAGCGGCGGACGCCAACGCACCATGTTGCGGACCGATAGAAGCGCCCAGGCTGGCCGGCGGAAGCGGCGACCGGCGGACAGGGTGGTGAACACCCCCTCTCCCACCAGCATTCGGGGGCCGCAGGGATCGAGCCTCACCGCGGCTCCCGCCGGACAGGCGCCGACCGTCTTGCGCGGCGTCGCCATGCGGGCCCGCTCGCCGTTCGGCGCGAGGTAGGTCACCTCCACGCCGCACAGCTCGCCGTCGGCCGTCTGGATCGCCGCAATCAGGGCTGGGCGCCGGATGCCGGCGCCCCGATAGACCGCCGCAGGAACGGCTACGTGGTGGCGCAGCGCATCGGAACGAGTGCCATCGGCACCCCGCAGGCCGCAGTGGCGTTCGGAGAGCGTGCCGCTCAACGGCCGGGAGTCTTCCCAAAGCTGGCGCGCGCAGGCGACGCGGACCCTTGGGCTTGGGCGCTCGATCTCCGGAAGCGCGGCGACCGACTGGCCATCCAGAAGCCGGCCCGAGGGTCCAATCAGACCGAGCTTGCGCAGCTGGTCGGCGACCTGGCGCCAGTCCTCGCCGGCGAAGGTGTTGATCACCACCCGGTCGCCGACCAGCAGCAAGGACACCGAACGGTCCCAGCGCCCATGCCCTGGCCCCGGCACGCTGGCGCAACGGCCGCCCGCATAAAGGTCGCCGCCGATCACGCGGACGATGGACGCCAGGGACATCGCCAGCCTCACATCAAGCCGAGGCTTTTGAAGCTGGCGACCGACGCGCCGCCCACGATGATGTGGTCGTGGACGGCGATGCGCAGCGCCCGGGTCGCATCGACGACCTCCCGGGTCATCTGGATGTCGGCCGACGACGGAGTCGGATCGCCGCTCGGGTGATTGTGGGCGAGGACCAAGGCGGAGGCGTTCAACTCCAGCGCCCGCCGGACGATCTCCCGCGGATAAACCGGGGCGTGATCGACCGTGCCGGTCCCCAGCACCTCGTCGGCGATGATCTGGTTGCGCTTGTCAAGGAACAGGACCCTGAACTGTTCGCGAGGCACGCCCGCCAAGGCCGCCTTCAGGTAGGTCTGCACCGCCGACCAGGACGACAGCACGTCGCGACGGCGAAGCGGCCCTTCAAGGGCTCGACGCGCCAGGTCGTGGACGAGGGTGATCCGCGCGGCAGCGGACGGCGAAATGTGTCGCGCCAGGTCGGCTCGAGGCTGCGCCAGGACCTCGGTCAGGGAGCCGAACGCGGCGATAAGCCCCGCCGCTTCGTCAGCCTGGCAGCCGACCAACAGCGCCAACGCCTCGGCGTCAGTCAGGACCGGCGGGCCACAGCGCGCCAGGCGCTCCGCGGCGCCTTCAGGCCGGCGGCGCGTGGCCGGCGCCGCCGGCATCCAGTCCTCGGACGGTTCGTATTCAACGGCGAGATGATCGTGGGATGCGGACATCGCACCCTCCCAGGATGGTCAGCGACCCCCAAAGCGGGGCCGCACCTCCCGGTCCTTCCTCCCCCTCCACCTTGGGGCGATGCGGGGACCTCCCCGCTCGAAGGGGTCCGTCGAGACACTGGTTCGGCGGCAGGGGAAGGCTTTCCCCTCCACCCCCAGAACGCTACCGAATGGCCCTCTCTCGTCGCCCGAGGCTCCGCCATGCCCTACTTCATCCGCCTCGTCAGTCCCCAGCACCCCAACCAGGCCTGGTTCGTCGACGACAAGATCGCCTACGACGTCTTCAACCGGGGCGGTGTCGTGCCGGGAGACTTCCACGCCGAGCCCGGAAAGACGGCGCTCGACGTCATGCGCGAGCGCACGCCCGCCTGGTTTGAACAGGGCGATCCCTTCGTCCGACTGCGTCTCGACCAGGGCCAATATCATCGGCGCATCGCGCGGCCCCTCCTCAACGCCCAGGAGAACGCGCACCTGTTGTTCAACCCGACCCTCCATCTGGAGCCGGCGATGGTCGCGTCGGCGCGAGGCCAGGCGCTGTCGCTGCTTCGCCAGCTGCAGCGGATCTGCCAGACCGTCCAGCCGGGCCCGATGACCTTCAGCGCCTATGGCCACGATATCCGCAACCTGCTGATCCTCGCCTGCACCGAGGTCGAGACCCATTGGCGGGGCGTCCTCGTCGCCAACGGCGCGCACCGAAAAGTGTTCACAACCGCCGACTATGTGAAGCTTGTCGACATCATGGGCTTGCGGGATTTTCTGGTCAGCTTTCCCGCGTTCCCCGACCTTGAGCCCATTCGGCCGTTCGAGGGTTGGGGCCTCGGCGCCCACCCGACCACCGACCTCACCTGGTACGCCGACTACAACGCCGTGAAGCACAACCGGGAGGGAGAGTTCGAACGCGCCAACCTGCTCTGCGCCTTCCAGGCGCTTAGCGCGGTGGCGGTGATGCTGGTCGCCCAGTTCGGGCCCTACGGCCTGGGCTACCGTTCCGAGCTCTCACAGTTCTTCATCATGCGCGAGACCCCGGACTGGCCGCTGAGCGAGACCTACCTGCGCGACGGCGCGCTCTCGACGACCACCCAGGTCCACACCCAGTTCGCGCCGATCGATCACCCTGTCCTGGCGAAGCTGAAGGACAAGCCGAAAGCGTTGAAGGCGACCTGAAGCCTAGCCGGTGCCGCTCTCGCCGAGCTTCGCTTTCGCCCGCTCGCGGTCGTCCGAACTCGCGAACCTGAGCGCCACCGACCGGGCGTCGACTCGCATCGCCCAATCGCCTCGGAGGTTCAGGGTCAGCCACTCGGTCAAGAGCATCGTGGGCGTGTACCCCGGCGCCGCGGCGGTCGGCCTTGAGACGGTCAACGCCAGATGCTCAGCCTCATCCTGCAGAAGATCCCCGAACCTCACCCTAGGCATAGACCACGCCGAATCCTCAGGACACAGCGCCTAATGGATTGCGCCCAGCCAGCCGCCGTCAAGGCTAATACAAGCTTCACCGAAAACGCTGGCGATGTTGGTGCTGGCCCGCGACAAAGGGGGCGTGAGCGATGACCACGTCTTCCTGGGACCTGGACTGCCTGGACTGCCCCTGGAGCTGCTGCTCGCCAGGGACCGGGGCGAAGTGCTGTTTCTGACCGGCGCCGGCGTTTCCCGCCCACCTCCGTCAAATCTTCCTGACTTCCGGGGCCTGGTTCTCGAAATCTGCGCGAAGGTGGATACCGGGCTCGCCTCGGCATTGACCGCGATGATTGACGACGCCCGAGAGGCAGACGCAGCAGTCCCGCCACGCCAGCCCCGTCCCTGGACGGATTTCACCGGCAGCCTGGATCCAGGCCAGAAGGCCGAGTTCAAGCGCTTCAGGGACGGAGACTACGACGTCGCCTTGGGCATGATCGAGCGGCGTCACGATGACGCCGGGCGCGGGTCGCGGATGCGCGTAGCGGCCGCTGAGGTCCTGGGCGGTAAGCGCCCGCCCAACGCGGTTCACAAGGCGATCGACCGGCTGGCCCGGCGCGAAGGCCGACTCTTCCTGGCCACAACCAACTTTGACCGACTGCACGAGTCGGCGGCCGGCCCCGACGCCGACGTCTCATCCTATGGGCTGAACGACCTGCCGCGGCCCAGCCGCCGGGCCGATTTCCGCGGCGTCTTCCATATTCACGGCCTGTTGCCAGAAAAGGCATCGCGGACTTCGGAGCTGATCCTGACCGACCAGGATTTCGGCGACTACTACATGCGGCGGCGGGTGACCTCAGACTTCGTCTACGACGCCACCCGCATCTTCTACCTCGTCATCGTCGGGTACAGCGTCAACGATGCCCCGATGCGCTACCTGCTGAATGCGGTGGCCGGCGACCAGACGCACTTTCCCGACCTGAAGACCCGCTACGCCTTGGTTCCGGTCAAGAGCGACGACGACCACACCGCCGCGGACTGGAAGAACCGTGGGATCGAGCCGATCTGCTACAGTCCCGACAACTCCCACGCCGAGCTTCCGGCCCTGCTGAAGGCCTGGGCCGACAGCATCCCCGATGCCCTGGACGACCGCTGGTTGACGGGTCGGCTTCGCGCGCTGGCGAAATCCGCTGTCGCCACGGCGTCCGAGCCTGACCGCTCCGTCTTCAACTATCTGATCCGTCGCTCCACGCCGCAGGAACGCGTTCAGATGCTCACGAAGCTCTCCGGCTTCGGCGCCGGCGCCGACTGGCTAACCGAAGCGCATCGGATCGCGCGGGAGGTGGGCTCGTGATCCGGCGCGGAACCGGAGCCTCGATCCTGGAGCGCGAGATCGAGCGCGCGACAGTCGCCTTCCTGGAAGGTCGGCTCGCGGAGAAGGCCACCTTTGACTGGGCCGCCGGGCTACGCAGTCAACCGAGCGCGGAGCGCAACGCGCTACGAAACCTCCTGAATTACAGAGACCCCCAGCTCGAGGAGCCCTATCGGGCGGCTTGGTCCTGGGTTTGCGAGGCCTGGGACGAGCCCGAATGGCCGGAAGACGCCCGCCTCGAGATGACCGAGGCCCTGGGGCACGGCGTGCCGCCCCTCACGTTCGTGCGCCATGTCGTCGAGCTGGTCCGGCCCAGGCTCAGCTTCGAGGCGGCGCGAGACCCCCGTCGCAAGGCTCGCCCCACTGAAGTTTCTCGCCTCGTGAGCCTAAATCTCGGCGCCGAGAACCTGCTGTCACTGCAGGATCTCCACCTCGACACAGTAGACGACGTCGCCTTCTTCAGCCTGCTAGCCGACAAGCTGGAAAGCGAGCTCGCATACGGCCTCGCCCGCGCCGCGCGGATCGGCGGTTCGGCCGTCTATCTCGCCAACTGGATCGAGCGGGTCTATGCGGTTCAGCTTCCCGAGGTGAACGGCGGCCAGAGCGATCCCGACGAATTCCGCAATGGGTTCGCTCCTTTGGTGAAGCTGCTGCACGAGATCCTCGGCAAGCTGTTCATACTCGCGCCCGACGCAGCGCGTGCGCGGGTTGCTGGCTGGCTCCGCCACCCCGATCCCCTATTCCAACGTCTTTGGGCCGCCGCAGCCCGGGTGCCGGGCCTGGCAAGCCCCGCCGAGGTTGCGACCTTCCTTCGCGGCGTCGATGGGGACCGCTTCTGGAGCCTGGGCCACTTCCCCGAGATCGCCGAACTGCGGGCGAAGCGCTTTGCCGAGCTGTCCCCTGATGACCAAGCCGCTATCGAGCGACGGCTGCTGCAAACCCCTCCCGCGGATCTTTTCTTGCGCCGGTTGGGCAAATCAGAACGCGACGCGGCGCGACGCAGCTGGGTTCGCCGGGAGCTTCGGCGGATCGAGCTCGGCGGCGGATCGGCGTCCAAAGCGGCTCAGGCCTGGATCGCCGACTTCGCGGCACGAGGCGAGGCCTACACAGAGTTGACCACCGTGACCTCCGACATGGACAACGCTTATAATTTCCCCTGGCGCACAGAGGCTGGCGTCTACGATGTCGACGACATCAAAGTCCTCTTGCCGACCCTGGAAGAAGATCTCGGCGAGCGCGGGTACGGGGGAAAATCAGAGACAGCGGGAGCCTATTTGCGGGATCATGCCGAGGACGCTCTCGAAGTCCTTGAGCCAGCCCGATATCCGCGTGTGTTGGCCTATCTTGCGCGATCCGACGCTGAACGCGGTCGCAGCGCCGCAGCCGGACCAGACGCTTTGGCCGCCAGATTGCTGGACGCCCTCGTCAGACTGCCATCGGCGGTCCTTGCAGGAGGTGTCGATGCATATGCGAGTTGGCTCGATGTCTGGTCCAAGCATTTCCCCTCCGATCATCGATTCTGGGCGACCTGGATGCGGCTGTGGCCGGCCGCGGTGGCGGTGAGCAACAGGTCGCCGGCGATCCTGGGTTCGAACTTCGACGGCCAGCGCAAAGAGCGAGACGACCGCCTGGCGATGGAGTCCCTCAATTCGTCCGCCGGCCACCTGATCTCGGCGCTCTTCAACGTGCTTCCTGACCTGACCCTGGTTCCGCATCCCTTCCAAGGAGGAGACCTCCGAGCAGTCCGCGATCTGGCGTTCACCGCCACCGGAGATGTCCGGCTGCAGGTCCTGCACCGGTTCCTGTCGTTCCTGGAATACATGCGCAAAGCCGACCCAGAATGGGCGCAGGTCCATCTGCTGGGGCCGCTTGCCCAGGCAGAACACCAGGATCTCGAGATCTGGGACGCGATCGCACGCCGCGGGCTCTCGCCGGACTCCCTCAAGACGGTCGGGCCCAAGCTTGTGCTGGTCGCGCGCGGCCAGTCGCTTCCGTCCAAGACCCGAGCCGGGCTCGCGCAGACGGTGGTGTACTCCGTGCTCCGGGACATGCGCGATGGGGACGAGCCCATTATTCCCCTGGCAGACGCCCAGCAAATGCTGCGGCTTGGAGGCGAACAGGTTCGCATCGCCGCGGCGCGCGCGATGAATGGCTTCCTGGCGTTCAAGAAAACAGATCCGGAAACCCAGTTCACGGCCGGAGTGAAGCCCTTCCTGGCGCAAGTCTGGCCGTCCGATCAGACCTTGAGGTCAGGCCCCCTGTCCGACGTCCTGGCCGAACTCCCAGCAGCGGCCGGGGCAGCCTTCGCCGATGCGGTGGCTTCCGTCGCGCCGCTGGTCGTCCCGTTTGAAGCCTGGAGCCTGCACGCTTTCGGGTTCTACGCGAGACTTGAAGACGAGCACGGGTCACGCAGCAAAACTCCGCCCGTCATGAACAAGGACACGGCTGGCGCATGGCTCGATCTGCTCGACCGTTCGATCGGTCGAGCAGAAGGGGCCGTCTACCCTCGTGACCTGGCGCTTGCCCTCGATGCGATCTCAACGGGCGACAAGGCTCTCATGAACGACCCGAGGTTCCTCCGGCTGGTGGCCCTCGTCCGCCGATGAGCCCTGCACTTCGCGAACAAATGGTCCGCCCTAGGCCCCGTCCTTCGGCGCACCCCTCGCCGTGAAGGTTCGCAGTTCGCGCACGTTGTAGTCCTGGCCCATGTAGCTGACATCGACACCGAGGTCGTCGAAGGTATGCAGCAACAACAGGCCGACCACAGCCCGAACTTCCTCGTAGAAGAGTTGGGCCTCGCCTTCCTCAAACCCCGCGACACTGTGAAAGAGCTTTCCGCGCCGAGCTGCGATGCGCTTGGCGAGCGTCGTCGGAAAGACGAAGCCCTTCTCGTTGGCCATCGCAATCGCCCGGCCCACGAGGGTCTGGAGGGACGGCGCCTTTCGTTCGACGACGCTAAGGTGCTTGCGGGAGAAGTCTTTGATCGCCTCGTCAGGCGCTGTATCGACCCACGCGAAGAACGCGGCCTCCGAAGAGGTGTAGTCCGCTTCGTCGGGGGTCGTGTATCGCGCCTTCAGATAGCTCTCGAAAGCCGGGATGATGATCGAGAACTGGGTATTCAGGTTGCTCGTGAAATGACGGCACATCTCGATGGCGTTGAAGCGGATGAGGAAACCCGGTCGGTCCACCAGGTAGATGCCCAAGACGCTTTCCAGCGTTGCGCCGCCAAGTCCGTCGCGGTGAATGCATTCCATCCTGTGGGGTTCTTCACCGGGCTTCCAATCCATCCCGGCCATCTCGAGAACGCCGTCCTCCGGCAGGTCGTAAGAGCCGACGCGATAGGTCTTGTTCAGCCATGTACGGATCTTTGGGAACGGTCCTCGGTAGCCGATCAAAAAACCAAACAGCTGCTCGAGCTCGAGGCTGAGCTCAATGGTCGACTCCAGGGACGCGGGATAGTCGAAGTCCACGTGAAGGAAGGCGGACGAGCGAATCTGAGCCGTGCGGCCCTTCTCCGCGACCTGTGCGGCGGTCATGACGGTGAGCGTGCCGAGGCCTTGCAACGGTAGTTTGATCGTCTTCGTGTCGGGAATCTCGATCTTGTAGGTGCGGGTGGCGCCGTCCAGCCGCGACGTGAATGCCGGCGGCGCGTACCAAACGCCAAAGCTCGATGAGTCGAGTTCAAACCCGTCGAAGGTCTCCGCCGTCACGTCTTCGACCGCCAGGTCGGTGAGCAATCCGTCGAATTCGCCCGTGATCCGAGTGCGTTGGAGGGGGAGTCTGACGCCCAGCGACCCCGGGTCTATGTGGAGCACCCGCGGTCGAAGCAGCGTGCATTTCTGCTGGTAATTGACCAGCCCGATCACCGCTGGACGATTATCCAGGGTCGAAGCGTCATAGCTTACGCTTTCTTCCACCTGGCGGATCAGTTCGAACGTCCAGGAAGCCCCCGGCTGGGCCGGCGGCGTAACCGTCCCCACCCACGGCTCTTTTGAATCGTCGAGGTCTGGAATGAATATCCACATCCAAATTCACTCCTGGCGCAGTAACGCGGGTTCGCGGCCCCATATGCAGATCAATGACCGCACGCCGCCATCACTACGTCCCCCAGTGCTACCTGAAGGGCTTTGCGCCGGACCCTAGGTTCTGTTGACGAAGTGGATTCCCAAATCATCTGATCGCTGATTCAAGGCTGCTCTTTGGGAGAGCGGCGTTGGTTCGTGGGTTGATGTCGGATGAGGAGTGGGCGTTCTTCGAGCCCTTTGTGATCGAGCGGGGGCCGCGGCGCGGCCGGAGGCCGAGGGATCATCGCCTTGTGCTGGACGGAGTGTTCTGGATCGCGCGGACGGGTTCGCCCTGGCGTGACCTGCACGACCACTTTGGCAAGTGGAGTTCGGTCTACCGGCAGTTCCGGCGCTGGACGCTTTCGGGGGTCTGGGATGTGCTGCTGGCGGCCCTCAACGATAGCGGCGAGGGCCGGGACAGCGTGCAGATGATCGACTCCACCATCGTGCGCGCTCACCAGCACTCAGCCGGCGCCCAAAAAAAGCAGATGCTCAGGATGAAGGTCTTGGCCGCTCGCGAGGTGGCTTCTCGACCAAGATCCATCTGAGGGCCAACGGCCTGGGCCTGCCCGTCGCCGTGGTCCTGACCGGCGGTGAGGTCTCCGACGTCAACGGCTACGCCCCGGTCATGGCCGAGCCTGGGCCTGCACCCAAGGTCCTGCTCGGTGACAAAGGCTACGACGCCGACGCCATCCTCGCCGACCTGGAGGCCAAGGGCATCGCCGCCGTCATCCCACCCAGGCGCAATCGCAAGGTCCAGCCCGTCATCGACGGCCACCTATACGCCTTGAGAAATCTGGTTGAGCGCTGCTTCTCAAAGCTCAAGCACAGCCGCAGGCTCGCCACCCGATACGACAAGACCGCCGACAGCTACCTCGGCTTCATACTCATCGCCTCAACCCGACTCTGGGTTAGGCACTTCGTCAACAGAACCTAGGAACCCGCAGCTCTATGTAGTCGATGTCCAGGGCCTGGAGAGTTTCACAACCAGCCCGCTCAACGTGACACAAGAGCGGGACTTCCACTCGCTTGCCGACGCTGGGCAGGCAATTGACGCATTGGAGACTGGCTTCTCCAAGTTCGAGAGCGAACTGAGCGTCGCCATAGAACGCCGTGTCGCGGCTGGCGACCTGTCTGATGAGCAAGACCGGGCTTTCATACTCAATCTCATCGCCTTGATCGCGGTAAAGAACCCCCGGACGCGCGCCCGCGCAACAAACGCCCGTGAAACCACAGTGAAGGCGATGGTCGATCTTGCGACATCGTCCGAGCATCTCTTCCAGAGCGAGGTCCGTCGCGCGAAAGTTAATGGGTTCATCCCGTCCGACGTCGTCGTGGACAGGCTGAAGATGCGGGCCATGTTCGAGGCCGGTGGGTACGAGATCCGGGTTTCGCCAGCCACTCACGTCCTCAGCGAACTCGATGTATTCGAGAATGTACTGCCGCTCTTTTTCCGACGATCCTGGCGCGTGCTGCTTGCGCGGCCTGAAGGCTCTGGCTTCATCACCTGCGATCAGCCGGTATGCCTCCTATGGAGCGCACCGCCCGCACCCCCGAAGCACCGGCCGCTGGGCTACGGGTTACCGGGCACCGTAGTGCTTTTCGCGATTTCAGAACGCATGGCGCTTATCGGCAACTATGAAGGCGAAGAGACCGTCAGTGTCGCCACGGAAGATGAGATTGCCAGCTTCAACGGCGCCATGATCTCTAACGCTCGACGTCAAATCTACGCCCGCGACGCCGACTTCCTATTCCGCCTCTCGCCAGAGGCAAGTCGCCAACGCGGGGACCTCATAGAAGCACTGAGGCATCATCGCCTGCCTCTAGCGGAAGACAATTCATCGACCTTGACCGCGAGCATCCGTCCGCCGGGCGCGGGCATGTCGAATAGGCGTGCCAAAGGCAAAACCTGCACCTACTGCGGAGGGCTCGGCGCTGCGGATACGGCGGATCACGTGTTCGCGCGCGAGTTCTTCCCTCTCAGCAAGCGCGGCAACCTTCCCAAGGTGCCGGCGTGCCAAAGCTGCAATGGATCCAAGGCGAAGCTTGAGCACTACCTGACGGCGGTTCTCCCGTTTGGAAGTCGGCACGAAGACGCAGCCCAAACCCTTGAAGATTCTGTCCCTGCACGCCTTGCCGGCAACGAGAAGCTGCGCCGCGAGCTGGCGGCTCATCAGACCTACAGTGTGCAATTCGTTGGCGGCCGCTTTGTGAGGATGATGACCCTGCCGCTTCGGGGCGAGAGCTTGGCCGAGCTCTTCGCGTACATCGCGCGCGGCCTCGCCCTCTATGAGTTCGGGGTCATCATTCCGCAGACTTATAATGTTCGCGCGAGCATGTTGCGGGCCGAAGGCAATGCGTTCCTGGAGTCCTTGATTAGGCATGGCGGCAATAGGGTCGAAAGGTCCCTCGGAGACGGGTTGTTCGACTACTCGGGTCTTCAGAGTGTCCAGGACTCGCAGCTGACGGTTTGGAAGTTTCGGCTCCTGGCTGGGCTCCAGGCTTCAGACACGGAAGCGCCCGGGGAGCTCCCGGAACTGATCTGGGCGACAACCTCGAAAAGCCCGTCGCCGCTCGATCTTTAGGACTTCCTCAGGCGCTTGCTCCCGTTCAGACCACGGCCTCCCCGTCGTCTATCTCCTCGACACCAACTCAAATAGTCGCCGCGCGCGCCCAGGGTCCGCGGTGAGGTCCGCCTGCGGCACACAAGGCGCCGCAGGCGGACCAGTCTAATATTCCGAGGCCAGCATCAGCGTCAGCACGCGCCGTGTCAGAGCCTCATCAGCCGGATCGGGAGAGCCGTTCTCCAGCGCTTGGTCATAGTAGTCGATCTTCCAGAACAGCCGCTCTCCGGCCAGCCGGAGGGCCCCGAAGTCGCGCTCGCCGTAGAGGTCATCGCCGTCGGTGAAGTCATTGAAGGCGCCGACCGCGGCGATGGCGTGGGCCACGAAGGCGACGCCCTTGGCATGGACGCCCGACGTCATGACCCAGCCCGTGCCGGGGTTGAGACGCAGCTTGTCGTTGAGATGAGCGATGGTCGCTGCGCGATGGTCGCGATCTTGATCGGATTGGGACATGACGAGTCTCCTGAGAGAGCCGCCCAGTGCGGCTCCGGAGGCCAGCCCCAGGACCCTGGGATGGCGTTCCGCACCGCAGGGAAACGGTGGATTGGCGCCGCGAGGAATGGCCGCCAGGCCAGGGGAAATCCGCTGTTGCGGTCCGCTGTCCCCGGGTCCCGCCTGCCGTCCGGAGCTGCGGCGGCGTCACGAAGGGTCAAGGCCCTTGCCCGCAAGTTCGCGAAGCTTCAGGGGTGAGCCCGGTGGCGCTCCCAGAGGAAGACACCGAGGGAGGTCGCGACCCCCACCGCGAGCCGTGCGATCTCGACCGGCGGCGTCGGCGCGTTCGCCGCCGCGCCGTGTCCCGTCCCCAGTTGGCCGCGCAGCTCCGCGATCGAATTCACGATCGTTCCCAGAGCGCCCAACAAGCTCTTGAGCGTCCGCTCGGCGGCCGGATCGACCTTCAAGGCCAGGGCTTCGCGCGTCATCGTGACCAGCGGCTGGAAGTCGAGGTAGCCGGTCGGCGCAACCCCACGGGCTTCCAAGATCGCCTTGCAGATCGTCTCGACGAACTCCTTGGCCGACCCGATCGCGAGCGCCGGGTCACGCTCGACGCTGTCCTTCATCCGCGTGATCTGTGCGAACACCTGGCTGGACGAAAGCGCATCGGCCACCCGGCGCGCGTCGTTCAGATCGGAATGGAAGCTGAGGGTTCGGCCTCCGGCATAGATGTTGCGCCCGGAGATCGTATCGACGACCGCTAGCTGGAACCCGTCCCGGGCAAGATGCCGGTTGGCTAGGGCGACGAACGCTTCGGCTTCTGCCTGGTCGGGCTGCACAAGCGGGTGCGCGATCTCGGACAGGAACTTCAGAAAGACCTCGTTGGGCGCGCTCAGGAGACTTAGCCTGCGGTCCGAGAAGACCCAGTCGTCCTCCCAGTCATTCGGATTGTTGACGCGGTGCTGCCAGACGTCACCGCGCATCGTCTTGAACCGGTGATCGTTCGACGGCAGCTGCTCAAGATCGAACACCCGCAGCAGAAATTCATCCTCGGCCATGCGGCCCGACCAGTTGATCCCCTGCAATGCAATGGCGTCGAAGATATTGCGGCGGGTCACCGCCGAGATCACACCGTCCGGCTCCTTCGGCAGAAGCTCCGGCATCCTGCCGAAGTACCGTTCGACGAGGTGGTTCGCGTTGCGCTCCAACCACTTCGAGGCTTCGTCGCTGGTGAGCGCAACGAACGCCTCCACGATGCCTTCATGGTCCGCGACAACTTCGAACCAGGCGCCTGAGTCCGTCCGGTACAGCTGCCAGTAAGCGGCCGATGGCGCATCTTCGCCATGGGATCCACTCGCCACGAACTCCGCGGTCTCAGTGTCGTAAGCAATGCCAGAAAGTATCCGTCGCATGCCTCAGAACCCCATGCCCGGCTGTATCGCGGGCCTTTAGCTTGGCAGCTATCCGCGACAGGTGGGCCTCAGCCACATCATCCTCAAGCCCGGGATCAAACCGCCACCGACAGCGGTCCCATCGCCAGGGCCGGTGGGGTCAGGGTGACTGTGTGCGGCCGACCACTGATCCAGGCTTCGACCATGTCCGCCCACTCCTGGAGCATGTGCCGGCGCTGCTGTTCGTATTCGGCCTTGTTGTAGACGCCCCGGGAGCTTCGGCCGCTCTCGTGGGCCAGGCACTTCTCGATCCAGTCGCCGTTGAAACCGACCTCGTTCAGCAGGGTCGAGCCCGTCCGGCGCAGGTCGTGGACGGTGAACGGCTCCAGCGGCAGGCCGGCCTCCTGAGCGCGAGCCGCCATCGCCGTGGTGATCCGGTTGAAGGTGGCGCGCGACATCGGCGCGTCGGCGTCGTAGCGCGACGGCAGGACGTAGCGGGAGTTCCCGGCGCAGGTCTTCAGCGCGATGAAGATGTCGAGGGACTGGCGCGACAGGTAGACGTTGTGGGCCTTGGACCGCTTCATCCGAGCCGCCGGGATGCTCCAGACCGCCTTCTCGAAATCCACCTCGTCCCAGACCGCGTCCATCAGCTCGCTCTTGCGGACCATGGTGAGCAGGATGATCTTCAGCCCCAGCCGGATGGTCGGCAGCGTCGGGATTTGTTCGAGTTGCCCGAACGCCAACCGGATCTCAGCGGGCGTCAGAGCCCGGTCCCGGATCACGAACCGCGCGATCGAAGCCGGACCCACCTCGTCCGCGGGATTGGCGATCTTCTCGCCGTGCAGGATCGCAAAGCCGTAGACCTGCTTGACGATGTCGCGGACGTGCAGGGCCGTCGCCGGCGCCCCACGGTCCACAACCTTGGCGCACATCGCCCGCAGGTCGCCCGGCTCGATCTCCTTCAGCAGCCTCGACTTGAACGGCGTCAGGTCGCGATCAAAGACCGAGCGTCGCATAGCCCGGGTGCTGTCGGCCATCGGCGCATCCTTGAACCACTTCTCGGCGAATTCCCCGAAGCTCTTGGCCTCCAGCAGCCGGCGCTTGTCCCGCTGCTTCTCGTGGGCCGGCGACACCCCCTGCTCCACGAGCCGACGTGCATCGAGGCACTTCTCGCGCGCCAGCTTCAGGGAGATGCCGGTGCGGCCGTAGCGGCCGATGGTCAGCGTCTCCCTGCGCCCGTGCATGCGGTAGTCATAGCGGAAGGTGATGGCTCCCGAAGTGGCGACCACGACGTACATCCCGTCCCGGTCCGTCATCTTGTAGATCTTCGAGCGGGGCCGAAGGTTTTGAAGTGCAGCGTCGGTCAGCATTGCCTCTGCCAAGCCCGGAAATACCGTCAGGGGTTTTTGGACCCTCCGAATACCCACAAAGATCAATTATTTCCGTACCTTGGTCCCTGAAAAAGACCGTCAGGCGGTCGAACTCACGTGACAGTATGGAGCAAATCAGGGACCCGCAAGCCTGACGGCATCCGCCATTCCCACCGTCAAACGATGCCGTCGGCCGCCGATAGATGCCGATAGATGTCGAGATAATTCACTTTTTATTTCAGTGGTTTGCGACACTTTCAACCAGCCCCTTCCGGGCTCGTTGATTATTCCCACTCGATCGTGCCCGGCGGCTTGGACGTCACGTCGTAGACCACCCGGTTGATGCCCTTGACCTCGTTGATGATCCGGGTCGCCGCGCGGCCCAGGACCTCCCAGGGGAATTCGAAGAAGTCGGCGGTCATGCCGTCGGTGGAGGTCACGGCCCTGAGCGCGCAGACGTTCTCGTAGGTGCGCGCGTCGCCCATGACGCCGACCGTCTTCACCGGCAGCAGCACGGCGAAGGCCTGCCAGATGGAGTCGTAGAGGCCGGCCTTGCGGATCTCGTCGAGGTAGATGGCGTCGGCCTGCTGCAGGACCGCGACCTTTTCAGGGGTGATGTCGCCGGGGATGCGGATGGCGAGGCCCGGGCCCGGGAACGGGTGGCGGCCGACGAAGGCCGGGTCGAGGCCCAGCTCCACGCCGAGCGCGCGGACCTCGTCCTTGAAGAGCTCGCGCAGCGGCTCGACGAGCTTCAGCTTCATGTAGTCCGGCAGGCCGCCGACATTGTGGTGGCTCTTGATCACCGCCGAGGGACCGCCGCTCGCCGAAACGCTCTCGATCACGTCCGGATAGAGGGTGCCCTGCGCCAGGAAAGCCGCGCCCTCGACCTTCGCGGCCTCGCGGTCGAAGATCTCCACGAACACTCGGCCGATGATCTTCCGCTTGGTCTCCGGATCGTTGACCCCGGCCAGCTCGCCGAGGAATTCCTTCGACGCATCAACGTGCACCAGCGGGATGTTGTAGTGATCGCGGAACAGGGTCACGACCTGCTCGGCCTCGTTCAACCGCAGGAGCCCGGTGTCGACGAAGACGCAGGTGAGCTGCTCGCCGATCGCCTCGTGGATCAGCACCGCCGCCACCGAGGAATCCACCCCGCCCGAGAGCCCGCAGATCACCCGGCCCTGGCCGACCTGGGCGCGGATCTTGGCCACCATCTCCTGGCGGAACGAGGCCATGGTCCAGTCGCCGGTGAGGCCCGCAATCCGGTGGGTGAAGTTGCGCAGCATCAGGGCGCCGCGCGGCGTGTGGGCCACCTCCGGGTGGAACTGGATGCCATAGAACCGCCGGCCTTCGTCGGCGATCACCGCGTAGGGGCTGCCCTCGGACGCCGCCACCACCTCGAAGCCGAGCGGAATGGCGGTGATCTTGTCGCCGTGGCTCATCCAGACGGTTTCCTGCGAACCCGCCTCGCCGAGACCTTCGAGCAAGGGCGACGGGCGCTCGATCAGGATCTCGGCGCGGCCGAACTCGCGGTCATGGCCGCCTTCGACCGCTCCGCCGAGCTGGGCGCACATGGTCATCTCGCCGTAGCAGATACCCAGCACAGGCACGCCGAGCTCGAAGACCTTCTGCGGCGCCGCGGGGCTTGCCGCCTCATGCACGCTGGCCGGGCCGCCCGACAGGATCACCGCCTTCGGGGCGAAGGCGTCGAGCATCGGCTCGACCTTGTCGTAGGGATGGATCTCGCAATAGACCCCGCTCTCGCGCAGCCGCCGGGCGATCAGCTGGGTCACCTGGCTGCCGAAATCGACAATGAGAACGCGTTCGTGAGCGGGCGTAGGCATGGGGCTCCGTTAGCGGGGTTTCTCCAGCACGGCGACGAAAAAGCCGTCCGTGCCGGAGGTGCGGGGCGTCAGGCGCAAAAACCCGTCAGGCGTGAGGTGTCGGGTGAGCTTTGGATCGACGGTGGCTGGGGCCGCCACGAACCCCGGTGTGCGCGCCAGGAACGCCGCGACGCGGTCCTCGTCCTCCTCCGGCAGCACCGAGCAGGTGACATAGACCATCCGCCCGCCGGGCTTCACGAAGGGCGCGCCCGCGTCCAGCACCGCGTCCTGGTCGGCCATCCGCTTGTCGAGCGTGTCCCGCGTCAGCCGCCACTTGGTGTCGGGATGCCGCCGCCAGGAGCCCGCGCCCGAACACGGGGCGTCGATGAACACCACGTCCATCCTGCCCTCCAGGCCCTTGAGCGGCTCGGGGTTCACCGGCGAGCGGACCTGCAGGTTGCGCACGCCCGCCCGGTCCCCGCGCCGGATGGTGTCGGCCAGCCGCCGCGCGTCGGAGTCATAGGCGTAGATCTGGCCCGAGTTGCCCATGGCGCTGGCGAGCGCCAGCGTCTTGCCGCCGCCCCCGGCGCAGAGGTCGAGCACCTGCTTGCCCTTCACCTCGCCCGCCGACGCCGCGGCGATCTGCGAGCCCAGGTCCTGCACCTCGAACCAGCCCTTGGAGAACTGCGGGATGGTCTCGACCGCCCCGCTGCGGGTCATCGGGTCGAGGGCCGGCATCCGCAGGGCGGTCGCCAGGAGGTCGGTAGGCTCGGCCAGGAGCGAACTCAGCGCCTTCAGCGTCCGTTGCGGATCGGACTTCAGCAGATTGACCCGCAGGTCCACCGGCGCGCGTTCGGAGAGCGCGGCCCCCTCCTCCGCGCGGGCCTCGCCGAAGGCCCGGGTCATGGAGGCGTCGAGCCAATCCGGATAGTCGCCACGCACGGGGTCCGGCGCGCCGACAAGGTCCCGCGGGGCCTCGAGCGCCGCCCGCTCGGCTTCGCTGAGCGGACCGGGCCCATGCGGCTCTTCGCCCGCGGCTTCGGCGATCCGATCGAGCGGCCAGTCCCACACCAATCTCAGCGCGCCCAGGGCCGCGGCGCGCAGGCTCTCGTCGCCCATACGCCAGCCCAGCGACCGGCGGCGGCGCAGCACGTCGAGCACCAGGCCGGAGACGAAGGCGCGGTCCTTCGAGCCTGCGTAACGCGCCGCCTCGCCCCAATTCTTCAGCGCCATCCGCACAGGCCGGTGGCGCTCTTCGATCTGGGTCAGGACATCTATTGCCGCCGCGAGGCGTCCGGCGTCACGCAAAGAGGATCACCTGAAGAAAGCTACGATCACCATGACGAGGCCAACGATGCTGACCGTCCAGACGATCGTGCGAACGAGCGCCACGCCGGAGGCGTAGAGCGGCACATAGAGCGCCCGGCCGATCACATAGAGGCCTGCGCCATAAAGCGTAAGGGTCCCCAGCTTTTGGGTGACAACACAGGCGATCAGCGCCGCGGCGAACAGCGGGAAGGTCTCGAGGAAATTCCGCAACGCCCGGTCGAGGCGCGCCGCGGTCCCGCTGACCGGCCGGGCCTCGTCGCGTGGACCGGCGAGCCAGGCGAAGTCGCGCTGGCCACCGCTCCCAGCCGCCGCGGCCCAGACGATCTGCACCAGACCGATGATCACCGCCGCCAACAGCAGCTTCAACTCCACAGGAACAGCCGTACCCATAGCTTGCCTCCCCCATTGCGCCGCCGGCTCGGGATCGGCCGGCTGGCCGTAGAGACTTCGCCGGCCCTAGACGGGGCTCGGATAGTTGGGCGCCTCGCGGGTGATCATCACGTCGTGGACGTGGCTTTCGCGAAGGCCGGCGCCGGTGATGCGGATGAACCGGGCGCGCTTGCGGAACTCGACCAGGTTGGCCGCGCCGACATAGCCCATGGCCGCGCGCAGGCCGCCGACCATCTGGTGCAGGATCGGGGCGATCGGGCCCTTGTAGGGCACCTGGCCCTCGATGCCCTCGGGCACCAGCTTCAGGGCGTCGGTGACGTCCTTCTGGAAGTAGCGATCGGCGGAGCCGCGCGACATGGCGCCCAGCGAGCCCATGCCGCGGTAGGTCTTGTAGGACCGCCCCTGGTAGAGGAACACCTCGCCCGGGCCCTCGTCGACGCCGGCGAAGACCGAACCCATCATGGCGACCGAGGCCCCCATGGCGAGCGCCTTGGCGAGGTCGCCGGAATATTTGATCCCGCCGTCGGCGATCACCGGCACGTCCGAGCCGCCGGCCGCGCGCACCGCGTCCATGATCGCCGTCAGCTGCGGCACGCCCACGCCGGCCACGATCCGCGTCGTGCAGATGGAGCCCGGGCCGATGCCCACCTTCACCGCGTCCGCGCCGGCGTCGATCAAGGCCTTCGCGCCATCGTAGGTGGCGACGTTGCCGGCCACGATCTGCACCCGGTTGGTCTCGCGCTTGATCCGCCCGACCGCCTTGGCGACATCGGCGTTGTGGCCGTGGGCGGTGTCGATCACCACCACGTCGACGCCGGCGTCGACCAGCGCCATGGAGCGCTCATAGCCGGCGTCGCCAACGGTGGAGGCCGCGCCGACCAGCAGGCGGCCGTGGGCGTCCTTGGCGGCGTTCGGGTGCGCCTCGGACTTCTCCATGTCCTTGACGGTGATCAGGCCGACCGCCCGGTAGTCGTCGTCGACCACGATCAGCCGCTCGATCTTGTGCCGCCGCAGCAGGTCACGCGCCTCGTCCTGGCTGACACCTTCCTTCACCGTGACCAGATTCTCGTGCGTCATCAGGTCTTTGGCGGGAACATCTCTACTGCCCTCGAAGCGCATGTCGCGGTTGGTCAGGATGCCGCAGAGCTTGCCCTTGGCGTCGACCACCGGGAATCCGGAGATTTTCCGCCGGGCCTTGATCTCGCGCACTTCGCTGAGCGGGGTGTCGGGATGGATGGTCAGCGGATTGATCACCATCCCGCTTTCGTAGCGCTTCACCTCGCGGACCTGGTCTGCCTGCTCCTCGACGGTGAGGTTGCGGTGCAGGATGCCGAGCCCACCGTTCTGCGCCATGGCGATGGCCAGCCGGCTCTCGGTGACGGTGTCCATGGCGGCGGACACCA
>NZ_JBEPUO010000005.1:0-249046 GCF_041691455.1 Phenylobacterium sp. | reverse complement strand
CCCCCCCCCCCCCCGCGCGTGGGGCCCCGGGCCCCCCCGCGGGCGGCGCCCCCCCCCCCCCCCACACCCAACACCCCCCCCCCCCCGCCCCGGGGGGGGGGCCGCCCCCCCCCCCCCCCCACGTCCCACGCAGGTACGCGCGAAGCTAGTTTCCGGAGAGCTTCCGGCCGGCCATCAGGCCCAGCGCCAGGAAGATCACGAAGCCGAGCACGAACAGGAAGAACAGGATCTTGGCGACGCCGGCCGCCGCGCCCGCGATCCCACCGAAGCCCAGGCCGCCGGCGATCAGGGCGACCACGGCGAAGATCAAAGCCCACTTGAGCATGTCGCTCACTCCTCAATTGTCCGCGTCATTGCGGAGCTTGGGATGGCTAACGCAGGCTTGGCCGTAGCGTTCCGAGGATCACCGGTTCGTGCGCGCCGGTGAATTCCTTGTTTCGCGCTTGCCGCACCCTGATCTAAGACGACCGCGATGGCGAAGAACCCGGAAAGTCCGCTGGAGCCCTTCAAGCGCGCGTTGGTCAACGCGACGCGGTCGCTGGCCGAGTCGCCGGACCTGGAGATCGTCTACTCCGGCGAGGGCCCACAGCTTTCCGGCAACCGCGCGGTGCTGCCGCATCCGCCACGCGACCTGACCGCCATCGACGCCGCGCGGATCCGCGGCTTCGCCGACCAGATGGCGCTGCGCATCGCCCACCACGACGTGGCCGCCCACGCCAAGACCCGGCCCGCCTCGGTGCAGGGCCAGCCGATCTATGACGGGATCGAGCAGGCGAGGCTCGAGGCGATCGGCGCCAATGCGCTCGGCGGCGTGCGCGAGAACCTCAAGGCCGTGCACGAGCAGGCCTGGGCCAAGCGCGCCTTCAACCAGATCGAGGCGCTGGCCAATCCGCCCTACGCCGACGTGGTCTCGCTTATGGTCCGCGAGCGGCTGACGGGCGAGAAGCCCCCGGCCATGGCCCAGCCCGTGGTCAACCTGTTCCGCGACGAGATCGAGGCCAAGGCGGGCGCCGACCTCGACCGGCTGACCGAGGCGGTGCAGGACCAGAAGACCTTCGCCCGCATCGCGCGCGCCATCATCCGCGACCTGAAGATGGGCGACGACCTCTCCGACGCGCCGGACCAGCCGGACAACGACGAGGACAGCGGCGAGGAGGGCGAGCCCGAGGCCAGCGACGACAACGACGAAGGCGACGGCGAGGGCAAGTCCCCGCAACAGGCCGCCATGGACGAGAACGACGCGACCCACCGCGAGGGCGACGACGCCGACAGCCAGATGATGCAGGCGGAGGACGATCCCGACGCCGAGGATTCCGATGAGCCCCCGGACATGGGCGAGGGCGACCAGCCGGCCCGTCCCGACCTGAAGGGCGAGGGCAAGGTGGTCACCTACAAGGTCTTCACCACCGCCCACGACGAGGTGGTGGCGGCCGAGGAGCTCTGCGACGCCGAGGAGCTGACGCGGCTTCGCGCCTATCTCGACCAGCAGCTCGCCAGCCTTTCGAACGTGGTCTCCAGGCTGGCCAACCGCCTGCAGCGCAAGCTGCTGGCCCAGCAGAACCGCTCGTGGAGCTTCGACCTCGAGGAGGGCATCCTCGACGTGGCGCGCCTGACCCGGGTGATCGTCGACCCGACCGCGCCGCTCTCCTTCAAGGAAGAGCAGGACACCGAGTTCCGCGACACCGTGGTCTCGATCCTGATCGACAACTCCGGCTCGATGCGCGGGCGGCCGATCATGGTGGCGGCGGTCTGCGCCGACATCCTGGCGCGCACCCTGGAGCGCTGCGGGGTCAAGACCGAGATCCTCGGCTTCACGACGCGCGCCTGGAAGGGCGGCTCGGCGCGGGAGGACTGGCTGAAGGCCGGCAAGCCGCCGCAGCCCGGCCGGCTGAACGACCTGCGCCACATCATCTACAAGGCCGCCGACTCGCCCTGGCGGCGGGCGCGGCGCAACCTCGGCCTGATGATGCGCGAGGGGCTGCTCAAGGAGAACATCGACGGCGAGGCCCTGATGTGGGCCCACCAGCGGCTGATCGGCCGGCCCGAGGCGCGCCGCATCCTGATGGTGATCTCCGACGGGGCGCCGGTGGACGACTCGACGCTGAGCGTGAACTCCGGCCACTACCTGGAGCGCCACCTGCGCGAGGTGATCGGCGAGATCGAGACCAAGAGCCCGGTGCAGCTGATCGCCATCGGCATCGGCCACGACGTGACCCGCTACTATCGCCGGGCGGTGACCATCGTCGACGTGGAGCAGCTGGCCGGCGCCATCACCGACCAGCTCGCCGAGCTCTTCGAGGAGGAGCCCCGGCGGATGACGCGGCGCAATGCCGGCCTCCTGCAGCCGCCGCCCAACACCCAGGGACCCTCGGGTCCGGCCAAGCGGTCGACCTTCAAAGAAGTCCGGAAGGCGGTGGCTTGAAGCCGCTCGCCGCAGCGCTGGCCGGACTGGTTCTGGCGGCCTGCGGCGGACCGATCGCCGAGCTCCCCAAGGCCCCGGTTCCGGCCGGACCGGGGATCGCCGTCAAGGCCGAGGCCGTGCCGCTGAACCCGGCGGATCCGAAGCAGAACCGGGTCGGGAACTTCGTCTACGCCGGCGGCCTCAAGCTCACCTCGGCCCAGACCTCCCGCCTGCACGGCCTCTCCGACCTCGACGTCCAGCCGGACGGCGCCCTGGTCGCGGTGGGCGACGAGGGCGACCTGCTGCGGGCCAGAGTGGCGCTGGACGCGCAGGGCCGGCTGACCGGGGTCACCGACGCCACACTGGCCGCGCTCACCGGTCTCGACGGCAAGCCCCTGCAGGGCAAGGACGAGGCGGACTCCGAGGGCCTCGCCCTGCTGCCGAACGGCGACCTGCTGATCAGCTTCGAGCGGCACGACCGCATCTGGCTCTATCCGGCCAAGGGCGGGGCGCCGCACGCGGTCCCCTCGCCGGCCGTCAAGTTCCCCTTCAACGAGGGGATGGAGGCGCTGGCCCCCGATCCGCTGCTGGGACCCGACGCCTATTTCACCGGCGGGGAGACCACGGGGCGGACCTGGTCCTGCACGCTCGCCGCCCCCTGCACCGAGGGGCCGAAGGTCAGCCTCAGGGTCGGCTTCGGGCTGGTCGCCGCGCGGCGGATGCCGCAGGGGCGGACCGCCTGGCTGCTGCGCGCCTTCAATCCGGTGACCCGCAGCGTCATCGAGCTTCGGATCACCGACACCGCCGGCGCCGTGGTCGACCGGATGACGTTGCGCGGACCGCTGACCGTGGACAATTTCGAGGGGCTGGCGGCCGTTCCCGCCAGGAATGGGCCCGGCCAGGACGGCGCCGTCCGCTTCTACCTGATTTCCGACGACAATTTTTCAAGGTCCCAGCGCACGCTCCTGCTGGCGTTCGACTGGAAGAAGCCCGCGAACTGATTGCGAGATGACGCCATGAAGACCGAGGTTTCGATCGCCATGCCCGACGCCAGGGCGCTTGGATTTGACGGCGCCCGCGCCTTCGTCTTCACGCCCGACCAGGGCGAGGGGCCGTGGCCCGCCGCGATCCTCTACATGGACGCCCCGGCCATCCGGCCCGCGATGTTCGAGATGGGCGAGCGCCTGGCCCAGGCCGGCTACTACGTCCTCCTGCCCGACGTCTTCTGGCGGGCCGGGCCCTATCCGCCGCTCGACATCGTCAAGGCCCGGGCCGGCGATCCGGAGATGGGGGCGCTCTTCGCCAAGCTGCGCGCCTCGACCAACGCGAACCTGCAGATGCAGGACACCGGCGTCTGGCTCGACTGGCTCGCCAAACAGCCCAAGGCCAAGGCCGGCAAGGTCGGCGTCACCGGCTACTGCATGGGCGGCGGCATAGCGTTCCGCGCCGCCGGGACCTTCCCAGGCCGCATCGCCGCGGCGGCCTCCTTCCATGGCGGCAACCTGGCGACCGACGCCGAGGACAGCCCGCACAGGCTGGCGCCGAAGATCGAGGCCAAGGTGCTGATCGCCGGCGCCGACGAGGACCGCAGCTTCGACGCCGCGCAGTGCGAGCGGCTCGACGCGGCGCTGAAGTCGGCCGGTGTCGAGGCCGAGGTGTCGATCTGGGCCGGCGCCAAGCACGGCTGGGTGCCCACCGACATGCCGGTCTACAACAAGGCGGCCGCCGAGCGGCACTGGCTCGAACTGATCAAGCTGTTCGACGGGGCGCTGAAGGCCTGACCGCTAAAAGACTGTCATAGGCCGCAGCTAGCGTCCGGAGTTCGACGCTGCGGAGGGTCCGCCGCGTCCCATCCTCCAGGGACTCTGCAACATGAAGCGTATCGCGCCCATCGGCCTGTTGTTGGCCGGACTCCTGCTGTCGGGCCCGGCCCAGGCGGCCTCGATCTTCCTGCCCGGCGGCCTGGTGGTCAGCGTCGAGGGGAACGGCTCGAGCACCGGGATCTACGCCGACAACCAGGCCGCGCCGCTGACCCTCTATTCCTTCAGCCACACCGGCACGAGCAGCGCGGCCCTGACCGGCTCCCTGATGCTGCCGCAGACCGCCTCGGGCGCGAACCACGCGATCTCCGGCGAATACGGCTCCTCGTCGGAAGGCGGGCTGCAGCTCACCGGCGACGGCAAGAGCCTGATGATCATGGGCTATGGCGTGAACGCCGCGACGTTCAACTCAAATCCGGCGGCGTTCGGCGCCCTGGACCCGAGCAAGCCCAACGCGCTCGCCCAGTCGAGCAGCACGCTGGTCCCCCGCGTGGTGGCCCTGGTCGGCGCCGACGGGTCGGTGGACACCACCACCGCGCTCACCAACGTCTTCAACGGCAACAATCCGCGCAGCGCGGCCTCGATGGACGGGTCGTCCTTCTATGTGTCCGGGCAAGGGACCGGGACGGACCAGACCGGCGGGGTCTTCTACGCCGCCAAGGGCGCGACGACCGCTACCCCGATCACCGGGGACGACACCGCGACCGTCAAGAACGGACCGAAGAACATCACCCAGGACACCCGCGAGGTGCAGATCTACGACGGCCAGCTCTTCGTCTCGGTCGACAGCAAGGGCGGCAAGGACAACGCCCGATCCTTCGTGGGGACCCTGGGGCCGGACGGCGCCCTGCCCACCAGCCTGGCGAACGGCGGAAACGGCCCAGCGATGCTGCCCGGCTTCGGCAACAGCCGCGGCACCGGCAAGATCGTGCTGAACGCCAACACCGCCAACGGCGTGAGCGGCATCGGCCAGGAGGTGAACCTCAGCCCGGAGGACTTCTTCTTCGCCAACCCCACGACGCTCTATGTGGCCGACAGTGGGTTCGGGAAGCAGGATTCGGCGGCGACCCATCTGGGCGACGGCGGGCTGCAGAAGTGGAGTCTGGTGGGCGGCGTCTGGACGCTCGACTACACCCTGGCGGCGGGCCTGAACCTGGTGGCCAACACCGCCGCTTTCGGGACCACCGGCCTGCTCGGCCTCACCGGCCAGGTGATCGACGGCCAGGTGGAGCTCTTCGCCACCAACTATACGATCGGCGACACCGACCAGACCTATCTCTACGGGATCACCGACCTCTTGAGCGCCATGACCCGGCCGGCGGACGAGAGCTTCACCCAGCTCGCCATCGCGCCGGCCGACACCACCTTCAAGGGCGTGGCCTTCGCGCCGACGGCGGCGGTTCCGGAGCCCGCGACCTACGCCCTGATGATCCTGGGCTTCGGGCTGGTCGGCGCGGGGATGCGGCGCCGGCGGAACCGCCTCGCCTTCGCCTGAGGCCTGGGACCGGGGCCAAAGAAAAGGGCCGCTGTCGCCAGCGGCCCTCTTCCGAACGACACTTAGATCGGCGCTCAGGCCGCGGGCTGCTCGGCGAGCTTGGCCTTGAGCTGGCGCTTGATCTTCTGGGCCTTGGGCGAGAGCTCCTCGTCGCTGGCCTTCAGCAGGAAGGCGTCGAGGCCGCCGCGGAAATCGAGCGTGCGCAGCGCCGCATTGGTGATGCGCAGGCGATAGGACTGGCCCAGCGCATCCGACTGCAGGGTGGCGGGCGACAGCGCGGGCAGGAACCGGCGCTTGGTCTTGATGTTCGAGTGGCTCACATTGTGGCCGACCATCGGGCCGACACCGGTGAGTTCGCAGCGACGCGACATGGGATCAGAAACCTTCGCGAGAATAGGACGCCGCGGGCCGGGCCCGCGCGAGAGCGGGCGATATAGAGGAATGTGCGCTTCCGCGTCAAGGTAAGGCGGTCAATTCCCTTGAGGCGAAGCAGCGGGTGTTCAGGTACAGCGGCCGGATGCTGGCGGCCATAGGGAGTCTCGCGGCGTGACCCGACTGGCCCTGGTGATGATCGCCCGCGACGAGGCCTCAAGCATAGGCCGCGCCCTGGAAAGCGCCCGGGGGCACGTGGACCGGATGATCGTGCTCGATACCGGCTCACTCGACGACACGGCGGCGATCGCCAGGGCCTGCGGGGCCGAGGTGCATGAGTTCGCCTGGTGCGACGACTTCGCCGCGGCGCGCAACGCGGCGCTGGCGCACTCCGACGCCGCCTGGAACCTGGTGCTGGACGCCGACGAGTGGATCGAGGGCGGCGCCGAGGCGCTGGGTCCCGAAACCCTGCCCGCCGCCGCGGCCGGGTTCCTCGGCGAGGTGCGCATCGGCAGCCGGATGGATGCGGGCGGCGTCGAGGGGATCGGCTCGGTGTGGATCGCCCGTCTCCTGCCGGGAGCCGTGCGCTACGCCGGCCGGATCCACGAACAGCCGGTCAGCGACCTGCCGCGCCGGCGCCTGCCGCTCGACATCGGCCACGACGGCTATACGGCGGAGAACCTGGCGCGGAAGGGCGCGCGCAACGAGACCCTGCTGATGCGCGAACTCGAGGCCGCGCCGCACGACCCCTATCTGTGGTTCCAGTTGGGCAAGGAGCATCAGGCCCGCGGACGCGGCCCCCAGGCGGCGGTCTGCTTCACCGAGGCGCTGCGTCTCGCGCCCGCCGATGTCGGCTGGCGCCACGCCCTGGTGGTGCGGACCCTGATCGCGCTGAAAGCGGACGGACGGCTGGCCGAGGCGCTGGAATTCGCCGACGCCGAGGTGGCCAACTGGCTGAGCTCCCCGGACTTCTATTTCGTGATCGGCGACCTCTATCTGGAAGCCGCCGCCCAGGAGCCGGATCGGGCGCTGAACGACTTCCTGCCGGTAGTGGAGTCCGCCTGGAAGCGATGCCTGGAGATCGGCGAGCGCCCGGACCTCGACGGCTCGGTGATCGGCCGCGGCAGCTATATGGCCGCGCACAATCTCGCGGTCTTCTACGGGACGCTCGGCCTGGCCGCCCAGGCGGCCGAATACGAGGCGATGGCGGCCCGTCTCCGCCGTTGAGACTTGTGTCCGAACCTCTTTGAGATACAATATGTTGCGGTGAACAAATCCCGAATCACGCGAGGTCGCTGATTCGGTCCTGATTCGTTGCGCCCGTGTTCCGCTTCTTCACCATGCCGCTTAAGCCCGGCCGGACCTTCCGCCCGCGGACGGGCTTGTCTGGTCGACTGAAATGCACTAATTACTGACTGGTCAGTTATTTCTGAGGTCAGACATGCTCGATCCCGGCGAGCCGAAGTTCCGCCGCCGCAAGGCCGACCGGCCGGGGGAGATCGTGCACGCGGCCATGGCGGTGTTCGCCGAGCGCGGCTTCGCGGCCGCCAAGCTCGAGGAGATCGCCAAGCGCGCCGGCGTCTCGAAGGGCGCGCTCTACCTCTATTTCGAGACCAAGGAAGAGATCTTCCGCGCCGTCGTCGACCAGGCCATCGCCCCCAACATGCAGCTGATCCGGGCGATGATCGCCGCCCACCCGGGCCCCTTGAGCGACCTACTGCGGTTGGTCGCCGGGCGGATCGGGATCCTGATGGAGACCCTGCCGGTCGGCGGGGTGGTGAAGATGGTGATCGCCGAGGCCGGCAATTTCCCCGAACTTGCCCGGGTCTGGCATGACGACCTGGTGGCCGTGGCGCTGGGCGGCCTGACCGAAGCCATCGCCGCGGCCCAGGCGCGCGGCGAGGTGCGCCAGGGCGATCCCCGCACCTTCGCCCTCGAAGTCATCTCGCCGATGCTGGTGGCCCTGATCTGGCGCGAGACCTTCGTGCCGGTGGGCGCCGAGCCCTTCGACCTTCCGGCTGTGGCCCGTCAGCACATGGAGGTGATGATCGACGGCCTCGCGGCCAGGGAGGCCCGGCCATGACCCGCCAAAGGCTGCTTGTTGTGGTGTTGCTGCTCGTCGCCGTCGCGGTGATCGCGGCCCTGCTGATCATCCCGAGGTTTGGCCGGCCCGCGGTGCTCAGCGGCTATATCGAAGGCGAGCCGCTCTATCTGGCCGCCCCCATCGCCGGGACCGTGAAGGCCATGTACGTGGTCCGCGGCCAGGACGTGGCGGCCGGCGCGAGGCTGTTCGTGGTCGATCCGCAGCAGTCGCTGGCGGCGCGCGACCAGGCGGCCGCCCAGGTCGCCGGGGCCCAGGCCCAGGCGGTCGACGCGCGCAAGGGCCAGCGCCCGCTGGAGCTGGCGGTGCTGGACGCCAACATCGCCGCCGCCGAGGCCAAGGCCCGCGACGCCGAGGCGACCCTGCGCCGGGTCTCCGCCCTCGCCGCCCGGGGCTTCGATTCCAAGGCCGCCCTCGACGACGCCGCGGCCAACGCCCAGGCCGCCGCAGCCGACGTCAAGGCCGCGAGGAAGCAGCGCGACGTGGCGACCCTGGGCGCGCGCGCCGACCAGATCCGCGCCGCAGACGCCAAGGTCAGCGAGGCCCAGGCCGGGCTTACCGGCGCCGCCGCCCGGCTCTCCGACAACGCCCCCCTCGCCGTCTCCGCCGCGCGCGTCGAGGACGTCTTCTTCCAGCAGGGCGAATGGGCGCCGGCCAACCAGCCGATCCTGTCGCTGCTGCCGGACGAGCGGATCAAGGTCCGGTTCTTCGTGCCGGAGGCGCAGCTCAGCGCCTATCGCGTGGGGGCCACGGTGCGGTTCTCCTGCGACGGCTGCGCCAAGGGCCTCACCGCGAAGATCGCCTACATCTCGCCTCGGCCCGAGTTCACCCCGCCGGTGATCTACAGCCGCGAGGCGCGCGACCGGCTGGTCTACCTGATCGAGGGCCACCCCTCGGCCCGGCTCAACCCCGGCCAGCCGGTGGACGTCGAGCCCCTCGGGGAGCCGCTCAAGTGACCGCCGAGGCGTCCTGGGCCATCGACGTGGCCGGGCTGAACAAGAGCTTCGGCGACAAGCACGTCGTGCAGGACTTCTCGATCCAGGTCGCGGAGGGCCGGATCTGCGGCTTCCTCGGTCCGAACGGCTCGGGCAAGACCACGACGCTGCGCATGCTCTGCGGCCTCTTGACCCCCGACTCGGGCTCGGGGACCTGCCTCGGCTTCGACATCATCGGCCAGTCCGAACAGATCAAGCGCCAGACCGGCTACATGACCCAGCGGTTCTCGCTCTACGAGGACCTGACCATCGCCGAGAACCTGGAGTTCACCGCCCGCGTCTACGGCCTCGACCGGCGCGCCGAGCGGGTGGACCGGGCGATCGCGCGGCTCGGCCTCAGCAACCGCCGCGACCAGCTGGCCGGCAGCCTGTCCGGCGGCTGGAAGCAGCGGCTGGCGCTGGCCTCGGCGACCCTGCACGAACCGAAGCTGCTGCTGCTCGACGAGCCCACCGCCGGCGTCGATCCAAAGGCGCGGCGCGACTTCTGGGACGAGATCCACGACCTCGCCGGCCAGGGCCTGACCGTGCTGGTCTCGACCCACTACATGGACGAAGCCGAGCGCTGCCACGAGATCGCCTACATCAGCTACGGCAAGCTGATCGCCCGCGGCACGGCGCAGGACGTGGTCAAGGGCTCCCACCTGGTCACCTTCCACGGGGAAGGCCCCGAGGTCGGCAAGCTGGCGCACGAGCTGCAGGGCAAGCCCGGCGTCGAGACGGTGGCGCCCTTCGGAGCGGCCGTGCATGTCAGCGGGACCGACCGCCGCGCGCTGGAGGCCGCCATCGCGCCCTGGCGCAAGGCGCCTTACCGCTGGAGCGAGGTCGAACCGACGCTCGAGGACGTGTTCATCCAGCTAATGGGCCAGGCGGAGGACAACTTCGCATGAAGGGCTTCTCTCCCGGCCGCGTCGCCGCGGTGATGATCAAGGAGTTCAAGCAGCTCACCCGCGACCGGCTGACCTATGCGCTGATGCTGGGCCTGCCGGTGATCCAGCTCCTGCTGTTCGGCTATGCGATCAACACTGAGCCGCGCCACCTGCCGACCGCGGTGCTGGTGCAGGAGGACAGCGTCTTCGCCCGCTCGATCGTCAGCGCCATGCACCACAGCGCCTACTTCGACCTGGTCGCCCAGGCCCGCTCGCCGGCCGAGCTCGACGAGATGATCCGCCAGGGCCGGGTGCAGTTCGCGGTGACCATCCCGGGCGACTTCACCCGGCGCGTGGCCCGCGCCGACCAGCCGCAGGTGCTGGTGGAGGCCGACGCCACCGACCCCTCGGCGACCAGCGGCGCCGTGGCCGCGCTCGCCGCCCTGCCCGTCCAGGCGCTGGCCCACGACCTGAAGGGCGCGCTCAACGCCCGCGGCCAGGGCCTGCCACCCTTCGAGGTGGTGGTCCACGCCCGCTACAATCCCGAGGCCATCACCGCCTACAACATCGTGCCGGGCCTGCTGGGCGTGATCCTCTCCCTGACTCTGGTGATGATGACGGCGCTCAGCGTCACCCGCGAGACCGAGCGCGGCACCATGGAAAGCCTGCTGGCCACCCCGGTCGAGCCGCTGGAGGTGATGGCCGGCAAGCTCGCGCCCTATGTGGTGATCGGCCTGATCCAGACGGTGATCATCCTCGTCCTGTCGCGGTTCCTGTTCGGAGTGCCGATGGAGGGCGGCTGGACGGGCCTGTCGATCGGGGTCGCGCTCTTCATCGTGGGCTCGCTGGCGCTCGGCTTCCTGATCTCCACGGCGGCGCGCTCGCAGCTGCAGGCCATGCAGATGAGCATCTTCTATATCTTCCCCTCGATCCTGCTTTCCGGATTCATGTTTCCGTTCCGTGGGATGCCGGTCTGGGCTCAGGTTCTGGGCGAGGCGATACCGGTCACCCATTTCCTGCGCGTGGTGCGCGGCGCGCTCCTCAAGGGCCAGAGCCTGGGCGACATCTGGCGCGAACTCCTGGCGCTGCTGGCCTTCGTCTGCGTGGTCACGGCTCTGGCCATGGCGCGCTACCGGCGGACGCTGGACTAGGAGGTCTCGCCCGCCGATTCGCGCTATGCGCGAGTCCTTCCCCAAATACTAACGTATGGGTTGTGTTTTGGATGGAAGAGTCGCCTCCATTGGGAAAAGGGAGGCGACCGATGACCACCACCATCACCGCCGAAATGTTTTCCGGGCGGCCCAATCCAACCTGGCTCCTGACCGAGGCCGAGGAAGCTCAGCTTAACGAGCGGCTTGCCGGCCTGAGGACCGTCACACAGCAGCGCTCCAGCGGCGCCTTTGGCGGACTGGGCTATCGGGGCATGGCGATCAGCCGCGCGCCGAACCACCCGCACGGCCCCCTCGACCTGCGGATTCATGAAGCCATTGTCGAGCAAGGCCCAAACTCGCCCAATCTGGTCGACGACGCCGAGATCGAGCAGTGGCTCGCAGGCCTTGGCCGCAGCCACATCCCCGAAGCTGCGCAGGCGCACTTCGCCGCGGCGCTACGCCGGGAGCCCGATCTGGCCTTCAAGCCGCCGCACGTGATTGGCAAATGCCCGGCGTGCCACGCGGTGGACGCGCCCGCTTACAATCCGGGCCTGTGGAACGTGCCGAACGTCCAGCCGTACAACAACTGCTACAACTACGCGAACAACCAGATCACCAACACCTTCGCCCAGCCTGGGCGGGCGACCGGTCATCCGGCCGCCTCCATGGCCTGCAAGCCCGTAGAGGCCGGCGCCGTCTCGGACGGCCTTATCCCATCTGCGAACTTCACCGCGCCGCTGGCCGCGGACCACGGCTGGTACGTCGCCCTGGTGATCTGGCCGAACGCCGACTACCACTGGTACCGCCAGGACAAGGTCGGCTGCTGGTCGCACAAGCCCGGCCAGACGGCCGTGCGCAACGTCGACAATGCGGGGCACGCCATTACCGACCCGAAGACCTGCGACCGCGGGCCCTACACGGTCTTCTGCACCTATATGATCACCAAGAAGGGCGTGCACATCCGGTGAGCGCCGCAGGGAGCGAGCCATTTCGCACAGCGACGGACCGACGAGCGAGGTTGGCCTCAGTGTCGAGCTGGACGTGCTGTCCGGGGGGCCAAATCCGCGCTGGGAGGTGACCGGCGCGCGGGCGGCCGACCTGCTCGCCCGCCTGATCGCGGCGTCGGGCGAGACCTGGCCGGCGGCGGGCGGTCCGCCGCCCGGCCTGGGCTACCGCGGGTTGGTGGTGCGCGAAACCGGCGCGCCGAACACCGGGCCGTGGCGGCTGTCCTCAGGCGCCGTGGAGCACGATGGCGTGCGCCGTCGCGACGACGGATTGGAAGCCGCCCTCCTGGCCACCCTGCCGCCGGAGCTGAAGGTGCGATTCGGGTCGGTCCTCCCCCCGGCGGCCGGCGGCGCCTAGGCTGACGCCGTAGACGGCCCGCCCCGCCGGCCCTAGACTTTCCCGTCCCTTGAGTTCGTTCCGGGACGCTCCCTCCATGACCGACACGCCTGAGATCGCCGCCGAGCTTCGACGGCGTCTGGCCCATGCCCATGCGCCCTACTCCGGCGTCCAGGTGGCCGCCGCCGTCGAGAGCGAGGACGGGCGGGTCACCTACGGGGTCAATGTGGAGAACGCCGCCTATCCGCTCGGGCAATGCGCCGAGGCCAGCGCCATCGGGGCGGCGGTGACCGAAGGACCCACCCGGCTGACCCGGGTCTATGTCGCCTCATCCCTGCCGGGCCTCGTCTGGCCTTGCGGGGGATGCCGGCAGAAGATCTTTGAACTGGCCGCCGAGGGCTGCGAGGTCGTCAGCCTGGGCGCCGACGGCGAGGTCGGGCGCCAAACGATCGAGCAACTGTTGCCCCTGGGGTTCCGCTTGGAACCGCGCGCGGGGCGCCGCGTCTAACTGCCCGCTTGTCCGACTCTCGCAGCCACCCCAAGTTCTGAATCATGAGCGACCGCTCCACAGGCGTGGCCCCTCCAAGACTGGTGGCGGTGCTGGGTCCCACCAACACCGGCAAGACCCACCTCGCCGTCGAGCGGATGCTGGGCCACGCCTCGGGCATGATCGGCCTGCCGCTGCGGCTGCTGGCCCGCGAGATCTACGACCGGATCGTCAAGCTGCGGGGCCCGCGCTCGGTCGCCCTGATCACCGGCGAGGAGAAGATCGTCCCGCCGCGGCCGCACTACTTCGTCTGCACCGTCGAGGCCATGCCGCTCTCCCGCGAGGTCGAGTTCCTGGCGGTCGACGAGATCCAGCTCTGCGCCGACCCCGAGCGCGGCCATGTCTTCACCCACCGCCTGCTGCATGCGCGCGGGACGGCGGAGACCATGCTGCTGGGGGCCGGGACCATGGCGCCGCTGGTCCGCCGCCTGCTGCCGCACGCCGAGATCGTCACCCGCGAGCGGTTCTCAGCCCTGACCTACGCCGGCCCCAAGAAGCTTACCCGCCTGCCCCGCCGCTCGGCCGTCGTGGCCTTCAGCGCCGACCAGGTCTACGCCATCGCCGAGCTGATCCGTCGCCAGCGCGGCGGCGCCGCCGTGGTCATGGGATCCTTGAGCCCGCGTACCCGCAACGCCCAGGTCGCGCTCTACCAGTCCGGCGAGGTCGACTTCCTGGTGGCCACCGACGCCATCGGCATGGGGCTGAACATGGACGTCGACCACGTGGCCTTCGCCGGGCTGCACAAGTTCGACGGCAAGCGCACGCGCTTCCTCTATCCGCAGGAGGTGGGCCAGATCGCCGGGCGCGCCGGGCGCTACCAGCGTGACGGCACCTTCGGCGTCACCGGCGAGGCCGACGAGATGGACGAGGATCTCGTCCGCTCGGTCGAGGAGCATCGCTTCGAGCCGGTCGCCGGCGCGGAATGGCGCAATTCCAGGCTGGAGTTCGGCTCGCTCCCCAGTCTCCTGAAATCACTGGCCAAGACGCCGGACCGTGAGGGCCTGAAGCTCTCGGCCGAGGCGCTGGACGAGACCACCCTGCGCCGCCTCGCCCAGGACCCGGAGGTCGCCGAACGCGCGCGGGGCCGCCAGGCGATCGAGCGGCTGTGGGAATGCTGCCAGACGCCCGACTTCCGCAAGCTCGCCCTCGATGAGCACACGGGGCTGGCCAAGGAATTCTTCCTGCACCTGACCACCGGGCGCCAGCGGATCCCCGAGGACTGGATCGCGCGGCAATACGCCCAGCTCGACCGCACGGACGGCGAGATCGACACCCTGGCCGCGCGGCTCTCCAGCGTGCGCACCCTGGCTTACGTGGCCAACCGGCCCGACTGGCTGGTCGACCCGGCCGGCTGGCAGGGCAAGATGCGCGGGCTGGAGGAGCGGCTCTCCGACACCCTGCACGAGAAGCTGATGGCCCGCTTCGTCGACCGGCGGACCAGCGCGCTGATGCGGGGCTTAAGGGTCCGCGAGGACATGCTGGCGGGCGTGGCGGCCGACGGCGCGGTGACGGTCGAGGGCCACTATGTGGGCCGGTTGACCGGCGTGCAGTTCGAGGCCGCCCAGGGCTCCTCGGTGCTGGAGGAAAAGGCGCTGCGGGCCGCGGCGACCCATGCGGTGGGGCCCGAGATCGCCCGGCGCCTGGGCCGGCTGGCCGCCGAGCCGGACGACGCCTTCGCGCTCGATCCCGACGGCGTGGTGCTCTGGCAGGGCGAGGCGGCGGGCGTGCTGGCCGGCGGCGAGCCCTTCCGGCCGCGCGTGCGGCTGCTGGGCGAGCTCGGGCCCGAGGCGGCGCGCCAGCGGGCGGCCCAGCGGCTGGAGGCCTTCGTGGCCGGCGAGGCCGGGCGGCGCCTGGGCGGCCTTCGCAAGCTCGAAGCCGCGGTGGCGGACGGCCGGATCAAGGGCCTGGCCCGCGGCCTGGCCTTCCGGCTGCTGGAGGCCGGCGGCGTGCTCGACCGCGCCCAGGTGCGCGCCGAGACCCGGACGCTCAGCCAGGTGGAGCGCCGGATGCTCCGGGGCCTCGGCGTGAAGCTGGGCGCCTTCTCCGTCTACATGCCCGGTCTGCTGCGACCCGAGGCCCGGGCGCTGACCCAGGCCCTGGCGGCGCGCGAGGTCCCCGGCTGGCGGCCCGCCGCCGACAAGCCGAGCCGCCTGCCGGCCCAGGCGCCCTCGCCCCGGGCGCTCGCCGCCTTCGGGCTGCGGGCCGTCGGCGGCCTGGCCGCGCCCGTCGAGCAGCTGGAGCGGCTGGACGAGCTGTTGCGCACCGGGGTCAAGCAGGGTGGCGGCGTGGTGTTCTCCGACCCGGCCCGCGAGGCGCTCGGCTGGAGCTCCGAGGAGGCCCGCGAGATCCTGAAGGGCCTGGGGTTCGCGGCCATCAAGCGGACCGGCGAGGCCACGGCCTGGCGCCGCCGCTTCGAGCGCGAGTTCGCCGTCGAGCACCGCGTCATCGCCGCCCCGCATTCGCCGTTCGCGGCGCTGGCGGCCCTGCAGGGCGAGCCCGCGCCCGCACGGCGCCCGCGCCGCCGCCGCAAGACCGGACAGGCGCGCTCATGACCGACGAGGCCTGCCGCGCGGACGTCTGGCTGTGGCGCGCGCGCTTCTTCAAGACCCGCACCCTGGCGGCGACCTTCATCGACGAGGGCCGCATCCGCCTGACCCGGGCCGGCCACGAAAGCCGCGTCGACAAGCCCGCCCGGCCGGTGAAGGTCGGCGACGCCCTGGTCTTCGCGCTCGGCGGCAAGCTGATCGCCGTGACCGTCGCCGCGCTCGGCGAACGCCGGGGTCCACCCGCGGAAGCGCGAACCCTCTACGCGAAGCTGGACGCCTCATAAAGTTCTTACTATGTTCCAATCCGGGGATATGGGGGCCGAGTTGACTGATCCGCACGACCCGATCGGGGTGGCCAAGCCGCAGGGCTGGTTCTGGTGGCTGGGCGGACGCGCCAGCCGACGGGAATACTGGGTCTATGTCGGCCTGTTGATCCTGCTCAGCCTCGTGCTGCGCTATGCGCCGCCCATCGTCGGGCTGGTGTTCAACATGGTCCTGATCTTCGTCCAGATCCGGCGCCTGCACGACTTTGGCCGATCGGGCTGGTGGGCGGCGGCGGCGATGTTGGCGTCGCTCGTTCCCGCGGCTCCGCTGGTCTTTCTCGCCGGCGAGGGCGTGGCCATCTTGGTCGGCACGGCGATTGCCCTGGTCCTGATAGTCCTGATCGGCGCGCTTCGCGGCGACGTCGGCGACAACCGCTTCGGCCCGCCGCCACTGTTCACGGTCCGGCGCGTGTTCACCGGCCGTTGAGACCCTGGGCCGGCTTAGAGATTTCTTCGAAGGGCCGTGAGGACCCGCGGCATTGACATCGACCCGCCGGACCGTGAAAAACCCGCGCCCTACCTCGCCGCTCCCGGAGGCCGCTCCCGCGCCATGACCTACATCGTGATGGATCCCTGCATCAAATGTAAGTTCATGGACTGCGTGGAAGTGTGCCCCGTCGATTGCTTCTACGAGGGCGAGAATTTCCTGGCGATCAATCCGGACGAATGCATCGACTGCGGCGTCTGCGAGCCGGAATGCCCGGTCGACGCGATCAAGCCCGACACCGAAGACGACCCGGACGGCAAGTGGCTGCGGATCAATTCCGAATATTCGAAGGCCTGGCCCAATATTACGGTGAAGGGCGAGGCCCCCGCCGACGCCGAGGCCTTTGAGCGCGAGACCGGCAAGCTTGAGAAATACTTCTCCGAGAAGCCCGGCCGCGGCTCCTGAGCCCCAGCCGAGCGGCATTCGCGTGGCGGTCGCCCTGCGGGGGCAACCCTTTCATTCGGCTTAATTTTATGATACCGTTAGGGACGATGTGGCGCTCAGGCTCTTCGCCTTGCCCGTCGTTTTGAGAGTAGTGCCGTTCCGGCGCGGTCCATGAGGGATAGCTCCGGCGACAGGCGAAGGGTGTCTTAAGAGGTTACTTCCGCTCCAAACGACGATGCCGCCGCGACGCCTTTCGCGGAGAGCATGGCCTTGTCGCTTGGCGCAAACGCGTCAGCGGTCCGAGAACAGTCCGGACCCGCATTTTTGAGAGGGTTTCTCGATGAGCAAGAACGGTCACGATTTCTCGGTTGGCGATCACGTCGTCTACCCGGCGCACGGCGTCGGTCAGGTGCAGGGAGTCGAAACCCAGGAAGTCGCCGGCCTGAAGCTCGAAGTCTATGTGATCACCTTCGACCACGAAAAGATGACGCTGCGGGTGCCGACCGCCAAGGCGCGCACCGCGGGCCTCCGGGCTCTGGCCGAGACCAATGTCGTGACCCAGGCGCTGACGACCCTGAAGGGCCGCGCGCGGGTGAAGCGCACCATGTGGTCGCGCCGCGCCCAGGAATACGAAGCCAAGATCAACTCCGGCGACCTGATCTCCATCGCCGAGGTGGTGCGCGACCTGCACCGCGCCGAGAACCAGCCGGAACAGTCCTATTCCGAGCGCCAGCTCTATGAGAGCGCGCTCGACCGCATGGCCCGCGAAGTCGCCGCCATCGAGCGCATCGACCGCGATGCGGCCATCGGCATCCTCAACAAGTCGCTGATCAAGGCGGTCGCCGCCTAACTCGGCCGAACCTCGGATTTCTCGGAAACGCCCGGCCTCACCGCCGGGCGTTTTCGTCTGGGGGCCGGGTTGTGGGCCGGCGCCGCGGGGCGCAAGCTCAGACCGACCTTCAGTGTGGGAGACGGTTCGATGGCCGACGACGCCGGCGCGATCGCCAGGGACGCCCGCGAACGGGCCTATTCCACGCCGCTGGAGGACTTCCAGGTCGCCGACGTGAGCCACTTCACCAGCGACACCCACTGGCCCTGGTTCGAGCGGCTGCGGCGCGAGGATCCGGTCCACTACTGCCCCGACAGCGAGTACGGGGCCTATTGGTCGGTGACCCGGTTCCAGGACATCGTGGCCGTCGATTCCAACCACGAGGTGTTCTCCTCGGATTCCGCGCGCGGCGGCATCATGATCGCCGACGCCTTCGAACCCAGCGCCGACTCCAGCTTCATCGCCCTGGACCCGCCCGATCATGACGCCCAGCGCCGGGTGGTGACGCCCACCTTCTCCTCCGCCGGCATGGCGGCGATGGAGCCGCTGATCCGCGAGCGCGCCGCGGCGATCCTCGACGAGCTGCCGGTCGGAGAGACCTTCGATTTCGTCGACAAGGTCTCCGTCGAGCTGACCAGCCAGATGCTCGCCACCCTGTTCGACTACCCTTTCGACCAGCGGCGCAACCTGCCGAAGATCTCCGACATGGCGTTGTCCGGCCCGCCGCAGGCCGACATGACCCTGGAAGAGCTCGCGCAGCGGCAGGCTGCCTTCATGCCGATGGTCATGCCGTTCATGGCGCTCTGGGACGCCCGCAAGGACGGCCCGCCGGCGAGCGACCTGATCTCGCTCCTGTCGCACGACCCGGTGACGCGCAAGGACGACAACCCCGAGCGCTACTTCGGCAACATCATGCTGCTGACCGTGGCCGGCAGCGACACCACCCGCCATTCGATCACCGGCGCCTTGATGGCCTTCCAGGACTATCCCGACGCCTACGACCGGCTGCGCGCCAACCCGGCGCTGCTCGAGTCCGCCGTGCCGGAGATCGTCCGCTGGCAGAGCCCCGTGGCCCACATGCGCCGCACCGCGACCCAGGACTTCGAGCTTGGCGGCAAGACCATCCGGAAGGGCGACCGGGTGGTCATGTGGTACGTCTCGGGCAACCGCGACGAGGAGGTGATCGCCGAGCCCGACCGGTTCATCATCGACCGCGAGCGGCCGCGCCAGCACGTGGCCTTCGGCTTCGGCATCCACCGTTGCGTCGGCAACCGGCTGGCCGAGATGCAGCTGCGCGTCGTCTGGGAGGAGATCCTCAAGCGCTTCAGGCGCATCGAGGTGGTGGGCGAGCCCCAGCGGCTGAAGTCGAACTTCGTCAAGGGCTACGAGGCCCTGCCGGTGCGCATCGTCGCCTGAGGGCTCCGCCCGACGCGACGCGAAATCCGATCGTCCGGTCAGGCCGGCAGCGGGGTCTCGAGCAGCGCCTCGGGGTCGGCGCCCGGTCCCCGGTCCAATTCCCGCTTCAGCCGCCCGCGGTCGAGGTCGCCCTCCCAGCGGGCGATGACCAGCGTGCCGACGCCATTGCCGATGATGTTGGTGAGCGCCCGGCACTGGCTCATGAAGCGGTCGACTCCGACCAGCAGGCCGAGGGCCGCGACCGGCAGATCGGGCACCACGGCGAGCGTGGCGGCGAGAGTGATGAACCCCGCGCCCGAGACCCCGCTCGCGCCCTTGGAGGTCAGCATGGCCACGCCCAGCAGGGTCAGTTCCTGCTGCCATGAGAGGTGGATATTGGTCGCCTGGGCCAGGAACAGGGTGGCCAGCGTCATGTAGATGTTGGTGCCGTCGAGGTTGAAGCTGTAGCCGGTGGGCACCACAAGGCCGACGGTGCCCTTGCCGGCCCCCAGCCGCTCCAGCTTGGCCATGATCAGCGGCAGGGCGGCCTCGGAGGACGAGGCGCCGAGCACGATCAGCAGCTCCTCGCGGATGTAGCGGAGGAACTTCAGGATCGAGAAACCGGAGAGCGCGGCCACCGCGCCCAGCACCACCAGCACGAAGAGCGCGCTGGTCAGGTAGAAGACGCCGACCAGGGCGCCCAGGTTCTTCAGCGACTCCACCCCGAACTTGCCGAGCGTATAAGCCATGGCCCCGAAGGCCCCGATCGGGGCGAGCCGCACGATCACCCCGATGATCCCGAAGAACACCTTGGCGAGGTCGTCCAGCACGCCCGCGGTCTTGTCGCCGAACGCCCCCATCTTGGTGCAGGCGAAGCCGGTGAGGATGGCGATCACCAGCACCTGCAGCAGGTCGCCGCCGGCGAAGGCCCCCACGAAGGTGTCGGGGATCAGGTGCATCAGATAGTCGACCACGGTCTGGCCGTGCGCGGCCTTGGCGGCGTATTCGGCGACCGCCTTGGGGTCGAGGGTGGCTGGGTCGATGTTGAAACCCTGGCCCGGGTGCATGACCTCGCCGACCACCAGGCCCATGACCAGTGCGAAGGTCGACATCACCTCGAAGTAGATCAGGGTGCGCCCGCCCAGCCGGCCGAAGGCCTTGAGGTCGCCCATCCGCGCGATGCCGGCGGCCACGGTGCAGAAGATCACCGGCGCCACGGCCATCTTGATCAGCTTGATGAAGGCGTCGCCCAGCGGCTTCAGCGAGGCGCCGAAGTGCGGCCAGATCGCCCCGACCGCCAGGCCCAGCACCACGCCGAGCAGGACCTGGACCCAGAGCACGCGGAAATAGCGCAGAAATCCCATCGACCCCTCAGCCCTTGTCCCGGCGTTGGCGCCGACGTGCGGCATAGGCTATCACGCGCTCCGCGTGGCCCGGTAGCTCAGCCGGATAGAGCAGAGCTTTCCTAAAGCTAAGGTCGGGGGTTCGAGTCCCTCCCGGGCCGCCACCTAACAGCCTGAACTTGAGTCACATTTTCGCTGCCGCTTCCGAACGGCGCGACATTTTGTCGATCCATGTGAGCGACGTGTGAGCAAGTCGTGGGCTCTCCCGGCGACTCGGCGCATGCTTTTGGGTGGTATGAGCGAGGTAAGCTGATGGCCAAAACACCTTCCAAACGACCCCCGGGGAAAACGACGCCCGAGCGGCCCCCTGCCAACAAGACTGCGAGCACTGCCAGCAAGGCGATGCGGACAGGGAAGGCAACGCCTAGCGAGATCAGGTAGATGGGTGGCCGCATTGAGTCAGAGCGCGCCGCTGCTGCCAAGAAGGCGGCCCCCAAAGCCAAGCCCAAGAGTAAGCGCTAGACCGGCTTACCTGCGGCGACATGATCGCATCCCGCTAGGAAGCTACGCACGGCGCTGAGGTAGTAGCGCACCTGCCCTCCGTTTACGCGCATGCACGACGGCCCCTGACCGTTCGCGCGCCAGTCCTCCAGCGTCCGCACGCTGAACTTGAGAAGAGCTGCGACCTCGGCTGTCGTGAGGAGCGGGTCCCAGCCTGGAAGGTAGCCGCCGAGGTCATCCGCCAAGGCCGCCCTCCAGCGGCCAGGTGGGGCGAGACGCGCTCAGATGGGGACCCTCGGTCACTCCATGGGTGTGGCCAAGGCCGGGGGGTAGAGGGGGGAGAGCCGGCCGACCTATCTCGCGCCTACCTCTGTGGACCTCGATCGAAATATTTCCCGCGACCCTCAAGGATTTCCCCTCATGGCGTCCTCGAAGTCTTCCACGCGGATCCCCAGCGCTTGCATCAGCTTGGGATTGGCCGCGAGGGCTGCCGCTGGGGTGTCCCTGAGGAAGGCGTTATTGCCCTGCTTGATTCGGCCAACGGCGAGGTAGCGGGCCGCGAGGGGCGAAGCTGAGGCCACTTCATGCTGCGCCTGCCGATCGAACTGCTGGAATAGGCGGGCCACCAGGGCTCCCCTATCGGCCTCCCCTGTGGCGGTCGTCAGGTTGTGTGCGTCACCATCCACAGCGTCGTTGTACTCGGGGCTGTCGAATAGCTCCTTGAGGGCCTCGCGAATGTGCTGGCCGCCGTCGTCCGTCACCACGCCCCGATACCGCACGAGAGCGTCATAGAGGCTGTGGCCGTCTTCCAGCTTGATGTCGCGCATGTCCTCGTGGGCTCCCCCAAGGGCCGGCGATTTCAAGCCAGGCGCATAGCCGGTTACCTGATAGAGCCGGTCCAACTCATCCGTCACCGGATCCTTGGCGTAACTGTTTGCGGTGGTGATTGAGATTGGCAGAAGGCCGAGGCCAGCGTTCCGGATCTTCCTGACGTCCTCCCCCATGACGTTCCGCTGGGGATCCAGCGTGCGGCTCGCCCCCGGCAGCTTGTCGAGGATCGCCTCAAAGGGGTTCCGCACCACGTTCTTGTCTGGGTCCAGGTTGTTGCGGCCAATCTGGGTGATGAAGTTGGGGACGAAGCCGCCGGTCGTCTGGTCCCTCAGCCGCGCCAAATACCCTTGGGCCTCCTGAGGGCTGCCCCCAAAGGACAGCAGATCCGCGACACCCTGCATCGCCGCCTGGTCCTTGAAATACTGAGCCAGGGCGGCCACGCCGGCAAAGGTCGCGCTCTCGTTGTCGAGTTGCGTATGGACGCTCCGATCGTAGATGGCCGCGGGGATCGCCAGGAGGTTCCCCACCACGTCCATTCGATTGAAGCTCACCCATTTGTCCCCAAGGCGGATGGAGTAGGGCTGGAAGCCCTGCGCCTCCCACACCTCCCGGTCCTTCTGCTGCGATGGTCCGGGGCCGGTGAGGAGGCCCGCTCTGGCCAAGGCGTAACCGCCTAGGAGTGTCGAGGCCCCCATGAGGACACGCCCATACGCTTCCGCTTGGGCGGGTGCGCCGGCCGCACCGGAGAGTTCCTGTTGGGTTTCCCTGAAGAGGAGGCCCACGGGGGTCCGCCTTATCCCCTCGCCTATCGCGTTGGCCGGGACGGTGAAGATCGGCAGGACGAAGCGGCTCTCCGGGAAGTTGGTCCGCATGGTGCGGATGAGGTCATTGAAGCGCGAGACGATGGGCTGGCTCTCACCCCCAACCTGTTTGATGAGCGTAGTGCGCTGGCTGGAGGCCAAGGCCTGAGGATCCGTCGCCGCCCACGTCACCTCATCGGTGGAGTGCATGAGGCGGTCGCGGATGAAGGCGCTCGCTTCGTCGCCGGTGAGCCCCTTTTGAGCCGCCTCCAGGAGCGCACTGGCCCTCACCTCTCCGAGGTAGGAGAGCCGTTGGGCGAACTCATTCACCCCACCATGCAATGCGTGGATCCACTGCGGAAAGACGTTGACCACGTTCGCCAGCATCCACGGGTAGGAGCCCGCGTTGAGGAGCCCAGGAGGCTTCCCCGTAGCGGCTTCGATGAGGCCCGCCGGGATGGTCTTCACCCTGAGGTCGTAGAGGCTCGCTGACTGGAGAAGCTGGTTGCCCTGCATGGTTGCGCGCACGCCGGCCCTTAGTGCGTCCCCTACGGCTCCCAGCGTCTGGACGTAGGCCATGGGAGCCTGAGATGCGGACCTGAGGAGATCTTGCCGCGTAGCGTGGTCGAGGAACGGGTTGAGCGCCGCAGCATAGCCCCCGGTGGTCCGCTCAAGCGTCCTGAGGCCACCGATGATCGCAGGGCCGAGGGCGTCCCTCAGGAAGGTTGCCGGGCCGGAAATGATGGCGGCGGTGAAGAAATTGGCGAAGCTCGTGCGGAGCGCCAACCACTTCCCCGGCATGAACGTGAGGCCCTTCAGGAATGCGTCCCTGAGGGCGGGATCCCCTTGGGTGTACTTCCACGCATCCACCCACTGTTGCAGCTCCGCCTTGTCGCGCGGAAGCCTCGGCAGGCCATCGACGGGATTGGTCGGAGGGTGGTCGAAGGTGGGGCGGAAGAAGCCCTCCAGGTAGGCGTCCGCATCGGGCAGCCCCGCCACTCTCAGCGTGGATCCCGCGGCGCTCTTGAAGTCTGCCACGGCCTGACTGAGCGTGACGATGTTATGGACCGCCTCCAGGACGCCCCTAAGGTCCGGGTGAGCGTCGGGAAGCTGGCTCCAAGTCCGAGTGGGCGTCCAAGAGCCCGTCCACGGTGGAGGCCGCTCGCGCATAGACCGTGCGGACAGTGGCCATCACCTCGGGCAGTTGCTTGGCGTCGCCGGCCACATGTGCCGCGTAGGCGATCATGTCAGCGGGGTCCCACCCGATGGCGTCCGCATTGGCCTTGGCCGCCGTCATCACCGCTTCATCGCTGAGGGCCTCGCCCCGCTCGGGCAGTTGGTCGGCCAGAGCGCGAAGGAAGGGGCCAACGTCGTAGGGCGCGCCCAACGTGGAGAGCTTCCAACTGCCGGCCGGATGGGACGCCGTAGTGTCAGTGAGGTTCTCCGCGTCGAAGCGGTTGGCGTCCACATCGTCCTTGAAGCCCTGTAGGGACTCCTTGTCGATGACGCCCACGACACGGGAGCCGCCCTGAGGGTCCTCCTCCTTGAAGATCATCGGGGCAGCCGGCGGGGTGTCCTCCCGCCTCGCGAAGGCGCGGCCCAGACCGGCGTCATCCGCCGCCGCCTTGGTGGCGGCCTCCACCGGGATCTTCCCCGCGGGCGTGAGGGGATGGGTGCTGGGATCTACGCGTTCGGCCGCACCGGACGCCTCCAGGGCCGCGTTGGCATCCTTGTAGGTGTCTCCCCCCACCTCCAGCCCATCGCCATGTCGGGTCCCTTGTGGAAGGGCTGATTGCAGCGGCGCGGGTCTCTCCTCGCCGGTGGCCATTGTCGGCGCGTCTTGAGCGGTCGCCGCGGCGTCCGTCGGGGCCGCCCCCTTGGTTGCCTGAGTGGGGTTTTCTTGGGCTTGGAAGCGAGCCTCTGTGGTGCGGGCTGAGGCGAAGGCCCGATCAAGGTTGTCGGACGCGGCTTCCGCTGGGGTGGCCTCGGATACCCGCGTGGGGGGCTTGGCCTTGATGTAGCTGGAGAGCAAGCCGATGAGCGGCTCAGCGACGACGTTGACGGCCGCCCCTTCGAGCCCCTGCTTGACGCGCTCGCCCGGATCCTGGGTGTCTGCCGTGATGGCCGTGGCGAGGCCCATCTTGGCGGAGGACGCGAGGAGCTGGGCCACGCGGGGAACGATCGAGGTGGCTGCCTTGGCTTCGCCTCCGCCCGTCAGGAAACTCCCGGCGATGGCGACCGCTTGGGTGGTCCCCTGGTTGATGCCTGGATCGCCCACCTGGCCGAGGCTGGAGCGTGCCGAAAGGGTATCCGCTAGGGACGCCCCACCGTTCATCCGCTTGGCTGCGGTGGCGGCCTGGAGGGCTGGCCCTACTGGGGTGCTGCGGAGGAAGGAGGGGGAGATGTTGTCGGTGGCCCACTTATCCACATCCGCCAGCGTGTCGAGGGTTCCGCCTACGATCTGGCCGGGGGCGCGGAGGATGGCCGCGGGGACTGTCTGGGCAACCTTGGCCCCTAGAGCGGCTGCCCCAGAGGCTTGGCCGGCTACGTAGTTCGAGGCGCTCTCAACGGCCGAGCCCATGCGGTCCAGGAGGGATGGGGCCTTGGGCGGCGGGACGACTGGAGCCGAGGGGGTTAGGTCAATGCGAGGCCTGCCGGCGGAACCTTGTGGGGGAACCGAAGGGGGCCGATTGGCCTGCTCCTCCTGCATTGCGGCAAGTTCGGCTAGAGAGTCGGAGAGGCTCATCGGGTGGTCCTAGAAATACGCATCTAGGCTGTCGGCAGCCAGGGACGCGCGGCCACGGCTGCTGTGTAGGCGGAGCGATCCGACGAGCCGGTAGCGTCGTCAAGGTGGGTGTTGCCGGAAGCCGTACAGCCGATGTTGTCGCCGGTTGTGATGATGTCGATGACGTTGGCCACGTTGTTGTTGACGACGCCGCTGATGCAACCGTCCCGCAGATTGATAACAGCGGAGAAGTCGAAGCCCTGGACCCAATTGTCCTGGATGACCGGAACGTCGCCGTCCGCGATGCTGATCGCGTTGGTGTAGGTGCCGAAGCAGGCGTTGCCGATCACGGAGACGTTGTCCGTATGCTCGATAAAGATGAACTGTGTTCCGCTGCCGGTGTCGCGATCCAGATTGTTGTAGCTGATGACCCAGTCGGACGAACGACGCCCGCCGCCACCGACCGAAGCCCCCCACTGGTAACTGTCGGGGTGGCCGTCTGGGTCATCGGTGGCCGGACGGGTGTTGTAGTTAAACATGAACCTGTTCAGCACGCCGCCGCTTCCCTGGACGCCGAGGAAAATCGCCCCGTTGTCTGAGATGTCTGAGAGGTGAGTGTTGGTGACCACCACGTTCTCAGAGTTGGCCGAGCTGATGCCCGCGCCCTTACCTGGGATCGTGTTGTTCGTGACCTTCACGTTCGTTGAGGCGTTGACGAGGATGCCCAGGCCGGACGTACCGGTCAGTTGACCTCCGTCAATCCAGATGCGGTCACAACTGTCCATTCCAAAGGAGCCTTGGCTCCCGCCGACTTTCCCAGACGTGGTCGTCCAGTCTTTCCAGATGAGGCCTTGGCTTCCGTCCATGAACACGTAGTCGGCCGTTGCTTCACTCACGGCGCGAACCGTGACGAAGTCGCTGACGAAGATGCCGTTCAGGAACATATCGAGGCCGCCGCCACCGGCTGACCAGTCGCTGCCATCACAGACGATATAGGCCGGAGCGGTCGCCGCATGGATTGCGTCCCAGAGGCCAGCGCCGCCGGTGAGGACGGTGGGGGTCAGCACGCGAATGGGGAAGGCGGGGAAGTCCGTCGCCCCGTTGGAGTCCGTCCAGGTCATCACGATGCCCGTCTTGTTCTCGGCCGTGGTGCAGGTTCCTTGGATGCCATTGGTGGCGTGACAGGTCAGCCCCGCAGGCAGCGTGCCGGCCGTGATCGACCAGGAGCCAGAGCCGCCGCCCGGACTGACCACATTGGGCTTAAACAGGTAGTCATAGCCCACTGCGGCCTGCGGCAGCGGATCCCCGAACAGAAGGGCAGTCCCGCCACCTCCGCCGGCCGCGGCCGTGATCGTGATGGAGAAGGTGCCAAGGCTCGCCGCCCTTCCATCGGCATCCGTGACACTGATGTTCAAGCCCGAGACGGTAGCCTCCGTGGCGGCCGTCCCTGCGATACCCCCCGTTGAGGTGCTGAAAGTCCAGCCGGCCGGCAGCGAGCCGGTCAAAGCGAAAACCTTAGTGCTGCGCCCACCGCTGGCCGTGGGGGTGAAGGTGTAGGCGTCACCAACCGCGAGCGTCGAGGTGGGCGTCCCCAAGATCGTCAAGGGATCGGCCACGTGGAAGGTCACGGGGATGTCGATGTGGACTGGGATTCCGGCGCTGTCCGTCACTCGCAGCGTCACCGCCACATCCCCAACAGCCTGGGTGGGGTTGGACGCCGAGATCAGCCCCGTGGACGTATCCTGGCTCAGCCCCGTGGGGAGCGTCCCTGTCTGCACGGACCAGGTGAACGGGGCCTTGCCGCCGCTCCTGAAGGGCTGCCAGCTATAGGCCTGCCCGCGGGTGACCGGATCGGGGACCCCGGAGGCTGCCAAGATGGAGATGGTCGCTCCAAACCATCCTCCTGCCATACGGCCGAGTGCGTCAGGCTGATTTATCCAGGGCATTTCAGGATTTCCTTGCGTCGCGGGCAGCCACGCGGCGCTTTTCGAATATGTGGTTGGGGCTCCGGCCTTGGGCGATGAGCGCCCTGCGCTCCCTCAGATCCCAGATGGCAAAGAAACCTCCGTTTTCATCCGCCCCGACGCTTACGGCTCGAAGGTTGATGCCGCGGAGGTTGAGATGGTCGCCGTCGTTGTATTCGACTCGCCAACGCGCACGTGTCGCACGCACCCCCGTCCGGGCTTCCTCGTCCAGGAGGCCCAGCGCGATCACCAAACGGGCCGCCTGGTGGGTTGGCGATCGCCCTCCGATAGGCCTGGGCAGAAGGGCGCGGACCTTCACGTAAGCCTGCGGCTGAACGTGGCCCTTGCCGTTGGTCCGGGCGCAGAAGCGCGGACTAATTCCGAGCCTCATCAACTCCAGCCAGACGCCTAGATCGAAGGTCGCAGTGCGGCCGTCTGGAAGCGGAACGAGCATGACAGGGCAGCCATCGAGGTCAGCCCTGACGGGCCAACGAGGTTGCGCTGTGTGATCGTCGCCGCCACCGCTCAGCCGGGTGGGGGTTTTCATTTGAAGGATCAGCGGACAGACGCGGCGGCGCTCTATGGAACCCCTGCGGGGGTGGGGAGCGGGGCTGTCAGTCCTCTCGGGCCGGCCGGTGGTGGGAGCCTTCGGGGCTCGCCTAACGTCTCAGCACGAGACCTCCTTAAGATGGTCCCATGGGGCGGATAGTCAAGGCTTGCACGAAGCTGAGCCCCGCCGCCGGAGCCCCGCTAGGCGAGCGCGGCCCCTATCTCAGGCGGATCGCTGCCTAGAACGGCCACGCCCTGACCAAATTCTGAAGCGTGGCCGCCGAAATCGACCAGGCTACTTGATGTGGCAGACCTTATCCTGAGCGATGCAGGAGTGGCCGCAGGGCTTGCCCTTCTTACAGTTTGGCGCGCCGCCTGTGGTTGTCGTAGCAGCGGCTGCCGGGGCGGCGCACATCGAGGCGGCTACGAACTTCCCACCGTCGCGGCATTTGCCCTTAGCGTCGAGAGCCGGGGCCGATAGAGCCGAGCTGGCCGTGAAGGCGAGCAAAGCGGCAAAGGCGAGTGTGCGAAGCATGATGGTCTCTCCCATTTGAGAGAACCACGCTCGCACCGGCATGTGACGTCTGCAAGCTGAGCCGCTACCCCCGCCGCCCGCTCCAAGTGCGGAGCCCGAGGGAGAGATAGCGGGCCTTCGCCTCGCGGTTGCATCTGCGGTCGTAGGCTGTCGCGTTGGCCTCCTCCTCCAACTGCCGCCGCCACCTGGCGAGGGCTTCTGGGGAGACCATGGAGGGAGCGCGAAACTGCGTCCCATCGGGGCTCTCAGCGTACATGTAACCGGGCTCCTGAGGGCCTTCCCACGGCTGGTATCCGGCAGCGATCAGGCGAGCGCGCATGGCTTCAACGGGCGACTTGGAATGTTTGGACATCGGTCTTCTCATTGGTTATAAGCGATATCGGATACTAGTCCCGTACGTTGTCCCCCGTCAATAAGCGATATCGGATATCCCAAATGGGTCGCCCTCCTCTCGGGATCAAACCAATGGTGGTGCGGCTGCCGCAAATCGTGATGGACCGGATCGACGCGCTGGTCGGGCCAGGCCGCCGCGCTGGGTTCATCCGAGATGCAATCGAGGCCGAACTTGAGCGCCGAGAGCGTAAGCGGTCCTAGGATTGGACTAGGCAGACCCCGCCCCTGATTGCCGGCAGGGAGCGACAGAAATCCCCATGCTCACGCCCGTCGCGGGAGTGGCTTGAGGATGACCGCCAAGATTCTTGGCAGACCCGCACCGAGGGCCGCAGGCAGCGCTAGAACCATGAACCCGCCCCAAAGCCAGGGGCCGTACTCTTTGAGCGATGGCACAGCCTCACCAAGCAATGCGGTCAGAAGGAAGGCGGGAATTGAGGTGGCTGTCCCTATCCCGAGGCCTGCGGCTGCGACCGTCATGATAAGCAGCGCTCCGCGCCACCAATGATCAGCGAAGCCCTCTCTGTGGGCAGGATTTGGGCTGTCGCTCACGCGGAGGCTGCGTCGCCATCGGCGGCCCTCAAGGGGACCACCTTGCCCGCTGGCGCGGCGGCTCTAAGCTCAGCCATTCGCTCGCCAACCCGCTTCACTGCGGCGGCTTGGGCGTGTTGGAAGACGCTGACGTAACTATCTGTGGTGGCCGCCTGGGTGTGGCCTAGGACACGCCCAATCGTCTGCCGGTCGTCCCCCGCGCTGGCCATGAGGGAAGCGGTCGTCCGCCTCAGGTCATGCCGCCTCGCGTTCTTGATCCCCGCCGCCTTGCATATCTGCGCCCAAGGCCGCTTGAGGTCCGCGCGGGGCCGCTCAACGGGTTCCTTGCCGGGCTCCGCTGAGGACGCTCCGGGGAAGACGAATCGCCCGACCGAGTTCGCCTCGCGCATGTCCGACAGGAGCTGGTGAACGGGGCCGCTCAGGGGGACCCGATGGACAATTTTCGTCTTGGTATGCGCCGAGGGCTTCTCCCAAACGGAGCCCTCTAGGTCGAACTGCGACCACTCCGCCTTAAGGGCCTCATTCAGGCGCGCCCCTGTGTAGAGAAGGAGGCGGATCGCGTTCGCAGCGTTCTGGTTGGGGTACGCGTCACACGCCGCTAGCAGCTGCCCAATCTCGTCCTCTGCGAAGTACCGCTCCCGGCGGCTGATCTTGTATTTGCTCACGCCACGGCAGGGGTTGTCCGTCCGCCACCCTTGTTCGATGGCCAGTGAGAACATCTTGGAGAGGACCACCAGGAGCCGATTGGCTTGATGGATTGTGGGCGCAGGGGGCGGCGAGAGCGGGATTACTTCGCCCTTTGCCTTGGCCCTCGCGGCAGCCCTCGCGGCCTTAGCTGACACCGGGCGCACCTTGCGGGTCTTGGCCTCTGAGTGCGCCCGCCTGATATCCGCTGGGGTGATCTCGCTGACGCGCTTCCCGCCCATGGTGGCCAGCATTGGCTTTAGGACGATCTCAGCGGCCTTCACGGTGATGGGCTTGAGGCCTCGGGCCGGGGCGTAGTCCTTGAGATAAAAGTCTGCGAGGTCCGTCAGGGTCTCCGCCTCGCGGGCTCCCATGGGGTCCTTGCCGTTCGCCACCATACCCGCCCACACCTTGGCTTGGTCGCGGGCGTCTTTGACGGACTTCTCTCCGGGGTTCTCCCCGTAGCGCCCGATCTTGGCGAACTTCTGCACCCCGTTTACGCGATAGCGGAACATGAAGGTCTTCACCCCGCCGGGCGTCACCCTCAGGCCGAACCCGGAGACGTTCCCATCCCAAAGCCAGGCTCCCGGCTTGGCCGCTTGCGCCTCCCTGTCCGTCATTGCCGTGCGCTTGCCCATGGCCTGTCCCGTTTGTCAGGACGTCAGGTTACCACTCAGGGAGTCCCTCAGGAAGCCCCGTGCGAGCGCGGTGTGAGCAATTGAAAAGGCCCGTAGCGCCTGGGTGTGCGTGTGTGCAAGCCGTAGCGTTCCGGGCCATGTTCAGTCTATCTTATTGAAGCAACGGGAAGATTTTTCTTATGGCGAGGCTGTATCCCGCAGCGATCCGAACCTATCCGTATCCCGGCCAATGCTTTCCTAAAGCTAAGGTCGGGGGTTCGAGTCCCTCCCGGGCCGCCACTGTCCGATGCGCCTGTCCGAACCAGCACCCCTCAGGTCTCATTGTCCGCGGCGCCGAGGGACGTGAGGGGGTTTCGCCCCATCCCTTCGCCGCGATATCCGGCGGCTTCCGAGCATGTCGTCGTCCAGGTAGAGCGCGCTGTGCATCGGGGCATTGGCCGGCGAAGCCGCGAACGCGGTTTCCGGCGACGGCAAGGCCTCGCGCCGATCGCCGTCCGGCGCGACGGAAGCCCTGTTCGATGGGATGGGAGTCCTCATGGGAAGCTCGCCCGCCAACGGTCCCCCCATCCCAGGAGGCGCGAGGGACCGATCATCCGCCATCGGACGGCGACGGTCCGCGCCGCGGGGTCAGGGGGAGAGGATGAAACCGCCGCCGATCGCGCGCACCAGCGCCGCGTCGGTGATGAAGCCTTTCGCCCGCAGGCGCCCCAGCGTGCGCCGCCGGGCGGCGATGGCCTCTTCCGCCGCCTGCAGGTCGCGCGCCGAGGCCGCGCCTTGCTGGGCGCGCTGGCGCGTGGCCTGGTAGGCGGCCTCCTCCCGCGCGAGGCCGGCCCGGGCCTCGGTGAGTTCGCGCTCAAGACCCTGCTCTTCGGCGACCGCGACGGCGGCGTCGCCGAGGGCGTCGGACAAGGCGCGCCCATAGGCGACCTCGGCCGCGTCCCGTTCCCGGCGCGCCAGGTCCAGTTGGCCGCCGCTCCCCTCGAAGATCGGCCCCCAGAAGCCGAGCCCCGCCTGTCCGGTGTCCGACCCCGATCGGATGAGGTTGTTCAGCCCGAAGGCGCGGAACCGCAGCGAGCTCGACAGACCGAATGACCGGCCCGTCTGGGCGATCCCGATCCGACGTTCCGCGGCCGCGATCCGCCAGCGCGCGGTCAGCAGGTCCGGCCGCCGGCCGATGAGCTGTCCGATGACGTTCTCCGGCAGTCCGAAACGCGCCCGCTCGCCGGCCGGGGCCTGCAGCGTGAGGACCCGGTCGGGCGAGGCCGCGGCCAATACCGCCAGCCGGTTGGCCGCCGCCTGGTGATCGGCGCCGGCCAGCCAGAGCTCGCCATAGGCGCTGACCAGGCTGGTGGTCAGCAGGATGCAGGCCTCGGCGCCTTCCAGGCGAGCCGCCTCGGCCCGCGACGTCGCCGAGGCCAGCCGCGGCCGATTGCGGTCCCAGAGGTCGAGTTCGGCGGCGAAGGCCGAGGCGCTGTCGTCGGCGCCCTCGGCGCCGCGGCCCGCCCGCAGCCGCGCGGCGACGGCAGCCAGGGTCGGCGGGCTCGCCAGGGCCTCTTCGATCAGTCCGTCGAGTTGAGGATCGCCATAGGCCCGCCACCACTGTTCCTGCGGCGGCTCGCCGCGTGCGGCGGCGAAGCCCGCGCAGGCCGCCGAGCGCGATACGGGCCCGGCCGCGGCGGCGGGACCCGCGCCCGGAGGCGTCGCGCAGGCCGCGATCGAGAGCGCGGCGGCTAGGGCGAGGAGTGGTCTGCGGGTCATTCCACGCCTTGGAACAGGATCAAGCGGGGGTGTGGTGTCTCCGGACCTTGATGTTCCACGCGGCGAAAGCCGCCATCGGCCATGCCGGCGAAGGTCGGACCCCAGGCGGGCGACGAGCCCTATCTGCGGATTGATGCGCCGGCCGATGGCGGAAACCGCGCGCCGGGACCTCTCACCTCCCGAGCCGGCCGGATCGTTCCACTGAGGGACGCCCGGCGGACCATTGAAATGGAGACCCTGTCGCCACACCTGAGGCCGAAACCTTCAAGCCCTCGCTTCCGCGCTGATCCCCCGGAAACGCAAGCTTGACCTGTCGGACCCCCACCGGTCCTGCAGCGCCGCGGGACTCACACCCGATCCCCCCCGTGAGTCCCGCGGCGAGGCCTTCCATCGCTCCAAGCCCAGTAAGTCAGACATCTATATCCCTAGACGGGGGCGATATTGACAATATACATGGGCTATAGTGTATACTCACATCCTATCTATAACATGATATCTGAATAATGTTCCCCATTTTGATAACACTGTATTGCATCGTTAAATAAGAGATGCCAAATCGAGCCAATGTTCCCTTCGCGCGACAGAGCATCCTGGCTCGCCTGTCACATCCTGCCCCACGAACCCGCCCTGCGGGCGTGGCTTCATCGACGTCGGGTCGATGGGTTGGAGACCGACGACATCGTCCAGGAGACCTATGCGGTGCTGGCCGGCCTGGCGGCGGTCGAGCATATCGACTCGCCGCGCGCCTATGCGTTCCAGACCGCCCAGTCGATCATCCTGCGCCATCTGCGGCGCGCGCGGATCGTCAGGATCGACGCGATCGGGGACATCGACCTGCTGGGCGCGGCGATCGACGAGCCGTCGCCGGAACGCCAGGCGTCATCGCGCCAGGAACTGCGCCGCGTGACCGAGCTGATCGCCGGCCTTCCCGCCAAGTGCCGCGAGGCCTTCACCCTGCGGAAAATCGAGGGCTTGTCGCAGCGCGACGTGGCCCGGCGGATGGGAATTTCGGAAAATACGGTCGAAAAACACATCGGCCGCGCCCTGCGGACCTTGATGTCCACGATGAAGAATGGCGGAACCTCCAGTCCCGAGGCATCTCAGGGGACAGAGGTTCGAGACCTGCGACAGCATGACAACGCGCGAAACCAGCGAAGACATTGACGACGCCGCGGCCGTATGGGCGGCGCGGCTGGATGGCGAGCCCCTCTCCTTCGAGGAGCGGCGCGCCCTGGAAGCCTGGACGACGGCCGATCCGCGGCGGCAGGGCGCGCTGGCCCGGGCCATGGCGATCCTGGCCCATTTCGACCGCGCCAAGGCGCTTGGCCCTCAGTTCGATCCGCGCGCCCACGCCCGCCCGAGCGGCGGGTTGAGGATCGGCCGGCGGGAGTTCGTGGCCGGCGGATCGCTCGCCGCCGGACTGGGCGCCGTGGCCGTGCTTGCGCCCAGCCTGCTGCAGCCGGCGCAGCAGTTCGCCACGGCGAAAGGCGAAGTCCGGTCGGTTCCGCTCGAGGACGGTTCGGTGGTCTGGCTGAACACCGGCAGCACGATCAAGGTGAACTACAATTCCTCGCGCCGCGGCATCGTGCTGGTCTCGGGCGAGGCGTTGTTCGATGTCGCCAAGAACCCGTCGCGGCCCTTCGTCGTGCGCGCCGAATCGATGGACGTCCGCGCCGTCGGCACCAGCTTCACGGTAAGCCGCCTGGCCAACCGGCCGGTCGAGGTGGTGGTCCGCGAAGGGCTCGTCGACCTGTCGCGCGACGACAGCACGGCGGTGCGCCTGACGCCGGGAGCCCGCGCGCTCGCGCCATCCTCGGGACCGGTGCAGGTGAGCCAGCTGGGATCGGATAGCGTGTCGCGCGCCCTCTCCTGGCGCAAAGGCCTGCTGGATTTCGACGGGACGACGCTCGGCGACGCGGCCGCCACCTTCGCCCGCTACAGTGACCAGCAGATCGTCATCGACGATCCCGAGCTGTCGGGACGCACGGTCACGGGGTTGTTTTCATCGACCAACCCAGTCGGATTCGCGCAAGCCGTGGCTTTGAGCATGAACATAAAGGCCCGCACCGTGGGCGATACTGTCCATCTCAGCCACTAATCTGTCGCTGCAAGCTTATTTTCTGCCTGCCGGTGGTGGCGAACTGAGTTTGGCGACTCTATCTCCACTGCACTGCGCTTCTCGTCCGCTGCGACGGCAAAGGCGGCGCTACCGTGGATGCCGGGGGAACGGATGAATTCGGCGCTGGCCGGAGGGGCGGCAGTGTTGACCTTGGCGCTGGCCCTGCCGGGCAGCGCCTGGGCCCTGTCGGCCGCCTTCGACGTGCCGGAACAGTCCGCCCTGACCGGCATCCCTGAGTTCGCGCGCCAGGCCGGCCTGCAGATCATCGCCCCGGCCGACCCCTTGAAGCGGGTGCGGACGCCCCGGATCAAGGGCGCCATGGACGTGCATGTCGCCCTGGCGCGGCTGATCGCCAACACCGGCCTGGAGGTCGCAGGCGCGCAAGGCGGGGTGATCACCCTGCGCGCCGTGGCGCCCCGCGCCCCGCCGCCACGGCCGCCGATGGACTCGGCGCTGCCGGTCAGTTCGGCCGTGCGTCAGGTTTCGGCGACCGAGGTCGATCCGCTGGTGGTGTTGGGCGGCGGCCAGGCGCGGCAGGTGCAATATGTCCGCGGCGCCGACATGTCGATCATGACCCCCGGCTCCAGCCCGCTGCGCCTGATCGCCAAGCTGCCGAGCGTCAATTTCGAGACCTCCGACGCCTTCGGCGCCAACGAATGGTCGGTGCGGGTCTCCGTGCGGAATTTCGTGCAGGGCCGCCTGGGCTTCACGCTCGACGACGTGCCGTTGGGCGACATGACCTATGGCAACCACAACGGCCTGCACATCTCGCGCGCCATCTCCGGCGAGAACCTCGCCTCGGTGGAGCTGTCGCAGGGCGTGGGCTCCCTGGAGGCCGCGTCGAGCAGCAACCTGGGCGGCACGCTGAAGTTCCTGTCGCGCGACCCGAGCCTGGAGCCCGGCGTCTCGCTGGTGGCCGCAGCCGGCAGCGACAGCACCTACCGCGGCGTGCTGCGCCTGGAGAGCGGCGAACTCGCGACCGGAACGCGGGGCTATGCGACCTATGCCTACAACACCACCAACAAGTGGCAGGGGGTCGGCCGGCAATATTCCCAGCAGGTCAATCTCAAGGCGGTGCAGCCTGTGGCCTCGGGCTCGCTGACGGGCTTCATCAACCTCTCGCGGCGGCGCGAGAGCGATCCGCAGGACCTCAGTCTCAACATGGTCCACCGGCTCGGCCTCGGCTGGGACAACCTCTCCGGCAATTGGGCGCTCGCCGTGCGCATCGCCGAGATCGCCGCCAACCGCGGGGAAGCCAACGGCGGGACCGACGTCACCCCGCACAATCCGGAGGTGGGCACGGTCTACCCCGGCGCCATCACCAGCGCTGACGACGCCTATTACGACTCCACCACCGCGCGCGACGACGTCCTGACCGGGCTCACCCTCAGGATGCCGCTCGGCAACCGGGTGGACCTCAAGTCCACGGTCTACGAACACTGGGACAAGGGGCAGGGCCTGTGGTGGACGCCCTATGTGGCCTCCCCGAACTACGGCGTGGCCGGCGCCACGACGGACAACGCCCCGATTTCGATCCGCTCGACCGAATACGATATCCGCCGCCGCGGCGTGCTGGCCTCGGCCACCGGCCATTTCGGCGACCACGTGACCTCGGCGGGCCTGTGGCTGGAGGACAATGACTTCGTTCAGACGCGCCGCTTCTACGGGCTGAATCTCGCCGGGCCCCAGCGCAGCTACACCGACTTCCAGACCGGCGCCTTCCGGACCGACTGGGCCTACCATTTCATCACCCGGACCCAGCAGTTCTACATCCAGGACCTGTGGACGGTGAACGACGACCTGACGCTGACGGCGGGGTTCAAGTCGCTGTCGGTGAGCAACCAGGCCATCACCCGGACAGGTCCCAACCTGGACGGGCGGATCGTGGCGGCGGACCACTTCCTGCCCCGGGTCGGCGTGCGCTACCAGCCGGGCTCCAGCGATGAATTCTTCGCCAACTACGGCCGCGGCATGCGGGCCTTCTCGGCCTCCAACACCTCCGGGCCGTTCGCGACGACCCAGGCGGCCTTCGACGCGATCAAGCCCAACCTCAGGCCGGAGATCTCCGACAGCTTCGAACTGGGCTGGCGCCACAGCAGCGCGGACGTGACCCTGCTGACCGCGGTCTATGACACGCGGTTCCGCAACCGGCTGTTCTCCACCCCGGTCGGCCAGGGCATCCTCGGCAACCCCTCGATCCTGGCCAATGTCGGCAGCGTCACCGCCTATGGCCTGGAGACCGCGGTCTCCTGGCGGTTCGCGCCCGACTGGACGGCCTTCGCCTCCTACGCCTTCAACCACGCGGTCTACGATGACGACGTCTTCGATGGCGACGGCGTGCGGATCGGCAAGACCAAGGGCAAGCTCGCGGTCGACGCCCCGGTGCATCTGGCCAAGGTCCACCTCGACTATGCGCACGAAGGTTTCTTCGCCCACCTGGGGGTCTCCTACCTGAGCAAGCGCTACTTCAGCTACGAGAACGACCAGAGCGTGCCCTCCCAGCTGCTGACCGAACTGGCGGCGGGATATCGCTTCTCGGGGTCGGGGCTCCGCGACGGCCTGGAAGCCCAGGTCAATGTCTCGAACCTGTTCGACGTCCGCTACATCTCGACCATCGGCAGCAACGACTACCCGATCCGCGGCGACGCCCAGACCCTGCTCGCCGGCCCTCCGCGGCAGATGTTCGTCACCCTGCGCAAGGCGTTCTAGAGGCGCGTGGACGGGCGCGCCCGACACCGCTGCGCCATGCCCGCGTAACATCGTTCCCCATGGATGGCGGCAAACCGCCGGCCGCGCATCTCTTGGCCTGGACGGATCGCCGGCCCATCGCGCGGCGGCTCCTCCGCGAGCCGGACGCACTTCCGGAATAAACGGGGAAATTCACCATCATGACCTCTCGCATCGCGCTGCTCGCCGCAGCGTCCGTTCTCTCGTTGTGCGCCGGCGCCGCCTCGGCGCAGGCATCCAAGCCCGCCGCTCAGGTCGACGAAGTCGTCGTCACCGGCAGCCGCGCCGAGGGCCGCACCCGGCTGGAAAGCCTGGCGCCCGTCGACGTGATCTCCAGCGGGGCGCTTGCCCAGCGCGGCAGCACCGAGCTGGCGGTGGCGCTGGCGGCGCTCGCGCCTTCGCTCGACTTCCCGCGCCCGGCCATCTCCGACGGCTCGGACTCGATCCGCCCGGCGACCCTGCGCGGCCTCGCCCCCGACCAGACCCTGGTGCTGGTCGACGGCATGCGCCGCCACGCCTCGGCCCTGGTCAATGTGAACACCTCGATCGGCCGCGGCTCGGCCGCCGCGGACCTCAACGCCATCCCCTCGGCGGCCCTCGACCGCATCGAGATCCTGCGCGACGGCGCCTCGGCGCAATATGGCTCCGACGCCATCGCCGGCGTCATCAACCTGCGCCTGCGCCAGGCGCGCGAAGGCGGCGCGGCCAACGTTACCTACGGCGACTACGACACCGACGTCAAAACCGCCCGCAACCCCTCCGGTCAGCACAAGACCGACGGCGTCACCTGGACCGCTTCCGGATGGCAGGGCCTGCCGCTCGGCGACACCGGCTTCCTGACGCTCTCGGCCGAATACCGGATGAGTAACCCGACCAACCGCGGCGATCTCGACCCGCGCGTCACGCCGCTGAAGATCACCTCGCGCTACGGCGATCCCCAGTCGCAGAACACCACCGTCTACGCCAACGCCGGCCTGCCGCTGAGCGACGCCTGGGACGCCTATGGCTTCGCCGGCTACCAGAAGCGACGAACCGACAGCGCGGCCAACCCGCGCCTGGCCAACAACCCCAACAACGTCTTGGCCATCTTCCCCAACGGCTTCCTGCCGCGCATCACCACCGACATCGACGACTACACCGTGGCCGGCGGGGCCAAGGGCGACCTGGCCGGATTCAAGGTCAACGCCGGCGTCGTCTACGGCTACGACAAGGTCCACTACGGGGTGATCGACTCGGTCAACGCCTCGCTGGGCGCGGCCTCTCCCACCCACTTCGACGCCGGGACCATGCAGTACGACCAGCTGGTCGCCACCCTCGACGTCACCCGCCCGCTCGAGCTGGGCCTGGCCAAGCCCGCCAACCTCGCCCTCGGGACGGAATACCGCCGCGAGCACTATCAGATCGGCCGCGGCGACGTGGCCTCGTTCGTGTTCGGCGGGGTCGCCGGCAAGGCGGCCGGCGCCCAGGGCTTCCCCGGCTTCCAGCCCGGCAACGAGGTCGACAAGAGCCGCCATTCCGAGGCGCTCTACGTCGACCTGGACGCGCCGGTCACCGACCGGTTCGACGTCGACCTCGCCGCCCGCTACGAAAACTATTCGGACTTCGGTTCGACCACCAACGGCAAGATTGCCGCCCGCTATGACCTGACCGACTCCTTCGCGCTTCGCGGGGCGGTCTCCTCCGGCTTCCGGGCGCCGGCCCTGCAACAGCAGTACTTCACCGCAACCTCGACCGTCTTCATCCTGATCAACGGGGTGAACACGCCGGTGGAAGTCGGCACCTTCCCCTCGACCAGCGCGGTGGCCGCGGCGCTGGGCGGCAAGCCGCTCGAGCCGGAGAAATCCACCAACCTGTCCGGCGGCGCGGTCTTCCACCGCGGGGGCTTCGAACTGACCGTCGACGCCTACCAGATCGAGATCAAGAACCGCATCGTGCTCTCCGAGAACATCCAGGGCTCGCCGACCGGGACGCCGACCGCCGTGGCGATCTTCAACCTGATCAATCCGCCTGGCTCCGGCGCCGGGCTGGGCGCGGCGCGGTTCTTCATCAATGGCGTCGACACCCGCACCAAGGGCCTGGACGTGGTGGGCCGCTACGTCTGGAACACCGACAACCTCGGCCGCTTCGATCTCACCGCGGCGGCGAACCTCAACGACACCAAGGTGCTGAAGATCCCGACCACCGCGGTGCTTTCGGGCCTGCCGGTGCCGCCGATCCTCTTCGACCGCGCCAACCGCCTGACCTTCGAACGCGGCACGCCGCGGCAGAAGTACGTGGCCTCGGCGGACTGGTCGCTGGGCGCCTTCGGCGCGACGGCGACGGCGACCTACTATGGCAATGTCCTGGTGCCGAACAACGCCGCGGCGCTCGACTTCAGCACCGGATCCCACGTGCTCGTCGACCTGGAGGCCCGTTGGAAGAGCCCGCTCGGGCCCGTGCTGGCGGTGGGGGCGGACAACCTGTTCGACGAATATCCGGACCCGACGCCGGTCAACGTCAACAGCAACGGGCCGTTGGGCTTCCCCAGCTTCTCGCCCTTCGGGTTCAACGGACGCTTCGTCTACGCCCGCCTGAGCTACGCCTGGTAGGGCCGGCCGCCGCGCCGGACCTGGAGCCGGCGCGGTGGCGGAAACCGCAGGGCGAAGGCTCCTGATTCATGCCCCGCTGAGCGGGGCTAAGCGCCTCCCCCATTAGGATTTTGACATGCGAATTTCCGAGACCTCCTCCATTGCCGCCCCCAAGTCCCGGCGCACCCGCGCCGCGTCATTTGCCCCGGCTTTCTGCGGCGCACTGGCGACCCTTTCGGCCACCGCCCCGGCCCTGCTGGCGCCCACGGCCGCCCAGGCTCAATTCGTCTGCCAGGGCGCGGCCGGCGCCGACGGCGCTGTCGCCACCAACCCCGGCGCCGTGGCCTGCGGGACCAATTCGACGGCCAGCGGCGTCAACAGCAGCGCCGTCGGACCAACCGCCCAGGCGACGGGCGATTCCAGCACCGCGCATGGCCTGAACAGCGTCGCCAGCGGCCTGGAGAGCACGGCCGAGGGCTTCACCAGCCTGGCCAACGGGCGCGGCGCCAACGCCTTCGGCGGCCGCAACAAGGCAGGCGGAACCTTCTCCACCGCCGTCGGCTGGGCCAATACCGCGGGCGGCCTCGACTCCTTCGCGGGCGGCAACAAGTCGGTGGCGAGCGGCGTCTCGACGGTGGCCATCGGCGATGTGGCCCAGGCGACCGGCGACCTCAGCGTCGCCCTCGGAGCCCGCGCCACCGCCTCCGGCGCCAATTCCGTCGCCCTGGGCGCGGACTCGGTGGCGGGCGAAGCCAACACCGTCTCCGTGGGGTCGGCCACCGCCCAGCGCCGCATCACCAACGTCGCCGCCGGAACCTCGGCCAACGACGCGGCGACCTTCGGCCAGCTGCAGCAGACCTTCGGCCAGGTCCAGGCCGCCATCGGCGGGCTCCAGGGCCGGATCGACACCGTCAGCCGCCGCGCCGACGCCGGCACGGCCGGGGCCATGGCCATCGCCGGGCTTCCGCAGGCCTTCGCCCCCGGCAAGGGGATGATCGGCATGGCGGTCGGAACCTGGCGCAACGAGCAGGCCTACGCCATCGGCGCCTCGAAGGTGATCGGCGACAACACGGTCTTCAAGGCCGGCGCCAGCTTCGACAACCGCGGCACGGGCGGCGTGAACGCCGGCATCGGCTGGCAGTTCTGAGGCAGCCGATCGGCGCGGACGGAGAGAGGCGGCTCCTCCGCCCGCGCCGCCGCCGCCCCAAACTTGTCGCGGTGGGGAACCCGACGCGGTCAACGCCGCTTCGCCCCACGGAGTCAGTGAAGTGTTCCAGACCGGATTTGGCGTGACTCCACGAAGACGGCTGGAAATCGTGGGCTTAAACAGTGGTGAAAGATCCAGATCTCTACCAGACGATCGGCCGGCGTATCCGGTCCCGGCGTCGCCTGCTCGGCCTCACCCAGACCCAGGTCGCCGAGGCCTGCGGCGTGACCTTCCAACAGGTCCAGAAGTACGAGTCCGGCGCCAGCGCCTTCAGTGTCAGCCGGCTGGTGAAGCTCGCTCAGGCCCTGCAGCTTCCGCCCTCCGACCTGGTGGGACCGGTGACCGACTTCGGCTGAGCAGGACTTGGCGCCGGCGCCTGGGTGCGAACATTGCGCCGGACGGCGTCCAACAGGGCTAGACTGACGTTAGGGCCATCGCGGAAGGTCCGCGCCAGCAAACGTCAGGCCCTGTCAGGAAACGCCATGCCCGAAGCCCTCATCATCGACGCCGTCCGTACGCCCCGCGGGATCGGCAAGGTCGGCAAGGGCGCGCTCGCCGACCACCATCCCCAGCATCTGGGGGCGACGGTCCTGAGGGCGCTCGCCGAGCGGAACCACCTGAACACCGCCGAGGTGGACGACATCATCTGGGGCACCTCCTCCCAGCGCGGCAAGCAGGGCGGCGACCTCGGCCGGATGGCGGCGCTGGACGCCGGCTACGACGTTCGCGCCTCGGGCGTGACGCTGGACCGCTACTGCGGCTCCGGTATCACCGCGGTGAACCTGGCCGCGGCGCAGATCATGTCCGGCATGGAAGACCTGGTGATCGGCGGCGGCACCGAGATGATGTCCTACACCGCCTCCAGCGCGCCGCCGCGCGACCCCAACGCCGGCCCGATGCTGATGGACTCGGGCAACCTCTCGCTGCGCGCCAAGCACCCGCAGTCGCACCAGGGCGTCTGCGCCGACGCCATCGCGACGCTGGAAGGCATCTCCCGCGAGGCGCTGGACGAGCTCGCGCTGGTCAGCCAGCAGCGCGCCGACTACGCCATCAAGAACGGCCACTTCGACAAGTCGCTGACCCCGGTGTTCCGCGAGGACGGCTCGATCGCGCTCGACCGCGAGGAATTCCCCCGCCCGCAGACCACGATGGAGGGCCTCTCGGCGCTCAAGCCCTCATTCGAGGCCATGGCCAATGTGCCGCTGGACGAGAAGGGCACCACCTTCGCGGGCCTGATCAACCAGGTCTATCCGGACCTGAAGATCCAGCACTTCCACCATGCCGGCAATTCCTCGGGCGTGGTCGACGGCGCCGGCGCCGTGCTGCTCGCCTCCCCGGAATACGCCGCAAAGCACGGGCTGAAGGCCCGCGCCCGGGTGGTCGCCATGGCCAATGTCGGTGACAGCCCGACCCTGATGCTGAACGCCCCGGTGCCGGCCGCCCGCAAGGTGCTGGCCAAGGCCGGGCTCAGCGTCGAGGACATCGACCTCTGGGAGATCAACGAGGCCTTCTCGGTGGTCGCCGAGAAGTTCATCCGCGACCTCAAGCTCGACCGCGAGAAGGTCAACGTGAACGGCGGCGCCATGGCGCTCGGCCACCCGATCGGCGCCACCGGCGCGATCCTGATCGGCACCATGGTCGACGAGCTGGAGCGCCGCGGCCTGAAGCGTGGCCTGGTGACCATGTGCGCCGCCGGCGGCATGGCCCCGGCGATCATCATCGAGCGGGTCTAGGCCGGACCGAGCACCAGGTGGACGGCGCCTGAGGCGGTGCGGGCCAGCGCCCGCACGCCCAGCCGCCGCAGCGCCGCCTCGTCGATCCGGCCGGCGTCCTTGAGCGTGAGCAACAGCCGGCTCGGCGTGGTCTCCAGGGTGAGCAGGTTCGCCTCGCCCCCGACCGCGGCGGTCACCGCCGCGCGGTCAGGCTGCACCGCGAGCGGCAGCGGCGTCGAGGAAGCCTGCGGCGCAACGGCCGGCCCGCCCAGCTCGGCGCGGATCTCGCGGGCGACATCGTCGGCCTGTGGGCCCAGCACCACCTGCAGGTCCTGTTTCGACGGCCGCACCAACCCCCGCGCGCCGAGCGCCTTCAGGGCCGGCTCGTCCACCGCGTCCTGGTCGGCGACCACCAACCGCAGCCGGGTCGTGCAGGCCTCGACGGCCACGAGGTTCGCCGCCCCGCCGAGCGCCGTGATGAAGCCGCCCGCGCGGCTCCCTGTCACGGCGCCGGAGGCCGGAGCCGCCGTGACCGCCTCGTCCTCGCGGCCCGGGGTCTTCAGGTTGAAGCGGGCGATCACCCAGCGGAACACCCCATAATAGAGGGCGAAATAGGCCGCGCCGACCGGCAGCAGCAGCCAGGGCCGCGTCGCCTTGTTGAAGTTCAGCACATAGTCGAAGAGCCCGGCGGAGAAGCCGAAGCCGAGGCGCACGTGCAAGGCGTCCATCAAGGCCATGGAGGCGCCGGTGAGCAGCGCGTGCAGCCCATAGAGCGCCGGGGCCAGGAACATGAAGCTGAACTCGATCGGCTCGGTCACTCCGGTCAGGAGCGCGGTCAGGGCCAGCGACAGCAGCATGCCGCCCACCGCCTTGCGCCGGTCGGGCCTGGCGGCGTGGTACATGGCCAGGCACGCCGCCGGCAGGCCGAACATCATCACCGGGAAGAAGCCCGACATGAAGGCCCCGGCGCTGGGGTCGCCGGCCATGAAGCGGTTGAGGTCGCCGGTCGCCCCGTGGAAGTCGCCCAGGATGAACCAGGCGATGTTGTTGAGGATGTGGTGCATGCCGGTGACCAGCAACAGGCGGTTGAGCACGCCGTAGACAAACAGCCCGACGGGCCCGGCGGCCACCACCGCGCGGCTGAGGCTGTCCATGCCATGGTCGAGCGTCGCCCATCCGAGACCCACCACCAGCGCCAGGCCCAGCCCCGCGAAACCGCTGACGATCGGCACGAACCGGCGGCCGCCGAAGAACGCCAGGTAGTCCGGCAGCTTGATCGCCCCGAACCGGTTGAAGAAACCGCCGCCGATCAGGCCCGAGATGATGCCGATCGGCACCCCGAGCTTGGAGACCGCAGCATCCTTGAAGGCCGCCGTGGCGAGCGCCGCGCTCTTGCCGGTCAGGCCCGCCACCGCGTCGGCCGGGGCGCTCAGCAGCGCCTGGGCCCCATGGGTCGCCACCAGGTAGCAGACCACGCCGGCCAGGCCTGCGGCCCCGTCGGCGCCGCGCGCCAGGCCCACGGCGACCCCGATGGCGAACAGCAGGCCGAGGTTGTGGAAGATCGCGTCGCCCGCCGCGGCCATCAGCGGTCCGGCGATCGCCAGGCCCGGCACGAAGGCGAGGTCGGGCTGGCCCAGACGCAGCATCAGGCTGGCGGCCGGCAGCACGGCGATCGGCAACATCAGCGCCCGGCCGAGCGGCTGCAGGGCGCCGAGATCTAGGCGGAAGGGGCTGGGCATGAGGCGGCTCCGAGGACGGGCGGCGTCGGGTCTTGGAGGTTGGCGGTCAGGGCGCGCACCGCCGCCGCGGAGGTCTCGGCGCAGGCCCGCGCCGCCAGGTCCCGGCAGGCGGCGGCGTCGAGCGTGCGGATCAGCGCCTTGACCTCCGGGATCATGGCCGGCGCGGCGGAGAGTTCCGTGACCCCCAGGCCGATCAGGATCGGCACGGCGGCAAGGTCGGAAGCGAGGCCGCCGCAGACCGCCACCGGTCGTCCCTTGGCCCGCGCGCCCTCGGCCGCCTGGCCGATCAGGCGCAGCACCGCCGGATGCAAGGCGTCCACCTGGCCGGCCAGGGTCGGATTCCCCCGGTCCATGGCCAGCGCATATTGCGCGAGGTCGTTGGTGCCGATCGACAGGAAATCGGCGTGGGCGGCGATCAGGTCGGCGGTAACCGCCGCGGCCGGGGTCTCGATCATCACGCCCAGCGCCACGGGTGCGTCCAGGCCCAGCTCGGCCCGGACCTCATCGACCAGGACACGGACGGCCAGGAGCTCGGACAGGCTCGCCACCATCGGGACCATGATCCGGCACTGGCCGGCCGGCCGGACGCCCAGGATGGCGCGCACCTGGGTCTTCAAGAGCTCGGGGCGGCTGAGGCTGACCCGCACGCCGCGCAGGCCGAGCGCCGGGTTCTCCTCCGCCGGCAGGGCGAGATAGGGCGCGGGCTTGTCGCCGCCCACGTCGAGGGTCCGGACCACCACCGGCAGGCCCGCCAGGGCGTCGGCCACCGCCTGATACTGCCGGGTCTGTTCGGCCTCGTCCGGCGCGGTCTGGCGGTCCAGGAACAGGAACTCGGTGCGCAGCAGGCCGCAGCCTTCCGCGCCGTTCTCCGCGGCGGCCCGCGCCTCGGCGGGCGAGCCGACATTGCCCCGCACCTCGATGCGGACGCCGTCGAGGGTTACGCAAGGCTCCATGGCCGCCGCGCCCACCAGCGCCTTGCGCGCGCCCTGCGCGGCGATCCGCGCCTTGGCCGCCTTGACCTGTGCGGCATCGGGCGCGGCGATCAGCAGGCCCGCGTCGCCGTCGAGGATGACCCGTCGCCCGGCCTGCGTCACCAGGACGCCCGGCCCCGCGGCGACCACCGCCGGAATGCCCATGGCCGCGGCGATGACCGCCACGTGCGAGGTCGGCCCGCCGCGCGCGGTGCAGAGGCCCGCGATCTGCGCCGCCTCCAGGCCGATCAGGTCCGAGGGCATCAGGTCGTCGGCCAGCAGGATGGCGCCGGGCGGCAGCTCGACGGCGGCGGCGCGGTCGCCGCTGAGCTCCAGCAGCACCTGGCGCTGCAGGTCGGTGAGGTCCGCGGCCCGCTCGGCCAGCCGCGCGTCGCCCAGACCCTGAAGCGTCTCGACGCTGCGCCCAACGATATCGCGCCAGGCCACGCCGGCGCTCGCCCCGCTGGCGATCGTCCCGCGGGTGGCGGTGAGCAGTTCCTCATCCTCGAGCATGGAGACATGCGCCTCCAGCACCGCGCGGCGGTCTCCGCCCAGGGCCGCAGCGCGCGTCTTGAGGCGGACGGCCACCGCGGCCACGGCGGCGTCGAACTTCGCGGTCTCCTCGGCGACGCCCGCACTGGTCTCGTCCACGCGGACCGGCGCGGCCGTGAGATGCGCCGCGACGCCCATCGCAAACCCGGGGGCGGCCCGAACGCCGGCGATGACGCCCGGCCCCGCGTTGGCCGGCGCCGCGGACGGCGGCGCATGAACCTCGACGGGGGCCGGCGCGCCGTTGATCTGGCGCTCGACGATATCGGCCAGGGCGGCGAGCGCAGCCTCGGCATCGCGGCCGCGGGCCGTCAGCATGACCTCGTCGCCGGCCCGCACCCCGAGGCTCATCAGGGCGACCATGTTGCGGGCGTTGGCCGTGCGGCCGCCCAGCGACATCTCGACCGTCGCGGCGCGCCGCTTGACCTCGGTGGCGATCAGCGCGGCCGGCCGGGCGTGCAGCCCGTGGGCATGGGTGATCCTGAGGCGCCGCGACAGCGCCTCGGCCTGCGCCTGCCCCGGCGCCGCCGCGGCGTCGGCGAGAGGCGTCAGCTCCAGGATCGGCTCCCCCGCCACGACCTCGCCGGCGGGCCGCCGCCAGGCGATGGCGAAGGCGTCTGTGTTGGTAAGCACGATCGGGGTCATCACGCTGGGCGCCGCGCGGGCCAGGCGATCGAGGTCGAAACTGATCAGGCGATCGCCGGTCCGCACGGCCTGGCCGTCCTGCACGTGGACCTCGAAGCCCTCGCCGCCCAGCGCCACGGTGTCGAGGCCGATATGGATCAGGATCTCCGCCCCGCCTGTCGCCCGCAGCGTCACCGCGTGGCGGGCATGGTGGACCTTGATGACCTCGCCGTCGCAGGGCGCGACGATCGCCTCCCCGGTCGGGTCGATGGCGATCCCGTCGCCGATCATGCCGCCGGCGAACACCGGGTCGGGGACCTCCGCCAGGGGCGCGGCCCAGCCGGCGACGGGGGCCAGGAGCTTCAGCGTCGTCACGGCTTTCCGCCGGCGAGCTGCACCCAGTCCACCGCCAGCGTCGGGTCGAAGCCGGCGGAGGTGTAGGTGAAGCAAAGGTCGTGGCGACCGGTCCGCGCCGGCAGGGGCAAGGTCAGGGTCGCACGGCCGCCGACTTCGCCCGCGGGCAGGGCCATCACCGCGATCGGGTCGGCGGCGCAGCTGTCCTGGCGCACCTCCAGCTCGCCGCCCGGCTGGCGGGGTGGGCGCACGATGGCGGTGTTGTGGCCGGCGTCGAGGGCGAAGTTAAAGGACAGCCGGGCGAGCGCCACGGTCACTTGGTCGACGCCGGTCAGGTCCGCGGCGGGATAGATCCAGCAGCGGTCCTGCGGATTGACCAGATAGGTCGGCCCGTCGCCCGGCCCGCTCCGCGCGCCCTCGAGGTTCAGCGCCAGGCCCGGGTTGCAGAGCCGCAGTTGCTGGCTCGTGCGATGGCGGATCGCCGCGGCGTCCAGCCTGGCGTCGGCCACGGGACCGGCTGCGGCCCCGTCCAGCACCGCGACCGCCCGCACCCGCGCAGGCAGGCTGAGCGGGAAGGGCTGGTCGTAGCGGCTCGCCGCCGGTCCGGGCTCGGAGCCGTCGGTCGTGTAGCGGATCTCGCCGGTCTCGAGCTGCGAGGTCAGGGCCACGGTCGCCTCCCCGGCCTTTGCGCCGGGCGAGCCGTCGATGGTCACCGAGGTCACGACGGGGTTGGCGGCGATCCCGAGCGCGGCGTAGCGGCCGAACTGGGCGGGCAGGCGGCGGGCGAAACTGGCCCAATCTCGCCGCTCGGGCGCCGACCAGGCGACCTCAGCCACCGCGGCGGCGCGTGGGAAGGCCATGGCCTCCAACTGCCGGTCGGTGCGGATATGCTCCGTCCACAGATTACCCTGCAGGCCCAGCAGATGGCGCGTGGCTTCCGGCGTCAGCGGCGCCGGCAAGGGGTTGAAGCCATAGACGTCGCGCAGCCGCACGGTGAACCCGCGGCCCGGCGGGCTCGACAGGCCCGCGGCCTGCTGGTTGTCGAAGTAGAGCCAAGGCGCCGGCGCCAGGATCGCGTCGTGGCCCTTGCCTGCGGCGGTCACCGCCCCGTCGATCCCGTGCCAGGACATGACGACGGCGTCGCCCGGCAGGGCGCCGGCGGCCAGGATCTCGTCCCAGCCGACCAGGCGGCGGCCATGCGCCTCGAGGAAGGTCGCGATCTTGCCAGTGAAGTCGGCTTGCAGCGCGGCGGCCTCGGTCTGACCCAGCGCCTGCAACCGCGCCTGGGCGGCCGGCGCGGCGTTCCAGCGCTCCTTGGACACCTCGTCGCCGCCGACGTGGATGTAGCGGCCCGGGAACAGCGCCATCACCTCGGTCAGGACGTCCTGCAGGAAGCCGAAGGTGGCGTCGTCGACGTTGTAGAGGTTCGGGAGGATGCCCCACTTGCTCTGGCTGGCCGGGTCCGGCGGCGCGCCGGCGCCGAACTGCGGATAGGCCAGCAGCGCCGAGACCGCGTGCCCCGGCATCTCGATCTCCGGCACGATGGCGACATGCCGGGCCTCGGCGTAGCGCACGACCTCGCGCACCTGGGCCTGGGTGTAGAAGCCGCCGTAGCGGGCGCCTGAAGGCTCGGCGTCCGGCGATCCCGGCGCGGGCGTGCGCCAGGCGCCGACCTCGGTCAGCTTGGGGTATTTGCGGATCTCCAGGCGCCAGCCCTGGTCGTCGGTCAGGTGCCAGTGCAGGACGTTCAGCTTACTGAGCGCCATGGCGTCGATGATCCGCTCGATCTCGGCGGGCGGTTGGAAGTGGCGCGCCGAGTCGATCATCAGCCCGCGCCAGGCGAACTGCGGCCGGTCCTCGATATGCACCGCCGGAATGATCGCCGCGCCGCGCTGGTCGGTCGCGGTCAGGAGCTGCCAGAGCGTCACCGCGCCGTAGAACAGCCCAGCGTCACTGGTCGCAGAGATGCGCGCCTGGCTCGTCCCAACGTCGAGGGCGTAGGCCTCGGCGTCGAGGCCGCGGCGGCGGGCGAGGACGATGGCGGGACCGGTGGTCGGCGGCCGCTGGCCCACGGCGACCTTCAAGTTGAGACCTCGTGTCCGAAGGGCAAGCTCGCTCAGATAGCGCGCCACGCCCAGCGCGGCCGCGTCGCCCGAGGGCGCGAAGATCGTCTCGCCATCGGCGATGGTCACCGGCGCCGGGTCCGCCGAGGCCGCGACCGACAGCGGCGCGGGGATGACGTTGACCTGCGGCGCGGGGGCCTGGCCGAGCGCCACGCCGGGCGCGCCCAGCCACAGCGCCAGGATCGCCGCGAGGCCTGGGCGCGAGGCCCTAGCCATGCACCGCGCGGCCTGGCAGGGCGTCGCCCGGAGCCGAGGCGGCCTCCCCGCCGATCCAGGTGTCGAGCACCTGCAAGCCCTCGTCGAGCAGCACCAGGTCGCCGCGATAGCCCGGCGCGATGCGGCCCATGACGTCGCCGAGGCCGAGGAACTCCGCCGGGTTGCGGCTCGCCATCCGCGAGGCCTCGGCCAGGCTGAGGCCCAACAAAGAGACCGCGTTGCGCACGGCGCCCGCCATGTCGAGGTCCGAGCCGGCCAGCGTCCCGTGCTCGTCGACGCAGACCCCGTCCTTCACCGCGATGGTCTTGCCCTGGAGGACGAAGGAGACGCTGTCGGAGCCGACCGAGGGCATGGCGTCGGTGATCAGGATGAAGCGGTCGAGCGGCTTGCAGCGCAGGGCCACCCGCAGGACCACCGGATCGACGTGGTGGCCGTCGACGATGATGCTGCACCAGCTCGCGGCGTCCTCGAGCGCGGCGCCGACCACGCCCGGTTCGCGGCTGGTGAGCGGGGCCATGGCGTTGAAGAGGTGGGTGAAGCCCGAAAGCCCGCGGTCGAGCGCCGAGCGGACCGTGGCGTAGCTGGCGTTGGTGTGGCCGGCCGAGACCACCACGCCGGCCGCGACCAGCCGGCCGATCATTTCCGGATTGGTGGTCTCCGGCGCGAGGGTCACCAGGGTGCGGCCGGCCTTCAGCGAGGTGAGCAGCTCGAACGCCGCCTCGTCGATGCGCCGCAGCTTGCTGAGCTCGTGGATGCCCTTGCGCTTGGGGTTGAGGAACGGGCCCTCGATGTGGACACCGAGCACGCCCGGCACGCCGCCAGCGATCGCGGCCTGGACGCCGGCGATGGCCGCCTCGACCGCCGGCAGCTCGTCGCTGATCAGGGTCGGCAGGAAGCCGGTCGTGCCGAACCGGCGGTGCGCCCGGCCGATGGCCGCGATGGTCTTTGCGGTCGGCGCGTCGTTGAACAGAGCTCCGCCGCCGCCATTGACCTGGATGTCGATGAACCCCGGCAGCAGCAGGCCGCCCGCCAGGTCGTGCGGCCGCGCGTTGGCGGCCACCTCGTCGGCGGGTCCGACCGCGGCGATGCGGCCGCCGCTCAGCCGCACCGCGAGGCCATGGGCGAGCCCCTGGTCGGTCATCACCCGGCCGTTGACGAGCGCGACATCCATCAGGTCGTCTCGGTGACTTTTGAGAGATGGGGCGGGCGGTCCGGATCGAAGCCGCGCTCGACGGCCAGCTCGCAGACCATGCGGTAGAAGCCCTGCACGAAGACGATCGGCTCCAGCACCGGATGGGCCTTGGGTGCCGGCATCCGCACCACGCCCTTCTGATCCGCCCCGCCGACCTTCATCACGTCGGCGCCCTGGTCGACGCAGGCCGCGATGGCGGCCTCGACGCCCGGGCGGGTTTCGTCGTCCTGGGCGAAGGCCAGGATCGGGAAGCCGGGCCCGACGAGGGCCATGGGGCCGTGCCGCACCTCGGCGGTGCTGAACGCCTCGGCGTGCAGGCCGCAGGTCTCTTTGAACTTGAGCGCCGCTTCCTGGGCGATCCCGAAACCGACGCCGCGGCCCAGCACATAGAGCCCCCGCGCCCCGATCAGCCGCGCCGGGGCCGCCGTCCACGGCCGCTTCCAGGCCGAGGCGAGCAGGTCGGGCAGGCGCTCCAGGGCCGCCAGCAGGGTCGCATCCTCGAGCCAGTAGGCGGCGAGCTGCGCCGTCGCCGAGAGGGCGGCGATATAGGACTTGGTCGCCGCGACGCTGAGCTCGGGCCCGGCGCGAAGCGGGATGGTCAGGTCGGCCTGGGCCGCCAGCGGCGAGGCCTCGTCATTGACCAGCGCCACCACCAGCCCACCGGCCGCCGAGGCGGCCTGGGCGGCGGCGAGCAGGTCGGGGCTGCGGCCGGACTGGGAGATCACCAGGCAGAGCATACCCTGCATGCCGGGCGACGCATCATAGACCGAGCTCACCGAGGGCGCGGCGGACGAGGTCATCACCCCGAGCCGGGTTTCGATCAGGTAGCGGGCGAAGGTCGCGGCATGGTCGGAACTGCCGCGCCCGAAGGTCACCACCGCCCGCGGCGGCGAGGCCCGCAGGCGCTCGGCCAGGGCCTGGACGATGGGCGCGTTGGCGGCCAGTTGCGCGCGGACCATGTCCGGCGCCTCGGCGGCCTCGCGGAACATGCGCGTGGCGCCGGCCGTCAGGGCAGGCGCCGCCGTGGGCTCGGACGGACGCTTCGGACTCAACGCGATCTCTCCCGGAGCCATTCAGGACGCCGAGGTGTTGAGCTCGGCCACGAAGTCATAGGCGTCGCCGCGATAGTAGGACTTGGTGACCTCCACGGGACGGCCGTCCTTGAGGAAGCCGCGCCGCTCGATCAGCAGTCCCGGCGCCCCGTCCTCGATCCCCATCAGCTTGGCCCGCTCGCCGGTGAAGAGGATCGCCCGCAGTCGCTGCAGCGCCCGGGCCGGCCGGGAGGACTGCTGGTCGAGGGCCTCGTAGAGCGACTCGCCCACCGCCATTTCGCTGGCCAGGCAGAAGCCCGGCACCGTCGAATATTCCAGGGCCATCGGCTCGCCGTCGGCATAGCGGATGCGGTTGAAGCGATAGACGACGCTGCCCGGGCTCAAGCCGAGGGTCAGGGCTTCCTCGGGCGTGACCGTGCCGGACGAGCGGCTGAGCCAGACGCTCTCGGGCCGCCGTCCGCGCGAGATCATGTCCTCCGAAAAGGAGGACAGCTTGGAGAAGCTCTTCTCGACCCGGGTCTCGCCGCGGGCGGTGACGAAGGTGCCTGCGCCTTGCCGGCGGGTCAGCATCCCCTCGCCCACAAGCGCGTCGAGCGCCTTGCGCACCGTAATCCGCGAGATGCCGAACTCCTCGGCCAACTCGCGCTCCGGCGGCAGCGCCTCGTCAGCGGCCAGCCGGTTGTCTTCGATGGCGTCGCGAAGCGCGCGCTGCAGCTGTTGATACAGCGGCGCACGGTTCTGTTCGCTTAGACCGCCGACGAGTTGGGAGAACGACGTCAAGACCTGTCCTCTAGCTGGCTGCGCTTTCCGTAAAGGCGCCGCTCACGTTGTGCCACACGACAATACCATTTGCATATCAATAATTGATTGGTCTTCAAGCGGATCGCATTTGGGCTTGCGTTACGGCGTAAGATGGTGACAACTTCGCGACGAGAGTGGTTGTGGTCTGCCAGTTGGCTGGCTGCGGCCGGTCATATTGGTCTCTAAATGGACTTGTGACTGCAACGGATGCCAACGAGCGCATAGGGGGGAGAAGAGCCATGAATGTACGCAGGCGTATTCTAATCGGTTCAGTCAGTGCAGTCGCCTTGGTCTGCGGAACAGCCGCGCCGGCCTTCGCCGCCGATTCGAACACGGTGGGCGAAGTTGTCGTCACCGGTATCCGCGAGTCGCTGGAAAAAGCGCTCCAGATCAAGCGGTCCAGCGACAACCACGTCGAGGTGATCTCCTCCGACGACATCGGCAAGCTCCCCGACAAGAACGTCGCCGACGCCCTGCAGCGGATGCCCGGCGTCAACACCACCTCGGCGGCCAGCGGCGAAGGCGGCTTCGACGAGAACGACCGCGTGTCGATCCGCGGCACCTCCCCCAGCCTGACCCAGGTGACGATCAACGGCCATTCCGTGTCCACCGGCGACTGGTTCATCCTCGACCAGTTCTCCACCGTCGGCCGCAGCGTGAGCTTCACCCTGCTGCCCGCCGAAATGGTCCAGACGACCCAGGTCTATAAGACCCAGGACGCCTCGCTGCTCGAAGGCGGCGTCGCGGGCGCGGTGGACATCGTCACCCGCCGGCCGCTGGACCTGCACCAGCCGCTGACCTTCCAGGGCTCGCTGCAGGGCGTCTACAACTCGCTCACCAAGTCGACCAAGCCGCAGGTCAGCGGTCTGGTCTCCTGGCAGAACCCGACCGGCACCTTCGGCGTCCTGGCGCAGGGCTTCTACGAAGACCGCAGCGTCCAACGCTACGGCCAGGAGACCCTCGGCTACACCCAGATCTCCAGCGCCATGCAGACCGGGATCAGCCATCCCGAGCTGATCGGCGTCTGGGCGCCGACGCTCATCGGCTCAACGCTCTTCCAGCAGGAACGCAAGCGCAAGGGCGGCGATATCAGCGTGCAGTGGCGGCCCAACGACCGCGTGGAGCTGCGCTTCGACGGCTTCTATTCGAAGCTCGACGCCACGAACCACAACGACAACTACATGTACTGGGGCTCCAACGAGCTCAACAACAACTCGCCGACCGCCTTCACGGTCGCCAACCAGACCCTGACCTCGGCGAGCTTCCCGCTGAACGGGCCGGCCGGCACGCCGGTGAACGGCCTGGTGGTCGACAACATCATCCGGCCCAACGCCAGCGGCGAGAGCTACTACTACAACCTCGACGGCGACTTCAAAGCCACCGACAACCTGACCTTCAAGGCGCAAATCGGCTACACCCACGGGGTCGGCAACACGCCCACCGAGCCGGCCTTCGAAGTCGATGGCGCGACGGCGATCTCCTACGCCCCCTCCGGCAACGGCTGGGCGGTGAAGACCGCCAACATCAACCCCCTGAGCCCGGCGGGCCTGTCCAACGACTGGGCCTGGAACGAGACCTTCAACTCCGTCGACAAGGAGATCTACGGCAAGGTCGACGGCGACTGGGTTGTCGATCACGGGCCCTTCAAGGATGTGCTGTTCGGCGTGCGCTACGCCGACCACACCCGCAAGGTGGACGGCTGGGACCGCGGCTGCACCCTGGGCGCCGACGGCCAGTGCTGGACGTCGCCCACGATGCCCTTCTCGGCCACCAACCCGACGCAGTATCCGAGCGGCTTCAACTCGGGCGCGCTCGGCGTCCCGGGCCTGCTGATCCCGATCGCCGGGGATCCCGACAGGATCGTCTCGATCCTGAACGGCATCCACGACGGGGTGCACGGACCCATCTCGTCGATCAACACGCCGCAGAACTACTACTGGCCGGGCGCCTTCAAGGTCAGCGAGAAGGACTGGGCCGCCTATGCGATGGCCAAGGTCGGCGGCGAAGGCTGGCGCGGCAACATTGGCGTCCGCGTCGTCCAGACCAAGGAGAACGCCTTCGTCAACGTCTCCGACCCGGCGGGCACCCATGCGGGCGATATCACCAGCTCGGCCTACGGCCCCTACTACGTGGCCAACGTCAGCCATACGTACACGGACTTCCTGCCCAGCCTGAACCTGACCTTCGACGTGGCCGAGAACGTCTTCCTGCGGATGTCGGCGGCCGAGACCATGTCGCGGCCCGACTTCAGCGCGCTCGGCGGCACCGTCTCGCTGACCGACACCACGCTGACCGGCAACGGCGGCAACCCGAACCTGCGGCCCATCAAGGCCGCGGTCTATGACGCGGCTCTGGAATGGTATTACGCCCCGACCTCGATCGCCGCGGTCAGCGTCTTCTACCAGGACCTCTCGTCCTACGTGAGCTTCGGGGTCGCGCCGGCCACCTACTTCAGCCAGTTCTACAACGCCTTCAAAACCTACCAGGTCTCCTCGCCGGTCAACACCAGCGGCGAGGTCAAGGGCGTCGAACTGCAGATCCAGCAGCCGCTGCCCTACAACTTCGGCTTCCAGGCCAACGCCACCTACGTCGACTCCCACGACGCCGACGGCAATCCCCTGGTCGGCACCTCGCGGTACACCGCCAACGTGGTCGGCTACTACGAAGCCCACGGTCTCAGCGCGCGCCTCGCCTACACCTACCGCTCGCACTTCTTCGTCGGCCTCGACCGCAGCGCCGCTGAGAACCAGGACAACTTCGGCCAGCTGGACGGCTCGATCAGCTACCGGATCAACAAGAACATCGAGCTGACGCTGGACGCTCTGAACATCTCCAACAACAAGCTGAAATACTACGCGCTGAACAAGAGCCAGCCCCGCGCGGTCTATGACAACGGCTCGCAGGTCTTCTTCGGCCTTCGGGTCCGCTACTAAGCCAAACCCTCACCTTCCCCGAGGAGGGCGACTAAGGCGGAGCGACGAAAGTCGCTCCGCTTTTCTTTGCGCTAGGCGTAGCCGAAGCGGCGGACCCAGGGCTCCAGGGCCGGCAGGACGGGCGCGAGCTGATCCACATAGGCGCGCCAGCGCCCGACCCCCTTGGCGTTGAGGCCGGCGCGGACCTGCGGCGCGCTCGGCGTGCGGACCGCCCGGCGGTTCGCCGTAGCGGCGACGTCGGTCATCCCCGGTTCGGGCGCGAGGTCCAGGAACCGGCAAATCTCCGCCAAGCCGCTCGCGAAGTCGGCGATCAGGGCCTCGTGGCGGACCTCCAGGACCTTGAGCGGCAGCATGGCCCGATACCGCTCGGCGAGCGCCATGCCGGCGGCGTAGCAGGCGGCGGCCTCGGCCAGGTCGGTGAAGGCGTAGGTCATGGCGTTGAGCTGGAAATTGTTGCGCAGGCAGCTCAGCGTCACGTCGCGCGGGTCGCGCACGGCGAACAGGATCCGGGCTTCGGGGAACAGCTTGGCGACCAGCGGCAGGTCGACCGTGCCGGCGGGGGCCTTGTCGAGGAACAGCTTCCCCGCCGGGTCGACGCCGTGCGCGGCGACCTCGGCCCAGTAACGGACGCGCCAGGGTGCGGCCTGCGCCGGCGACAGGGTCGCCAGCCGCGCCAAGCCCTGCGGAGAGCTCATGAATTCGGCGTGCGCGGCGGCCAGCGTCGGCGCTTCTTCGAGGGCCACGACGCCGGAATGGCCGGCCAGCGCCTGCTCCAGGAGCGTGGTGCCGGAGCGCGGGAAGCCGACCAGGAAGGCGTGCGCGCTCGCCTCACCGCGCACCGGCGTGGCGGCCGGAGCTGTGCGCCAGGGTGCGGCGTCGGCTGACCGGAACCAGGTCTCGATCCGTTCGAACCGCGCGACCGCGCGCTCGCGGGACCGGGCCCGTTCCGCGAACAGCTCGCGCTGGATCGCCTTGCCCGCGACGGCGGCCTCGAAGGCCTCGGGAAAGCGGCCCAGCGCATCCAAGGCGTCGGACAGCATCAGCTGCGCATCCGCCCGTTGCTCGCCGCCGAGGCGCGGATCGGCGCAGAGGGCGGCAAGCTGCTCCCGCGCCGCCGCCGCATCGCCTCGCCCGTAGGCCACGCGCGCGCCGATCCAGGCCAGCCCCGGCGCATCGGGATGCCGCGCCCGCAGCGGCGCCGCCCGGCGCTCGGCCTCGTCCCAATCGCCCGCCTGCATGGCGATGAGCGCCAAGTTGAAGGCGGCCTCGTACCGGTCCGGTTCGCGATCCAGGGCTTGGCGATAGAGCGCCGTGGCCTCGTCCAGCCGTCCGAACCCCTGCAGGACCCGCGCCTTGCCGCACAGCAGATCCGGCGCATCGGGCGCGATCGCCAGCGCGGCGTCCCAGCCGGCCAGGGCCTCCTCGAACCGTCCCGCCCGGCGCAGGGCTTCCAAGGCGTCGAAATCGGGAATCGGGGTGTCTCCGGCGCCGGTCCTGGCGGCCCCGCGATCCTAGCCTCGCCGCCCCGGGGTGTCTCGAAATTGGGGCGGCGATTGACGCAGGCAGGGACATACCGCAGCGTCGCCGCGGATGCTGGAACTCAGGAACGTCGCGCGCACGGCCGGGAGCGAGGTCTGCGTGGCGGAGACCACGCTCGCGCTGGAGCGCGGCTCGGTCAACGTGCTCCTGGGTCCCACCGGATCGGGCAAGACCAGCCTGCTGCGGTTGATGGCCGGGCTCGATCGGCCGACCGCCGGCTCGATCTGGTTCGACGGCGCCGACGTCACCGGCCGGCCGGTCCGCCAGCGCAACGTCGCCATGGTCTACCAGCAGTTCGTCAACTACCCGACCCTGAGCGTCTATGAGAACATCGCCTCGCCCTTGCGGGTGGCCGCTGTCGCGGCGGCGGAGATCGACCGGCGGGTGCTGGAGACCGCCGAACGCCTCAAGCTTGGCCCCTACCTGCAACGCAAGCCCGCCGAGCTCTCCGGCGGCCAGCAGCAGCGCACCGCCCTGGCCCGCGCCATCGTCAAGGCCGCGCCCCTGGTGCTGCTCGATGAGCCGCTCGCCAACCTCGACTACAAACTCCGTGAAGAGCTCCGCGAGGAGCTGCCCCGGCTGTTCGCCGACACCGGATCGATCCTGGTCTATGCGACCACCGAGCCCGCCGAGGCCCTGCTGCTCGGCGGCGCGACCGCGACGCTGAGCCAGGGCCGCATCACCCAGTTCGGGCCGACGCTGGCGGTGTTCCGGGAGCCCGGCGACCTGATCACCGCCCAGACCTTCTCCGACCCGCCGCTCAACACCATCGCGGTCGCCAAGCGCGGCGCGCGCTTCGTGGCCGAGGGGTTCGCAAGCCCCGCGCCGGCCATGGCCGACGGCGACTACATCCTGGGCCTGCGGCCGCACCACCTGCGGCTGGACGCGGACGGCCCGGCGCTGCACGGCGTGGTCCGGGTCTGCGAGATCACCGGCTCGGAGACCTATGTCCATCTGCAGATCGCCGGGCGCGACTGGGTGCTGCTGGCGGGCGGCGTCCGAAGCCTGCAGCCCGGCGCCGCGGTCCAGGTCTCGTTCGATCCGGCGCAACTGATGGTCTTCCACGCGGACGGCCAGGCCGCTTCTGCCCGCAAGGCGGCCGCCTGATGGCCCGCATCCGCCTGGAGGCCGTGCGGCACAGCTACGGCGAGGGCGACGCCCTGCGGCCCGCCGACATCGAGTTCGAGGACGGCGGCGCCTATGCCCTCCTGGGCCCGTCCGGCTGCGGCAAGACCACGCTGCTCAACATCGTCTCCGGCCTGATCCGCCCGAGCGCAGGCCGCGTGCTCTTCGACGACCGCGACGTCACCGACCTCGACACCGCCGCGCGCAACATCGCCCAGGTGTTCCAGTTCCCGGTGGTCTACGACACCATGACCGTGGCCCAGAACCTGGCCTTCCCGCTGCGCAACCGCGGACTGCCGGCCGGCCAGGTCCGCCAAAGGGTCGGCGAGGTCCTGGAGATGCTGGACCTCACCGCCGTCGCGAACCGGCGGGCGACGCGGCTCTCGGCCGACGACAAGCAGAAGGTCTCGCTGGGCCGCGGCCTGGTCCGCTCCGACGTCGCCGCCATCCTCTTCGACGAGCCGCTGACGGTGATCGACCCGCAGGCCAAGTGGCGGCTTCGCGCCCAGCTCAAGCTGCTGCACCGCCAGTTCGGCCACACCATGGTCTATGTCACCCACGACCAGACCGAGGCGCTGACCTTCGCCGACCGGGTGGCGGTGATGCGCGACGGCGCGATCCTGCAGATCGGTTCGGCCCAGGAGCTGTTCGATGCGCCGCGCCACACCTTCGTCGGCTATTTCATCGGCTCGCCGGGGATGAACGTCCTGCCGGTCGAGGCCGAGGGCGGGGCCCTGCGCATCGGCCAGCACGCTATCGCGATGACGTCGGGGCCGACCGCGCCCGGCGCGCGGGTGGAGCTGGGCGTGCGGCCGGAGCACATCCGGCTGGGCCGGGAGGGCCTGCCCGTCCAGGTGCGGCGCGTGGACGATGTCGGGCGCCGCCGCATCGTCCACGCCGCCCTTGCCGGCCACGAGCTGCAGGTCTCGCTGGACGAGGCCGCCGAGATCCCTGCCGAGCCCCGCGTGGCGTTCGAACCCGGCCGCGCCGGCGTCTTCGTCGACTCCTGGCGCGTGGGCGCCTGATGGGCAAGCCGCAGAACAACCGCGCCTGGTGGCTGGTCACCCCGATGCTGCTGCTGGTCGCCCTCTCGGCGATCGTGCCGCTGATGACGGTGGTCAACTATTCGGTGCAGGACACCTTCGGGAACAACAGGTTCTTCTGGGCCGGAGTGCAGTGGTACCAGCAGGTGCTGCACTCCGAACGATTCCGCGGCGCGCTGGTCCGCAATCTCGGCTTCTCCGCGGTGATCCTGGCGATCGAGATTCCGCTCGGGGTGTTCATTGCCCTGCGGATGCCCAGGCGCGGGCCGGGCGTGGCGGTGTGCCTGGTCACCATGGCGCTGCCGCTGCTGGTGCCGTGGAATGTGGTGGGCACGATCTGGCAGGTGTTCGGGCGCGCCGACATCGGCCTCCTGGGCCATGCGCTCACGGCCATGGGCGTCGACTACAACTATGCCAGCCATCCGCTCGACGCCTGGCTGACCGTTGTCGCCATGGACGTCTGGCACTGGACCAGCCTGGTGGTGCTGCTCTGCTACGCAGGGCTCGTCGCCATTCCGCAGGCCTATTACCAGGCCGCGCGGATCGACGGGGCGTCCGGCTGGGCTGTCTTCCGCTACATCCAGCTGCCGAAGCTCTCGGGCGTGCTGACCATCGCCATCCTGCTCCGGTTCATGGACAGCTTCATGATCTACACCGAGCCGTTCGTCCTGACCGGCGGGGGGCCGGGCGTCGCCACCACCTTCCTCTCCATCGACCTCGTCAACATGGCGACCGGCCAGTTCGACCTCGGGCCCGCCGCGGCGATGTCGCTGATCTATTTCCTGATCATCCTGCTCGTCTGCTGGATCTTCTACACGGCCATGGTCAGCCAGGATGAGGCGATCTGAGATGGCCGCAGCCCGTCGCCTATCGCTGCGCTGGATCACCCCGGCGGTCTACATCGTCCTGCTGCTGATCCCGATCTATTGGCTCGCCAGCATGAGCCTGAAGACCAACACCGAGACCCTGTCGGGCTTCTCGCTGTGGCCGCTCAAGCCGACGCTCGCCAACTACGCGGTGATCTTCTCCGACCCGGCCTGGTACATGGGCTACGTCAATTCGCTGATCTACGTGGGCATGAACACGGTGATCTCGGTGGCCGTGGCCCTGCCCGCCGCCTACGCCTTCTCCCGCTACCGGTTCCTCGGCGACCGCCACCTGTTCTTCTGGCTGCTGACCAACCGCATGGCGCCGCCGGCGGTCTTCGCCCTGCCCTTCTTCCAGCTCTATTCAGCCTTCCACCTGATCGACACCCACATCGCCGTGGCGCTCGCCCACTGCCTGTTCAATGTGCCGCTGGCGGTGTGGATCCTGGAGGGCTTCATGTCCGGGGTGCCGCGAGAGATCGACGAGACCGCCGCCCTCGACGGCTACGGCTTCTGGCGGTTCTTCTTGCGCATCTTCATGCCGATGATCGCCAGCGGCATCGGGGTGACCGCCTTCTTCTGCTTCATGTTCTCCTGGGTCGAGCTGCTGCTGGCCCGCACCCTGACCACGGTCAACGCCAAGCCGATCACCGCGGTGATGACCCGCACGGTCTCGGCCTCCGGCCTCGACTGGGGCGTGCTGGCCGCGGCCGGCGTCCTGACCATCATCCCGGGCGCCCTGGTGATCTGGTTCGTGCGCAACCACATCGCCCGTGGCTTCGCGCTCGGCCGGGTCTGAGGAGCCGCGATGGACTTCTCCTGGATGGCCTGGACCCGCCCCACCGCGATCTTCTTCATCGCCATCGCCGCCCTCATCGCGGCCATGGGGGTCTGGGAAAAGCTGTCGCCGGGGGGCAATCCGCGCAAGGGCGTGCTCGGCATCGTGACCTACCGCGGCAACCGGCTTTTTATCTCGCTCCTGGGCGCGGCCTTCATCCACCTGGGCTGGATGGCGGCTACGACGGCCAGCCTTTGGGGCGCGCTGGTGCTGTCAGGGCTATTCGCGGTCGCCGTCTTCGTGTTCGTCTAGATCTCGAAGCGGGCCGCCGAGTCCGCAGCAAGACCCTGGGGAGGGGACCTATGAGACTGCATCACCGGAGACTGGGGCTTGCGCTGGCGCTCACGGCCGGCGTCTCGCTGCTCGCCGCGTGCGGTCAGCCGAAGTCCGCCGCGCCCAAGCCGGAGGCCGCCGCGGCCTCCTCCATCGCGGTCTACGACGCCAAGGGCGCCAAGGGCATGGACGCCGCCAAGGGCTTCCTGGACAGCCAGATCGGCGAACTCTCGACCCTCTCGCGGCCGCAGCAGGAAGCCGAGATGCAGTGGTTCATCGATGCTGCCAAGCCCTACGCCGGCATGGAGATCAAGGTGGTCTCCGAGGCGCTGACCACCCACGACTACGAGTCCAAGGTCCTGGCCCCAGCCTTCACCGCGATGACCGGCATCAAGGTGACGCAGGACGTCATGCAGGAAGGCGACCTGGTCGAGAAACTGCAGACCCAGATGCAGTCGAACCAGAACATCTACGACGGCTGGGTCAACGACTCGGACTTCATCGGCACCCACTGGCGCTACCAGGAGGCCCGCAACCTCACCGACTGGATGGCCGGCGAAGGCAAGGCGGTCACCAGCCCGACGCTGGACGTGGGCGACTTCATCGGCCGGTCCTTCACCACCGCGCCTGACAAGAAGCTCTACCAGCTCCCCGACCAGCAGTTCGCGAACCTCTACTGGTTCCGCTACGACTGGTTCACCGACCCCAGGAACAAGGCCGATTTCAAGGCCAAGTACGGCTACGACCTCGGCGTCCCGGTCAACTGGTCGGCCTACGAGGACATCGCCCAATTCTTCACCGGCCGGGAGATCGGCGGGAAGAAGGTCTTCGGCCACATGGACTACGGCAAGAAGGACCCCTCGCTGGGCTGGCGGTTCACCGACGCCTGGCTGTCGATGGCCGGCGGCGGCGACAAGGGCATCCCCAATGGCCTGCCGGTTGACGAATGGGGCATCCGGGTCGACGCCCAGTCGCGCCCCGTCGGCTCCTGCGTCGCGCGCGGCGGCGACACCAACGGCCCGGCCGCCGTCTACGCGGTCGCCAAATATGTCGAGTGGCTGAAGAAGTACGCCCCGCCACAGGCCCAGGGGATGAACTTCTCCGAGTCCGGCCCGGTCCCGGCCCAGGGCGAGGTGGCCCAGCAGATCTTCTGGTACACCACCTTCTCCGCCGACATGGTCAAGTCGGCCGCGGTGACCAACGCCGACGGCACGCCCAAGTGGCGGGTCGCCCCCTCGCCGCACGGCGCCTATTGGGAAGAGGGCCAGAAGCTCGGCTACCAGGACGCCGGCTCCTGGACGCTCCTGAAATCGACGCCGGTCGACCGGGCCAGGGCCGCCTGGCTCTACGCCCAGTTCGTGACCTCGAAGACCGTCGACGTGAAGAAGAGCCACGTGGGCCTGACCTTCATCCGCGAGAGCACCATCCAGCATAAGAGCTTCACCGACCGCGCCCCGAAGCTCGGTGGGCTGATCGAGTTCTACCGCTCGCCGGCCCGCGTGCAGTGGTCGCCGACCGGGACCAACGTGCCGGACTATCCGAAGCTCGCGCAGCTCTGGTGGCAGAACATCGGCAACGCCTCCTCAGGCGCCAAGACCCCGCAACAGGCGATGGACTCGCTCTGCGCGGCCCAGGAAGCCGTGCTCGACCGGCTGCAGCGCTCGGGCGTCCAGGGCGCTATCGGCCCGAAGCTCAATCCGCCGCAGAACCCGCAGATCTGGCTCGACGCCCCCGGCGCGCCGAAGCCGAAGCTGGCCAACGAGCGGCCGAAGCCGATCACCGTCGACTATGACGAGCTGATCAAGAGCTGGAAGAAATAGCGCGGCGGTGACGTAAGGCGCCGCCGAGGCCGAAGAAGCCGATGCTCAGCAGGGCCCACGTGCCGGGTTCCGGCACGCCTGGCGGCAGGATGGGGGGCAGGATCGGCGGCAGGACCGGGGGCGGCGTCACCGGCGGGCCGACAGGCGGCAGGACCGGTGGGGGCAGGACCGGTGGGGGTAGAATCGGCGGTGGCAAGACCGGCGGCGGGGTGACCGGCGGCTGATCCGGAGGCAGGACCGGCGGTGGCGTGACCGGCGGCTGACCCGGACCGCCGGGCCCTCCAGGACCGCCCGGACCTCCCGGCCCGCCGCCAGGACCGCCGCCGCCAACGAAGCCGCCGCCCGGCGTGACGCCGCCCGGACTGAACGGAGAGGTGTCCACGGGTCCCGCGGGCAGGACGACGAGGCCGTTGTCGGGCGCCTCGGGCGCGGCAAGCGACGGCCCGTTCAGCGGTCCGATGGCCGGCGGCCCGACGATCTCGGCCAGGAGCAGTTCCGGCGCCTCCGGGTTCACCATGCCCGGCAGGGGCGTCATCATGGCTTCGTGGGTTCCGCACGCCTTGGGTCGCAGGACGTAATGGGTGCGGTGCGCATAGGCGGCGGTCTGGCGCGCCGCCAGGAGCTTGTGTGGCCGCGGGCGCTTGGGGCCGACATGATGGACCCGGTGGATCGGACGATGCGGCGGCTTGGCGTGATGATGCGGGACGTGATGGACGGCGACCGCGATCCGATCGAAGCAGTCCGTCAGCGGGTTCGCCGCGGCCGCGCCGGCGACGAACACCGAGGCGCTGGCCAACAGCCCGCCACCCCACCGGCAGATGCCCGAACTACATCCCCACATGCACCCTGAACTCTGTTGACACTCTACCGAAACACCCGCCTGCGATCCTCGCGGCGAATAACCATAATGGCCATGTTGAGCGGTGGTTCCGCACCCAGGCGCGACCCTAGAAGGTCCCAGTTCGCCTGGCCCGCGACGTTTGCACGCAGGGCGGGAAATCCGGCCGGAGCCGCCTGACGGTGCGGGGGCCCTACCCTCGCCGCACAGGCCAGACGACGACGCCTAGACATCTCCAAACCGGAAACAAGCCTAAGTATAGTTAATCTGAATTAAGCATAAAAAACCCGTGCGGCTTAATTCGTCCGACACTAACGGCGCCCTTCTATGATCTCATGTCTCAGATCACGAGATCATTGCCGATGTCGCGGCGGAGCACGCGTCTTTGCTCCGCGATGATTGCTGTCACGCTTGCTAGTCTTGCCGGCGCCGGAGCCGCGCGGGCGCAGACGCTCGACGAGGGCGTGCTGCAGGAGCTGAACTTCGCGCGGCTTCATCCACAAGAATATGCGCGCCTGTTGCAAAACCAGCCCGCCTCGAGCTGGGACCGGGCCCGATCCGCCCACGGCGATTCGGATCCCGAGGCCACCGCCCAGGCCATCGCCTTCCTGATGCGCCAGCCGCCGCTGCCGGCGCTGCGCGCCGACGGCCAGCTCGCCGCCGCCGCCCAAGAACATGTCCGCGCCCAGGGCCCCACGGGCGCCATCGGCCACGAGGGCCAGGCCGGAGAACGCTTCGACGACCGGCTGCGGCGCCACGGCGTGCAGGCTGGGACCCTGGCCGAGAACATCGCCTATGGCCCCGCGACGCCAAGCGACGTCATTCGCGAACTGATCATCGACAGCGGCGTGCCGGACCGCGGGCATCGCCGGAACATCTTCTACCAATCCTTCGATGCCGCCGGGGTGAGCTGCGGACCGCACCGCGGCTACGCCGTCATGTGCGTGATCGACTTCGCGAGCGAGGCCGGCGAGCCGCGGCGGACCGACCTGGCGTCCAACACCCGGGCGACCGGCCGCTGATCTGAAATCCGGCTAGGGCTCTGACGGCGCCGGCGACGGCGGGCGGATCGCCGCGCCGCGCGCGCGCCGATCGGCGACGCCGTCGCGGCCCTGCTGGGCGACCTGGCGAAGGCGCGCCACATAGACCGGCACGGCGGCCACGATCGCCCCGGCGGAGTCCGCCAGCCAGTCGAACAGCGACATGTCGCGGCCGGTGAAGCCCTGGGCGATCTCGCTCGCCCCGCCGATGAGGATCACCGCGAGCACGATGTCCTCCTTGCGGTTCCACGGCAGGCAGACCAGCGCCAGGAGGGTGAAGCCGTAAAACATCGTGCCGTGGGCCAGCTTGTCCCAGCCGTTGGGCGCGTGGAACGGACCGAGCAGCAGGACGGTGGCGATCGCGGCGGCGAACACCGTCAGGATACGCACGGCCAAGACGATTCTGCCGGGGGTCACGAGCATCTCCGCCGCGCGATTGGGCGAGCCGCAAACTGGCACGGCCGCGCTAAGGCAAGGTGAAGACGCGAGGCGGCTCGCAGCCGGATGTTGAAAGCCCCTCTTCGGCGGCTATAGCTAGGACCATGACCGAAGCCCCGGCGATCGCCGCGACAAAGCCGCTTGGCCCGGCGCCGAGTCTCGAAGGCGAGTTCGTGCGGCTGCGGCCCCTGACCGTCGATGACGCCGCGATCACCCACCGGTGGCGCCACGACGCCCGCGCGCTGCACCTCAACCGATCGGCCGCGACGGTCGCCGACCAGGCGCGCTGGATCGCCGGGCGGCCGGCCAACGAGTTCAACTACATCATCGAGATGATCGGCGGACCGGCCATAGGCATGCTCTCGCTGGTCACCATAGACTTGCCCAATCGGCGGGCTGAGTCGGCGCGGTTCCTGATCGGGGACGAGGCGGCGGCCAAGGGCGCGCCGGCGGCCGTCGAGGCGATGAAGCTGCTCTACGAACTGGCCTTCGACCGGCTGGGGCTGGAGCGGATCTACGGGGTGATCGAGGAACGCAATCAGCGGATGATCAAGTGGCAGAAGTATCTGGGCATGGCCGAGGAAGGGCGTCTGCGGCGGCACCTGCGGATGGATGGTGAGTTCGTGGACGTCGTGAGCCTGAGCCTGCTGGCCGACGAGTACCGCGCGGTGACCGTGCCCCGGATGGGCGGCCTGATGGCCATGGGCCGCCCCCGCGCGGGCGGGGCCTGAGGGTGGCGGGCGCAGCGGGCCGCCGCGACGAGGTGCTAGCGATCATCTTCGAGGCCCTGGAGAGCCTGAACCAGGAGCTGGAGCCGGATGAGCGGGTCGAGATCGGCCCGGCCACGCCGCTCTTCGGCGCCGACGCCAAGCTGGATTCCCTGTCGCTGGTCTCGGTGATCGTCGACGTGGAGACGGCGCTGACGGTCAAGTGGGACGCCCCGATCAGCCTCACCGACGACCGCGCCATGAGCCGGGAAATCTCGCCCTTCGACGACGTGGGCGCGCTCACCGACTACATCCTGGAACTGCTGCAGGAAATCTCGCCCGCCTGAAGCGGCGATATCGACGCCTTGTTAACCTTGTTGGCGCCCTTGCTGGCTACACCCTGGAGGACCTCCACGGAATCACGCCGGCCTGAGCGCGCATGGACCTCTATTCGGGAAAGACCGCCCTCGTCACCGGCGCCACGCGCGGGGTCGGCCGCACCATAGCCGAGCACTTCCTGGACAATGGCGCCGATGTGATCGGCTTCGCGCGCGGCGAGGCCAGCCTGACCAGCCCGGCCTACCGCCACATCGAGGTCGACCTCGCCGATCCCATGGCGATCCAGAAGGCGTTCCTGGGCCTGCACGGCAAGGTCGCGGGCATCCACATCGTCGTGAACAACGCCGCGGTCCTGACCTCGCAGTACGCCATGATCATGCCGCCGGCCGCCGCCCAGGCGATGGTCAACGTCAACCTGCTGGCGCCCTTCATCGTCTCCCGCGAGGCGGCGAAGTTCATGCGCAAGACCAAGTGGGGCCGGATCATCAACATCGGCTCCATGGCCGCGAGCCTCGAGCCGATCGGCGACAGCGTCTACGCGGCGACCAAGGCCGGCCTCTCCACGCTCGCCAACGTCATGGCCAAGGAGTTCGGGGCCATGAACGTCACCTGCAACACGCTGGGCATCACCGCCATCGACAGCGACATGCTGGCCCAGCTGCCGCGCGACAAGATCGAGGCGATCATCGCGGCCCTGCCGGTGCCGCGCTTCGCGACCGCCGAGGACATCCTCAACGTCATCGACTTCTTCGCCTCGGAGGCCAGCGGCTACATCACCGCCCAGACCGTCTTCCTGGGCGGCGTGAACTGACATGCGCTCGCCGCTACGCCCAGCCTTCGCCCCGCCCCCGGAAGGCGCCGAGCTGGTCGGCGAAGGGGTCTGGCGGGTCACCGGCGGGGCGTTCCCGTCCAACGCCTACGTCTGCGCGACGAACACGCCCGGCGAGGCCTTCGTCGTCGACCCCGGCCTCGATCCCGGGAAGATCGACAAGGCGGCGCAGGACCTCGGCCTGACGGTCCGCCAGGTGTTCTGCACCCACGGCCACTTCGACCACATCGGCGGGGCGAGCCACTTCCAGAAGGCCTATGGCGCCGAGGTCTTCCTGCACCACGCCGACCTCAAGACCATGAAGACCGGCAACTTCCTCCTGATGGTGCTGAAGATCGACCAGCGCATCGTCCTGCCGGAGGTGACCTTCGTCGACCCGGACCTGCCGGGTCCGATGGCCGGCGACCGGACCTTGAAATTCCATCCGGTCCCCGGCCATACGCCGGGCAGCTGCTTCATCCAGTACGGCGAGCAGATGTTCACCGGCGACAGCCTCTACGCCCAGGGGGTCGGCCTCTCCGACCTGCCCGGCGAGAACCACGGCCTGCTGCGCAAGAGCCTCAAGGCGCTGTGGGACCAGATCCCGGCCGAGCGGCTGATCCATCCCGGCCACGGCCCCTCGGCCGCCTTCGGTGACATCCGCGCCAACAACCGCCGGCTGCTCGAATTTCTGGCCGACGGAGACGCGGCGTGAGCCTGGGGCCGGGCTCCGGCGTCTGCATCACCGGCGTCGGCCACCACCTGGCCGGCGTCGTGGAGGAGAACGACGCGCTCTGCCGCGGGCTCGACATCACGCCCGAGTGGATCCTCGAGAAGACCGGCATCAAGCGCCGCTACATCGCCGCGCCCGAGGACAGCGCCTCCGACTTCGCCGTCAGCGCCGCGCGCCGGGCGATGGAAGGCGCGGGCGTCACCGCCGAGGACATCGACCTGATCGTCGCGGCCACCTTCTCGGGCGACTACACCTTCCCGCCGCTCTCGGCGAAGATCCACAAGGAGCTGGGCGTCAAAGGCGGCCAGATCTTCGACCTGCAGGCCAATTGCGCGGGCTTCGTCTCCGCCCTCACCGCCGCCAGCGACCGCATGGCCGCCGACCCCTCCGTGCGCAACGCCCTGGTGATCGGGGTCGAGCTCAACAGCCGCTACATCGACCGCACCAACGCCGACAGCGTGATCTACCATTCCGACGGCGCCGGCGCGGCGGTGCTCAGCCGCGGCGCGCCCGGCGCGGGCATCGTGGCCTCGGCCTTCCACACCGACAGCTCCAACTACGAGGCCGTGCGCGTGCGCGGCGGCGGCTCGAGCTTTCCGGCCATGGGCCGCGGCGGACCGGCGGCCTCCGACGCCATGGAGCTGAATGGCCTGGCCACCTGGAAGCAGGCCATCACCCACCTGCCGGCCACCGTCAAAGCCGCCTGCCGCAAGGCCGACGTCGAACTGGCGGACGTCGATTTCTTCGTCTTCCACCAGGCCAACTGGAACCTGATCGACTATATCGTGCGCAAGATGGGCGCGGACCTGTCGCGCACCTACACCAACGTCCAGGAGATCGGGAACACCGGCGCGGCCTCGGTCGCCATCGCGCTCAGCGAGGCGGTGGACCGCGACCTGATCAAGCCCGGTTCGACCGTCGTCCTGGCCGCGGTCGGCGCTGGGTTCAACTTCGGCGCCAGCGTCTGGCGCTGGGCGCCGGTCAACGCCGGACGAGGAGCCTGAAGCCCATGTTCCCCGATTTCGAGGCCATCAAGGTCGGCGACACCCGCACCCTCACCCGGGCCATCGGCGAGGCCGACGTGCGCCGCTTCGTCGAGATGACCGGCGACGACAATCCGCTGCACGTCGACCGCGCCTACGCCGAGGCCACCAGCTTCCGCGACATCGTCGTGCACGGCATGCTGGGCGCCTCGTTCATCTCCACGGTGATCGGCACCCAGCTGCCCGGCCCCGGCGCCCTTTGGGTGGCGCAGAACCTGGAGTTCCTGCTGCCGGTCCGGCTCGGTGACACGCTGAAGATCACCTGCACGGTCACCGCCAAGCACGAGCGCGACCGCCTGCTGGAGCTCGACACCACCATCGTCAACCAGTCCGGCCAGACGGTGCTCAGCGGCTCCGGCAAGGTGAAGGTCCTGGAAGGCCGCGCCGCCCAGCCGGCCGCGCCGCGCCTGGAACGCCGGCGCGTCGCCCTGGTCACCGGCGGCGGCGGCGGGATCGGCCGCGCCATCTGCCAGCGCCTGGCGCGCGACGGCCTGGACGTGGTGGTCGCCTTCAACGGCCGCGCCGACCGCGCCGAGGCCGTGGTGGCCGAGATCGCGGCCCTGGACGGCCCGTCACGCGCCGTGGCCCTGCAGGCCGACCTCGGCGCCAACGGCGGCGCGGCCAGCCTCGCCAAGCGCGCCCTCCAGGCGTTCGGCGGGATCGACGTCCTGATCAACAACGCCTCGCCGGTGATCGGCGCCAAGGCCTTCGCCGACCTCGATTGGACCGACGTCCAGGCCCATCTCGACGTGCAGGTGAAGGCGGCCTTCGAACTGGCCCAGGCCTGCCTGCCGGCGATGATCGCCCAGCGCTCCGGCCGCATCGTCAACATCACGTCCCAGGTGACCGAGGGCGCGCCGACGCCGACCTGGACCGCCTACGCCATGGCCAAGTCGGCGCTCGCCACCATGTCGCGCTACCTCGCCGCCGAAGTCGGCCCGAGCGGGGTGACGGTGAACTGCGTCGCGCCGGGCATGACCGAGACGGCGCTGATCGGCGACATCCCGGAAAAGGCCCAGCTCATCGCCGCCCGGCAGACGCCCATGCGCCGCCTGGCCGCCCCGGCCGACATCGCCTCGGCCGTCGCCTACCTGGCCTCCGACGAGGCCGGCTTCATCACCGGCCACACGCTGAGCGTCAACGGCGGTATGGTGATGCGGTGAACAAGCCCGTCCTGCCGGAGCCCGATCCGCTGGCGACGCTCGCCGATCCCGTGGCGTCGCTCGCCCAGGTGATGGCCGCGGTCGAGGCCGCCGAAGCCCTCGGCGGCCAGCCGGCCAGCGCCCACATCGGGATCAGCGCCGGGGCCACCGTCGACCTGCTCGGCCTCTATCTGCGCCGCCACGCCCTGCTGGCCGGGGTCCGCCTGCAGGTCAGCCAGGGCAATTTCGACGATCCCATGGGCGACCTCACCCGCTTCGCCGAGCGGGGCGTCGACCACCTGCTGCTCGCGCCCTTCCTCGACACCCTGGAGCCGGCTTTCGAGGCGCGCGCGGCCATGCTGTCCGACCTCGAGCTCGACGCCCGCGAGGTTGAACTCCGCGGCCGCTGGCGGCTGGTGCTGCAGGGCGCGGCAGGCTTCCGGACCGTCTTCCTCTGCGGCCTGCACCGGATGACCGCGCCCGTGGCCGGCGGCGATCGGCTGGACGCGGTGCTGGCCCGCCTGAACCAGGCCCTGCGCGACGAGGCCGCCGCCTTCGCCAACGTCCGCTGGATCGACATGGCCGCCATGGTCGGCGGGCTGGGCCGCAAGGCCGCGCTCGACCTGCGGTTCTATCTGCGGAACGCTGCGCCCTACGCCCCGGCCCTGCTCGACGAATGGGCCCGCCAGCTCAGCGCCGTTTCGCGCGCCTACGGCACGCGGTTCTTCAAGGCGCTGGTGCTCGACTGCGACAACACCCTTTGGGGCGGAGTCCTCGGCGAGGACCTGGCGAGCGGGATCAAGCTCAGCCCCAACGACTATCCGGGCAGCGTCTTCCACCGCGCCCAGACCGAGTTCCTCGCCCTGCAGCGCCAGGGCGTGCTGCTGTGCCTGTGCAGCAAGAACGACGCGGCCGAGGTCGACGCCCTGCTCGACAGCCATCCCGACATGGTGCTGCGCCAGGTCGACATCATCGCCAAGCAGGTCAACTGGGACGACAAGGTCGCCAACCTGCGGCAGCTCGCGCAGGACCTGAACATCAGCCTCGACAGCCTTGTGTTCCTGGATGACTCCGCCTTCGAATGCGAGGCGGTCCGCAGCCAGTTGCCGGAGGTGACGGTCTTCCAGGCGCCGGCCAGCCCGCCTGACTACCTGGCGGTGATCGCCGCCATCAAGGACCTGTTCCTGGCCGGCGGCGCGGCGACCGAGGGCGCCGAAAAGACCGAGCAGTATCGCAAACGCGCAGAGACGCTCGCCGCGAGACAGACCTTCGACAGCCAGGAGGACTACCTCGCCTCCCTGGGCCTTACCGTCACGCTCGCCAAGGACGACGCCGCGCGCATTCCGCGGATCGCTGAGCTCAGCCAGAAGTCCAACCAGTTCAACCTGACCACGACGCGCTACACGCCCGGGGACATCGAAGGCCTGATGGCCGACCCGGCCGCCGCCGTCTGGTCGCTGGAGGTCGCCGACAAGTTCGGCGCCGCCGGCCTGACCGGGGTGGCGGTCGTCCGCTATGCGGGCGAAGTCGCCACCCTGGAGAGCCTGTTCATGAGCTGCCGCGTGCTCGGCCGCGGCATCGAGTTCGTCATCTGGCCGACGATCTTCGCCGACGCCGAAGCCCACGGCTGCACCCGCGTCGACGCCGCCTATCGGCCCACCTCCAAGAACGGCCAGGCCGCCGACTTCTATGACCGGCTGGGCCTCCCGCTGACCGGCGAGGCCGACGGCGCGCGGACTTACGCGGCCGAGCTCGCGGGGTTCACGCCTCCGCCTTCCTCCTGGATCAAGGTGCTGCATGATTGACGAAGCCATGCTGAAGCAGGTCATGGCCACGGTGCTGGGCGTGCCCGCCGCCGCCATCGGCCCGGACGCCAGCCAGGACAACATCCCCGGCTGGGATTCGCTGAAGCACATGAACCTGGTGCTGGCGCTGGAGCAGGCGTTCGGCATCGAGGTTCCCGACGAGGACGCCGCGGAGATCACCTCCTACGCCCTGATCAAGGTCGTGCTGCAGGAACGGCTCGCGGCCTGACCATGCAGTGGCTGCTCGACCGTTTCGCGACAGCCGCCGGCCAACCCGCCTTCATCCATGAAGGCGAGACGACCACCTATGCCCAGGTCATCGCGCAGATCGACGGCTTCGGCTCGGTGCTGGCCCGCGAGGGCGTCAAGGCCGGCGAGAAGGTCGCCGTGCTCGCCGACTATGCGCCGGCCGTCGTCTGCCTGATCCTGGCGCTCGCCCGCCATGGCGCGATCGTCATCCCGCTCAGCCGCGCCGCCGTGGTCGAGGAGGACGCCGCCCTCGCCATCTCCGGCTGCGACTGGTTCGTGGAATTCGATCCGGAGGGCCGCGAGGCGACCTTCGCGCGCCGTCCGATCGCCGCCGAACATGCGCTGGTGTCGGCGCTGATCGCCGCCGGCCGGCCCGGCCTGATCCTGTTCTCGTCCGGCTCCAGCGGCACGCCCAAGGCGATCCTCCACGACTTCGAGCGCATCGCCGACAAGTTCAGGAAGCAGCGCGCCGCCACCCGCGCCATCCCCTTCCTGATGATTGACCACTTCGGCGGCGTGAACACCGTGCTGGCCATCACCTCGAGCCTGGGCACGGTGGTGACCGTCGCCGACCGCTCGGTGAACGCCGTCTGCGAGGCCATCGCCCGCGACCGGGTGCAACTGCTGCCGGCCACGCCCTCGTTCCTGACGCTGATGCTGACCTCGGGCCTGCACCGCCGGCTGGACCTGACGTCGCTCACCCGGATCACCTACGGCACCGAGGTCATGCCGCAGTCGACGCTGAGCCGCCTCAAGCAGGCCTTCCCGGGCGTCGAGCTGCAGCAGACCTACGGCCTCTCGGAAGTCGGCGTGCTGCGTTCGCAATCGCGGCCCGACGGCTCGCTCTGGGTGCGGGTCGGCGGCGACGGATTCGAGACCGAGGTCCGCGACGGGATCCTCTGGATCCGCTCGCAGTACGCCATGCTGGGCTACCTGAACGCGCCTTCGATGTTCGACCCCGACGGCTGGTTCAACACCCAGGACCAGGTCGAGGTCGACGGCGACTACATCAAGATCCTCGGCCGGGTCAGCGACATCATCAATGTCGGCGGCCAGAAGGTCTATCCGGCCGAGGTCGAGGACGTGATCCTGGAGCTCGACAACATCCTCGACGTCGCCGTGCTGGGCGAGGCCCATCCGCTCCTGGGTCAGATCGTGGTCGCCAAGGTGTCGCTGCTCTCGCCCGAGCCGGTCGAGGACCTGAAGCGCCGCATCCGCGCCGCCTGCCGCGCCCACCTCGCCGCCTACAAGGCGCCGGCCAAGGTGATCGTCAGCGACGAGTCCTTCCACACCGCCCGCCAGAAGAAGGTCCGCCGTGCCTGATCAAGCCCTCGGCCGCCCCGCCACGCCGCCGGAGTTCGCGGTCTCGCTGCTCGGTCATGAGACCCAGGAGCTGCTGTCGACCGGCGCGGCCTGCCTCGCGAACGGCGACGCCGAGACCGCCGAGGCGCTGTTCCGCGGCGCCGCGATCAAGCGTCCCTGGGACCCGGAGACCCGCTACCAGCTCGCCAGCGCCCAGATCGCGCTTGGAAAGCCGGAGGACGCCCTGCGCACCCTCGCCGAGGCGCGCGACCAGCACGCCCGGCTGATCCTGCAGGCCCATGCGCCGGACGCGCTCAAGGTCGACGCCGATCCGCAACAGCTGCTGGAGCTGGCCAATCTGTTCTACAGCCGCAACCACATGGCCACCGCCGCCAGCCTCTTCCAGCGCCTGGTGGACAGCAATCCCGACATCCCGAACCTGCGCCTGCAGCTGGGCCTGGCTCTGCAGCACCAGGGCCGGGTCGAGGAATCGATCGCCGCCTTCGAGTCCATCGAGCGGCGCTGGCCGCATCCGCAGCACCACTCCTTCCTGCACTATGCCCTGGCCTTCCAGCGCGCGACGCCGGACGCCATGTATCAGGAAGGCCTGCGCTACGCCGCGGCCCACACCGCCCACCTGCCCAAGCGCAAGCGCCCGCTGATCCGCCCCGAGGGCAAGCTGCGGATCGGCTACTTCGCGCCGCTCTTCAACCAGCACCAGCTGACCAAGTTCTTCCTGCCGGTGATGGAGAACCACGACAAGGACCGCTTCAGCCTGGTCTGCTACTCGGGCTCGCCCACCACCGACGCCACCGGCAAGGCGATCCAGGCCAGGGCCGACATCTGGCGCGACGTCTCGCAGATGGACGACGAGGGCTTCGCCCTGCAGGTGGCCGCCGACGAGGTGGACATCCTGGTGGACCTCTGGGGCCACACCGCCGGCAACCGTCTGCCGGTGTTCGCGCGCAAGCCCGCGGCCATCAACCTCTCCTGGCTGAACTACGTCGAGACCACGGGCCTCACGGAATTCGACTACGTGCTGCACGCCGATGGCTACGACCTGCCCGGCGCCCAGGCGCTCTACACCGAGACCATCCGCCCGATCGGGCCGGTGCTGGCGCCCTTCCGCCAGTTCTTCGACATGCCGCCGGCCGGCGACACGCCGATGCTGAAGAACCGCTTCATGACCTTCGGCTGCTTCGGCCACCCGGCGAAACTGACGCTCGGCGTGATCGAGACCTGGGCCCAGATCCTGAAGGCGGTCCCGACCGCCAGGCTGGTGCTGCGTTCGGGCTACTTCGACGACCCAGCCCTGCAGCGCACGATCCGCGCCCAGTTCGCGGCCTTCGGCGTGGCCGCCGAGCGGATCGAGTTCCCGGCCTTCGCCACCGGCGCGGCCTATCTCGACACCTACCGCACCGTCGACCTGATCCTCGACCCCTTCACCTACGGGGGGCTGACCACCACCCTGGACGCGGTGTCGGCCGGGATCCCGGTGCTGACCCAGGAGGGCCGGTACATGCAGGACCGGATCGCCAGCGTCACCCTGCGGGCCTGCGGGCTCAGCGAGCTGATCGCGCCCACCCGGGAGGCCTACGTCGAGACCGCCGTGGCCCTGGCCACGGATCCGGCGCGCCTCAACACCCTGCGCGCCGCGGTGCGCCAGGGCTTCGAGACCTCCCCCTACCGCGACGAAGCCGGCTTCACGCGCCGCCTGGAAGCCGAATTCGAGGCCATGGCTGAGGCCAAGGCGCCCGTGGCTGTGGAGCGCACGGCCTCGCCCCTCACCCTGCCGTTCCTCACGGAAGCGGAGTACGCCCAGCGGGTGGGCGCGCCGCAGGAGGTCCTCTACGAGGCGGAGCGGGTGGAGGGCGGCCCTCCCCTGCTGTTCCCGGAGCCTGAGCCGGACTTCTTCGATCTGCTGCCGCTGGGGTACGATTTCCCGGCCGTCACCCTGACAACCCTTCGCGACGTCGTGGTGCGGGGCAAGTCAAACCTGCTCACGCCGCCTGACGCCATCCTGCGCCATCAGTTCTTCAATCCGGCCTCGGAGATCGCGACCGAGGAGTTCTACGGCCGGCTGGCGTTTTCCGCCGATCATGGCGCCGGCGCGTGGGCGCCGAGCGACCCATCCGATGTGGACGACCTGTCCGAAGCGGCGGTCTTCACCGACGGGGTCGCCTTCAACTACGCCCACTGGATGACCGAAGTGCTGCCGCGCATCGCGGCCTTCGTGCGGGGCGGGGCGCACGCCGGCGTCCCGCTCATCATCGACAGCGACCTGCATGCGAACATCGAGCGCTCGGTCGCCCTGGTGGCTGGGCCGGACGCGGTGATCTATCGCCTGGCGCCCAACAAGCTGGTCAGGGTCGGCGTTCTGCACAGTGTCTCCCCGACCGGCTATATCGCCTTCAAGAACCGTCCTCAGCCGCTGGAGACCATCGGCCAGGGGATTTTCAGTCCGCAGGCGCTCCGGCAGACGATCGACCAGCTCCGCCGGGGGATGGGGGGCAGGCCTGCCGACAAGACCCGGCCGAAGCTGTTCCTGCGCCGCAGGTCGGGCGCGCGCCACATCGTCAACGAGGCGGAGATCCAGGAGGCCCTGGTCGCCCGGGGCTTTGTCGTCCTCGAACCCGAGCGGCTTACCCTGGAGGAGCAGGTGGCGGTCTACTCCAACGCCGGGATGATCGTCGGCGCGACCGGCGCGGCCATCACTAACCTGGTCTTCTGCCAGCCGGACTGTCCGACGGTGGTGATGATCCCGAAGTTCCGGCAGACCGCCTATTGGTACTGGCGCGCGATGGCGGCCGCGGCCGGGACCGGCCCGATCCTCCACGTCACCGGCGAACAGATCAACCCCCCCGCGGACCCCTTCGACCCGCTGGCCCTCCACGCCAACTTCGCGGTCGAGCTGAAGGACGTGCTCGCCGCCGTCGACGCCGCGGATACGATTAGAAGTTGATTAAGTTTCCAAATACACGCTATGAGAGTCCAACGGGACTTGGTGGGCTAAATCGAAGGAAGATGCGTTGGCCGCAACTTTCCTTAGCCGCTTCAGGAGAGCGCCGTGACACTCATTCAAGAGGTTGTGACAGCTAACACGCAGCAGTCCGTCATCTTTCTGGCTGTTCCACAGCTTTACCGCGACCTTATGGTGGTCGCGAGGGGGCGTGGAACGCTCGCAGCCAATACGAGTGATCTCTTGATACAATTCAATCAAGACGCGACAGGAACATATCTTCGTCAAGTATTGGATGCATCAGGCATACAAGTCCTAGCTGCAGCAACCTCGACAAACAATGGCCTGTAATATGGGCGCGTTGGCAGGCGCAAACGCGACCGCAAACTATAGCGGGGCCGCTAGGGCGATCATCTTCAATTATCGAGATACCATCTTCTTTAAAACATATACGAGCCAATCAGATACAAATTTCACGGCTCCCGCAGGGCAGGACGCGCAGATCGACAGCGGAATGTGGGCTAGTACGGCCGCTATCGATCATATTGTCGTAAAACCTATCTCAGGTAATTTCGTCGATGGCTCTGTCGTAAGCCTGTACGGACTGGACTGATATCCTACTCGCAAGCCACTCGGCCTGCCGACGGCTGTCCCTCGGCGCAAGTCGCGGACGACATCATCCTCCGAGATCCGGCCTCCGACGCAAAGCTTAGCGGGCTTCGGCGCGGCGGCGCGCAGACTGCGGCGCCTGGACCGGCAACAGGTCGAAAAGCTCGACTAGGCCCTTCTCGGCGATCCACTCGTAGACCGACTTGCCGGTGTGGTCCGTAGCACCGAACCGCTGGGCGCTCGCGGCAATCAGCTCGAAGGGCGCGCGGTCGCGGTGCAGCTCGTAGCGGCTGAGGGCGTACATCAGCACCGTCGTGCCCTTGTAGTTCGTTCCGTCCACATCGGCGCCGCGGTCGAGCAGGAGCCGGGCGACGTCCATCCGCCCGTTGAAGACCGCGATGATCAGCGCGGTCCAGCCCTTGGGATTGCGCAGGTCGACCGTGTCGATGTGCCGGAGCGCGAGCCAGGCCGCGCCCATGTCGCCGCTCTCACAGGCCGTCCACAGCACCGGGTAGTAGTCCTTGAAGAGCACCACGTCGTTGTCGATCGAGGAGATCCGGAAATAGCCCTCGGTCTCCTCCAGTAGCTGGCCGGGCTTGCGAATGCTGCGGTCGGCGGTGGGCACGGTGCGGGCGATCGACCAGCCGCCATAGCGCGCCATCTGGAACTCGCGGAAGCTGAAGGCGCGGAACTGGTTGTGGATTTCCGCGGCGCTCTTCTTCAGGTCGATGGTCAGGTTGGCGTAGTCGATGGACTTCTTCGAATAGTAGGAGGCCCCCTCCAGAGGCTGGCGGCGCGCGACATAGCTCCCGTCGATCAGCGTGCCGATGTTGCGCAGGAACAGCTTCTTCGTCGCCTCGACGTTCTTCAGATAGAGGTCGCGGACCGTGTCCTCGAAGCCGATCTCCACGTCCCAGCTGTCGATGATGTCGCCGGTGTCGATGCCGTCGTCGATAAGGTGCAGCGTCACGGCCGTCGCCGTCTCGCCGTTGAGGATCGGATGGGCCGAGGTGAAGACACCGCGGTATTTCGGCAGCTTCGAGAAATGGAAGTTGAACAGGCGCCGCGACCGGAACCGGCCGGTCTTGATCAGGGTGTCGAACTCCAGCGACAGCAGCACCAGGTCCTCGACCTCGTAGAGGTCCGCCAGCTCGGCCCGCCGCACGCCCCACTCGGCCGCCCGCCGCGCCAGGGAGGGTTGCCAGCTGTCCTCGCCCGCATCGGCGGCGTTGGGGATGCAGCAGACCGGGTGGTCCGGATAGTGGTCCAGCACGTAGCGCAGGGCGCTGACGGCGTTGTCGTTCTTTCCGGCGACACAGATCAGCGGCTTCATGTCAGGCGAATTCCCGGTCGGTGAGGACCCGCACGTCCTTGCGGGCGACGGGCGCGCCGGACGGCGGCTGATAGGCGGCGCCGGCCAGTCGGAGGTAGTCCAGGCAGCGGCTGCGGAAGCTGAAATCGGGCGTCACCAGGGCGTTGCAGGCGGCCACGACCGCGCGCCGTTCGTCCTCGTGGGCGAGGTAGTGGGCGCAGATCGCCTCCAGCTCGGCCAAGCTGTCATACATCGGGACGGGGCAGTCCGCGCCGAACACCCGGTACAGGTCCGGCTCCGGCGTCCGCTTGGTGACCAGGAGCGCGTTGGAGGACATCACGTCCAGAAGCCGGTACTGGAAGGACTCCGAGATGAGCGACTGCGGCAGGTTCACCGAGATCAGGGACGCGTTGTAGATTTGCAGAAGGTCCTCGTGGCTGCTTGCCCCGGGCCCGGGCCTGAAGGCCGCGAAAACGTCCTGGTTCAGCACCATGGCCCGCGCCCATTCGCGGTTGCCGAACAGGGCCAGGCCATGTGGTGAGAGCCGGCTGACGAGTTCCACGCGCTGACGCGCCGTGACCACGTTCTGCAGCATCGTCTCGAAGGTGCGGAAGGTCATCGGCACCTGGGCGGCCAAGCCCTCGATCACCGCGGCGTGGTCAGCCATCAAGGCTTTGAGATCGCCTGTCGCCTCGATGGCGCGCAGGCAGGCATCAACGATTCCGTACGCTGACGGATTATCCAGCAGCCGCGAGATGAAACCCGCCGTCGTGTTGTCGGTCGGCAGGCTCGCCACCCACGAGATCGGATAGGCCGGGGCGATCGTCTGGCGCGGGAACAGCATTCCGTTGGTGGCAGGCGACAGCAGGCTCACCCGTCCGGCGATCTCGGGGACTTCCGCCAGCAGTTCTCGCTCGAACTGGCTGCCGATGCAGGCGAAGCGGACGTCGAGCCGGAACGCCGCGTAGCGGTCCTGGGCATCATAACGGAACAGGTGGTTGAAGCCGTCGACGATCACGGAGACCACCCGGCCCTCCAGGGCCTCGACGATCTGCGGCAGCAGCAGCGAATTGTTGAACGAGACGGCCGCGGCGTAACCCTGCTCGCGGAGATAGGCCGCCAGCCGGGTCACATCGGTGTCGGCCTTGAACCCGGTCACTATCCCGTCGGCGCTGAAGTCGTTGCCAAGAAAGACATCGACCTCGAAGCCCAGCTGCCCATAGGCCTCGACCACCTCGCGCATATAGGCGTCGATCTTGCGCGCCGACCCCCAGGCATATCCAAAAAACGCGATCTTCATCAGGTTGGTCGGCTCGGCGATGGGCGTGAGGAAGTCCCCACGGGGCGGTTACGGGGCAGCTGGACGTTCAACAGGCGAAGAACTCCCGCAGGCGGGCGATCACGAAGTCGATCTCGCGGTCGGTGTGGGTGGGGTCGAGCGGCAGGCTGAGCAGGGATTTCCCCAGCGCCTCTGCGACCGGATAGTCGCCCGCCGCCCAGCGCCCGGCGTAGCAGGGCTGCAGGTGGACCGGGATCGGATAGTGGATGTTGGTGCCCACCCCGCGCGCGGCGAGGAAGGCCTGGAGTTCGTCGCGCACGCCCGCCGCGCGGACCGGGAAGACGTGCCAGACCGGCTCGGCCCAGGCGCGCACGCCGGGCAGCTCCAGCCCGCGGACATCGGCCAGGCCCAGGAAGTAGCGCAGCGCCAGCTGGCTGCGCCGGGCGTTCCAGGCGTCCAGGTGGTCGAGCTTGGCGGCCAGCACCGCGGCCTGCAGCGGGTCGAGCCGGGAGTTCCGGCCGGGCACCTCGTGGCGGTATTTCTCGCGCGAGCCGTAGTTGGCCAGCGTCCGCACGGCCTCGGCGGTGGCCGGGTCGCCGGTCAGCAGTGCGCCCCCGTCGCCGAGCGCGCCGAGGTTCTTGGTCGGATAGAAGCTGAAGGCCGCCGCGTCGCCGAGCCCGCCGCAGCGCCGGCCCTTGTAGCGCGCGCCGTGCGCCTGGCAGGCGTCTTCCAGGATCTTGATGTCGCGCTTGCCGATCACGGCGCGCAAGGCGTCCATGTCGACGGGATGGCCGTAGAGGTGCACCGGGACGATCGCCCGCGTGCGCTCGGTGACCAGGCCGGCGACCAGGTCCATGTCCATCAGGCCGGTGTCGGGCTCGACGTCGACCAGCACCTGGGTCGCCCCGACCTCGTCGACGGCCAGCGAGGTCGCCACGAAGGTGTGGGCCGGCACGATCACCTCGTCGCCGGGACCGATCCCCCAGGCCTTGAGCGCCAGGACCAGGGCGTCGAGGCCGTTGCCGAGGCCCACCATGTGCTCGGCGCCGCTGTAGAGCGCGAACCGGCCCTCGAAATCGGCGACTTCCGGCCCGCCGATCAGGCAGCCGGAGCGCAGGACGCGCCGCATGGCGAGCTCGATCTCGGGCCCCAGGGCGCGCGACCCGCGGCTGAGGTCGAGGTAGGAGACCGCCGTCACCGGCTCGTCGCCGGCGTCCCAGCGCAGGAAGTCGTCGTGATCGCGGATGTAGTCGGCCTCGTCGTACTCGTCGGACGCCAGCACGATGATCACCGAGTCCTCGGAGAAGTCGCTGAGGTCGCGCCAGCAGCCGGCCGGCACCACCGCGGCTTGGGAAGGCCGGTCGAGCTGCACCGTCTCGGTGCGCCCGTGCTTGGAGATGCTGAGGCTGACGCTGCCGCGCAGGCACAGGAAGCACTGGCGCAACGCCTTGTGCCCGTGCGCGCCGCGGCTCTCGCCGGTCGGCACGTCGCGGATGTAATAGGCCCGGTGGACCGGGAAGCCGATGTGCTTGGAGACCTCGGCGACGCCCAGGATGCCGTTCGGCATCGGAATCGTCTGGAGCTCGATGAGCTGGACGAGCGGGTCCGCGCCGGTGGCGGCCGTCGCCTCGCCTACGCTGTTCGCCCGGGCCTTTCGGGTCTTCGCCACTGATGCCATCCGCCGATCCCCGCGCCGCGGGCGAAGGCCGGCGACACAGGGTCGAGGCTAGGGCGCGCGCGGTTCGGAAATGGTTAACATCGGTGCGGCGAAACGCGCGGTCAGCTCCAGGCGCCGCCGAGGGCGCGGGTCAGGTTAACGCTGGCCTGCAGGCGCCGGGTGTTGAGCTGGATCGCCGACTGCTCGGCGGTGAGCGCCGCGGTCTGGGCGGTGACCACGTCGAGATAGGTGGCGACGCCCTGCTTGTAGCGGATATTGGCCAGTTCCTCGGTGCGCCGCGCGGCTGTCACCGCCTCGGTCTGGTCCTTGGCCTCGATCGCCAGCCGGTTGGCGAGCGCAATCTGGTCTTCCACGTCGCGGAAGGCGTTCAGCACCACGCCGCGGTAGTTGGCGCTGGCCTGGTCGAAGGCGGCGCGCGAGGCGCGCACGCCGGCCTTGCGGCGGCCGCCATCGAAGAGCGCGCCGACCAGCTGCGGCCCGACCATCCAGAAGGTGTTGGGCGCGCTGAGCAGATTGACCCCGCCCGCGGTCTGCCAGCCGGCCGAGCCGTCGAGGGTCAGCGCCGGGAAGAAGGCCGCGCGCGCCACCCCGACGTCGGCGTTGGCCGCCGCGGCGCGGCGCTCGGCGGCGGCGATGTCCGGGCGCCGCTGCAGCAGGACCGAGGGCGCGCTGACCGCCACCCGCGGCTGCGGCAGGGCGGTCCCGACCGGCGCCAGGCTGAAGCTCGAGGCGCTCTCGCCGACCAGGGCGGCGATGGCGTGCTCCATCAGCGCGCGCTGGGCGGCGACGTCGGTGATCTGGGCCTTGGCGGTGGAGAGCTGGGTCTGGGCGCGGGCGACGTCGAGCCCGGTCGCATTGCCGCCGTCGTGCAGGATCTGGGTCAGCTGCAGGGCGCGGGCGTAGGCCGCCACCGTCGCGTCCAGGAGGCGGATCTGGGCGTCCAGACTGCGCAGCGTCAGATAGTCGTCGGCGAGGTCCGCCTGCAGGCTGAGCCGCATGGACCGGAGGTCGGCGCCGCTGGCCTGGGCCCGGTCGCCGGCTCCCGCGGCGAGGTTGCGCAACCGGCCCCAGAGATCGATCTCGTAGGCGACCGAGGCGCCGGCCTGGTTGGTGGAATAGGCGTCCGGCCCGCCGACCCGCAGCGGCGCCTTGTCGGAGCGCCGCGCGCGCTGGGTGGTCGCTGCGCCGTCGATCTCCGGGACCAGGCCGGCGCGGGCCTGGGCCGCCAGGGCGCGGGCCTGATCATAGGCCGCCAACGCGGCGGCGAGGCTGGGATTGGCCTGCTCGGCGCGCGCCTCCAGGCCGTCGAGCACGGGGTCGGCGAACATCGCCCACCACTGGCCGCGCGGCTGGGCGTCGGCCGGCGCGGCCGGGGTCCAGGGCCCCTGCTCCTTGTAGGCGGCGGCGACCGGCGTCGCCGGCGGCGCATAGGCCGGGGCCAGCGAGCAGCCGGCCAGGGCGGCGGCGGTCGCGGCCGTCAGCAGCAGCCTGGCCGTGGCCATGGCTAGCCCCTCGCCTTCTGCGCCGAGGCGCCGGCGATCCGCACCAGGTCGCCGTCGGCCAGAGATTCCGGCGGGTTGTCCACGACCCGGTCGCTGGCCGAAAGGCCGGAGCCGATCTCGACGCTGGAGCCCAGGTCGCGGGCGATGATCACCGGCCGGATCTTCACATGGTTGTCGGCGCCGACGATGGCCACTACCGGGCCGTTGTGGCGGTACTGGATCGCGGTCACCGGGATCTGGGTGGTGCCGGCCGCCGAGGTCAGGCGGAAGGTGACCGTGGCGTAGTCGCCGGACTTGATGCGGCCGTCGGCGTTGTCCAGCTGCAGCTCGACGAGCTCGGCCCCGCTCTGGGCGCCGACCGCCTGGGCGCTGTTGGCGACCACGGCCGTGAATGTCTGGCCGGCAAATTCCGGAACTGTGAGGTCGGCGGCCAGGCCCTTGTGGACCAGGGCGGAGTAGTTCTGCGGCACGCGGACATAGACCCGCAGGCGGCGCTGGTCGGCCACGGTGAACAGGGCCGCGTCCGTCGCGCCGCCCACGGTGATCAGGGCGCCGATGTCGGTGGACCGCGTGGTCACCACCCCGTCGAACGGCGCGGTGATCCGCTTGAAGGATTCCAGCGCCAGCAGGCGGTTGAGGTTGGCCCGCGCGGCGTTGACCAGCGAGCTCTTGGCGGTGAGGTCGCCGAGCTTTTCCTCGGCCTCCTGCTTGGAGACCGCGTCCTGGGCGACCAGGCCTGCCCAGCGCTTGGAGGTGGTGGCCGCCAGGCCCTGGTTGGCCTGGGCGGTGGCCAGGTCGGCGCGGGCCTGCAGCACCTGCTGGTCGAGGTCGGGCGTATCGATGTCGGCCAGCACCTGGCCGGCCTTCACCGGGGTCCCGATGTCCACGTACCAGCGCTTCAGGTAGCCGCTGACGCGGGCGTGGATCGGGGCGGTGTTGAACGCCTGCACGTCGCCCGGCAGCACCAGCTGGCGCTCGCCGCCGCCCTCCACCTTGGCCAGGCCGATGGTCGGGATCGACTGCTCGCGGGTCCAGGTCTTCATGCTCTGGTCGGCGCTGACGCGGGTGACCAGGCCCACGATCACCACGAGCGCGGCGACGCCGGCGACCACCAGGCCGGTCAGCCGCAGGCGGCGCGTCGAGACGGGGGTCGCGGCGGGATCAGGCATAGGACTCTCCGGCGATCGGCTCGGGCGCGACGGCATGGGCCCGGCGGCCGTGCACGAGGCTGAAGACGACGGGCACGAACATCAGGGTGGCGATGGTGGCGAAGATCAGCCCGCCGATCACGGCGCGGCCGAGCGGCGCGTTCTGCTCGCCGCCTTCGCCGAGCCCCAGCGCCATGGGCGCCATGCCGATGATCATGGCGAGCGCGGTCATGACCACCGGGCGGAAGCGGGTGAAGCCGGCCTCGGTCGCCGCCACGACGGCGTCGCCGGTGGCGGCCAGGCGTTCGCGGGCGAAGCTGATCACCAGGATGGAGTTGGCGGTCGCCACGCCCATGCACATGATCGCCCCGGTCAGCGCCGGCACCGAAAGCGTCGTGCCGGTGGCGAACAGGATCCAGACGATCCCAGCCAGCGCGGCCGGCAGCGCGGTGATGATCACGAACGGATCGAGCCACGACTGGAAGTTCACGACGATCAGCAGGTAGATCAGCACGATCGCCGCGGCGAGGCCGAGGAACAGGCCCGTGAAGGCGGTGTTCATGGTCACCATCTGGCCGCGCAGTTCGACCGAGGCGCCCTTTGGCCGATCCTTGGCGGCGTCCTTCAGGATCCTGTCGATGTCCTTGGTCACCGAACCGAGGTCGCGGTCCTGGGTGGTGGCGTAGATGTCGATCACCGGGGCGGCGTTGTAGTGGCTGACCACCGCCGGCGTGCTGTCGCGGGTGATCGCGCCCAGCCCGCCCAGCATCTGTGCCTGGTTGTTCTGGGCGGTGGCGCCGTTGATCGGCACGCCTTCCAGGCCGGAGATCGAGGACAGCCGGTACTCCGGCGTCTGCGCCACGATCGGATAGGAGACCCCGGTCTTCGGGTTCACCCAGAAGGTGGGTGCGCCCTGCGAACTGCCGGCCAGCGTCGTGACCAGGCTGTTGGTCACGTCGCGTTCCGAAAGCCCCAGCTGGGCGATGCGCGCGCGGTCCACATCGACCCGCAGCTCCGGGGCGCCTTCCGGCTGCTGCATGCGCACGTCGGCCAGGCCGCGGACCGCCTTGATCCTGCGCAAGAGGGCGTTGGCGTAGACCCGGTTGGCGGCGGCGTTGGGGCCGGAGACCTGCAGGTCGATCGGGGCCGGCGCGCCGAAGTTCAGGATCTGGCTGACGATATCGGCCGGCAGGAAGGCGAAGACGGTCCCCGGATACTCCCGAGGCAGCACCTCGCGCAGGCGTTTCACATAGGCCGCCGTCGCGTGGTGGTGCGCCTTCAGGCTGACGTAGATGTCGCCGTCCTGCGGGCCGATCACGCCGGAGTTCGAATAGACCATGTTGATGGAGCTGTTCGGGATGCCGATGTTGTCGACGATCGAGCCCAGTTCGTCGGCCGGGATCGCCTGGCGGATCGTCGCCTCGATGCGGCGGAACTCCAGCGAGGTGTCCTCGAGCCGCGTGCCGACCGGCGCGCGGACGTGCAGGGTCATCTGGCCGGCGTCCACCGCCGGGAAGAAGTTCGAGCCCAGGAACGGCGCGAGGCCGAAGGACAGCACCACCACCGCCATGAAGCCGATCAGGAACGGCCGCCTCGCGCCCATCGCCATCGCCAGGAGCTCGCTGTAGACGCTGCGGACCCGGGCGAACCCGGCCTCGAACCGCCGCTGGAACCGCGCGAAGGGGTTGCGCGGCGGGGCGTCGTGCCCGTCCTGCGAATGCGGCCTCAGCAGGTACATCGCCATGGTCGGCACGAGCGTCCGCGACAAGACGAAGGAAGCGATCATCGCGAACACCACCGACATCGCCATGGGCACGAACAGGAAGCCCGCCACGCCCTTCAGCATGAACATCGGCACGAAGACGATGCAGATGCAGAGCAGCGAGACGAAGGCCGGCGTCACGATCTGATTGGCGCCGTCGAGGATCGCGGTCCGGACGTCCTTGCCGTGCTCCAGGTGCCAGTTGATGTTCTCGATGGTCACCGTCGCATCGTCCACCAGGATGCCGACGGCCAGCGCCAGACCGCCCAGGGTCATGATGTTCAGCGTCTGGCCGCTCACCGACAGCGCCGCGATGGCGGCCAGCACGGCCAGCGGGATCGAGACCGCGATGATCGCCGTCGAGCGCCAGCTGCCGAGGAACAGCAGGATCATCAGGCTGGTGAGCGCCGCGGCGATGGCGCCTTCCTTGACCACGCTGGAGATCGCGCCCTTCACGAACAGCGACTGGTCGTTGAGCGCGGTGATCTTGAAGGTCGAGGGCAGCTGCTCCTTCAGGCCGGGCAGCTTGTCCTTGACGCCCTGGACCACCGCCAGCGTCGAGGCCGAGCCGTTCTTCAGGATCGTCGACAGCACCGCGCGGCCGCCGTCCACGTGGACGATGTTGGTTTGCGGCGGGGCGCCGTCGCGCACCTGGCCCACATCGTGGACGAAGATGGTGGCGCCGTTCACCGTCTTGATCGGCAGGTTGTTGAGGTCCTCGATGGTCTCGGCAGCGTCGTTGAGCCGCACGTTGTACTGATAGGAGCCGATCTTCACGAAACCGACCGGCAGGATCTGGTTCTGGGCGGCCAGAGCGGCGGTCACGTCGCTGGCCGAGATGCCCTTCGACTGCAGCGCCTGCGGGTCGAGGTCGATCTGGATCTGGCGCAGCTGGCCGCCATAGGGATAGGGCGTGGCCGCGCCCGGCACGGTGGTGATCGCCGGCCGGATCACCACCTGGCTCAGGTCGAACAGCTTCTGCTCGGAGAGCGTCTTGTCGGAATCGGCGAGTTGCAGGATCGGCACGGTGGCGGCCGAGTAGTTGAGCACCAGCGGCGGCGTCACCCCGGCCGGCATCTGGCGGATGGAGGTCTGGGCGGTGGAGGTGACCTGGGCGGTGGCGGTGCGGATGTCGATGCCGGGCTGGAAGTAGATCTTCACGATCCCGATGCCGTTCACCGACTGGCTCTCGGTGTGCTCCACGTCGTTGACCGTGGTCGTCAGGAACCGCTCGAACTGGGTGACGATCCGGTTGGACATCTCCCCCGGCGACAGGCCCGCGAAGTTGAACGCCACGCCGATCACCGGGACCCTGATCTCGGGGAAGATGTCGGTGGGGGTCCGGAACGCCGCCATCACCCCGAAGATCATGATGAGCACGGCCATCACGATGAAGGTGTAGGGGCGGGAGAGCGCGATACGGACGATAGCGTTCAAGCGACTGGGCTCCAGCGGGAAGCGCGGGCGTTCTTGAACCCAGTCCGGCCTCGGAGGCCAATGAAGATAGTTTTAAGTTGCGCCCGCCGCCGCGCCCTCCAGGCCCCGCGGCCAGCAATGCAGGGTCACCCGCAGCCCCGGCCGGGCGTCGCCCAGCACCAGGGTGAAATGGTGCAGCCGGGCGATGGCGGTGACGATGCTGAGGCCGAGACCCGAGCCCGGCTCGTTGGCCGTGCGCTTGGCGCGGTAGAAGCGCTGCAGGACCGCCTCGCGGTCGGCCTCGGCGACGCCAGGGCCATTGTCGCTGACCTCGATGCTGGGACCTTCCGCCTTCGCCGTGAGACGCAGCCGCACCGCGCCGCCGCGCGGGGTGAATTTCAGGGCGTTGTCCACCAGGTTGCTGACCGCCTCGAAGAGCAGGGTCGGGTCGGCCGACACCGGCGGCGCCTCGGGCGCGATCTCGGCGTGCAAGGCGACCCCGCGGTCCTCCGCCAGCGGCTCGTGCAGCTCGACCACATGCTCCAGGATGGCCTGCAGGCGCACCGGCTCGAAGAAAGCCTGCCGGTCGCGGCGCTCGATCTCGCCGATCCGCTGCAAGGCCCGGAAGCGGGCCAGGAGCTCGTCGGTCTCGGCCAGCGCCTGGTCGATCATCTGCCGCTCGCCGCCCTCCAGCTTCGTCCCCTGGCTGACCCGGTAGAGCAGCGCCCGCAGGCGGTTGAGCGGCGTGCGCAGGTCATGGGCGACGTTCTCGCCGACGCTCTTCACCTCCCAGAGCAGGCGCTCGCTCTCGTCCATCATGGCGTTGGCGACACCGGCCAGCATGTCGATCTCGTCGCGGCGGGGCGACACCGGCAGGCGCACGCCGAGCTGGCCCTCCAGCGCCGCCCGGCTGGCGTCGCGCAGCGCATCGATCCGGCGCAGGGGCACGAGGCTCAGCGCCGCGGCCGCGGCCAGGCCGAAGATCAGGATCAGCACCCCGCTCACCGCCAACGCGTTGATCATGATGGTGCGCAGGCCGGTCAGCACCAGGGCGTCGTGGCCGACGAACAGCACCTCGCCCCAGGGCAGGCGGGTCACCGAGGCTCGCGCGCCCGGCTGCAGGCCCTTCTCGTGCAGATCGCGGGGCTTGCCGTCGATCGGCAGGTCGAGCGGCAGGGCGCGGACGTTGCCGGCGATCCAGATGCCCTCTTCCGAGAAGAGCCCGTAGTACTCGATGTGCCGGCTGTCGGAGGCGACGGCCTGGTTGACCCGCTCCGGCAGCTTCTCGGCGCCGCCGAGCCTCAACGCCTTGGCCTCGCTGACCACGATGCCGTCGATCTGCCGGGCGAGGTATCCGGCGGTCTGCAGATAGATCAGGCCCAGCAAGGCCATCAGCGCGAGCGCGAACACCCCGCCGTTCAGCAGCGTCAGGCGGAACGGCGTGGTGCGCCAAAGCTCACGCGGGCGCATTGAGCGCGTACCCCGAGCCGCGGATGGTGTGGATCAACGGCGCCAGTCCCGGCCGGTCGATCTTGCGGCGCAGGCGTCCCAGATGGACGTCGATCAGGTTGGTGCCCGGGTCGAAGTGATAGCCCCAGATCGCCTCGAAGATCATCGTGCGGGTGAGGATCTGGCCGGAGTTGCGCATCATGAACTCCAGCAGCTTGTACTCGGTCGGCATCAGCCGGATCTCCTGCCCGCCGCGGTGCGCCGTGCGGGTGATGAGATCGAGATCGAGGTCGGCGACCGCCAGGCTCATCTGGCGCGGCGCGGCCTCGCGGCGGCGCAGCAGCACCTCCAGGCGCGCGGCGAGCTCCTCCGAGGCGAAGGGCTTGGTCATGTAGTCGTCGCCGCCGGCCCGGAGCCCGCGGATCCGCTCGTCGACGTCGCTCAGCGCGCTGATCATCAGCACCGGGATGTCGACCTCGGCGCCGCGCATGACGGTGACGATCGCCAGCCCGTCCATCCGCGGCAGCATGCGGTCGAGGATGACGGCGTCGAAATCGCCGCTCACCGCGCGGGCCAGGCCGTCGCTGCCGTCGGCCACCCACTCGACCTCGAACCCGTGCTGCTCGAGCTCCGCCACGATCTCCCGGCCGGTGGTGGCGTCGTCTTCGATCGCCAGGATCTTCGGCATCGCGTTTCCACCTGCGGGCTGCCTCGCCGCGGATTGGTCGCCACGAGCAGAGCCCGGCGTCAAGTGCGAGGCCGTAAACCCGAGCCGCCTGGCTAGTGTCGGGGCGCGTCTTCCTTCCCGGAAACCGGCGGCGCCGGCTCTACGGATCGCCGCTCGTCGCCGCCCACGATCAGGTCGCCGAATTCGGCGTCATCCTGCAACGGCGCCGGCCGCCGCCCGCGCCCGGCCGCCGGCTCCCAGCTCCGCGAGAGGCCAAGCACGGCCATGGCCTCTTCGCGCGACAGGCTGGCGAGCGAGGCCGCGAGGCTCGCCTTGGCGGCTTCGTTCGGTGCGGGCCGCAGGTCGCCGGCGAACAGGTAGCCGCGGCCATGGATGGTGACGATGTAACGCTCGTCGACGCCCAGCGCCCGGCGGATGGCCGCGATCTGGACGTGGAGATTGTTCTCCTCGACGATAAGGCCGCCCCAGACCCGTTGCATCAGCTCGTCCTTGGTGACCACCGCCGAGGCGGACTGGATCAGGGTGGCCAGCACGTCGAAGGCCCGGCTGGTCAGCGCGATGCGGCCCTCGGCCCGCGACAGGGTGCGTAGGCGCAACGAGAGCCGGAAGGGCCCAAACGACACGTCCTGCACGCCGGCGAAGCTCATCGTCCCTCCTTCGGCGAGCGCCTCAGGTGACACGGCGGCGGGACTACGGAAGATCGTGACGCCCCAACACCGTCTGCTCGCCTGCATAACCCAGATCGCCGATCTTGGCGATTCCGCGGCAGAGTTCGTTGGGATTCTCGACAATTCGATTCAGAAAGATTCAGAATTCAGCCTGTGGACAAGGTGAAAATACCTACACACAATCATCGTGAACTTACCTTGCTGCGCCTAACACAACAACGTGATCTCTCTAATAAAGTTCATCGAAACACTGTCATCATCCGATGAGTCATCAATATAACTCTCGGTAGAGTCGAATACAGTACCGTTAATGGGCCCGCTATTTTAAGGCGAGCCATTCGGAGTTGGCGTCCGTACGTTGGCGGACGCGTGGTGGGCTCGCGTTCAAGTAAAGCGACACTCCCTTGGCCGGCGCGGCTTCAAGCGCGCCGCGGGGCCCGCCTGCTTCTCCCATGGCCTGCCGGCGCGAGGCCGAGCCCTCAGTCATCGCTCCCGGACGCCCGGGGAGAAGGAGATCCGCATGGCCACGACAACCAAGAGCCGCCCGGCGACCCGCACCGCGGCCAAGGCCGAGACCAACGCCGCGGCGAGCGCTGTCGTGAAGAACACGGCGATCACCATCAACCGGCAGCGCATCCCAGAGACGATCGACTTCCTGAGCGACGCCGGCCTCAAGCTCGGCGCCCAGCTGCAGCCGTTCCGCGCCGCGGCGGTGAGCAAGGTTTTCCTGGGGCTTTCGCAGATCAAGACCAGCCTCGGCGATATCACCAAGGCGCTCGCCGGACCCGGCCTGCCGGCGCAGATCGTCGGCGTCCTGCATGAGCCGGACGGGCTTCCGGCCCGCCAGGTCCAGATCACCTTCGATCCCACGCCGCTGGGCGGCAAGCCGCCGGCGACCATGGTGCTGACCAGCGATTCCGGCGGCTTCACCCTGCCGATGCCGTCCGGCGCCCTGATCCCCAAGACGGGGATCTCCCTCACCGTGCACGGCGCGAGCGGCAACGCCGCGGTGACCGTCCCGGCCGCCCAGATCGCCGCCAACGGCCTGATCGGGGTGGTCAAGCTTCCGACCCATCTCGATCCCCTGCCCGTCAGCATCCTGGCGGCCCTGAAGGACCTCCTGCCGCCGCTTAGCGATCCCGCCGATCCGGCGGCTCCAAGTTCGTCGCAACTGCCGTCGGTGAAGATCGGCGAGGCCGGCCCCTGTCAGCAGGAATACAGCGCCGCCAACTCGATCGACTCCTTCCCCTTCGGGGTCTTCGTGCGCCTGGTCGAGCCGCAGCTCTCCATCGTCAACGAGATCCAGTGGGTGCGCGTGGTGAACGGTGGCGACCGCTTCCTGCCGTTGCCGGTCTACACGACCGGGAAGCCCTTCGCGGGCGCCGGCACCGTGACCGCCTACGCCGACCGCGTGCCGGTCGAGCAGCCGCTCAGCGTCGACGGCTTCCGCGACCAGATCATGGGCCTGGAATCGAACGGCGTGTTCGGCTCCGACGAGACCATCCCGACGGCCGCCACCCTGGGCCTCGGCTATATCCTGGAGATGCAGCAGGAGTGGACCTTCGCCGGCGTCGGCCTGGGCGATCTGGTCTATTCCCTGCCGCTGGCGCCCGGCGAGCAGCAGCAGATCGCGGTCTTCGAACGCACCGACACCTCGGCGGTGACCGAGAGCGAGTTCTTCAGCGAGAGCGAGGCCCAGCAGCAGTCCGCCGTGGCCGACACCTCGACGCTGGCCACCTTCAACTCCGCCTTCCAGGAAGCCTCGCGCGGCGGCAGCTCCTTCCAGACGGAGTCGTCCAACGCCGGTTTCAGCTTCCCGCTGTTCGGCGGCGGCGGCGCCTCGCAGTCCAGCGGCAGCAGCGAGAGCTGGCTGCAGGGCCAGCGCAACATGACCCAGGCCGCGGCGGAGGCCACCCACTCGGCGTCCGCGAACCAGGCCTCGGCCCGGCGCACCGCCTCGCGCACCGGCATGCGGCTGGCGACGTCAAGCGAGCACGAGTCGGTGACCACCAAGACAATCACCAACCACAACCACGCCCACGCGCTGACGATGCAGTACTGGCAGGTGCTCCGGAATTACAATGTCACCACCAAGATCGACGGCCTGACGCTCTGCTGCCTGGTGCCGATGCAGATCGTGCGCTTCATGCCCCCGGGCCAGCCGCTCGTGCTGACCAATGTCACCACCCTGACCCGTCCGAACGTGCTGGCGCGCTACCAGGCGCTGATCAAGCACCTGGACGTCCTGAGAAAGGCCGTGCCGAGAGAATTTCAGTACGGTCTGACGCTGCTGGCTCAATTCGCCGCGGATCCCACCGCCTCGGTGGACCCGGCCGGCGGCGTCGCCGAAGACGTGATCAGCTTCAAGATGCAGGGCAGGTTCCTGCCGGGCGAGACCATCTCGGTGCGTGCGGTCACCCGCCGCAACACCCGGGTCGGGCCGGTGCAGCTGACACCCCCCGCGCCGCTCCTCATCCCGCAGGACAAGTTCGCCGACCGCGACGAACTGATCGCCTGGCTGCTGCAGCAACGGCAGTCCCCCGCGGGCGTCTTGCTGGCCGGCAACCTCGCCCTGCCGCAGTCGATGAACCGCGCCGACATCGTGGGCTTCGAGATCCTGCGCAGCTTCTCGAACATCTCCTACACGCTGATCTCCCAGGAGATGGCCTCGCTGAACGCGCTCGACAGCGAGTTCGGCAGCACCATCGGCAGCTGGATCGAGAGCGCCATCGACGCGACCGCGGGGCCCGCCTACCGGACGCGGCACACGATCACGCTCTCGCCGCGCGACCTGGAAAACGCCGTCGGCGGGCCGCAGCTGCAGCACTTCACCGCCTTCATCATCGAGTTCGACGGCGGCGGGAATATCGTCAGCACCCCGGCCAACGAGACCTATGCCAACGATAGCCTCGGCAACGTCGAGCTGCCGCCCCAGCCCTATCCGGTGCCGGCGATGCAGATCGGTCCGGTGCTTCGCTACAGCGACGTGCTCGAGGTCGAAAAGGCGATGCACCACATCGTGCGCAACACGACGCACTACTCCAAGGCGATGTGGTCCTCCCTGTCGGTGGAGGAGCGGGCGATCATGCTCGACGCCTTCACCATCGGGGTGCCCTCGAACGGCATCGCCGACCCCAGCCAGATGGTCCCGCTGCTCAACTGCGTGGAAAACCGCCTGCTCGGCTTCTTCGGCAATTCGATGATCCTGCCGTTCCGCATCCCGCAGGTCGCCCAGGCCAACGCCGACGGCCAGGACGAGGTGCTCGGCCTCGACCAGGGCGAGATCGAGCGCGCGCTCCTGGCCTACCAGCAATCCGGCTTCCAGCCGCCCACCTCGGTCATCTCGCTGCCGACCCACGGCGTGCTCGGCGAGGCCGTGCTCGGCTGCTGCCCGTCGGCCGAGAAGATCGACCTGACGCGGTTCTGGAACTGGCAGGACGCGCCGGCCGACGCCGCTCCGACCATTGCGCCGGTGTCGCTGCCGACCGGCTCGGCCTCGCTCACGGCGGGGCTGACGGCGCCCAACTCCCTGACCAACCTTCCCGGCCTGATCAACAATGTGCTGACCGCGCCGGCCCCCAATACCGGCCTCCTGCAGTCGCTCGGCCAGAACTTCGCCAGCCAGAAGGACTTCGACACCGCCCTCACCGGCGCGACCCAGCTGGCCTCGCTCCTGACCAACACCCAGAACGTCGCTTCCCAGGCGCGGTCCGACGCCGTGAAGGCCAACATGGCCTTCCAGCAGCAGGCCATGAACACGCTCGGCGGCCTGGTCACCGGCAAGGCGGGCGGCGGCGGCGCGGCGGGCGGCAAAGGCAAGGGCAAGGCGGGCGGCGGCGGCGCGGCGGGCGGCAAAGGCAAGGGCAAGAAAGGCGGCGGCGACTCGTCCGGCGACTCCTCGGCCGGATCCGACGCCTCCTCCGCCCTCAGCACCATCGCTCCCCTGATCCTCACGGCGCTGCTCTAGGCCGCGGGCCGAGGCGCAGACCAGCTAAGGAGATTTCCCATGGCAGCCCCCGTTGTCAGCAGCATCGCCCCGACCTCGGGCCCCACCGGCGGCGGCACGATCGTCACCATCACCGGGACCGGCTTCACCGGCGCCATCGCCGTGGGCTTCGGCTCGGCGGACGCCACCAACATCGCCGTCGCCAGCGACACTCAGGTGATCGCGGTCACCCCGGCGGGGTCGAGCGTCGCCAATGTCACCGTGGTCACCGCCGGCGGCCGCTCGGCGATCAATCCGGCGGCGCTGTTCAGCTTTTCGGCGCCCGCGGCCACGGGCGGGGCGACGCCCTACTACATCGACCCCGCGCTCACCTCGACCATCGTCGGCAGCCTGGTGAACGTGCTGAGCGCCCAGACCTCGCCGGACGCGCTGGAGGCCCAGAACATCCTCATGCGCCGGCTGGCGCTCGAGGGCGACGTCGTCGGCTCCCGCGTGCCTCCGCCGCGCAACATCACCGAGATCGGCGGCTATCTGAACATCCTGGGCGAGCTGAAGGAGGGGGCGATGCGCGAGCAGACGCTGGCCGGCATCCTCGGCGTCGCCGGGCCCCTGCAGGCGCAGGGTTTCATCAGCAACGCCACGCCGCTGTCGATGGTCGCCCTGCCGAACGACCGGCCGGCCGGCGCCGCCCAGCCCAGTATCCCGACCAGCGCCTATGTGCGCAGCGACTTCGTCTCCGCGGTGCAGGCCGCGTTGAAGACCCTGCACGCCGCCGGCGCTACCCTGCCGCTCATCGGACCCTCGGTGATCACCCTGCCCAAGGGCGGGCCGGGCGCGGCCGTGCCGGCCAATGTGCTGGCCTATCTGGGCCGCACCCTGAACATCGCCCCGCAGACGGCGCTGGCCGCACCGGGAACCGATCCGATCGCATTGATCCGGGCGAGCGGCACGACGGATCTCTTCGCGGCCGCCGCCAATGCGATCAACCCAGCGACCACGCCGGTGACGCCCGCCAACTACGACGCCCTGCAGTGCACGGCGACCACCAAGGCCACCGTGCCCCTGGCGGCCGCCTCCTTCGTCCCGCTGGCCCCTGTCCTGGGCGCGGCCGGCTTCTACCAGGCCTCCCCGCCGCCGCAGCCGGCCAACGCGACGGACCTCGCCTGGGCGACCTTCGGCAACGTCACCGGCCTGGTCGCCGGCGAGACCCTGCTGGGCGACGAGCTCACCCTGCTGCACCGGCCGGATGCGATCGCCGCCAGCGTCTTCGCCTCGCTGCTCAACGCGGTCTGGAACGGCGCGACGTTCGTCTGAGGCGGCGCGGGCGTTCCCCAGCGCGCCAAACATCTAGCGGCACGGTCAGTGTCATTATACGGTCTCCGCTCGCTCGCCTGGAGCCGTGCGCGCCATGACCGATCCCATCGCCCTCTCCGGCGCGCCCGGGTCGCCCTACACCCGCAAGATGCTGGCGGTGCTGCGCTACCGGCGCATCCCCTACCGCTTCCTGCTGCCCTCGAGCCCGCTGCTGCGCGACCTGCCGCGGCCGAAGGTGCAGCTTCTGCCGACCTTCTACCTGCCCGACGAGGCCGGCGAACTGCAGGCGGTCACCGACTCCACCCCGCTGATCCGCCGCTTCGAGCGGGACTACGAGGGCCGCAGCCTGATCCCGTCGGACCCGGCATTGGCCTTCCTCAACGAGCTGATCGAGGACTACGCCGACGAGTGGCTGACCAAGGCCATGTTCCACTACCGCTGGGCCTATGCGCCCGACATCGCCAAGGCCGCCGCCATCCTGCCCTGCTGGCGCGGATTCAGCGTGCCCGACACCGACCTCGCGCAGGCCGGCGCCGCCTTCTCCGAACGCCAGATCGGCCGGCTCCGCTACGTCGGCTCCAACCCGGTGACCGGGCCGGTGATCGAGGCCAGCTACCGCCGCTTCCTGGCGGCGTTCGAGGACCATCTGCGGCGCTATCCCTATCTGATGGGCCAGCGGCCGGGGTCCTGCGACTTCGCGGTGTTCGGCCAGCTGACCCAGCTCGCCGAGTTCGATCCGACCCCCGCCGCGCTCGCGCTGGAGATCGCGCCTCGGGTCACCGCCTGGGTCGGGATGATGGAGGATCCGTCCGGCCTGGAACCGGCCGAGGGCGACTGGCTCGCGATGGACGCCCTTCCGCAGACCCTCACCGCCCTCCTGGCCGAGATCGGCCGGGTCTATCCGCCGGTGATGCTGGCCAACGCCGCCGCCGTGGCGGCCGGCGCGGGCGAGGTGACGGCGCAGGTCGACGGCCAAGTCTGGACCCAGCAACCCTTCCCCTACCAGGCCAAGTGCCTGGGGTGGCTGCGCCAGTCCCGCGACGCCCTGACCCCGGGCGCACGGGCGCAGGTGGACGGGGTCCTGGCTCCCGCCGGCCTTTCCGGCCTGTTCGCGTGAGCGGCGCTCCGGCCGCGACCCCCGCCGCCGATGGCCGCCGCCGGCGCGGAGAGGACAACCGCGCCCGCATCGTGGCCGCCATGCTGGAGATCATCCGCTCGGGCGAGATCGCGCCCGGCGCCGAACAGGTGGCGCAGCGCGCCGACGTCGGCCTGCGCACCGTGTTCCGGCACTTCCGGGACATGGACAGCCTCTATCGCGAGATGTCGGTGGTGATCGCCGGCGAACTCAAGGCCGTCGCCGAAACGCCGTTCCGCTCCGAAGACTCGCGTGAGCGGGTGGTCGAGCTGATCGCGCGCCGCGCCGGGGCCTTCGAGAAGATCGGGCCGTTCCTGCGGGCCTCGACGGTCTTCCGCCACCGTTCGAGATACCTGGATACCGACAACACCCGGCTGGTGGCGGCGCTGCGCGACATCCTCAAGCGCCAGCTGCCCCCGGACGTGGCGCGCGACCCGCTGAAGCTGGAGATCCTCGACCTGCTGCTGAGCTTCGAGGCCTGGTCGCGCCTGCGCCGCGACCAGGGGCTGTCCCCCAAGCGGGCGAAGGAGACCCTCGAAGCCGCCGTACGCCTGATCCTGGACTGAGCGCCTAGGCGGTGACGTCGAGGCGGCGCTGCGGCGCGGCGGCCGGGATCGCGCTGGGACCCAGCGTGCTGGCCAGCGCCGCGAGCTGTCCGCTGAAGATCACGGCGGGGGTGTCCTTGGGATGCGCCGGATCGGACTTGGCGTCGATGCCGTAGGGCCCGTCCTTGGGATGGGCCGGATCGATATGCTTCTTGGCGTAGTCAACGTCCGTGCAGTTCTTGCAGGAATAGCCGTTGACGGTGACCGGGCTCGGATAGTCGCTGCCTATGGTCATCTGTATCGCCCCGCTGCCGGACCGGTTCTGATCCTGGGAGCTTATTCGTTAAACTGAACGAAAGGGTTACAGCCGCGCTTTTTCCCGCCGCACGTCCGCGCCCGAGGCCCAGGTCGCGTGGGTGCCCGACGAGATGCGGTGCGGCAACCGGATGCGGCAGACGGGCCCGGCCTCGACATCCTTGGCGTCGATCAGCACGCATTCGGAGGCGTCGGCCGCCATGTCGGTGATGAAGCTGACGAGATAGCCGTCGTCCTCGCCGCGCGCGCCGACCCGCGGCGCGAACGGCGCCTCGGAGCCGTAGCGGTTCTCGCCGAAGTCGAGGCTCCAGGACCGGCCGCTCTCCAGGTCGTGCTTGACGATCCCGGTGAATAGGAACCAGCCCGGCTTGGCGGTGGTGGAATAGAGGTAGCGGCCCTTCTGGCCGGCGATCTGCTGGTTGAACGAGCCGAACTCCAGGATGCGGTCGTCGAGGGGGCCCTCGTTGACCGCGCCGGTCTTCAGATTGAACCGCCAGCGATAGAGCTGGGGCTTCATCGAGTGCTCGTCGAGATAGGCCATCATCTGCCCGAGCTTGGGGCCATAACCCTCCAGCGGCGGCGGTTGCGGATCGGCCTGGAAGTAGCCGTCGAGCACCACCTCGTCGCCTTCCTCATAGGCGTTCATCCAGTGCAGGACGTAGCAGGGCTTGGCCTCGAACCAGCGGATATCCTCCGGCTGGCCATAGCGCGGCACGATGGCGAACCGGGTCGGCAGGTCCTTGTAGAACCGCGCGGCGTGGTAGCCCTTCGGCAGCAGGTTCGGGTCCCAGAACAGCGGCAGGTCGGCGAAGATCGAGAACCGCTTGGTGAACGCCATGTCGTGCGGCAGCCGCGGCCCCGGCAGCGGGATCGGGATGTAGTGCTTCAGCCGGTTGTCGGGCCCCACGACGCCGTAGTGCATGTAGGGCGCCTGCTTGGAATAGTTGAAGAACAGCAGCTCGCCCGTGGCTTCGTCGACCTTCGGGTGCGCCGAGATGCCCCCGGCGGGCACCCAGCCTTCGGTCCCCTCCTGCTCCAGCGTCAGCGGATCCAGGCGATAGCCCTCGCCGCACTGGTAGAAGGTCGAGAGGATCTTGCCGGCGTGCACCACCACGTCGGTCGACGAGGAGTCCTTCAGGCTGCCCTGGGCGCCCCAGCCCGGCCGCTTGGACTGAGCCGGATGCTCGGCCAGGCCTGCCCAAAGCGCCTCGCCCGCGGCCTGCTCGGCTTCGAAGCCCTTGGTGCGGACGAAGCGGTTGCGATAGCTCGCCCGGCCGTCCTTGAACGCCATGGCGTGGATCATCCCGTCGCCGTCGAACGGGTGGTACATGCCGATCGGCGCGTGCACCGGGTTTTCGGTGTTGCGGACATAGACCCCGTCGATGTCGGTGGGGATCTCACCGATCACCTCGAGGTCGGTCGCGTCATATTCGTCGAAGTTCGGCGTCCACGCGCCGGTCATGTAGGGATGGTCGGCAGCCCCGAGGCTCGAGGCGATCCGGTTGACGAGGGTGGCCTGCATCAGGTTTTCCCGCTTTCCGCCCGATCCTATCAGACGCCGTCGCCGTGCGCCGCTTTCGGCGGCCACGGGATCAGCGCGCTGGTCCGGCGCTGGTAATCGTCATAGCCCGGCCGGGTCCTGGCCAGACGCCGCTCATAGGTCACCCCGCCGCTGAAGCGGGTCAGGATGAAGATCAGCAGCAGGGGGCCGGGCAGGGACCACAGGCCCGCCGGGGTCTCCGCGGCGATCAGGTAGAGGCCTATCCAGCTCACGATGTCGCCGAAGTAGTTGGGGTGCTGCGAATAGCGCCAGAGCCCGCTCTGCAGCACCCTGCCCTGGCTGGCCGGATCGGCCCGGAAGCGGGTCACCTGGGCGTCGGCCAGGGCCTCGAAGGCGATGCCGAAGACGCAGAACGCCGCGCCGATCCAGCCGAGCGGCCCGATCCGCGCCGGCCCGTCCCCCAGCTGTCCGAGCTGCACCGGCAGGGACACCGTCCACATCAAGGGCGCCTGCAGCAGGAACACCAGCCGCAGGGTCGCCTGGCCGTAGCCCCAGCCCCGCTCGGCCTTGGCCTTCTCCATCATCCGCACATAGCGCCGGTCGGGCCCGTGGCTGCGCCAGCGCACGAAAAGGTGCAGGCCCAGCCGCAGCGCCCAGGCGCCGCAAAGGCCGACCAGCAGATACTGCCGCGGCCGATAGCCCGAGACCTGCAGACCCGAGACCTGCAGATATGTGGCGAACCCCAGGCCGCCCATGCCCAGCGCCCACACCGAGTCGACGAAGGTCGGGTCGCGGATCGCCACCGCGATCGCCCAGCAGACCACGAACCCCGCGACGCAGAGCGCGAAATTCACCGCCAGGACCTGCAGGATATCGGGATAGAGCGGCATGGGTTCGGCCGTCTCGCTTGCGCGTCGGGAGCCTCAGCGTTCCACGCGCCGGCGCCGGGCACAAGCGGGTGGCGTGCGCGTGCGAACCGGACCAGTTTAGCCGCGCCGCCAGGGGGACGCGCCGACCATGATCATCCGGGACATCGACACGGACGCCGCCGCGGCGCACGAGATGTTCCAGTCCTTCGAGGGCATGGAGGGCCTGCCGGTCACCGCGCCCGCCGCGCGCCGGCGGCTCAGCGTCGAGGCCTTCGCCCGGTCGGTCTATCCGGGCGTCCTGGTGGCCGTGACCATCGCGCTCGCCGCCGACTGGCTCGCCAGCCACTACAAGGCGCCGGTGATGCTGTTCGCGCTCTTGTTCGGCATGACCTTCCACTTCCTGCACGAGGAAGGCCGCTGCATCGCCGGCATCGAGTTCTCCTCCAAGGCGATCCTCAGGACCGGCGTCGCCCTGCTGGGCGCCCGGATCACCGTCGAGCAGATCGTGGCGCTCGGTCCCGTGCCGATCGCCATGGTGGTGGCCGGCGTAACGACGACCGTCCTGATGGGCCTGCTGCTCGCGCGCCTGCTGGGCCAGAGCCGCAGCTTCGGCGTGCTCTCCGGCGGCTCGGTGGGCATCTGCGGCGCCTCCGCGGCCCTGGCCATCGCTTCGGTCCTGCCGAAGACCAAGGAGAGCGAGCGCGACGTGATCCTGGCGGTCGTGGTGGTGACCACGCTCTCCACCATCGCCATGATCCTCTATCCCATGCTGGTGACGGCGATCGGGCTCGACAATATGCGGGCGGGCCTCTTCCTCGGCGGCACCATCCACGACGTCGCCCAGGTGGTGGGGGCCGGCTACATCATCTCCCAGAAGACCGGCGACATCGCGACCTATGTGAAGCTGCTCAGGGTCGCCATGCTGCTGCCGGTGGTGGCGACCATCGCGCTGGTGCTGTCGCGCGGCCGCGGCGGGCGGTCCGGCGCCAAGGTGCCGCTGCCGCTGTTCCTGTTCGGCTTCGCCGCCCTGGTGGCCCTGAACAGCCTGGGCGTCCTGCCCAAGCCCGTGGTCGCCGGCGCGGGAGAGGTCTCCCGCTGGTGCCTGGTGGTGGCGATCGCCGCGCTCGGCATGAAGACCTCGTTCAAGTCGCTGATCGCCGCGGGCTGGCGGCCGGTCGCCGTCATGGGCCTAGAAACCCTCTGGATCGCCGGCCTGGTGCTGGCCGTCGTCGAATTCGCGACCTAGGCGGAGCCACTTCGCCGCCGGGAAGCCTTCGGAAAGCATTTGCCGATACCGTGTTCTGCGAAAGGTGGACGGGCGCGTGCGCGGTATGGGTTTCCAATCGATCGGGGCGAAGCTGCTGGCGGGTCTTATCGCCAGCATGACCGTGCTGCTGTTCGTCGACGCGCTGGTCACCTATTCGGCCTACCGGCGGCAGGACGAGCAGCACCGGATCGCCGACCTCGCGCTCTATGTCCAGGAGCGCACGCGCACCGAAGAGGAGCTGTTCGACACCCTGCGCGCCAAGCAGGCCGCGGCCAGCGACGCGCTGCGCCGGCGCCTCTCGGTCATGAAGCCGGGGCCGCAGATCGACCGCCAGTTCGACGCCTGGTTCCCTGAAAAGGGCGACGGAACCCGCCGCAGCCGCGACAGCCTCTATGACGGCGAGCAGACGGCGAACGGGGATTCGATCTATGGCATTGGCGCCTTCCTCGGTCAGGCCGACACCCTGACCAGCGAAGACAAGCGCGTGCTCACCGCCGCGACCCTAGTGGTCAACCGGGTGGGCGAGTCCGACATCACCAAGTTCGAGAACTTCTTCTTCCTGACCCCGAAAAACCGGCTGGTCCTGTTTGCCCCGCTGCGTCCGGAGCGCCTCGCCTTCTTCCGCAAGATAGCGCCCGCGAGCACCGACTTCGACCACAGCGACCAGGCCAAATACACCCTGCCGCAGAACGATCCGACCGAGCAGATGCGCTGCACGCCGCTCGCGCCGCTGCTTCAGGACAAGACCCAGCGGACCCTGATCTCCGGCTGTGTGAGCCCGGTCTACATCGACGGCCGCTACGCCGGGGCCTGGGGCACGACCCTGATGGCCGGCTCCTACCTGACCCAGATCCTGCGCAACACGCCGGCCGGCGCCACCAGCCTGATCGCCTCCGACAAGGGCGAGCTGGTCGCCTTCCCCGGCTTCACCAAGCCCGACGCGCTCAACCCCAAGGCCGTGGCCGCGCTGGAGAAGGCCTACGGCCTGGCCCCGCTGGTCGCCCGCATCCATGCCCAGGGCAAGTCCTCCGGCGTGGTCGAGAGCCCGGACGGCAAGATGCTGGTCGCCTACGGCCACCTCGACGGCCCGTCCTGGATCCTGCTGGTCACCTTCCCCAAGGCCAAGGTGGTGGCGGGCGTGTTCTCAGGCATCCTCTCCAACATCGCCGGCAAGGTCCTGATCGTGGCGATCGGGGCGGCGATCCTTTTCGGCATGGTGCGCCGGCTGGTGATCTCGCCGCTGCGCGCGCTGGGCGACCCCAAGGTCGTCCAGGCCGGGGCGCTCGCCCGCCGCAACGACGAGATCGGCCAGCTCGCCAGAACCCTGCGCGACGAACGCCTGCGCGGCGACGAGATCCTCGACGACCTGGAGGGCCGGGTGTTGGCGCGCACGGCCGAACTCGAGCGCGCCAACGCCGCCAAGACCGACTTCCTGGCCAATATGAGCCACGAGCTGCGCACCCCGCTCAACGGTGTGATCGCCCTCTCCGACGTCCTGGCCAAGGAGCAGACCACCGATCGCGGCCGCCAGATGGCCGAGCTGGTCGGCGCATCCGGCCGCCTTCTGGAACAGGTGCTGACCGACATCCTCGACATCTCGCGGATCGAAGCCGGGCAGCTGCCGCTCAACCGCGCGCCCTTCGACCTGTCCGGCTGCGTCGCCACCATCGCCGCGCTGCACAGGGCGAGCGCCGAAGCCAAGGGACTGGAGTTCGCCGTCGCGATCGACGAGGCCGCGGGCGGCTGGTGCGTCGGCGACGACATCCGCGTCACCCAGATCCTCTCCAACCTGCTCTCCAACGCGGTGAAGTTCACCGGCACAGGCACGGTGTCGCTGTCGGTCGTCCGCAGCGGCGAGACCGTGAGCTTCGTGGTGACCGACACCGGCGTCGGCTTCTCCGCGGAGTTCCAGGAACGGCTCTTCAGCCGCTTCGAGCAGGCCGACGGCTCCATCACCCGCCGGTTCGGCGGCTCGGGCCTCGGCCTGTCGATCTCCGGGTCGCTGGCCGAGATGATGGGCGGCCAGATCGTGGCGACCTCGGAGCCGGGCCAAGGCTCGGTCTTCACCGTCACCCTGCCGCTGGAAACCGCCGAGGCGCCGGCTCAGGCCGCCGCCGACGACGAGACCGCCCATGCCGATATCTCGACGATGAAGGTGCTGGTGGCCGAGGACCATCCCACCAACCGGGCCGTGGTCTCGCTGATCCTGGAGCCGTTCGGGGTGGAGCTCACCCTGGTCGAGGACGGCCGCCAGGCGGTGGAGGCGGTGGAGCGCGAGTCCTTCGACCTGATCCTGATGGACCTGCAGATGCCGGTGCTGGACGGCCTCAGCGCCGCGCGCGAGATCCGCGGCCTCGAGGCGGCCCTGGGGCTCGCCCGCACGCCGATCGTGGCGCTGTCGGCCAATGCGCTTCCCGAACACATCGCCGAGGCCCGCGCCGCCGGCATGGACGGCCACCTCGCCAAGCCGATGCGTCCCGACGACCTGATCGCACTCCTGACCCAGGCCTTCGAAGACAAGGCTTCCCACGCCGCCTAGCGGCGCTCGCGGTGAAGAACCAGGCGGCCTAGCGCGTGCCGTACATCCGGTCGCCGGCGTCGCCGAGGCCCGGCAGGATGTAGCCGTGATCGTTCAGCTTCTCGTCCACCGCCGCGGCCCAGATCCGCACGCCCGGATGGTGGCCCTGGAACTTGGAGATCCCCTCCGGCGAGGCGAGCAGGCAGGCCATGCGGATCTGCCGGGCCCCGGCCTCCTTCAGCCGGTCGACGGCGGCGATGGCGGTGTTGCCGGTCGCCAGCATCGGGTCGATGACGATGACCGGGCGGTCCTCCAGGTCGGCGGGCGCCTTGAAGTAATATTCCACGCACTCCAGCGTCGCCGGATCGCGGTAGAGGCCGACGTGGGCCACGCGGGCGGCGGGCACCAGCTCCAGCATCCCGTCCAGCATGCCCATGCCGGAGCGCAGGATCGGGGCGAAGACCAGCTTCTTTCCAGCCAGCTGCGGCGCCGACATCGCCTGCATCGGCGTCTCGATCTCCACCGGCTCCAGCGGCAGGTCGCGGGTGACCTCGTAGCAGATCAGCCCGCCGATCTCCTTCAGGAGCTGGCGGAAGCTCTTGATCGAGGTGTCCTTCTTCCGCATCAGCGTCAGTTTGTGCTGCACCAGCGGGTGGTCGACGATGATGACGCCCTTCATGGAACCCCTCTAGAAGACTGTGCCGTCGCTGACGACCGTGATCGGCGGGCCGCCGTCGGCGCGCAAGCCCGCCGCGATGCGCCGTCCGGCCGCCCAGGTGCCGCCCTCCAGCACGCGGGCCAGCGGGAAGGCCTCGGCGGTGACGCCCAGCCGTTCGCGCACCATAGGCGCGATCTCGTCGAGCAGCGCCACCGTCAGCGCCCGCCAGCCGACCACCAGCGGGCCGTCGACCGGATGGGCGCGGGCCGCGTCGTCCGGATCGCGCAGCGCCAGCACGCCGGCGTCCACGAACAGCCCGCCGTTGCGGTATTCGGCCAGGCCCGTCAGGCCGTCGATGTCGGTGACCGCGATCCCGGCGGCCTCTAGCGGCTCGATCAGCGAATAGGACAGCCATTGCGAGAGCTTGTGGATCGGCATGAAGCCGTCCGTGGGGTCGTCGCGCTTGATCGCCGGATGGCGCCAGCAGTCGCCCAGCGGCACGCCGCCGAGGCTGAGGCGGCCCGGCCAGATCGGCCCCAAGGCCTGCAGCAGCACCTCAAGGATCACCGGCGCCGGCAAAGCGCCATCGTCGGCGCGCGCCGCCATCAGGTCGAACAGCGCCCCCGGCCGGCCCACCGCCTCGCCCAGCTTGCGCAGCAGGGCGGCGCGGCCTTCGAGGCCCACCAGCGGGTTGTCGGCCCCGACCTGGAAGGCCTTCGCCAGGACCTCGCCGGTGACCTTCGCGAGGCCGTCGGCCCGGAGAGGATCGCCGGGATCGGCGGAGAGGTCGCCCGCCTCGAACATCCGGAACGAGGCGATCCCCAGGCCCTCCGAGCGTCCCAGCACCGCGCCGGTGGCCGCGTCGCGGTAGCGCCAGTCGGCCCCCGCGCCCGCGTCCAGCAGCACCGAGGTGATGGCGAGGTCGAAGGCCGCCCGCGCCTGGTCGTTCGGATCGGCCCAGGGCTTGTCGCGCTCGGCCCAGAGGTCGCGGCCCTCGACCGCGAAATGCCGCCAGCGGGCGTGGAAGGGCACATTGAGGTCCGGATAGGCCTCGCGCACCACCTGCGCCGTCAGGTCGGCGGCGGCTTCGAGCTTCGCCAGGTCCACGCGCCACTCGGCGACCGCGCCCGCCAGGGCCGCGGCCAGCATCTCATGGGCGCGCTCGCGCACCGCGGCGGCGGAAAGCAGGCTGCGCGCCGCGGATGCGGCGTCGGTCTTGGCGTCAGCCGTCACGTGAGGACTCTCAGAATTCCTTGAGGTCGCGGCCGACGACCTTCTTGAGGTCCGCCTTCGAGGGCTTCTTCTCGGGCGTGAAATAGCCGGCCGCCTTCTTGGCCTCCATTTCCACGGAGGCGTCCATCGGCACCAGGTCGTCGGGGATCGGCACCCGTTCGCCGATCTCGACCCCGCCCTTCACCAGGGCGTCGTACTTCATGTTGGACATCGAGACGAAGCGGTCGATCCGCCGGATGCCCAGCCAGTGGATGATGTCGGGCATCAGCTGCTGGAAGCGCGCGTCCTGCACGCCCGCCACGCATTCGGTGCGCTCGAAATAGGTCGCCGCCTGGTCGCCGCCCGGCTGGCGCTTGCGGGCGTTGTAGACCAGGAACTTGGTCACCTCCCCGAGCGCGCGGCCTTCCTTGCGGTTGTAGACGATCAGCCCCGTGCCCCCTTGCTGGGCCTGGCGCGTCGCTTCCTCGATCCCGTGCGTCAGATACGGCCGGCAGGTGCAGATGTCGGAGCCGAAGACGTCGGAGCCGTTGCACTCGTCGTGCACGCGGCAGGTGAGCGTGTAGCGCTTGTCGCCGATGTGGGCCGGGTCGCCGAACATGTAGAGGGTGATCCCGCCGATCGGGGGCAGGAACACCGAGATGTCCGGCCGGGTGACCAGCTCGGGATACATCCCGCCGGTCTGTTCGAAGAGCGTGCGGCGAAGCTGCTGCTCCTCCACCTCGAAGCGCTCGGCGATGCCGGGCAGGTACCAGACCGGGTCGATGGCGGCCTTGGTCACCGCCACGTCGCCGCTCTCGTGGATCACCTTGCCGTCGACCTTCAGCCGGCCCTTGGCGATGGCCTCGTGGATCTCCGGCAAGTCGATGCGCGCCTTGGTGACCGCGATGGTCGGGCGGATGTCGACGCCCTCGGCCAGTTCGGCGGCGAAGTCCTCGGCCACCCGGTGGCCCCAGGGGTCGAGGCTGACGATCTTGCCCGGCTCATGCCACTGGGCATGCGGGCCGATCGGCACGACCGGATAGGTGTTGTGCAGTTCGGGGCGCGTCTCGGCCGCCATGGCGCCCGACGAGATCGCCAGCGCGCGATAGATCGAATAGGCGCCGCCGTGGGCGCCCACGGCGTTACGGTCGGCGCCGGAATTGGGCGTGGCGATGACCGGGCCGCGCTCACGGGCGGTGGGCGCATTCCAATGGATGGGGAAGCGGCTGGCCGACCCGGTTCCCGGGTGCGAGGTCAGACGGATGTGGGATGTCCTGTTGGCGGACATGAGTCGCTATGAAACCTCCAGAATCGAAAAGGCCCTCCCGCCAGCTCGCCGGCGTAGGGCCTTTGAGAGAGGATGAAACACCCGCCTATGTGACTTGGCAAGCGTTACGACTTTGCTGTCGGGCGGCCGCCCCTTTGAAATGGTTGCGGTTTGCCCGCCGTGCAAGGGCGATCGGGCGCCTATGAAAAGGGCGCCGGGGCTTGACGGGCCGCCTGCGCGCGCCCTCCCCTGGACTGTGGGCGCAAGGCCCCGGCAGGCTCGACCGCAGTGATCCAGGACCTCGCCTCCGCCGCCGATGCCAACCCGCCGCTGCAGCGCGCGGCCGGGGCGGGCCGCATCGCCGTGAAGGCTGAGGCTGGGGCGACGCGCCTGGCCCGCCTCTATCAGGACGGCTGCGCCAAGATCCGTCTGCCGAGGGACCACGCGGCGCGCGGCCTGGAGGCGGTGCTGATCAACACCTCGGGCGGCCTGACCGGCGGCGACCGGATGAGCTGGCGGGTGGAGGCCGAGGCCGGCGCGGCGCTCACCGTGACCACCCAGGCCTGCGAGAAAATCTACCGCGCCCGGGACGGCCGCGCCGAGGTCGCCGTCGCCCTGAACGCCGAGGCCGGCGCGCGGATCGACTGGCTGCCGCAGGAGACCATCCTGTTCGACGGCGCGGCCCTGTCGCGCACCCTGGAGGCCGACCTGGCCGCCGGCGCCCGCCTGCTGGTCGTCGAGGCCGTGGTGCTGGGCCGCACCGCCATGGGCGAGACCGTCCGGCGCGGCGCCCTGCGCGACCGCTGGCGCATCCGCCGCGAGGGCCGCCTGGTCTTCGCGGACGACCTGCGGTTCGAGGGGCCGATTTCCGAGATCGCCGCGCGCGCCGCGACGCTCGCCGGCGGCAAGGCCTTCGCATCCCTGCTGCTGGTCGCCGACGACGCCCAGCGGTTCCTCGCGCCGCTCCGCCAGGCCATTGGCGACGCCGGCGGGGCCAGCGCCTTCGACGGCAAGCTCTTCGCCCGCATCGTCGCCGCCGACGGCCTCAGCCTGCGCCGCGCCCTCTTGCCGGCCATCGCCGCCCTGCGCGGCGGCGAACACCCACCCCGCGTCTGGCGGCTCTAGGCCATGAACCTCACTCCCCGCGAAAAGGACAAGCTGCTGGTCGCCATGGCCGCCGAGGTCGCCCGCAAACGCCTGGCGCGCGGCGTGAAGCTGAACCACCCCGAGGCCATCGCGCTGATCACCGACTTCGTGGTCGAGGGCGCCCGCGACGGCCGAACGGTCGCCGAGCTGATGGAGGCCGGCGCCCACGTCATCACCCGCGCCCAGGTCATGGAAGGCATCCCCGAGATGATCCACGACGTCCAGGTCGAGGCCACCTTCCCCGACGGGACCAAGCTGGTCACCGTCCACCACCCGATCCGCTGAGGAGCCGCCTATGAAAACCAACCTGTCCCGAGCCTTGTTCGCCGCCGCCGTGCTGGCCCCCGGGGCGGCCCTCGCCCACCCCGGAGATCATGCCGGCATGAGCGTGGCGCAGATCGCACATCACATCGTGACGTCGCCCGACCACCTGCTGGAGGTGGGCTTCCTGGTGCTGATGGTGTTCGGCGAGGGGCTCCGCATCCGCCGCAGGCTCACGCGGTGATCCCGGGCGAGGTCATCGCCGCTCCCGGCGACCTGGAGCTTAACGCCGGCGCGACGCCCCTCACCCTGCAGGTCGCCAACACCGGCGACCGGCCGATCCAGGTGGGCAGCCACTACCATTTTTTCGAGACCAATCCGGCGCTCGACTTCGACCGCGCCGCGGCCCGCGGCATGCGGCTCGACATCGCCGCCGGGACCGCCGTGCGCTTCGAGCCCGGTCAGGCGCGCGAGGTGACCCTGATCCCGTTCGGCGGCGCGCGGCGGATCTTCGGCTTCCGCCAGGCCGTCATGGGCGAGCTCTGACATGCCCGCCCGGATCGCCTGCGCCACCTACGCCGACATGTTCGGCCCCACGGCGGGCGACCGCGTGCGACTGGCCGACACCGAGCTCTTCATTGAGGTCGAGCGCGACCTCACCACCTACGGCGAGGAGGTCACCTTCGGCGGCGGCAAGGTGATCCGCGACGGCATGGGCCAGAGCCAGATGACCCGCGCCGAGGGCGCCGTCGACACGGTCATCACCAACGCCCTGATCGTCGACCACTGGGGGATCGTGAAGGCCGACGTGGGCCTGCGCGACGGGCGCATCTTCCGGATCGGCAAGGCCGGCAATCCGGACACCCAGGGCGGCGTCGATATCGTCATCGGCCCAGGGACCGAGATCATCGCCGGCGAGGGCAAGATCCTCACCGCCGGGGCCATGGACTGCCACATCCACTTCATCTGCCCCCAGCAGACCGAGGAGGCGCTGATGAGCGGCGTCACCTGCATGCTGGGCGGCGGCACCGGCCCCGCCACCGGAACCAAGGCCACCACCGCGACGCCCGGCCCCTGGCACCTGGCGCGGATGATCGAGGCCGCCGAGGCCTTCCCGATGAACATCGGCTTCTCCGGCAAGGGCAACGCCAGCCTGCCCGGCGCCCTGGTCGAGCAGGTCGCGGCCGGGGCCTGCGCGTTGAAACTCCACGAGGACTGGGGCACGACACCCGGCGCCATCGACTGTTGCCTGTCGGTCGGCGACGACCTCGACGTCCAGGTGATGATCCACACCGACACCCTGAACGAGAGCGGCTTCGTCGAGGACACCGTCGCGGCCCTGAAAGGCCGCACCATCCACGCCTTCCACACCGAAGGGGCCGGCGGCGGGCACGCGCCGGACATCATCAAGGTGGCGGGCTTGGCCAACGTCATTCCGTCGTCGACCAATCCGACCCGGCCCTACACGCGCAATACGCTCGCCGAGCACCTCGACATGCTGATGGTCTGCCACCACCTCGACCCGTCGATCCCCGAAGACGTGGCCTTCGCCGAGAGCCGCATCCGCAAGGAGACCATCGCCGCCGAGGACATCCTGCACGACCTCGGCGCCTTCTCGATCATCTCCTCCGACAGTCAGGCCATGGGCCGGGTCGGCGAGGTGCTGATCCGCACCTGGCAGACCGCCGACAAGATGAAGAAGCAGCGGGGGAGCCTCGCGGGCGACGGCGCCGCCGACAACGCCCGGGTGAAGCGCTACATCGCCAAATATACGATCAACCCGGCCATCGCCCACGGCATGAGCGCCCACATCGGCAGTGTCGAGCCGGGCAAGCGCGCCGACCTCGTCCTCTGGGATCCGGCCTTCTTCGGCGTGAAGCCCGACCTGGTGCTCCTGGGCGGCTCCATCGCCGCGGCGCCCATGGGCGATCCCAACGCCTCGATCCCGACGCCCCAGCCGGTGCACTACCGCCCGATGTTCGCGGCCTACGGCAAGTCGCTGACCCGTTCCTCGGTGACCTTCGTCTCGAAGCTGGCGGCGGAGAACGGGCTGCGCGGTCGCCTCGGCCTGGACAAGGAACTGGTCGCCGTCGAGAACGTGCGCGGCGGCATCTCCAAGGCCTCGATGATCCACAATTCCGCCACCCCCGAGATCGAGGTCGATCCGGAGACCTACGAGGTCCGCGCGGACGGCGAGCTCCTGACCTGCGAACCGGCCGAGGTGCTGCCCATGGCGCAACGGTATTTCCTGTTCTGATGATGAGCCCTCACCCGATCACCGACGTCCTGCCCGCCAAGGCCTGGAGCGGCGTGGCCATCGACCGCGTGGTGCTCGACTACGACGGCCGCCACCGCCGCCGCATCGTGCTGAAGGCGCAGTCCGGGACCGAATACCTGCTGGACCTCGCCGGCGCCACGCACCTGCGCGACGGCGACGGCCTGGTGCTGGCGGGCGGCGGCATCCTGCTCGTGGTGGCCAAGCCCGAGCCGCTGCTCGAGGTTCGCGCCGCGAACCCGCGGGCCCTGATCAAGCTCGCCTGGCACATCGGCAACCGCCACCTCGCCGCCCAGATGCACGCCGACCGCATCCTGATCCGCCGCGACCACGTCATCGCCCACATGCTGGAGCACCAGGGCGCCCAGGTTCGCGAGGTCGAGGAAGCGTTCGATCCCGAAGGCGGCGCCTATCAGGATCATGCGCAGGACCATGACCCGGCCGATCACCATCATGACCACTGAGGCCCACCTCCTGCGCCTGATGACCTGGCTCTCCCCGGCCTTTCCGGTGGGCGCGTTCAGCTATTCGCATGGGCTGGAGACCGTCATCCGCGACGGGACGATCGCCGACGCCGACGCCCTGTCGGCCTGGATCTCCGGCCTGATCGAGCACGGCGGCGGCTGGACCGACGCGGTGCTGTTCAAGGCCGCCTGGGACGCCGCCGCCGCCCGCGACCCGGCAGGGCTGGCCGAGGTGGTGGCGCTGGCCGAGGCGCTGGCGCCTTCGTTGGAACGCCGCCGCGAGACGCTCAGCCAGGGCGAAGCCTTCCTGATCGCCGCCCGCGCCTGGGGCCAGCCGGTGCTGAACGGCGCCGTCGCCTATCCGGTCGCGGTGGGCGCCGCCACGGCCACCGTCCAGATCCCGCTGGAGACCGCGCTGACCGCCTGGCTGCATGCCTTCGCCGCCAATTTGGTCAGCGTCGCCGTCCGCGCCGTGCCGCTGGGCCAGACCGCCGGGGTCGCCGTGATCGCCGAGCTGGAGCCGCTGATCCTGGCCGCCGCCGCCCGCGCCGCGGCCTCGACCCTGGCCGACCTCGGCGCCGCGGCGCTCTCATCCGACATCGCCGCCATGCGGCACGAAACCCTCGAGGTAAGGCTCTTCATCTCATGAGCAGCCGCAACGGCCCCTTGCGCGTCGGCATCGGCGGCCCGGTGGGCTCCGGCAAGACCACGCTGGTCGAAAAGCTCTGCAAGCAGATGCGCGAGCGCTGGAGCGTCGCGGTGGTCACCAACGACATCTATACCCAGGAAGACGCCCTGATCCTCAACCGCCTGCAGGCGCTCCCCGAGGACCGTATCCTCGGCGTCGAGACCGGCGGCTGCCCGCACACCGCCATCCGCGAGGACGCCTCGATCAACCTGGCCGCCATCGCCGAGATGAACCGGCGCCACCCGGACCTCGACGTGATCTTCATCGAGAGCGGCGGCGACAACCTGGCGGCCACCTTCTCGCCGGACCTCGCCGACCTGACGATCTATGTGATCAGCGTCTGCCAGGGCGAGAAGATCCCCCGCAAGGGCGGGCCGGCGATCAGCCGCTCCGACCTCCTGGTGATCAACAAGACCGACCTCGCGCCGCACGTGGGCGCGGACCTTTCCGTGATGCGCAGCGACACGGCCAAGGCCCGCGGCGAGCGGCCCTACGTCTTCACCGACCTGACGCGGCTGGTCGGCGTGGGCGAGGTGGCGCGGTTCATAGCCGCCGCCGGCGGCCTGCCGGCGCCGCTCAGCGAGGTGGCCTAGGCCGCGGCCCCGACGTCGACCAAGGCGGCGGTGGCGGCCTCGATCATCGCCTCGCGGTCCTCGGGCGCGACCTCGAGGAACAGCAGGCCCCGGCCGAAGATGAAGGTGTAGAGCAGCGCGCCGCGGGCCTCGGCCTCGATCTTGGAAAATCCCAGCCGTTCGTAGAGCGCCGCCACGCTGGCCAGCCGCACGGCGTCGACCCGGGCGACCGCCGCGGCGGCCCCGGCGTCGGAGCGCGCCCACTGCCGGATCGCCAGCTCGATCGACAGCCCTTCGGGGTTCAGCCGCGCGGAGAACAGGCGGATCAGCGCGCGCAGCCGCCCGCGCGCCGTCTCTTCGCCCAGCTGCGTCTGCCGCTGGATCGCCTGCAGCCGTCCCGCCACCCAGGACTCCAGCATGGTGTCGAGCAGGGCGCGCCGGTCGCGGTAGCGGCGGTAGAAGCCGCCCTTGGTGACGCCGAGCCGCTGGGCCACCACCTCCACCCGCACGCCGTCGACGCCGCCTTCGGCCAGCACGTCGAGCGCGGCGGCCACCCAGTCCTGCGATCCGTCATCGCTCATCGGCACTCTCCAACGCAACTATTGATACGGTACCGTATTGCGTCAGGAATGGAAGTGCGATACGGTGCCGTATCAACATTCAGCGGACTGCGCTTCGGACGCGGCTCGCCCATGGGAAAAGACAAGGACGATGACGGAACTCCTGACCTATCGCGGCACGGTCTACACGTGGCACTGCGACCACCTCGGGCACATGAACAACATGTGGTACGCGGGCAAGTTCGACGAGGCGAGCTGGAACCTGCTCGTGCAGATCGGCATGACGCCGACCTATCTGCGCGAGTCCAAGCGCGGCCTGGCCACCGTCGAACAGCTCACCACCTTCAAGCACGAGCTCCTGGCCGGCGACAGCATCGAGGTGCGCTCCCAAGTGGTCGAGGTGCGCGAGCGGGTGATGCGGCTCGTCCACGCCATGTACAACATCGAGACCGGCGAGGTCTGCGCCACCTGCGCGATCACCGCGGTCCACATGGATATGACGCTGCGCAAGGCCACGCCGATCCCCGACCTCCAGCGGCGGATGGCCCAGGACATGCTCGAGCCGATCAGCGTCGCGGCCTAGGTCGCGAGCTTGCCCACGACCCGCAGGCGGCTCACCCCGCCGTCCGGGTAGATGTTCAGGCGCACGAACTTCAGCGGCCCGAGCTCGGCGAGTTCGTCGCGGAACACATGGACGTGGTCGGCGGAGAGCTTCACCTCCGGCAACAGCACCGGCCAGGCCTGCGCCTGTTGCGCGATCTCCTCCGGCGAGCCGTGCGCCCGGCGCGAGGCCTGGATCGAGCAGCGGTCGGGGTAGTTGCCCTTGAAGTGGGCGGTGTCGACGGTGACCTCCTCGATGCGGCCGAAGGCGCCCAGCTCCAGCACCGCCCAGTCGTGGCCGGGCTCGCGGCGGCGGCGGGTCTCCCAGCCATCGCCCATGTTCACGCCCCGGCCCGGGGCGGTCAGGTTGGCCACCGCGCCATAGTGCTCGTCGTTGGCGATAATCCCACGGCCGCCGTTCTCCACCGCCAGCAGGTCGACAGCCTTGCCGGACTTCACCTTGGTCCAGTCCGGCAGCACCCGGCCCCAGACCCGCAGCCGCGCCACCCCGCCATCGGGATAGATGTGCAGCCGCACATGGGTCACCGGCTCGCGGTGATCGATCGGAAACCAGGCTCGGTCATCGCCCTTCAGGTCCAGGCGGTGCGTCACGACGGTCCAGGCGGCGTCCTCGTCCGGGACGATCTCGTCGGAGCGGCAGACCTCGAGCTGGGCGCCCGGCGGGTAGTTGCCCGTGAAGTGACGGGTGTCGACCTCGAAGCCGGCCACCTCCCCCGGCGCCCCGAGCTTCACCACGCACCAGTCGTGGCCGGCGACGCGCTTGCGGCGGCTCTCCCAGCCGTCCATCCACTTGCCGTTGTCGTCGTACTTGCCCGGGATGAAGACCGGCGGCTCGGGCGAGATCAGCCGGGCCTTGTCGGCGAAGAAGTCGTCGGTGGCGTAGACCACCTCCGACCCCAGCCGCGGCTGGGCCAGGTCCACATAGCGGCGGCGAAGGTCGTCGAACACGGCAGGCGCTCTCTTCAGGTCAGGTCGGCGAGCCGGAAGCTCGCGATGCGGTGGATCTGGGCGATGGCGGTCGCGAACTCGGCTTCGGGGTCGTTGGCCAACCGCGCCTCGAACGCCGCCAGGATATCGGTCCGCGTCAGCCCCTTCACCGCCACGATGAAGGGAAAGCCGAAGCGGGCGTTGTAGGCGCCGTTCAGGCGCTGGAACGCCTCGAACTCGGCGGGCGAGCACTGATCGAGGCCGGCGCCGGACTGTTCCTGCACCGAGGCCTCGGCCATCCGCGCGCGGCTCGCGAGCTCCGGGTGGGCGCGGATCAGCGCCAGCTGCATCTCGCGCGGCGCGGCGTCGACCTCCACGCGCAGGGCTCGCGCCAGAGCGGGCGGCTCGTCGAGCCGGCCCGCCTCCACCGCCGGCCAGACCCCCTCCGCCACCCAGGGCGAGGCCTCATAGACCGGGCCGAACCGCGCCAGGAATTCGGCGTGCGACAGCGAGCTAGGGCGCATAGGGATGCCGTTCGCGCCAATGCCTGGCGATCTCGATCCGGCGGCAGAACCAGACATCCTTGTGGCCCTGGGCGTAGCGGATGAACCGCTCGAGGCCCGCGAGCTTGCCGGGCCGTCCGGCCAGCCGGCAGTGCAGGCCCACCGACAGCATCTTCGGCCGCTCTTCCCCCTCGGCGTAGAGCACGTCGAAGGCGTCCTTCAGGTAGCTGAAGAACTGCTCGCCGGTCGCCAGCCCGCCGCCGGAGAAGCGCATGTCGTTGGCCTCCAGGGTGTAGGGCACGATGAGCTGCGGCCGTCCCGCGGCGGTCGTCCAGAACGGAAGGTCGTCGGAATAGTCGTCGGCGTCGTAGAGGAAGCCGCCCTGCTCGGCCACGAGGCGCCGCGTGTTGGGGCTGGTCCGCCCGGTGTACCACCCGTAGGGCCGCTCGCCGGTCAACCGCTTGTGGACCTCGATGGCGCGGAACATGTGCTCGCGCTCAACCTGCTCGGGCACGTCCTGGTAGTTGATCCAGCGCCAGCCGTGCGAGGCGATCTCGTGCCCGGCCTCCAGGAAGGCGTCGACCACGGCCGGGTTGCGCTCCATCGCCATGGCCACGCCGAACACTGTCGCCGGCACGCCGCAGCGCGCGAACAGCCTCAGGAGTCGCCAGACCCCGGCGCGGGCGCCGTATTCGTAGACCTGCTCCATGCTCATGTGCCGCGCGCCGACCACCGGCGCGGGATTGGTCAGGTCGGAGAGGAACGTCTCGGACTGGGCGTCGCCGTGCAGCACGCTCATCTCCCCGCCCTCCTCGTAGTTGAGGACAAGCTGCACCGCGATCCGCGCGCCACCCGGCCAGTCGGCGTGCGGCGGCTCGCGGCCATAGCCGGTCAGGTCGCGGGGATAGGGGTCTCTGGGCATCTCTGACCGCATAGCAGGCTTGGGACTGCGTGCAGCCTCGCAGGACCGCCAAAGAGTTGCAATTCAGGGGGCTTGGACCGACTCTGGGCGGCTGGCGATCACGGAAGTTGCTGCAAGAGCGAGAATGAGCGGCCTCACCACCCACGTCCTGGACACCGCCCATGGCAAGCCCGCCGCGGGGGTGGCGTTGCGCCTGATCCGGGGAACGGCGCTGCTGACGAGCGCGGTCACCAACGCCGACGGCCGCTGCGATTCGCCTCTGCTGACCGCCAAGACCCTGCAGGCCGGCGCCTACCGCCTGGAGTTCGACGTCGGCGCCTACTATCGCGGGCTGGGCCTCGATCTCGCCAACCCGGCCTTCCTGGAGACCGTCGCCATCGAGTTCGGCGTCGAGGATCCCCGGGCGCACTACCATGTGCCTCTGCTGGTCAGCCCGTTCGGCTACTCCACCTATCGCGGCAGCTGAGATGACGCGGCCGATCCGATTCCTGCTGGATGGCGAGGTCCGCGACCTCACCGGCGTCGATCCGACGCTGACGGTGCTCAACCTGTTGCGCTACGACCTGCGCCGCATCGGAACCAAGGAGGGCTGCGCGGAGGGCGACTGCGGCGCCTGCACCGTGGTGCTGGGCGAGCTGGAGGACGGCCGTGTGCGCTTCCGGGCGGTCAACGCCTGCATCCTCTTCGCGCCGATGCTGGACGGGCGCGCGCTCTTCACCGTCGAGAGCCTGAAGAAGGCTCCAGGAGACCAAGCGGGCGCCCTGCACCCGATCCAGCAGGCCATGGTCGCCAACCATGCGAGCCAATGCGGTTTCTGTACTCCGGGTTTCGTCATGAGCCTCTACGCCCACCGGCGGGAGGGCGCGGCGACCGACAGCGGGACCCTGAAGGACGCGCTGGCCGGCAACCTCTGCCGCTGCACCGGCTACGGCCCGATCCTGGCGGCCGGCCAGGCCATGGGTCCCGACCCTGAGGCGCGCCTGGCCGACGCCCTGGCCGTCGAACTGGCCGCCATCCGGCCGGCCGAGAGCCTGGAGATCGAGCACCGGGGCCGCCGCTTCCTCGCCCCCCGCACGACCGCCGAATTCGCCGCCGCCGTCGAGGCCAACCCGGACGCCACCATCCTGGCCGGCGGCACCGACGTGGGCCTCTGGGTCACCAAACAGCATCGCGAGCTGCCGACGATCATCTCGCTGAACGAGGTCGCGGAGCTGCGCCGCATCGAGGACCTCGGCGACGCCATCCGGATTGGCGCCGGCGTTCGCTACGCCGACGCCACGGCCCTGCTCGGCGATCTGCACCCGGAGTTCGCCGGACTGCTGAGGCGGTTGGGCGGACTGCAGGTCCGGAACCTCGGCACCGTCTGCGGCAATATCGCCAACGGCTCGCCGATCGGCGACATGCCGCCGGCCCTGATCGCCGCCGGCGCGAGCCTCGTGCTGCGCAAGGGCGAGGCCACCCGCGCCCTGCCGCTGGAGGCCTATTTCCTGGCCTACGGAAAGCAGGACCGGGCGCCCGGCGAGTTCGTCGAGGCGGTGGTCGTCCCGAAGATCCCGGCGGGCCGGATCTTCAAGGTCTTCAAGCTCTCCAAGCGCTTCGACCAGGACATTTCCGCCCTCTGCGCCGGCATCTCCATCGGCCTCGACGCCGGCAAGGTCGCCGACGCGCGCATCGCCTTCGGCGGCATGGCCGCGACGCCCAGGCGGGCCGCGGCTTGCGAAGCCGCGCTGACCGGCCAGCCCTGGACGGAGGCCACGGTCCGCGCCGCCGCCGAGGCGCTTGCGCAGGACTTCCAGCCGATCGACGACATGCGCGCCTCAGCCGGCTATCGCCTGCAGGCCGCTCAGAACCTGCTGCTCAAGGCCTGGCTGGAGAGCCAGGCGGCCGCGCCGACCCGCGTGCTGGACGCCGAGGCGGTGGCCCATGGCTGACGCCGGCGACGCCCTTCGCACGCTCACCGCCGTCCACAGCGCCATCGCCCACGACAGCGCCGAGAAGCACGTCGCCGGCGAGGCGCTCTACATCGACGACCTGCCCGAACCCGCGGGCCTGCTGCACCTCCACGTCGGCCAAAGCACGCGCGCCCACGCCCGCGTCGCCCGTCTCGACCTCTCCGCCGTCCGCGCCGCGCCGGGCGTGGTCTGCGTCCTCACCTCGGCCGACGTGCCGGGCAAGAACGAGATCGGCCCGGTGATGAACGACGAGCCGCTGCTGCCGGAAGGCGTCGTGCGCTACGTCGGCCAGCCGCTGTTCGCCGTCGCCGCCGAGAGCCTGCCGAAGGCCCGCGCCGCCGCCTCCCTCGCCGTCGTCGACTACGAGGACCTGCCGCCGCTACTGACCATCGAGGCGGCGCGCGCCGCCAACTCGCTGATCGAGGACAGCCAGGTCATGCGCCTGGGCGACGCCCACGCCGCCATCGCCTCCGCGCCGCACGCGCTCTGCGGCGCCCTGGCTGTCGGCGGCCAGGACCATTTCTACCTCGAGGGCCAGGTGGCGCTGGTGCTGCCCGGCGAGGACGGCGACCTGCACGTCTGGTCCTCCACCCAGAACCCCACCGAGACCCAGCACCTGATCGCCCGCTGCCTGGGCCTGCGCGACAACGCCGTGGTCGTCGAGGTGCGCCGGATGGGCGGCGGCTTCGGCGGCAAGGAGACCCAGTCGGTGCACTACGCGGCCCTGGCGGCGTTGGCGGTGACCAGGACCGGCCGCCCGGCCAAGGTGCGCCTCGACCGCGACGACGACATGGTGATGACCGGCAAGCGTCACGCCTTCGCCGTCGACTGGCAGGTGGGCTTCGACGGCGACGGCCTTCTGCGCGGCGCGGCCTTCGAGCTCGCCGCGCGCTGCGGCCACTCCGCCGACCTCTCCATCGCGATCAACGACCGGGCGATGTTCCATTCGGACAACGCCTACTGCCTGCAGGCCGCCGAGATCGTCTCGCACCGCCTGCGGACCAACACCGTCTCCGACACCGCCTTCCGCGGCTTCGGCGGGCCGCAGGGCATGATGGGGATCGAGCGCGCCATGGACGCCATCGCCTGGCGCCTGGGCAAGGACCCGCTGGATGTGCGCCTGGCCAACCTCTACGGCGTCTCGGGTAACCTGACGCCCTACGGCCAGACGGTCACCGACAGCGTCGCCTTCGAGCTGATGACCGAGCTGGAGGCGAGCTGCGGCTACCGCGCCCGCCGCAAGGCGGTCGCCGCCTGGAACGCCGAAAACACCCTCCTGAAGCGCGGGCTGTCGCTTACCCCGGTGAAGTTCGGCATCTCCTTCACCGCCAACCACCTGAACCAGGCCGGCGCCCTGGTCCACGTCTACACCGACGGCTCGATCCACCTGAACCACGGCGGGACCGAGATGGGCCAGGGGCTCAACATCAAGGTCGCCCAGGTCGTCGCCCACGAGTTCCAGGTCCCGCTCGACAGCGTGAAGATCAGCGCCACGCGGACCGACAAGGTGCCCAACAGCTCGGCCACCGCCGCCTCCTCGGGCAGCGATCTCAACGGCATGGCCGCCCAGGCCGCGGCGCGGACGATCAAGGACCGCCTGACCGTCTTCGCCGCCAAGACCTTCGCCTGCAAGCCCGCCGAGGTGGTGTTCGGTCCCGACGGCGTCCAGGCCGGCGAGACGACGCTGAGTTTCACCGAGCTTGTGCGCCGCGCCTATTTCGAGCGCATCTCGCTCTCCGCCACCGGCTACTACCGCACGCCCGAGATCCACTACGACCGCGCCAACCACCACGGCCGGCCGTTCTACTACTACGCCTATGGCGCGGCCTGTTCGGAGGTGGTGATCGACACCCTGACCGGCGAGAACAAGGTGACCCGCGTCGACATCCTTCACGACTGCGGCCGCTCGCTGAACCCGGCGGTGGACGCGGGCCAGATCGAGGGCGGCTTCATCCAGGGCATGGGCTGGCTGACCACCGAGGAACTGGTGTTCGACGACAAGGGCGCGCTGCGCACCCACGCGCCCTCCACCTACAAGATTCCCGCCGCCGGCGACCGGCCCGACGCCTTCAACCTGGCGATCTGGGCGCCGGGCAAGAACCGCGAGGCCACCATCCACCGCTCCAAGGCCGTGGGCGAGCCGCCACTGATGCTGGCGATCTCGGTCTTCTCGGCGCTTACTGACGCGGTGGCCAGCGCCGCCGACCACAAGGTCGTGCCGAACCTCGATGCGCCGGCGACGCCGGAGCGTATCCTGGCCGCCGTCGAGGACGTGCGCGGGAGGGCGGCCGATGTCTGAGTGGATCGCCGAGGCCCTGGCGGCGGTCGAGCGCGGCGAGGCGCTGGCCATGGCCACCGTCGTGGGCGCGCAAGGCTCGACGCCACGCGAGATCGGCGCGCGGATGCTGGTCTGGCCCGACCGCTTCACCGGGACCATCGGCGGCGGCTCGCTGGAACGCCAGGCGCTCGACCAGGCCCGCAGGCTGCTCACCCAGGCCCAGCGCCGCCACGCCCTGCAGGACTATCCCCTGGGTCCGCTGCTGGGCCAGTGCTGCGGCGGCCGCGTACGCCTCCTGGTCGAGCGGATCGACGCCGACAGCCGGAGCTGGCTGGCCGAGGCCGCGCAGGCCTGCGGCGCCGGCGCGCCCTTCCGCCTGCAGGCCGATATCGACGGCGCCGACCTGCAGCGTTCCGTGCAGTCCGCCACCGGCCCGGACCCCGCCGACAACTCGCCCCGCGTCCCGATCCCCGACGTCCGCACACTCTCCGAGGCCATCGCGCCCAAACATCCGCGCCTGGTGATCTTCGGGGCGGGCCACATCGGCCAGGCGGTCGCCCGCGCCTTCGCGCCGCTGCCGTTCCATCTCGACTGGCTGGCCAGCCGCGAGGACCTGCGGCCGGAAGCCGGCGGAACCCGCGCCGAGGTGCTGAGTGAGGATGAGCTTGAGGCCTGTATCGAGGCCTCGCCCGGCGGAACCCTCTTCGCCATCTTCACCCATAGCCATGACCTCGACTACCGCCTGACCCGCGCCGCCCTAGCGAAGGGCGACTTCGGCTACCTCGGCCTGATCGGCTCGCGGACCAAGCGGGCCCGCTTCGAGAGCCGCCTGCGCGCCGAGGGCGTCACCGACCCCGATCTCGCCCGCCTGGTCTGCCCGATCGGCATCCCGAGCCTGAAGAGCAAGGCGCCGGCGGTGATCGCCGTGGCGCTGGCCGCGGAGCTTCTGCAACTGACCGAGGACGGCAACGCGTGACCTTCGAGTGGGCGGCCTGGGCCAATCTGGCGATCCGCTGGCTGCACCTGACCGCGGGCGTCGCCTGGATCGGCTCGTCGTTCTATTTCATGTGGCTGGACAGCCATTTGAAGGCGCCGGCCGAACAGCGGGAGGGCGTCGCCGGCGAGCTGTGGAGCGTCCACTCCGGCGGCTTCTATCACCAGACGAAGTTCATGGTGGCCCCGGCCGGAATGCCCGACGAGCTGCACTGGTTCAAGTGGGAGGCCTACACCACCTGGATCTCCGGCTTCCTGCTCCTGGCGCTGATCTTCTACGTCGGCGCCGACGTGAACCTGATCGACGCCCACCGCCTGGCGCTCGGCCGCTGGCAGGCGATCGGCCTCGGCCTGGGGACCCTGGTCGCCGGCTGGCTGGTCTACGACGGCCTCTGCCGCTCGCCGCTCGGCCAGAACCTGCGGGCCTTCGGCGTCGTCTGGTTCCTGGCGCTGACCGCGGCGGCCTGGGGCCTCACCCGCGTCTTCTCCGACCTCGGCGCGGTGATGCACCTGGGCGCGATCATCGGCACGGTGATGGCCGCCAACGTCTTCCTGATCATCATCCCCAACCAGCGCAAGGTGGTGGCCCAGGTGCTCGCCGGCGAGGCCCCCGACCCGGCGTTGGGCAAGCAGGCCAAGCAGCGGAGCGTCCACAACAACTACATGACGCTGCCCGTGCTCTTCATCATGGTCAGCAACCACTATCCGATGATCGTCTCGGCGCCCCTGAACTGGCTGTGGCTGGCGGGGCTGGGGATCGTCGGCTGGACCATCCGCCACTTCTTCAACCTCAAGAACGCCGGCCAGCTGCGCTTCGATGTCCTGGCGCTGGGGGCGCTCGCCTTCGTCACGGTCGCGGTGCTGAACGAGACCGCCAAGCCGCCGCCGCCCGCCGAGGTCCCGGTTCCGCCCTTCGCCGACGTCCGTATGCTGATCGATCGTCACTGCGTCATGTGCCACGCCGCCACCCCGGCCCACAAAGGCGTCACGGCCCCGCCCAACGGCGTGATCCTCGACACCGACGCGGGCCTCACCAAGAACGCCGCCAAGGTCTATGAACGCGCGGTCGCCACCCACTCCATGCCGCTCAACAACGAGACCGGCATGACCGACGCCGAGCGCGCCAGCCTGGGCGCCTGGATCAAGGCCGGCGCGAAGGTCGGCGCCTGATGCGTGAACTCACCCCTGAGCCGCTCACCGCCGAGGCCTTCGCGCCGTTCGGGGAGGTGATCGAGGCCTCTGATCGGGCCGAGCGGATCGCCATCAACTACGGCCATACGACCCGTTTCAACGACCTTGCCCGTATCGACGTCGCCGACGGCGGCGGTCACGCCATCGTCAGCCTGTTCCGCGCCCGCCCGCTCGACCCGCCGCTGCTGAAGGTCTTCGAGCGCCACCCGCTGGGCAGCCAGAGCTTCACGCCGCTGCAGGCCCGCGCCTTCCTGGTCGCCGTGGCCCCGGCCGGCGCCTTCGATCCGGCCGCGATCCGCGTCTTCCACGCCCAGCCGCATCAGGGCGTGAACTACGCCAAGGGCGTCTGGCACCACTTCCTGTTGCCGCTGGACGCCGAGAGCGACTTCCTGGTGATCGACCGCGCCGGCCCCGGCGACAATCTCGACGAGATCGAGCTAGCGCCCGCCGACCAGATCCGGGTGCGCCCGTGACCCGCCACGCCTACCGGGCCGCCCTGCTGCATGCCCTGGAAGACCCCTGCCGGGCGCCCGCCGAGGCCGCCTGGGCCTATCACGAGGACGGCCTGCTGGTCGTCGAGGACGGGCATGTGGCCGCCTTTGGAGCGTATACGGACGTTTTTCCGGCCCTGCCGCCCGACACGCCCGTCACGCCCTTCCCCGGCAAGCTGATCACCCCCGGCTTCGTCGACGCCCACATCCACTATCCGCAGACCGACGTGGTGGCCGCCTGGGGCTCGCAGCTGCTGGACTGGCTGAACACCCACACCTTCCCGGCCGAACAGGCCTTCGCCGACCGCGCCCACGCCGACGAGGCCGCCGCCTTCTTCCTCGACGAGCTGCTGCGCAACGGCACCACCAGCGCGCTGGTCTTCGGCACGGTCCACAAGACCTCCGTGGACGCCCTGTTCGAGGCGGCGCTCGCCCGCGACATGCGGCTCATCGCCGGCAAGGTGCTGATGGACCGCCATGCGCCGGCGGGCCTCTGCGACACCGTCGAGACCGGCCGGGCCGACACCGAGGCGCTGATCCGCGCCTGGCGGGGCCGGGGCCGGCTGGGCTATGCGGTGACGCCGCGCTTCGCCGTCACCTCGTCCGACGCCCAGCTGGCCATGGCCGGCCAGGTCGCCGCCGCCCACCCCGACGTCCTCATCCACACCCACATGTCGGAGAACCTCGAGGAGATCGCCCGGGTCGGCGAGCTCTTCCCGGACGCCCGCGACTACCTGGACGTCTACGCCCGCCACGGCCTGGTCGGGCCGCGCTCGGTCTTCGCCCACTGCGTCCACTCGACGGACGACGCGCTTCGCCGCATGCAGCGGGCCGGCGCCGCCTCGGCCTTCTGCCCCTCCTCGAACCTGCTCCTGGGCTCAGGGCTCTTCAGCCTGAAACAGGCGTGCGACTGCGGCGTCACCGTGGGCCTCGGAACTGACATCGGGGCCGGCGCGAGCTTCTCCCTGCTGCACATGATGGGCGAGGCCTACAAGGTGGGCCAGCTGGGCGGCGAGGTCCTCGACCCCCTGCACGCCTTCTACCTGGCGACGCTGGCCGGCGCCCGGGCCCTGAAGATCGACGATCAGGTCGGCAACCTGGCGCCCGGCAAGGAGGCCGACTTCCTGGTCCTCGACCTCGCCGCCACCCCGCTGCTCGCGCGGCGCACCGGCGCGGCCAGGACCATCGCCGAGCAGCTCTTCGTGCTCTCGATCCTCGGCGACGACCGGGCGATCGAGCGGACCTACCTAGCCGGCCGCCTCGCCCACAGCCGCGACCGGACCCCGCCTTCGAGAGCCCTTTACCCCTAGGCGCGAGTCGCGCTCAGGTGGCGCCGACGCGGCGGTCGCGTCGCCCAGCGCGGGGCTCGACCTGACCAATGAAATTGCTGCTGATCAAGGCCTTCGCGGAGATTCACGCCTACAGCCAGTTCGTCGAATCTCTCGGCCGCGGCCTGGCCGAACTGGGGCACGAGGTGGTGATCTCCGACCAGTCCGTCCATGTGGTCGACGGCGTGGCGCCGGCGCAGGAACTGGCCCGCGAACTTCAACTCGGACGCTTCGAGGCCTGCGTATCGTTCAGCTCGTTTTTCGGAGGCGTCACCCTGGACAACGGCGTCTCGCTCTTCGACGCCTTGGGGATCAAGTTTCTCGGCTGGCAGCTCGACCATCCGATCTACGCGCCGCATAGCCTCGCCCGCGCACTCCAGGGACGCTACGCCGTCTACTCGAACCACAATCACCTGCGGTTCGCCCAGGCTCTGAAGCTCCCCGGCCGAGGGACGACGATGCTGCTCGGCGCCGAGCCGCCGCAAGCGCCCCTGAAAGGCTATCATGAGCGCAAATGGCCGGTGTTCATCGCCGCGAGCTTCGTCGGACGGCCCCAGGCTCTTTGGGAACAGGCTGAGGAGAGCGTGGGCAAGCGCCTGCTGATCGGCGTCGTGGAGCGGCTGATGGCCGATCGGGAAGCCTCGCTCCTCGAGGCCTTTAACGCCACCTCCGATGGACTGTCCCTCGGAGTCCGGTTCGGGGTCGATCCCGGCCTTGACGATCAACTTGTCGCCCTGCTGCGCGAACCGCTGACCTACGTCCGGCAACTGGATCGCATCCGGATCGTGGAGGCCCTGGCCCAGTCCGGGCTTCCGGTCGCCGTCAGCGGCCCCGGCTGGCGCGAGATTCTGGGCGAACGCGACAACGTCACGCACCTGGATAGCTGGGTCGCCTTCAAGGACATTGCGGACCACTACAACGACGCCAAGATCGTCATCAACCTGAACGCCGGCAACGGGGCCTGCGAGCGGGCGACCTATGCCGCCCTGGCGGGCGCGGCCGTGGTTTCGGACTTCAGCGCTGACCTGGTGGCGCAATTCGAGGGACCGGGCGAGATCGCGCTCTACGACCGTGCGGCGCCGCAAGGAATCTCCGACCTTGTCCGCAACCTGATCGAAAGCGACGCTGGCGAGGCCATGGCGCACAACGGCCGCCAGCGGATTCTGACGTCCGGCCTCGTACGCCATAGGGCCCAGCAGATCGTCGACTTCCTGGCGACGGCCTAGGCGAGCCGGCTTTTCGCCGACGGCCTTCTCAGCGGGCCTCGGGGTGGATCAGCACGGTCTTGATGTTCACGAACTCGCGGATGCCGAACGCCGAGCATTCGCGGCCGTAGCCGGAGTGCTTCACGCCTCCGAACGGCAGGTGGCTGTCGGAGCGCACGTTCTGGTTCACGAAGCTCATGCCGGCTTCGAGCTCCTCGGTGGCGATCCGCTCGCCGCGCTCGACGTCGCCGGTCAGGACGCCGGAGCCCAGGCCGAACGGGCTGTCGTTGGCGATGCGGATGGCGTCCGCCTCATCCTTCGCCTCGATCACCGCGGCGACCGGGCCGAACACCTCCTCGTCGTGGGCCGGCATGCCGGGGCGCACGTTGGTAAGCACAGTGGCCGGATACCAGGCGCCGGGCTTGTCCGGGACCTCGCCGCCGATCAGCGCGCGGGCGCCCTTGGCCAGGCTGTCTTCGACCTGCTTATGGATGTGGTCGCGGGCCTCGACGCTCTGCATTGGGCCGAGCTTGGTCTCAGCCTGCCGCGGGTCGCCCATGGCGAAGCCGGCCATGGCGCCCACCAGCGCCTGCTCGAAGGCCTCGCGGACCTCGGCCACCACGATGAACCGCTTGCCGGCGATGCAGCTCTGCCCGCCGTTGACCATCCGCGCGGTGGCGGCGACCTCGGCGGCGGCCGGGATATGGGCATCCTCCAGCACCAGGTAGGCGTCGCTGCCGCCGAGCTCGAGCACGCACTTCTTGAGCGCCCCGCCGGCCTGGGCGGCGACCTGCCGCCCGGCGTCGACCGAACCCGTCAGGCTGACCGCGGCGATGGCGTCGTCCTCGATCACCGCGCGGACGTCGCGGCTGGGGATCAGGAGCGTGCGGAACACGTCCTCGGGGAACCCCGCCTGGCGGAACACGTCCTCGATGGCCAGAGCGCAGCCCGGCACGTTGCTCGCGTGCTTGAGGACCGCGGTGTTGCCGGCCATCAGCGTCGGGGCGGCGAAGCGGAACACCTGCCAGAACGGAAAATTCCACGGCATCACCGCCAGGATGGTCCCCAGCGGCCGGAACGAAACCTTGGCGCGGGGGCCGCCCATATCGACCGGCTGGTCGGCCAGGAAGCCGGCGGCGCGCTCGGCGTAGAAGTCGCAGTTGCCGGCGCATTTCTCGACCTCGGCGTGGCCTTCGGTCAGGGTCTTGCCCATCTCGTCGGTCATCAGGGCGGCGAATTCGTCGCTGCGGGCGCGCAAGGCCGCGCCGGCCTTGCGCATCAGGGCCGCGCGCTCGGCGATGTCCGTGCGCCGCCAACCCTCGAAAGCAGCGCGCGCCGCCCGCGCGATCTCCAGCGCCTCCTCGCCGGTATGGCCGGGATAGCTGCGCCCCGGCTTGGCGGTCGCGGGGTCGGTGACCTGGAAGGTCGGCTTTTGCGGCATATCCATCGGAAAGCTCCTTAGCCCTCCGGCGAGAACCAACGGCGCCCTCGCCGGTTGCATGCCGCCGGTCGGTCAGGCGGCCCGATTTCCCTGCGCCGTCAGCGTCAGGATCGCAACCATCAGATGGTAGAACGAGGTCGCCGGGGCTGGCTCCTCGACGAACGTCCCGTCGGGCTTGAGCTTGTCGCGCCAGGCCCCGCGCATGGGCGTGTCGAGGTACTGCGCCAGGCCGCGTGCGGCCCGGAGCCCCTGGCTCTCGTCGCCCATCGCCACCGCGGCCTTCAGGTGCTCGGTCTGCGGCCAGAGCCGGGCCGAGCCGTCGCGGACCGAGAAATCGTCCCACAGCGCGTTGACGGCGGCCTCGCGGACCGGATCGACGCCGCGGAGCCCGTTTTCGAACAGCCGCCGCGCCGCGGCCAGCGCCGCGGGCTTCGCGCGCGCCTTGCCCCAGCGGTCCAGCAGCCAGGCCCATTCGAACTGGTGGCCGGGCTCGACCAGGCCGCCCTCGCCGGCGAGGGCCCGCCAGTCGGCGTCGAAGAATTCCCGCAGCGCCCCGGTCGCGGGGTCGATGAACCGGCTCATGGCCAGCTCGGCGATCTCGTCGCTGAGCGCCACCCAGCGCGGGCCGCCGGCCGCCTCCCAGGCGAGCGCGCTCTCGAAGAGGTGCATGTGGCAGTTGGCCTGGTAGGGGTGCGGACCCGCCTCGCGGAAGCCGCCCGCCGGGACCCGCCGGGTCTCCAGCGCGTCGAGCGTGCGCCCGGCCTCGCCCGGCCGGTCGCCGGCGCCCGGATCCGCGCCCTCAAGGGCCGCCATGGCCAGCAGCGCGAAGGCCTGCTCGTAGACGTCGGCGCCCTTGTCCAGCGGGGTCCCGTCGGCCGCCGCGCGGTTGATGAACAGGCCGTCGGGTCGGCGGTAGGCCGCGGCGAACCGCGCCCAGCCGGTCTGCGCCACCGCAAGCCAGCGCTCGCCATAGCCGGCCGCCGCGGCGGAGGCGAAGACGAAGACCTGCCGCGCCTGCGCCCGCGCCCGCCGCGGCCCCTCGACCGGCCGGCCGTCGGCGGTCAGCGCCTCCTGGAAGAGCCCACCCACCGGGTCGACGCCGGCGCTCGCCCACAGCGGCAAGGCGGCCTCGCCCAGCCAGGCGTCATACCAGGCGGCGGCGTCGGACAGGGTGGCGAACCTGGAAGGCATTCGCTCTTATGGCGGATTCTTGCGGCCGTCGTCAGGCGTCGCAGGCCCGGGCGGCGTGGGCGACGTGGAACGATCCGGAGTGCGAGAGCACGATCCAGTCGCCGCAGCGGGCGATCACCGGCCCCTCCGGGGTGCGCACCTGGATCGCGGCGCTTTCGATCACCGCACAGGCCTCCTGGCCCAGCCAGCGCCAGAGCGTTCGCCAGCCGGCCTTGTCGCTGGGCGGCGGTACGCGGAGCGCCGCGCCGTGGTCGAAGGGTGGATGGAGGCGAATGGCGCGCATGGAACCCGGAACTGGCGTTGACACTTCAGAAGCTGAGATCGGGGTGCTTCGGTCACCAAGTGCTTAACCGGGCAGTCGTTGGTCGGCTTGTCGACTCGCCTGTTAAGCGTTCGGGCGTGACTTCTACGGCAGAGGTTGCAAATTGTCGCACCAACGGTTTTTGAAACGCTTTTCAATGTGGAAACAGTAGCCTTAACCTATGGTAGAGCTGGTACGCGGGGTCCGGGGGGATCGATCCGTGGAGCACAATCCGGCCAGGAGGATCGCAATTGGCAGACCCATCGACAAAGGCGCCGGATCCTATGGATGTCGCCTTGGGCGCCGCCGTCAGGATTCGCCGGCGGACCATCGGCATCTCGCAGGAAGCCCTGGCCGACCAGTGCGGAGTGAGCTTCCAGCAGATCCAGAAATATGAGAACGGCGCGAACCGCATCTCCTTCTCGCGCCTGGTCCAGATCGCCCGCGCGCTCAAGTGCCGCGTCGTTGACCTCATGGACGTGCTGGACGGTCCCGACCGCGAGACGACCGGCGACCTCGATCTCCTGACGCGCATGCGCACGCCCGGCGCGCTGGAGCTGCTCGCCGCCTATGAACAGATGACGCCGGACGCCCGCACCTCGTTGGTCGGTTTGCTCCGGGCCCTGACGAACCAGGGTTCGGCCCCGGCCAACAAGAGCCGCCAGGTCGCCTGAGCCGCCTGACCTTCCGGGCGCTCAGCTGTCGGCGAGAAGCTTGTCGATCACCGCCTTGGCGCCCGGACCCGCCCAGTCGGCCTCGCCGGAGATGCGTCCGCGCTCCAGGCCGTCCTTGCCCAGGATGATCGTTGTCGGCATGCCGTTCGCCACGGGCTTCAGCGCCCAGGGCAGCTTGGCTTCCGGGTCGTTATAGAAGGCCAGCGGCGCCTGCTGGGCGATGAAGGCCTTGGCCTGGTCCAGCGCCTCGGCCTTGTCGATGCTGACGGCGACGACGACCACCGGCTTGCCCTCATAGGACTTGGCCAGCTTGGCCAGCGTCGGCATCTCGATCTTGCAGGGCCCGCACCAGGTCGCCCAGAGGTTCATCACCACGACCTTGCCCTTGAAATCGGCCGGCGTGAGCTTTTTCCCGGAGCCGTCGACGAAGGCGTAGGCGGGCGGCGCGACGCCATCGGCGGCGTGCTCGAGCTTCTTGGCGACGTCGTGCGTCTCGGTCGCGACAGGCACGGCGCCGGACACGGCGACCGGCGCCTGCGTCGCCGGCTTGGTCGAGGACTGCGCGATGATGTAGACAACCGCCGCGACGCCTATAGCAGCGGCGCCCCAGAGGGCCCATGTCAGGACCCCGCCCCTGGGTTTGGCCGCGGACTGATCGTTCATATGACGAACTCTTCCTCTGACGCCCCGAAGACCGCCGACCCGGGCGGGCAGGCCATGTGGGGCGGCCGTTTCTCGGACAAGCCGGCCGAGCTGATGCAGGCGATCAACGTCTCCATCGGCTTCGACCGGCGGCTGGCCGCCCAGGACCTGGAGGGGTCCCGCGCGCACGCGGCGATGTTGCAAAAGACCGGCGTCATTACAAGCGAGGACGCCCAGGCGATCCTCAAGGGCCTGGAAGCGATCGGCCAGGAGATGGCCGCCGGGACCTTCCCGTTCCGCGAGGAATTCGAAGACATCCACATGAACGTCGAGGCCCGGCTGCGCGAGCTGATCGGGCCGGCGGCCGGGCGGCTGCACACCGCGCGCTCGCGCAACGATCAGGTGGCCCTCGATTTCCGCATGTGGGTGCGGGAGGCCTGCGACCGCACGGGCCTGCAGATCGGCGCGCTCCAGAAGGCGCTCCTCGCCAAGGCCGAGCCGCACGCCGCCACCCTGATGCCGGGCTTCACCCACCTGCAGCCGGCCCAGCCGGTGACCTTCGGCCACCACCTGATGGCCTATGTCGAGATGTTCGGCCGCGACGCCTCGCGCTTCGCCGACGCCCGGACGCGGATGAACGAGAGCCCGCTGGGCGCCGCGGCGCTCGCCGGCTCGCCGTTCCCCATCGACCGCGACGCGACCGCCAAGGCCCTGGGCTTCGACCGCCCGGCCGCCAATTCCCTCGACGCCGTCGCCGACCGCGATTTCGCGCTGGAGGCCCTGGCGGCCGCGACCATCACCGCCATCCACCTGTCGCGGCTGGCCGAGGAGATCGTGATCTGGATGACGCCGCAGTTCGGCTTCATCCGCCTGACCGACGCCTTCACCACCGGCTCGTCGATCATGCCGCAGAAGAAAAACCCGGACGCCGCTGAGCTGGTGCGCGCCAAGGCCGGCCGCCTGCTAGGGTCTTTCACCCAGCTTGCCGTGGTCATGAAAGGCCTGCCGCTGACCTATTCGAAGGACATGCAGGAGGACAAGGTCCCGACCTTCGAGGCCTTCGACGCGCTCGAGCTGTCGCTTCGCGCCATGGCCGGCATGGTCGCCGACCTGGAGCCCGACACCGAGCGCATGGCCGCCGCGGCCGGCGCCGGCTTCTCCACCGCCACCGACCTCGCCGACTGGCTGGTGCGCGAGCTCGCCCTGCCCTTCCGCGACGCCCACCACATCACCGGCGCGGCGGTGAAGCGGGCCGAGGCGCTGGGTTGCGGCCTGGTCGACCTGCCGCTCGCCGACCTGCAGGCCCTGGAGCCGCGGATCACCGACGGCGTTTACAAGGTGCTGAGCCCGGAGGCTTCCGTGGCCAGCCGAATGAGCTATGGCGGGACCGCGCCCGATCAGGTGCGCGGCCAGATCCAGCGTTGGAAGGAAATCCTCGCATGAGCCTTCGCACCCTCAGCCGCGCCTGCGCGGTCCTCGCGATCCTCGGCGGCCCGCTCGCCGCCTGCGGCAAGCTGGGCGAACTTGAGAAACCCGGCCCCCTGAACGGCGTCGGCGGCGCCACCACCCGCCAGGCCGACGAGCGGCAGCGCCAGGCCCAGGATCCGCAGCGCCCGGTCGACACCGTCGACCCGCGCGACCGCGCCACCGATCCCGCCCCGCCGCGCACCCTTCCGATCGAGGGCTCCGGCCAGGATCCGACCCGCTCGGCGCCGCAGGGCGCCTTGCCCAACCCCTACGCCAACCCGCGATGAACCATTTCGAGCTTCAGGGGGGCGAGCTCTATTGCGAAGACGTGGCTCTGGCGAAGATCGCCGAGGCCGTCGGCACGCCGGTCTATGTCTATTCGTCCGCCACGCTTGAGCGGCACTTCAATGTGCTGCGCGACGCCCTGACCGCCGCCGGCCTCAAGGATCCGCTGATCGCCTTTGCGGTGAAGGCCAATTCGAACGTCGCGGTGCTGCGCACCCTCGCCCAGGCCGGCGCCGGCGCCGACGTGGTCTCCGAGGGCGAGATCCGCCGGGCGATCGCCGCCGGCGTGCCGGCCGAGCGCATCGTCTTCTCCGGCGTCGGCAAGACCGAGGCCGAGGTCGCCTACGCCCTGGAAACCGGCGTCGCCGAGATCAACCTGGAGTCCGAGCCGGAGCTCCACCTCGTCAACACAGTCGCCCAGCGCATGGGCAAGCGCGCCACGATCGCCATCCGGGTCAATCCGGACGTCGAGGCCGGCGGCCACGCCAAGATCTCCACCGGCAAGGCCGAGAACAAGTTCGGCGTCTCCATGGCCGAGGCCGAGCGGCTCTACGCCAACGCCTCCAACATGGCCGGGGTCCGGCCGGTGGGCGTCGCCTGCCACATCGGCAGCCAGATCACCGATCTCGCCCCCCTTGAGGCGGCGTTCCGCAAGATGCGGGCGCTCGTCGAGCGTTTGCGCGCCGAAGGGCTTTCCGTCGAGCGGTTGGACCTCGGCGGAGGCCTCGCCGCCCCCTATTTCAACCAGCCGACCCCGCCGGCCCCCAGCGACTACGCCGCGATGATCGCGCGCGTCATGGACGGCCTGCCGGACATCCAGTTCGCTTTCGAGCCCGGCCGGATGATCGCCGCCAACGCCGGGGTGCTGGTGGCCCGCGTGCTGCACGTCAACGCGCGTCCCGAAGGCCGCAGGTTCCTGGTCCTGGACGCGGCCATGAACGACCTGCTCAGGCCGGCCATGTACGACGCCTATCACGAGATCCAGCCGGTGAAGCCCCGGGCGGGCGAGCCGGTGGTCTACGACGTCGTGGGACCGATCTGCGAGACCGGCGACACCTTCACCCGCGACCGCGCCCTGCCGCCGATCGAGGCCGGCGACCTGGTGGCCTTCATGACCGCCGGCGCCTATGGGGCGGCCATGTCCAGCGAGTACAATTCCCGCCTGCTGGCCCCCGAGGTGCTGGTGAAGGGATCGCAGTTCGCGGTGGTCCGCCCGCGCCCGACCTACGACGACATGCTGGCCCGCGAACAGGCCGCGCCCTGGCTTTAGGCCGCGGCGGCGTATTGCTGGATCACGCGGCCGCAACACCAGAGCTCTTTGGCGCGCGCGTCGTGCTGGTCTTCGACATAGACCTTGGCTTCGACGTCCGAACCGCACTCGAGTTCGATCGACTCCTTCAGACGGCCGCCCGCGTCGAACAGGTAGAGCTGGTAGATGGCCATGACGATTCCAGAAGTTCGCGTCCCGCCCTGCAAACGAAGCGGACGAGGCGCGGTTCCGCGATGGCGGCCTTCCGCCTAAAGGTCGGCGCAGGAGCCCATGTTGACCGGCTTGTGCTCGGCCCGCGTCCAGCCCGATGCGTTCTTCACGAACTCGGCGGTCCGCGAGCCGTTCTGGGCGTGCAGGAACTTGGTGTCGAAGCCGTTCCAGGTCATGGCCGCGACGACCCGGGCGGTGATCCCCCTGGCCTGGTCCTCAGGCGTGACGGTGCGCTCGGCCTTGCACGCCACATCGAAGCTGTCGCACTTCTGGCCCTCCGCCTGGCTCTTGCAGAGCGGATCGGCGGCGATGATCTCCTTGCGCCAGGTCAGGATCTCGCCGTCGAGGCCCGCGAACTTGCCCGTCGCGGCGGCGCCGGTCTTCGCCGCCTGGCTGCAGCCGCCCTGGGCGCAGGCAAGGATCAGGAGGGCCGCAAGGGCCGCCGCGCGTGTCGTCAAGATATGAGCTCCCATGGAGATAGAACGCGCTGGAAGCCGCAGCGATGCGGCGGCAATAGGGCGAAGCCCCTTCTAGTCCAACGCGCCGATATAGGGCAGCCCGCGATAGGCGCCCGCGGCGTCCATGCCGTAACCGACCAAAAACCGGGCAGGCGCCTCCCAGGCGACGAAGTCCGGCTCGATCGCCCGCGGGGTCGGCCAGGGCTTGCGCGCGAAGACACAGGTCATGACCTTGCCGGCCCCGGCGTCGCGCACCAGCCGCGCGGCCTCGGAGAGCGAGAGGCCGGTGTCGAAGACGTCGTCCACCACCAGGGCCGTGCGCCCGGCCAGCGGCCGCTGCAGGTCGGCCCGCACCTCGCAGCGCCCCAGGCTCGCACGCGCGTCGCCATAGGAGGCCAGCCACAGGGCGTCGAAGCCGATGTTGCGGCCGAGCCGCGACAGCGCCCGCGTCAGGTCCGCGCAGAACCACAGGCCGCCGGTCAGCAGACAGACGGCCACCGTCTCGTCATCCACGTGCGGCGCGATGGCCTGCGCCACGGCCTCGACGCGGGTCATGACCTCGGCCTCGGCGAGCAGGACGGCGGGCGGGGCGTCAGTCATGTTGCGGCAGGGCGTCCGGGCTGCCGGGCGGCAGCGGCTGGGCGTCGACCGGCTGCGGTCCTGAGAGGATCGCCTCGGCGGCGCGGGCCGGCGGCGGCGCCTTGGCCCCGGCCGCTTCGAAGGTCACCTCCAGGTCGCGGACGCTGGCGGGCGGATCGACGATGGCGATGGAGAAGTGCCGCACCGCATGCGCCGGCGCCTGCGGATCGAGCGGGCGGGCGATCTTGATGGCCAGCGGCTTGCCGCGGCGGTCCAGCAGGCTGACGCGCAGCGAGGGGACGGTGGCGGCGGTGTCGCGCAGGTTGCGGATCTGGCCGGTCACCGCCAGCACCGGTCGGCCGCCCTGGAAGGCGGGTTCGGCGTGGACCTTCTCGATCACCAGGCTCGACACCGGTAGGCCGATGCCGGCGTAGGCCGCCTGGCTGACCGGCAGCACCCGCACGACCTGGGCGCGGAAGATCAGCGCGCCGGCGATCAGCGCCACGACGGCCGCGGCTGCGCCGGCCCAGACCATCACCCGTCCGGTCGCCTCCCGCTCGGGCGCGGCCGGCCGAGGCGCGAAGACAGCGATGACCGGTTCCGGCTCGGCCGCCTCGATCATCAGTTCGTCGGGTTCCGGCGCGGCCGGCGGCGGGCTCGGCGGCGCGGTCGCTATGGCGGGCTGAGCCGGGTCCTCGGCCTCGTCGCCCCCCGGGCGCGCCGTCCAGCGCGCCCCGCAATTCGAGCATTTCACGCTCCGCCCAGCCGGCGCGATCCGTGAGTCGTCCACGAAATAGCTGGTAGCGCACTCTGGACAGGTCAGTATCATGACGGTCGAATCGGACGCTCCAGCAAACCTCCCATCCGAGGTCGCCGATTTCGGCCTTCATGTCCAGAAACCCCAGCGCCGCCCCGGCGATCAGAACCGCCGAACAGGTCGTCCGTTTCGACGACGTCTCCATGCGCTATGGGCGGGGGCCGGAGGTCCTGCGCGACCTCAACTTCACCCTGCCGCCGGGCTCGTTCCATTTCGTCACCGGACCCTCCGGCGCGGGAAAGACGTCGCTTCTGAAGCTGATCTACCTCGCCGCCCGTCCGTCCAAGGGCTCCGTCCATCTCTTCGGCCAGGACCTCGGCCAGGCGCCGGCCGAGGCCCGTCCGCAACTTCGCCGGCGCATCGGCGTCGTGTTCCAGGACCTTTTGCTGCTCGATCACCTTTCCGCGTTCGACAACGCCGCGCTGCCCCTGCGCATTTCCGGCCGTAAGCCGGCGGACTACCGCACCGACGTCGCCGAGCTTCTCACCTGGGTCGGGCTGGGCGCCCATATGAACGCGCTGCCGCCGACCCTGGCCGGCGGCGAGCGCCAGCGGCTGGCTATCGCCCGCGCCGTCGTCAACCGCCCGGAGATCCTGCTGGCCGACGAGCCCACCGGCAATGTCGACCCGGAGATGGCGCTCCGCATCTTCCGCCTTTTCGTGGAGCTGAACCGCCTGGGCGCCACCATCCTCATCGCCACCCACGATCAGGACCTGATCGCCCGCTCCGGCCGGCCGGTGCTGCATCTGGAGAAGGGCCGCATCACCGCCAAGCCGCCGCAGGGCCCGATCGGGCCCCAGGGCTCATTGGCCCTATGAGCGAGCCCTTCGATCCGCACCGCTGGCGTCCGGCGCCCTTCCTGCCCGAGCAGGAGGCCCGGGACGGCGCGCTGATCTTCGTCGTGGCCGTGCTCTGTTTCCTGGCCTGCCTGACCGCCATGGGGGTGCTCGCCGCCGACCGCGCGGCCAGCGGCTGGACCAACCAGCTGGTCGGCGAGGCGACCGTGATTGTGCGCCCGCGGGGCGGCGAGACGCCGGACGCCGCCGCCGCCCGCGCCGCCGAGACCCTCGCGGGAACCCCCGGCGTGGCGGAGGCCCGCGCGCTGGAGCCCGCCAAGGCCTACGACCTGATCCGCCCCTTCCTCGGCGACGTCAGCGACCTGGAGGACCTGCCGGTGCCCAGGCTGGTCGCCGTGACGCTCGATGCGAAACATCCCACCGACGCCAGGCGGCTCGACGCCGCGCTCAAGGCCCAGGGCGTCGATGCGACGGTCGACGACCACTCCATCTGGATCAAGGACATCCGCCGCGCCGGCCGCCTGGTGCGCTGGCTGGGCGCGGGGATCTTCGTGCTGATCGCCGCGGCCGCCGGCGCCGTGGTGGCCTTCGCGACCCGCGCGGGCCTCGCCGGGCGCCGCGATGTGGTGGAGGTGCTGCACATGTCCGGGGCCGAGGACGATTTCATCGCCCAGCTGTTCCAGGTCCGGTTCGCCCGCGTGGCCGGCCTCGCAGGGACGATCGGCGCCGTCGCGGCCGGCGTGCTGGCCATCGGCCTGCGCCTGGCCGGCGGCAGCGAGGGCCTGACGCCCGCCGCGCCGCTCGCCTGGAGCGACATCCTGGCCGTCGTCCCCTGCCCGCTGCTGGCCGCCGCGGTCGCGGCGATCGCGGCGCGGGTCACCGCCACCCGGCTGATCCGCGGCATGCAATGAAGTCGCTCGCCGCCTTCCTGGTCGTGGCGCTGATCTGGACCTGCGGCCTCATGGCCTTCGCCGCGCGGGTGCAGCAGTCGACGCCGCAGCCCGACCCGCCGGTCGCCGACGGCATCGTCGTCCTGACCGGGGCCAATTCCAATGAGCGCATCGCCGCGGCCGTCGACCTCCTGGCCGCCCACCGAGGCCGGCGCGTCCTGGTTTCCGGCGTCGACCGCCGGGTGAGCCGCGAGCAGCTTCGCACCGCCTCCAACACCGTGCGCCGGCTCTACGACTGCTGCGTCGACCTCGGCTTCAACGCGGTCGACACGGTCACCAACGCCCGCGAGACCGCCGAGTGGGCCAAGACCATGCGCTACAAGAGCCTGACCATCGTCACCACCGACTACCACATGCCGCGCGCCATGCTGGAGCTGCGGGCCGTGTTGCGGCCGCCCGACGTCACCCTGCAGACCTACGCCGTGCCGACCGCCATCCTGAAGAGCCGGCAGTGGTGGCGCTCGCCGCGCGCTGCGCGCTTGATGGTGGTGGAGTATTGCAAGTATCTGGCGATCCTCGGCCGCGAGGCGGTGCTGGGGCTTGGCCCCCGCGCCCAGCCCGCGGCGCCTCAGAAGGGCTGACCTTGCGCCTCGTCCGATCCCTGCTCTTCACGCTGATGTTCTATCTCTGGTCGGTGTTCTGGGTACTGCTGATCTCGCCGCTCATGGTGGGGCCGCGGATCTGGATGGTGCGCTCCTGGCGGATCTGGTCGCAGGGCGTGATGCTGCTCCTGCACGTGATCTGCGGCATCAAGGTCGAGTTCCGCGGCCAGCAGTACATGCCCAAGGCCCGCGCCCTGATCGCGCCCAAGCACCAGTGCATGTTCGACGTCTTCGCCCAGTTCGCGGTGCTGCCCGACAGCTGCTTCGTGACCAAGCAGGAGCTGATGTGGATCCCGTTCTTCGGCTGGTACGCCCAGAAGGGCCGGATGATCTCGGTCGACCGGGCCGGCGCCGCCACGGCGCTTCGCAAGATGGTCGCCGACGCCAAGGACCGCTTCGCCGACGAGCGGCAGCTGGTGATCTTCCCGGAAGGCCACCGCGGCGAGCCCGGCGTCACCGGCGACTACAAGCCCGGCATCGCGGCCCTCTACCGCGAGCTAGACGTGCCGGTGCACCCCATGGCCACCAACGCCGGCGTCCACTGGCCCGCCCACGGCGTGCTGCGCTATCCCGGGACCATCGTCTACGAGTACCTCGAACCGATCCCCCCCGGCCTGAAGCGCGCCGAGTTCATGCGGATCCTGCAGGACCGCATCGAAACCGCGTCCCTGGCGCTCCTGCCGCTTTAGAAAACCACGGTTCCAAATTCCTTTTTTCGGCTTCGCCGGGACCAGCCGTTCACGCACTCGCCTCCCAGGCCTCCACCAGCGCCAGCAGCGCCTGCATCGAGCGGTCGTGGACACCCTCCTGCTCCAGGTGCTCCACCAGGTCGCGCAGGTAGTCGACGTTGCGCCCTGAGAGCCCGGTCGCCCCGGCGATCAGCTCGGCCTGCCGCTCCAGGCTGAGCGCGCCGGCCCATTGCGGGTGATGCACGTCGGAGAGGAAGACCAGCGCCTCCACGCGTCGCCCGTCGGCCAGGCGTACCGCCCGGCGCGCCTCCACATAAGTCTCGGTCGGCTGCTCGCGCTCCAGCAGATAGGCGTAGACCCCCGCCCAGTCCTTCGGCGCGATACGGTAGGCCGCGCCCCGCACCGCGCCCCCGGGGGCCAGGCCCAGCACCAGGCCCGGCCGCTCATAGGTCCCGCGGTGGTGCACCGAATAGATGCAGAAGGCGCGGCGCCGTCCCGGCAGGGTCGCCGCGACCCGCTCGGCGAAGGCGAAGCCGGGCCGCCACATCAGCGATCCGTAGCCGAAGACCCAAAGCTCGTCCGACATCCCGCGCTCTACGGCTATAAGACCAGCCATGTCTCTGCCCGATCCCTCCCCGCCCCGCAAACCCCGCCGGCTCGGCCTCATCCTGCCGTTCGTGGCCCTTGGCCTGGCCGTGGCCGCCTGGAGCGGCGTCTGGTTCTGGGCGAAGGGCGAGGTCCAGACCCGGCTGGACGCCGCCCAGGCCGAGTTCGCGCGCGCCGGCTACCAGCTCACCTGGAAGGACCGCGACGTCGGCGGCTATCCGTTCCGCATGGACGTCACCCTGACCGAGGTCCGTCTGCGCGAGCCCTCCGGCTGGGCGCTGGAGGCGCCCAGGATCGAGGGCGAGGCCTTCATGCACGCCATCACCCACTGGCTGATCGCCGCCCCGGACGGCCTCACCTTCGTGCGGCCCATTCGCGGGCCGGTGACGGTGAAGGGCGAGCTGATCCGCGCCAGCCTCAGTCACTTCAACGCCCATCCCCCGAGCTTCTCCTTCGAGGGCGTCAAGCTGACCTTCACGCCCCAGCCAGGCGCCCAGCCCTTCGCGCTCACCGCCGCCGACCGGGTGGAATTCCACCTGCGCGCCGGCCCGGGCGACGAGGGCGGGGTCTTCGCCCGGGTGGACAACGGCAAGGCCCGGCTCTCCGGCCTCTTCGCCCGCGTCGCCGGCGACAAGCCGATCTCCATCGTCTGGAATTCGACCCTGTCGAAGATGCGGGCCTTCACCGGCGCCGACTGGCCCGACGCCGTGCGCCACTGGTCCGAGGCCGGCGGCAGCATGACGGTGCGCCAGGCCGGGATCACCGCCGGCGACGCGGTCGTCGGCTCCAACTCCGGAAGCCTCGGCGTCAGCCGTGACGGCCGCCTGACCGGCGTCCTCGACCTTACCCTTCGCCAGGCGCCGCGGACCCTGGGCGCCCTGGGCGCCGAGGGTGTCATCGACCAGGAGGCCGTCGGCGCCGCCACCGCCGTCGCCCAGGCCCGCCAGGGCGCGGGCGACGCGGCCCAGGCGAGCTTGAACTTCCAGGCCGGCCGCACGACGCTCGGCCCCGTCGCGCTCGGCGATGCGCCGCGGATCTACCAGCCGCGCTAGGACCCAGGGGGACGGCCATGGCTTCGTTCTACGACCGCTACGTCCTGCCGAGGCTGCTGGGCTGCGCCTGCGCCTCCTCGCCGGTGATGAAGCAGCGGGCCAAGGTCGTGCCGAAGGCCGCGGGCCGGGTGCTGGAGTTGGGCGTCGGCATGGGGTTGAACCTCAGCCTCTACGATCCGGACAAGGTGAGCGGCGTGATCGGTGTCGACCCGGCCCCGGAGCTGCGCGCCGCCGCCCTGGCCGCGCCGCGCGATCCCAGACTCGCCGTCGTCATCGAGGACGGGACCGCGGAGGCCCTGCCCTTCGACGCCGCGAGCTTCGACACCGTGGTCTGCACCTTCACCCTCTGCTCGGTCCACGGGCCGCAGGCCGCGCTCGCCGAGGCGCGCCGGGTGCTGAAGCCGGGCGGGACCTTCCTCTTCTGCGAGCACGGCTTGGCCCCCGACCCCGGCGTCGCCAAGTGGCAGCGGCGCGTCGAACCCGTCTGGAAGCGCCTGTTCGGCGGCTGCCACCTCACCCGGCCGATCTCCACCGCCATCGCCACGGCCGGCTTCCGGCTGGGGCAGGTCGACAGCATGTACGTCCCCAAGACCCCGAGGATCGCGGCCTGGAACGAGTGGGGCGCGGCCACGCCAGCCTAGGCGGACATCGCCCGCCCGAGGCGCGGCTTCCGACCGCCTGACCTGCGTGCTAAGGGCGCCCGGTGAACGCCGCCATATTGTTCGAACCCGACGGGTACCTGCTCACCGGCTCCAGGCTGATGGGCCGGCAATCGGCCGGAAACGGCTTCCTTCGCGCGGCCGTGCAGGCGCGGGGCGACCAGCCCGTCACCGCCTACACCCCCTCTCGCAAGTCCGCGGATGTCTTCCGGCGCACGGTCGCCGAGATCGACCCCACCGCTGAAAGCCGCTGGATTCCCGCCCAGAGATTGGACCTGCTGGCTGAGGTCGGGCTGCTCTACCGCCCGGACCACGTGATGGGCCCGACGGCGCGGCAGCGGCTTCGCGCCGGACCTGCCGCCTACAGCATCTGCGGCGTCACCCACACCCTGGCCGGACCGTCGCTCGAGAGCGTCGCGGCGCTCCTGGTCGAGCCGCTGATGGCGTGGGACGCGCTGATCTGCACCTCGACCGCCGCGCTTGGCGTCGTGACCGCGGTGATGGACCGGCAGGCCGAGTACCTGCGTTGGCGAACGGGGCTGGCGGTCCCGGACAACCGGCCGTTGCTCCCGGTCATTCCGCTGGGGGTCCACTGCGATGATTTCGCGTTCCGGGAGGACGAACGGCGGGCCGCGCGCGAGGAGCTCGATCTCGGGGCCGAGGCCATCGCGGTGCTCTGCGCCGGACGCCTCTCGATCAATGGCAAGGCCAATCCCTACGCCATGTTGCGCGCGCTCCAGCAGACGGCCACGGAGACCGGAAGGACGATCGTCCTGGTGTTCGCCGGCCAGGCTTTCAACGCGGCCATCGCCCAGGTCTTCCAGTCCGCCACGGCCACCTATTGCCCCGCCGTGCGGGTGGTCTTCGTCGACGGCAAGGATGCCGCCGCCTACCGCCGGGCCTGGGTGGCGGCCGATCTGTTCATCTCGCTCGCCGATAGCATCCAGGAGACGTTCGGCATCACGCCTGTGGAGGCGATGGCCGCGCGGCTTCCCGCCTTGGTGAGCGACTGGAACGGCTACCGGGACACCGTACGCGACGGCGTCGATGGATTTCGCATCGGGACCTGGGCCCCTGAGCCCGGCAGTGGCGCGGCCATCGCCCGTGACCACGAGGTCGGCCACAACAGCTTCCCGGAATATCTCTCGCGCAGCAACACCGCGGTGGCCGTCGACATGGGCGAGTTGACGGCGCGCCTGGGCGATCTGGTCACGGACCCCGCTCTGAGACGGCGCATGGGCGCGGCCGGCCGGGCTCGCGCCCGCTCGACCTTCGATTGGCCGGTGGTTTTTCGCAGCTACCAGGCGCTTTGGGATGAACAGACGCAGATCCGCCGCAAGAGCGGCGCCGACCCCGCCATCGCCGGCTGGCTGGCGCGGGCGCCTCGGACCGGCGCGGATCACGCGGGCCCCTTCGACACCTTTGCCGGCTATCCAACACACCACGTCGGCGCGGCGACCCTGGTGTCTCCAACCCCGGGCATGACGCCGGAGCTCTACCGGGCGCGAATTGGCGAGCAGCTGCTGTCGCTGTGGGCCGTCAATCCGGAAATCGTCGACAGCCTCCTGGCCGCCCTGGAGAACGGACCGTCTACCGTGGAAGCCCTGGCGGCCGCAGCGATGATGTCGACGCGGCAGATGGCTGAGGTCGCGGCCCGACTGGCGAAGATCGATGTGGTGACGCTCGCGCCCGGGATCGCGGAGTAGCCAGGCAGCCATCGGGCCGTCCAGCCGTTGAACAGGCGAAGGGAGCTTTTCGATGCCCGATCAGCCGCAACCGGCCACGCCGCCGAAGACCGAAGAGCCCGCCGATCCCTCCGTCTACGGCGGCCAATGGGGCGACGGCGCCCAGCAGAAGACCCCTGGCCCGCCGCCGCCGGACCGTCCCGACAAGATCGAGACGCCGCCCGGCAAGACCTGAGAATTCGCGCGGGACCCTGGTAGCTGGAGGCGGGATCGAACCGCCGACCTGTGGGTTATGAATCCACCGCTCTAACCATCTGAGCTACCCAGCCTCGGTAGGGCCAGGGTCCCGGCGCGAGGCGCGGGTTATAGGGGCTCGAAATCCCCGCTTCAAGCGGCTTGGCCGCGCGGCGGAACGGCGCGGCCGCTACTGCGGCGCCGCCCCGCCGGTCTGGAAGTCGAAGCCGGGGTCGCGCTGGCGGCCGCCGCCGAAGGTCCAGACGAAACCCGCCAGGAACAGCCGCGAGTCGAAGCTCTGGGTGAGATGCGATTTCAGGATCGGCGTGTCGATGACCTGCCGAAAGCGGATCGTGCTCAGGAGATCCTGCGCGGTGAAGATCAGCGACACCTTGTCGTCGAGCTTGTGGCGGTAGCCGAGGTTCAGGCCGCCGGTGGGTTCGATGTGGCCCTGCGGCGTCAGCCGCTCTCCGTTCAGGAAGCCGTTGAGCTGGAAGAGGTCGTCAGGCGTCGCCTGCCAGTTCAGGCTCGCGCGGCCGAAGCCGGTGACGGCCGAGCGTGTCTCGGGCGACCCCAGCGGCTGAGGGTCGATCTGGGTCCAGAGCGCGTTGGCGCTGAGCGTATAGGTCAGGGTCTTCGAGAGCCGGCCGTTGGCCACCAGCTCCAGGCCGGCGCTGCGGCTCTTCGAGACGTTCTCCCGCGTGGTCAGGAAGACGCCTGGGCCCAGGTCGCGGATCACGTCGGCGACGCCGTTGAAGGTCTCCCGGTAGTAGAGCGTCGCCTGATAGAGCGCCGCCCCGTCGCGGTCCTGGTAGCCGACCTCGTAGGAATGGGTCTCCTGCGGCTTCAGGGCCGGGTTGCCGGCCCGGAAGTTCAGCGGGTCGAGCAGGAAATGGAAGGCGTTGAACTCCAGCGGATCGGGCCGCTGGACCCGGTGGCTGTAGCTGGCGCTGAGCTGCTCCGCATCGGTGAGCTTCCAGGCCAGGTGCAGGCTCGGATAGAGCTTGGTGTAGTCGTTCTTGTCCTTCTGGCCCTGGGTCGCCTGGTCGAGGTCGATGCGCACGTCCTCGAGCCTCAGGCCCGCCAGCACCGTCAGCTCGCCGAACGGCCGCTCGTAGGTGACATAGGCCTGGTTGAGGCGCTGCCGGTAGAGGAAGCGGTTGGTGAGCGTCGGATCGGGCGCCAGCGCGCCGGCCGAGGGGCCGCGGAAGCCCCGGTTGCCGTAGGCATTGTCGTCGTACTGCAGGTCGAACCCGGCCTTCAGCGTCACCCCCGCGCCCAGCGGCCGGACGTAGTCGCCCTTCAGCTCGGTGCGGTGCTGGCCATAGTCCAGCCGCTGGCTGTCGAAGGCGTCCGGCAGGACCGGCAGGAGGCTCGTCGTCCGCCCGGCCCGGATGCGGTCGTCGTTGGTCGCCTCATAGCTGAGGTTGAGGGTGAACTGGTGGCCCTCGCCGGCGAACTTCCGCCGCAGGTTCGCCGCCACCGCGGCGTTGGCCCGCCGCTGGTCGACCGCGAGCTGCCGGTCGAAGACCTCGGCCGGCGCGCCCGAGACGTCGTCCTGCGCGAAGCGGCTCGGGCTGCGCAGGTGGAAGTCCGTGTAGTTGCCTCGCAGCTCGCCGCCGATTCGGGTGGACGGATCGAGGTCGTAGTCGAAGCTGCCCCGCGCCGCGCCGGTGTCGAGCCACAGATGCAAGCGCTGGCTCTGGGTGATGTCGTCGAAACCCCCGGCCACGGCGTCTAACCGCTGGCGGTCCTCGACCGTCACCTGCCGCTGGCCGTCGCGGCGATAGTTGAGGTCGCCGGCCATCGTCAGGTCCTTGGAATTGTAGCCGCCGCTGGCGCTGGCCGTCGCGCGGCCCGCGTTGCCGGCGGTCGCCCGCAGCGAGCCGGTGCGTCCGGCCCCCTTCGCCGTCTTGCTGATCAGGTTGATGATCCCGCCCGAGCCGTCGGCGCGGAACTCGGCGGAAGGGTTGGTGATCACCTCGACGCGCTCGATCTGGTCGGCCGGCAGCTGCTGCAGCGCCTGGCCCTTGTTGTCGCCGCTGAACAGGCTGGAGGGCTTGCCGTCGATCAGGATCGTGACATTGGGGTCGCCGCGCAGGCTGACGTTGCCCTGCACGTCCACCTCCACCGAGGGCAGGTTGCGCAGCGCATCGCCGATCGAGCCGGTCTGGGCCTGCAGGTCGCCGGCCACGCTATAGCTCCTGCGGTCGATGGCGGTCTGCACGGCCGGCGCCTGGCCCGTCACCACCACCTCGCCAACCGTTCGTCCCGGCGGCTTGGGCGCGGCAGGCTTGCTCGCCGGCGCGGGCTTGGGCGGGGAAGCTTCCTGCGCGAAGGCCGCCGAGGGCGTTGCGGCGAACGCGATCCAGATCAGGCAGGTCTTCAACGGTGCGGCCCCTCGCAACATGAACGGAAAGTCACTGGCCAAGCCGGCCGGCGCGACTAGGATACAGATGTACTTTGATCTAGAATACACGTGTATTTTCGTTAATCCGGGCGAGGGATCGCGGGCCGTGAAGATCTCCGGGGCTGAAAGCCAGATCATGGAGGCGCTGTGGCGCTGCGGGCCGCTGACGCCTGACGGGATCATCGCCGAGGTGGGCGAGGCCCAGGGCTGGGCGCCCGGCACCGTCAAGACCCTGATCACCCGGCTGTTGCGCAAGAAGGCCATCGAGGGCCGGCGCGAGGCGGCGGGCTACCTCTACCGCCCGCTGGTCTCCCGCTCGAGCTATGTGCAGTCGGAAAGCCAGAGCCTGGTGGACCGGCTGTTCGACGGCGAGGTCGCCCCGCTGGTCGCCCACTTCGCCGAGCACCGCGCGCTGACCCCCAAGGACATCCAGCTCCTCAAGAAGCTGATCGCGGGCCTGGAAGATGAGTGACCTGCTGCTCGTCCTGCTGCGGGTCAACCTGGCCGTGGCCGCGGCCATCGCCGCTGTGATGCTGCTGCGGCTGCCGGCGCGGCGGCTGTTCGGGGCCCGCATCGCCTACGGCCTCTGGTCGCTCGTTCCCCTGGCGGCGCTGGCGATGCTGCTGCCGGCCCGCGTGGTGACGCTCACCCAGGCCCACGCCGCCCAGATGTGGCCCGAGACCGCCTCGCCCGCGGCCGCGGCCTCCACCGCGCCCCTGCCGGCCGCCTTCGACCTCCCGCCGCTGCTGACCGCCCTCTGGATCGCCGGCGGTCTCGCGAGCCTCGGCTGGCTGGTCTGGCGGCAGGTCCAGTTCGGCCGGGCCCTGCGCGAAGGCCGCGCCGGACCGGCGGTGATCGGGGTGCTGCGGCCCCGGATCGTCACCCCTGACGACTTCGCTCAGCGCTACACGCCGCGCGAGCAGCTGGTGATCCTGGCCCACGAGGCGACGCACATCGCGCGGCACGATTCGCGGATCAACGCCCTGGTGGCGCTCGCCCGCTGCGCGGCCTGGTTCAATCCCCTGGTCCATCTCTCGGCCCACATCCTGCGGATCGACCAGGAGCTCGCCTGCGACGCCCAGGTGGTCGCCGCCCACCCCAAGGCCCGCCGCTCCTATGCCGAGGCCATGCTGAAAACCCAGCTCGCCGTGCGCCCGCTGCCGATCGGCTGCTACTGGCCGGCGCAGGGCGTCCACCCGCTCGCCGAGCGCATCGGCCTCCTGTCACGCCAGGCCCCGGACCCCGCCCAGCGCCGCCTCGGGACCGCGGCCGTCGCCCTGCTGGGGCTGGTCGGCGCCTGGTCGGCCTGGGCCGCCCGCCCGGCCCAGGTCGTCTGGCAGGCCGCCCCGCAACAGGCCGCGCCTGCGCCCATCAGCTGGACGGAGCCCGCCGCAGCCCCGCCCCGCCCCGCGCCCTCGTCGCCTGCCGGCGCCCGGCCGGTTGACGCGTCCTGGCGGCCCACCACCCTGACCGGGCCGGCGCCGACGATCGCCTCCGCCGCCGCGCCCACGGAAGAGCCCACCACCCCGCCGCCCTACACCAAGAAGGTGTTCATGATCGCCGACCTTTCCTCGGTAGAGCCCGGCTCGGCCGTGCGCGTGCTGGCGACCATGACCGATCCCGAGGGCCATCCGCTCACCACCGACCTCACCGCTTTCGGATCCCAGTCGGCATACCGCTTCGGCTACTATCTGCGCGAGGGCAGCCGCTATTCCCTGTTCACCAGCGTCCGCCAGCAAGGCGACCGGTTCCTGGTCGGCGCCAGCCTCGACCGCCGGTTCCGCCCGGAGAACTCCGGCGCCGTGGCCCTGGCGTCGGGCCAGAGCGGCCGGATCACGCTGGGCGACGGCCAGGTGGTCACCGTGACGCCCTGGGTCCGCCCGGAGACGGCGCAGGAGGTCGAGGAAGGCCGGCGCGCGCTCCGCGATCGCGGCCGCGGCTGGTTCATGTCCGCGTCCTGGAGCGGCGACCTGCGCCGCTGCGGCCTGCGCAACCAGCTCTGCTGAGCTAGCCCCCGCCGCGCGGCCTGAGCATGTCCGACCAGCGCCACTCGCCGGAGCCGACCACCAGCCGGGCCGAGCCGGGCGCATCGTTCAGGGAAAACAGCACCAGCCCGTGCACCGGCTCGGCGCGGCAGGCTTCCGGCGCGAACGCCACCTCCCACATGATCGCCTCGCGCACGGCGGCCAGGCCGTTGCCGTCCTGGCCGCGGCTCTGCACCCAGTCGCCGTTCCAGATGTAATGGGCCTTGCCGCTCGACCCGGCCACGCGGTCGGCGTCGGCCACGGCGGCCTGCACCAGCCGGTCCTTGCGCAGCGCCGTCTGCAGCCTGCGCGCCATGTCGCAGGGCCGCCCGCCCGCGCCGGCGCCCGCCGCGGAGGCCGAGGCGACCTGGGCGTCGCTGAGTTCGACGCCTTCCGCGCGGATAGGCGCATCGCGGGCCGGGATCGGCCGTGCGTCGGGGCGGTCAGCCTTGGTGGGCCGTGCGAGGTTCCGAGGCGGCGGCGGCTTGGGCGGCTCAGGCGGGGCCGGAGCCGGCGGCGCCGGCGGCTCGACCGCCGGCGGGACGTCGACCAGGGCCACCGTCATCGGTTCCGGCTCGACGAGCGGCTTGGGCGAATCGCGGTGCGCCGTCAGCAGCGCCAGGATGGCCAGACCGTGCCCCGCGACGCTGAGCGCCGCGGTCACGAGGCCGCGCCGGGCCGAGCGCCGGCGCGCCTTCGCCGCACGGGCGGCGTCGGCCGCCACGGCTTGGCCTAGGCCAGAACGATCAGCACGACCCGGCGGTTGGCCTGACGGCCTTCACGCTTGTTGTTGGGTTGCACCGGCACGTCGGAGCCATAGGAGATCGTCGAAATCCGGTTCAGCGCCACGCCGTGTTCGTTCAGGTAGCGGCGCACCGCCTCGGCCCGTTCTTCGCCGAGCTTGTAGTTGAAGTCCTTCGGGCCGGTGGCGTCGGTGTGGCCCTGGACCTCGACATAGACGTTGCGGTTGTCGGTCTTCAGCTTGTCGACGAAGGCGTCGAGCCGGGCCTGCGCTTCGGGCGACAGCGCCGCCTTGGACACGCCGAACTTCATGCTGTCGTCGGTCAGGACCTCCGAATAGAGGAACTTGCCCTCGGCGAGCTTGCCCGCCGCGGTCGCCCGCTGCAGCGCGTCGCGCGAGGTCTGGTCCAGGCTCGCCAGCTTGGTGTCGTGATCGGCGACCCGGGCCGAGACGTCGGAAACACGCGTATCCACGGCTCCGACCTGCTCGGTGACGAATTTCTTGGTGGCGCAGCCGCCGAGGCTCACCACGCCCAACATCATCGCCCCCGCGATCATCATCTTCGACCCACGCTGGATCATAAGTCCCTCCGTTTCGGCGGTTCCGAACCACCATTAACTATTCGACAGGTTCTAGATCGCGTCCGAAGAGGGCCATTTGTGGGCATAGCTTGACCGTACGAATTTTGCGGCCCGGTCATGCCGCCGTCGCCCGCCGGCGCTATCGGCGCGCAACAATCGTCGGCCACCATGGCGTCCGCCGGTTCCGTTCGGGGGGAGAATCACGATGCGCGCGTTCGGTCTTTTGGCGGCCCTGGTCCTGGCCGGAGCCCTCGGCGGCTCGGCCCTTGGGGCCCCTCCACCGGAGAAGGACCCTGGCCGCCTGCCGCCCATCGCCAGCCTGACCGACGGCGTCTGGATGAAGGGCGACCTCCATATCCACTCGCGGCACAGCAAGGACTCCAGCAACAACCCGGTCCGGAAGATCATCGCCTTGGCCGAGACGGTCCACATGGACTACCTGCTGATCTCCGACCACGACAACCACGTGAACGGCGACGTCGCCCACCACACCTGGGCCGACCCCGAGTACCGCTCCCAATCGGTCGTCCTGCTCTATGGCGCGGAATGGACCACCCACCGCGGCCACGGCACGGCGATCGCCGCCAAGCCCTACGACCACCAGGCGCTCTATGACGTCGCCGACGACCGCGACGTGAAGATCGCGGCGGTGAAAAAGCGGCTCGGCATCCACCTGTCGGCCAACCACCCCGGCACGCGCGACGCCTTCGCCTTCTCGTACGACTTCGTGGATTCCGTCGAAGCCTGGAACTCGGCGGTCTGGGCCAACAACGCCATCAACATGCACATCTGGGACGACATGCTGAAGTCCGGCCGCCACATGACCGGCCGCGGCGGCAGCGATTCGCACCACGGCTATCCGGACACGCCCGCCCAGGCCACCAGCCTCAGCTACCAGGCGCCGGAGAACAACGTCGGCACGCCCACCACCTGGGTCTTCGCCAAATCCCGCACCGGCCAGGCGGTGGTCGACGCGCTGACCAACGGCCGGGTCTCGGTCAGCGCCAACCCCTATTCTCCGCGCGTCGAGTTCTACGCCGACCTCGATGGCGACGGCCGCATGGACATGATGATGGGCGACAACGCCAGGGCCACCGGCAAGCCGGTCACCTTCCACGTCCAGCTGTCCGGCAAGACACCGCCGCAGGCCGCCTACACGGTCCGCGTGGTCAAGGACGGCGCCACGTTCGCCACCCTGCGGATGAGCGGCGCCAAGCCCGCCGCCGACTTCACCGACACCCCCGCGCCGGCCGGCCGCACCTACTACCGCGTCGAGGTCGAGGGCCCGCCGACCCCCTACCCTGAGGTCCCCGGCTCCATGGCCTTGAGCGGAAACATGCTGGGTCTCTCCAACCCGATCTATTTCAACTTCGACCCGAAATTTTGAGCCCGGACGCCGCCTCTCCCCCACGCAGCGGGAGGGAGAGGGCGGCGCGCGGCCTTCAGGCGGTGAGCGCCGCCGGGCGACGGCGCGAGCGCAGGGCCACGCCGACGCCGCCGAAGCCGGCGATCATCAGGGCCCAGCTCGCCGGTTCCGGCACGCCGCCGGCGTTCGAGCCGGTGAAGACGTAGTCGGTCTTGATGGCGTCGTCGGGCATGGTCTGGGTCAGCGTCGTGCCGTCCGAGAAGCCGACGGTCAGGACCGCGTTGTTGAACGCCCCGTTGTTGAACAGGATGTTGCGGAAATCGGAGTTGCTGGAATTCGAGCTGTCCGGATCGAAGTCCACCTGGAAGCGCAGGCCTTCGTCCGGGTTGCGGGCGTCGAAGCCGGTGAAGGTCATGAACAGGCCGTCGGCGCGCGTGCCGCCGTCGGACTCGTCGGGGCTGGTCACCGTGAACTGGATCTGCGGCGCGCCGTCGTCCAGGCGCGTGAAGCTGATGGCGCGGTCGATGTTGTTCGGGTTCGGCGCGAAGTTCAGCGAAAAGCTGGTCAGCGACGCCGTGTCGGAGGTGTTGCGCAGCGTGAACAGCGGCGTATCGGGCGTGCCGTTCGACAGGGTGTTGATATCGAGCGTGAAGCCGGTGGCGGCATTGGCCGCCGAAGCGCCCAGGACGAGCAGGCTGGCCGCGATGGCCGAGGAGATGATGCGGAATTTCATACGGTTGAAGCACCCTGAACTCGCGCGACTCATTTCGCGCGTACGGAGCGACATAATAGAATCCTTATATGGGACGCGAGCGGTTTCACCTGCCATGCGAGCAGACCCCGCGCAGCGACCTCCGAAGGGGATCCGCCAAGGCCCCTCCCCTTCGCACCCCTGACCCGCTAGGTTCGCCGCACACATGAGCGTGCTGCACCTTCTGGGAACGGCTGGCGATGGCGGGGCGGAGACCTACTTCGTCGACCTGCTGACGGCGCTGCGGCGCGCCGGCGTCGCCGAGGCCGCGGCGATCCGCCGGCACCCGGGCCGCGAGGCCGCGCTGAAGGCCGCGGGCATTCCGGTCAGGACGCTGGGCTTCGGCGGCCCCATCGACATCCTCACCCGCACCGCCGTGGCCGGTTATGCGAAACTGCAGGGCGCGCAGCTCTGCCTGGCCTGGATGAACCGCGCGGCGCGCCACACGCCCAAGGGGCCCTGGGCGCGGATCGGCCGGCTCGGCGGCTATTACAATCTCAAATACTACGCCGGCTTCGAAGAGCTGGTCGCCAACACCGAGGACATCGCCGAGTGGATCGTCGGCCAGGGCTGGCCGGCCGGCCGCGTGCGCTGCATCCCCAACTTCGCCGCCGCCCCGCCGGACGGCGCGCCGCTCGACCGGGCCAGCCTCGATACCCCGGCCGACGCCCCCCTGCTGCTCGCCATGGGCCGGCTGCACGAGTCCAAGGCCCACGACGTCAGCCTGCAGGCGCTGGCCGAAGTCCCCGACGCCTTCCTGTGGATCGCCGGCGTCGGCCCGCTGGAGGCCAAGCTGAAGGCGATGGCGCAGGCGCTGGGGGTCACCGACCGCGTGCGGTTCCTCGGCTGGCGCACCGATCCCTCGGCGCTCTATCGGGCGGCCGACGTCTGCGTCTTCCCCTCGCGCTACGAGCCGCTCGGCAATGTGGTGATCCAGGCCTGGGCCCATGGCCTGCCGGTGGTTGCCGCGGCGAGCCAGGGCCCCAAGGCGCTGATCGAGGACGGCCGCGACGGCGTCCTCACCCCCATCGACGACCCCCAGGCGCTGGCCGCCGGCGTCCGCCGCCTGCTGGCCGAGCCCAAGCTCGCGGCCCAGTTCATCCAGCGGGGCCTCGGCCGGGTCGCCGCCGAGTTCTCCGAGGCCGCCGTCGTCAGCCAGTGGAAGCTGCTCTTCGCGGACTACGGGGTCGGCTGATGTGCGGCATCGCCGGCCAATTGAGCGGGACCGATCAACGCGTCCCGCAGATGATCGCGGCCCTCACCCATCGGGGCCCGGACGGCGTCCGCGTGGAGGAACGAGCCGGCGCTGCGCTGGCCCACGCGCGCCTGTCGATCATCGACCTCGAGGGTGGCTGGCAGCCGCTGCATGCCGCGGGCTCCACGGTCATCGGCAACGGCGAGATCTATAACTACGTCGAGCTCGCGCGCGACCATGCGCTTGAGGGCGCGCTGGCCACCGGCTCCGATTTCGAACCCCTGCTGCACATCTACGCGCGAGAGGGCCCGAAGGCCTTCGAACACCTGCGCGGCATGTATGCGCTGTGCCTGATCGGCGGCGACGGCCGCACCTGGCTCGCTCGCGATCCCTTCGGCATCAAGCCGCTCTACATCATGGAGCACGGGGGCGGCCTCGCCTTCGCCTCCGAACCCCGCGCCTTCCTGAAGGCCGGCCTGATGCAGACCGTGCTGGACGACGAGGCGGCCCGCGAACTCCTGGCCTTCAACTACACGCTCGGCGCCCGCACCCTCTTCCAGGGCCTGCGGAGACTGGCCCCCGGCGAAGTCTGCGAAGTCCGCGACGGGAGGATCGTCTCCAACTGGCGGCAGAGCTGGCGGCGCCCCAAAGACCTCACCCGCGACACGGACGAAGCTGCCTTGATCCAACAGCTCGACGCCGTCCTCGAAGACTCCGTCCGGGTGCACCAGCGCTCCGACGTGCCCTATGGCCTGTTCCTATCCGGCGGCATCGACAGCGCGGCCATCGCCACCCTGATGTCGCGGCTGAACGAGCGCCCGGTCACCGCCTTCACCTGCGGCTTCGACGCCCCCGGCGCCGCCGATGAGCGCGGCCAGGCGGAGCGCGTCGCCCGGGCGCTCGACCTCGACTGGCGCGAGACCAGCTTCGGCGAGGCCGACTTCTGGCGGATCGCGCCTCAGGTCGCCTGGGCGCTCGACGACCCCACCGCCGACTACGCGACCCTGCCGACCTACAAGCTCGCCGAGGCCGCCAAGGGCACGCTCACCGTCGTGCTCACCGGCGAGGGCGGCGACGAGCTCTTCGGCGGCTACGGCCGCTATCGCCGCGCGCTGCGGCCCGCCTGGCTCGGCGGCCGCCCGGCCGAGCCCCGGGGCGCCGACCCCGCCGCCCTCGCCCGCTGGCGGACCGAGGCCGCCCCGCCGCCGGGCCTCACGCCCCTGCAGCAGGCCCAGTGGGCCGACATCACCACCTGGCTGCCCAATGACCTGCTGCTCAAGCTCGACCGCTGCCTGATGGCCCATGGGCTGGAGGGCCGCACACCCTTCCTCGACCGCGAGGTGGCCGCCTTCGCCTTCCCGCTCGCCGACAGGTTCAAGGTGCAGGGGCGCTACGGAAAGTGGCTGCTGCGGAAGTGGCTGGAAAAGGCCTGCCCCGCCGCCGAGCCCTGGGCCCGCAAGCAGGGCTTCACGGTCCCGGTCGAGGCCTGGATCGCGCCCCGCGCCGCCGACATCGCCGCGCGCCTCAACGATATCGAAGCGGTCCGCCGCGTGAAGCCCGACGCCCAGGCCGCCTTCACCGCCGGCGGCGACGGCGTCCGCTGGCCCCTGCTCTTCCTGGCGCTATGGTCCCGCATCCACCTCGACGGCGCGACCCCGGCCGAGGCCCTGGAGAGCGTGGTAGGGACGGTCTGAGGCCGGAAGCTTCGTGTTTTCCGTGGTCAATCTGCCCTACGCCGGAACGACCCCGTACCTCGCCCCGATCTCGGCCACGGTGGCCTGGAACTCGGCCATGGTCTCGGAGATGATCTGGGCCACCGGCTTCACCTCGTCGATGCGGCCCGCGACCTGGCCCGAGAGGGCGATGGAGGCCTCCATGTCGCCGCCGAAGTAGAGGTCGAGCGCGCGTCCGAACTCGCCCATGATGTTCTCGGGCGGGGCCTTTTCGTACTCGGTGGTCTTGGCGGTGCGGAGCGCCCGCAGCGCCGGGCCGGGACCGAAGCGGTTCAGGAAGACGGTGTCGGTCTCCTTGGCGTTGAGGATCGCGTCCTTCCAGTTCTGGTGCACCGGGCTCTCGGCCGACGAGACCATCCGCGTGCCCATCTGCACGCCCTCGGCGCCCAGGGCGAAAGCCGCGGCCATGGTCCGCCCGTCGGTGATGCCGCCCGCGGCGATCACCGGCACGGAGACCTTCGAACAGACCAGCGGCAGCAGGACCATGGTCGCCACCTCGCGGCCGTTCTTGAACCCGCCGCCCTCGCCGCCCTCGACCACCAGGCCGTCGACCCCGGCGTCGATCGCCTTCATGGCCGCGGCCAGCGACGGGACCACATGGAAGACGGTGAGCCCCTTGGACTTCAGCGCCTCGCAATATTTGTTGGGGTCGCCCGCCGAGGTGGTGACGAAGGTGACGCCCTGGTCGGCCACGAACTGCACGATGTCGGGGTCGCGGACGAAAGCCTGGGCGACGTTGATGCCCCAGGGCTTGTCGGTGAGCGTCTTCATCTTCTTGACCTCTTCCCGCACCTCGTCGAGGCGGCCGGAGGAGGTTTCGATGATGCCGAGCCCGCCGGCGTTGGAGACCGCCGAGGCCAGCTGCGCGCGGGCGATCCAGCCCATCGGCGCCTGGACGATGGGATACTTGACGCCCAGGAGATCGGTGATGCGGTTCTTCATGGCGGGCCGCCTTACTTCGGTTTGAAGCTGTTGTTCGCCCGGTCGCGGTCGGGCAGCCGGTGGTCCGGGTCGATCGTCGCCTCGGCGATCGCCGGGCCCGGATCGAGGGTCACGACGTGGCTGCCGGTCTGCATCCAGGTCTCGGCCGGCAGCTTCACCTCGCGCTTTTCGCCGGTCTTGTAGGTCACCCGCAGCGTCGCCGGCAGGATCAGCTGGCCGAGGTTGACCACCGTCACCTGGGCGCCGTTCGACGGCTCGCCGCCCACATAGCTGACCTCGGTCACCGCCAGGTCGTGGGTCCAGTTCTCGAAGAAATAGCCGCGCCAGAACCACGACAGGTCCTCGCCGCCGGCGCTCTCCATGGCCCGGAAGAAGTCGCTGGGCTTGGGATGCCGGAAGGCCCAGTCGGCGATGAACTTGCGGAACGCCGGGTCGAACCGTTCCGGCCCCAGGATGTCCTCGCGCAGCAGGGTGAGGCCGAAGGCGGTTTTGAAATAGGTCACCGGGTGGCGGTATTTCTCGCGCACCGCATCGGCCCGGCTGACGATCGCGGGCGCCTCCCTGTCGTTCAGCAGGGCGGCGATCTGGTCGCCCGGCGCCTCGGGCCCCGGGGCATATTCGCCGTCGCGCTTGGGCCCATAGAGGCCGTTCGCGAAATCGTCGGACTCATAGACGTCGATGAAGGTGTTGAAGCCCTCGTCCATCCAGGCGTCGCGCCGCTCGTCGGAGCCGACGATCATCGGGAACCACGAGTGGCCGATCTCGTGCGCCGAGATGAAGAACAGCGTCTTGGCCTTGTCCGGGATGCCGTCGAAGACGATCCCCGGATATTCCATGCCGGTCGCCGGCCCCGCGACATTGATCGCGTTCGGCCAGGGGTAGGGGTACCAGCGCCTGGAGAATCGCTCGACGGCGTCCTTCATATATTCGGTCGACCGGCTCCAGGCGTTCTCGCCGACGCTCTCCGGCGGATAGACCGACTGGGCCATGGCGGTCTTGCCGTCCGGCAGGTTGATCCGCGCGGCGTCCCAGACGAACGCGCGGCTCGCGGTGAACGCCACGTCGCGCGTCTGCTCCATGTGGAAGCGCCAGGTCTTGGTGACGCCGGGCTTGGCCGGAACGCTCGCCAGCACCTCCTCCGGCGTGCGGATCAGCACGGTCTTGTCGCTGGTCCTGGCCCGCTCGAACCGCGCCCGCTGCTCGGCGCTCAGCACCTCCTGCGGATTGGTCAGCGCCCCGGACCCGGCGACGATCATGTCGCCCGGCAGGGTCACCGCGTAGTCGAAGGCGCCGTACTCAAGGTAGAACTCGTTGGCGAGATACGGCAGCGTGTCCCAGCCGTGGACGTCGTCATAGACCGCCATCCGCGGGTACCACTGGGCGATGTCGTAGATCGCCCCGTGCGGGTTCTCGTTCCACGCCGTCCGCCCGCCGAACAGGCCCGGCACGGTGTAGTGATACCGCACATGCAGCTTCACCTGGCCGCCGCCCGCCTTCACCGGCCCCGGCAGGTCGACGCGCATCCGGGTGTCGCTGATCACGAAGTGGGCCGGGGCGGCCTTGCCGCCGCGCTCCGCCGACACCGCCTCGATGGCGTAGCCGTCGGTGTAGCTGTTGCCCCGCCGCCGGCCCGCGCCGCCGAAGGCGCCGGCCCGGCTGTCGGGCTTGTAGATGTTCTGGTCGAGCTGCAGCCAGAGGAAGTCGAGGCTGTCGGGCGAGTTGTTGGTGTAGGTGATCGTGACCTCGGCGGAGAGCACATGGGCCGCGGTGTCGAGCTTGGCGTCGATGTTGTAGTCGGCGCGGTTCTGCCAGTAGGCGGGGCCCGGCGTCCCGGCGCCGGTTCGAAGCGTGCTCGCCGCGGCCGGCAAGGTCAGGGGCGCGAAGGTCTTGAGCGGATCGTAGGCCTGGGCCTGGACCGAACCGGCCGCCACCGCCGCGGCCAGGAACGCAAGAAAACCCAAACCCATATCGCCAGCTCCCCGAGACCCGAGCCTCCATCTGGCCCGCTCGCGCCGACCGTGCAAGCGCGGGGTTAGAGTCCCAGCCGCGCGGCGGCTTCCTCGCCGATCGCCAGCGATGAGGTCAGCCCCGGGCTCTCGATCCCGAACAGGGTCATAAGGCCGTCGATGCCGTGTGCGGCCGGCCCGTCGAGGCGGAAATCGGGCTGCGGCTCGTCCGGGCCATGGAGCTTGGGGCGGATGCCGGCGTAGTCAGGCGTCAGCGCTCCCTCCGGCAGGCCCGGCCAGAACTTGCGGATATATTCGGCGAAGGCCGGCTCGGCGGCCGGGTCGACGCTATAGTCCAGGGTGTCGACGTAGGTCAGGTCCGGCCCGAACACCGCCTGGCCGCCCAGGTCGCGGCGGTAGTGGGTGCCGAGCGCGCCGTGGATCGGCGGCGGATAGATCAGCCGGGCGAACGGTGCCTTGCCGACCAGGCGGAAATACATCCCCTTGCCGTAGTGCCCCTTGGGGATGGTGGCGGCCGGGAAGCCGTCGATCTCGGCGGCCACGGCCTGGGCCGAGAGGCCGGGCGCGGTGACCAGGTAGCGGCAGGTGAGCTCGGCCGGCTCCTCGCCGCCGGCCCGCACCGAAAACCCTCCGCCGGCCAGCGGCGTCGCGCCCTCGAACGGCGTCGACAGCACCACCGCCCCGCCGCCGGCCTCGATCTCGCCCTGCAGGGCCAGCATGTAGCCGTGGCTGTCGAAGACCCCGCTCTGCGGCGAGATCAGCGCGCCCTCGCACTTCAGCGCCGGCTCCAGGGCCAGCGCCTCGCCCTTCGAGAGCTGGGCCATGCCCTCGACATCGTTGGTCCGGGCCTGCTGCAGGATGGCGTCGAGCCGGCCGACCTCGTCGACGGTCGTCGCCACCACCAGCTTGCCGCAGCGGTCGAAGTCCACGTGGTGGCTCTCGAGGAAGGCGTAGAGCGCGCGCCGGCCGGCGACGCACAGCCGCGCTTTCAGCGAGCCCGTCTCGTAGTAGAGCCCGCCGTGGATCACCTCGGAATTGCGCGAGGAAACGCCCTGGCCGATGGCGGCCTCGCGCTCCAGCACCGCGACGACCATCCCGCGCTTGGTCAGGGCATAGCCGCAGGCCAGGCCCACGGCGCCCGCACCCACCACCACCGCATCGAAGTCGAATTCGGCCATGGGTCCCACGCCTAGAGCATGCCGCGCCGGATGCAAACCGCCGCCCCACCTGCTAGCTATGCTGCGACGAAGCCTGGGGGGGAAGGTCGATGAAGAAGCTGGTTCTGGCCGCGGTCGCGGTCGTGTCGCTGGGCGCCGGCGCGAGCCACGCCCAGGTGCCGATCGACCCGGCGTCGCACGCCGCGATCGCCTCGATCCTCACCTGGGCGCCGGACGAGCAGTCGAGCGGCTATCGGACCATCGAGACGATCTTCAAGACCCACACCATCAAGCGCGGCAAGACCGTCCACCCCCTGCCCGTGGCCGCCAGACAGATCGAGCCGACCTTCACCTACGACGGCAAGACCTGGACGATCGACGACTACATGAAGGCCTACCGGGTGTCGGGCCTGCTGGTGCTGAAGGACGGCAGGATCGTGCTTGAGAAGTACGGCCTCGGCCGCAAGCCGAGCGACCGCTGGACCTCGTTCTCGGTGGCCAAGTCGGTGACCTCGACCTTGGTGGGGGCCGCGATCCAGGACGGCAAGATCAAGAGCCTGAACGATCCCGTCACCCGCTACATCCCCGACCTCAAGGGTTCGGCCTATGAGGGCGTGAGCGTCCGCCAGATGCTCATGATGAGCTCCGGCGTGAAGTGGAACGAGGACTATACAGACCCGAAGTCCGACGTCGCCCAGGCCGGCGGCTCGGTCACCGAGCCCGGGATCAACCCGATGGTCAGCTACCTGCGCAAGCTGCCGCGCGCCAATCCGCCGGGCGCCAAGTTCAACTACAACACCGGCGAGACCGACCTCGTGGGCGTGCTGGTCTCCAAGGCGACCGGCGAGACCCTGGCGCAATACGCCTCGGAGAAGATCTGGAAGCCCTACGGCATGGAGCAGGACGCCATCTGGATGACCGATCCCGGCGGCCAGGAGCGCGGCGGCTGCTGCATCTCCATGACGCTGCGCGACTACGCCCGGGTGGGCCTGTTCATCGCCGGCGGCGGGGTCGCCAACGGCAAGCCGATCGTGCCGCCGACCTGGGTCGCCGAGGCCACCAGGCGCCAGATCGACAACGGGATCCCGGGGGGCGGCTACGGCTATTTCTGGTGGATCCGTCCGAACCAGTCCTACGAGGCCGTCGGCATCTTCGGCCAGTCGGTCACCACCTTCTCCGACCAGCACCTGATCGTCGTCCAGAACGCCGCCTGGCCGAAGGCCACCGGCAAGGAACTGAGCGCGGCGCGCAACGCCATGCTGGAGGCCGTGAAGGCGGCGACGAAGGGGAGTTGAGGACAATCGCGTCTGGTGTGCTTCTCGAACTTGCGCACCTCGACGAGCATCTGGCCGGCTACGCCCTCAGGTCGTGATCCCCGCCTCGGCCTTCGCCGCGCCCAGCGGGTCGGCCGCCTGCTGGACCTTGGCGCCGTGCTTCTTGGCCTCGGTGATCGGCTCCCACTTCTCGCCCTTGCCGGTCTTGATGGCCTTGGCGAAGTCCCGCGCGTCGCTCAGCACCGCCTCCAGCGTCTCAAGCGCCTTGGCCATGTCCGGGTCGCCGTCGTCGCCCACCGGGGCGAGGCCCAGGTCGGCCATGGTCGTGTGGCTGAGGAAGTCCTTTACCTGGGCCGTCCAGGCGTCGCTTTCCTGGTCGGCGCGGAACAGGGTCTCGAGCTTCTGCAGGGCCGGGTTGTTCTTCTGGGCGAGGGTCTTGAGCTGGGTCAGGTCGCTCACGCCATAGGCCTGCGTCACCTGGTTGTAGAGCGTCAGCATGCTCTCGCGGGTCGTCAGGTTGTCCTTCAGGCTGTCCAGCGAGCCGAACAGGACCGTGCCGTCGGAGGCCTTGCTCCTGGTGCTGAAATAGGTCGCCTGGTCCTCGGGCGAGAGCTTGTTCAGGTTGTCCAGCATCTGCGGATAGGGGTCCTCGCCGGGCACGAGGTACTTCTCCACTAGCGTCTGGGTCTGGGCCCGGCGGGCAGCGAAGGGCGAGGCCGCGGCGTTCATCGCCACCGCCTGCCCGGCCGGACCGCCGCCGGCGGGCACATCGCCGTTCAAGAGGTTGAGGGCGGCGATCTGGTCCTTGCCCATTACCCCGCCGGACCCGTCGTCCACCTTGGCGAGCGCGTCCGTTATGGCTTTCACGTCCGGCGGCGAAGAACCGTCCGGCGGCCGCGCGCTGGGCGTGTCGTCCGCGCCGAGGCTCTTGCTCAGCGTCTTGGCCGCCACATAGATCTGCTGGTCGTCAGCGGAGAGCGCGTTGAACGCCGTCGCCGCCTTCCCGGTGAAGGTGGTGGGGTCGGTCTCGTCGTACTTGGTGTCCGGATCGCGTTGGCTGTCGACCGTGGCCAGGACCTGGTTTAGCCGCTGCGAGAAGGACGAGACCAACGCCGCCTGGGCGGCGGCCTCGCTCATCATCCCGCCGGGCGGCGGGGTCGCCGGTGGCAGGCGGTTGTCGAGCAGCACCTGGCCCTTGGCGAGGATGTTCGTCAGCAGGGCGTAGGCGTTCAGCTGGTCGCCGACCGCCGTCTTGCCCGAGGTGTCGTTGAGGGCGGCGACCGCCGTGGCGATCTGGTCCTGGGTGGGCGGAGACGGGTCCGCCGGCGGCGCGGGCGCCTTGCCGTCGAGGATCTGCCGGGCCTGGTTGGACAGCGTGACGGTGTCGACCGGGTCGGAGGTAGGCGGCGCGGCCGCTGTGTCCTGCGCCTCGGCCTTCGGCGACGGCGGCGGAAGGATCGGCCTCTGGGCCGTGACAGCCGATGTCGAGATTGCAACCATGGGACGCTCCTCCCGACACATTCGGGCCCCAGCGCTAAGGTTCAATGAACGCGTTATCCGGGTCCGCCGCAGTGACGCATCGAGGGGCCAAGCCGTTGCCGCCGAGCCCACCGCGTGACAGCATCCGCCCCATGATCAAGGGCCTGCATCACAGCGCTTACCGCTGCCGGGACTCCGAAGCGACGCGGGCGTTCTACGAGGACTTCCTGGGGCTGCCGCTCAGCGGCTCGCTGGTCATCCAGGAGACCAAGAGCGGCCGGCCGACCAAGGTGCTGCACACCTTCTACCGGATGGACGACGGCTCGTTCCTGGCCTTCTTCGAGGCGCCGGACATGGATTTCGAGTTCAAGACCCAGCACGACTTCGATCTGCATGTCGCGCTGGAGGTCTCGCCCGAGACGCTCCGGACCATGTTCGCGAAGGGCAAGTCGCTGGGCATGGAGACCCGCGGGGTCTCCGATCACCACTTCATCGACTCGATCTATTTCCGCGACCCGAACGGCTATGTGGTGGAGCTGACCGCCAAGCGTCCCGACCACGACGCGGCAATGGACCCGTCGCGGAACCAGGCGCGCGAGATTCTCGACCTCTGGACCTCGGAAATGTCGCCGCAGGCCTGAGACCGGCGTTTTTTCAGGGGTGCGGCCACCGCCGAAAGCCGTGTAGCTTGGCCCTAGCCGGCGAAGTCCGGCGCTGTCGGGGGACACGCATATGGATCAGATCGTCGGGCGCCGCGCCCGCAGCCTTGCCGAATGGGGCGAGTTGGGCGGCAGGATGTTCGTCCCCGCCGACATCGGGGCGGGACTGCAGTCCTACCGGCCCCGGCCGAGCGACGTCGTGATCACCCCCTACGCCAAGTGCGGGACCACCTGGCTGCAGCAGATCTTCCATACCCTGCGCACCCGCGGCGACTTCGACTTCGACGACATCTCGCGGGTCGTACCTTGGCTCGAAATGGCGGTGATCGCGGGCGTCGACCTGGACGCCCCGCAGCGCGCCGAGCCGCGCGGCTTCAAGAGCCACCTGTCCTACGCCATGGTCCCCAAGGGCGCCCGATACGTCGTGGCCTTCCGCGACCCGAAGGACGCCGTGGTCTCCATGTTTCGGTTCATGGAGGGCTGGTTCATCGAGCCCGGCACGGTGCTGATCGACGACTTCGCCAAGGCCTGGATCAGCCGCAGCGAGGATGGGCGGGACTATTGGAGCCACCTCCTGAGCTGGTGGGCCGAGCGGGACAACCCCGATGTGCTCATCCTCTCCTATGAGGGCATGAACGCCGCGCCGGAGGCGACCATCCGTCAGGTCGCGGCCTTCGCCGGCATCCCGCTGGATGACGAGCTGCTGGCGCTGACGCTGGAGCGCTCGTCCTTCCCCTTCATGCTCAAGCACAAGGATCGCTTCGACGACCTTCTGATGCGCACGGCCTCGGAGGCCCGTTGCAACCTGCCGCCGGGCAGCGACTCCGCCAAGGTCCGCAAGGGCGGCTCCGGCGGCTACCGGCAGGAACTCTCGCCGGAAATCTCCGCGGCGCTCGACGCCAAGTGGGCCGAGCTCGTGACCCCGGTGACCGGCTTCGCCGACTACGCGGCGCTGGAGGCGGAGATACGGCGGCGGAGCGTCGGCTAGCCCCGCCGTCGTATTCGTTCAGGCGGTCGCCAGGGCGCCCTTGCGGCGAGCCATGCGCAGCACGCCGCCGATGCCGCCAAACCCGACCAGGAGCATCGCCCACACGGCCGGCTCCGGCACCGCGCCGCTGGCGTAGCCGGTGGTGAGGTAGCGGATCGCCCCGGTGGTCGGCAGGTAGCAGTTGTACGAACCCTGGCATTCCCACGACGGCCCGTTGTGCCCGCCCAGGATCGGGTTGTTGGCCACCGCGACACCGAGATCGTCGGTGAACTGCAGGTGAAGGTCGCTCTGATAGAGCGGCTGGGCGTCGACATAGAACGTGCCGTTGGAATAGTAGCTGTTCGACGGGTTGTAGTCGAAGGCGGCGTCGGTGCTCCCGGCCGTCGTCTTCAGGTCATAGCCGGCCAGGAAGCCGTAGACGTTGATGTTGAAGAAGCCCGAGAGCGTCCCGCCATCGTCGAAGTTTCCGGTCACCGTCCACGTCACGTCGGCGCTTGCGACGGACGGGGCCGCGGCCGTGAAGAGCGCCGCCGCGCAGCCGGCCATCGCCAACATACGCTTCGAGTTTGCGAATTTCATCTGAGTCCCACCCCTGTTGGATCGCCCTCCGACAGCCCCCAACAGCACCGGAGTTTTCAGCGTAAATTCTTGGTTAACGCGGCGCCACCAATTTCTCCTGATAGGCGAGTCCGCCCGGGTCAGCTCCGGGCGGCCGGGACCTAGATGTGGATGGCGTGTCCGAGGACCCGCAGCGCCGCCTCGTGGACGGCTTCCGAGAGGGTCGGGTGGACGTGGATGGTTCCGGCGAAGTCCTCCAGCCGCGCGCCCATCTCGATGGACATGGCGAACTCGCCGGAGAGCTCGGAGACATGGGCGCCGACCGCCTGCAGGCCGACCACGCGGTGGTCGGACCTGCGGGCCACCACGCGGACGAACCCGCCGGTGTCGCCGGCTTCCATGGAAAGCGCCCGGCCGTTGGCCTGGAAGGGGAAGACGGCGCTGATCGGATCGTGGCCGGCGGCCTCGGCTTCCTTGGGCAGCAGGCCCGCCGAGACGATCTCCGGCTCGGTGAAGCAGACCGCGGCGATGGTCGCCGGATCGAAGGTGCGGTTCTGGCCGGCGATCACCTCGACGGCGACGTGGGCCTGGGCCGCGGCCTTGTGCTCCAGCATCGGCTCGCCCACCAGGTCGCCGATGGCGTAGACCCCGCTCATCGAGGTTTGCATGCGCTCGTTCACCTTCACGAACGCGCCTTCCATGTCGACGCCCATCTCCTCCAGGCCCCAGCCCTCGGTCCGCGGCCGCCGTCCGACGGTGACCAGGAGCTTGTCGGCGGGGATCTTCAGGGTCTCGCCGCCCTGCTCGACCGTCAGCTCGCCCTTGGCCCAGCCGGTCGCCTTGGCCGACAGGCGCAAGGTGACGCCGGCCTTCTCCAGCCAGGCCTTCACCGGCTTGGTCAGGGGCTCGTCATAGAGCGGCAGGATGCGGTCGAGCGCCTCGACCACGGTCACCTCGCAGCCGAACTTGCGGAAGGCCGAGCCGAGCTCGAGGCCGATGTAGCCCGCGCCGATCACCGCCAGCCGCTTCGGCAGCACCTTCAGGTCCAGCGCCTCGGTGGACGAGATCACGTCGCCGCCGAACGGAATGTGCGGCAGGGCGGCGGCGACCGAGCCCGCGGCCAGGATCACCGTCTCGGCCTTGATGGTGACCGGGCCGTCGGCGGTCTCGACATGGCAGGTCTTGGCGTCGCTGAAGGTCCCCCAGCCGGCGATGACGCGGGTCTTGGCGCGCTTCAGGAGCGCGGTGACGCCGCCGTTCAGCTTATCGACCACGGTTTCCTTCCAGGCGACCGTCTGGCCCATGTCGAGCGTGGGCGCGGCGCTCAGCGAAATGCCGTCCTTGGCGCTGTGCGCGGCCTCAGCCATGCCCTCGAACTTGGACGCCACATGGATCAGCGCCTTGGACGGGATGCAGCCGCGGATCAGGCAGGTGCCGCCCAGGCGGTCGCCCTCCACCAGCACGGTCTCGATCCCAAGCTGGCCGGCGCGGATCGCGGCGACATAGCCGCCCGGTCCGCCGCCCAGGATCAGGAGGCGGGTGTTGATTATCTCGGCCCCAGTCTTCGTCGCCACAAGGTCAGTCCATGAACAGGGTTGCGGGGTGTTCCAGCATGGCCTTCACCCGCTGGATAAACGCCGCCGCATCGTAGCCGTCCACGACCCGGTGATCGAAGGACGACGACAGGTTCATCATCTTGCGCACGGTGATCTGGCCGTGCAGCACCACCGGCCGGTCGACGATCTTGTTGGGGCCGATGATGGCCACCTCCGGGTGGTTGATCACCGGCGTGGTGGCGATGCCGCCCAGCGGACCCAGCGAGGTGATGGTGATCGTCGAGCCCGACAGGTCGTCCTTCGACCCCTTGCCGGAGCGGGCGATCTCGGCGACGCGGGCCACCTCGGTCGCCGAGGCCCAGACGTCCAGCGCCTCGGCGTGCTTGACCACCGGCACCACCAGCCCGTTCGAGGTCTGGGTGGCGATCCCGATGTGGACGCCCGCGTGGCGATGCACCACGCCGGCCTCGTCGTCGAAGCGCGCGTTGATCTGCGGATAGTCCGGCAGCACCCGCACCAGCGCCCGCATCATGAACGGCAGCATGGTCAGCTTCGGCTGGTCGTCCCGCTTGGTGGCGTTCAGGTGGACGCGCAGCGCCTCCAGCTCCGTCATGTCGACTTCCTCGACATAGGCGAAGTGCGGGATGCGGCGCTTGGACTCCTGCATCTGCTTGGCGATGGCCCGGCGCATGCCGATGACCTTCACCTCTTCGACGGCCAGCCGTTTCGCGAGGCCCGGACCGCGCGCCGCGCCGGCGCTGCCGCGCGAGGCGATAAAGGCGTCTAGGTCCTCGTGGGTGATATGGCCCGCAGGTCCCGTCCCCGCGATGTGGCCGAGCTTGATCCCGAGGTCTTCGGCCCGGCGGCGGACGGCGGGCGAGGCCAGCGGCTTCTCGCCCTCGGCGCGGCTGGGGATGGCGACGGCGGCGGCGACCGGCCGGGGCGCCGCCTTGGGCTCGGGCGCCGGCGGGGGCGGCGCGGACGGCGGCGTCTCGGCGACCTCCGCGACGTCGGGAACCGGGGCGTGCGCCGGCGCGGGCGGCGGCGGCGCGCCCCTGCCGGCGGCGTTGCCCGCGCCCTCGACCTCGAAGACCGCGATGGCGCTGCCGACCGCGGCCATGTCGCCGGCGACGCCGGCCACCTCGATCAGCTTGCCGGCGACCGGCGAGGTCATCTCCACCGTCGCCTTGTCGGTCAGCATGTCGACCAGCGGCGCATCCTCGGCGATCACGTCGCCGACCTTCACGTGCCAGGCGACGATCTCGGCCTCGGCGGTGCCCTCGCCCAGGTCGGGCAGCTTGAAGACGAAACGTCCCACGGTTGGCTAGGCCTCCATCACGCGCTTAAGGGCCGCGCCGACCCGCTTCTGGCCCGGGAAGTACTCCCATTCGAAGGCGTGCGGATAGGGCGTGTCCCAGCCGGTGACCCGCTCGATGGGCGATTCCAGGTGATAGAAGCAGGCCTCCTGGACAAGGGCGGAGAGCTCCGCGCCGAAGCCCGAGGTGCGTGTCGCTTCGTGCGCGATGACGCAGCGGCCGGTCTTCTTCACCGAGGCCGTGATCGCCTCGATGTCCACCGGGGAGAGCGTGCGCAGGTCGACCACCTCGGCGTCGACGCCCACCGCCTCGGCCGCGGCGATCGCCACATGGACCATGGTGCCATAGGCCAGCACCGTGACCTCCGAGCCCTCCCGCGCGATGCGGGCCTTGCCGAGCGGCACGGTGTAGTGGCCGACCGGGACGTTGTTGTCCTCGATCTTCTGCCAGGGCGTCACCGGGTTGTCGGGGTTGCCGTCGAAGGGGCCGTTGTAGAGCCGCTTGGGCTCGAAGATCACCACCGGGTCGTCATCCTCGATGGCGGCGATCAGCAGGCCTTTCGCATCGTAGGGGGTGGACGGGATGACGGTCTTGATGCCGGCCACGTGAGTGAACAGCGCCTCGGGGCTCTGGCTGTGGGTCTGGCCGCCGAAGATGCCGCCGCCGTAGGGCGTGCGCACGGTCATCGGGCACCAGAAATCGCCCGCCGAGCGGTAGCGCAGGCGCGCCGCCTCCGAGACGATCTGGTCGTAGCCGGGGTAGATGTAGTCGGCGAACTGGATCTCGACGCAGGGCCGCAGGCCGTAGGCCGCCATGCCGATCGCCGTGCCGATCAGGCCGGCCTCGGCGATAGGGGTGTCGAAGCAGCGGTTCAGGCCGTGCTTCTTCTGCAGGCCCTCGGTGGCGCGGAACACGCCGCCGAAGTAGCCGACGTCCTCGCCGAACACGAGCACGTCGGGGTCGCGCCCCAGCATGACGTCCATGGCCGAGTTGATGGCCTGGATCATGTTCATCTTGGTCGTTTCCGACGCGGCGTCGGCGGCGGTGGGCTTGGCGATGGGCTTGTTCATGGTCAGATCCCCAGTTCCTGCCGCTGCTGGATCAGGCGCCAGTCCATCTCCTTGTAGACGTCCTCGAACATGGTCTTGACGCTGGGACGGTCGCCGGCGTGCAGGGTGCCGTGCGTCTCCGACTCCTTGCCGGCCGCGCGGACCTCCTCGACCAGTTCCTCGTGCAGCGTCTGCTGCTGCTCGTCCGACCATTCGCCCAGCCCGATCAGGTGGCTCTTCAGCCGCTCGATGGGGTCGCCCAGCGGCCAGAGCTTGGCCTCCTCGGCGGGCCGGTAGCGGGTCGGGTCGTCGGAGGTCGAATGGCCCTCGGCGCGGTAGGTGAAATGCTCGATGACCGTGGCGCCCAGGTTGGAGCGCGCCCGCTCGACCGCCCACTGGGTCGCGGCGTAGACGGCCAGGAAGTCGTTCCCGTCGACCCGCAGCGAGGGCAGGTTGTAGCCGATGGCCCGCGACGCGAAGGGCGCTTCCTCGCCGCCGGCGATGCCCTGGAAGGACGAGATGGCCCACTGGTTGTTGACGATGTTGAGGATCACCGGCGCGCGATAGACCGCGGCGAAGGTCAGCGCGTGATGGAAGTCGCCCTCCGCCGTCGAGCCGTCGCCGATATAGCCGCTGGCGATGCGGTCATCGCCCTTCAGGGCCGAGGCCATGGCCCAGCCGACGGCCTGGGTGAACTGGGTGCCGAGGTTGCCCGAGATGGTGAAGAAGCCGTCGGCCTTGGAGGAGTACATCACCGGCAGCTGGCGGCCCTTCATCGGGTCGAGCGAGTTGGAATAGACCTGGTTCATCATCGCGACGATGGGGTAGCCGCGGGCCAGCAGGATCCCCTGCTGGCGATAGGTCGGGAAGCACATGTCGTCGTGGTTCAGGACCATCGCCTGGGCGATCGAGACGGCCTCCTCGCCCGTGCACTTCATGTAGAAGCTGGTCTTGCCCTGGCGCTGGGCGCGGTACATCCGGTCGTCATAGACGCGGGTCAGCATCATCGCGCGCAGGCCGCGCTTCATCGTCTCGACGTCGATGTCGGGTTTCCACGGCCCGACCGCCTCGCCCGCCTGGTTCAGGACGCGGACCAGGCCATAGGCGAGCTCGCGCATGTCCTTCGGTTCGCTGTCGACCGGCGGACGCGGGGTCACGCCGGCCTCGGCGATGTTGAGGTTCGAAAAGTCGGGCGTCTCGCCGGGCCGGAAGCGCGGCTCGGGGATATGGAGACTAAGCGGCCGACTGTTCTTGAGCGTCTTCATGGCCGGTCCTTGCAGAATCGGTGAGCAATGGGCGGTGAGGGTCGGAAATTTGGCGAGGGAGGAGCAGAAACTTGTCGTCGAGCGTCACTTCAGGGCGCCACATCGCAATTTTCTTCCTTCTGCCCCTCGCGCGTCCCTTAGAAGATCATATAAGTATGCCGCAATTGCTTGCCAAAAGCGTGCCCCCGCCGGTCGGTTCCGGGGCACGAACAAGGCCGATAAGGCGCTCAAGGGGGAGGAAAACTTGTCTGAGGTCCTGGACGCCGTCGATGCCAAGATACTCGATCTCATCCAGCACGACGCCGGCCTGTCCGTGGCCGAGATCGCCGAGCGGGTCGGACTGTCTTCCAGTCCGTGCTGGCGGCGGATCAAGCGGCTGGAGGACGCGGGCGTCATCCAGCGCCGGGTGACCATCCTCGACCGCGAAAAACTGGGCCTCGGGTTCGAGGTCTATTGCACGGTCAAGCTCTCGCTGCCGACCCGCGAGAACCTCGACGCCTTCGAAACCGCGATCACCAAGCTCGCCGAAGTGGTGCAGTGCGCCACGGTCACCGGCTCGGCCGACTATGAGCTGCGCGTCGTCACCCGCGACATGCACGCCTTCGATGAGTTCCTGCGCGAGCGCATCCTGTCGCTGGGCCTGGTCTCCAACATCGAAAGCCGCATCGTCATCCGCTCGGTGAAGAACACCACGGCGGCTCCCCTCGGCCTGATCAGCCCCTATGTGAGCTCGCAGGGCTGAACGCCTAGCGCCCCAGCAGCATCGCGATGCGGGCCCCGAGAAGCTTGAAAAGCAGACGCGGCGGAAATCCCGCAAAGGTCGGCGCATTGTCCGGAAACGGGCCTTCCGCGCGGCGGCGGCGAACACTGGTGCGCATCTCGACCGGCGGCAGGTCGCCCTCGAAACGGTTGCGATAGGCCGAGACCCAGTGCCCGGGACCGAACTTCAGGAACAGGCCTGAATTGCAGCAGGAGGCCACCACGCGGCGCGTGGGCGAGCCCGCCTTGAGCCGGTAGTCGACCAGCAGATCCGCGCCGGAGACACACCGGAACCGATCGTCCCGATAGATCAGCAGCGAGGTTCCCCCGTCGGCGTCGCGCACGCGCGCCGCGCCGGGCAGCGCCTCGATCCGCGCGCCGCCCTCCTGGCAGTCCTCGCAATAGCAGACCGCGCTCAGGATCGGAGCGCCGACGGCCTCGCAGACGACGCGCCCGCACACGCAGGACGGGGATTTCAGGCTGAGGTCCATGAGGCTCATTCGTTCGCGCGAGGCGCCGGACCTTCGCAGGCGCTCCGCGGCCTTGTCGAGCCATCAATCGTCGCGAAGGTTTCATCCCGCCGGCGGCTTAGCCCCTCCCGTGAATACGATGGACGTCCTATGTTGGCCGGATGATCGAGCTCGTCATCGACCAGCGGCGCAAGGACCTCGGCGGTTTCGAGGTCGGGCGCGTCCTGCCGTTCCACGCCCACCGCATGGTCGGGCCGTTCGTGTTCTTCGACCACATGGGGCCGGCGCGGTTCGAGCCGGGATTCCCGCGCAACGTCGATGTCAGGCCGCATCCGCATATCGGGCTTTCCACCGTCTCCTACCTCTTCGAAGGGGCGATGACCCACCGCGACAGCGTCGGCTCCACCGAGGTGATCCGGCCGGGCGAGGTCAACTGGATGACCGCCGGGCGCGGCATCACCCACTCCGAACGGTTCGAGGACCTGCGCGCGCAGGGCGGGACCATGCACGGCATCCAGGCCTGGGTGGCCCTGCCGACCGACCAGGAGGAGACCGATCCGGCCTTCGCCCACCATGGCGAAGCTGACCTGCCGACCTACGAGGGCGGCGGCATGTGGGCGCGGCTGATCGCCGGCAAGGCGTTCGGCGCCGAGGCCAAGGTCAAGACCCACTCGCCGATGTTCTACGTCCATTGGGCCCTGGACGCCGGCGCGACGGCCGAACTGCCCGCGGAATACCCCGAGCGCGCGGCCTATGTGGCGCAGGGCATCGTCGAGATCGACGGCCAGCAGATCCACGCGGGCCAGATGGCGGTCCTGCGCCCCGGCATGACCGTGCCCGTGACCGCGGTGACCGACGCCATCGTCATGCTGCTCGGCGGCGAGCCGGTCGGCGAGCGGCTCGTCGAATGGAACTTCGTGGCCTCGTCCAAGGACCGCATCGCCCAGGCCAAGGCCGACTGGCGCGCCGGGCGGATGAAGCTGCCCGACGCCGACGACCAGGAGTTCATCCCCCTGCCCGACGATCCGCCCGGGCCGGCGCCGGCGATGAGCTGACCCGTTCCACGGGAGCGGAAGTCGGCTACACACCCGCCCATGAACGTCAGCGTCTTCGACCTCTTCAAGCTCGGGATCGGTCCCTCCAGTTCGCACACCATGGGCCCGATGACCGCCGCCTGCCGGTTCCTGGAGCGGCTGGGGGATCGGGTCGGCCAGACCGCGCGGGTGGAAGCCACCCTCTACGCCTCGCTGGCGCTCACCGGGCGCGGCCACGCCACCGACCGGGCGGTGATCCTCGGGCTGGCCGGGTTCGAACCGCGCGGGCTCGATCCGGATGCCGCGGACGGCGTCATTGCCGAGGTGCGCGCCAACCACTGGTTGAACCTGGCCGGCCGCCACGGCATCGCCTTCGACGAGGCGACGGACCTGCTGTGGGAAGGACGGACCCGCCTGCCGCAGCATCCCAATGCGCTGAAGTTCGTCGCCTTCGATGCGGCCGGCGCGCCCATCGCCGAGCGGACCTATTTCTCCATCGGCGGCGGTTTCGTACGCGATGAGGGGGAGATGGGGCTGAACACCCCGCCGGAGGCCGCGGCTCTCGTGGAGGTCCCCTACCCGTTCGATTCCGGAGCCGAGTTGCTGGAGATGGCGTCGGCCGCGGGCCTGACCATCGCCGAGCTGATGCGCGCCAACGAGCGGATGCGCCATGCCGACGCCGAGATCGACGCCGGCCTCGATGAGGTGCAGGCCGCCATGTACGCCTGCATCGAGCGCGGCATGCGCACCGACGGGATCCTGCCCGGCGGGCTGAAGGTCCAGCGGCGCGCCTTCCAGGTGCATCAGTCGCTGATGAGCGACGCCGACAAGCGGATCGCCGACCCGCTGGCGGCGCTCGACTGGGTGAACCTCTGGGCGCTGGCGGTGAACGAGGAGAACGCGGCCGGCGGGCGGGTGGTGACGGCGCCGACCAACGGCGCGGCCGGGCTCGTGCCGGCGGTGTTGCGCTATTACGACCGTTTCCATCAGGGCACGCCGGACGGCCGGCGGACCTTCCTGCTGACCGCCGCGGCGATCGGAGCGCTCTACAAGAAGAACGCCTCGATCTCCGGCGCCGAGGTCGGCTGCCAGGGCGAGGTGGGCGTCGCCTGCTCGATGGCCGCGGCTGGGCTGACCGCGGCCCTGGGCGCCAGCAACGCGCAGATCGAGAACGCCGCCGAGATCGCCATGGAGCACAACCTCGGCCTCACCTGCGATCCGATCGGCGGCCTGGTGCAGATCCCCTGCATCGAACGCAACGCCATGGGCGCGGTGAAGGCCATCGACGCCTCGCGCCTGGCGCTGCTGGGCGACGGCCAGCACTCGGTCAGCCTCGACAAGGTGATCGCCACCATGAAGCGCACCGGCGAGGACATGAGCCACATCTACAAGGAAACCTCGCTGGGCGGCCTGGCCGTCAACCTGGCGGAATGCTGAAGGAGCCCCCGCGATGATCGTCGAGATGCGCACCTACACCCTGGCCCTGGGCGCCACCGGCCGCTACCTCCGCCTCTATGGGGAGAAGGGCCTGGCGGTGCAGAAGCGCATCCTCGGTCACCTCGTCGGCTACTACAGCGTCGAGGTCGGCGCCCTCAACCAGGTGATCCACCTTTGGGCCTACGACAGCCTGGACGAGCGGGCCAAGCGGCGCGCGGCGCTCTGGGCCGACAAGGAGTGGCTGGCCTATGTGGCCGAGGTCGGGCCCCTGGTGGCCAGGCAGGAAAACCAGATCCTGACCCCGGCCCCGTTCTTCAAGGTCGCAGATCCGGCCTAGGGGACATCGGGCCGACCGTCTCGCCGCCCTTGCAAACCGACGACCTGCAAATCCGCGTTGCAGGCCGCCAAGCTTAGCCGTAGCGTCCGTGCGCGCGGTCGGGGGACCGCTTTGGGGGGCTTAATCTTGAAGTATCTTGTAACTGCAGGCCTGTGCCTGCTGCTGGGCGGCTGCGCCACGATTACCCGCGGCACCAAGGACACCTGGACCGTCAATACGACGCCCGCGGGCGCCGCGGTCCGCACCTCGAACATGTTCAGCTGCGAACAGACTCCGTGCACGTTCAAGATCAGCCGCAAGGCTGAGTTCAACGTGACGATCACCAAGCTTGGCTACCGGGAGTGGACCGGCCGCGTGACCCACCACATCGCCACCGGCGGCGGCGCAGCCATGGCCGGAAATGTCATCCTGGGTGGCGTGATCGGCGCTGTGGCCGACGCCAGCAGCGGGGCCATGAATGACCTGGTTCCCAATCCGCTGAACGTCACGCTCGAGAAGGATGACGGACATCCGTCCGGCCAGCCCACCCAACAACAATAGAGATTCAGTCGGAGGGACGAAAAATGCTCAGGATAACGATCATCGCTGCGGCCTCGGCGCTCCTGCTGGCCGCCTGCTCGACCGATGTGAAGGAAACCCCGGCGCCCGGCGCGGCGCCGCATGTGGCCGGCCAGTCGCTGGCGGTGAAGAGCGTCCATGGACAGTCGTCGGCCACCAATCTGCCCGGCGATCTGATGCCGCGCCTGACGCAGGCCATCCAAGGCGAAGTCGGGAGCGGAGCTTCGGGAGGCCAGGCGGCCAATCTCGAATTCAACGTGGTCGACTACAAGGAAGTCAGCGGCGCCGCCCGCGCCCTCGGCGGCATGCTGGCCGGGAGCAACCGGCTGCACGTCGCGGTGACGCTGCGCGACCCGTCCGGCGCCGTGCTCCGGCAGTTCGAGGTGGATCGCAAATCCAACCCGGGCGCCCTGGGCGCGGTCAGCGATCAGGAGGGCGGCCTGATCACGGCCACCGCCAAGGCGATCGCCGCGACGCTGGCGAAGTAGGCCATCCAGCGCGCCGATGGCCGCCCGCCCTGGCGGGTGGGCCATCGGCGTCGCGCGGCGCGCGCGCTCAACCCTCCAGGTAGGCGCTGAGCTTGTCGACGATCTCGCGGCTGCCCCGCTCGCGGCTGCCGGCGTCGTCGTAGCCGTCGAGGAAGGCGCCCTGCTCGGTCATGATCAGCTTGGCGCCGGCGCCGGCCGCCTTGAACTCGAAGGTGGCCAGCGAGACCGAGATCTTCCGGCCGTCGATGCGCATCTCATAGGCGTAGACGATGCGCTCGCCCGGAACGACGTCGAAGTAGGTGGCGTCGAACTCGGTCACCATGCCGGTCTTCCACTTGCCCACCAGCCGCTCGCGGCCGCCGACCCGGAAGTCGAACTTCCGCTCGACGATGTCCCACGCCTCGTTCGGGCCGGAGAACCAGGCGTCCTTGCCGGCCTCGGTGGCGAAGGCGTCGTAGACCCGTTGCGGGGTCACCGACGGATAGGTGCGCTCGACGGTGAAGACCCCGTGGGCGACGCTGCGTTCAAGCGTGGTCTGGGCGTTCATTTCGGTTCTCCTTGCGGGTGTTGGCGAAGGTGCTCGCCCAGGCGATCCAGGCGGCGCTCCCAATCGGTTCGGCGTTGGTTGATCCATTGTTCGGCGAGGCTGAAGGCGGCGGGCTCCATCCGGCAGGTCCGTACGCGGCCGACCTTCTCCGAGGCCACTAGGCCGCTCGCCTCGAGCACCGCCAGGTGCTGGACGACGGCGGGCAGCGACATGGCGAACGGCTGGGCGAGGTCGCTGACCGAGGTCGGGCCGCGGCCCAGCCGCTCGACCATCGCCCGGCGGGTGGGGTCGGCGAGCGCCTGGAACATCAGGTCGAGGTCGGCGCCGGCGGCAGGCATCAGCCGTCCTTCAGCGGGAAGTACTGGAAGTAGGGTTCGGCCTCGGCCAGCACGCGGGCGATGCTGGGCCGGGCCTTCAGGCGGCCGAGGTAGGCGGCAAGCCCCGGCCAGTCCGCGAGCGACACCCCATAGTCGGCATAGTAGAGGGCCGGCAGGGCGGCGCAGTCGGCCAGGGTGAAGGTCTCGCCCATGGCCCAGGCGTCACCGATCATCGGCGCGATGATGTCATAGCCCTGGCGGATGAGGCTGCGGGCCTGCTCGGCGCCGAACGGGTCGTGCTTGTCGTCGGGCCGCATCCGCTCGGAGACGATCTGCTGGAACGGCAGGTGGATGTAGCTGTCGATCAGCCGGTCGCGCAGGCGGGTCTGCCAGGCGAGGTCGGGATCGGTCGGGACGAGGCCGGCGGCGGCCGGATAGTGCTGGGCCAGGTAGTCGACGATGATCGTCGATTCCGGGACGGTCTGGCCGTGGGCGTCATCGCGCAGGACCGGGAACTTGGCGAGCGGCCAGACGCCCTGGAACGCCGCGCGGTCGACCGGGTCGCCGAGGTTGACCAGCCGCGGCTCGAAGGCGAGGTCGGCCTCGTAGAGCGCGATCAGCGCCTTCCAGCAGAAGGACGACAGCGGGTGGTAGTAGAGGGTGAGCGACATCGGCTGACTCCATACTTAAGTGATATCTTAAGTATCAAGGCCGGAGCTGGCGCGCAAGAGGGTCGCGTAAATTTTCGGGGATCAGCCTTCCAGCGCCTTGCGGGTCTGTTCCCAGTACTGGGCGCCGGTGATCAGGGTGACGATCGCGGCGAGCCAGAAGAGGCTGTGGGCGGCGATGATGAAGGGGCCCTCGACGGCCGGATCCTGCGGCAGGAAGGGGAAGGCGCCCCAGGCTCCGACGATGAGCTCCATGGCCAGCGCCGTGAGCTGCAGGGTGGTCTTCCACTTGGCGAGCAGGGTCACCGGCAGCTTGATCCCCTTGCCGGCGCCCACTTCGCGCAGCGCGCTGACCGTGAACTCGCGGAAGAGGATCAGGCCCGCGGGCAAGAGCACCATCGGCTGGGCCCCCAGCGACATCAGGCCCAGCACCGCGCCGCAGACCAGCACCTTGTCGCCGATCGGATCGAGGATCGCGCCCCAGACGGTGACCGCGTCCATCTTGCGGGCCAGCCAGCCGTCGAAGAAGTCGGTAACCGCGGCGATGACGAAGGCGTAGACCGCCCAGCGCTGCAGGCCGAACTGCACCTGCGGCTCCAGGTGATCCGACAGCCCCGGGACCGCGCCGGCCGCCGCGGCCAGCGCCACGAACATGAACAGCGCCAGCACCAGGCGCATGGAGGTCAGGATGTTCGGGAGGGATTTCATAGATACCGAGCGTGCAAGCTGAAGCTTCGTTCCAGCCAGCTTAGCGGGTCGCGCGATCCGTCCCTACTCCATCTTCATCGCCCCGGGGGTTCCGTCGGACCAGTTGGCCACCGGCACGAAGAACACCGTGACCGGCTCGGAGGCGGCGGCGGCGCCCAGCACCGGCGCGCCCGGGAGGTTCGCACCCCAGTCGCCGGGCGCCGTCCGCGGCAGGAAGAACATCAGATGCGGATGCCAGTGGCCGCCGGCCGCGTCGTTGAGGTAGCCGGCCTTCGACATCATGTAGGCCATGGCGCCGGCCTGCGGCGGGGTGAACGTCCTGGCGGCGTAGGCGGCCTTGGTGCGGGCGAGCAAGTCGGCCTTGGAGACGCCGGCCAGCACCCATTCGGTGCGCTTCAGGTAGGACGGCAGCACCGAGCTCACCGACGCCGGGTTGAAGCAGATCGGCCCGCGTTCCTTCGGGTTCCAGAACTCGGGGTCGTCGAAGTCGCTGGCCCAAGACCGCTGGACCATGCAGACGAAGCCGTTCTTGCCCTTCGCCGCCGTTTCGTAGCCGCGCGCGCCCAGCGTCATGACCTCCGCCTCGCCGGAGATCGAGGCCGGCGCGGCGCTGCGGGCCATGGCGACCTCATCGGCCTGGCGGTAGTCGGCGATCGGGGCCATGGCCGGATAGCGGCTGGTCTTCGCCGGCGCGTCGGCCGCACGGCACGGACCGCAGGCCAGGGCGAGCGCCAGGACTCCCGCGGAGGCCAGGGTCATCGTCTTGAGCGGCTTCGGCATCTGAGGAGTCCTTTTTCAGGCGGCGGCGAAGAGCCGCACAAGCTTGGCGAATGCGCCGGTCCAGCCCCGCTCGTGGCTCGCCTGCGAGGCGGCGTTCAACAGCAGGGCGTGGGTGAAGGTGAGTTCGGTCCCCTCCCCCATGGGCTTGAGATCGATCTCGATGCGCGAGGTGCGGCCGAGCTCCAGCGGCTCGCCGCCGAAGGCGTAGCGCCAGCTCATCGCCAGGCGTTCGGGCCGGGCAATCTCCAGGAATTCGCCGCAGGCCTCGTGCTCTAGCCCGTCGTCGGTGCGGAAGCGTACGCGGTAGGCGCCGCCGACCCGGGCGTCGACCTCCGCCAGGATCACCGGCTGGTCGTCCGGGCCCCACCAGGCTGCGACGCCCTCGGCCGTGGTCAGGGCGTCGAAGACGATGGCGGGACGCGCGGCGATCCGGCGAACCAGGATGAGGCTGGTCATTCGCCCATCCCCCCGGCTTCAGCCTTGCGGGCCTCGGCCTCCCTGTTCTCGGCGTAGGCGGTTAGCCGGTCGAGCGCCGGCGACCAGAACCGCTCGTAGCGGCGAAGCCAGTCGGTGGCCGCCCGCAGCGGATCCGGCGACAGGCGGACGTCGACGGTGCGCCCGTGTTTCGCCCGGGTGATCAGGCCGGCGTCCCCAAGGACATCGAGGTGCTTCATCACCGCGGGCAGCTTGATCGCGAACGGCTTGGCGATCGCGCTGATCGACAGGCTTTCTTCCTCTTCCAGCCGCGCCAGGATGGCCCGGCGGGTGGGGTCGACGAGGGCCGCGAAGACCCGGTCGAGCTCGCCCTGCTGATAGTTCACCATGTGGTGTACTATTCGAAAAGCGGTCGCCATTGTCAAGCCTGCAACTTCACCGTCGCCATCGGCAAGGCGAAGCCTCACCATGGGGAAAACCTTGGGGAGTCGACCGCGTGAACGCCATCGAGACCTTAGCCGTGGGCCTGGCGGCCGCCGCGATCCTGTCGAGCCCGGCGCGGGCCGAGCCGACGGCGAAGCTCGACTCCGGCGTCGTGCAGGGGACGCAGAGCGGCGACCTGCTGGTCTTCAAGGGGATCCCCTACGCGGCCGGGCCGAGCGGGCCGCTGCGCTGGCGGGCGCCGCAGCCGGCTCCCGCCTGGACGGGCGTGCGGCCCGCCACGGCCTTCGGCGCGGCCTGTCCGCAGCCGCACCTGAGCGACGACGCCTGGGCCCGGGTCGGGCCGCAAAGCGAGGACTGCCTGTTCCTCAACGTCTGGCGTCCGGCCAAGGTGGAGAAGGGCGGCGACGCGGTGATGGTGTTCATCCACGGGGGTTCGTTCATCCGCGGCGCGGCGGGCGTGCCGCTCTACGACGGCTCGGCGCTCGCCAAACGCGGCGTGGTGGTCGTCACCATCAACTATCGCCTGGGGCGCCTCGGCTATTTCGCCCACCCGGCGCTGACCGCCGAGAACGCCGACGGCGGACGGCTCGGCAACTACGGGATGATGGACCATATCGCGGCCCTGCAGTGGGTTCAGAAGAACATCCGCGCCTTCGGCGGCGACCCCGCGAAGGTCACGGTCTTCGGCGAGTCGGCCGGCGCCGTGGCGGTGCAGATGCTGGCCACCTCGCCGGCCGCCAAGGGCCTCTTCGTGCGCGCCATCGCCCAGTCCGGCGGCGGCACGGCCGCGGCGGCCTCGATCCGCGGCGGCCCGCTGACCGGCGAGGCCTTCGGGGCTAGCTATGCCGCGGGCCTTGGCCTGAAGGACGCCACGCCCGCGCAACTGCGCGCCATCCCGCTGGCCGACGCCCTGAAGTCCGGCCCGGTTGGACCCATGGCCGACGGTGTGCTGGCGCTTCGCAGCCCCGGCGACAGCTATCGGAAGGGCCTGCAGCTGCCGGTTGGCCTGATGATCGGCGGCAATAGCCACGAGGCGAGCCTGTTCGGCGACAACCCGGCCCCGGCCAAGGCGGCGCTCGGCGCGGCCTATCCGGAGCTGCTGGAGGCGGTGCGCGCGGCCGGGCCCAGCAAGGCAGGGGCCGAGCCCGACCTGATCACCCAGAGCCTGGCGATCCAGCCGTCCCGCTACCTGGCCCAGCGCAACGCCGCGGCCGGGCATCCGGCCTATTCCTACTATTTCGACCAGGTGGCCGGCAGCGACCGGGCCGAGGCCGTCGGGACCATGCACGGCGGCGAGCTCAGCTACCTGTTCGGCACGCGGATCGACAAGGAGGTCTGGGACGAGACCGACGCCCACGTCTCCCAGCTGATGGGCGACTACTGGGTGCGCTTCGCCAAGACCGGCAATCCCAACGGCGGCGGCGCGCCGAACTGGGCGCCGGTGACCAAACAGGCCTCGCCCTACATGGCCTTCGACGCCCATCCCCACACCGCCCAGGCGACCCCGCTCGACGACAAGATCGAGGCCGCGGCGGTAGCCAATGCGACCAAGGCCTGGGACGCGGCGAGGTAAGCGAGGCGAGAGGCAGAGGCGCTAGGTCGGCGTGCCCTTGCGCGGGCCGTGCTCCATGAAGGCCCAGGCGGAATAGCCCAGCACGTAGGCGGTCGCCGTGCCGAGCAGGGCGAGCGGGATCGTGTCGGAGATCGGCAGCAGCGAGGTGATGGCGAAGGCGAGGCCCGCCAGCATGTAGGTCCAGCCGCTGACCCTGAGCACCTGTTCCATGCGTATCGCCGATTCAGGATTGCGGAAGGTCCCCAGCGTCTTCGGCAGGAAGTTGGCGTAGGCCGCCAGCACCAGGCCGCTGAACACCTGCAGGGCGCGGCCGGCCGAATCCGGCGGCAGGTAGCCCGCCCGCTCCGCGGACTTGAGCGCGAACGCCCCGCCGACATAGACGCCGGCGGTGACCAGCGCGACGGTCAGGTTCCGGTGGATCATGAGCTTGTTCCCTTGGCCGGCGCGGCCGGCGCTGAGCCCCCCGGCTTGGCCGGGCGCGAGACGGCGCTGAAGGCTCCGACGAAACCCAGCAGCGCATCCTCCAGCACCGACAGCTTGAGGCGATAGACCACCGTCTTCCCGACCTTCTGGACATCGACCAGGTCGGCGCCGCGCAGGACGGCGAAATGCGCCGACATGGTGGGGCCGGAAACCGGGAAATGGTCCGCCAGTTCGCCCGCCGTCATCGGCCGTTCCCGGAGCAGCTCCAGGACGTGGCGACGCGTCGGGTCGGACAGGGCTTTGAACACGGCGTTCATAGGGTGACATTTAGCTAAACATCGAATTGATGTCAACGCCTCTCCCCCGTGCAGCGAGAGGGAGAGGCGGCGCTAGTCGGCGTGTTCGGCGGGACTGACGGCCGCCCAGGCGCAGTAGATGGTCAGCAGGACGGCCAGGACGAAGAAGGCGAACCCGAGCCCCGGCGACCCGAGCCTGGACATCCCGAACGCCGCGGCGAAGGCGGCGATCGCGCCGAGCAGTGCGAACCGGACGAACCTCCGAGGCTTCGTCACGGCGCGGCCTTCGGCGAACGCCTCGGTCGCCTTCTCTATGCCTTCAATCGCCTTGCGGGCCTCGGCGGCGGGATCATCGTGGTCATCCATCCCCGCCTAACCACCGTGACGCCTGTTTGGCTCCGCTGTGGGCCCTGGAACGCACTTCGATCCTGGCGGCCTTGGCCACCGGATCGACCGGTTCCTTTGGCTTCCGGCCGGAAATCGTCACGCCGCTGTCGGATTTAGGCCTGCGCGTTCGTCTAGGAGTCGGACGCCCGCCCGGCACGGTCGGAACTCGCGGGCCGGTCACGAAGGAGCATTCCGATGATCACCATCTCCGCCTTCCATTGGGTTCCGCCGTTCGCCAAGGGCCAGGTGCGCGACCTGCGCGTGCGCTGGGCGCTGGAGGAGGCGGGCCTGCCCTACCGCACGCGCCTCTTGGAACAGGGCGACCAGGACAAGCCCGACTATCGCGCGCTGCAGCCGTTCGGCCAGGTGCCGATCTTCGAGGAGGACGGCCGGGTGCTGTTCGAGACCGGGGCCATCGTGCTGCACATCGGCGAGCGCAGCGAGACCCTGCTGCCGAACGACGCCGCGGCGCGGGCGCGGGCGACGCAGTGGCTGATCGCGGCGCTCAATTCCATCGAGCCGCACATCATGAACGTCGCCGCGGTCGAGCTGTTCTACGCCGGCGAGGAGTGGGCCAAGCTGCGAGGGCCCGGCGCGCGGGAGTTTGCGCAACACCGCCTGGCCTCGCTCGCCAACGCGCTGGGCGACAGGCCCTACCTCGACGGCGACCGCTTCACCGCCGGCGACCTGATGATGACCACGGTGCTGCGGATCGCCCCGAAACTGGTCACCGACGCGCGGCTGCAGGCCTATGTCGAGCGCTGCACGGCGCGGCCGGCCTTCGCGCGGGCCTATGACGCCCAGATGGGCGACTTCCGCGACGCGGCCTAGGCGGTGCGACGTTCGCGAGGCGAAGGCTCCATCCTAAGCTTGCGCAAACCCCGGAGGGACCGGCTCTCGGGGCTGCCAGGATTTGCGACCGCGGGGGTCATCGGCTAGGCCTAGAGTCCGCGAGTACGGGGCTGCTGGGGGGCGCGCCATGGATGAGTCGCCAGAAGAGTCCGGAGCCGGGCTTTCGGCCAGCCAGGACCCCAACGCCGCCGGCTTCGGCGCCGCCATGGAGCTGGCGGTCGCGCGGCGGCGCGGCAGGGCTCGGCCGAAGTCCGACGACCCCGAACTCGACAGCTTCCTGCGCGGGCAGGCCCGGCTTGCCGAGCTGCAGGCCGAGCACCTGCACGAGCAGCGCGGCCTGATCATCTCGCGCCTGCGTTGGGGCCGCTTCGCCGACCGGATGCGGGCGCTGCTGCAAGTCATGACCGCGTTCGCCGGCGCCGCCATCGTGGCCCTGGTCGGCGCGATGGCCTGGGAGGCGCACGAGGCGCACGGCCTGGCGATCGAGGCTTTCTCGGTGCCGCCCGAGCTGGCGCGCACCGGGCTGACCGGCCAGGTCGCCGCTAGCCGGTTCCTCGACAAACTGCAGGTCCTGCAGACCGCCACGGCCCAGTCGGACCGCCCGAGCCAGTCCTACAGCAACGACTGGGGCCGCGACTTCAAGGTCGAGATCCCCGAGACCGGCCTGACCTTCTCCGAGTTCGACAAGCTGCTGCGCGAGCGGCTGGGCCAGGTCGGCCACGTCTCAGGCGAGGTTGTGTCCACGCCGGACGGCATCGCCTTGACCGCGCGGATGGGCGACGCGCCTCCGAAGACCTTCACCGGCCCGGTCTCGGCCTTCGACGAGCTGGCCCGGCAGGCGGCCGAGGCGGTCTATCGCGACAGCCAGCCCTATCGCTACGCCGAATACCTGGACAACGAGGGCCGCTGGGACGAGGCCTTCAAGGTGATCTCGGAGCTGGCCACAAACGGCCCGCGCGGCGAACGCGGCTGGGCCTACGCCAAGTGGGCGGTCATGGACATCACCGACCACGGCGATCCTGCCGCGGCGCTCCGCCACGCCGCCCTCGGCCGCACCCCCGGGACCGGCGCGGACATCAACGATCGGATCGCCTTCGTGAACACCGCGGTCTGGATGGGCCGCGAGGAGGCGGATCTGGCCTACTCCAGGAGCCTGGCGATGGACGCCCAGAAGCGCCTGCCCGACACCAGCGAGATCTTCTATACTTCGAACCGGCTGTTGGCCCACGCCTGGCTGAGTTTCTTGGAGGCGGATTACAAGGGTTCGAGCGGGTGGTGGAGGCAGACCAGCTCCGAAACCGACTTCGGGGGCGGGGCGCTGGGTCCCCTGATGGCCGCCACGACCGACGCGCTGGGGCATGACCTGACGTCGGCACGCAAGGCGATGAGCCGGGCGACCGAGCACTCCGACTCCGAGTTGGCCTGGGACATCGCGGTGGGTGCGTTCCCGGCCCTTCCCCGCTACTGGATATTCGCTGAGCAGGGCCAATGGGACAAGGCGCTGGCCGACGCACGGGCATTCGACGCCGTGCTGGAAGCGGAGAAAGCCAAGCGGCCGGTCTATGGCCTGATGCAGCAGGTGCTGAGCTGGCCGCTGGAGGCGCTGGCGCTGGCGCGCACCGGCGATGTGCCTGCGGCCCAGACGCTGATCGGTAAGACGCCGTTGGACTGTTATCCCTGCCTGCGCGTCCGCGGCCAAGTCGCGGCCCAGGCGCGCGATTGGCCGGCCGCCGAGCGGTGGTTCGCCGAGGCCCAGCGCCAGGCGCCCTCGCTGCCGCTGGCCTACGCCGAACTGGGCCGCATGCGGCTCGACAAGGGCGACCCCGACGGCGCGATCGCCGTGCTCAGGACCGCTGAGGCCAAGGCGCCGCGCTTCGCCGATCCGCCGCAGATCTGGGGCGAAGCCCTGATGGCCAAGGGCGACTTCGCCGGCGCGTCCAGGAAGTTCGCCGAGGCCGGCAAGCTGGCCCCCAACTGGGGCCGCAACCACCTGAAGGCCGGCGAGGCCCTGGCGCGGCTCGGTCAGGGCGACGCGGCGCGGATGGAACTGCGCAAGGCGGGCGCGCTGGACCTGACGGCGGCCGAACGGGTGGAGCTGGGCGCGCAGACACGCTGATCCCTCGGGCATTGCCAGAGATCGCGAAACGCGATGGTATCGCCGCGGGGGAGCTTGGCTGGGGGGCCTTGCGGCAGGGCCAGGAGCGCTTCGGATGATCGTCGCGGCCCTGCTGATCCCGCTGATCCTCATCTCGATCTTTTTCAGCGTGGTGCTGGCGCGGGCCTGTCTGGCGGCCGGCGCGACGCGGCCCCGGCTCGAGGCCTTGGCGATGTCGGCCGTGGCCAACTTCTTCGACACCCTGGGCATCGGCTCCTTCGCCACGACCATGGCCTGGATGCGGGTCCGCAGGCTGGTGCCCGACCGGCTGATCCCCTCGACCCTGGTGACCGGCTACAACCTGCCCACCCTCCTGCAATCGGGCGTCTTCCTGGTGCTGCTGGGCGTGAAGGTGGACCCGGTGCTGCTCGGCGGCTGCATCGCGGCGATGATCGCGGGCGGCCTGGTGGGCGTGCGGCTGGTGACGCGCACGCCGGTCCGCACGGTGCAGGCGGTGGTGGGCGCGGCGCTGCTGATCGCGGCCGGGTTCTACGCTCTGGCCAACCTGAAGCTGATGCCGGCCGGCGGGACGGCGACAGGCCTGCCGCCGGAGCTGATGGCGGTGGCGATCGCCGCCCACTTCGTGCTTGGCGTGCTGGTGAACTTCGGGGTCGGCAACTACGCGCCGACGCTGGCCATGCTGAGCCTCTTCGGCATGGACCCGCGGCTGGCCTTTCCGATCATGGCGAGCTCGGCGGCGTTCTGCATCGCCGGCGCCAGCGTGCGCCTGGTGCGCCACGAGGCCGAGCTCGACCTGCGGATCGTGCTGGCCATGGCGCTGGGCGGGATCCCCGCGGTCCTGGTGGCGGCCTTCGCGGTGCGCGAGATGCCGCTCGACCTCCTGCGCTGGCTGGTGGTGGCAGTGGTCACCTATGCGGCGATCACCCTGCTCTATTCGGCGTTCCGGGGGACGCTCCCGGTGGCCGCGGCCGAGGCCTGAACGCGGCTCAGAGCTTCACCACGATGTCGCGGCGGTCGAGGACGTAGCCGAGCAGCCAGCAGACCAGCATGTAGGCGATGGCGCACAGCAGCGAGCCGAGCGCGCCGGGAACCAGCGCCTGGAAGAGGTTCGCCCCGATCCAGTCATAGACCCCGACGCCCGGCGCGACTTCGATCTGGCCCAGGGTGACCACGAAGAGCTCGGAGAACAGGTAGATCACCAGCGGGTTGCGGCCGAACACCCGAAAGAAACCGGCGAAGAACCGGCTGAGCGGGTGCGGCGCGTGGCCTTCGAGGCCGGCTGCGAGCGCGGCCAGCACCATGAGGTCGGTCCCGACGGTCAGGAGGACGAAGCTGCCGGTCCAGAGCTTCTTGGCGATCGGGAAGGCCGGGCTCCAGGCCAGGGCGGCGAGCACCAGGACGATGCCGGCGAGCCCCATCCTGAGCGCCGCGCGGCGCGGGTCGGCCGCCGCCGTCAGGAACCGCGCCGCCAGGTAGCCCGCGATCACATTGACCGTCGCCGGCAAGGTCCCGAGCAGGCCCTCCGGATCGAAGCCCCCGTCGCGGCGGTAGAGGTGGTCCTGGCCCAGGACCAGGAGATCCAGCCGCGTGCCGGCGTTGCGGAGCTTGGAGAACGGGGCCGCCGGATCGCCAAGGGTCAGCAGGATCGCCCAGTAGCCCAGCAGCAGCACGACCGAGAGGATCACCAGCTTGCGCGTCGTGAGGTAGCGCACCGCGAAGGCCGCGAGCGCGTAGCAGAGCGCGATCCGCTGCAGGACCCCCATCACCCGGGTGTCGGCGAAGGGCGCGATCTGCCAGGCGCCGCCCTCCCTATGGAAGAACGGGTACCAGTACATCAGGAAGCCCAGCAGGAAGATCAGGGCTGTGCGCCGCAGCACCTTGGCGGCGAATGCGCCATCGGTGGTCGGCCGCTGGAAGGCGAAGCTCATCGCGCAGCCGACCGCGAACAGGAAGGACGGGAAGACCCAGTCGGCGCCGGTGAAGCCGAACCACTTGGCGTGCACCAGCCAGGGATAGGGCTCTGCGCCGCCGCCCGGCGTGTTGACGACGATCATCAGGCAGACGGCCAACCCCCGGAAAACGTCCAGCGACAGGAAGCGGTCGGCAGGCTTGGCCATGGGCGGAGCCTAGGCCCGGTCGAGCCGCGCGAGAAGCCGCCGCACCGAGTCGACCGGGTCCGCCGGGATCTCGCGGCTGTAGCGGGCGTCCCGCTCGACCCACCTCTGCTCCCAGGCCGCGATCTCGCCGACCACGGCCGCCTCGTCGAAGGGCCCCGGTCCCGCCTTGCGCAGGGCGTCCAGGAACCGCGACCAGCGCGGCAGGTAGAAGTCGCGATAGAGCCCCTGCCAGGCCTTCGACGCGTAGTCGGCGAGGTTCCCCTGCCCGCCCCAGACCGTCACCTGGGCCTTGGCGTTGAGCACATAGGCGCGGGCGTCCGCGGGCGTGTCGCCATAGGCCCTGGCCGCCTCGATCCAGGTGGCGAGCGTCTCGGCCCGCACACCCAGTAGCGCGTCGAGCGCCAGCGCCAGGTCCTCGACCTTGCGACGAGCCGCATCGCCGGCCGCCAGGTCGCCGCGCCGATAGGCGGACACGGCCTGGATCAGCAGGAGGTCGATCGCCTCGCTGGCCAGATGGCGGGCGGCGTCGGTGAGGTCGATCGTGAACAGCGGTTCGCCGGCGAACCCGGGCGCCAACGCCGTCAGGTCGCGGACGGCGGCGGCCAGCTTGGCGCGGTCGCCGGGATGGCCTTCGAAGGCGGTGATGGTCGCCGTCGGACGCTTGAAGAACAGGTAGGCGCCGGCCCGGCCCTCCCACCAGCGCGGCGTCCAGTAGCGGGTGGAATAGGCCGCCTCGACCAGCGTCCCCAGCGCCGCCTCCAGCTCCGGCGTCGTCCGGCCATAGCGGGCCCGGGCGTAGGTCGATAGCCAGGCCGCGCGCGACGCCCCGCCGGCGCCCCAGGCCAGGTCGTAGGCCGCCTCATAGACGATGGAGTTGTTGTTCAGCCCCTCCGGGAACATCCCGAAACCCGCCAGGCCCTTGGTGTCCGGGCTCGCGGTCAGGGCCGCAAGGTCGGCGCGGTAGTAGTCGAGGTCGCCGTAGACCGGATTGCTGGCGCCGTAGTTGTGCACATAGCCGTAGATCCACGGCTTGCCGCCGAACGCCCGGGCGGTTCGCCAGCTCTCCGGATAGCGGTCGTTGCCGATGTCGAGGATCATCAGCCGGTCGTCGGGGATCTGGCTCAGGTAGGCGGCGATGGCGTCCGCGTCCCAGAACTTCTGGTCGGCGCCGAACAGCCAACCCTGCATCACCCAGACGGCGTCTGGCCGGGTCTTGCGGAACGCCTCGTGGATCGCCTTGCCGTAGGCCGCCAGGCGCCGGGCCTTCTGGGCCGCATCGACCGGGGCCTTGGCCGCCGTGGTCTTGCCGGTGGCGTCGTCGAAGGCCCCGCGGGCGTCCGATCCGTCGTCGGCCAGCGGCGGCGTCATCTCGTTGAAGGAGTCGGCCAGGTAGTAGGTCCCCGCGCCATAGGTCTCGGCGTAGAGCGCCAGGAACCGGCCGGCGAGCTGGGCGAACAGCGGGTCGCCGGGATCCAGCCAATAGGTCTCGTGGAAGCCCGGCCCGCCGCGCATCCGATAGATGCGGGCCTTGGGATGCTTGAGCGCGAAGGCCTTGGGCACATAGCCGCCGAACGCCGGCAGGATCGGGCTCATGCCCAGCGCGCGCATCCGCGCCAGGATCTGGCGCTGCAGGTCGCGCTTCTTGTCGATCCAGGCCGAGGGCAGCGGCGCGCGATAGCCCTCGATGTTGCCCATCCGCTGCCAGGGCGTGAAGGCCGGCCCGGAGAAATAGGCGGCGAGCTCCGCCTCGGAGAGCCCCGCCTCGCGCCACAGGGCGCGCCAGACATATTCCTGGCCCTCCATGGCCAGCGGCATGTCGATCCCATGGACCGCCATCCAGTCGATCTCGCGGCTCCAGCGCCCCCAGCCCCACCAGGGCGTCGTGTAGCCGAAGGTGCAGGTGTTCAGGTACGCGCGATGCCGGAACGGGCTCTCCACGCGGCCCGTGGCGAGGTCCGGGAACCGCGCGGGCAGGACGACGCGGTCGCCCTCCCAGCTGATGTGGGCGGCCCCGGCGTCGCGCAAGGCCGCATAGGCGCCGCGCACCAGGGCGACCGGCGTATCGCCGCGCACGGAGACCCTGCCGCCCCGGCTTTCCACCGCATACCAGGGCCGCGATCCGCCCTGCGGCGCGGGCTCCAGCGTGAGCGAGATGGACCGCGCGCGGGGCCCGAAGAGGCGCGCCAGCACGGCCCGCGCGGCGCCCGGATCGGTGGGCGGGCTCGCCGCCCACGCCCGCGAGCTCCAGGCCAAGAGCCCGGCGCCGAACGACCGCGCGAGCGCCTGGCGACGCGACAGAGACCCGGGAACCTTCATCCTGGCGGCGCGCCCTCGAACCACGCCGGCCTCTGGATCGCCGCCGGCATGCGAAGTGACGTGCCCCGCGCGCCGGCGTCAATGTCGAGGTCTTGGCGCGCGTCCTCGGGGCTGCGACCGCGCGTCGGCGGTTGCCGGGATCGAAGAGGAGCTAACCCGGGTCAGCCCTTCTTCCCGGGGTCCTGGAAGTAGTTCAGCAGCACTGTGTCAGCCACGTCTTGCGGCACCGTCATATACAGCCGGAACATTGAGGCGAGCATCTCGTGCTTGCACGTGTGCAGCGCGGCTTGCTGAAAAGGGGTCAATCCCTGGACCACCGGATCAATACATTGGACTGGCGAAAGACGGCTCGCCAAGCTCTTGTTGAGTGGTGTTGCCTTCGCCACGAGTCTCTCCTCCTGGATATATTTCGCTCGACAAGCGGGTCGATCAACCTAAGTTAACAGGACATGAACGTGGCTCTTTTGCAAGGCGCGCACGACAATGCTCGAGGGATCCTACGCCTACCGCTTCAACGGCTTCGCCGTGGATTTGGCGGTGCCCAGCTACGTCATCGGCGTCGGCACGATGACCTTCGGCCCCGGCGGAAGCATCAACGGCTATCATCGATCGTCCGGCACCCAATTGGGCGGCGGCGGCTCGGTCATGGAGGTGGCGGAATTCACGCTGACGGGGACGCTCGGCCTTTCCGCGAAACCCTATGGATCGCAGGATCTGGAGGCCAAGATAACCTTCACGATGATAGAGAGACGCGGTGGGGCGCCGACCCATCAGATACTGCACGGCACGTTCCACTTCATTCCGGCGGGCGGCGTGGCCGACCCCGGCGAGCGCTTCTGGTTCATCTCCACGGGCGCCACCCACCAGACGAGCGGCCTTGCGGCGGATGAGGTCATCAGCGGCGAAGGCGTCCGGATGGGGCCGCTGCCCGTAGGCTGAGACTGATCTTCCCGACGGCCTCAGCCTGGGGCTGAGCCGCGCACGCGCTCCAGGTTGGCCCGGCAGGTCTCCTCGAACCGCCTCGCGCCCATCGCCTTGGCCAGGTCGAGGGCGTCGGAGAGGTCCGCCAGGGCGGCGTCCCGGTCGCCCGCCTCAAACCGCAGGTCGCCGCGCAGCCGCAGGCTCTCGGGGCGGAAGAAGCCTTCCTGCGGATTGACGGTCAGAGCCTCCTCGATGGTCCGCAGCGCCGCCTCGGCGTCGCCGTTCAGCGCGTGGGTGTCGGCCAGCCAGGTGAGGTACATGGTCACCGCGGCGCGGTTTCGCGTCACCTCCAGCCCTGACATGCCGGCGGTCATCGCCAAAAGCCCTTCCGCCGGCGCGCCGGCCAGGGCGCGCGCCCGGCCAAGGACGATGTTCGCGGTGGCCGTGAATTGCGGGAAGCCCCCTTCGACCGACCTCTCGATCGACTGCCTGGCCAGCTCGGCGGCCGCGTCCAGGTCACCCTGCAACAGGGCCAGCAGCCCCGCCATGTACTGCGCGAAGGCCAGCTCATAGGGGTTGCCGCTGGCGCCGATCAGGGCCAGCAGCGGTTCGATGCGCCGCTGCGTCTTGTCGTCGTCGCCCATCAGCCATGCGTTCATCGCCGCGTTGCCGAAGGTTTGCGCCAGCGCCCCAGGCCGCCGCGGGTCCGCGGTGGTCGGGAAGTGGCGGCTGCCCGCCTCGAACGCTGCTTCGGCGCCGAGCAGGTCGCCCACCCGGTTGCGCGCTGCCAGCAGGGCCATATAGGCCGTCGCCAGCGCCCCCGGCGTCGCCTGCGCCTGGGCGAGCGGCAAGAGCTGTTCGGCCAGACCCGTGGCCGTCCGGAAGTCTCCGGCGCTCGACCGGGCCGCCCATTGGTCGAACAGGTAGGCGATCCGCTTGCGCAGGTCGCCGGTCCGCTCCGCCAGTTCACGCGCCCGCGCGTTTGCGGCCTCGACCTCCGGGCCGGAGTAGCCGTGGATGATCTGCAGCGCCGTGGCGGCCAGGTTGAGCAACTGCAGCTCCCGCACATCGCGCGCCGGCGTTTCGGGCAGGGTCGCCAGCATCTCGAGCGCCAGCCGACAGTCTTCGGCGGCCTCCCTGTAGGCATATCGCGCCGTGGCGGCCTTGGCCCCCTTCGTCCAGGCCTCCACCGTCCTGTCCGCATCGCCCACCGCCGACCAGTGACGGGCGAGCACCTCCGGCTGGGCCTCGGCCAGCGCCGGGAAACGGTCCGTGATCGTCTGGGCCACCCGCCCGTGCAGATTGCGGCGCTGGGTCTTCAGCAGGGCCTGGTAGGCGGCGTCCTGGATCAGCGCGTGCCTGAACCGGTAGCTTGCGTCCGGCGGAAACCCGCGGACCTGGATGAGGTCCGCCTCCGCCAGCGCCAGCAGCTCCGCCTGCAGCTCGCGCTCCGGCGCCACGGAGACGGCGTGCAGCAGCTCGTAGGAGAACTCGCGCCCCAGCACCGCGCCCAGCTGGGCGATCTGCTTGGCCCCGCCGAGCCTGTCGAGCCGCGCGGCGAGCGAGTCCTGCAAGGTGGCGGGAATCTCGCGCGCCACCGCCCGCCCGCGGTCCTGCATCAGCCGCGTGAGCTCTTCGGCAAACAGCGGCACGCCGTCCGTACGCTGAACAATGACCTCCGCCAGCTCCGGCTTCAGCCCGCTTCGGGCGGTCATGGCGCGGACCAGCTCGCGGGTCTGGCGATTGTTCAGCCGCCCCAGCATGATCTGCGCGTGATGCGACCGCGGCCGCCACGGCGGCCGGAACTCCGGCCGGGCCGTGCACAGCAGCAGGAGCGGTGCGGTCGCCCCCTGCTCGACGAGGGTTTGCAGCAGCTCCAGGGTCGACGGGTCGACCCAATGCAGGTCCTCGACAACCATGACCAGGGGCTGCCGCACGGTCGCGCTGAACACCCATCCCGCAAGGGCGGCGAGCAGGCGCGCGCGCCTTTGGTCGGCCGGCAGGGTCAAGGTCGGATAGGCCTCGGGGGTCGGCAGGTTCAGCAGGTCCGCCAGCAGCGGAACGGCCTCCTGGAGGTTTATCCCGGCGGTCCGGAGCAGCTCTTCCAGCCGCCCGGCCCGCGCCTCGGGCGTGTCCGCGCCGCGCCACCCGATGGCCAGCTCCAGCATTTGGCTGATCGCGTGAAAGGGCGTGTTGGCGAACAGGGCCGCGCCGCCGCATTCCATCCAGAGGTGGGGCTCGGCGCTGATGCGGGCCCTGAACTCCTCGATCAGCCGACTCTTGCCGATCCCGGGCTCGCCGATAACCAGCACCACCTGGCCCTCGCCGTCGCGGACCTCGCGCCAGCGGCTTTCGAGCACATGGGCCTCGTCCTCGCGTCCGACGAACGGCGCCGGCTCGGGCCGCGAAAAGCCGCGCGCCCGCATCGGTGTCGGGCTGCTCGAGACCACCCCATGCAGCCGCATCGGCTCGTCGTCCCCGTCCACGATCTCCGCCCCGGTTTCCTCCAACCCGAACAGGTCCTCCACAAGCTCGCGGACCGGCTCGGTCAGCACCACCGTGTCGGGCGGGGCGGCGGCGCGCGCGTGCGAAGCGAGGTCCGAGACCTCGCCGGAGATCTCGGCGTCCGGGCCTGAGCCGGTCACGAAGGCCGTGCCGGCGTGGACGGCCACCCGCACCGCGGGGCGGGCGGCCTGCGGAGGCGAGCCATGCGCGCTTCGCGCGGCTACGCCCTCGACGATGGCCAGGCCGGCCCGCACGGCGCGCTCGGCGGCGTCTTCCTGCGCCACGGGATGGCCGAAATAGACGATCTCGCTTTCGCCGGGCGTCCTGGCGGCCAGGCCGCCGAACCGGGCCGCGGCGCGGGCGACCACATCGCGATACTCCGCGGCGAGGTCGTGCCACTCCTCCGCGTCGAGGCGGCCCCTTCCCGTGGGGCGCACCAGGCTGCAGCTGAGCACGGTCAGGTGCCGCCGCTCGGTCGAGGACGCCGGCTGATGCGCCGCATGCGCCGCCGCGCCCATCAGGTCGGCGACGGCGGCTGTGACCTTGCGCCAGCCGGGCGTCGCGGCGCCCGCGGACCAGTCGCCCAACTGGTCGCAATGGATCTGGTTGAACGGCAAGGGCGGCGTCGCGCCGTCGAGGCTGAGCTGCACGAGCGTGCCGGCCAGGCGGGCGACGTCGGCCTCGGCCCTGACCCACTGCGATTTGACCGCATGGGCGGACCAGATGACGATCACCGCCTTGGCGGCCTGCAGATATTCCGCGATCACCTCCGCATAGGGACGATGGGGAGGAAGTGCGTCATCCCGCCAGACGCCGTAGCCCAGGGCGCGCAGGGCCTCGGCGATCTCCTCGGCCTTGGCTTCATCGGGCCGGGCGTATGAGACGAAGATGTCCGACATGAGCGGCAGGCCCCGTCCCCAGCCTCCACCAATACCTTAGCGAGGCGCTCGCCGGCCCGGCAACGCCTATTGCGGCCCCTCGGGTGGCGGCTGTCAGGCCAGCGCCTTCATCAGCCGCAGCCAGAGCTGCTGGTCGAAGTCCTTGTCCGGGGCCGCGGCGCCCATGCGGACCACCACCAGCTTGCGGCTGGGCGCGACATAGAGCTTGCGGTCCTGCGCGCCCAGGGCGGCGACGAGGTCGGCGGGCGCGGCCGGGATCAGCGGGCCGTCGATGCGCCGCGCCAGCGGCCTGATCGTGACCTCGCTGCCGTTCAGCCACCACAGCCGGCCATAGGCGGGGTTGGTCGCAGATCGGGCGAACATGGCCTTCATCCCGGCCTCCGAGACCAGGCGCTTGCCGTCCGCCGCCTTGCCGCCGTCCAGCACGATCTGGCCGAGGCGGGCGGTGTCGCGCGGCGTCGTGACCAGGCCCGTGGGATTGCCGACGTCGGCGAAGGCCGCCGGCCGCTGGCGCCAGGACGTGTCCTTCATGCCGGCCGGCGCGGTCAGCCAGTCGCGGGTCAGGGTCTCGAGCGGCTGCCTGGCGGCGGCCGCCAGCACCCGCTTGGTCATGGCGTAGACCGGGGTGTTGTAGAGGAACACCGTCCCCGGCGGTGCGGCGTAGGCGAACCCCTCGGTGAGGCCCGAGCTCATCGTCAGAACCTCGATGACCCGGATCTTCGCCTCCTGGTCCGGCGCGGCCTTGGACCAGCCGGCGCCGATGTAGGCCGAGACCGGCTTGGCGACGTCCAGCAGGCCCTTGTCGATGGCCACGGCGGCCAGGATCGAGACGAAGCTCTTCTGCTGGGAGGCGACATCCTCGAGCAGGGCGCCCTCGGCGTTGGTGCCGTAGGTGAAAGTCCTGAACTGGGCGTCGGCCGGCGGCGCCCAGTTCTTCTCGACGAGGGTCTTGCGGTCCTGGACGACCAGGAACCCGGTGGTCTTCTGGCTCTGGACGTAGTCGAGCACGGCCTGCATCTCGGCGGACTGGGCGGCGGCCCCCAGGGGATGGACGAGGCCGGCCAGGGCGGCGGCGCCGGCGATGACGCTTCTGCGGGACGGATGTTGGCTCATGTCAGGGCTCCGGCGTCACCGACGCCAGCCTGCGGGCCCGCGTCGACAACCGCAAGCCGGCCGCTCACCGCCCCATGAGCCGCCCGTCGATCCGTCCTAGCACCACCCCTCCGGATCGTCCGGCGGCGGCCCCGCCGGCCTCCCCTCGCCGGCCAGCCACCCGGGGGCGGTGGGACCCTCCGCTTCTGACTCTCGACCGTTGGGAACCTCCGGACTCGGCACGGTCGAAATGAGGTCTGCAACCTTGGGTTTCCGCCCCTGACCCGACGGGGAGAACCAACCCGGCTTGGGCATCGCCCGAGCCTAGTCGCCTTTCAGGAGAATCGCATTGACAGGACGAGTTCGCACCAAGCTAGGCTGTTGGCGTCGAGACCCGCAACATGCAGCCGCACCTCGTGCGACCGACACGCTTGCGCTATCCATTTTAGCCATGGAGGAATGTGATGCGTATCAACAAAGCGCTTGTGTTGGGATTTGGACTGGCCGTTCTCGCGGGCGGGCAGGCTATGGCGGCATGCTCCACCTACACTGCCGGTAACGGCGCGGAGACATTCCCGGGCACCTATGTGGGAACGGTCAGCGCGCTCGGCGTCTGTCAGATCGGCACAGGGCACAGCAACACGGGCACGACGCTCATCAGCCCGTCGGCCAACCCGTCGATCTACGAATTCTATTTCGACGGTGGGGCGCTCAGCATCACCGAGAGCGTCGGCAACAACGGCACCTTGACCTCAGGCTGGGACGTGGAGCTGCTTTCGCTCGCCACCCAGAGCAGCACATCGGGGACGGTCCTGGCGTCGATCAACATTCCCTACTCTTCCGCGCCTTCAGGACCCTTCTCGCTCGTCACCGGTATGAACCTGGGCGCGGGCTATTATTCGGTGAGCAATTTCATCGGCAACATCTCTACCGATCCTCAATACCAGCTGAATTTCGCTTTCCCGGCCGGGACCGGCGGCATCCCTGAGCCCGCGGCTTGGGCGCTCATGGTCCTGGGCTTTGGCAGTGTCGGGGCCTTGATGCGCAACCGTCGCCGCACGACGCAGCTGGGGTTGGCCTGACCGCCACGTCGCCAAAGGCGCTGACACATCTGTCAGCGCCGATGTCGACGCCCGGCTGACGCACCATCACGGCCTAGGCATTCTCTTGGCGCGGCCAGGCGCCGGCGTCCCAAGCTCCGCGCCTGGCGCAGGGGGCGACCTTGAAGCCGCGCCGAATCGACGCCGCCTGTCGTCACCAGGGCACGGTCCGACCGTTGCGATCGAGGTAGCGCAGGCCGGCCGCGCCCTGCTGCGCGATGAGCACGTCGACGATCTGCGGCATGGCGTCTTCGACGCTGAACGGCGCGTTCGCACCGCCCATCTCCGTGCGGATCCAACCTGGCGCCATCAGGACCAGCGCCTGCCCTTCGTCCGCGTGCCGGCCGGCATAGCTGGCCATGGCCTGGTTCAGGGCCGCCTTGCTGGCGCGGTAGACGTCGTTCACGCCATTGGCGTTGTTGGCGATGCTGCCCTGGCCGGAGGACATCGCGCCGATCACCCCGCCCGGTCGGGCCAGGACACCGAACGCTTCCACGGCGCGCATGACGCCAAGCACGTTGGTGACCATGACGTGGACGAATTCTTCCGTCGAAACCCCGGCCATCGTGTCTTCGGGCGCCCGGTTGGCGATGCCGCCGTTGACGAAGACGATGTCGAACTGACGGCCGGAAAGGCGATCCCGCACCGCCAGGATCTGGTCGCGGTCGGTCATGTCGAGCGCCTCGATCTCGATGAGGTCGGCGCGTTCGGCGGTAAGGCTATGCAGGGGCGTTCCGGGCGCCCGCACGGTGCCGAGCACGCGCCATCCCCGCCCCGCGAATTCGGCGGCCATCGCATAGCCCAGGCCGCGCGACGCGCCGACGATGAGGATCGAGCGGCCGGTCGGCGCCGAGGCAGGGCTGCTCACGTTTGAACCTTTCGCGGTTGATGAACAGATATGAGGGCCCGGCTCGCGCGGCGCCAGAGGCGCCCCGCCCATCCAATCCCTTCCCAGCGGCTCAGGCCCGCCGGGCCGTGCATCGCCGGATCGGCGCAGATCTCGGCCTGGGTCTCGCCGGCCGCCGGCAGACCTCGCGGGCCAGCTTGGCGGTGAACCGCACATAGCTCCGCTGAGGGAGCGCGCGCGCGCCGGCGCCGGCGCCGCGTCGTCAGAAGCCATGGGACCGGTCCGCGAGCTCAAGCCGCCCGCGCGCCACGCGCGCCGAAGCGGTCAGGTTGGGGAAACGCGGCGGTGGAGTGCTGCGCGCCAAGCGCAGTTCACGAGCCGAGCCGGAGTGTCGCACGGAGGGATGGGGTTGGGCACTTATGCACTTGAGATACCAAACAGGGCTGTGCTGCTGATTCGGTAGCGTGACAGGCCGGTGCATAGGAGCCGTCTCTTGAAAGGAAGAGACGATGCTCAAGGACGAAGAGGGGTCGGAAGGACTGGCCCTAGCTGAGACCATTGCGGTCTCAGCCGACAGGCGGACATGCTGGACTTCGGGTAGGGGTGGAAAGGGGACGCTGCCAACGGATCATCGCTTGCACGACGTCGGCGGTGGGTCTGAACTGATCAGAGTTGTTGATCCGAATGCCGATTTCGTTTGGACCCTGAGGACATCGCTTGAGCCCTCTAGTTCGGTACTACGGCACTCTCGCAGCCTGTCTCGCCGGTTTTGTGGCGCTGGTGATTTACGCCCAAATACTTCCAGTCGACGCTCGCGTCGTCACTGGGGTGTTCGCCGCGGTGTTCGGGCTGTTCATCTACAACACCTTCGGGATCGGCTGTCCGAAGTGCGGCAAGCGTCTGGGGCTGATGCAGAACTGGGGCGGCCTGCGCCGCGGACTGCCGGGGCGCTATTGCACCCATTGCCATGCTGACCTCTCGGTGAGGAGCTTAGACTAAGCCCTGCAGCGCCGTTCCGGCACGGGGGTGGGGGGTGCAGGGCTTCGTTTCCGAAGGTCGTCGATGGGTCGAAAGCAGTCTTCGCTTTGTCGCCGGCGAGCCGAAGTTCGGCGCAGTTTCACCGACGTCGCGTTTGCGGCGGGGAGCCAATGTCTGCTGCTGGCGCGACGCGGACCTCAGGGCCGCACGCGCCGCAGCCGGATTGACCACTCCGCCACACCTGCGGGCAACGGCGTCGGATAGAGGGTCAGGCTGTCGCCCTCGAGTTCGAAGCGTCGTTCCCGGTTGATACCGACTCCGTTCGCGGACTGGGCGATGTCGATGTGAAAGACGATGACGCCACGCGCGTCGTCGACTTCGTAGCGGGCACAGTAGCCGACCATGTGATCGTAGGCGGCGCGCACTTCAGCGTCCGTCGGGCTCGCGCCGGCCCAACGGGGCCGGTCACTGTCGCTGAACACCGTGCACATCCGGCCGGCCGGGTCGTAGATCATATAGCCGCTGGGATGAGCGCCAAGATCAGGATCTGGCCGGATCGAGCCATCGGTCATCTGCTGGCGGGTTTCCACCAGCTTCCAGGCGCCGGCAATGTGCGCAGGCGCGGCGATGGCTGGGCCCGCCAGAGCCGTGATCGCAAGCACTGCCGCCAAGTGGTTTCGCATCGCCGAAGTTCCCCAACGCCCACGCCGGACGCTATTCCACCCTGCCGCGAACCCCGCTTGGGTCGGGCGGCCGAAGCGTACCGGCTTGGTGAGTGTTAGCAACGGATCGAGAGCGGACTGGTCCGGGCGGAGCGCCTGAAGGTCGGATTTCCGGATCGGTCCCAAAGTCCGCAAATGGCGCTTAGCCTACACCCCACCCCTCACCCCTTCCTGAAAAACCCATAGATCCGCTCGGCCAGGGGGGCGCTCACCCCCTCCACCTTCAGGAGGTCGTCGACGCTCGCCCGGCTGACCCCGCGGGCTGAGCCGAAGGCGTGCAGCAGGGCGCGCTTGCGGCCCGGGCCGACGCCCTCGATCTCGTCGAGGGGGTTCTTCTTCATCTCGATGGTGCGCCGCGCGCGGTGGGTTCCGATGGCGAAGCGGTGGGCCTCGTCGCGCAGGCGCTGGAGGTAGTAGAGCACCGGGCTCTTCGGCTCGAGCATGAAGTAGGGCTTGCCGGGGATGAAGAAGCGTTCGAGGCCGGCGTCGCGGTCGGGGCCCTTGGCCACGCCAACCACGGCGATGTCGTCGACGCCGAGGTCGGCCATGACCTCCATCACCGCGTTGATCTGGCCCATGCCGCCGTCGATCAGCACGAGGTCGGGACGCACGGCCCCGCCTTTTCCGTCCAGGGCGCCCTCCTCCTCTTCCTTCACCAGCCGGCCGAACCGGCGGCGCAGCACCTCCTTCATCATCCCGAAGTCGTCGCCCGGGGTGATGTCCGTCCCCTTGATGTTGAACTTGCGGTACTGGCTCTTCTGGAAACCCTCGGGACCGGCGACGATCATCCCGCCGACCGCGTTGGTCCCCATGATGTGGGAGTTGTCGTAGACCTCGATCCGCTCGGGCGGGGCCTCCAGGCCGAAGGCTTCGCAGACGCCGGCCAGGAGCTTGGTCTGGGCCGAGCTCTCGGCCATTTTTCGGCCAAGCGCTTCGCGCGCATTGATGACGGCATGTTCGACGAGCTGGCGCTTCTCGCCGCGCTGCGGCCGGCCGATCTCGACCTTGCGGCCGCCCTTCAGGCAGAAGGCCTCGGCCAGCAGCTCTTTCTCCGCCGGCTCGATATTGACCAGGATCACCTTGGGGATCGGCTTGTCGTCGTAGAACTGGCCGAGGAAGGCCGCCATCACCTCGGGGTCCTCGTCGGACTTGTCGACGCGGGGGAAGTAGGCGCGGTTGCCCCAGTTCTGGCCGGCGCGGAAGAAGAACACCTGGACGCAGGCCTGGCCGCCCTCGGCGAAGAGCGCGAAGACGTCGGCCTCGTCCACCGTCTCGGGATTGATCTGCTGTTCCTGGGCGATGGAGGCGAGCGCGCGGATGCGGTCGCGCAGGCGCGCGGCGCGCTCGAACTCCATCTCGTCGCTGGCGGCCTGCATCTCGCCGGCGATCTTGCTCATCACCGCGCGGGACTTGCCGCGCAGGAAGTCGCCGGCCTCGTCCACGAGCGCGCTGTAGTCCTCCAGGCTGACCAGGCCCGTGCAGGGCGCCGAGCAGCGGCGGATCTGGTGCAGCATGCAGGGGCGCGTGCGGCTCTCGTAGACGCTGTCCGAGCAGGACCGCAGGAGGAAGGCCTTCTGCAGGGTGTTCAGCGTGCGGTTGACCGCGCCGGCGCTCGCGAACGGGCCGAAGTAGTCGCCCTTGATGGTGTGGGCGCCGCGGTGCTTGCGCAGCTGCGCGGCCGGGTGCTCGCGGCGGATGACGATCTCGGGGAACGACTTGTCGTCGCGCAGGAGGACGTTGAAGCGGGGCTTCAGCTGCTTGATCAGGTTGATCTCGAGCAGCAGGGCGTCGGTCTCGGTGCGGGTGGTGATGAACTCCATCGACCGGGTGAGGTCGACCATGTTGGCGATGCGCTGGGTGTGAAAACGGCCTTGCGCGTACTGGACCACCCGCTTCTTCAGGCTGCGCGCCTTGCCGACGTAGAGCACCTCGCCCTCGTCGCCGACCATGCGGTAGACGCCCGGCCGGTCGGGCAGGCGCTTGACCTCATCCTTGATAAGCGCGGCGCCCTTCAGCTGGGGCGGGGCGGCGACGTCGTCGGGCATGGCGCAGATATAGGCGAGTCCGCGCGCCGGCGCAGGGGCCTGGCGGCTTCAGCTGCCCATCACGTTCAGCACCGCCAGCGTCATGGCCTCGACGCCGGTGCGGATGGCGGGCTCCGGCGCGGGGGCGAAGTAGGGGTTGTGGTTGCCGGGCACGCGCTCGCCCCTGGCTTCGGCCGCGGCGATGGTCTTGGGGTCGTAGCCGCCGATGGCGAAGAACAGCGAGTGCGGCATGCCGGCGATCACGAACTCCGAATAGTCCTCGGAGGGCCGGCCGGGCTCGGGCTGGTGGATCGCCTTGTCGCCGAACGCCGCCTTGAAGACCGGATCGATGCGGGCGGTGAGCGCCGCGTCATTGACCACCGCCCGGCCGCCGACCTCCAGCTTCACCTCCGGGGGCGGAGCGGCGGACATGGCGGCCACCGCATTGGCGGTGCGGCGGATGCCCTCCAGCAGCTTCTCGCGCACGGCGGGGTCGAAGCTGCGGATCGTGCCGCGCAGCACCGCGGTGTCGGGGATGATGTTGCCGGCGCTGCCGGACTGGATCGAGCCCACGGTGATCACCCCGAAGGCCGCGGCGTCCTTCTCGCGGCTGACCACGGTCTGGACGTCCATGGTGAAGCGGGCGGCCTCGATGACCGGGTCGATGCTGAGCTCGGGCGTCGAGCCGTGGGCGCCGCGGCCATGGAAGGTGATCTCCAGGCTGTCGGAGGCCGAGGAATTGGCGCCGGGGCGGTAGGTCACGGTGCCCGCCGCCTGCGACTCGACGTGCAGCGCGAAGCCGTAGTCGGGCTTGCCGAACCTCTCGAAGAGCCCGGCGGCGATCATCGCCCGCGCGCCCTCGGTGGTCTCCTCCGCCGGCTGGCCGATGAACATCAGCGTGCCTTTCCACTGACTCTTCATGGCCACGAGCTGCTGGGCGGTCCCGATCCAGGCGGCCATGTGGATGTCGTGGCCGCAGCTGTGGTCGGCGGGCGTCGGCTTGCCACGGTAGTCGGCGACCACGTGGCTGGCGTAGGGCAGCCCGGTCTTCTCCTCCATCGGCAGGGCGTCGAGCTCGGTGCGCACCAGGACCAGGGGGCCGGCGCCGTTCTTGTAGATCGCCACGATGCCGGTTCCGCCGAAGCGCTCGGTGACCTCGAAGCCCAGCGCTTTCATCTCCTTGGCGAGGATGGCCGCGGTGCGGGTTTCCTGCAGCGCCAGCTCGGGGTGCTGGTGGATGTCCTTGTAGAGGGCGTCGAGGTGGGCGTAGCCGCGGTCGAGACCGGCGTCGATCGCCCGCTTGTCGGCGGCCACGTCGCGGGCCTGGGCGGCGCTGGCCAGGAGCCCGGCGGCTCCCGCGAACAGCAGGGTGCGGACGATGCGGTGCGGCAGCATGGATGATCCCCCAGGACTCGTGGGGATCACCCTAGCCGGTTCAGGGCTGGGCGAGGAAGGCGTCCAGGGCCGCGGCGAAGGCCTGCGGCTGGTCGAGCATGATGAAGTGCTTGGCGTCGTCGATGCGGACGAGCTTGACGACCGGCGCGGCGGCGTAGGCGGCCTGGTACTGCGCGTCCACCGCGGCCGTCGGCGCGCCGCTCGGCTTGTTGTCCGGATAGAGCAGCGTCAGGCGCGTCTTCAGGCCGGCGAGGTCCGGCCGCAGGTCCAGCGTGAAGTCATCGTAGGCGGCGCGCCCGACGACGCTCGGATCGCTGGCCAAACCCCAGCCGATCACCGTCTGCTGGTCGGGCTCGCGGCTCACCATGCCCTTGACCATCGGCGTCAGGCCGCTGGCGTACCCCGGGCCGCCCTTGGCCATCATGTCGCGCGTCTGAGCCGCCATCGGTCGAACGGCGTCGGCGTCCTTCGCCCCGAACAGGACGCCCATGAACGGGATGGCGTCCACCATCATCGCTTTCTTCAGGTGCTCCGGGTGCTTTTCGGCGAGGTAGAGGATGGTCGTGCCGCCGAGCGAGTGACCGATCAGCACGGCCGGCGTCAGCTTCTCCTGCACCAGGTAGGCGTCGATGGCCTCGGCGGTAGGGACCAGGACGTCGCCGGCGGCGTTGGCGCGGGCGGGTTCGCCGGCGAAGCCCGCGATCTGGATGAGGTGCAGGCGGTAGTGGCCCCGCAGGCGCTCGGCGGTCGCCTTCCAGGTGGCGCGGGAGGAGGCGAGACCAGGAATGAACACCACGTCCGGGCCCTTGCCCACCACCTCGTCGGAGAAGTGGTCGCGCACCACGATCTTCGAGTCGGCGAAGAGGCGGTTGGGATCGGGGGTTTGGGCGGCCGCGGGGGCCGCCAGCATCAGGACGACGGCGAGCGCGGCGAGGAGCTTGAACATCGGGGCGTCCTTCAGGCGGTGGAATTGACGAGTTTGGCCATGGCGTCGAGGTAGCCGATGAACGCCGCGCGGCCGGCTTCCGTCAAGGTGATGGTGGTCAGGGGCTTCTTGCCGACGAAGCTCTTGTCGATGGCGACGTAGCCGGCCTCCTCAAGCTTGCGGAGGTGAACGGACAGGTTGCCGTCGGTGGCCTGCAGCCGGGCCTTCAGGGTGTTGAAGTCGGCCGTCGCGGCGCTCGACAAATAGGCCATGATCCCCAGCCGAAGCCGGCCGTGGATGACCTCGTCGATCCCCTCGATGTCGAAGTCATCGGCCACGGCTCAGGCCGCCTTGCGGGCCTGACGCATGATGATCAATCCCGGCAGCGACAACAGCCCGATCAGGCTTGCGGCGTAGACGAGGTAGAGCGTCGCCGGCGCGGTCACGAACCAAGCGTTGACCGCTGCCATGATGAAGGCGCCGAAGGCGACGAGATAGAGCCAGCGGACGGCAGTCAGCACCGCGCCGACGAACCATGCCGCGCCATAGAGCGCCAGGATCACCGACGGCAGGGCCGCCATCACCACCCAGGCGTTGGCCCGCGCGCTGATCATCATCAGGCTGATGACGATGGCGAAGGTCGCCCATCCCACGCCCTGCCAGACGACGCCGGCGCTGCGCGCGGCGCCGCTGTTCCGGGGCAGGCGCCGTTTCATCAGGAAGAGGATCACCAGGAACAGCAGGGTGCCGCCGAACCAGACCAGCGGGAAGAAGCCGTCCCAGTTCAGGCGATAGGTGATGCCGCTCCAGCTGGCCACGCTGCAGGCGGCGTAGATCCCGCCGGCGACGACCAGGATAGATCCGCCGGCCATCGGGCCGGTGCGCCCCGCCTCAGCGAGGGTGCGCATGAAGGCGATGTCGTCGCGCATGGCGTTCTGGTCGGTCATCGGTTTCAAGTCCCAGCTCTGACAGGGACTGTCTAGGCGCTATACTTTGTGATGTAAAGTGCTTTGTACGCCCTCGAAGCGGATAGGCGGATCAGACCTTCACCGTCCCGGCGGCGATCTTCTCGTAGACACCCTTGGTGACCTTCACATAGCCCTTCTTGGCGTCGTGGAAGTAGAGCGGGCCCTTGATCTTGCCGGGGTCGAAGCCGTCGGCGACCAGGTCCGTCTTGCGGGGCTTGAAGGTGCCGGTGGTCTCGATGGCCGGCAGGATGCGCACGAAGAGCGGCTGGGCGTAGGCCGGCAGCGCCTGGGCCACCTGATTGCCGAACAGCTTGATGTCGAACTCCGGTCCGACCACCAGGCCCGCCATGCCGGCGCGGCCTTCCGCCCCCGGGACGGCCACGCCATAGACGTTGGCCTCCTTCACGCCCGGACAGCTCGTCAGGTGCTCGGCCACCTCGTTGGTGGAGACGTTCTCGCCCTTCCAACGGAAGGTGTCGCCGATGCGGTCGACGAAATAGAAATAGCCGTCGGCGTCGGTCTTCATCAGGTCGCCGGTGGCGAACCAGGCGTCGCCCTTCTCGAAGACGTCGCGCAGGATTTTCTTCTCGGACGCCGCCTTGTCGACGTAGCCGCTGTATTCGGAGCGCGCGTCACCGCCGATCTGGCCGACGCACTCGCCGATCTGGCCGGGCCCCGCCTCGATGCACAGGCCATTGGCGCCACGGATCGGCTCCTCGGTCTCGAGGTCGAACTGCACGAGGCGGATGTTGAACCGGTTGCGCAGCCACTTGGGCGCCCGGCCGATAGCCCCCTCGCGGCCATCGAAGTTGAACATCGACACATTGCCCTCGGTCGAGCCGTAGAACTCCAGGATGTCGGGGATGCGGAAGCGCTCTTTCATCACCGCCCAGATGTCCGGGCGCAGGCCGTTGCCGAAGGCCAGCCGGATCTTGTGGCGGGTCTCGTCGTCGCTCGGCGCCTGGTTGACCAGGTAGCGGCAGAGCTCGCCGATGTAGACGAACATGGTGCAGCCCTCGTCCGCCGCCTCGCCCCAGAAATGGGTGGCCGAGAACTTGCGGCGCAGGAACACCGAGCCGCCGGTCAGCAGGGCCGCGCCGAGCGCGCAGAGCCCGCCGGTGGCGTGGTAGAGCGGCAGCGCCACATAGATGCGATCGGCGGGCTTGGCCCCCGTCGCGCCGGCGAAGCCGCGCATGTAGAGCTGGGCGCGCACATGGGTGATGCGGGCGGCCTTGGGCAGGCCCGTGGTCCCGGAGGTGAAGATCAGCAGCGCGGTGTCGCGTCCGCGGATGTCCTCGCGGACGATCTTGTCGGGGGGGAGCTGGCTGCAGCTCTTCAGCGCCTGGACCAGGTCGCGCTGATCGCCATGCGCGGGCCCAAGGATCCACTGCGAGAGCTGCCGCTCCAGGAGCGGCTTGGCCTGCTCGAACACCGGCGAGGTCTCCGCGTCGACGATGACGTAGGCCGCGCCCGAGATGTTCAGGCAGTGGGCCAGCGCCAGGCCGGCGAGCTGGTTGTTGATCAGGGCGGTGACCACGCCGATCTTCGACAGGCCGTACCAGACCGCGAAATATTCCAGGCGGTTGGGCATAAAGAGCGCCACCGTCTGGCCGCGCCGCAGGTTCAGCCCCTTGCCCCAGTGGGCGAAGCGGTTGGCCATGGCGTCGAGCTCGGCGTAGCTCAGCGTGCGCCCCTCGAAGGTCATGGCGCTGCGGTCGCGCCAGCGCTCCACGGCCTCCTGCAGGTCGTCGCAGATCAGGTTTTCGCTGTCAGGCGCGATCGACTTCACCGCCTTCAGCGTCCGGTTCAGCCCGCGCGTGAAAGCCCAATCGCGCTGGAGCTTGGCCTTAACGGGCATGCTTACCTCCGACTTCGCGTCCAGCTTGCGGACGCGCTGGACGCCCGGTCAAGTTTTTGCGGCGTGGGTTCGGACGCGCCTGTCAGGCGGCCCCGGAATCGAGGCGCCGGGGCCACAAATCGTTAATCGGGTCTTAAGAGAACCGCTCCCAGGCGGACTGGCGGGAGATGCCGAGGCCCTTGCCGATATCGGCCCAGCTGACCTCGCGGCGGCGCAGTTCGTCGACGACCCACTGCAGCTGGGTGCGCTTGCCGCGGACCGTGGCCTCGACGCCGGGGAGCTGGGCGACCAGCCGCTCGGTCGGCAGGTCCTTGGGGGCGGGATATTTCGACAGGTCCGGCACACCGCCGTCGAGGTAGACCTGGCACATGGCCACGCACTCGTCGCAGATCATCACCAGGCCCGGGCCGGCGACCAGCTTGGCGACCTCGTGCTGCGACTTGATGCAGAACGAGCAGTAGAAGGTCTTCGGAGTTTTCTCGCCGAACAGCGCCTTGTACCTGGCCATGGCGGCCTCCTGTCAGGACAATCCTGGCTGTCAGTTATTCCCTGACAGCGCGTAACCGTCAAGGGTGTCCTGACGCCCGCACTCACCCGGTCCGGCGGTTACAGAAATAAGGTCATTTCTGGGCCACGGCCGGCAGAAACCCGCCATGCTTCGTAAGGTAATTCGAGATTCAGGAGGCCACAGGCCTGTAATCAAAGACTATTACGGCGCCCTGTGGACAGTTCTCGCGTCCAACAGTCGTGGCCAATGGTCAAGCTGCCGGGTAACCATCCTGGAACCGGACCCGACCTTTACCGTTTCCATCGTCGAAGCATTTCCCCTGAGGAGGGACCAGACGATGACCATCGATTTCAGCGCCACGCCCGACAACGGCCCGACCAGCACCGAGACCGAAAGCTCGATGTTCGCCCCGATCCCGTCCTGGGAACGCGGAAAGAAGCGTCGTGGACTGAGCCGCGCCTTTGGCGGCGGCCGTACCACCCGTGTGGCCGAAGAGCCCCGTAGCTTCGTCGCCGAACCCGATCGCTCGCTCGAGACCGGCGTCCTGGCCGGCGATCAGCGCGCCTATGCGTTCGATCCGATCGCGCCGACCAACGCCGCCATGGCCGAGGCCGAGCCGGCCTTTGCCGGCACGCCCTCCTACGCCAACGTCAGCGCGCGCCGGAAGTCCAACGCCGCGCCGGTGGCGATCGCTGCGGGCATCGTCCTGCTCGGCGGTCTGGCCGCGACGGGCTGGTACATGACCCAGAACCATACCGTCGGTGTCGCCCAACTGACGCCGGGCGCGGTCACCACGACCACCACCACCGCGGCGGGTGACGAGGTGCAGACGGCGCAGAACCTGACGCCTCAGGCGGCCCTGCCGGCCGCTTCGGAGAGCGCTTCGGCCCCGACGGCCGCTGCGCCGGCCGCGACCCACGTCACGACCACCACCACGACGCACAGCGCCGCCCCGGCGTCGGCGACCCACAAGACCACCACCACCGTGGCCCGGGCCCGCCCGGCCCGGAGCGCCGGTGAAGCGAGCGCCGACGTGAGCGCGACGGCCCCCGCGCAAGCCGCACCGGCTCCGGTCCAGGCCGCGCCGACGCCGACGCCGGCGGCTCCGCTGGTGCTGACCATCCCGGCCGCGCCGGCCCAGGCCGCGCCCGTGCAGACCGCGCCCGCGCCGACCGAGACGCCGCCGCAATAAGAACCCCTTCCGTTGGGGATGAGGGCCGCTCCCGAGAGGGGGCGGCCCTTTCCGTTTGCGCGGGGCGCTTAAGCCCAGCGGTGCATCAGGACTGCGTGGCCCCAGGGCGTTTCGAGCGGATCGCTGACCACCGAGAAGCCCGCGCGTTCGAAGGCCCGCCGTGCCGAAGCGTTGTCGGGGTGCGGGTCGATGCCCACAACCGGCACGCCCCGGCTGAACAGGCCGTCGACGTGCTGGCGAAGCAAGCCCGCCCCGTGCCCGCGCCCGAGCATGTCCGGCTCGCCGATGTAGAGGTCTATGCCACGCGACCCGGGCGGTAGGTCGGAGAACGGATGCGGATCCCAGCCATGGACGTCGTAGTCCTGCAGGAAGGCGAAGGGCCGCCCATCCTGCTCGACAAGCCACATGGCGATGCGGGGCTCGGCGAGCTTGTCGATCTCCGGCTCAACGCCCGGCTGGCCCCACCATCGTGCGACATGCGCCGCCGCCCGCCACCGGGCGATCAGCGGCAGGTCCGCCGGGGTGACCGGCCGGATCCCATATGTCTCCTGAGCGTCCACGGCCCCACCATCGCCGAGGCGCGGACCCAGACACAAGACCGCCCCCAGCCGTTGTGGCGGCCGGGGGCGTTCAAGGACGCGAAAGCCGGGTGGGCCGGGCCGCCTCAACCCAAGGACGCCACGATCGGCCCGTCGCCTCATGTCGGGGACCCGACCAAGGCTTTTCCCTCGCCGGTTGAATCGACGTGCGGCCCAGGAACCCGGGAAATCCGGCCACGTTCCAGGCAAGCGGGGCCGCGGGATTTCCCTATCCAATTATCCAACGGCGCCGCTTTCTTTGCCTATCGAAGCCCCCGGTCCCTGAGGATCGGGGGCTTTTCCTTAGCGGACGCGAAGCCGCTGGAGGCAAAGCCCGGCGTGGGCCTTCGGTGATATTCCGTTGGGCGGCGACATCCGCCGCCGGAAGGCGTAGGTTAAAAGTCTAGGCGCCGTTGAGGGCTCCGGCCAGGGCGCCGGCGTCGGGCGGCACGGTCTCCCATGTTCGATACCCTGCAAGCGATCGGAGACGCGCAGACCCTGGCGCAGGCGATCGTCAATACGATCCACGAGCCGTTCCTGGTGCTGGACGCCAGGCTGCGCGTCGTCGCGGCCAGTCGCTCGTTCTACGAGACATTCCAGGTCGACCCGGAACATACCAACGGGCGGCTGCTCTATGCCCTGGGCGAGGGCCAATGGGACATCCCGGCCTTGCGCGTCCTGCTGGAGACCATCATCCCGCAGGACACCGCGATGGACGACTTCGAGGTCTCCCACGACTTCCCAGGGCTCGGCCAGCGGACCATGCTGCTGAATGCGCGGATGGTGATCTACGAGACCAGCCCCGACACCACGATCCTCCTGGCCTTCACCGACGTCACCGCGCGGCGGGCCATCGAGCGGGAGAAAGCCGAGCTGCTGGAGCGGACCGAGGAGCTGCTGCGGCAGAAGCGGACCCTGCTGCAGGAGATGGAGCACCGGGTCGCCAACAGCTTGCAGATCATCGCCTCGATTCTGCTGCTCAAGGCCAAGGCGGTGAACTCGCCGGAGAGCCGCGAACACCTGCGCGACGCCCACGAGCGGGTGATGTCGGTGGCCGCTGTCCAGAGCCACCTGCACGCCGTCGACGGGATCGAGCAGATCGCGGTTGGCGAATACCTGACCAAGCTTTGCGCCAGCCTGGGCGCCTCGATGATCGGCGGCAGCCAGCCCCCCACACTGACGGTGACCGCCGACGAGGGGATGATCGGCTCGGCCGAGGCGGTCAGCCTGGGCCTGATCGTCACTGAGCTGGTGATCAATGCGCTGAAGTACGCCTTCCCCGAGGCGCGGCCCGACGCGGCGGTGCGGGTGACCTATGAGAACCAGGGGACGGGCTGGCGCCTGACCGTCTCCGACAACGGCGTCGGCCAGCGCGTCACTGGAGCGCCCAGCGCCGGCGGCGGGCTGGGCACCGTGATCGTGGCCGCCCTCGTCAAGCAGCTCGAAGCCCGGCTGGAGGTGCTCGACGCCCCGCCCGGCATGAGCGTGGCGATCACCCGGGCGGCCGCACCGGCGCTCGCCCCCGTCGCGCCCCTGGCGGCCTGAAGCCCTTCAGCCTTTGAACCACCCGGCCAGCACGCAGCTGACCTCGCCGCGGCGCACGGTCACCGTCGCGCGGCGCCCGAGACCGGGCTGGAAGATGACCGTGTGCTGGCCGGTGTCGACCGAGACCATCACCGGGGCGGGAAACTGACAGACGGCGTAGCTCTTCGGGTCCAGCGGATGGCCCTCGGGCGGCGCGACGCAACTGACCTCGCCGGACTGTCGGCCGAAGCGGATCCCCTGGTACTCGAAGAACTGCGGCGAGCGGCGGCCGACCACGGCCCGATCCGGCTTGGCGACGATCGGGCAGGCCGGGCCGGCGATGGTCCATTGCCGCTGCAACGCCACGCGATCCATCCAGGTGGACCCGACCAGCCACACCGGCAGCATGACGCCGGCGACCGCCAGCGCGGCTATGCCAAGCTGTCGAGGAGATCTCATGGCGCATCTCCGACTTACATCTGTAATAGTATCGCAAGTTTACAGATGTAGTCAGAATGGTCAACGCCGCCTCTCCCCCAGGCGGCGGGGAGGGAGCGGCGAAGCGGCTAGCGCTCCAGCGCGGCGTGGTCGGCGAGGATTAGGGCGGCGGCGGCGGTGATCTTCTGGCCGGTCGGCAGGTGGATGAATTCGTTGGGGCCGTGGGCGTTGGAGTGGGGGCCGAGCACGCCGGTGATCACGAACTGGGCGTCGGGGAATTTCTCGCCCAGCATGCCGATGAACGGGATCGAGCCGCCCTCGCCCATCAGCGCCGCCTCGCGCCCGAAGGTCGCCTGGCTGGCCCGCTGGACGGCGGCCTCCAGCCAGGGCGCGAGCGGCGGGGCGTTCCAGCCGGGGCTGGCCTGATTCTCCTCGAAGCTCACCTTGGCGCCCTGCGGCGGCTCAAGGGTGAGGGTCTGGGCGAGCGCCTTGGCGCAGGCCTGGGCGTCTGCGGTAGGCGGCAGGCGCAGGCTGAGCTTGAGCGTGGTCTGCGGGCGCAGCACATTGCCGGCGCTGGTCGGCTCGGGCAGGCCGTCGGCGCCGACCACGGCGAGCTGCGGGCGCCAGGTTCGGTTCAGCACCAGCTCGGCGCCGTCCTTGGTGATCGGGGCGGTGGAGCCGGCGAACGGGAACTTCTTCCAGACCTCGTCGCCCAGCGCCTTGGCCGCGACCAGGGCCTGCGCGATGCGGTCGCCGGGGATCTCGACGGTGAAGGCGCGCGGCAGGATCTGGCCGGTGGCCGCGTCCTCCAGCCGGCCGAGCAGGGCGCGGGCCAGACGGAAGCTGTCGGGCACCACGCCCGAGGCGTCGCCGGAATGGACGCCCTCCTCCAGCACCTCGACGGTGAGGAGGCCGCCCGCCATGCCGCGCAAGGATGTCGTCAGCCACAGCTGGTCGTAGTTCCCGCAGCCTGAGTCCAGGCAGATCACCAGCGACGGCGAGCCGATGCGGGCGGCCAGGTGATCGACGTAGAACGGCAGGTCGAAGGAGCCGCTTTCCTCGCAGGCCTCGATCAGCACCACGCAGCGCGCGCGCTTCACCTTCTGGCGCGCGAGGCCGACCAGCGCGGCGACCGAGGCGTAGATGGCGTAGCCGTCGTCGGCCCCGCCACGGCCATAGAGCTTATCGCCGCGGATCACCGGCTCCCAGGGGCCAAGCCCCTCGGACCAGCCGGTCATCTCCGGCTGCTTGTCGAGGTGGCCGTAGAGCAGGACGGTGTCGTCCACCTCCCCCGGCGCCTCGATGAAGATCACCGGCGTGCGGCCGGGCAGGCGCACCACCTCCAGCGTCGCGCCGGGGAGTTCGGCGAGCTTGGTCCGCGCCCAGCCGGCCATGTGCTCGACGGCCCGGTCGATGCAGCCGTGGCCCGCCCAGTCCGGGTCGAAGGCCGGCGACTTGGCCGGTATGCGGATGTAGTCGACCAGCGCGGGGGTGATCTCGTCGCGCCACAGATCGGCGACGAAGCTGTTCAGGGCAGGCGCGTCCATGGGCGGTCTCTCGGGCTCGGATCGGCGCTCTCTATAGCCGGGCCCCGCGTGCGCCCCAATGCCGCATCGCGGCGGCCGGAAGGGTTTCGCTAAGAGTCAGGTGGCTTCTATGGGCGAGTCTTATTGGCTTCGAACGCCGTCCCGGGGATTTCCATGATCACGTCGAAAGAACTCATCGATTGGGCGTCCGCCTCGCTGGTGGTGATCTGCGGCGGCCTGGCCGGCCACTATGCGGCGGTGGGCATGACCCCGGTCCAATGGGCGGGCGCGGCGACGGCGGTCCTGGGCTCGGTGACCGTGGCGGTGGCCGTGCGCATCTGGACGCCGGTGGGCGCCAAGGCGAACACGCCGCAGCGCGACTAGTCGGCGTAGACGTCCAGGCCCATGGCGGTGAGCAAAGCCTGCTGCTGGGACAATCCGATCTTCAACCCCGCATAGCTGCCGAGCGCGGCCAGGCTGAGGCCTGAGACCTCCGCGCCGCGCAGGTCGGCGTCGGCCAGTTTCGCGCCGGCCGTGAGCGCCTGGAAGAGATCGCAGTTCGACAGGTTCGCGCCTTCCAGGTCGGCCTCGGTGAGGTCGGCCTCGCGGAGGGACGAACCCGTAAGGTCGCAGGTCGCCAGCCGGGCGTCGGAGAGGTCGGCGAGCTCCAGGTTGCAGGCGGTGAAGGCCGCGGATGTGCGCACCACCTTGGGCCCGAAGGACCGCGAGAAGTCGGCGCGGTGGAAGCGGGCGCCGCGCAGGTTGGTCGAGGCGAAAACCACAGCCCAGAGGCTCGTGCGGTCAATGCCGGCGAAGGAGAGATCGCAGGCCTCGAACCGCGCCTGGTCCAGCTGTGAGAAGGCGATCTGGACGCCGGAGTGGCTATCCGGATCGGCGAGGTTGCAGCGGGTGAAGGTCGCTTCGCGCAGATCGGCGTGGGCGAAACGGCAGCGGGTGAACCGGCAGTCGGTGAACCGCGCGCCCTGCAGGATCACCGCCGAAAGCTGCACATCGACCAGGGCGCAGTCGGTGAGGACGAGGTCGGTGAGATCGCGCTCGGCGAAGTCGACGCCGGAGAGATCGGCGCCGGAGATCACCGCGCCGGGCGAGAGGTCGGGGACGTCGTCGGCCATGGCGGTCCCTATTCGCCCGAGGCCAGGTCCGCGTAGGGCTTGCCGTCGCTGGACAGCAGCACCGCCAGCGGTCGGCTCCCCTTGAACTCGGCCAGGATCGCCATGGCCATGACCGTCAGCGGAGTCGACAGGAAAGCTCCCACGACGCCCCAGACCACGCCCCAGAAGGCGAGCGCCAACAGGACGACGATCGGATCCACGTTCAGGCTCTTGCCCTGCATCCGCGGCTGCACGACGTGGCTGACGGCGAAGTGGATCGCCTCCAGCCCGCCCACCAGGACGACCGCCCGCCAGACGCCGTCGAATTCGAGCAGCCCGAAGGCCGCCGGGAACAGCACCCCGATCGCCGCCCCGATCGCCGGGATGTAGTTGGCCAGGAAGATGATCGCGCACCAGAAAGCCACGTGCGTCAGACCGGTAGCCCACATCATGGCCGCCGAGAGGGCCGTGATGATCAGGCCCACCACCGTCTGCACCCAGATGTAGCGCTCCACCCCCTGGCGGACCCGCTCGAAGATCAGCGCGGCCTCGCGCCGCTCGGGTCCCGTCCGGAAGAATTCCTGCGCCTTGGCCGCGAAGCCGCGCCGCGAGGCCAGCAGGAAGCCGAGATAGATCAGGGTGAAAACCGCTCCCTCCGCAAAGTGGCTGAGCCCGCCGGCCAGTTCGCCCGCGAAGCGCGCCGGATTGAGCTGGCGGATCAGGCTGGCGGCGGTGGGGGTGACGGTCAGCCCGAACTGCTGGGCGGCGAGCGACAACAGCGCGTTGACCCGCACGGTATAGGCCGTCGACTCCGCGGCGAAGCCCGCGGCGTTGTCGAACGTCAGCCAGATCGTCAGGCCGAAGATCGCCAGGATCGCGGCGATGGCGGCGGGCAGGGCCGCGGGCCGCGGGAACCCCGGGACCCGGTTGCGCAACGCCCGGGCCAGCCCGTCGATCATGATCAGCAGGAAGACCCCCAGCACGAAGGGCTCGAGGATGCGGCGCAGCGCCCAGAGGGTGAAGCCGGTGAGGATCGTGGCGGTGATGATCTGGGCGATCTGCAGCGACTTGAGCTCGATCGACAGGCTCTGGTCCGGGCGCTTGACGGCAGGCATGAGGGCGCTTCCGGGTTGCGGGGGCGTGGCGCGAAGGCGTCGGACGCCGTTCGCCGGATGGCGGCCAGGATGACAGAGGCGGACGACCGAGTCTCCAGGCCCGCCTATGACCTAGCCGCCGGCCGCCTCGCCGGGGCTGGCGTTGTCCGGCGCCTGACGCTCGGTCTGGCGCTCGTCGTGAAGGGCTTCGGACTCAGGCGCGGACTGGCCGGCGTCCCGGCCTCGGTCCGGCTCGGCCTTCGGATCGGGTGTCCGCGGATCGTCAGCCACGGAGCGACGTCCCGTGGTGACCCCAGAACATGGTGTGCATCTCGTCCCGGCGCAGGCCGCCGATCGCGGCGGCGACTGAGGCGGTGAAGGCTCCCAGGAGGAGGCCGACGGCCATGAACAGCGAGAACTGGGCGGCGATGTTCGCGTGACGCGCGGCGGCGAGCTGCAGGACGGCGGGATCGGCGGCGGCGGCGGCGGCGGCGGTCGCGATCTCCGCCGGCGGCGCCAGCAGGGTCGCGGCCAGGATCACCCCGGCGATGGTGCTCACGGCCCAGACCAGCAGCCCGTGGGCGGTGTCGCGGAAGTGGACCTCGTGGGTGTGGACGTTCAGCCACTTGGTCCGCAGGCGCCCCGCCAGATAGCCGCCGAGCGCGCTGGCCAGCACCTGCACGACGAGCATCCAGGCGCCGAGGATCGGCGTGAAATCCGTGAGCGCGGGGTGCGCGCCGGGCCAGGGTGAGGCGAGCTTCAGGCCGAAGCCGGCCGCCAGGCCCAGGAGCACGAAGGAGATGGCGAGCGCCGCCACCGCGCCGGCCAGGACGGCGCCCCACGAGACCGCGGATTGGGTTTCGTGCGTGAGGGTCGGTGTCGAAAGGTCGCGTTCCATTCAATCCTCCGGGTTCAGAAGTGATGGGTGCAGAAGGCCATCAGCAGGATGAGTGGGAGCGGCACGCCGAGAAGCATCAGGAGGATCGACCGCATCGTTGGGCCCCTTATCAAGGTTCGAGTTGACCGGGTCCGCGAGCCAAGCCTCACGGACCGTCGCCCGAGCCTGAAGGTGTCGATCGAAACCGGCGCCGTCCTGCCAGAGCCCAGCACGAACGCCGCCTGGCCCCGCTTGTTCCCGGACGGCGGTCGGGCGGCTATTCCGCGGGCCTCACGGGCACTAGGATCTCGCCGCCGGATTCCTTGAACTTGGCGGACATGGCTTCCAGCCCGGCTTCGATATCGTTCTGGCCCAGGTCGTTCTGGCCGCGGGCCGCGTCGCGGATGTCCTGGCTGATCTTCATGGAGCAGAACTTCGGCCCGCACATGGAGCAGAAGTGGGCGGTCTTGAAGGCCTCCTTCGGCAGGCTCTCGTCATGGTATTCGCGCGCGGTTTCCGGGTCGATGCCGAGGTTGAACTGGTCCTCCCAGCGGAACTCGAAGCGGGCGCGGGAGATGGCGTCGTCCCAGGCGCGCGCGGTCGGGTGGCCCTTGGCGAGATCGGCGGCGTGGGCGGCGAGCTTGTAGGTCATGACGCCGACCTTGACGTCTTCGCGGTTGGGCAGGCCGAGGTGCTCCTTGGGCGTGACGTAGCAAAGCATGGCGGTGCCGAACCAGCCGATCATCGCCGCGCCGATGGCCGAGGTGATGTGGTCGTAGCCGGGGGCGACGTCGGTGGTGAGCGGGCCCAGCGTATAGAACGGCGCCTCGCCGCAGACCGCGAGCTGCTTGTCCATGTTGGCCTTGATCTTGTGCATCGGCACGTGGCCGGGGCCCTCGATCATCACCTGGACGTTGTGCTTCCAGGCGATCTGGGTGAGCTCGCCCAGGGTCTCAAGCTCGCCGAATTGGGCCGCGTCATTGGCGTCGGCGATGCAGCCGGGGCGCAGGCCGTCGCCCAGCGAGAAGGAAACGTCATACGCCTCCATGATCTCGCAGATGTCTTCGAAGTGCTCGTAGAGGAAGTTCTCCTTGTGGTGACTGAGGCACCACTTGGCCATGATCGAGCCGCCGCGGCTGACGATGCCGGTCACCCGCCTGGCGGTCAGCGGCACATAGGCCAGCCGCACGCCCGCATGGATCGTGAAGTAGTCGACGCCCTGCTCGGCCTGTTCGATGAGGGTGTCGCGGAACACCTCCCAGTTCAGGTCCTCGGCCACGCCGTTGACCTTCTCCAGCGCCTGGTAGATCGGCACGGTCCCGATCGGCACGGATGAGTTCCTGACGATCCAGTCGCGGATGTTGTGGATGTTGCGGCCGGTGGAGAGGTCCATGACCGTGTCGGCGCCGCACCTTTTCGCCCAAACAAGCTTGTCGACCTCGTCGGCGACGTGGCTGAGCACCGCGGAATTGCCGATGTTGGCGTTGATCTTCACCAGGAAGTTGCGGCCGATGATCATCGGCTCGAGCTCGGTGTGGTTGATGTTGGCCGGGATGATCGCGCGGCCCCGGGCGATCTCGTCGCGGACGAATTCCGGGGTGCAGAAATCGGGGATCGAGGCGCCGAAGTCCTCGCCGTCGCGGATGAAGGGATCGCTTTCCTGGCGGCGCAGGTTCTCGCGGATCGCGACATATTCCATCTCGGGGGTGATCAACCCCCGGCGGGCGTATTCCAGCTGGCTGACATTGGCGCCGGCCTTGGCGCGGTAGACCCGGCGGGGCGCGGTGAACTGCGGCGCCAGGTGTTGGCCCTTGGCGAAGCCGTTGTCCTCGGGCTTCACCTCGCGGGGATTTTCGACGATCTCCACATCGCCGCGGGAGACCACCCAGGGCTCGCGGGTCTTCGACAGGCCCTTCTCGATGTCGATACTGACCGTCGGGTCGGTGTAGGGGCCGGAGGGGTCGTAGAGGGTCAGCGGCGGCTCGTTGGCCGAGGGGTGCACGGCCACCTCGCGGAACGGCACGCGGATGTCGGGCCAGAGCACGCCGGGCTGATAGACCTTGCGCGAGCCGGGGCGTTCGCCGGTCGGGATCTGTGCGGGTTCCAGGTTTCCGGTGGGCTTGTTCATCGCATGCGCTTCCGCTCTTGGCTGGCCGCCGACTGGGGAGATCGAAGCGGGCCCGTGAACACCGGCGGCCGCAGGTCCTTCCCTTCGCCGGCATGACCCGGATCAGGTTCGACGGGTCGCGGGATCACCCGCCTCTCAGCCGCTTGGCGCGGCCCCCCGAGGAGGCGGCGACGTTAGGCTGGAAGCCCGCGCTGCGGAAGGCGGAATCCGCCTTGAGGAATCTCTTGATCGGGAGGCGGCCTATGTCGGCTGCCTGCTAGACCGGCCCGGCTCCGCGGAATTAGTTTCGATCGCCAGGTGGGCTGTCGGGAGCAGACAGATGACCGCGCCAACGCCAATCCCCGTCAACCGGACGCCGATCGCGGCCTCCGCCTACGACGGTGAGGTCGTGCTGCAGAGCGCCGGCCCTAAGGTCTTCGATGTAGCCTTCACGCCCGAGGCGGTGCTGGAAAGCCTGGAGCCCTTGCGGCGCGCGGCCGAGCGGGCGATGGCTCAGAGGCGCTTGCCGCCGGGCGGCCGCGGCCGCGGCGAAGGGCCCGACCAGGGTTGAGACGGCAGCCGCTCGCGGAACTGGGTCAGCACCGGCCGCTCGCCCGACCAGACGGCGACAAAGGCGCAGCTTGGATGCTCGCCGAGCATCTTGACCGCGCGTGACTGGGCATCCTCATCGGTCGACAGTTCGAAGGCCTCGAACGAGGCGGCGTTACCGAGCCGGTTGCAGGGATAGAGGGTGTACATGGTCATATTCACTACTCCCCGACGCACGCTGTGGGCGGGAGCGGGAGGCACGATCGGCCTGGTCTCTCAGGCGCCGGCGGCAGGGCACAAACCGGCGATGTCGGGACCATACCATGGTCCAGCCTGAAGACCGAATCTGATGAGCCTTGGCGTCACAATATGTAATCAAGCTGCACAGCTAAATATTCTACCCGACATATACCTTGAAAAAGCCGACTATCAATTTTCTCAATCCCTAGTAGAACATTCAAATCCCAGGTTTTTGCTTGGGAATTCTTTATCCAAAAATGCAAGAGTCTCGTCCGCATGCCGCACAGTCGCGGCGAAGGACCGGAATGCACTTCAGGAATTTCCTGCTTCGCGCCCTTCGCGCCGACGACGCCGCCTATCTGACGCCGCACCTGCGGGAGGTCAGCCTGTCGCGCGGCCAGGCGCTCTACGAGCCGGGCGATGAGGTGGACACGCTCTATTTCGCCAGCAGCGCCTGCGTCTCCGTCGTCTCGGTCATGCGGGACGGCCGCATCGTGGAAACCACGACCGTGGGCTGCGAGAGCGTGGCGGGCCTGCTGGACGCGGTGACGCACCAGGCCACCGCGTCACGGATCTTCGTGCAGGTCGCCGGCGCGGCGCTCACCCTGCCCTCGGCGGTGTTCCGCGCACGGCTGGCCGAGAGCGCCGGATTGGTCAACCTGACCCTGCGCCACGCCCGCGGCCTGGCCCAGCAGGCGGAGCTGGCGGTGGGCTGCAACGTCGCCCATTCCGCGGACGGCCGGCTGGCCCGCTGGCTGCTGATGACCCAGGACCGGACCGGCAGCGACGTGCTGCCGCTCACCCAGGACTATCTGGCGGTGATGACCGGCGTCCAGCGCACGACGGTCAGCCTGATGGCCGCCGCGCTCAAGAAGGCGAACGTCATCAGCTATTCCCGCGGCCAGCTGACGATCCTCAACCGGCCGGCGCTGATCGAGCGGGCCTGCGAATGCTACGCCATCAGCGAGCGGCAGTTCGAGGAGTTGGGCGAACCCGCGGACTAGGATCGCGTCGGCGCGTTCAGCGGCGGTTCACCGGAGCAAGCGCAGGCGTGGTAGGTTGCCGGCGGCCCAGGAGGAAAGCCCATGAAGATCGCCCTAGCCCTGATCGGCGCCGCGAGCGCCGCGGTCCTCGCCCTTCCCGCCCAGGCGGCCCAGGACGACAGTTCCTGCTTCCTCACCCGCGACATGCGCAACCACACGGTGGGCAGCGACCACACGCTTTATTTCGACGTCGGCGGCCGTTCGGTCTGGCGCGCGGAGATGAGCAACAACTGCCTGGCCGGCTCCACCTCGTCCGATCCGATCGTCCTGCGCGACCGCGGCGGCATGGGCCGGATCTGCCACAAGATCGACCTGGACGTCGGCGTGCGCGGGATGCGCTGCATCGTCGACAGCCTGGCCAAGCTGACCCCCGCCGAAGTCGCCGCCCTGCCCCGGAAGATGAAGCCTTAAGGGGCTGGCCGCACGGCTGCGTTGGATGTAAGCGCGGGGCCATGCACCTCGCCCGCTTCAATCCCGTCCGTTTCGCCCACCTGCCCACGCCGCTGGAGCCGCTGCCCCGGCTGAGCGAGGCCCTGCTGACGCCCGGCGGCGGACCGAACCTGTGGATCAAGCGCGACGACTGCACCGGCCTGGCGGGCGGCGGCAACAAGACCCGCAAACTCGAATACCTGCTGGGCGACGCGCTCGCCAACGAGGCCACCACGCTGGTGACGCAAGGCGCCGTGCAGTCGAACCATGTGCGCCAGACGGCGGCGGCCGCGGCGATGTTCGGGCTCGACTGCGAGATCATCCTTGAGGAGCGGACCGGCTCCAACGCCGTCGACTACACCCAGTCCGGCAACGTGCTGCTGGACGAGCTGATGGGCGCGAAGATCCGGCGCGTGCCGGGCGGGACCGACATGAACGCCCAGCTCGCCGAAGTGGCGGCCGAGGTCGCGGAGCGCGGCGGGCGTCCCTATGTGATCCCCGGCGGCGGCTCGAACGTGATCGGGGCGCTGGGCTATGTGGAATGCGCCATGGAAATCGTCAGCCAGGCCAATGAGATGGGCCTCGAGATCGACCGGATCGTCACCGCCACCGGCAGCGCCGGGACCCACGCAGGCCTGGTGGCCGGCATCGCGGTGATGGGCGCCGACATCCCGATCCTCGGTATCGGCGTGCGCGCGCCTAAGGAGGCGCAGGAGGCCAATGTCTTCAAGCTGGCTGTCGAGACCGCGGACCTGCTGGGCCACAAGGACCGGGTGACCCGCGACATGGTGATCGCCGACTGCGACTACGTGGGCGCCGGCTACGGCCTGGTCGACGAGGCGGTGATCGAGGCCCTGAAACTGGCGGCGCGCACCGACGCGATCCTGCTCGACCCGGTCTACACCGGCAAGGCGATGAAGGGGCTGATCGCGCTCTCCAAGGCCGGCGCCTTCGACGGCGAGACCGTGGTCTTCCTGCACACCGGCGGGGCGCAAGGCCTGTTCGGCTATCAGTCCGTTCTGGACGGCCACCTGTAATGTCCGAGGACGCGCCCGACACCTCGCTGGTCCTGGGCGTGCTGGGCGGGATGGGACCCGCCGCGACGCTGGAGTTCCTGCGGCAGCTGCAGGCCTTCACCCCGGCCAAGGGCGACCAGGACCACATCCGCGTGCTGATGGACCTGAACCCCAAGGTGCCGGACCGTAATCTCCTGGGCTCCGCCGCGGGCGCGGTGCTGGCGGAGATGGCCGGGGCGCTGGCCGGCGCCGGGGCCGAGGTGCTGGCCATGCCCTGCAACACCGCCCACGCCCATGCCGACCTGATCCAGCGGGCGAGCGGTCTGCCGCTGATCGACCTCATCGAGACCGGGGCCAGCGCCGCCCGCGACCTCGGCGCGCGGCGGGTCGGCGTGATCGGCACCAAGGGCGCGACGCGGCTCTACCGCGAATACCTGGCGGCCCAGGCCATGGGCCTGGTCAGCCTCGACGCCGACCGGCAGGAAGAATTCATGGCCACGATCTACAAGATCAAGGGCGGCGACCTGGGCCCCGCCGTGCAGCGCGAAATGGCCGGCTACGCCGCCGATCTGGTGGCCGCCGGCGCGGAAGCCGTGATCGCCGGCTGCACCGAGGCCCCGCTGGTGATGGGCGCCCACGACGTGCGGGTGGCCTTCATCGACCCGGGCGAACTCCTGGCGCGGCGCTGCGTGGCGGTGTGCCTGGGGCTGGAGCCGGCGCCCGCCGCCCTGGGCGCCTGAAGCCCGTCTGAAGCCCGCTTGAAACCGAGCGGCCTTGCTTCCGCCATGGCGGGCGCTGCAAACACTGGGCGAACAGGGGGACGGTGAAGATGCGGATCGGGCTGGGCGCGCTTGGAATCCTCGGCCTGCTGGCGGGCGTGGCGGCGGCGCAGCCGGCGCCCGGCGTCGCGCACCTGGTCGGCGGTTTCACCCAGCTCTTCATCAGCCCCTGCGGCGAGCCCTATCGCGGCCGGCCAGGAGACCCCTATCCGGTGGCTCTGTGGTTCAAGCAGGCCGACCTGAACCACGACGGGGTCATCGACAAGGCCGAATTCCGGGCCGACCACGAGGGTTTCTTCGACGCGCTGGACTCCGACGGGAACGGCGTCCTCGACGGGACCGAGCTCGGCTTCTACGAGCACAAGGTCGTGCCCGACGTCTTCGGAGCCCCGCTGCCGCGCCTGGGCGCCCTGACCCTGCCGGGGCGCGATGGCGCGAAACTGATCCTCGTGCAGGGCGCGGGCCAGCCGCCCGGCGCCCGGGGGACGGACTCCGGCCTGGAAGGCGCGCGCGGCCCGCTCCCCGGCCTCAACGCCCAGCGCCCACCTGCGCCGCGAACCCTGGAGGGCGCGGCGGCCTACAGCCTGCTGGGCGAGCCTGAGCCGGTGACCGCGGCGGACACCGATCTCGACGGCCGGGTCAGCAAGGCCGAGTTCCTCGCCGCCGCCGACCGCCGCTTCAAGCGCCTGGATAAGCGCGGGGACGGCAAGCTGACGCTGGACGAGCTGCCGAAGACAGCCTCGCAGGCCGAGGCGGAAGACCCGGGGCGGCGGGGCAAGCGCTGAGACGCTGCACGAAACGAAGACCGCCTGAGCGCGTTTCAACGGCGGTTGTCGGCGGCCGCGCGGACCCGGGCGTTGGACTGGGCGAGCGTCGTGTCGGGGATGGTCGCCAGCTTGCTCACGTCGATCTTGGGCGGCGGCGTGTAGGGGCCAAGCGGGATGACCGGCACGGCCGGGCTGACGCGTAGCGCCGCCACATCGCCCAGCGCCTGGTCGCCCTGGACTCGGGCCTGCAGGGCCGACAGCTCGTTGGTGAGCGCGATGTCGCGGCTGCGGGCGGCCTGGGCGTCGGCCACGCGCCCCGCCTCCTGCTGCAGCGGCAGGCCGCGATAGTCCTGGGCCGTTACGGGGGCCGCGATGGCCGCGACGCCGAGCCCGAGCAGGACGAGAAGCACACCCATCAGAAGCTCCTTCGGTCCCCCCGGGATCAGGACCGTGGAACGCGCCGGCTAGTTCTTCGGCTCCACGTGGAAGCGGGCGAGTTCCTGTTTCGGCGCGCTCCAATCAGGGCTCAGTTCGACGGCCTTCTGGTAGTCGAAATAGGCCGACTTGATGTCGTCGAGGCCCTCGTAGGCGAGCGCGCGGTTGTAATAGGCCTTGGCCGGTTCCTCGACGCCGAGCTGGATGCCCTTGTTGAGGTCGGTCAGGCCATCGGCGTAGCGGTGCTGGCCGATCGAGGCGGCGCCGCGATTGACGTAGGCTTCGCCGAGGTCGGGCTTCACCTTCACGGCCTGGTTGAAGTCCTTGGTGGCGGCCACGAAGTCCTGGCGGCGCAGCCGAAGGATGCCGCGGTTGACGTAGGTGCCGGCCCGGTCGCGGGCGTTGAGCTGCTCTTGATCGATCGCCTCTGTGCAGGAGGCCTCGAAGCGGAATTCCGAACGGCCGGCCAGCGCCGCCTTCGCGCAGGCCTCGGCAAGCCCGCCGCCGATCACCGTCACCGACGCCCGGGCCCCGGTCCCCACCATCAGCGCCGCGGCGACCGCCGCGTAAACAATCAGCCGCTTCATCGGGTTCGCTCCATCGACGCCGGCGCGGGACACTGCGCCGCGTACCGGCGTTCGACCCGAGACTCCTCCTGCGACCAGCGGCTGTCAACGCGAAGCTTACGTTGGGTTAGGCTGGACCGCGGGACGGAAGCGCCGCAATTCGCGGTGCAGGATGTAGATGCCGCTGGCGGCGACCACGAGCGCGCCGGCGAGTGTCGCGGCCTGGGGCAGCTCGCCCCAGATCAGGAAGCCCAGGCCTGTGGCCCAGATCAGCTGGATGTAGTCGAAGGGCGCGACGACGCCGACCGGTGCGACCCTGAGCGCCTCGGTGAGCAGGAGCTGGCCGACGCCGCCGATCAGGCCGCCCAGCACCAGCAGGCCGAAGGTGGTCAGGTCGGGCGTGACCCAATGGAAGGCCGAGCCCACCACGCCCAGCGCCGTGCCGGCGGCGGTGAAATAGAAGACGATGGTCGCCCCCTTCTCGGTGGCGGCGATCTGGCGGACCGCGACCATGGCGCCGGCCGCCCCTACGGCGCTGCCCATGGCGAGCGAGACCCCCAGGACGTTCATATGGCCAGGCTCGGGGTGGACCATGATCAGCACGCCGACGAAGCCGACGATCACCGCCCCCCAGCGATGGCGGCCGACGTGCTCGTGCAGGATCAGCGCCGAAAGCGCGGTCATGAACAACGGCGAGGCGAAGTTGAAGGCGGTGGCCGAGGTCAGCGGCAGGTGCTGCACCGCCGAGAAGCCGCAGGTCATCCCGAAGATACCGATGGCGCTGCGTGTCAGGTGGCCGAGCGGCCGTTGGGTCCTGAGCACCGAGAAGCCGGTGGTATGCCAGATGTAGAGGCCGAGCGGCACGAAGGCGAAGAGGTTGCGGAACAGGATGATCTCGAAGACCGGGATCCCGCGCTGGCCGGTCCACTTCACGATCGCCGACAGGCAGGCCATGCACGCCATGGCCGCCACCCGGTAGGCGATGCCCAGGCCGTTGTGCTGGTGCGGCATTTGCGAGGCGGCGGCGGTCACAACGGCGGTTTGCGGGTGGTCGCGCCAGGGGTCAACGTCCGCGCGGCGCAAGCTTGGCAACAGTTTGTGACGCGTCCAGCCCAGGCGCGGCGCCGGACCCGCCCCGTGAACTATTTTGCGGACCCCTGTCGGAGACGGCTAGGCTGGGGCGTCCTAAGCGCGACGAGGAACCGATCACCATGCTCTACGCCATCCTCTGCTACAATTCCGAAGAGGTCGTCTTCTCCTGGACCAAGGAAGAGGACGCCCAGGTCATGGAAAACCTTGCCGGCGTACAGGCCCGGTGGGCGGCCAGCGGCAAGCTCGGTCCCAGCGCGCGGCTGATGCCGACCACCGCGGCCACGACGCTTCGCAAGGGCGACACGCCGCTGGTCATCGACGGGCCGTTCGCCGAGACCAAGGAGCAGTTGCTGGGCTTCTACCTGGTGGACTGCGAGGACCTGGAGGAGGTGCTGACCTTCTGCAAGGAGCTCGGCGCCGTGAACCCCGGCGGGGCCTATGAGATCCGTCCGCTGCACTACTTCTCCAACGGCAGCCTGCCCGCCGACCATGTGGCCGCCCCTGAGCGTGTGACGGCATGACCGACCTCGCCTGGATCGACGCGGCGCTGACCTCCGCCCGTCCCCAGGCGATCGGCGCCCTGCTGCGCTATTTCCGCGACCTCGACACCGCCGAGGAGGCCTATCAGGAGGCCTGTCTCAGGGCGCTGAAGAGCTGGCCGCAGAAGGGCCCGCCGCGTGACGCGGCCTCCTGGCTGATCATGGTCGGGCGCAACGCCGCCCTCGACGGCGTGCGGCGCAAGAGCCGGCTGACCGAACTGCCGCCGGAAGACGCGATCTCCGACGTCGAGGATGTCGAGACGCCGATGGCCGATCGGCTGGACGGCGCCCACTACCGCGACGACATCCTGCGGCTGATGTTCATCTGCTGCCATCCCGAGCTGCCGGCGACCCAGCAGATCGCTTTGGCGCTGCGCATCGTTTCCGGGCTTTCGGTCAAGCAGATCGCCCGGGCCTTCCTGGTCGGCGAGGCGGCCATGGAGCAGCGGATCACCCGGGCCAAGGCGCGCATCGCCAAGGCCGAGACCCCGTTCGAGACCCCAGGCGCGGTGGAGCGGTCCGAACGGATCGCGGCGGTGGCGGCCATGGTCTACCTGGTGTTCAACGAGGGCTATTCGGCCGGCTTCGCCGAGGCCGAGGCCCGCGCGCCGCTGGCCGAGGAGGCGATCCGCCTGGGCCGGCTGTTGCTGCGGCTCTTCCAGACCGAGCCCGAGATCATGGGGCTGACCGCGCTGATGCTGCTGCAGCACTCACGGGCCAAGGCGCGGTTCGACGCCGACGGGGCGATCGTGCTGCTGGAGGACCAGGACCGCGGCCTCTGGAACCGCGACATGATCGGCGAGGGCCTGGCGCTGATCGACAAGGCGATCCGTCACCGCCGCCCCGGCGCCTATCAGGTGCAGGCGGCGATCGCGGCCACCCATGCGCGCGCCGCGCGGCCGCAGGACACCGACTGGGCGCAGATCGATGCGCTCTATGCGAGCCTGGAGCTGATGGAGCCCTCCCCGGTGGTCACGCTCAACCGGGCGGTGGCGGTCTCAAAGGCGCGGGGGCCCGCCGAGGCGCTGGCGATGATCGAGCCCCTGGCCGAGGCGCTGGGCGGCTATTTCTACTTCTATGGCGCGCGCGGGGCCTTCCTATTGCAACTCGGCCGCAAGGCGGAGGCTCGGGAGGCGTTCGGCCGGGCGATCGCTCTGGCCAACACCGCCGCCGAGGCCGGCCACATCCGCCAGCAGATCGACCGGCTGACCGCGGACGCGGCCGCGCGCTAGGCGGCGGGCGACGCGGAGGCGGGTTCGGCGTAGCGGGCGCTGACCTTGCGCAGGCCATCGAGGATCGGGGCGCAGCCTTCCACCGGAAGGTCCAGGGTCGCCAGCAGGCGCCAGGCGCGCACGTTCACGCCGATGGCGTTGCGGTCGAAGAGCCGCTGGGTGCGAAGATGATCGAGCAGGTCGCAGAGGCTGGTGAGCGCCTCATCGACGGCCGGGGCGCCGCAGACGCTGCCCGCGCCGATGCCGCGCACCGCCAGCGAATAGAGTTCCGCCATGCCTTCGTCGTCGAAGGTCTCGCCCAGGGTGGCGTAGGAGGCTTCGGCCAGCTCGAGGAGGGCCAGCAGCTCGGCTCTGCAGGTGGGCTTGATCGTCTCCAGGTTGGCTTGGGCGCGCTCCAGGGCCTCGACCACGGGCAAGCCGCCGGGCGAGGCCAGGATTTCCGCGAGCCTGTGCTTGGGGAAGACGAAACGGACGCTGCTCATGCCTCTTTGCTTTCCTCTTCGGCGCTCGCCGGCGCCTGGGCCGCAGCCTTGTCTTCCCGCCGCCGGCCGACCTCGCCCGGAGGGCCGTCGTCCCGGAACCGGCGGTCTGGGCCGACGTACTCATCGGAATAGAGGAAGGGGCGGCCGTTCTTGGACACCCAGATGATTCGTTCCAGCATCACCACAGGCGCGATCGGTTTCTTGACCATGATATGCCCGCCGCAGTCGCGGGCCTTGTTGACGTCCTTGGCCGGCGTGTGCGCCGTGGTCACCAGGACCGGCGCGAAGCAGTTCGGCTCCTGGGCGTTTTGCCGCAGCCATTTCACGAAGTCGTAGCCGCCTCCCGACGGCGACAGGCTGTCGACGATCGCCAGATCGAGCTGGTGAGCGCCTGCGGCCTCTTGGGCCTGTTCCACCGTCGCGCAACGATGGAGCTGCTTGGCCCCCAGGCCAGTGACGATCTGCACCAGGATCGACATGCCGACCGACGTCTCGTCGAGCAGCAGGATCGAAGCCCTTTCGAGGTTGAATCGCGCGCGGGAGGCAGGATCCAGCGCCATCTCGGTAAGCCCCTCCATTACGCGCCGACGGACGACTCATCGGTGAATAACTGTGCTCACAGATGCGGTTAACAGGGCATTTCACCCCACTAGGTTGGGCGATCCGACAGCGAGGGCAGATTGACGCGCTCCCGGGGCCAGATCGGCCGCCGAACACGTCAGGACCCGGCCGACCGCCGCGCCGGCCTGAGCCCGTCCATCAGGATGTCGATCAAGCGCAGCGCGCTGGGTTGCCAGCCCGGGCTGGCGTTTCCGTAGGTGAAGCCGACCAGGGCGCGCAGCAGGTCCTCTGGATCGGCGTCGGCGCGGATGTCGCCGCTATCGGCGGCGCGGCGCACGAGCAGCGACATGGCCCCGATGATCTGGGCGCCCGACGCCGCGTAGAGTTCCGCGCCGCCGACGATCGCGCCGAGCGCGGAGGCGATGACCTTCTTGGTGGCGATATAGTCGACGAAGAGCCGCATCCATTCGTGCAGCGCCTCGCCCGGCGGCCGGGTCTCGAGCAACCGGGTCGCCGCCTCGGCCAGCTGGCGGACCTCGCGGCGGTAGACCGCCTCGACGATGGCGTCGCGGGTCGGGAAATGGCGGTAGAGGGTGCCGATGCCGACGCCGGCGCGGCGCGCGATCTCCTCCAGGCTGACGTCGGGCCCCTTGTCGGCGAACGCCGCCTTGGCGGCATCGATCAGCCGCTCGCGATTGCGCTCCGCGTCGGCCCGCGGCTTGCGCGCCGCCGGCGCGGCGCCCTCGAAACTCACGATCGTCTGCCTCTTGATAAACGGAGGACCCCTCCGTATATAGCCGGAGACACCCTCCGTTTATACCCGCCGAGCGTTCCCGGCAACGCCCGGCGCGGATTTGCGGAGGCCGGACCCCAGCCAGCCAACCCGCGGAGCACGAGCATGACAGGATCCTTTGGAGCCACTTCCACCACCGACGAGGTGCTGGCCGGCGTCGACCTCTCCGGCAAGCGCATCCTGGTCACCGGCGTCTCCGCCGGGCTGGGCGTCGAGACCGCCCGCGTGCTCGCGGCGCACGGCGCGCAGGTCGTCGGCGCGGCGCGCGACCTTGCCAAGGCCAAGGGCGCCACCGAGGAGGTCCGCGCCCAGGCCAAGAACGGCGGCGGGCTGGAGCTGGTCGAGCTCGACCTGGCCTCGCTGAAGAGCGTGCGCGCCTGCGCCGACGCCCTGGTCGCCGCCGGCAAACCGTTCGACATCGTCATCGCCAACGCCGGCGTCATGGCCACCCCGTTCGGCAAGACGGCGGACGGCTTCGAAACCCAGTTCGGCACCAATCACCTGGGCCACTTTGTGCTGGTCAACCGGATCGCCTCGCTGATGAAGCCCGGCTCGCGGCTGGTGAACCTCTCCTCGTCCGGCCACCGGTTCTCCGACGTCGACCTGGAAGATCCGAACTTCGACCACACGCCCTACGCCGAGTTCATCGCCTACGGCCGCTCGAAGACCGCCAATGTCCTCTTCGCCGTCGAGTTCGACCGGCGGCACAAGGCCCGCGGCGTCCGCGCCACGGCCGTCCACCCCGGCGGCATCCAGACCGAGCTCGGCCGCTACATGACGCCCGAGGTCCTGCAGGGGCTGGTCGACTCCATCAACGCCAACCAGCCGGCCGGCGCGCAGTTCAGCTGGAAGACCATCCCGCAAGGCGCGGCGACCTCGGTCTGGGCCGGCGTGGTGGCGGAGGCCGATCTCGTGGGCGCCCACTTCTGCGAAGACTGCCACGTCGCCGAGATCGTGGAAGGCGTCGACATCCGCGCCGGCGTCCGCAGCTACGCCCTCGACCCCGAGCGCGCCAAGGCGCTCTGGGCCAAGAGCGAGGCGATGGTCGGCGAGCGGTTCTGACCGCCGCCGCTCAAGCTTCCGGAGGGCTTTCGGCCGAGGCGATCGTCGAGGGGCTCGAGCCATCTTGCGTTCGGCGCGGACCCGTTGTTATCGTGGCGCTGGCCTTCGGGAGGCCGACCGTCCGCGTAAAGGGCTTAGCCCACTCGATGATTCCAGGTCTTTACGAACCTGACTTCCAGCCCGTCTGTGCGGACATCGGGCGCTTTCGGAAGGAAGGTCCATGCCTGATCTCTTCGGGTCGCTCGCCCCGCACACCCTGCCGGCCAAGCCCAATCTCGAACGCCTGAAAACCGAAGCCAAGCAGCGGCTTGAGGGCCTGCGCGCCAAGGCGCCGGGCGCCAAGCTCGCCGAGGTGCAGCATCGGATCGCCCGCGAGTACGGCTTCGCCCACTGGCGCGAATTGAAGGCCGAGATCGAGCGCCGCGCGGGTCCCGCCGCCTCGCCGGCCGCCGAGACGGCCATCGGTGACTGGATCGGCGAGCTGCCGCTCAAGACCCGAATCGCCCTGCACATCCGCGCGGCGGACGGCGGCGGCCTGGCGGTGTCCGTGGACAGCCATGACTTCGGCTTCTTCGGGCTCGTGGCCGACGCCGTGAAGGTGGAGGACGACCGGTTGTCGTTCGCCCTGCTGGCGCCCCTGATCGGCGGCTTCCACCAGGCGCTCTACCAGGCGCGGTGGGACCCAAGAGGCGAGCGCTGGGTGGGCGAATGGACGGCGCACGGCATGACCACCGCGCTCGATTTCGTGCGCGGCGCCTATCCGCCGGCGCCGCGCATCGAGGGTCTGGAGGGCTTCTGGGATGGCCGGGTGGAGACCCGGGAAGGCCTGATCCGGATCATCATCCGCTTCAAGACCGACGAGCACGGCACCTTCGCCTGGCTGGACGCTCCGGAGCGCACGATGATCGGCCGCCCGGCGGTTTCGGTGGCTCGGGTGGGCCGCAGGGTCACGGTCGTGATGAAGACCATCACCGTGATGGGCGACCTCACCGATGACGGCGAATGGATCGAGGGGCGGCTGATCAAGGGCAAGGTCAAGCTGCCCCTGACCTTGATCCATCGCCCGCCAGGGGCCGCGGCGCCCCTGCCGCAGCGGGCCCCGGCGATCGAGCTCGATCCGGCGGTGCTGGCGGCCTATGCCGGCCTCTACGCCATGGAGTCAGGTCCGATCCTGACGGTCAGCGTCGAGGACGGGCGGCTGCACATGCAGCCCGCCGGCGGACCGAAGCTCGACCTCCTGGCCTCCTCGCCGACAAGGTTCTTCTGGCGCATCCTGGACGCCACGGCGGAGTTCGCGGTCGATCCCGCCGGACAGGCTGCGGCCCTGGTGGTCCGCCAGAACGGCCGGACCACGCGCGCCATCCGGCTGGCAGCGCCGGCGGAGGAGGTCTGATGGCGGCCTGGGAGTCTGCACGAACGTTGCTCAGCGCGCGCTGGAACGCGCCACATGTCCGCGGCCTGCGCACGGCGGTGAGCGTGGGCGGCTGGCGGCCGGCCGTGGTGCTGGTCCTGCTGATCCTCGGCGCGGCCCTGCCGGCGCTGGAGATGCTGGCCCTGGGCGCCATGGTCGGCTCCCTGCCCGCGACCGTCCACGCCGGCCTCGCCTCCCCCGCCGGACACCGCACGATCCAGGCGCTCAGCGCCTGGGCGGGGTTGATGATGCTGCTGCAGATCGTGCCGCGCCTGCGAACCGCCGTCTCCACGTCCATGGGCTGGCGGCTGGACTCCAACCTGCGGCAGCGCGCGATGGCCGCCCTCAACCGGCCCTGGGGCATCGGCCATCTGGAAGACCCGGCCGTCGCCAACCTGATCTCCCAGACCGCCGGGATCGGCGTCGCCGGCTACACGCCGGGCCTGGCGGTCAACCAGCTGATCGGCACGCGCTACGCCACCACACTGACGGCGGTGGTCTCCGGCGCGCTGCTGTTCGGCTACCACTGGTGGGCTCCGGCGCTGCTGTTCGTGGTGCTGACCGTCTTCTCGACCGTCAGCCGGCGCACCTATGTCCGGCAGGTCAGCATTGTGGTCGGACAGACCGCCGCGGTGCGACGGGCCCAGTACTTCCGCGACCTGGCGCTGGCGCCGGCCTCGGCCAAGGACGTGCGTCTGCTGGGGCTCGGGCCCTGGATCGTCGGGCGGCTGCGTGGCGAGTACGAGAAGGGGCTGGGCGAGCACCGCCGCCCGCAGGCCAACGCCTTCCGCGCCACCCTCGCCGCCTCGGCCGCGGTGATGCTGGCCAACGCGCTGGTCTATGGCCTGCTGGCGTCGGACGCCGCGACGGGTGCGATCAGCCTGGCGGCGCTGGTGGTCTATCTGCGCTCGGGGATGGCGCTGGGCGCGTTGGGCGGCCTCGGGCCGGCCGACTCCATCATCGCCCACGGTTTCGCGGCCCTGCCCGCCATCCTGGAGCTGGAGCGGATCACCGAGCCCGCCCCCGGCCCGCCGCCCGGCAAGCTTCCGGCGCCGGCGCCGGAGCGCGAGATCCGCTTCGACAAGGTGAGCTTCACCTACGCCGGCGGCCGCACCCCGGTGCTGCGCGAGTTCGACCTGACCATTCCGGCGGGCACCTCCATGGCGCTGGTGGGGCTGAACGGGGCGGGCAAGACCACCTTGGTCAAGCTGCTCGCCCGGCTCTACGACCCGACCGGCGGCGCCGTGCGGGTCGACGGCGTCGACCTGCGCGAGGTCGACCCGACCGACTGGCAAAGGCGCATCGCCGCCATCTTCCAGGACTTCCTGCGCTACGGCCTGCCGGCCCGCGACAACATCGGCTTCGGCGGCCTCTCGATGGCGGGCGACCAGGCGGCGCTGGAGCGGGCGGCGGCCAAGGCAGGCGTGCTGGCGCGGATCGAGGCCCTGCCCGCCGGCTGGGACACGCCGCTCTCGCGCCATTTCACCGGCGGGGCGGACCTGTCGGGCGGCGAGTGGCAGAAGGTGGCCCTGGCCCGCGCCCTCTTCGCGGTCGAGGCCGGGGCGAAGGTGCTGATCCTCGACGAGCCCACGGCCAACCTCGACGTTCGCGCCGAGGCCGAGCTCTACGACCACTTCCTCGACCTGACCAAGGGCCTGACGACGCTCCTGATCTCGCACCGGTTCTCCACCGTCAGGCGGGCCGACCGCATCTGCGTGATCGAGGACGGCGCGGTTGGCGAGCTGGGGACCCACGACGAGCTGATGGCGCGCGGCGGCCGCTATGCCGAGATGTTCGCCCTGCAGTCCTCCCGGTTCGTCGAGACGGGAGCGCCCGCATGAAGCCGATGCAAAGCGTGCGGAACTTCGTCCGCAATGTCGCCGCCCTGATCAAGCTGGCGTTCAGCGCCGCGCCCGGACGGACCACCGCGTCCGTGGCCGCCGAGCTGCTGGGTTCGGTGCTGGCGCTGGCCGGCTCCTACCAGGTCAAGACCGTCGTGGAGGCGGCGTCCGGCGGAGACCCGCGCCATGCGCTCACGACCGGCATCCTGCTGGCGGTGACCGGCGGCGCGGCCTGGATCGCCTTCCTGACCTACGGCCAGCTCGCGCCCCGGACCATTGAGGCGATCACCGTCCACCTGGACGCGGAGCTGATCCGTCTGACCACCCGCATCCCGACCCTGGAATACGCCGACCGGCCGGTCCACGCCGACAAGATCCAGCTGATCCGCAACTCGAGCCAGCAGCTGGCCGCCGGGCTGCAGGCCGTGGCGCTCAACCTGCGCACCCTGGTGATGCTGGGCGGGACCTTCATCATCCTGGTCGGGGTCGATCCGTGGCTTTCGCTCTTGCCGATCTTCGCCATCCCCCGCGCCCTGGCCGGCCAGCGGGCGCGGCTGCTGCAGGTGCGCGCCCAGGAGGCCACCGCCGAGCCGATGCGGCTGCGCGGGCACATCTTCAACCACGCGACCTCGCCGGTCGCCGGCAAGGAACTGCGGATCTTCGGTCTCGGCGACGAGCTGGCCGACCGCTACCGGAAGATCACCGCCACGACCCGCCACCTGAACGTCCGGGCCAACTGGGGCGGGGCGCTCTGGTCGGCGCTGGGGGACCTGGCCTTCACCGTCGGCTGCGTCGGCGCGATCGCCTGGGTGGTGGTGCAGGCCGCGGCCGGCAAGGTCAGTCCGGGCGGGGTGGTGCTGGCCGCCACCATGGCCACCGGCCTGATCGTGCAGATGACCTCGGCCCTGCAGTTCGCCCAGTACCTGCAGACGATCATGGTCACCGTCGAGCGCTACCTATGGCTGGTCGACTTCTCCGACGAGGCGGTCCGCGGGGTCACCGCACACGCGCCGGCGCCGGCCCGGCTCAGCCGCGGCATCCGGATCGAGGGCGCATCCTTCACCTACCCCGACCGCGAGAAGCCCGTGCTGGCCGACATCTCGCTCGAACTGCCCGCCGGCCGGGTGATCGCGCTGGTCGGCGAGAACGGTTCGGGCAAGTCGACGCTCGTCAAGCTGCTCTGCGGCTTCTACCCCCCGTCTGCCGGCCGCATCCTGGTGGACGACACCGACCTCGCCGAGATCGGCCTGGCCGACTGGCGCGGGCGGGTCAGCGGCGCCTTCCAGGACTTCACCAACCTGGAGGTGGTGCTGCACGAAAGCGTCGGCCTGGGGGACCTGGAGCGGCTGGGCGACCGCGGCCGCGCCGCCGCCGCCCTGGACCGGGCCGGGGCCGCCGACCTGGCGACGATCGGCGCGGCGGGCCTCGACACCCTGCTGGGCAAGAAGTGGGGCGGCGTCGACCTCAGCGGCGGCCAGTGGCAGAAGCTGGCGCTCGGCCGGGCCCTGATGCGCGAGGCGCCCCTGCTGGCGGTGTTCGACGAGCCGGCCGCGGCGCTCGACGCCAGCGCCGAGCACGACATGTTCGAACGCTTCGCCGCCGAAGCCCGCTCGGCCCAGTCGGCTGGCCGCGCGACCCTGCTGGTCTCGCATCGCTTCTCGACCGTGCGGATGGCCGACGCCATCGCCGTGCTCGACGGGGGACGGATCGTGGAGTTCGGCCCCCACGAGGCGCTGATGTCGGCCGGCGGCAAGTACGCCGAACTCTTCGAGATGCAGGCCAGCGCCTACCGCTAGGACGCCCTACTTCGCGGCGGCCTTGGCGTCGGCGGCGCGGACGCCTTTCAGGATGTCGACCAGGGCGTAGTTGCCCTCATGGCAGGCGTATTCGAAGAGCTGGTCCTTCGAGGCGCCTAGGCTCATCTCGGCGCGCCAGGGGCGGCTGTAATAGACCGGGTCCTCGACCTCGAAGGTATAGAAGATCTGGCCGGCCGAGACGCGGGTGAAGCGCTCGGTCACCCGGCCCCTGGGCGTCAGGTAGATCGGCCCGGCGCGGCCCTGCTCGGCGTTCACATTGACCGTCTCGACCATCAGCGCATCGCCCTCCCACCAGCCGGTGGAGTCGCCCAGCCAAGGGTGCAGGACCGCTGGGCCATGGCCCGCTTGGGCGGCGGCCTTGTCGCGGAAGATCGGGATGGCGCGGACGTCGTGGATCATCTCGATCATGATCGCCACCTGGCCCGGCGTCTGCACGATCTGGAGGTTGGAATTGTAGATGTTGTTGAGCATCCCCGGGCCGCCGGAGCCCCGCGAGGAGATGATGCAGCGGTCCCAGGGCTCGAGCGCCTCCGGGCCCGCGGGGAAGTCGGCCTTGCGCGCGAAGGCGTTGGCCTCGGCGACCAGCTTGCGGCCGGCCTCGGAGAGCGGCAGCTGGCCGTCGGCCGGGTCGACGATCCAGGAGGTGCGGAACTCGCCCTTCACCTCCCCGAACGTCCGCCCGGGATCGAGCCAGAAGCCGTTGTAGCCGCCGGGGTCGCCGGGCGCGGGCGCCCCCTCCTCCGCATCGGACGGCTTGGCGTCGGCGTCCAGGCGCCGGACCTGGGGATTGGACTTGGCGAAGGCCGCGGCCTCGGCCCCGGTGAGCGCCAGCTTAGCCACGCCCGGAGCGCGGGTGAGCTTGGTCAGCGAGGCGTTGCTCCAGACGCCGGAGAGGTCCGGATGGCCGTCGGCCGCGCGCGGCGGCGACCAGGCGGCGGGCGCCGCGGCCGCGGCTGAGCCGAGCGCCAGCAAGGCGGCGGCGAGAAGCACGGAACGTATGATGGTGGGCCTCCGCCAAACCGGCTCGCCGGGATGGCGCATCCCACGACATCGGCCGGGCCTGCGCAAGCGATAGCGACGCTTGCTCAGGCGGGAAGGTCCCGGCGCCTAACCGATCAGCGGATCTTGATCTGCACCGAGCCGTTCGGGCCTTCGAGGATGAAGGTGTCGCCGGACTTCTTGTCCTTGGGATAGGCGACGCAGGTCTCGTTCGGGTCGGCGGAGGAACTGGTGCACAGCTTGTCGCTGTCGATCCGCCAGGTCCCGGTGACCGCCCCGTCCATGGCGCTGAGCTTGCCGTCCGGTGTGTAGGTGACGGGGATCTCCATGTCGCCGAGGGTCAGGATGATCCCGTGGGTCGTGACCTCCTTCAGCGTGTCGGCAAAGGCCGGGGCGGCGAGGGCGAAAGCCGCGGCCCCCGCGACGGCGATAGTCAGCTTGCGCATCGAAGTCTCCCTAGGAACCGCGCCGGTCGTGGCGCTTAGGTTTATATCATAGACTTGTTTATGCGCCCAGGGGGGCAGGCGGTCAAGAGGCGCTATCGGCGACTGGGGATCACCGGCAGAAGGACGTGGCTTGGACGGCTGGAATCCACGAAGACGGTGTTCCTGGCGATGCGGCGGGTCATGCCGGTTCCTTCCGGCGCGCCGGTGTTCGGGTTCACGTCGAAGTGCGGGAAGTTGCTCGACGAGACGTCGAGGCGGATGCGGTGGCCCGCCTTGAAGAGGTTTGAGGTCGGGAAGGCCGCGACGTTGATCTCGTAGGTCCGGCCCGGCGTCATGGGCGTGGGCTTTTCCCAGCTGTCGCGGTAGCGGCACCTGAGGATCCCGTCGGTGAGGTTGAGCGCGAAGCCCTCGGGATAGTCCTCGCTCGGCGGATAGACGTCGATCAGCTTGATGGTGAAGTCGGTGTCCGGCCCGTCGGTGGCGACCCACAGATTGGCTTCGATCGCGCCGGTGATCTCGATGTCCTCGGTGAGCGGCGGGGTCTGGAAGACCAGCACGTCGGGCCGTTCCGCCAGCGGCCGGTAGGGCTGGCGCGAGCCGAAGACCTGCGGGCCCTCGCGCTGGTCGTAGCCGCCGCCGCGCATCAGCGGCTCGCCGGAGGTGATCGTCCCACCGATGCTGGGCGCCGGCCGGTTCGGATCGAAATCGTAGCTCAGCGGCTCGGCGGTCGCCGACGGGTTGGAGATTGCGAGCAGACCGCCGCGGTGCAGGGCGTAAGGGGTGACCTTGGCGTCCGGGATCGGCCAGGCTTCCTCGGTGCGCCAGCGCCCGCCGTGCATCAGCCGGCCCTCCGGCGTCTTGCGCCCGGTCCCGCCGCCCATGACGAACAGGCGCACCGCAGGCTCGGGCTCGGCGGCAGTCGAGCCCTTCAGGTGGCGCTCGAACCACGCCAGCCGCTGGGCGTCGTAGTCGGCGTGGCCGAGCGCATCGAGCGTCGAGCCGGGCCCGAATTCGACGTCGCCCGACCAGGTGGTCGACCGCGCGCCGTGCGTCCACGGGCCCATGATCAGGCGGACCGGGCCCTTCTTGCGCTTCGAGAGGCCCACGTAGTTGTCGGTCGCGGTGCGCGAATAGGCGTCGTACCAGCCGGACATGTGCACCATGGCCGCGTCGGCGAAGCGGTCGTAGGAGCCCTCGGCATAGATCCCGACCTGCTTCCAATAGGCGTCGAACGTCCCGTGCCGCCACTGGTCGAGGACATAGGCCTCGTAGTCGGGAATCAACGACAGCGGCGTGTGGCCGGGCGCCCAGGGCATGGCGGCGAAGGCGGCCTTGATGTCGACGGCCTTCAGCGCGGCCATCAGACGAGGATCCTTCTGGGCCTCGGGACTTTCGAGGCCGAGGTTGTAGGCCCAGGTCACTTGCTTGAGCTCGAACGCCCCGCCCTGGCGGATGCCGTCCTGGTAGGCGTTGGAAAAGCCGCCGCAGTCGATGAACATCGCCTTCAGGCCGGGCGGGTCGAGACAGGCGAGCGCAACTTGCGTGTGGGCCGCGTAGGACAGGCCCATGGTGCCGATGCGCCCATCGCTCCACGGCTGGGCCGCCAGCCAGCGGCAGGTGTCGAAGCCGTCGGCGCCTTCGCTGAGGTATTTGACGAACTCGCCCTCGGAATCGTAGCGGCCGCGGCAGTCCTGGAAGACCACGACATAGCCCTTGGCCACATAGCCGGCGGCGACCTCGGCGCGGGTCTTGGGCGTCTTCGGATTGGCCTGGGTGATGTCGCGGAAGCTGGTGACATTGCGACCATAGGGCGTGCGCTCCATGACCACCGGGAAGCGGCCTGGTGCGGGCTTCCCGCCGCGCGCCGGACGGTAGACGTCGGTGGCGAGCTTCACCCCATCGCGCATCGGCACGCGGATGTTGCTCTCCAGGACCCACGCGTAGGGGCCGGCGGGCTCGGCCTCGGCGCGCGCGGCGCCGGCCAGGGTGAAGGCCGCCAGCAGCCGCGAAAGGCCCCGGCGTGTGAGGGCGCGGGCGGGAGGCGTGTCGTGAGTCATGGCTGAAAAAGTTCGCACGCCCTGTCGGGGCCGCCTAGCGTGCTTCGTCCTTCGGGCAGAGCAATGGAGGAATCGCCATGAGCGAGAACCGCATGCCCCAGATCGAGCCGGGCTCCCTGCCCCGTCCCAAGGGCGGGATCGTCAGCTATATGCAGCTCAGCGACGCGGCCGCGGCGTCCGACTTCTACCAGAAGGCCTTCGGCGCCCGGGAGGTCACCCGGATGCTGCATCCGGACGGCAAGCGGATCATCCACTGCCACCTCTATATCAACGAGGGCTCGATCATGCTGAACGACGCCTTCCCCGACCAGGGAATGCCGCTGGAGGCGCCGCAGGCCTTCACCCTGACCCTGATGGTCGACGACATCGACGCCTGGTTCAAACGCGCCGCCGACGCCGGCTGCGAGGTGATCACGCCAGTGGCGACCATGTTCTGGGGGGACCGCTTCTGCGCGCTGAAGGACCCGTTCGGGGTAAGCTGGGCGATGAACCAGGGCGCGGCCTGACATCTGAATTGCGATCGGGGGGAAACCGATGACTGACACGACGACATCGCGGCCCATGCTGTGGGCCGGCTGGGGGCTCACCGGCCTCTTCACAGCCTTCATGATCATGGACATCGGCATGAAGCTCCTGCGCCTGCCGATCGTCGAGCAGACCGGCGCCCAGATGGGCCTGCCGAAGGGCTCGGGCTTCTGGATCGGGGTGATGGAGCTGGCGATCCTCGCCCTCTACCTCCTCCCGCGCACTGCGGTGCTGGGGGCGGTGCTGATCGCGGCCCTGATGGGCGGGACGGCGGCGATCCACTGGATGCACGCAGACCCCTGGCCAAGCCACATCCTGTTCGGGGTCTACCTGGCGCTGATAGCCTGGGGCGGGCTCTGGCTGCGCGACGGCCGCCTGCGGGCGCTGATGCCCTGGCGGGCGCCATGAAATTCCGCACCACCATCCTGCAGGGCGGCAAGACCACCACCGGCATCCACGTGCCCGACGAGGTGGTGGCCGCGCTCGGGACCAGCCGCAAACCCGCGGTGAAGGTGACCCTGAACGGCTACAGCTACCGCAGCACGGTCGCCGTGATGGGCGAGCGGTTCATGGTCGGCGTCAGCGCGGAAGTCCGCGAGAAGTCCGGCGTGAAGGGCGGCGACACGCTGGACGTGGAGATCGAGCTCGACACCGCGCCGCGGGTGCTGGAAATCCCCGCCGACTTCGCCGCGGCGCTCGCCGCCGAGCCCGCCGCCAAGGCCGCGTTCGAGGCGCTCTCCTATTCGAACAAGCGCCGCCACACTATGCCGATCGAGGACGCCAAGGCGCCGGAGACCCGCGCCCGGCGGATCGAGAAGTCGGTGGAGAATCTCGAGGCCGGAAAGGGCTAGGCCCGCGCCTTCCACGCGGCGGTGACCAGCTCGTCCAGCACGCCCGCGTCCACGTCGGCGAGCTTGTTGATGTAGAGACAGCTCTTGCCCGTTCCGTGCTTGCCGAGCCGGGCCAGGCGATCCGCCCAGCCCTCGGCGTGCGCGATATAGAGCACCAGCGAGGCCTTGCGGGGCGAGAAGCCCATCATCAGCATGTCGCCCTGCTTGCCGCCGGCGAGGTCGTACTTGCGGCTGCCGAACCCGACGATGGTCGGGCCCCACATCTTCGGCTCGATCCCGCTCACCCGGCGCATCAGCGCGCAGAGCACCGCCCCGTCGGCCGGCTTCGGTGAACCGGCGATGAAGGCGTCGACATCGACTGCGGTCACCTTGGTCTTGGCTTCATAGGCCATGGCCCAGGATGACGATTTCAGCGAACGCCGGTCAAGAGCGCCCGCGAGGCGCGCATTGCGGGACGGTTACGCAGTTGCAGTGGCGGAAGGTTCCGACGCACGGCAGAAAGACGCCTGTCATGGGGAGGCCCTAGTTGGACCTGTAAGGTTACGCCTCGAACGCCGCCGCACACCGCGGTCGACGTTGGAACAGCGTGGCCGCCAAACCGTTATGGCGAAGCTTGCGCCGACGAGCGCCTGGTGACCGAGCGTCTCGAACCCGCGAGTCACCCTGGAGGAACGATGGACAACCGCGCGCGAGCCAAGGGATTCTGGGCGAAGAGCGAGGGCCATCCCCTCCAGAGGACCCTGATCATCCTGCTGGTGCTGGCGGCGCTGGCGGGCCTGATCTGGTTCGCGGTCTCGCTCGCGCACTCCAGCAAGAGCGGCGCGGGCGGCCCTCCCGGCGCAGGCGGCGGCGGATTCGGCGGCGGCGGACGCGGGCGCCGGCCCTCGACCACCGTCGGCGTGGCGACAGCCATGAGCTCCGACATCCCAATCACCCTGGACGGCCTGGGCACTGTGACGCCGGCCGCGACGGTCACGGTGACGCCGCAGGTCTCCGGCGTGATCACCCAGATCCTCTTCAAGGAAGGCCAGACGGTCAAAAAGGGCCAGGCGATCGCGGTGATCGATCCCCGGCCGCTGCAGATGGCGCTGTTGCAGGCGCAGGGGAACGAGAAGCGCGACGAAGCGCAGCTGGCCAACGCCAAGCTCCTCCTGCAGCGCGACCAGACCCTGCTCGCCCAGGACTCCATCGCCCGCCAGGACGTCGACACCCAGGCCGCGCTCGTCAAGCAGCTCGAAGGCACGGTGATGACCGACAAGGCGGCCACCGGGACCGCCCGGCTGAACCTCGGCTACAGCCGCGTGGTGGCGCCGGTGGGCGGCCGCATCGGCCTGCGCGCCGTCGACCTCGGCAACTTTATCCAGGCGGGCAGCACGACGGGCCTGGCGACCATCACCGAAGTGACTCCGATCGACGTGGAATTCACGATTCCCCAGGACGCTGTGCCCAACCTGCAGGCCCAGGCCGACCATGGCCGCCTGCCGACCACGGCCTATGACCGCACCAAGACCGTCATCCTCGACCAGGGGGTCTTCTCGACGCTGGACAACCAGGTCGATCCGACCACCGGCACGGTGAAGGCCAAGGCGCGCTTCCCCAACGCCCAGGGGACGCTGTTCCCGAGCCAGTTCGTCAATGTGCGCATCGCGCTCCAGACCCTGCACAACGTGGTGGTCGTGCCGGTGACGGCGGTCCGGACCGGGCCGGACGGCGACTTCGTCTGGGTGCTGCAGCCCGACAAGACCGTGAAGAAGCGCAAGGTGACCCGCGGGCCCGGCACGCCGACCACGACGAGCCTGACGCAGGGGGTCATGCCCGGCGAGAAGGTGATCACCGAGGGCGGCGACCGGCTGACCGAGGGCGCCAAGGTGACCCTGCCCGGCGACCGGCCGAGCCCGCTGATGGCCTGCGCGGCCGACATCAAGAAGCTCTGCGACGGCAAGCAGGGGCGTGACGCGATGATGTGCCTGCGCGAGAACCAGGCCAAGGCCAGCGCCCCCTGCAAGGCGGCGATGAGCGCCGCGGCGGCGGCTCGGGCGGGCGGCGGCGGCGGCTCCGGCGGCGACAGCGCGGGCGGCTACGGCGGCGGACAGGGCGGCGGCGCAAGCGGTTCTGGCGGTCAGGGCGGAGCCGGCGGCTTCACGCCATCACCCGAGATGCTGGCGGCGCGGGCGGCCATGAAGCAGGCCTGCGCGGCCGACAACACCAAGCTCTGCCCCGGGCTCGAGGGCCGCGAGCTGATGATGTGCATCCGCCAGAACGACGCCAAGCTGAGCGCGGCGTGCAAGGCGGCGGTCGCCAAGATGCCCCACCGCACGCCGTCGCCCGATGGCGGCGGCGCGACCACGACGACAACCACGACGACCACGGTCGGAGCGTCCCCGGCCCCGGCCGGCGGCGGCGCCGGCGGTGGGGGCGGCTTCACGCCCTCGCCGGAGTTCGCCGCGGCGCGTCAGGCGATGGTCCAGGCCTGCGGCGGGGACATGAAGAAGCTCTGCCCCGGCCAGGAGGGCCGCGAGGCCTTCATGTGCCTGCGCCAGAACACCGACAAGGCCAGCGGCGCCTGCAAGGACGCCATGGCCAAGATGCCCCATCGGCCGCAACCGGCCGGCGGGTGAGATAGAGCCCTGGCTGGTCCGAACGGATGAACCCGTCACGCCCCTTCATCATGCGACCCGTCGCGACCGCGCTCCTGATGGTGGCGATCGTGCTGGCCGGGCTGGTGGGCTTCAAGCTGCTGCCGCTCTCGGCTCTGCCGGAGGTGGATTACCCGACCATCCAGGTCCAGACCCTCTATCCCGGCGCCAGCCCCGAGGTGATGGCCCAGACGGTGACCGCGCCGCTGGAGCGGCAGTTCGGCCAGATGTCGGGCCTGGAGCGGATGACCTCGGTCAGCTCGGCCGGCGCCTCGATTGTCACCCTGCAGTTCACGCTGGCCGAGAAGCTCGACGTGGCCGAGCAGGAGGTGCAAGCCGCGATCAACGCCGGAGGCACGCTGCTGCCCGCCGACCTGCCGGCCCCGCCGGTCTACGCCAAGGTGAACCCGGCCGACGCGCCGGTTCTGACGCTCGCCGTCACCTCCCACACCCTGCCGCTGACCGACGTCCAGAACCTGGTCGATACGCGGCTGGCCCAGAAGATCAGCCAGGTCTCCGGCGTCGGCCTGGTGACGCTCTCGGGCGGCCAGCGGCCGGCGGTGCGCATCCAGGTCGACACCCAGTCGCTGGCCTCCTTCGGCCTAACCCTGACCTCGGTCAGGAACGCCATCAGCGCCGCCAACGCCAACACCGCCAAGGGCAGCTTCGAGGGCCCGACCCGCAGCTATTCGATCAACGCCAACGACCAGCTGCTGACCGCCCAGGACTACCAGAACCTGATCATCGCCACCCGCAACGGCGGCTCGGTGCGGCTCTCCGACGTCGCCACCGTGATCCAGGGCGCGGAGAACGTCAGGCTCGGCGCCTGGTCGGGCAAGACGCCGGCGATCATCGTCAACGTCCAGCGCCAGCCCGGCGCCAACGTCATCGCCACCGTCGACGCCATCAAGGCCCAGCTGCCGGACCTCACCGCCGCCCTGCCGCCGGCGGTGAAGGTGACGGTGCTCTCCGACCGCACCACCGGCATCCGCGCCTCTGTGCACGACGTGGAGGTGGAGCTCTTGGTCGCCGTGGTCCTGGTGGTGCTGGTGATCTTCTTCTTCCTGCACAGCCTCCGCGCCACGGTGATCGCCGGGCTGGCGGTGCCGATCTCGCTGATCGGGACCTGCGGGATCACCTACCTGCTGGGCTTCAGCCTCAACAACCTCTCCCTGATGGCGCTGACCATCGCCACCGGCTTTGTGGTCGACGACGCCATCGTCATGCTGGAGAACATCTCGCGCCACGTCGAAGAGGGCGAGCCGCCGTTCGAGGCGGCGCTGAAGGGCGCCCGGCAGATCGGTTTCACGATCATATCGCTGACCGTCTCGCTGATCGCGGTCCTGATCCCGCTGCTGTTCATGGGCGACGTGGTCGGCCGGCTCTTCCGGGAGTTCGCGATCACGCTGGCCATCACCATCCTGATCTCGGCGGTGGTGTCGCTGACGCTCACGCCGATGATGGCCGCCCGCTGGATGCGCCCCAACGACGGGGTGAAGCCCGGCAGCCTGGGCGAGAAGACCCAGGCCTGGTTCGACAAGCTGGTCGCGCGCTACGACCGCGGCCTGATCTGGGTGCTGGACCGCCAGAAGGCGACGCTGATCGTGGCCATCGCAACCTTCGTCTTCACCATCCTGCTCTACATCCTGATCCCCAAGGGCCTGTTCCCGGTGCAGGACACCGGCCAGCTGCAGGCGCGGGTCCAGGCGCCGGAGACCGTCTCCTATCCACGGATGGTCGAGATCCAGCAGCAGGTGGCGGACGCCATCCTGGCCGATCCGGCGGTCGACAACCTGTCGTCCTTCGTGGGCGTCGACGGGGCCAACAACTCGACGATCAACACCGGCGAGCTGCTGATCAACCTGAAGCCCAACCACGGCTCGCAGCCGAAGCTGATGCAGCGGCTGCGCGACCGCGCCGTGCAGGTGGCGGGCGTGCAGCTCTACCTGCAGCCGACCCAGGACCTGACCGTCGACGCCGAGTCCGGACCGACCCAGTACCGCGTCTCGGTGGAGGGCGCCAACACCCAGGAGGTCAAGGACTGGACGGTGAAGCTCGCCGCCGCCATGGCCAACGAGAAGAAGCTCCAGAACGTCACCACCGACGCCGCCGACCAGGGGCTGTCGGCCTTCGTCGACATCGACCGCGACACCGCCGCACGCCTGGCGATCACGCCTGCGGCCGTGGACGACGCGCTCTATTCGGCGTTCGGCCAGCGGATCGTCTCGACCATCTTCACCGAGACCAACCAGTACCGGGTGATCCTCGAATCCCGGCCGACCGACGCCACGCCGCAGGGCCTGGCCGGCGTGCAGCTGCAGTCGACCGGCGGCTCGACGCCGTTGGCGGCCGTGGCCACCATCAAGGAACAGAACGCCCCGCTCGCCGTGCGCCACGTGGCCCAGTTCCCAGCCGCCACTGTCGGCTTCGACACCGGCCCCGGCGTCTCGCTGGGCGGAGCGGTGAGCGACATCCGCAAGACCGCCGACAAGGCCGGCAAGCCGGCCGGCCTGACGCTCACCTTCCTGGGCGCGGCGGGCGCCTATGAGCGGAGCCTGAACAACGAGCTCTGGCTGATCCTGGCCGCCGTCGTCTGCGTCTACATCGTGCTGGGCGTGCTCTACGAGAGCTACATCCACCCGCTGACGATCCTCTCCACCCTCCCCTCGGCCGGCGTCGGGGCCCTGCTCGCCCTGATGCTGACCGGCAATGACCTCGGCGTGATCGGGATCATCGGCATCATCCTGCTGATCGGCATCGTGAAGAAGAACGCGATCATGATGATCGACTTCGCGCTCGACGCCGAGCGCGAGCAGGGGATGAGCCCGCGCGACGCCATCCACCAGGCCGCGCTCCTGCGCTTTAGGCCGATCCTGATGACCACCATGGCGGCGCTCTTCGCGGCGATCCCGCTGATGCTGGGCATGGGCGAGGGCGCGGAGCTGCGCCGGCCGCTCGGCATCGCGATCTTCGGCGGCCTGATCGTCAGCCAGCTGCTGACCGTCTTCACGACGCCGGTCGTCTATCTGGCCTTCGACCGCCTGGCGCCCAAGAAGAAGAAAACCGGCGCCGCCGAGGGCGAACCCCGGCCGCCGGCCGAGCCTGGCCCGGAGCCCGCGAGGTGAACCTCTCGGCCCCCTTCATTCGCCGGCCGATCGCGACCGTGCTCCTGACCATCGGGCTGGCGCTGGCCGGGATCGCGGGCTTCCTGGTGCTGCCGGTGGCGCCCCTGCCGATGGTCGATTTCCCCGCCGTCTCGGTGCAGGCGAACCTGCCCGGCGCCAGCCCGCAGACCATGGCCTCCAGCGTGGCGACGCCGCTGGAACGCAGGCTCGGCACCATCGCCGGGGTCAACGAGATCACCTCATCCAGCTCCACCGGTTCGACGCGGATCAGCCTGCAGTTCGACCTCTCCAAGAACATCGACGGAGCGGCGCGCGAGGTGCAGGCCGGCATCAACGCCGCCCGCGCCGACCTGCCCTCGACGCTGCGCAGCAACCCGACCTACCGCAAGATCAATCCGTCCGCCGCGCCGGTGGTGATCCTGGCGCTCACCTCCGACACCAAGACGCCCGGTCAGATCTACGACAGCGTCAACAACATCGTGCAGCAGCGCCTCTCCCAGGTGACCGGAGTCGGCGACGTCGAGATCGGCGGCGGTTCGCAGCCCGCGGTGCGGGTCGAGGTCTCGCCCTTCGCGCTCAACAAGTTCGGGGTCAGCCTGGAGGACGTGCGCGCCGCGATCCAGTCGGCCAACGCCAACCGGCCCAAGGGCATGGTGCAGGACGAAGGCGGCCGGCGGCTGCAGATCTACACCTCGACCGGCGGGACCAAGGCGGTGGACTACCAGGGCCTGATCATCGCCTACCGCAACAACGCCCCGATCCGTTTGTCCGACGTCGCCAGCGTGATCGACAGCGTGCAGGACACCCGCACCATCGGCCTCTTCAACGGCAAGCCGGCCATCGTCGTGCTGGTCACCCAGCAGCCGGGCGCCAATGTCATCCAGACGGTCAACAAGGTACGCGCCACCCTGCCGCTGCTGGCCGCGCAATTGCCGAGCGACGTGAAGCTGGAGGTGGCCTCGGACGCCACCACCTCGATCCGGGCGTCGCTGCGCGAGATCGAGATCACGCTCTTGATCGCGACCCTGCTGGTGGTGCTGGTGGTCAGCGCCTTCCTGCGCAGCGTGCAGGCGACGATCATCCCGGCGGTGGCGACGGTGGTCTCGCTGCTCGCCACCTTCGGGGCGATGTACCTCCTGGGCTTCAGCCTGAACAACCTCTCCCTGATGGCGCTGACGGTGGCCGCGGGCTTCGTGGTCGACGACGCCATCGTGGTGCTGGAGAACACCAGCCGGCACCTGGAGAACGGCATGGGCCGCTTCGAGGCCGCCCTGGCCGGCGCGCGCGAGGTGGGCTTCACGGTGCTGTCGATGAGCACCTCGCTGGTGGCCGTGTTCATCCCGCTCCTGTTCATGGGCGGCCAGGTCGGGCGGCTCTTCCGGGAGTTCGCGGTGACCCTGTCGGCGGCGGTGATGATCTCGCTGGTGATCTCGCTGACCACCACCCCGATGCTCTGCGCCTTCCTGCTGCGCTCGAAGGACGAGCAGAAGCCGCCGGGCCGGGTCTCGCGGGTTTTCGAGGCCGGCTTCAACGGCCTGCACCGGGCCTATGAGCAGAGCCTCGACTTCGCGCTCTCCGCCCGGCCGCTGATGATGCTGATCCTGGCCGCGGTGATCGGGCTCAACGTCTATCTCTACACGGCCATCCCGAAGGGCTTCTTCCCGACCCAGGACTCAGGACGCTTGAACGGCGGCCTGCGCGCCGACCAGTCGATCTCCTCGGAGGAGATGGGCCGCAAGATGCGCCAGCTGGTGGCGATCCTGATGAAGGACCCGGCGGTGGCGACGGTGGTCGGCTTCACCGGCGGCGGGCGGGGCGGCGGCGGGTTCCTGTCGGTCGACCTGAAGCCGCGCGGCCAGCGCAAGGAAGGCGGCCAGGCAGTGATCATGCGGCTCAGGCCACAGCTCGCCAAGGTGACCGGCGTCACCCTCTTCCTGAACCCGCAGCAGGACGTCCGGGCCGGCGGCCGCCAGGGCAACGCCACCTACCAGTACACGCTGAAGGCCGACAACGCGCAGGACCTGAAGACCTGGGCCCAGAAGCTCAACGACGCCATGTCGGAGCACACAGACGTCATGACCGACGTCAACACCGACCAGCAGGACAACGGCGTCGAGGCCTATGTCGACGTCGACCGCGACACCGCCGCCCGGCTTGGCGTCAACATGCGCGACGTGGACAACGCCCTCTACGACAGCTTCGGCCAGCGGCAGGTCGCCAACATCTACGAGGATCTGAACCAGTACACCGTGGTGATGGAAACCGCCCCACAGTACAGCCGCGGGCCGGACGCCCTGAGCGGGGTCTATGTGCCGGCCAGCGGCTCGATCTCCACGACGCGGGCGCCCCAGGCGATCCCAACCCAGAGCGCCGCCGCGGTGGCCGCCGCCAACCAGGCCGCGACCCAGGCCACCGGCGGCGCGGTTCCGGCGGCGGCCTCCGGTGGGGCGACGGGGGCCAGCGGAGCGGCCGCCACCGCCGCCGCCAACCCCGCTTCCCGCGATCCCTCGACCGGCAGCGCGCTCAACACCGCGGTGCGCCGGATGGTGCCGATCACCGCGATCGCCCGGTTCTACAACCGCGCCACGCCGGCCGCGGTGAACCATCAGGACGCCGAACTCGCCACCACGGTCTCGTTCAACCTCGCGCCCGGAAAATCGCTCAGCGACGCCCAGGTCGCCATCGCCCAGGCCGAGGCCGACATCGGCATGCCCAACAATGTGCGCGGCAGTTTCCAGGGCACGGCCAAGAGCTTCGCCGACTCGCTTAAGCAGGAACCGATCCTGATCCTCGCGGCGCTGATCGCGATCTACATCGTGCTCGGCGTTCTCTACGAGAGCCTGGTGCACCCGATCACCGTGCTCTCGACCCTGCCCTCGGCCGGCGTGGGCGCGCTGCTCGCCCTGATGATCTTCAAGATGGAATTCTCGATCATCGCCCTGATCGGCATCTTCCTGCTGATCGGCCTCGTGAAGAAGAACGCCATCCTGATCATCGACTTCGCGCTGGACGCCCAGCGCAGCCGCGGCCTCTCCGCCGTCGAGGCGGTGCGCGAGGCCTGCCTGCTGCGCTTCCGCCCGATCCTGATGACCAGCCTGGCCGCAGGCCTCGGCGCGCTTCCCTTGGCCATCGGCTTCGGCGAGGGCTCGGAACTGCGCCAGCCGCTGGGCGTCGCCATCATCGGCGGGCTGGTCGCGAGCCAGCTGCTGACGCTGCTCACAACGCCCGTCGTCTACGTCTACATCGACAAGCTGCGCCGCCGCCGCCGGGACGAGCGCTACCTCAGCCGCCATGGCGGCGAAGGCCAGGTCCAGACCGCATGAAGCATTCCCTGTTCCAGTCCGCCGTCCTCGGCCTCGTGAGCGCCGCCGCCCTGGCCGGCTGCGCGGTCGGGCCCAACTATGTGCGGCCCTCCGCCCCGATCTCGCCGACCTTCAAGGAGGCGGCCGGCTGGTCGCCCGCGGCGCCCGCCGATACGCTCGACCGCGGCGACTGGTGGACGCTGTTCGGCGACCCGGCGCTGAGCGCGCTCGAGGCCCGCGTGCAGGTCTCCAACCAGAACATCGTCGCCGCCGAGGCCGCCTACCGCCAGGCGCGCGCGGTGGTCAGCGAGCAGCGGGCATCGCTCTTTCCCACCGTCAATCTCACCGGCAGCGGCACGCGGTCCGGCAGCGGCGGCGGCGGCGGAACCCTGATCGTCAATCCCGACGGCTCGACCTCGGGGGGCGGCACGGGCGGCAGCAGCTCGCGCTCGACCTACCGCGCCAGCATCGGGGCGAGTTGGGAGCCGGACGTCTGGGGCCGTATCCGCCGCACCATCGAGGGCGCCAAGGCCCAGGCCGACGCCAGCGCCGCGGATCTGGCGGCCGCCCGGTTATCGGCGCAGGGCGAGCTCGCCACCGACTACCTCGGCCTGCGCGAGGCCGACGCCGAGATCGCGCTCGACCAGGCGACGGTCACCGCCTACCAGCGCGCGCTGACCATCGCCCAGAACCGCTACAACGCCGCCGTCGCGCCCAAGAGCGACGTGCTGCAGGCCCAGACACAGCTCTTCAACGCCCAGGCGGACCTGGCGGGCCTGGCCCAAACGCGGGCCAATTTCGAGCACGCCATCGCCGTCCTGGTCGGCGAGGCGCCGGGCAATTTCAGCCTGGCCGCCGCGGCCTGGACCGAGACCGTGCCCGACGTGCCGCCGGGCGTGCCCTCCACCTTGCTGCAACGGCGCCCGGATATATCGGCGGCGGAACGGCGGGTGCAGAACGCCAACGCCCAGATCGGCGTGCAGACCGCCGCCTATTTCCCCAACCTGACGCTCACCGGCTCCTATGGCTTCGCGGCCAGCGAGCTCGGCCATCCGTTCTCCAGCGCCAACTCGGTGTGGAGCTACGGGGCGTCGGTCGCCGAGACGATCTTCGACGCCGGCGCGCGGCGCGCGCGGGTGAACGAGGCCAAGGCGGCCCACGACCAGGCGGTGGCGCAATATCGCGAGGTGGTGCTGGAGGCGCTGCAGAACGTCGAGAACGAACTGGCCGCGACCAAGGTCCTCGCCCAACAGAGCGACCTGCACCGCCAGGCCTCGGCCGCCGCCGACCAGGCCGAGCAGATTCTCGCCAACCAGTACAAGGCCGGCACGGTCGCCTACAGCGACGTGGTCACCGCCCAGACCGCGGCCTACCAGGCCCGCCGCGCCGTGGCCCAGGCCGCCGCTCAGCGCCAGACCACCGCCGTGGCCCTGATCCAGTCCCTCGGCGGCGGCTGGAAGGCGCCCTAGGCGCCGCCCTACTTGCCGTCGACCGAGTAGGCCAGGAGCACGTTGACGCCATTGGAGCCCACGCGGGCGGCGCCGTTGTTGCCGCTGGTGACGAAGATCATGCCGTTGGCGATCGTCGGGCCCATGCCGTCCATGCCGCCGCCGGGCTGACCCTTGACCCCGTTGACCGTGTCGTAGGTCCGCGAGGTGGTGGAATCCTCCCAGACGATCTTGCCGGTCTTGGCGTCATAGGCGCGGAACCAGCCGTCCAGCGCGCCCTGGAAGACCAGGCCCGGGATGACCGCCGGCGGCGTCGACTGGCTGCGGATGCAGCGGCTGGGCTTGCCCTTGTCGCTGGCGTAGACGCAAGGCGCGCTGGGCGCGGGCGTCGACCAGACGATGGCGCCGGTGGCCGGATCGAGCGCATTGAGGCCCGGTTTCGCCTTCGCCGCCTCGGCGGGAGAGAACAGCCGGCCGAGGTCGGAGATCGGGACGTAGACCTTGGTGTCGTCGGCGCCGATGCCCCATTCCACCCCGCCCAGCGCCGAGCCCGCGCCGACCGTGGTCTTCCAGAGCAGCGCCCCGGTGTCCGGGTTCAGGCCGTAGACGATGCCGGACTTCTGGCCGGCCACCAGCACCTGCTTGCCGCCCTTCAGCGTCATCAGGATCGGCGTCGCGCCGAAGTCGTAATCGGGGCCCAGCGGGGTCGGACAGTTGCCGGAGGTCGAGGCCGGGCCGCAGCCCATGACGAAGTTGTCCTTCTCGGTCACCTGGCGGCGCCACTTGATCGCCCCGGTCTTGATGTCGAGGGCGACGATGGCGTCAGGGCCGATGGTGTCGATGTCGGTGTAGCTGTCGCCGGTGACCACATAGACGAGGCCGCGCTTCCTATCGAGCGAGGGCGCCGCCCAGAGCGCCGCGCCCGCCGGGCCCTGCACCTTCACCCCGGTGTCCTTCTCGCGGATCACCTTGCCGGGCTCCGGGATCATCGAGGTCTTCCAGAGGAGCTTGCCGGTCTTTAGATCGAGCGCGGCGAGCGAGCCGCGGAAGGTGCAGCAGGAGTAGGTCTTGCTCATCGCCGCGGCCTCCTCGATCGAGGAGATCGGCACCAGCAGGCGGTCGCCGGCGATCACCGGCGAGCCGGTGAGGACGGAGATCGGATGGTCCTCCAGCCGGGCCGAGCGCCACAGCTCCTTGCCGGTCTGGGCGTCGAAAGCGCGAACGACACGATCGTTCTGGCCGACCACCGTCAGCCAGCCGCTGGGCGAGATCGGCGACTTGATGACCATGGGCGTGGTGCGCGACACGAGATCGTCGACCGACCAGTGGACGCAGCCGGTGTGGGTGTCGAGCGCGTAGAACTTGCCCGACCTGTTGGTGACGAAGAGCCAGTCGCCGACCACGGTGGGCTGGCCGCCGCCGGTCATGGCGAAGGACCACTTCACCTTCAGCCTGGGGAGGTCGGCGGCGGTGAGGCCGGGGTTCTTCTGGAAGCGCGAGGCGCGGTCGTCGATGCCGGTGCTGGCCCAGTCGCCGGGCGTCGCCGAGATCGGCGGGTTCGTGGCGCACTTGGGATCGGGGACGCTCGGGCCCTTGACCGCGACCTGCGGCATCTCCGCACCGCTGGCGCGAGCGGCCCGTGCGGGCGCGGCGCCTTCGGCCGGGGCGGCCGCGGTCGTCAGATAGGCGGCGACCGCCTGCTTGTCGGCGTCGGACAGGCCCTGGGCCATGGGCGCCATGATGCCGGTGGTCAGCGCCGTGACGATGTCGCCCGGCGCGCGCTGGCCGAGGTCGGCGCGGCTGGGCGCACGCGGGTTCCCGCCGTCATGGCAGGCCTTGCAGCGGGTCTCGTAAACCTGCTGTCCGGCGGATGCGGCGGGCTGAGCCTGGGCCGTGGCGGCAATGGCGGAAACGCCCGCGAGCGCGAGCCCCGCAAGCCAAGTGCGAAGTGACGACAAAACCAGTTCCCCCATACCGCTCTTATGATTCAGGCGGGCGTCAGGATGCCCCGTCGCCCGGCCGCCGTCACCCCTTGGTCACTGACCGCTTATCACTGGCCGCCATTCGCCGGCTTGGCGACCGCGGCTTCCTTTTCCTGCCGGCGCGCGCCGGCCAGGATCGCCGGCAGGGCGTAGTTCCCCTCGTGGCAGGCGTATTCGTAGACGATGCCCTTCAGCGGGGCGAAGTCGTACTCGCCGCCCCAGGGCTTGTCCCAGCTGTCGGGGTCTTCCAACTGGAACTGGTAGTTGATCCGGGTCGGCGAGACGCGGGTGAAACGCTCGGTCACCTTGAGGTTCTTCCAGGAGCCCATGAAGGCCTGGCCCTGCGGGATGTTGGTGGTTTCGACCACCAGGGTGTCGCCCTCGAAATGGCCGATCGAGTCGCCCATCCACTGGCGCACCCCGTCGGTGCGGTGGCCACCCTTCAGCCGGATGATCCGCGCGTCGTGGATCAGCTCGACCTGGATCACCACCGCGTCGGGCGACTGCTGGATGTAGTAGTTGTTGTTGTAGTAGCCGTTCGCCAGCATCGGCGGGCCGGCGTTGGCGCCGAAGCCCATGATGCAGCGCTCGCCCAGCGAGCGGTTCTCGTAGCTGTCGTAGACGTCGCGGTAGCCGCGGCCGGCGGGCGCGCCGGCCTTGCGGGCCGGCGGCAGGCCGTTTGGGGTGGTGAGGATCGACGAGCGGTACTCGCCGTTCACCGCCATCATGTGGTTGCCGGGATCGATCCAGAAGGTGTTGTAGCCGCCCACGTCGCCGCCGGCGGCGGCGAAGTCGGGCCGGATCTTGACCAGCTGCGCCTCGGGCGAGTTGGGGTCGGTGACGGCGCCAGGCCCCTTCTTTTGATCGGTAGGCGCGTCGGCGGCGGCCAGCGCCTGGGCGAACACCTTCTCCAGCGATGCGGCCTGAGCCGCCGGGATGACCAGCTTGTCGGTGAGCCGCGAATTGCGGGTCAGCGGCGTCATGGTGGCGTTGGACCAGTAGCCGGAAAGGTCCGGCTGGCCCATGGCGTTGCGCGGCGACTTCCAGCCCGGCGGCGAGATGGTCGGATCGACCGCGACCGCCCCCATCTTGACCGCGGCCTTGGCGGCCGCGGGCTTCTCGGCCGCCGCGCCGGCGCCCCAGGTGAGCAGGGCCGCGCCGGCCATGAGCGCCAACGTCCGGGTCATCGTCTTCATCGTTTCCTCCCGCCCATTCGGGCTCGGGTTCGTTCCGGGTGGTCGGCGTCGGTCAGCGCGAGGCCGCCGGCGCCGCCTTGGAGTCCGTCGACGCGACCGCCGGGGTGGCCGCCGGGGTCGCCGGCGCAGCCGGGGCCTCGGCCGCCTTCGGCGCGGGTCCGCGCTTCGGCAGCAGCTTGGAGGCCGCCGCCAGCTCGCTCGGATCAAGCGCGCCGTCGTGGTTGGCGTCAATCAGGGCGAAGTACTTCTTCAGCATGCTGGCCGGACCCTGCGGGCCGCCCTTCAGCTCGGACAGCTGGATCTTGCCGTCCATGTTGTCGTCGAGCACGCCCATCATCAGGTTGGCGCCGAGCATCTTCTCGTATTCGGGCGTCTGGTGCTTCACCGTCTCGTCCACCCAGCGGTAGTGCAGGTAGGTGGCCATCATCTCGTCCTTGGTCTGCTCGCCCCAGTAGACCGTCTTGTTCGGATCGGGATTGCCGGGGTTGCGGGTCGAGTTGTCGTAGGTCCAGCGGGCGATGATCTTGGACCCCGCCGGCACCTTCAGCGGCGTCTTCAGGAAGTACTCGTACTGCCAGTTGAAGTCGTAGCGCGGCAGGGCGAGCAGCTTCTCCTCCTTGCCGTCCGGATAGAGGATCGAGACGTTGGTGGACTGGCCGCGCATGTGGGCGTGCGGGGTGATCCCGTAGAGGACCGCCTCCTTCGGGAAGGTTATGTACGAGGTCTCCTTGTGGAACTCCTCGTTCGCCGGGATCTCGATCGAGAAATCGAAGATGCCGAAGGTGCGCAGGATGTACTTCGGCTCCTGGCCCTTGGGGTAGAAGTAGATCCCCATCTGGGTCTTCTCGGTCGTCGCCTTGCCGTAGGGCGTGTAGTGGTTCTGGAAGCCGACGCCGCCGGAGGGCGGCACCCAGACGCCGGTGTTCACCGGCTGGACGTTGGAGCCGCGGCCCGGGCCGTAGCCGCCGAGCGACGCGCCCCAGGAGCTTTCATTGAAGGTGTCGCCCGCGTGATCGGTCGCCACGACGCCTGTCAGGATGTGGTGCACCACCTGGCGATCGGAGATGCGGAAGGTGGTGGCCTTCATCCAGCGCCCTTCAGCCATGGCGTTGGCCACGACCGGATGCTGGTAGTCCATGATGCCGGAGGCCGGGATCTTCACCTCGGGAACGTTCAGCACCACGTCGGGCTTGCCGAGCGGCCAGTCGGGAGCCTTGAACGCGATCTTCTTGAGCGGGTCCTCGCCCGCGCCGCGCGGCGCGCCGGCGTCGATCCAGTGGACCAGGGTCTTCATCTGCTCGGGCGTCAGGCGGTCGTCGTCCTGGAAGGCGCCCACCGTCTCGTCCGCCAGGTAGGGCGGCATGCGGTGGGTGCGGATCACCTCGCGGATCATCGGCGAGA
>NZ_JBEPUO010000004.1:0-300147 GCF_041691455.1 Phenylobacterium sp. | reverse complement strand
CGACCTGTTCGGAGATGGCGTTGGCCGCCTCGTCGACTTCCAGCAGGGTCATGTCGAGGCCGCCGGTCACATTGACCAGAACGGCCTTGGCGCCCTTGAGCGAGACTTCGTCGAGCAGCGGGTTCTGGATGGCGTTCTGGGCGGCCATGAGCGCGCGGTCGTCGCCGGTCGCCTCGCCGGTGCCCATCATCGCCTTGCCCATCTCGGTCATCACCGTACGCACGTCGGCGAAGTCGAGGTTGATCAGGCCCGGCAGCACCATCAGGTCGGTGATCGAGCGGACGCCCGAGTGCAGCACCTGGTCGGCCATGCCGAAGGCTTCGGCGAAGGTGGTCCGCTCGTTGGCGACCCGGAATAGGTTCTGGTTGGGGATGACGATCAGGGTGTCGACGTAGCGCTGCAGCTCGGCGATGCCGGCGTCGGCCAGGCGCATGCGGTGACGGCCCTCGAAGTGGAAGGGCTTGGTGACCACGCCCACCGTCAGGATGCCGCGCTCGCGCGCGCATTTGGCGATGATCGGGGCGGCTCCGGTGCCGGTGCCGCCGCCCATGCCGGCGGTGATGAACACCATATGCGCGCCGTCGAGATGCTCGCCGATCTCCGGGATGCTCTCCTCGGCGGCTTCCATGCCGATCTCGGGATGGGCGCCTGCGCCGAGCCCTTGCGTCGCCAGGACGCCGAGCTGCACGCGGCGCTCGGTCTTGGCGAACTGCAGTTGCTGGGCGTCGGTGTTGGCGACGACGAACTCGACGCCTTCCAGCCCGGCTTCGATCATGTTGTTGACCGCGTTGCCGCCGGCCCCGCCGACGCCGAAGACGACGATCCGGGGCTTCAATTCTGTCGCCCGCGGCGCTGATAGAGCGATAGTCATGCGACCCCTTCCCAAAATACGGCTTCGGCCCCGCGAACCCCCGCGGCGCGCCGTTTCGTAACGATGCGTTAAGTACGCGCTCAGACCCTTAATTGACCGTTAACCGCATACCGTGAGTCGCGAGTCGGGAAAGGTCGCCGTTCGGTGAAAAAATCCCTTGCATCACAAGGCGTAAGGCGAATCACAGGTCGCCTGCGGCGATCTGACTCGCCGCAAGAAGCTGTGGACGTCGCGTCAAGCTCCGCCCTAGGGGGCGCGGGACGGCCTCATCGATCCCACCGGGGATAACCTGGCATGTCGCAGGAAGCGCGCGCCCGGGAAGGCTGGCGGCCGTTTCTCCAGGAAGGTGGAGACGCCTTCGGGGACATCGTTGTCGAAGGCGCCTGACATCGCGAAGCCTCCCATCGCCGCGCCGTCTCGCCGCGGCGCCTCGTGCGCGCCGGTCGGTTTCCGCCGCGTTGGGACAAGCGGTATCGCCCCCGATGAATGGCGGGATCGTCCCCTTAACCGGGCGCCCTTCGGACAGCTAGTAATCCGCCCCCAAGTCCCGGGGCGGACCTAGGAGAAACCAAGGATGCACGCTGTTCGATGGGCCACGCGCCTGACCCTTCTGTCGCTGCTGGCGGCGGGAGCCGCCGCGGCGGCCGAGCGCCATGACAATCCGCTGGCCGCCCATGTGCGCGCCGCCAACAGCCGCTTCCAGGATGTGAAGGTGGCGGTCGCCGAGGGCTATTCGCCGATCCCCTGCACCAGCGGGATCGATGGCGGGGCCATGGGCGTCCACTACGTCAACGCCAGCTACCTGAAGGACGAGACCCCCGACATCAAACGCCCGCAGGCGGTGATGTACGAGCCCGGCCCGGACGGGAAGATGAAGCTGATCGCGGTGGAATATATCTCGTTCAAGGGCCCGGCCTCTCTGGACGGACAGCTCTTCGCCTTCAACGGCGCCCCCAACCGCTATGGGCTGAACCCCTTCTACGAATTGCACGTGTGGGCCTGGCGGCCGAACCCGAAGGGCACGTTCGCGGACATGAACCCGAACGTGACCTGCGATCACGCGTCGATGATGCACGGGCATTAGTTAGCCCGCGCGCCCTGGCGCCCGCTCTCGTTCAGCCCCCAACCCGACCGGGCGCGGGCGTCAGGAATTTTTCTAGAGGTTATCCCGCAGCCACGAGGCGGCCTTGGCTACCGGATTGGCGCGGGGGTCGAGCGGCTCGCGGCGGAGCTTCGCCGAGGCGAGCGTCCTGGCCGAGACCGCCTCGCGGGGGCCGAAGGCCGCGCGGTGCAGGATGCCGGCGGCGGCGGTGAACGCGGGGCCGGAGGCCGCGTCGGCCAGGTGCGGCACGCGGCGCGGACGGCCCAGGCGCACCGGACGGTCGAACACCCGCACAGCCACTTCACGCACGCCGGCAAGTTGGCTTGCCCCGCCGGTCAGCACCAAGCCCGCGCCCGGCTCGACCGGGGCGCCCGAGGCCTTCAGCCGGTCGCGGAGCAGTTCCAGGGTCTCTTCGACGCGCGGGGCGATGATGCCCTTCAGCAGGCTGCGCGGTGCGATGACCGGGCCCGCGCCTGGATCGTCGCCGCGCGGCGGCGCCTCGATCATCTCGCGGTCCTCGTTGGCCGAGGCGATGGCCGAGCCGTGCAGGGTCTTGATCCGCTCGGCGCCGGCGATGGAGGTGGAAAGGCCGCGCGCGATGTCCTGGGTCACGTGCGCGCCGCCGACCGGCACGGTCTCGACATGCACCAGCGAACCCGCCGTGAAGACCGCCGCGGAGGTGGAGCCGCCGCCCATGTCGATGCAGACCGAGCCCAGGTCCATCTCATCTTCCTCCAGCGCGGCGAGCGCCGAGACGAAGGGGGCGGCGACGACGCCCTCGAACTGCAGGTGGGCGCGTTCGACGCAGGCCCCCAGGGTCTGGAAGACGGCTTCGGAGACCGACACCACCAGCAGCTCGACGCCCAGCGCGCGGCCGAACATGGCGCGCGGATCGCGCACCCCGCCCTGGCCGTCCACCGACCAGGCGATCGGCAGGATGTGGGCGGCCCGGCGGCCCGGCAGCTTGACCTGGGCCAGCGCGTGGCTGATCGCGCGCACCAGATCGTTGTCGGAAATCGGCCGGGCGCCGATCGAAACCCGGCCAGCGACGCGGTGGGAGGTGAGCTGGCCACCGGCGGTGGCGACGGTGACGGTCTGGACGTTGACGCCGGCCACGTTCTCGGCCCGCTCGACGGCCTGGGCGATAGCCTCGGAGGCCTCGTCGAGATTGACGATCGAGCCGCCGCGGATGCCGCGCGACTGGACATAGCCGACGCCGGCGGTGGTCAGCGTCCGGTCGCCCTTGTGGACGCCCTCGGGCTTCATGATGAAACAGGTGACCTTCGAAGCCCCCAGGTCGACGGCGGCGACCACCGGCGGGCGGACCAACGCGGCCTTCAGCCCCTCGCGGCCGTCCTTGCGGTCCTGCGCCTTCAGGTCGCCGGTTCTGCGATCCCCGGACTGGGCCCCGGATTGAGCCTCGGCGCGGCTGGCCAGTTTCAGCATGCTACAGGTCTTCCATCGGTCAGGCGCCCGCCGCGGCCGGCGAACTTAGGGGCGGAGCTTGGCGGGGCCGCACGGCCACCACGTCGGGATTGCGCAGGTCGATCCGGTCGAACCCGAGTTCGAGGATGCGCGAGCGCTGGTCGAGGTGTTCGAGCTGCATCAGCGCGCTCTCCTCCCCGCTGGCCGGCAACTGGATCAGCGAGCCGTCCTTCATCCGAAGGTCCCAGCGCCGGTCATCGACGCGGACCAGGGCGTCCATCTGGCTCATCAGCCGCGGCCGCTGGGCGATCACCGGCAGGATCTCCGGCGCGTGCTCGGCCCCGCCTTCGCCCACCACCAGCGGCAGGGTCGTGAACCGGCGCGCGTCGGCCTCGGGGATCACCCGCCCGTGCTCGTCGATGACGTACTGCCGGCCGGAATGCTGCCAGACGGCCAGCTGGCGGCGTTCGACCACCACCACCATCAAGGTGTCGGGCAGCAGCCGCACGATGCGCGCTTCCTTGACCCAGCCCACCTGTTCGACGTGGCGGCGCAGGGCGTCGAGGTCGAGGCCCATCAGCGGCTGGTTGTCATAGATCCCGGCGGCGCGGGCGATGTCGGCCTTGGCGAGCGCGGAAGCGCCCTGCACCTCGATGTGGCGGACGCGGAAGCCCGCCGCGGCGAAACGGCTGTCGATGGCGGCGCCGATGTTGGCGGCGAGCCGTTCGCCGCGGTGGCCGCTGGCGAGCGTCGCGCCGAGCGCCAGAGCCAGGACCAGGACCGCGCCGGCCAGCGCCACCTTCGGCGACAGGCCTTGCGGCTGGCGGGCGTCGCGGGCGCTCTGCCGCGCGGCCTTGGGCGCAGCAGCGCGCGCGGGTCTAGGCGGCGCCTTGACCGGGGGTTTCGCCTGTCTTCGCGAGCCCCCCCGCACCGCTCCGGCCATACGCATCCTCCGTGATCCAAAGCACCAATCGGTCGAAATCCACGCCCTGCAGCGCCGCCTGCTCAGGGATGAGCGAAGTGGGCGTCATGCCGGGCTGGGTGTTCACCTCAAGGAGGACCAGAATGTCGTTAATGTCGTCATAACGGAGGTCGGAGCGGGTAACCCCCCGGCAACCAAGGGCGGCATGCGCCAGCTCGCTCATTCTCAGAGCTTTTTCAAAGGCATGCGGGGGGATTTCGGCGGGAACGACGTGCGTCGATCCGCCCTCGGCATACTTGGCCTCGTAGTCGTAAAAACCTGTGCGCGGAATTATGTCAGTGACGGTCATGGCCTTGCCGTCCATCACGCCCACCGCCAGCTCCCGGCCGCGGATGTAGGGCTCGATCATCACCTCCTCGCCGAAGGTCCAGCTTGGAGCGACGATCTCCTGCGGCGGACGGTTGGCGCCGTCGAACACCAGGAACACCCCGACCGAGGAGCCCTCGGCGTTCGGCTTGACCACATAGGGCGGCGGCATGACGTGCTCGGCCGCCGCCTTGAAGCGGTTGAAGAGCCCGCCCCCTGGCACCGCGACGCCCGCCGCGGCCAGCACCGCCTTGGCCTTGGCCTTGTCCATGGCCAGCGCCGAGGCCAGGACCCCACAGTGGGTGTAGGGGATGTTCAGGGTCTCCAGGACGCCCTGGACGCAGCCGTCCTCGCCCCATTCGCCATGCAGGGCGTTGAAGCAGACGTCGGGCTTCAGCCGGGTCAGCACCTGGGCTAGGTCGCGGCCGGCGTCGACGCGGCTGACCTTGGCCCCCAGGCGCTCCAGCGCGTCGGCGCACTCGCGGCCCGAGACCAGGCTCACCTCCCGCTCGGAGGAAAGCCCGCCCAGGAGGACGGCGACGTGGTGTCCGGAGAGCGGCGCGGCCATGGGCGAACTCGAAAGGATTGTGCCCCAAGCCGGTGACTGACCCGCGCCGCCGGGTCAAGGGCCGGCGCATGCTGACACGGCGTTGTCAGCAGGGTGGCGACAGAGTGTCGATCGAGGAGATTCGCCATGGGCTTCAACGCCGCCAACGCTAACACCACCGCCCTCGACGGCCTGCCGACGCCACCCTGCGCAAGGCTGCTGGGTTGGGAGCTGCTGGCCGCCAGGCCGAAGGAGGGTTGGATCAAGGTCGGCTTCGACGCGCGCTGGGAGTTCACCAATCCCGCCGGCTACATCCAGGGCGGCTTCCTGGCCGCGATGCTCGACGACACCATGGGCCCGGCGGTGTTCGCGATGACGGAAGGCCGCCTCTATTCGCCGACCATCGACATGCATGTGAGCTTCCTGAAGCCCGCGCGCCCCGGACGGCTGGTGGGCGAGGCTTGCGTCGTCCAGCTCGGCAAGTCGATCGCCTTCGTGGAGGCGACCTTGAGCGACGCGACGGGCGAGCCGGTGGCGCGCGCGACCTGCAGCGCGCGGCTGGTCGATGCGGAGAAGGCGCTGGGCTGACAACGTCCAAACGGCGGCCGCCGATCAGCCGCCAGTCAAGGGCCGCGAGGCCGCTATCGGCCGGCAGATGGCGGCGTTCGGCCTATTGTCCCGGGCCTGTTTGGCGGCGGCGGCGAACCTCGGAGCCTCGACGAGGCCCGTCTCCTTCACGGCATCGCGCAGGCGCGCGCTGGTCCGGTGCATGAGAAGATTGGAGTCGGACGCAGCCGCCAGGGTGATCCTGAGCTGTTCCGCCTCCACGTCACTCAGCCGACGTCCAGGTCCGACCATGCTGTCCAGCAGCGCCCATTGATCTTCCTCGCGATCGCTAAGGCCGCTGAGATAGGCCGTCTGCTGAACGATCGCCGTATAGGCGATCGCCTTGCTCCGCGGCAGGTGTGAAACGGTCTGATCAGCGACAAGGGCGCCCCAGGCGCCCACGGTCCAGGGCGTGAAGGACGGATGTCCGATCGCGCCAATCGGCGGCAGCCTGCCGCTCTCCGTCCCGCGCTGCAAGATCGCCGACAGGGCCGCCAGGCGCTCGGTCACGCAGGCATCCTGCGCCTCGCGCAGCGCCGCATTGTCCACCTCGCGGACGAAGGCCTCCTGCAGCGCCGCCTCGCCGGCCTGCGCCTGGTGTCGCCAATGCATCGCCTCCACCGCCTGCTCGCCACCCAGCGCGATCAGTACGCCGATGACGATGGTGCCGATCTCCTTCAGGAACTCGCGCAGGCCGCGCCACGGCTTCGGCTTGTGGATGTCCATGCCGCCCCCCAGCAGATCAACCAAGCCTAGCCGTAACCGAACTCGCCGAACCTCGGCAATGGGCGGGACGTGGCCCTAGGCCGCTGTGACGCGTGCGAGCAGCCAACCGTCGGCGTCGAGGACGAAGGCTTCCGGCAGGGCGAGGCTCTTCCAGAGGTCGAACGGATCGAGGTTGAGGCGGCGGCTGAGATAGAGGCTCAGCACCGTGCCGTGGGTGGCGACCAGCAGCGGCCGCGCGGCGTGGCGGGCGAGCGCGGCGGCGAAGCGGTCGTGGGCCTCGTCGCCGCTTTCGCCGCCCAGGAACGGCTGGGCGGGATCGGCGAAAAAGGCCGCCATCGCGCTCTCGAAGTCGTCGCGCGATCCGAACTTCAGGTCCGGCCGGCGGTGCTCCGCGAAGCCGGGGTCCTGTGAGACGGCCAGGCCGAGCTGGGCGGCGATGATCTCCGCCGTCTCAAGCGCCTTGGGCTCGGGACTGGCGGCCACGGCGGCCGGGGCGAAGGCCGCCAGCCGACCGGCGAGCGCGAGCGCCGCCTCGCGGCCCGCCGCGCTCAGCCGCCAGGTCGGCGGCGGGGCGTCCGGCTCGATGACCGGGGCGGCGTGGCGTACCAGGATCAGGGCCGCGGCGCTCATGGCCGGCCGATCCGCTTGATCTCCCAGTCGAGGTCGACGCCGAACTTCGCCTTCACCTCGGCGCGGACGGTCTCGCCCAGGCCCTCGAGGTCGGCGGCGGTGGCCTCGCCCGTATTGATCAGGAAGTTCGAATGCAGCGGTGAGAACATCGCCCCGCCATAGGGCTTGCCGCGCCAGCCCGCCTCGTCGACCAGTTTCCATGAGGACTGGCCGGGCGGGTTCTTGAAGGTCGAGCCGCCGGTCTTCTCGCGGATCGGTTGGGTCTGTTCGCGCCGGGCGGTGATCTCGTCCATGCGCTGGGCGATGGCGGCGGGATCGTCCGGCCGGCCCTCGAAGAGCCCGCCCACGAAGATCAAGGGCTCGGCCGCGGCGCGGGCGGACTTGCGGTAGCTGTAGGCCAGGTCGGCGTTGGAGAGGGTCAGGTGCTCGCCCGACCGGGTCAGGGCATAGGCCTCGACCAGCACGTCCCTAGTTTCGGCGCCATAGCAGCCGGCGTTCATCACCAGGGCGCCGCCGACCGAGCCGGGCACCCCGCGATAGAACTCCAGGCCGGCGATCCCGGCCTTGCCCGCCTCGCGCGCCAGCGTCGCGTCGAGCGCCGCGGCGCCGGCGAAGATGCGATTGCCGCCCGCCTCCTTGCCGACTTGGGGCTCGACGGCGGCGAAGGCCTTGCCCAGGCGGACCACCACGCCCTCGACCCCGCCGTCGCGCACCAGGGTGTTGGAGCCGACGCCGAGCACGGTCAACGGCACGCCGGCGTCGAGCCCCTTTAAAAAGGCAGCGAGATCGTCCTCGTCCTGCGGCAGGAAGATCAGGTCCGCCGGGCCGCCGACCCTGAACCAGGTGAAGGGGCCGAGCGGCTCGTCGCGGAGCAACCGGCCGCGGACCTCCGGCAGCCGGTCGCGCCAGCTCATTCGGCCGCCAGCGCCGTCAACTGGTCCGGCAGCGCATAGGCCCAGCCGGTGATGTCGCCGGCGCCCAGCAGCACGACCACGTCGCCGGCCTTGGCCTCCTCGCCGATCACCGCGGCCAGGCTTTCCGGGCCGTCCAGAGCCAGCACCCGGCGGTGGCCGTAGCGCCGAAGGCCCTCGATCAGGGCGTCGCGGTTGATCCCCTCCAGCGGCGCCTCGCCGGCAGCATAGACGTCGGCCACGACCACTACGTCGGCGTCGTTGAAGCAGCTGCAGAACTCCTCGAAGAGGTCGGAGAGTCGCGAGTAGCGGTGCGGCTGGACGACGGCGATCACCCGCCCCTCGGTGACCGCGCGGGCGGCCTTCAGCACCGAGGCGATCTCCACCGGATGGTGGCCGTAGTCGTCGATCACCCGCACCCCGTTCGCGACGCCGGTGGTGGTGAAGCGGCGCTTCACGCCCGCAAACCCTGCGAGCCCCTTGCGGATGTCGGCCGGCGCGACGCCCAGCTCGCGGGCGACGGCGATGGCGGCCAGCGCATTCATCGCATTGTGGTGACCGGCCATCGGCAGGTGCAGGTCGTCATAGCGGACCGGCTCGCCCTCATGAGGATTGATGACCACGTCGAAACGCGCGCCGTCCGGGCCCATGGAGATGTTCTCGGCGCGGACCTCGGCCTGCGGATTGATCCCGTAGGTGACCAGCCGGCGGTTCTCGACGCGGGCGGCCATGGCCTGGACCTCGGGATGGTCGATGCAGACCGCCGCGAAGCCGTAGAAGGGGATATTCTCCACGAAGTCGCGGAAGGCCTTCTTCACCGCGTCGAACTCGCCGTAGTGGTCGAGGTGCTCCGGGTCGATGTTGGTGACGATAGCCACGGTGGACTTGAGCTTCAGGAAGGTGCCGTCGCTCTCGTCGGCCTCGACCACGATCCAGTCGCCGGCCCCGACTTTCGCATTGGTGCCGTAGGCGTTGATGATGCCGCCGTTCACCACCGTCGGGTCCATGCCGCCGGCGTCCAGCAGGGCCGCGACCATCGAGGTGGTGGTGGTCTTGCCGTGCGTGCCGCCCACGGCGACGGAGAACTGAAGCCGCATCAGCTCGGCCAGCATCTCGGCGCGGCGGACCAGCGGCAGGCGCCGCTCGCGCCCCGCGGCCATCTCCGGATTGTCGGCCTTGACCGCCGTCGAATAGACCACCGCCGAGGCGCCATCGACGTGGGCCGCGTCATGGCCGATGAAGATCTTGGCGCCCAGCTTCTGCAGCCGCTCGGTGTTGGCGCTGGCCTTGGCGTCGGAGCCCTGCACCGTGTAGCCGATGCGCAGCATGATCTCGGCGATGCCGCTCATGCCGATGCCGCCGATGCCGATGAAGTGCACGGGGCCGATGTCGAAGGGCACGGGGCGTCGGGTCATGGGACGGTGCTAGCGCATCGCCGCGCCCGGGGAAATATCCGCGGCGCCGAGGCCTCAGCCCCGCGCGGTCTGCTCCACCACGTCGGCCAGGCGCTCGGCCGCGTCGGGGATGGCCACCGAGCGCGACGCCGCGGCCATGCGGGCGAGGCGGGCCGGATTGCTGAGCAGGGTCTCCAGGGCGTGGGAGAGGCTCTGCACGGTGAGCTGGCTCTCGCGCGCCACCTCCGCGCCGCCGGCGTCGGCGAGCAGCTTGGCGTTTTGGCCCTGGTCGTCGTCGAGCGCGATGGCGAGCGGCACGAGGATGGCCGGCTTCCCGGCCACCGCGAACTCGCAGACGCTGCCCGCGCCCGAGCGGCCGATCACCAGGTGGGCGGCGCTCAGCCGCCCGGCCATGTCGCGGAAGAAGGGCGCGATCTCGGCGTCGACAACCGCGTTACGGTAGGTGCGACGGGCGCTCTCCATGGATTCGGCGCGGGTCTGCTGCTGCACCACCAGCCGCTGGCGAAGGCCGTCCGGCAGGGCGGCGATGGCCTCGGGCACCAGCTCGGAGAGCAGGCGCGCGCCCTGGCTGCCGCCGGTGACCAAGAGGCGGATCGGGCCCTCGGCGGTCGGCGGGACATAGGGCAGGTCGGCGAGCGCGCGGATCGCCGGGCGCACCGGATTGCCGACCACCACCGCCTGGCCCGCCACCTTGGCCGGGGCCTTCAAGAGCGTCGGGAAGGCGCAGGCGACGCGGGTGACGTGGCTGGCCAGCATGCGGTTCGCCCGGCCCATCACCGCGTTCTGCTCGTGGATCACCGTCGGGCGGCGGTCGAAGATCGCGCCCACCAGGGCCGGCGCCGACGGATAGCCGCCGAAGCCCACCACCACATTGGGGCCGATCTCGCGGTAGACCGCCCTGGCCTGGCTCGCGCCGCGCATCACGGCGAAGCCGGCGCGCACCATGCTCAGCGGGTCGCCGGATTTGTAGCTGGAGGACGACAGGCCGATGCGGCGCTCGGCGGGGAAGTCCTGGGCGAGGCCCGCGACCCGCTCGTCGGAGGCCAGCACCACCGACCAGCCGCGCGCGATCAGGGTCTCGGCGAGCGCCTGGGCGGGGAACAGGTGCCCTCCGGTTCCCCCGGCGGCCAGGACGGCGATCTTGCGCATGGGCTGGCCCCTAAGCGAACGCGCCGGCCTTTGCCAGCCCTTCGGACGGGGTGTAGGCGCCGGGCCGGCGGCGGGTGAGCGCCAGCGCCATGCCGAGCGTCAGGCCCATGGCCAGCATGGACGAGCCGCCGTAGCTGATGAACGGCAGGGTCATGCCCTTGGTGGGGATCAGGTCGAGGTTCACGGCCACGTTGATGAAGGCCTGCTGACCTACCAGCACGAAGAGGCCGGCGGCCGCCACCTGCTCGAAGGGGTCGTTGAGCTTCATCGACTTGTAGAGCCCGCGCACCACGATGAAGGCGAAGAGACTGATCAGCAGCAGGCTGAAGATCAGGCCGTATTCCTCGGCGGCCACGGAATAGATGAAGTCGGTGTGGGCGTCGGGGATGGCCCGCTTCAGCACGCCCTCGCCGGGCCCCCGGCCGATCAGCCGGCCCGCGGCGATGGCCTCGGCGGCCCGGTCCACCTGGTGGGTGTCGGCCCGGTCGGGCGAGAGGAACCGGTCGACCCGGCTCGCCACGTGAGGGAACAGGAAATAGGTCGACGACAGGCCCGCGACCGCCGCCCCGCCCAGCAGCATCACCCAGGAGAGCGGCACCCCGGCCATCCAGAACGCCGCCCCGAAGGCCACGGTGATCAGCACCGTCTGGCCGATGTCCGGCTGGATCAGCAAGAGGCCGATGGAGATGAAATAGAGCACGAAGGCGATCGAGACCCCGGGCACGCCCTGGCCCTTCTGCCCCTCCGAGAACATCCAGGCGACCAGGATGATCAGCGCCGGCTTCATGAACTCCGACGGCTGCAGGGTGAAGCCGCCGAACTCCAGCCAGCGCGTCGCCCCCTTGGCGTTGTGGCCGGCGAACGGCAGGGCGATCATGATGGCGATGGCGATCAGCCAGATGAAGAAGGCGCTTCGCCGGACGTTCTTCACATCCAGCATCGAGACCATCAGCAGGATGGCCGCCGAGGCCGCCGCGAAGACGCACTGGCGCACGGCGAAGTGGAAGGGGTCGCCGACGTTCATCCGCGCCGCAGCCGCGGGACTGGAGGCGAAGGACATCGCCACGCCGACCGCGATCAGGAGCGCGACGACGCCCAGCATCCAGCGGTCCACGGTCCACCACCAGACCCCGATCGGCGAGCGGTCGGAGCGGGCGAAGGCGTGGTGGGCGCGGCCGGTCGGCGTCACGGTGGTCATGCGGCGCCTTTCGCGGCGGGAGCGAGATGCTGGACGGCTTCGCGGAAGGCTTCGCCGCGGGCCTCGAAATCGGTGAACTGGTCGAAGGAGGCGGCGGCCGGCGACAGCAGCACCACCGCGTCCTGGCCGCTCTTGGCGGCGTCGGCATAGGCCTGGGCGACGGCGGCCTCCATGGTGCCGGCCTGCACCGCCGGGGCCTTGCCCTCCAGCGTCCTGGCGAAGGCCTCGGCGCCCTCGCCGATCAGATAGGCCTTGGCGACGCGCGGGAAGAGGTCGGCCAAGGCCTCGATGCCGCCGGTCTTCGGCTGGCCGCCGGCGATCCAGTAGGCCTTGGGATAGCTCGACAGCGCCTGGCGGGCGGCGTCGGTGTTGGTGGCCTTGCTGTCGTTGACGAACCGCACGCGGCCGAGTTGGGCCACGGTCTCCATCCGGTGCGCCAGGCCCGGGAAGGTCAGCAGGTGCTCGGCGGCTTCGTCGGCGGCGATGCCCAGGCCCTTGGCGGCGGCGTAGGCGGCCGCGGCGTTCTGCCAGTTGTGGCGGCCAGGCAGCGAGCGGGCGGCGTTCAGGTCGGCGACCTCGACCGCGCGCTCGCCGGTGGCGTCATAGAGCATGCCCTGCAGGACATAGATCCCGCGGCCCATGGCCTTGGACGCCGAGATCGGCACGATGGTGCGGCGGTTGGCGGCGGTGATCTCGGTGCAGATCTGCTGGCCCCACTGGTCGTCGACGCCGATCACCGCGGTGTCGCCCTTGCCCTGGTTCATCAGGATGCGGCGCTTGGCGGCGACGTAGCCCTCCATGCTGCCGTGCCGCTCCAGGTGGTCTGGCGAGAGGTTCAGCATCACCGTGACGTCGGCGTGCAGGCTGGAGGTGAGGTCGAGCTGGTAGGACGAGAGCTCCAGGACATAGACCGCGCCGCCGTGCATGTCGGGCAGGTCCAGGACGCCGATGCCGATATTGCCGCCGATGCGGACGTCGCGGCCGGCCTCGGCGCAGACGTGGCCGATCAGCGCGGTGGTGGTCGACTTGCCGTTGGTGCCGGTGACCGCGACGACCTTCGGCCGCTTGTGTTCGGGGGCGGCGTTCACGGCGCGGGCGAAGAGTTCGATGTCGCCGAGGACCTCGACCCCCGCCGCCTTGGCGCGCTCGACCGTCCAGTGCGGCGCGGGATGAGTGAGCGGCACGCCGGGCGACAGCATCAGGGCGGCGAACTTCGACCAGTCGGCCTTGGAGAGGTCGGTCAGGGTAAAGCCCTCGGCCTCGGCGGCGGCGCGGGAGGCGGGCTTCTCGTCCCACAGCGCCACCTCGGCCCCGCCGGCCACCAGCGCGCGCGCCGCGGCCAGGCCCGTGCGGGCCAGGCCGAAGACGGCGACCGTCTGTCCTTCGAAGCCGCGGACCGGGATCATGGCGTGCGCTTGCCCTCCCCTACCGCAGCTTCAGGGTGGCGAGGCCCAGCAGGGCCAGCATGATCGAGACGATCCAGAAGCGGATGACGACGGTCGATTCCGACCAGCCGAGCTTCTCGAAGTGATGGTGGATCGGGGCCATCAGGAAGATCCGGCGGCCGGTGCGCTTGAACCAAGCCACCTGGATGACGACCGACAGCAGCTCGGCGACGAAGAGGCCGCCGACGATACCCAGCACGATCTCCTGGCGGGTGGCGACAGCCACGGCGCCGATGCCGCCGCCGAGCGCCAGCGAGCCGGTGTCGCCCATGAAGATCCGGGCCGGCGGGGCGTTGTACCAAAGGAAACCGAGGCCGGCGCCGATCATCGCCCCGCAGTAGATGGCGACCTCGCCGACGCCGGGGACGAAGTGGAGCTGCAGGTAGTTGGCGAACAGGAAGTTGCCGACCAGATAGGCGATCAGGCCGTAGGCGGAGGCCGCGATCATCACCGGCACGGTGGCCAGGCCGTCGAGGCCGTCGGTGAAGTTCACCGCATTGGCCGCGCCGACGATGATGAAGGCCCCGAACAGCAGGTAGAACCAGTGCAGGTTCACCAGCGCTTGTTTGAAGAGCGGGAAGGCGACCGAGGTCAGGAGGTCCGGGGCCTCAGGGGGCTTGGCCGCGAAGAGGATGATCATGGCCACCGCCGCCATGGCGATCGCCGTCTCCAGCAGCAGCCGCCAGCGCCCCGATATGCCGTCGGAGGACTGCTTGGTCACCTTGGCGTAGTCGTCGAGGAAGCCCAGGAAGCCATAGCCGGCGGTGACCAGCAGCACGGCCCAGATGTAGACGTTGGACAGGTCCGCCCACAGCAGGGTGCCGATGATCAGCCCGGCCAGGATCATCACCCCGCCCATGGTCGGCGTGCCGGCCTTCTCGATGACGTGGCGCTGGATGCCTTCGGCGCGGATCGGCTGGCCCTTGCCCTGCTTGGCCTGCATCCAGCGGATGAAGCGCGAGCCCATGGCGACGACGATGACCTGGGCGGTGAACACCGACATGCCGGTGCGGAAGGTCAGGTAGCGCAGCAGGTTGAGGACCGAGACGTGGCCGTGACCACCGGCCGAGAAATGCTCGTAAAGCCAGTAGAACATCAGCCGGCCTCCCCCACGCGGGCGTCGAGGGCCGCCAGCGCCGCCGCGATGGCGCCCGCTTTCGAACCGTTCGAACCCTTCACCATCATCACGTCGCCAGGCTCTGCGGCCCGGACGACCAGCGGCGCAAGTTCCGCCGCTGTCTCCGCGTAACCGCCGCGCCGAGTCGGCGGAAGGGCGTCCCAGAGGGATTTCATCAGGGGGCCGGCAAGGAACACCAGATCGACCTTGGCCGCGGCCAGGGGCTCGGCGAGCGCGGCGTGGAAACCGCGGGCCTCCTCGCCCAATTCCAGCATGTCGGTGAGGGCCACGATCTTGCGGCCCGGCGCCTGGCGGGCGCCCAGGGTGGCGATGGCCGAGGCCATGGAGATCGGGTTGGCGTTGTAGCTCTCGTCGATCAGGGTGAAACCGCCGCCGGCCAGCCGCACGGTCTGTTCGGCGCCGCGGCCCTCCAACGGCTCGAAGCTGCCCAGCGCCGCCAGGCCGTCGCCGAGGTCGACGTCGAGCGCCTCCAGCATCAAGAGCACGGCCATGGAATTCAGGCCCCAGTGGAAGCCGGTCTGCAGGATCGGGAAGTCGAGGCCCTTGCCGTGGAAGCGGGCCTGGACGACGGCGTGGTCTCCCGCTTTTCCCAGACTTGGGCCCTGGAAATCGATCAGCCGCGCGTCGCAGGCCTCGCCATGGCCGAAGGTGCGGATCTCGGCGCCGACCGCCAGCGCCGCGTCCTTCAACAGGCCGAACCAGCGGTCATCGGCGTTCAGGACCGCGACGCCGCCAGGTTCGAGGCCCTCGAAGACTTCCGCCTTGGCCTTGGCGACGCCGGTCTCTCCCTCAGCAAAATTCTCCACGTGGACCGGCCCGACGGTGGTCACCACCACCGCCTGCGGGCGGACCAGGCGGGTCAGCGGGCGGATCTCGTCGGCGTGGTTCATGCCGATCTCGAAGACGGCGCGCTCGGTGTCGCGCGGCATCCGCGCCAAGGTCAACGGCACGCCGATGTGATTGTTGTAGGACTTCACCGACGAGTGCGCCCGGCCGGCGAGCGTCAGGCCGGCGAGGACAGCCTGGGTCACGCTGGTCTTGCCGACCGAACCGGTGACCGCGCCGCGGCGGGCCTTGGGCGCCCGGTCGCGGGCCGCCGCGCCCAGGCGCTCAAGCGCCGGGAGCACATCGGGGACGATCACCGCGGAGCCGGACACAGGCTGAGAGGCGAGCGCGCCGACCGCGCCCTTAGCGAGGGCCTGCTCGACAAACTCGTGGCCGTCGCGCACGCCGCCCAGGGCCACGAACAGGTCGCCCGGTTCCAGGGTGCGGGTGTCGATGGAAACGCCAGTGGCCGCGAAGGGCTTGCCGGCCAGCTTGCCGCCGGTCGCAGCTGCGATCTCGTCAGAGGTCCACAGCGCCTCAGCCATCGACGGCGCCCGCTCTCAGGGCTTCCCGGGTCTCGGCCACGTCGTCGAAGGGGTGAACCGTATCGCCGACGATCTGGCCCTGTTCGTGACCCTTGCCCGCGACCACCAGGATGTCGCCGTCCTGCAGCAGGCCGGCGCCCGCGCGGATCGCCTCGCCCCGGTCGCCGATCTCCTGTGCGCCCTTCGCACCGGCCAGGATCTCGGCGCGGATGGCGGCCGGAACTTCCGAGCGCGGGTTGTCGTCGGTGACGATGGCGACGTCGGCCAGGTCGGCGGCGATCTTGCCCATCAGCGGGCGCTTGGTGCGGTCGCGGTCGCCGCCGGCCCCGAACACCACGATCAGCTTGCCGCGCACGTGCGGGCGAAGGGCGCCGAGCACCGTCTCCAGCCCGTCGGGGGTGTGGGCGTAGTCCACATAGGCCTCGCCGCCGCGCGGGCCCTGGCCGACGCGCTGCAGACGCCCGGGCGCGCCCTCGATGGTCTCCAGGCCGGCGAAGGCCTGTTCGGGGCTGAGGCCGGCGGCGATGCAGAGGCCCGCGGCGACCAGCGCATTGGAGGCCTGGAAGGCGCCGGCCAGCGGCAGGCGGAAGGTATGCGACTTGCCGTCGTGCAACACCGTCAGGCGCTGGCCGTCGGGCAGCAGGACGCGCTCGATGAGCCGCAGGCCCTGGCCGGCCTCGCCGACGCTCATCACGCCCTGGCCCGCGCTGACCGCGACGCCGGCGAAGGCCGCATAGGCGTCGGAATCGGCGTTCAGCACCGCCATCTTGCCCCGCGCCAGCAGGGTCTCGAAAAGCCGGAGCTTGGCGGCCCGATAGACGCCCATGGTGCCGTGATAGTCGAGGTGATCCTGGGTCAGGTTCAGGAAGCCCGCGGCGGTAAGCTTCACCCCGTCGAGGCGGCGCTGGTCGATGCCGTGCGAGGAGGCTTCGAGCGCCAGGTGGGTGACCCCGTCCTGGGCAGCGCGAGCCAGCAGCTCGGCGATATCGGAGGCGTCCGGCGTGGTGAGGCCGGGGGGCGTGATCTGCACGTCTTCGGCGCCCGGCGCGCTGACGCGGACGCCGAGCGTGCCCATGCTGGCGGCCTTGAAGCCGGCGTGGGCGAACATCTGGCGGCAGAAGGCGGCGACCGAGGTCTTGCCGTTGGTGCCGGTGACCGCGACGCAGGTCGCCGGCTGGGCGCCCCAGAAGGCCGCGGCGGCGAGCGCATAGGCGCGGCGCGGATCGGCGGCGATCACTGTCTTCTGGGTCAGGCCCTCGATCTCGCGGCCGGCCAGGACCGCGACGGCCCCCTGCTCCACTGCGCGCGGCGCGAAGCTGCGGCCATCGACCTTGGCGCCCGGCAGGGCCGCGAACAGGAAGCCCGGGCGGACCTTGCGGCTGTCGGCGGTGACGCCCTCGATCTGCGGATCGAAGGCGAGGTCGCGCTTCACGAGGTCGGAGAGACGCATGCTCAGTGCTCCTCCGCCGCAACCACGCTGGTGTCCGCCGGCGTGAAGGGCGCGGTCTCGACCCTTCGCTGGACGCCGAGGAAGGGGGCGATGCGCTCGATCACATGACCGGCGGCCGGGGCCGCCACGATACCGCCGGTCGGATCGAGGCCGGTCTTGTCCTTCTGCGGCTCGTCCAGGAGGATCAGCACGAAATAGCGCGGCGCGTCGAGGGGACCGTCGGTCGGGAAAACCGCGGCGAAGGACGACACCTGCTTGGTGGTGGAATAGCGCCTGGCGACGGGATCCCATTTGTCGCCGGTGCCGGTCTTGCCGCCGACGTTGAGGCCCGGGACGTTGGCCGACTTGCCCGAGCCGCAGGTGCAGCTGACGTTGGAGCGCATGATCTGCAGGAGCGTGCGGGCGGTGTTCTCCGACACCATCCGCGGGCCGTGCACGACAGTTCCGGCCGGCAGCTTCTTGATGGTGAGCGGCAGCAGCTCGCCGCCGTTCATCAGACCGGAATAGGCCCGCGCCACCGCCAGCGGCGTGACGTTGATCCCGTGGCCGAAGGAGGTCGAGGCGATGGCGTCCTCGTTCCAGATCCGGGGCGTCAGCGGCCGGGCGCTCTCGACGAGCTCGACCTTGGCCGGCTGGGTCAGGCCGAAGCGGTCGAAGTAGGCGTGCAGGCGCTCGGGGCCGATCGCCTCGCCGAGCCGCGCGGTGCCGATATTGGAGGAATGCTGGAACACCTCCACGAGCGTCAGGACGGCGTGGGTCGCGTGGTAGTCGGTGATCGGCCGCTTGCCGACATAGAACGGGTGGGTGGCGTCGAAGGTCGAGGTCGGCGTGGCGATCCCGATGTCGAGGCCGGTGGCGATCGTGAAGCCCTTGAAGGTCGAGCCCATCTCGTAGATGGCGTTGGCCGCTTTGTTCTGGCGCGCGTCGAGGCTGGCCTTGCCCGGCTGGTTCGGATCGAAGGTTGGGTAGCTGGCGAGCCCCAGGATCTCGCCGGTGTGGACGTTGATCACCACGCCCGCCGCGCCCTTGGGGCGGAACTGGGCGGTAGCCTTGTAAAGCTCGTCCTCCAGGGCGGCCTGGATGCGCAGGTCGATGGAGAGCGGCACCGAGCCCTGGCTGGCGGCGGCCTCGCGGATGTCGTCGTTCAGCGCCGCCTCGGCGCCGGCCAGGCCCTCGCCGCCGGTGTCGGCGAAGCCCACCAGATGGGCGGCGGTGTAGCCCAGCGGATAGACCCGCTTCTGCTCGGGCTCGAAGCTGATGCCGGGGAGCCCCAGGTCGTGGATGGTGGTGCGGATCTCCGGCGTCAGGCCGCCGATGACAAAGGTGCGGCGGCCGGCGTGGAGCGCGCGTTCCAGGCGCTGCGGCGTCAGCTCGGGCAGGCTGGCGAAGAGCGCGCGGCGGGTCTCGGCGGTGTCCCAGATCTCGCGCGGGTCGAGGTAGAGGCCGTAGTGCAGGAGGTCGGCGGCCAGCATCTCGCCGTTGCGGTCGACGAGGTCGGCGCGCGCCGCGCCCATGGCCAGCGCCGCGTCGCTGCGGCCGGCGGAGGAGAACAGCGCCGCGTGGGTCGCCCCGATGGCCAGCGTCAGGAAGCCCGCACTGAACAGCGCCAGCACGAAGAAGACCCGGATGCGGGTGTCGTCCTCGGCCTTGCCGGACGCGCGCGCCCGCTCGAAGGCGTGTTCGAAACGCCAGACCCAGCCCAGCAGCCGGCGCGAGAGCCAGGTCGGGCCGAAGGTGGGTTGCCCAAGGCTCATCGGCCGGCCTCGGCCAGGACGGTGGTGGTGGCGAGCGGCGCGGGCGGCTCCGGCGTCGCCTGGACCATCGGGTCGGGCGTCGCCTCGACCGGCGCGGCGGGCGGGACCAGCGGATGGATGGCGAGCTGCGACAGGGCGTCGGGACCGGCCTCGCGCTTGAAGGAGACCGGCGCCATGCCGAGGTAGGTTTCCGACAGGCGCTCGATGCGGGCCGGCTGCTCCAGGTGGCTGACCTCGGCCTTGAGGAGCCGGATGCGGGCCTTCTCGGCGACGATCTGGCGCTCGACGACGGCGATCTTGGCGCGCTCGCCGCCGGCGATGGTCTTGGCCAGGTAGACCCCGAGGATCAGGCCAGCGAGCAGGCCCAGCGCCACCAGGTCCACCAGCCGGAACCCACGGACCCTGCGATTGATCCAGCTCATGCCGCCGCCCTCCAGGCCGGGGCGTCGGTGCGCACCGCCGCCCGCAGTTTCGCCGACCGGGCCCGGGGGTTCGCCGCCAACTCCGCCGCCGACGGTCCCTGATGACCGTTGAACAGCAACTGGAAGCTCGGCGCCGCGCCGGCTTCCACCGGCGGCGCATGGCGCGATCCCGCCGGGGTCTTTCCCGCTCGCACCGCCAGGAAGGTCTTCACGATTCTGTCTTCCAGCGAATGGAACGTGACGACGCAGAGCCGGCCGCCGGATTTCAGCGCCCGCTCGGCGGCGACGAGGCCGGCTTCGAGCTCCGACAGCTCCTCGTTCACGGCGATGCGGATGGCCTGGAAGGAGCGGGTCGCCGGATGGACCTTGGCGCCGCGGCGGCCTCCGAGCGCCTTCTCGATGAACTCGGCCAGCTCCAGGGTGCGGGTGAAGGGCTGCTCCTCGCGGCGCTTGACGATGGCGCGGGCGATCCGGCGGCTCTCACGCTCCTCGCCGTAGACGAAGAGGATGCGCGCCAGCTCCGCGGTCTCGGCCTCGTTGACGAGGTCGGCGGCGGTCGGGCCGTCAGCCGCCATCCGCATGTCGAGCGGCCCGTCGCGCATGAAGGAGAAGCCGCGCTCGGCCTCGTCGATCTGCATGGAGGAGACGCCGATGTCGAGGACCACGCCGTCGACGGCGGCCTCGCCGGTTTCCTGGTCGAGCTCGGAGAAACGGCGCTCCACGAGCCGAAAGCGGCCCTTGGGCAGGCCGTCGGCGAACCGGGCGGCCGAAGGATCGCGGTCGAAGGCGATGATGGCGGCGCCGGCGCTCAGCAGGGCGCGGCTGTAGCCGCCTGCGCCGAAGGTCCCGTCGACCAGGACCTTGCCGGCGCGGGGTTGCAGCGCGTCCACGACCTCATTGAGCAGGACGGGGACATGCGGAGCGGTCATCCGGCGCCGCCCACACTGGGCGCGGCGAGCCGCGCGGCGCGCTGCTGGGCGCGCATGGAGGCCAGGCCCTCGCGGGCCACGTCGCGCTGGGCGGCGCGGTGGGCCTGGAAGGCCTCGCGCTGCCAGATCTGGAACCGGTCGCCGAGGCCCACGACCACCACCCAGTCGGTCAGGCTGAACTGCTGGCAGAGCAGCTCCGGCAGGGTGATGCGGCCGGCGGTGTCATAGGAGAGCTGGGCCATGCCGCCGAAGACCGAGGTCTCGAGCGCGCTGCGGATCGGGTCGCCGAACTCCAGCTCCTCGATCACGCCGGCGTAACGGTCGAACAAGGTTTTGCCGCCACCTTCGATGCAATCGGCCTCGATGGAGGGAAAGCAGAAGACGCCGTCGAACGGCCCGGCGGTCTGGGCGCGGAAGTCCTGCGGCACGACGATCCGCCGCTTCCCGTCCAACTGTTTCTCGAATGTCGAGAGAAACACCGCCCAGCCCCTGATTTTGAGCGGCCCCGCCAGCCACTCCCTCCCTCGTCCCCATCCGGCCGCCCCCCAAAATTCTTCTTGAAGCAGGGGGCAGCGGTTTGGTTAGCGAAGTACGAATGGGCTATCATGGGATGAATTGGGAGTAAATGACTCTGAACGACTCTTTCGTAGAGAAACCAACGTGTCGCAGCCAAGTATGGTTAACCAGAAGTTCTTATCCACAGAACATACAGGGAACTACGGCTTCGCTTGTTAACGAATGAGACTGGGGCCTGTGGAGGAAGTGGGACCAGACGGCCTGTAAGCCGGGTTCTGTGCCGCCCGGGACCGAAACCCCGGACGCGGCGATCATTCCTCTGGACCGCCCCTCGCGGGACGGTTCTCGCGACCTACCCGGACCGCTCAGGCCTACGACAGCCCTACCCTCCTTCGCCGAGGCTAGGGAGGGCGCACGGTCCCTATTCGGTCTTGCTCCTGGCGGGGCTTGCCATGCCGTCCCTGTTGCCAGCGACGCGGTGGGCTCTTACCCCACCCTTTCACCCTTCCCTCTCCGAAGAGAGGAGGTTTGCTTTCTGTGGCGCTATCCCTGGGGTCGCCCCCGGCGGGCGTTACCCGCCGCCATGTCGTCGTGGAGCCCGGACTTTCCTCGACCCTCTTGCGAGAGCCGCGACCGCCCGGCCGTCTGGTCCGCGCGGAAAGTGGTCGCTGGGCGCGGCGGGGTCAAGCCGAGCCGGCGTCTAGAGCGCCTTGGCCATGGCAAGGTCGTCCTCGACGGTGCCGTCGGCCAGCCGTACGCGACGCTGGAAGCGGCCCTCGATGACGAAGCCCAGGCGCTGGTAGAGGCGCACCGCCCCGAGGTTGCCTTCGCGGCACATCAGCTCGATGCGCTCGACCTTGGGCTCCAGCCGGGCGGCCTCTATGAAGAGCGCCTCAAAGAGCTGGGCGCCGACACCCCGGCCCTGGAACTCCGGACGCACCGCCACGGTGAGGTCGAGCAGGTTATGGGCGAACTGCCGGGGGCCGAGCCGCGAGGCGTGGATCTCGCCGGCGATCGCGCCGTCCGCCCAGGCGCTTAGCGCGACGCCGCTGGCCAGGGCCTTGGCGAGCGCGCCTTCGATCTGGGAGAGCTCCATCTCGTCGGGCTCGCGGGCGAGGCCGCCGCCGCGCGAGGCCGCCGCGGCGTGCAGGCTCAGGATCGCGGGCGCATCGGCGAGCGTCGAGGCGCGGACCGAAACCCCGCTCACAGGGCCCGCATCCGCAGCCCGATCGGATGGTCGCCGAGCGCGGCCACGACGCCGGCGCGGTCGGCCTCGTTCTTGTTCTGCGAGAGCTTGGTGATCCCCTCGAGCCGCTCGACGGTCATCCGCGCGCCGACGATGGCCCGGGTCATGGTCTCGAACCGGCCGGGCGACATCTTGGCCCGCGTCCAGGGCCGCTTGGGCGCCAGGCGCAGCTCCTCCTGGGCGGAGAGATCGTCGAGCAGGGTCACCAGCCCCGCGTCGTCGAGGGCCGCCACCGGCCCCTCGGCCTCGACGCTGACGTAGTTCCAGGTCGGGACCTGGTCGGCGCCCTCGTACCAATCGGGGCTGACATAGGCGTCGGCGGCCAGGCTGACGGCGACCGCCCGGAAGCCCTCGGCGATCGCCGTGGCCAGCGCATTGCCGCGCGAGAGGTGGAAGTCGAGCGCCAGGCCGGCCTTCACCCCGCGCGCCACCACCGGCGCATGGGCCACCAGCAGGTGCCCCTTTGGCGCCGCGGCCAGGGTCACGAAGGGATACCGCGCGAGATGGGCCAGAAGGACCGTCTCGCCGGTCTCGCGGAACGAAGGTGAAGGGTGCATCAACCAGCCAGTCTCATCAGCGCGATGAGTTGGGCCCGGGTCGCGCCGTCCGCAACGCCGTCCACCCTATTTTGTCGCCAATGCCGCTGGAAGGCGGTGACCACGGCCTGGGTGGCGGCGTCGAACTTTCCCGAGGGCGGCAGGTCGTAGCCGAGCCGGGTGAACCCCGCCTGCAGCGCGAAGACGCCCACCCCCTCCGCGCCCTCGGCCAGCGGCTCCCCGGGGGCCGGCGGCGCCTCGACCCAAAGGCCATGGCCCGCCTGCGCGAGCGCCTTCCAGGGGAACAGCTCGCCCGGGTCGTCCTTGCGGCCGGGCGCCACGTCGGAATGGCCGACGATGCGGCCATCTTCGATCTGCCAGCGGGTGCGGATATCGGCGACCAGCGCGATCACCGCGGCGATCTGCGCGTCGGGAAACGGGCGATAGCCGAACTCGTGCCCCGGATTGACGATCTCGATGCCGATCGAGGCGCCGTTGATGTTGCGCTCGCCCTTCCAGAACGAGACGCCCGCGTGCCAGGCCCGCCGCTCCTCGGCCACCAGCCGGAAGATGCGGCCGTCCTCCTCGATCATGTAATGCGCCGAGACCTTGGCCTCGGGATCGCGCAACCGGGCCAGCGCCTCCTCGCCGGTCTTCATGCCGGTGTAGTGCAGGACCAGGATGTCCGGCGGCGCGGTGCGGGCGTCGAAATTGGGGCTGGGCGCTTCGATGACCTCAAGCAGCGGACTATTCATTGCGCGCGGTTCCGGATGGCGAGCAGCAGCGGCATGACCTGGTTGCGCCGAAGCGCGATGATCAGGACGCCCGTAAGAGCGATGGCTGACCCCGCCGCCATGCGCAGGCCGAACGGATCGTGGAAGATCGCGACGCCCAGGGCAATCGTCGCCAGCGGAGTCATCAGCGTCAACGGCGAGATCAGGTTGGCCTCATAGCGGCCAATCAGCAGGTAATAGCCGGTGTGCGCGCCCACCGAGACCACCAGGCCGGAGTAGAGCACCGCGGCCAGGAACGGCCAGCCCGCCGCGATCCCGGCCTGCAGTTGCCCGGGCTCGAACCAGGCCGACAGCAACACCAGCGGCCAGACGGACGCGAAGCCGACCCAGGCTTGGAACTGCAGGGGCTTCACCCCCTCGATCTGTTTCATCATCACCGCGCCGAGCGAGGCGGCGATGGCCGAGGCCACCACATAGAGCAGGCCGGCCGATGCGCTGAGGCCGGTCGAAGACCACATCACCGCCACGACGCCCATGAAGGTGAGCGCGATGCCGAGGCCGCGGCGCCAGTGGATCGTCTCGCCCAGCATGACCACCGACAGCAGGGTGGTGATCGGCACGCCGATCTGGCTCACCACCGCCACGGAGGACGGCGTGGCGTACTTCAGGCCCATGAAGATCAGCGCGAAATTCCCGCCGCCCATCAGGAGCGCCACCACGACCAGCCGCCAGCGCGGACGCGGCATCGGCAGCAGCCAGGGCAGCGTCGCCAGCGCCACCACCGCGAACCGCGCCGCCGCATAGAACAGCGGCGGCGAGCCCAGGTGGCTGACCACATATTTCGAGACGATGTTGTTGGACGCCCAGACCAGGCAAACCAGCGCCAGGAGCCCGAAGTCGCGCAGGGACATGATCCCTGCGCTTAAGGCGCGTCGGCCCTTCGGTCACGCTTTGATGAAGGCCTCCAGGTCGCGGTTCACCGGGTCCATGTGGGTGACGAAGAGGCCGTGGGGGGCGCCATCGTAGACCTTGAGCTCCGCGCCCCTGATGCCCGCCGCGGTCGGCCGCCCGGTCATGTCGATGGGCGCCGAGACGTCCTTGGTTCCGTGCATCACCAGCGTAGGCCGGTCGATCTTCGCGAGGTCGGGGCGCAGGTCCCTGGCGATCACCGCGCGCATCGTGGCGATGGCCACCGGCGGCGGCGTCGAGACCAGTTGCTCGTAGAGCCAGCGGGTCATGGCCGGCGAGGTCTCCGGCGTCACGAAGGGCGCGGTGTTGTCGTCGGCCCATTTGGGGAAGTCCGTCGCCCACTGGGCCATGGTCGCGTCGAAATGGGCCTGCGGCGCGCCCGTCGGATTGTCGGCGGTCTTCAGCAGGTAGGGTGTGACCGGGGCGATCAGCACGACCTTGCGGACCCGCGAAGTCCCGTGGCGGCCGAGATAGCGGACCACCTCGGCCCCGCCGCTCGAATGGCCCACCAGCACGACGTCGCGCAGGTCGAGCTGCTCGATCACGCTCGCGAGGTCGTCGGCGAAGGTGTCCATGTCGTAGCCGCTCGCCGGCACATCGGATCGGCCGTGGCCGCGCCGGTCGTAGGCGATGCAGCGGAAGCCGGCGTCGGCCAGGTGGGCCACCTGATAGGCCCACATCTCGCTGGAGAGCGCCCAGCTGGCGGCGAACAGCACCGGCGGCCCCTCGCCCCAGTCGCGGTGGAAGAGCTTGATCCCGTCCTTGGCGCGGGGCTCGGCGGTGCGGCGGACCGGCGCGGCGTGGACGGAGCGCGCGGTGACGGCGACCGCCGAGGCGGCCATGGCGGTGGTGACGATGTCGCGGCGAAGCATGTCTTGGTCTCCCTTTCGATGGCGGGAGAAAACCGGACGCCGCGAGGCCGGTCGATTACGCGGGAGGTAAAGGCTCAGCGTTGAGTTCCGCCGAGGAAGCGGCCTAGCGTGGTTCTAAGGCCGCGAGACAGCGGCGCGGAGGACGTCGCATGACCACCTACGACCTGGCGATCGTGGGCGGAGGCATCGGGGGCTCGGCGCTGGCCGCCGTCATGGCCCGCCAGGGCCGCTCGGTGCTGCTGCTCGAACAGTCCGAGACCTATGTGGACCGGGTGCGGGGCGAGTGGATCGCTCCCTGGGGCGTGGTCGAAACCCGCCGGGTGGGCCTCTACGACCTGCTGCGGAAGGTCGGAGGCCACCACCTCAGCCGCCACATCACCTATGACGAGAGCAAGGATCCCGCGGTCGCGGCGAGCCAGGCCCTGCCGCTCGGCATCTTCGCGCCCGACGTCCCGGGGCCGCTTTGCCTCGGCCACCCGCTGCATTGCCAGACCCTGTTCGACGCCGCCCGCGAGGCCGGCGCGGACGCCCGGCGCGGGGTGACCGTGACGGCGCTGACCCTGGGCCCCTCGCCGGCCCTGGCCTTCGAGCAGGACGGAGAGACCGTGGCGGTCAGCGCCCGCCTGATCGTCGGCGCCGATGGCCGCACGTCTCAGGTCCGCGAGGCCGCCGGGATCGCCCTGCATCAGGACAAGCCGCACCACTGGTTCGCGGGCCTGCTGGTGGACGGCGTCGAGGGTTGGGCCGACGACCTGCAGGCGATCGGCACGGAAGACGACTTCGGCTTCCTGGCGTTCCCGCAGGGATCCGGACGGGTGCGCGTCTACGGCGGCTATGCGCTCGGCGAGGCCAAGCGCTTCAAGGGGCCGGACGCCGCGCGCCGGTTCCTCGATGCGTTCGCCATGCGCAGCTCACCGGAGAACCGCCACCTGGTGGCGGGACGCCCGGCCGGCCCGCTCTACAGCTACGTCAACGCCGACTCCTGGACCGACGAGCCCTATGCGCCCGGCGTCGTGCTGGTGGGCGACGCGGCGGGCTGGAACGATCCGATCATCGGGCTGGGGCTTTCCATCACCTATCGCGACGTCCGCCTGGTCAGCGACCTCCTGAAGGCCAGCGACGACTGGACGCCGGCGGCGCTCGCCCCCTATGGCGAGGAACGGCGCGAACGGATGCGCCGGCTGCGGGCCGCCGCCACGCTGCAGGCGGGGCTCGACATGGAGTTCGGCGAGGCCGCGCGCGAACGCCGCCGGCGCCACTTCGAGCGCGCCGCGGCCGATCCGATCCTGGGGATGCACGCCGTCGCGGTGATGGCCGGCCCCGAGGTCCCGCCCGCCGAGATCTTCACCCAGGCGCACCGCGACCGCGCGCTTGGCCCGGAGGCTTGAGGGGCCCATGAACGCCATGACCCCCGACGAGATCGACGCCTTCAACGCCGAATGGCTGCAGGCCTGGACCGCCAAGGATGTCCCCCGCCTGGCCGCCTTCTACGCCGAGGACTGCGTCTACAAGGACGCGCAGACGGTGGGCGGCCTCGCGGGCCGCGCGGCGCTGTCGGCCTACCTCACCGGGCTCTTCGCCGCCACGCCGCCGATGACCTATGCGCCTGACGAGACCTGGCCGATCCCCGGCGGGTTCTGCGGACGCTGGTATTGCGACCTGGGCGCCGCGGGCCAGCTGCGCGGTTTCGACCTGGTGATCCTGCGCGGCCGCGAGATCGCGCTGAACGAGGTCTACATCCACCAGCTTCCGGCATGACCCCCGCCCAGCCCGACATCCGCAGGCCCGGGGCCATCGACGCCGCCTGGCTGACCCGAGCCTTGCAGGGCGCGGGCGTCGATGCGGTGGTGTCGGGGTTCACCGCCAAGGCGGTCGGCACCGGCCAGATCGGCGACAGCGTCCGCTTCACCTTGAGCTACGCGCGCGGCGGCGATCAGGCTCCAGCCTCGCTGGTGGGCAAGTTCCCTTCGGCGGACCCCGACAGCTTCAAGACCGGGGTGATGCTGGGCAACTACCATCGCGAGGTGATGTTCTACCGCCACCTGGCCGACGGCGCCCTGATCCGCACGCCGAAGTGCCTGTTCGCCGACGTGGCCCCGGAGAGCGGCGAGTTCGTGCTGCTGATGGAGGACCTCGGGCCGGCGGAGCCGGGGAACCAGCTTGCGGGCGTTAGCCTGGAGCAGGCCGGGCTGGTCATCGACGAGGCGGCCAGGCTGCACGCCTCGCACTGGGAGGACCCGGGCCTGGACGACCTGCCCTGGGTCTCAGGCTCGCGCGCCGCGCCAACCGGCCCGGTCAACCCGGAGATGGTGCGAGCGCTCTGGATGGGCTTTCGCGCGCGGTACGCCGAGCGGCTGGAGCCGGACTGGATCGAGATCGGCGAGCGGGTGGCCGGCAGCTACGCCGCGCTCGCCAGACCGCAGAAGACGCCCCACTGCCTGACGCACAACGACTTCCGCCCGGACAACATGATGTTCGCCACCGCAGCGGGCGGTCATCCGGTGACGACGCTCGACTGGCAGTCCTTCGCCTTCGGGATCGGGGCCACGGACGTCGCCTACTTCCTGGCCGGCGCCCTGAACCCCGACGTGCGGCGCGCCAGCGAGGCCGCCCTGCTCGACCGCTACCTCGCCGGCCTCAAGGCCCACGGCGTCTCGGGATATGGCGCTGCGGATCTCGCGCGCGACTATGCCCGAGGCGGTTTCCTGCTGTTCATGACCGCCTTCTTCGCCGCGATGGTCGTCAAGCAGACGCCGCGCGGCGACGACATGTTCATCCAGATGCTGGGCAGTGCGTCGCGCCACATCCTGGACCACGACGCCCTGGCCACGCTGGGCTAGGCGACCGGCTCCGCGGCGGGCTCGGCCGCGGCCACCGCCTTGGCCCGCGTGAACCGCAGCGAGGTTTGGGTCGGCGAGAACGCCACGACCTTGTTGTCGATCAGGCCCCGGGCCTTGGCCGCGTCGATGACCTCGGCGTGCTGCACCGTGGCGGCCTTGCCCTTGATCGAGACGATCCAGAGAGCGCCCTTCTCGGCCAGCATGGGCACCAGGGCCTCGATGCGGCCGAGCTCACCGGCGCTGTCGGCGGCGTAGAACAGGATGTCGAGGTTGGCGAGTTCGCTCACCGGCACCGCGCCCTGCTCGGCCAGCTCCGCGCTTAGCGTCGGATCCTTCACGCCCATGACGGCGACACGCATGCCGCCCTTCACGCCGATCTTGTCCATCCGGCTCTTGGTGCTGACGGTCGCCAAATTCAAAACTCCGCTCAGCCCCGCCGGCCGAAGGGCCGGTCAGGGCGAGCGCAGGCCTATAGCACTAAGCCGCCTGTCCCAGGTCAGGAACTCTCGGGGGCCCCGGCGACCCTCACGCCGCCCATTCCACGTCGGCGCCCAGGCTCTTCAGGTTCTCGACGAAGCGCGGGTGGGCGCGGTTGATGGGATCGGCGTTGCGGATCACCGAGCGGCCCTCGACGCTGGCCGCCAGCATCAAGAGCGCGATGGCGGCGCGGATGATGTAGGGGCTCTCGACCTCCGCCGGACTGAGCGGTGCGCCGCCGTAGGTGATGATCCGGTGCGGATCGCAGCTCACCGCGTGGGCCCCGAACTTCGACAGCTCCGAGGTCCAGCCGAGCGCGCCCTCATAGACCTTGTTCCAGAACATCACCGAGCCCTCCGCCCGGGCGCCGAGCGCGATGAAGATCGGCAGCAGGTCGGCCGGGACATAGGGCCAGGGCGCGGCCTCGACCTTTGGCAGCAGGTGCGGCGTGAAGGCCGGGCGGACCTTCAGCACGCTACCCGCCCGGACGCGCGACCAGCCGCCCAAGTGCGTCACCTCGACGCCGAACTTCGCGAAGGTGCGGTCGATCAGGGCGAACTGCTCCGGCGCGCCGTTGCGCACCTCCACCGCGCCGCCGGTGATCGCGCCCAGCGCCAGGAAGGTCGCGGTCTCATGGAAGTCCTCGGCGAAGGTGTGGGTCGCGCCGCCGAGTTCGGGCCGGCCGGCCACTTCCAGGGTCGAGGCGCCGACGCCGCGGACGCTGACCCCCATCGCGCCGAGGATCTCGCAGAACTCCTGCACGTGCGGCTCGCAGGCGGCGTTGACCAGCCGCGACGATCCCGCCGCCATGGCCGCGCACATCAGGAAATTCTCCGTGCCGGTGACCGAGGCGTAGTCGAACCAGTGACGGACCGGCGCGAACACCTTGGGCGCGGCGATCACCAGGCCGCGCGGCTCGGCCGAGACCCGCGCGCCGAACGCCCTGAAGATCTCCAGGTGCGGATCGATCTCGCGTACGCCCAGCGTGCAGCCCTTGGCGTCGTCCTCCAGCACCGCCTCGCCGAACCGTCTCAGCAGGCCCGGGATCAGCATCACCGTCGACCGCATGCCGCTCGGCAGGCGCGCGGCCGCGGGATCCAGGCCGGAGCCGTGGACCAGCCGCACGACGCCCGAGCTGAAGTCGGCCTCGACCTCACTCCCCAGCCCTTCGAAGAATGCCAGCAGCTTGCGCACGTCGGTCACGTCCGGCACGCCGTGCAGCACCACGGGCTCGCGGGTCAGCAGGCTGGCGCAGAGCGCCGGCAGCACCGCGTTCTTGTTCGCTGAAGGGGTGATGCGGCCTTCCAGCCGCCGCCCGCCATTGACCACCAAGCTCGCCATGCCCGCCCTCCCCCGCGTCGGAGGCAGACCGTCGTCCGGAATGGGTGAAGCGCGCAAACGATGATAGCTAAGGATCAGACATTAGATAAATTTGGGCTTGGACCATGGATCGGCCGCAGCTTCCACTCAACGCCCTGCGCGCCTTCGAGGCCTCGGCGCGGCATCTCAGCTTCACCCGCGCGGCTGCCGAGCTGTGCGTCACCCAGGCGGCGATCAGCCATCAGGTGAAGGCGCTGGAGACGCGGCTGGGCGCGGTGCTCTTCAAGCGTCTCGCCCGCGGCCTGGTGCTGACCGACGAGGGCCAGGCCCTGCTGCCGGTGCTCAGCGACTCCTTCGATCGCATGTCGCGGGCCATGCAGCGCTTCCAGGCCGGCGCGGTGCGAGAGATCCTGACCCTGGGCGTGGTCGGCACCTTCGCCGTGCGCTGGCTGCTGCCGAGGCTGGCCGCCTTCCGCGAGGCCCATCCGCTGATCGAGCTGCGGCTGATGACCCACAACAACAAGGTGGACCTGGCCGCCGAGGGCCTGGACATGGCGATCCGCTTCGGCGACGGCGCCTGGCACGGCGTGCGCGCCGAGGAGGTGCTGGCCGCGCCGCTCGCGCCCCTGTGCACGCCGCAGTTCGCCGCGCGGCTGGAGGGGCCCCGCGACCTCGCCAGCCTGCCGCTGCTCAGGTCCTATCGGCGCGACGAATGGCCGGCCTGGTTCGCTGCGGTCGGCCTCGATCCGCCCCACCCGTCAGGCCCGGTATTCGACTCCCTGAGCCTGATGGTCCACGCGGCGACCCAGGGCGTGGGCGTGGCGATCGCTCCGCCGGTGATGTTCGGCCGCGAGCTTCACACCCGCCAGCTCATGCAGCCCTTTCCGGCGACCGTCGACGTCGGGCGCTACTGGCTGACGTCGCTTCGCTCGAGAACTCTATCGCCGGCCATGGAGGCGTTCCGCGCCTGGTGCCTGGCGCCGGAATTCCGCCAGGCGCTCTATGCGGAGTCCTAGGCCGCCTGTCCCAGGCTCAGGAACTCGTAGCGGGCCAGGTGATGGTCGGTGGAGCCGAAGGCGGCCTCGATCATGGTGGCGCGCTTGAAGTAGTGGCCGATGGCCATCTCGTCGGTCATGCCCATGCCGCCGTGCAGCTGGATGGCGTTCTGGCCCACGAACTTGCAGGCCTTGCCGATCTGCACCTTGGCGGCCGCGGCGGCCTTGGTCCGTTGCTTGTCGTCGGCGAGTTTGATGGTGGCCATGTAGGTCATCGAGACCGACTGCTCGACCTGGATGAACATGTCGACCATCCGGTGCTGCAGCACCTGGAAGGACGAGATCGGCTGGCCGAACTGCTTGCGCTGGCGGGTGTATTCGAGGGTGCCGGTGTGCAGCTTGGCGAGCACGCCGCAGGCCTCGGCGCAGGTGGCGGCGATCGCCTCGTCCACCACCTTCTCGATCAGCGGCAGGCCGTGGCCTTCCGGCCCGACCAGGGCGTCGGCGCCCACCTTGACGTTCTCGAAGATGACCTCCGAGGCGCGGAAGCCGTCGACGGTCGGATAGTCGCGCGTCGAGACGCCCGCGGCGGATTTCTCGACGATGAAGACGCTGATCCCCTGGGCGTCGCGCTGGCCGCCGTCGGTCCGCGCGGTGACGATCAGGTGGGTGGCGTAGGGCGCGCCGATGACCACCGCCTTGTGGCCGTTAAGGACGTAGGACCCGCCGTCCTTCTTGGCCGTGGTCTTCAGGTCGGCGAGGTTGTAGCGGCCCTGCGGCTCGGCGTAGGCGAAGGCGAAGATCGCCTCGCCGGCGATGATCTGGCCGATCAGCGCCTCGGCGCCCGCATAGCCCGAGTGCTTCAGGAAACCGCCGCCGATCACTACCGTGCCGAGGTAGGGCTCGACGACCAGCGCCTTCCCCATCTCCTCCATGACGATCATGTTCTCGATCGGCCCGCCGCCCAGCCCGCCCAGCTCCTCTGAGAAGGGCGCGCCCAGGATGCCGAGCTCCTCGGCGAAGGCCTTCCAGATGGCCGGGCTCCAGCCCGGCTCCTTGGCGAGCGCCGCGCGCCGCTGGTCGAACGAATAGTGGTCCGCCAGATAGCTCGCGACCGTGTCGCGCAGCATCGATTGTTCGTCGGTGAAGCTGAAATCCATCGGGCGGGCCTAATGCGTGAGAGCTGAGGTGATGGGGTTTGGCGGCGCGGTCAGAGGCCCAGCACCATCTTGGCGATGATGTTGCGCTGGATCTCGTTGGAGCCGCCGAAGATCGACGTCTTGCGGCCGTTGAACATGTCGCCCGCCGCGTCGACCGCATAGCCCGGCCCGATCTGGGCGTTGTGGCCGAGGTCGCGCAGGAAGGGCGCGCCGTAGTGGCCGACCGCCTCCAGCACCAGCTCCTGCAGCCGCTGCTGGATCTCGGTGCCCTTGATCTTGAGGATCGAGCTCTCGGCGCCGGGCCCCTTGCCGCTGGCCTCGCCCGCCAGCGTCCGCAGCTCGGTGAATTCCAGCGCCGTCAGGTCGATCTCCAGCTCGGCCACCTTGCGGCGGAAGAAGGCGTCGCTGAGCAGGGTCCCGCCGGCGTCGGAATGCTCGGTCGTGGCGATCTGGCGGAGCTTTTCGAGATTGCGCTTGGAGCGCGCCACCCCGGCGATGCCCGACCGCTCATGGGCCAAGAGCGCCTTGGCGCAGGTCCAGCCCTGGTTCTCGTGGAAGATGCGGTTTTCGACCGGCACCTTCACATTGTCGAGGAAGACGTCGTTCACCTCATGGCCGCCTTCGAGCGTGATGATCGGCCGGACCGTGACGCCCGGGCTCTTCATGTCGATCAGCAGGAAGGAGATGCCGGCCTGCGGCTTGGCGTCGGGGTCGGTGCGGACCAGGAAGAAGCCCCAGTCGGCGAACTGGCCCAGCGTCGTCCACGTCTTTTGGCCATTCACGATGTAATATTCTTTGCCGTCGTCGGCGGTGATCCGTTCGGCCTTGGTCTTCAGGCTGGCCAAGTCCGAACCCGCCCCCGGCTCGGAGTAGCCCTGGCACCACCAGACCTCGCCGTTGTAGATGCCCGGCAGGAAGCGCTTCTTCTGCTCCTCGGTGCCAAAGGTGTAGATCACCGGGGCCAGCATCGCGACGCCGAAGGGCAGCGGCGGCAGGGTCTCGGCCTCGGCCGACTCCTCGGACCAGATGTACTTCTGGGTCGGCGTCCAGCCGGTGCCGCCGAACTCCACCGGCCAGGACGGGGCGACCCAGCCCTTCTTGGCCAGCACCTTGTGCCAGGCGAGGTAGAGGTCCCGGGTCAGGGTCGCGCCGGAGTCCTGCGCCGCGCGCAGGTTCTTCGGATAGTTGTCCTTGATGAAGGCCCGGACCTCTTGGCGGAAGGCGTTCTCTTCAGGCGTGAAGTCGAGGTTCATGGCCGGCTCCCTGGCGAGGCCCGACCTTAAGCCGGAAGGCCGGGCGTTGGGAAGATGACGTTAACGTAAAGGGAAGCCAATTCTAGCGAGGCAGCCGCCAGTTGATCGGCAGGCGCACCATGCCGCCCACAACGGACTGCCCGTCCTTGTCCACGAGCTCCATTTGGAAGAGCGCGCTCAGCGCCAAGCTTGCCCCGCCGAACTCGGAGCCCTTCGGAAACTCGCAAGTGATCACGCAGTTTGCCAGGAGGCCCTGCGCATCGATGCCGCACTGCAGCGTCGCGTCACCCTCCACGCCCATCCTCAAAGCCCGCACGGGATAGTACTTCGCAGCGTCCACTCCGGCGGCGCGAGCCACCCAGGTCGGGTGGACGACAAGCCGTACGCCGGGCGGCGGAGACGGGGGCGGCGGGCGTATGCGGAGGTACAGTTCGACGAGTTTGCCGCCGACGGCTTGCCCGTCCATGCTCAGCGGCGCCATCTTGAATTTCGGCGCGAGCGCCAACACCGCCTGCCCAAGGCCCTGGCCCACGATCGATTCCTCCTTGACCTCGCAGGCCGTGAGCTCGCCAGCGTCGGTGACCGTGCAGTAGACCCTCGCCGCACCATCAGCCGGCTCCCCTGCCGTGGCGGCGGGATAGGCGTCGGCGTAGTCCTTCGCGGTCGGGGACGACACCCAATTCGGGCCTACGACGAAACTCTGGCGAAGGACTGGCGCCGTGGCCGCCGGCGCGACAGCCGCGGGCGGCTCGGCGAAAGCAAGTAGGATAGGCAACCGGCGTCCCCCAGACTCGAAGTGCGAACTTAGCCGCGAACCCGCGCGCCATTCCAGCCGTTCCGCCAGCCTTGCCTTGGCCGCAAAAGCAAAGCACCCCTCGCCACATGCCCCGTATCGTCACCTACAATGTGCACCGCTGCGTCGGGAACGACCGGCGGCTGGACGTGGCGCGGGTGGCCGCCGTGCTCGCCAAGCTGAAGCCCGACATCGTGGCCCTGCAGGAGCTCGACGTGGGCCGGCGGCGGACCGGCCACGTCGACCAGGCCCATGAGATCGCCCGGCGCCTGGACATGGCCTGCCACTTCCACGCGGCGCTGACCGTCGAGGAGGAGCGCTACGGCGACGCCATCCTCACCGCCTACCCCGAGCGGCTGGTGCAGGTGGGGCCCCTGCCCGGCTACGACCGCATCCGAGCGCTCGAGCCGCGCGGCGCCCTGTGGGTCGAGGTGGAGATCGAGGGCGCGCCGGTGCAGATCATCAACACCCACCTAGGCCTGGTGCCGCGCGAGCAGCAGATCCAGGCCGCCTGGCTGGCGGGCCCCGCCTGGCTGCAGCACCCCCTCTGCCGCGGCCCGCAGATCCTGCTGGGCGACTTCAACGCCACGGCCACATCGGTGGTCTACCGGACGTTCGCCACCCGGCTGAAGGCCGCGCGGAGCCTTTCGACGAAGAGCTCGCCCACGGCCACCTTCCCCTCGCCCCTGCCGGTGCTGCGCATCGACCACCTGTTCGTGAGCCCGCAGATCCAGGTGCTGGACGTCTTCGCGCCCTTCGAGCCCCTGACCCGCGTGGCCTCGGACCACCTGCCGCTGGTGATGGATTTCGAGGTGGCCGCGGCCTAGTCGTCCAGCGACTCCACCGCCGCCGGCGCGCCCAACAGCTGCATGGCGCGCACCGCCTCATAGAGCCGATCACGGCGGCGCCCCGGGTTCCAGGAGTCCCTGGGGTCCTGCGGGTCGCCCAGGTGGTACTTGGCGACCAGTTCGCCGAAGCCGGTGACCTCGGGCGGCTCGATGGGCTGCAGCCGGCCGTCGCGGTTGAGCGCGTCGATCGCGCCGACCAGACCGCCGTAGTCGGCACGGGCCTTGGCCACCGCGTCGCCGGTGCAGCCCATAAAATGGCCCACCAGCCGGTCGCGGAAGGCGGCGATGGCGATCCGGGCGTCCTCGGCGTCGCACTCCACGGCCAGCTCGCATTCGGTATCGAAGCCGCCGGAGCGGTTGTTGAGGTTGGCCGAGCCCACCCGGGCGATGCGGTCGTCGAAGACGCTGGTCTTGGAGTGGACGATCACGGTGTGGCCCTTGGCCGTCGCCGGCCAGAAGGCGCGGAAGCGGCCGAAGACGTCCGCCGCGCGCAGCCGCCAGATCATCGCCCCGCGCGCCCGGTCCATGGTCAGGTGGTCGAACCAGCTCGGCGCGTGGCCGGTGGAGACCAGCACCACCTCCGGGCCGTTCGGCTCCGCCAGCCGCGCGGCCAGCGCCTCGGTGATCAGGGGCGAGGTGAAGTACTGGTTCTCGAGGTAGATCGTCTCCTTGGCCTCGGCGATCGAGGCCAGGGTGAGCCGCCGGATCTCGTCGATCTCGGGCTGGCGCTTCCAGGCCGGGACGGTGCGGGCGATGCCGACGTCGACGTCGGTCAGGGCCGGCGGCACATGGTCGGGCCAGGGATCGCCGCCGGCGTCCTCGGGCGCGTCCAGGATCTCACCCGTTGCGCGCAGCCAGCGGGCGCGGGCAAGGTCGGCGAGCGCCGTGGCCGCCGGCCCGTCGACCATCATCATCACCTCGTGGCGGGGCGCGTGATATTCCTGGTCCGGCATGATCCGGCGCAGGTCGTCGTCGCGGTGCCCGGGCGTATCCCAGCGGTCGACGGCGATGTCGCCGCCGCCGCAGAACGCCAGCCGGTCGTCGATCACCAGCACCTTCTGGTGATGGCAGGCGCCGAACGGCACCTGGTCGTCGAGCCGGAAATGCACCGGCGTGTCCTTGAACCACTGGCGCGCCTTGTGCGGGAAGAACTCCTGCTGGGCGGCGATCGGCAAGGCCGAGCGCCAGATCAAGAGGCGCACGTCGAGGTCCGGCCGCGCGCAGGCCAGTTCCACCAGGATGCGGCCGACCTCGTCGGGGTCGTCGGGGCCGTCGTAGCCGTCGGGGAACAGCCGCGTGCGCGGATCGAACCCCCAGCCGAGCAGCAGCACCGAACGCCGGGCGTTCTGCAGGGCGGCGAAGACAGCGGAGAAATAGGCCTCGGTATCGACGAGGAAAGCCGCCCGGTCCGCCCGCGCCGTGCGCCAGCAGGTCTCGCCGGGTCTCAGGACCGAGGTCAAGCTGTCACGGATCCTTCCATTCGCCCCAAGCCACAGAAGCTCTCAGGGCGAAGGTTGGGTTCCACGATCCGAAACGCAAGGAAAAGCGCGCCGGCCGGGCGGCGGCGCGCTACGCCTTTGACGGTCGGCGGGCGACGAACCTAGCGGGAGGTCGCCGTCTCCCGGCTGCCGGCGCCGCCGCCCAGATAGGCCATGCAGGGGCCATTCAATTCGGCGGTGAGGCGTTCCTTGTAGCTCGCCCGGTCGGCGTCGTGCTTGGCGCGCGCCAGCTCGTCCTGGCCGCGCAGCAGGATCGGTTCGCTGCGCGAGCGGCCTTCGGTCTTCAGCATGGCGTTGAGGCTGGTGGTGTCGACGTTCATGGCGGCCGCGAGGCCCAGGCAGCGGTTGGCCTTCAGGTAGTCCATGTCGTTGAGCTTGTCGGAGGCCGCGGCGGCGCCGGCGGTCGAGAGGCTGAGCACGGCGAGAACGATGGCAGCGGATTTCATGACTATTTCTCCCTCAGAACAGTCCCCGAGTGGAAATTGGCGCTTGGGCTCTCAAAGCTCAAATGAATTACAGGCAATGAACAGTATTTAATGTTCCATCTATACAGTCGTTACGTTGATGTTACTTATGACTACAATTTAGTTGTCACGCTTCGCCGGAAGCTGGCATGACGCGCCATGCCCGCTCCGACCCCCGTGCTCGACGCCGCCGGCGTCAACGCGCTGCTCAAGAAGGCCTTCCCGGGCGCCCCACCCGACGCCTTCCCAACCGTTTGGGAGGTGACACCCGGCCGGGTGAGGGTCATGACCGCCTATCGCGAGGGGCTGCTCAGGCCGGGCGGAGTGATCTCCGGCCCAATCCTGATGTCGCTCTCCGACACCGCGGCCTACGCCCTTGTGCTGGCCCATATCGGCGACCAGCTGATGGCGGTGACCTCGTCCCTGACCATGAACTTCCTGCGCGGCGCCGCGCCTGGCGACATTCACGCCGACGCCGAGCTGCTGCGGCTCGGCCGCCGCAACGCAGTCTGCGACGTGCGCCTTTGGACCGAGAGCCCTGACCGGCTGGCGGCGCAGGCCATCGTCACCTACGCTATCCCCCAGCCATGAGCGAACCCGCCGCCCAGCCACCCTCCGGACCGCCCCGCGCCATCGCCACGCCGTGCATCAAGGTCTGCGTGGTCGACGGCGAGAGCGGCCTTTGCATGGGCTGCTACCGGCAGCTGTCGGAGGTCGCGGGCTGGGTGCGGCTGACCGACGAGGAGCGCGCGCGGATCATGCAAGAGCTTCCCGCCCGCCGCAGCCGCATCAGCCCGGCCAAGCTGGCCATGTTTGGTTAAGCCTGCCCGTTCACGGCTTCTAAAACCCCGCGCATCTAGGATTGCATCGAATGGCAGCCCGGATTTCGCTGCGGCAGGATGCGTACAGGGTGTCGACCCTCCCGAAATTCATCTTCGTGGCGGTGGTGAGCGGTCTCTCGGCCGTCACCCTCACCCTGGCGGTCACCACGGCCGCCGAGCGTGCGCCGGCCGCCCAAGCCGCCCGCGCCGACACCGCCCTGCACCAGCCGATCGCCGACCTCGCGCCGACCGGCCCGCACGCCACCATCCGCAAGGCCGCCGACGGCGAATACTGGGCCCAGGGCCAGGTCAATGGCGCGAGCGTGCGCTTCCTGGTCGACACCGGCGCCAGCGCCATCGCGCTGACGCCCGACGACGCCCGCAAGCTCGGCATCGACATGGCCGGGCTGAACTACGGCTATAAGGTGGTCACCGCCGGGGGCTCGACCCGGGCCGCGGCCGTGAAGCTCGCCAGCGTCACCGTAGCCGGCGCGCGGGTCGACAACGTCGACGCCCTGGTGATCGAGAAGGGCCTCGACACCTCGCTGCTCGGGATGAGCTACCTAGGCCGCCTCGCCAGCTTCCAGGCGACGCGCGAGGCGCTGATCCTGCAGCCCTGACACGGCCGACAAGGCCGCGTCGACGACCTCCAGCCCAGCGCCCGGCTTGACGCTTTCGACCGTGAGGATCCGCCGCCAGGTACGGGCGCCCGACGCGCCGTGGAAGAGGCCCAGCATGTGCCGGGTCATGGCCGCCAGGTGGGTCCCCATCGCCAGTTCGCGGACGATGTAGGGCCGGTAGCGGGCCACGGCCTCGGCCGGCGTGACCACCGCACCTTCGCCGAACAGCCGCGCGTCGACCTCGCCCAGGAGCCCCGGCGTGTGATAGGCGGCCCGTCCCAGCATCACGCCGTCCACCCGCGCCAGATGCGCCTGCGCCTCCTCCAGCGAACCGATCCCGCCGTTGATGGCGATGGTCAGTTCCGGCCGCTCGCGCTTCAGCCGATAGACCAGCGGGTAGTCGAGCGGGGGCACGTCGCGGTTCTCCTTCGGCGACAGGCCCTTCAGCAGGGCCTTGCGGGCATGGACCACGAAGTGGCGGACGCCGGCCTCCGCGCAGAGATCGACCAGACGGAAGAGGCTTTCCTCCGGATCCTGGTCGTCGACGCCGATGCGGCACTTGACGGTCACCGGGATTTTCACCGCCGCGGCCATGGCGGCCATGCCCTCGGCGACCAGCTCGGGCTCGCGCATCAGGCAGGCGCCGAAGCGGCCGGACTGCACCCGGTCCGAGGGACAGCCGACATTGAGGTTGATCTCGTCATAGCCCCAGGCCTCGCCGATCCGCGCGGCCTCGGCGAGGTCGCCCGGCTCCGAGCCGCCGAGCTGCAGGGCCACCGGATGCTCCGCCGCGTCGAAGTCCAGCAGCCGCGCGCGGTCACCATGCAGGATCGCCCCGGTGGTGAGCATCTCGGTGTAGAGCCTGGCGCGGCGGGTCAGCGTCCGGTGCAGGACCCGGCAATGCCGGTCCGTCCAGTCCATCATGGGCGCTACGGATAACATATTGATTTTATTGATGTTCTTCTGCAGCGGGACCTAGGCCGATTCTACCATAGTTTCCGTGACTTAGATAAGATTGTTGGCAAAATCGGGGTGAAAAACCGCCTTTGCCGCGCACAAGAGCTTGGCCGCTAAGATGTTGTTTTGAATGAAAAAAAGCCGTCCAGTCGGTCCTTTGTGGGACTGGGCGGACTCTGGCGGTATTTCAACAACTTAGGGAAGGCCGTGTGCAATTTGCACACGCGGGGCGCCTAACCTCGCGATGAAGGCCATGGTCGCATGCCGGAGTCGGCTATCGGCCCCGCCGCTGGCCAGTCGTCGGAGTGATGCCGATCTCGCTTCGGTCGAACGTCTCACCCCGAGGTCCGCCCAGGCCTGCAGGTCCGAGATCGCGTAGACGACCCGACCGCCCAGCTTCCGGTAGATCGGCCCGGTGCCCAGAACGCGGTGCTTCTCCAAGGTACGCGGGGAGAGGCCGAGAAACATGCCGGCCTTGCGGGTCATCAAAAACCGGTGGAGTACCACGGCGCCGGGAGGTTCGGGCTTCGCGAAACCTTCGCCGCTGAAGCCAACCCCGAACAGCTCACCGCGCCCACCACCGATCACTCAACGCCCCCAAGCCAAAGCTACACTTACGGGGAGGCTTAGACGGGATGTTTGTAACACTTCGATGGAGGCGCTCCGGTCGTCCTCGTCATCCTCGGCCGCTGCATCCTCAGAGGCCTCGAGCAGGGTGACGATGTCGAATTCCATGCCCTTCGACTGGTGGATCGTCGTGATGATGAGCCCGTTCTCGAGCACCTGCTGATCATCCGGAAAGGCGTCCGGCCACGCGATCCGGGCCCGCAGCTCGGCGAGGTCGATCGCGGTGGCGTCGTCACCGGCGCCGGCTGCGAAGGCGAGCCGCTGCCAGGCGATCGCCTCCTCGGGAAGCCCGAGCTGATCGCACGTCTCGTCTCCCCAGAGCTTCGCTAGATGGTCATGGATCCTTGTGAACTGCGATCGGACGAGGGTCGTCGACTTCACGGGGCGGAGGAGCGCGCCGACCCAGGCGGGAGGCAGTGCCGCAAAGCTGCCGGCGTTCAGGCGGATCGGCGTGGCCGGTCCGGCCCTGGCGCGGCCCACGATCAGGACTCTTGCCTAGTTTCGCCACCCGATCCGCATCCGAGCCACGACCGAACGCTGTCGGCCTGTTCTTTCCAGGTTCCGACCTCGGATTTCGGAGGGTTGGACAATGCGCGGCGCGCTTCGTCGACCTCTCCCATTCGATAGAGCGTCAGCGCGAGATAAATGCGTCCCGGTGTCCAACTCCACTTCTGTGTGCCCCGTCCCAGGAACTTGGCTTGGTCTTCAAGTCTTCGCCGCCCTTCGAAGTAGCGCGGCGCATAAACTCGGAGCGCTTCTGCAAGCTCTGCAGGACCATTGGGTTCGTTCTTCCACCAGATGTCTCGGCCGCACATCAACTCACCAATTCGCTGGCCTTCCTGAATGATGCCCAGGGGCCGCTTCCATGGAATGGCTTCCCGCAGGAGTTCCTGGGTCGCCAGATCACTGGTCCATAGATTGGCAGTTGTCCCGGCGACCGAACTGACTTGAAGATCGATCTCCTCCAACATGTCTCCGACGACGCGGGACCAGCGTTTTCCGGTCCGCCGGAATCCCAGTGGGGTCAGAACATCATCCAGCACCGAGACATACGATCGCCGGCTCATATGAATGGTCGCTGATCGTAGAAGATCGGGCGCACAATCCGGCCGGTCGCGTCGAAGTAGCGCTTGACGGCTCGAGCCGCGGCGGCTCGGCCGCTGGGTGTATTAGGCTTGAGCTCCATCAGCTTCCTACTCCGGGGGTCCAGCGGATTCCGCTGTGGCCCGCCGACGTCGGGTTTCAAGGCCGGATCGCCCGGCCTCTCGATCCGAGGTTCATATTTCCAGCCCGGCTTTTCGGCGAGACGTTGCTTAAGCGCGGCATGCGCCCGTCGGCCGGCCCGCGTAGCCCAATTGTCGCCCACGCGAAGATAAGGATCGCGCTCGACAAAATTTGCGACCGCTTGTTCGGCCTCTGGAGCGAGTTCGCCCGTCGCCCATTCCCCGGCGGCTCCGAGCCCAAGCGCCAGGAGCGGCGCCGCAAGCGCCGGCGCGGCGAACCAGCTGTTTTGAAGGTCGATCTTGCGGGTCGTGTCCGAGAACGCCGCCTGCTGCCGACGAAGCTCAGCCAGATCCTGATCGGAGGGCAAGGGCGCCTGAAGGGCTCCGTATTGAACTACGCCACCCGATCCTGGATGGGGTGCGGGTCGTGTTGGAGCAGGTGCGGCGGCAGATCGACCCACCTCGCTCCTGACAGCGGCGCCCTCGTTGGCAGCCACCCTTGCATTGTCCATTCGAAGTAGATGTTGGCCAGCAGCGATTTCATCGGAAGTGGCGTCGCCGGGGCCGCTCGGAATGGCGTAGCTGTGGCCCGCGAACAGGGTCGAGTCTCGGGCGCCTAGGCCGTTGGCTGTCAGGAACCGGCCTATGGCCGCAGGATCGCTGGTTCCGAGCAGGCGCGAGATGCTGTCGCCTGGGCGGGCCGTCGCAAATCGGCTCGCGTTGCGAAACGCGTCCGGCAACGATGTCAGGCCGTCAGCGTCCGGCAACTTCGCCGCGGTGATTGCCGGCTCGACCGTGGCGAGCGGCAGCGGAGATGCGTCATCGAGGTTCGATGGTGACGCGTTGCCTCGTGCCGATGGGTCATCTCGGCCAAGCGCCTGAACACCGACTGCCGTCACGTCGCCGGGCTGCGCCGCCGCCAGGTTCTCCCCTGTACGAGTCGATTGGGACCAGGCTTCACGTCCTGCCGCTTCCGCGTCGGGCGCTAGCTGTATCTCGGCGTTCCGCTGCGCCATCCAATCGTCAATGTCGGCGTCGTCGTCCAAATACCGCCGCATCAGCTGAAATCCAGCCATTGCCCCTCCTGCAATCTTGAAACCCACCCGACGCCCCGGTCGCCGCGCGTGCGCAACGGGCCCATCAGAGGACGCCACTATGCTTGACGGCGCTTACCTTGTCAAGAACAAAACATGAACATATGATTGACTCCAGGATGCCCGATAGCGGCGCGGCCGCCCGCGGCGGCGACGGCAAGCAGGCTCTTCTTATGCGTCGCGCTAGGCGTTGAGCCGAATGGATCGCCCAAGAGAGAACGGAAATTCTCCGGCATCACCAAATAACCTAGATCGCATTTAGGTTTTGTGCGATGGTATAGTCATGGGGACCGTATTCCCGAGCCGGCGACGCTACCGTGTGGCAGTCAACTCCAACGATCATCCACCTCCGCACGTTCATGCGTTCGGCAAAGGTTGCGAAGCGCGCTTCAAGCTCAACTGCCCGGATGGACCGGTGGAGTTGTGGGACTATGTCGGCGATTGGACCTTGGCGCGGCTGAATGAATTGGGCGGCGAGATCGCCGCCAGGCTGGTCGACTGCTGCGAGAGTTGGGAGGATATCCATGGCTGAGTTCAAGATGATCGACGCCGCGGCTTTTAAGGCCGCAGGGGTTCGAGGTCGGTTTGCTCATGCGACGCCGCGAGCAGTGAAGGCTCGATTTGACCGACGCGCAGAGCGGGTCGTGGTCGGACTCGATACGGGGATCGAGTTCGCCTTCGACCCCCGCCTCGCCCCGGGTCTGTCGGAGGCCGCTGCTGATGACCTGGTTGGCGTCACGGTCGAGGGCGTTGGCAGCACGCTGCATTTCCCTCGATTGGACGCGGATTTCACCGTCTCACGCCTGCTCGAAGGTTTTCTCGGGCCGATGGATTGGACCCGACGCGAAGCGCGCGCGCTCGCCTCGCGCGAAAATGGAAAGCGCGGCGGCCGACCCAGACGCAGCGCCGGCTGAGGTCGGATCTAGAGACAACTCGGTCTGGCCGCCCGCGTGCGATGGGCGGCGTCTTCGAAAAATCAGAATGCCGATCGAATAGGTGGCGTCGAACGGAGGCCGAGGAGGACGATGCGATGACAAGAGCCACGATATCTGCGGCCGCGATGCTGGCCGTGCTCCTCGCCGGCCCGGCCTTCGCCCAGGACCAAGCGCCGCAGGGCCGGGCCGCCGCCCCTCAAGCCGCCGTACACACGGCCTTGGCGCGCGATTTCGGTGGGGTCTGGACGAACGCCACCGTCACCCGGCTTGAGCGGCCCGCGACCTTTTCCCAGCTTGTCGTCTCGACCGCACAGGCGGAGGCGGTGGCGAAGGCGACGTCCGCGCGTCTCGCCGCGGCGAACGGGGTCTCCGATCTCAGCAAGGGCGCCTTCAAGGATGCGGACGCCACCGCCGGCTACAATTCTTACTGGATCGATTCCGGAGACGGCCTGATGCGCGTTCGCGGAGAAGCGCGGTCTTCCTTCATCACCAGCCCCGCCGATGGGAAGATGCCTTTCCGAAATCGCGCGAAAAGCCTCGCCCTGATGAACCGGGACGGGGTCGAGTACCAGTCCGGGAAAGGCGCCTACGCGGGTCCGGAGGATCTTCCGCTCCGCGAGCGTTGCCTGATCTCGCAGAGCGACGCCGGCGGGCCGGTCATGCTCAACGCCATCTACAACAACAACTACAGCTTCTTCGTCACGCCGGGCTATTTCGTGATCGACCTGGAGATGAACCACGACGTCCGGGTCGCCCCGATCTTCGCCTCCGCCGAAAAGGCCCGCGCATCCCATCAGCCGGCTGTGATCAGGCCGTGGCTGGGCGATACGGTGGCCTGGTGGGAAGGCGACACGCTTGTCACCGAGACGAAGAACGTGAACCCCATCCAGGAAGGGCGGACACTGACGCCCGTGTCAGCGCAGGGCACGGTGACGGAACGGTTCACGCGGATCGCCAAGAACGAACTGCTCTATCGGTTCACGGTCGACGATCCGGTGCACTACACGCAAGCCTGGTCGGGCGAGTATTCCTTCAAGCCCGCCAAGGGGCAGATCTACGAATACGCCTGCCATGAGGGGAACTACGCGATGGAAGGCATCCTGCGCGGCGCCCGGCTCGCGGAAGCGGCCGCCAAAGGCGGAAATTGATCGGCGCCGCCTGCCCCGCGGCGCGGAAGACACTTCAGAAACGGGCCAGCAGGCGACATAGGCGGTTACCAGGGAAGCCGACCTTCCATGGATCGGCATTCTCAGCTGCTCAGCGAACCGCTCCCTTCTCCGCGCGAGCCGAAACCGGCGCGCCCTGCAGATCTCCATAGAGGGGCGAACTGGCCTTGATGAGCCGGAAGAGATGCCGCATCCGCGCCACGACCGCTCCGGTTTCGTCGCTCGCGGCGGCGTCCCACCACAGGTACTCGGTCTTGGGACTCTCGCCCACGCCGACCACCCGTCCCTCCACGCGGTACGGCCGGTCCAGGAATACCGGTCCCCGCTGGTAGACGATCTCGAAAGCGCCGAACATGGCCGATGCGTCGCCGATGTGCGGCGAGATGCGATCGTGGTGGTGGCGCACGCCGTCGCCGGTGAGGAGTCGGTACATCAGCGCCGCCGTGCCGCCGACTGAGGCGATCGAGCCGCCCCAAGGGGAGGCTCCGCGATACCAGTCCATCGGCTCGTTGTTGACGCCGCTCTCGATGAGGGCCTCCTGCTCCTTCCAGGTGAGGGTCATCTCGGCCTCGCCGAGCGACTGGCCCGGCGTCACCCCCTTCAGGAGCCGGAGCGCCGAGGCGTCGCAGGTCTTGAGATCGCGCGCCGAAAGCTCTGACCGGCTGTGGTCGCCGAGGGACGCCGTGCCCTCACAAATCCGTAGCGCGGGGTCCCTCGGGCTGCGGGCGTGGATGCGTGTCTGGGCTCCGGGCGGCGTCGGCCGCTCGACCACGGCCTGCACAGGCTCGCCCGCGATCACGATATTCAGGAAGTAGAGCGACAGCGCGCCGGTCTCGAACCAGGCTTGGCCGTAGGCCTCGACCAACAGGGGCGCGAAGATGTCGAGGTGAAGGTTGCCCCCCACCGCCGCGCCACGGAACCCGAGCGCCCTGGCGCGATCCGGGTCGTGGATGCTGGAGGTCGAGGGATTGAGCGCGACGCGGGGCGCGCCCACCAGGCTGTCCGGGACCTCGATATTCATTGCCCGCCTCCAACCGCCGCCGCTAGGCGACCACAGCGCTGTCCGCCTCCGCCGTGAAGGCCGGGCGCAGGTGGCGGCCCGCCAGGTCAATGCTCTTCAGCACCGCCGCATGGGGAATGGACCCGTACTGCATCATGCACATCATCCGGTCCGCCCCGATGGCCGCATAGCCCTCGAGCTTCCGTTTGCAGTGGTCAGGATCTCCGATCACCACGCAGTCGAGGGGCTCGAGGACCTCATGCGCCTCTTGCCGGCTGATGACCTCGCCCTGGGCCATCCGTTTGAGCAGAACCAGCACCGGCGGGTCGTCGTCGTGGATGACCGTCTCGTTGGGATCGAGCCGCTCCATCGCGGCCGTGTCGCGCGAGGAATTCGGATGCAGGCCGGCCTTGATCATGTCGTACCAGATCCGCCGCGGCACCTTGAACACCACGGGCGCCGCGTTCACGTACCAGAGCGCCGACCAGGCGGCGCCGTTGGCGATCGCCGCCTCGCGGCTCTCCGCGACGTGCACGAAGGTGAAGCAGCCCTTCTCGCGGTTCACGAAGCGCCCGGCGGGCGTGCGGCAGGCCGCCAGCCCGCGGTCGTGCTCACGCAGCATCTCGCCCAGGACCGCGACCGGGCTCAGCAACGTGGTCCCGAGCGCACCCACGCCCATCTCACCGGCCATGTAGAAGCTCTCCGGCGAACCGCAGGTCTGCCATAGGGGCGGATGCGGCTTCTGCAGGGGTTTGGGCACGATTTGGCGCGGCGGCACCTTGTAGCCGGGGCCGTCCCAGGTGAACTCCGGCTCGGTCCAAATCCGCGGTATGATGTGCATGGCGTCGCGGACCTGGTCGCGCGCCGTTTCGGGATCGACACCGAAGGTCTCCCATTCCTTGCCGCCCGACTTCGCCAGCCCAAGGTCGAAACGCCCCCCGGACAACACGTCGAGCGTCGCGCCGCGCTCGGCGACCCGCAGCGGCGTGTTGATGTTGAACGGCGCGAGCACACCGGCATGACCGACGCGCAGGCGCTTGGTGCGCATCGCGATGGCGGTCAGCACCACCTCCGGCGCGGCCGAGTAGCTGAACTCCGGCGCGCCATGGTGCTCGACCTGCCACCAGTTGATGAAGCCCGCGGCGTCGGCCGCCTCGGCCTGTTCGAGGATCTCCCGGAACAGGCTCGCCTCGTCCTCGCCGTCTGCCCACGGGAACGCTCGCTGGATCTCGCAGAAGATGTCGAATTTCACGCCGTCGCTCCCGTCGGTCCATAACGCTTGTTATGTATCCCGTTCACGAGCTCCGAAGTCAAGCCGCCGACGGAGCTTGACATAACGATTGATATGTTATGCTGGCGGTCAGGGAGACCGGACCGATGGCTGACACCGACTGGGCGCTCGAGCGCTTCTACCACACGATCATCAACGCCCGGGACATCGACGAGACCGTCGCCTTCTACCAGGCGCTGGGTTTCGTGATCGTGCGCGACCGGCGCAACATGAAGTGGCCGCCGGGCGGCGGCGTCGTGTTCGGCATGATCCCCGACGTGAAGGGAAAGGGCGGCACGCTCATGGCGCTTCCCAGCGACCCCCCGCCCGAGGGGCCAATGCTCGACATCATCCAGTGGCTCGAGCCGGAAGCCACGTTCCCGGCGGTGTCGCCCAGCCATGTGCCCCGGGTCACGGCCTTCCGCACCCGCAACGTCGCCGCTGCGATGCGGGCAATGCAGGCCAAGGGCTACCGCACCACCACCCCGGACGCCTACACCGGCAACGCGGCCGCGGGCATCGTGGCCGTGGCCGGCGTCTATGACCCCAACGGCAACATCATCGAGCTCATCGAGCTCGCCCCGGGCCTGACCACCTCGCGGCTGCAGGAGGTCTACGGCGTGGAGGACGATGCGGCCGCCGTATCCAAGCCGGCGATGCGGTAGGTGCGTATCGCCACCTCGCTGAACATCTGGCGCTTCTCGTCGGCGCTGAAGCCGGCGACGATCTTCTTGTGGGCGTTCCACAGAGTCCCCCAGCCAACCGAGCGTTTGTCCATCGGAAAGTTGCTCTCGAACATGCAGCGGTCCGGCCCGAAAAGGTCGATGGCGGCGCGGTAGTAAGGGCCGTTCGCCGCGGCCAGCTCGTCGGAGCTCGGCGGCTGCGGCCGGTCGCCCCACCCGAAGCCGTTGAAGTGCATATTGAGGCCGCCCAGCTTGACCACCACGTTCGGGCAACCGGCGACCGTCCGCAGATCTCGCAGCCAAGCCTCGAAGACCTCGGCGCGCTTGTCGGCGTACCAGCCCATCCCCAGCGGCGTGCCCAGATGGTCGAGCACTATGCTCAGCTCCGGAAGGGCGCGCGCTAGGTCGGCCACCTGATCCAGCTGATGGTGGAACACCCACAGGTCCAGGACCAGGCCGCGCCGCGCGAGCGCCCGCGCGCCCGCCCGGAAGGCGGCGCCGGCCATCAGCTCGGCCGGGGCGCTGGGCCAGGGATCGAGCACACCGTGCGGATCGGCGCAGACGATCGGGCGGACGCCACGATACCGGTCCGGCGCACGCGATACATGCAAGTCTAGGATCTCGCCGGCCGCCTCGCCGCGGGTCAAGTCCACAGACCCGAACATCGCGGCGCAGGCGCGCACGGGGCCGAACACCCCGCTCGCGGCCTGCGCCCCGATCCCGTTGGCGAACTCCACCTCCCCCAGCGAGCGCAGGTCCGGCGGACCGGAAGGCCGGTACATCGCCGCGCATTCGGCGAACACGCTGGCCACCACATTGTGCCCGCCGCCGGCGCGGTCGGCGTCGGCCAGGAACTCGGGCAGCAGGTAGGTGTCGTGCGGCAGCTTCCAGAGGTGGTGGTGCGCGTCGACGATCGGCAGGTCCGGCTCGAGCGGCGGCTCGCTCACCTGCGCGAGCCAGTCGGCGCGCACGGGCCACTCCATGGACATGCGGTCAGCCTTTCATCCGGACCTGCGGGGGCGCCGCCGCACGCGTCAGAAGTTCACGCCGACCCGCACGCCATAGGTGCGCGGCGGGTAGTAGACGAAGTTGTCCGGCTCCAGCGCCTGCTGGCCCAGGGTGATCGACTGCAGCCCGTCGTTCGAGATCACGTCCTTGTTCTCGATGTTGTTGACGAAGGCGTCGACCCGGTAGCGGTTGTCCATACTGGTCCAGGTCACCCGCGCGTTGGTCATATGATAGGCTTTCTGCCGCGAGGTGACGTAGTTGTCCGGCAGGAAGTCCACCTTGCCTGAGACGTAGGTGTCGATCCGCGGCGTGATCGCGCCGAAGTCGGTCTCGAAGCGATATTCCGCGCCGAGGTTGAAGGCGTAGGGCGGCGTCTCGTTGAGCTGGTTGCCTTCGAAATTGCAGAGCTTGGTGACCGCGTCGCAGCCCGGCCCGGGACCGCCGAAGCGGGTGTCGGTGGTGATGTAGCGCCCGTATTTGGCGTCCGACAGGGTGAGGGTCCCGTTGAGCCGCAGATTCGGGGTCGGCAGGACGGTGAACTCCACTTCCAGCCCGTTGACCTTGGTCGTGCCATTGACGTTGTTGATCCCCGACTGCGTCGAGCTTTGGATGAACACCTGCAGGTGTTTGATCTCCTCGTGGTAGGCGGCGATGTTCAGCTGCAGGCGGTCGTCGAGGAAGCGGGACTTCCAACCGGCGTCCACGGAAACCAGGGTCTCCGGATCGTAGATATTGGCCAGGCCGATGATATTCCCGCCGGCCAGGTAGCCGCTTGAGACCGAGGCGAACAGCATGTTCTTGTCGTCGACCTGGTAGCTCGCGCCCACCTTGTAGGTGGTCTGGCTCCAGGTCTTGCTGAATGGCCCCGCGGTCACCCCGCAACTGCCGCCGCAGACCTGCGGCAGCTGGTAGTCGAGGGAGTTGAAGCCGTATTTCTTGTCGTGTGTGTAGCGCAGGCCCAGCGTCAGGGTGAGCGGCACGCCCACCGAGGTCTTCGACAGGTCGTAGTCGAGCTGTGCGAAGGGCGCCCACGACTGGGTCTTGCTGGTCCCGTAGCTGAAGAAGTTGAATTGATCGAAGGCGGCCGTCGGCCCGAGGTCGTTGTAGCCGAGGTCCTGGTAGCCGAAGTTCTCGAAGTTCTTGCCGGCGAAATAGATGCCGCCGACCAGCCAACGCAGGGCGTTCTGGTCGCCCGAGGCGAGCCGGAACTCCTGGGAGAACTGCTTGGCCTTCATGATCCAGCGGCTGCCCACCGCCAGCGGCAGGTCCGAGCCGTCCCCGTCGCTCACCTGGGTGACGTCGCTGTTGCCGTAGGCGGTCACCGAGGTGAAGGTCGCGAACGGCAGGTCGTAGTCGAAGGTCGCCGAATAGAGCTGCGTCTCGTTGCGCCCGGTGTCCGCGGTGTCGTGGCAGACCCGCCGCGGATCGAACTTCGCCGCGGTGCTGAAGTCACAGGGCGAGCCCGCGGGAATGCCCAGCGGCGGGGTGCTGAAGCGTGCGGGCGTCTCCCACCAGGCCGTGGCGGTAGCCGCCACACCGCGGTTCCAGCTCGCGTGCGCCGCCAGCAGCAGCCGCGCCTGCGGACTGAAGTCGATGGCCAGCTGGCCCCGCAGCATCTGGTAGTCCTGACGGTCGAGCTGGTCGGTCGCCCCCGGTTTGACAGAGAGGTTTTCGGTGTAGGGGTCGTGCTGGGCGTCGACCCCGGTCAGCCGGGCCATCATTTTGAAGTCGCCGTTGTCGACCAGCGGCAGGTTCACGAAGCCGCGGAAGGTGCGCGCGTCATAGTTGCCGACCATGGCGTCGGCGCCGGCGGCGAAGCTCGCGGCCGGCTTGTTGGTGATCACATTGATCGACCCGCCGACCGAGTTGCGTCCATAGAGGGTGCCCTGCGGCCCGCGCAGCACCTCCACCCGCGAGATGTCGTAGAACTCGGGGTCGATCGAAGTGGTGCGCTGCACATAGACGCCGTCGATGTTGTAGGCGACCGGCGAGTCGCCGCCCGGCGTGGTGTTTTGGCTGCCCAGGCCGCGCATGGTGATGACGTTCTCGCCGCCGGTCACCCCGCCGCCGAAGCGCAGCGACGGCACACGCGTGCCGAGTTCCGCGAAGCCGACCACACCCTGCTTCTCCAGCTGGGCGCCTTCCACCGCGGTGATCGCGATCGGCACCCGCTGGACGTTCTCCTCACGGTGCTCGGCGGTCACCACCAGTTCGTTCAGCGTGGTTCCCTTTGCCGCCTCGTCTGCGGCGCGGGCGGTCCCCGCGCCCATGGAAAGAGCGAGGACGCCGGCTCCGGCCAGCAGCACCGCCCGTGACTTGATCGCCTTGGTCATGACGCCTTCCCCCTTTTTGGTTTCTTGGTTTCGTTGTGCGGCGACGCCGCGGATCAGGTGGCCCGCTGCCCCAGTGCTTCGTTGGCCCGCGAGTGGCGGACGCCCGCCTCGAGTTCGATCAGCTCGACGATGTTGCCGTTCGGGTCGTAGCAGCAGGCCGTGGCGATCAGGCCCAGCGGCTCGCTGGGCGTATAGGGCGGCTGAGTGAACTCGACGCCGGCCGCTTGCAGGGCCGCATAGGCTTGCCGCACGTTGCGGGTGCGGAAGGCGATGATCCGCGGAACGGTCTCCGCCACCCGCCCCCGATCGGGAAATCCCGCGGCGGGCTCGAGCCACTGGATCAGGTCGAGCATCGGGCCGTCCGGGTCCGCAGGCAGCACCATGAGCACGCCGCGGCCCTTGGCCCGGGCAAGGCCGAATATGCCGGCCACGAACTCCGGCCAGTCGACACCGCGGCGATCGTTGAGGATCTCGAAGCCCAGCCGCCGGTAGAAGGCGACCGATTCGTCCAGGTCCCGGCAGTTCACCACCGTGTGGTAGAAACGGGTCAGGCCCCAATCCGCTCCGGACACCCTGCGCCTCCGCGTGACCGCTCGTCAGCGCAAACCATAACGCTGGTTCTGCTATCTTCGCAAAGGATATTATAACGGTCGTTCTGGAACGACCTCAGATTGCGTAACGCTCGTTACATAGACGCCCGCTTGCGGCGAGGCGCCTCCCGGACGGGACCCAGGCGCGCCTCCAAGAGGTCGTCGACGTACTGCCGTTGCACCGCGCTGGTAAACTTGCGCGAGCCGATCATCACCTGCACGCCGATGCCGTCGATCAGGGCGATGACCTCGCGCGCCACCTTCTCCGCGTCGACGCCGCGGGCGGTCTCGCCCTGCTCCTGCGACCGCCGGATCACCGTGGCGACCCGGTTGGTGTACTCGAAGTAGCGCTCGCGCATGACCCGCTGCACCTGCGGGCTGTGGGCGGCGCGCTCCCAGAAGGCCATCCAGAACCGCCACTGCGCCTTCATCGCCGGGCTGGTCGGCAGCACGGTATAGAGCAGATCGCGGAGCGCCACGCGCGCCGACGCCCCGGTGGCGGCGTCGTCCATCTCCGGCCGCACGACATCCGCCCCCGCCTCGGAGGCGGCGATCAGAAGTTCGTCCTTGGTCTGGAAGTAGTGGGTCAGCGCCCCGGTGGTGAACCGGGCCTCCTTGGCCACCACCCGCATCGTCAGGCCCTCGAGCCCGTCGCGGGCGATCACCGCCAGGGCCGCCGCGGCGAAGAGCTTGCGGCGCTCGTTGTGGTCAGCCTGACGCGCCATGACCGTCCCATGTCCCCAAAACCTAACGCGCGTTACCACATCCATCGCCCGCCGCGCAGCCATTCTCCGCCACGGCGCGACGGGATTTCAGCCGGCGAACACCCCGCCGTCGATCACCAGCTCCGTCCCGGTCACAAAGCGGGCAGCATCCGACACGAGGTAGACCACCCCCTCGGCGATATCCTCCGGCGTCCCCGCGAACCCAAGGGGCGTGGCCTGGGCCGCCCCGGCGCGCGTCGCCGCCATCTCCTCGGCGATGGTGTTGGCGCCGGGGGGCAGGGCGCCGCCATGCTGCATCTTCACCCAAATGGGCGTCTCGATGGCCCCTGGGTGCACGGAGTTGACCCGCACGCCGTTGCGGGCGGCCGCGCACTCCAGGGCCAGGGCCTTGGTGAACAGGCGCACGCCGCCCTTGCTGGCGCAGTAGCCGGTGAGACCGGGAATCCCTTGCAATCCCGCAACCGACGAGATGTTGACGATCGCCCCGCCCCCGGAGCGCGCCATCAGCGGCAGCGCCGCGCGCACGCCCAGGAAGACGCCGTCGAGATTGACCGCGTTCTGCCTACGCCAGGTCTCCAGGGTGGTCTCCATGATGCCGGCGCTGATGCAGAGGCCGGCGTTATTGACCAGAATGTGCAGAGCGCCGAACCGCGCCTCCGCCGTGGCCACCGCCGCTGCCCAGGCCGCCTCCTGGGTGACGTCGAGTGGCTGCGCGGCGATCGTCGGCGACATCGCCGCGGTCTCCGCGAGCCCGGGGGGATCGATGTCGCAGGCGAGCACCCGGGCCCCCTCGCGCGACAAAGCCACGGCGCAAGCCCGCCCGATCCCGCTGGCCGCCCCGGTCACCAGCGCGGCCTTCCCTTCGAGTCTCATGTCCCCTCCAATCCATAACAAGCGTTACGATGTCACGTCCCAAGCCTTGCCGAAAGCCGGGAAGTCACCGTAACGTACGTTATGTAGAGAGCTGACGGAGGGCCCATGGCGGCCAAGGCGGATTGCGATGCGGTGGTCGTCGGGGCGGGGTTCGGCGGCCTCTACGCCGTCAGGCGGCTGACGCAAGCCGGCCTGAAGGTCGTCGCCTTCGAGACGGCCGATGACGTCGGCGGCGTCTGGTACTGGAACCGCTACCCCGGCGCGCGCTGCGACTGCGAGAGCTTCTACTACAGCTACTCCTTCTCCGAAGCGCTGCAGCAGTCCTGGACCTGGAGCCTGCGCTACTCCGAGCAACCCGAGATCCTGCGCTACCTGGCCCACGTGGCCGACCGCTTCGACCTGCGCCGCCACTACCGCTTCTCCACCGCCGTCACCGGGGCGGCCTTCGACGCCGCCGCCGGTCTCTGGCGGATCACGGCCGCCGACGGCGCCACAGTCAGCGCCCGCTTCCTGGTCACGGCCATGGGCTGCCTGTCGCAGGTCAATTGGCCCGAGATCGAAGGGGTGCGCGATTTCGCCGGTCGTCTCTTCCACACGGCCCAGTGGCCGCACGAGGGCGTCGACTTTACCGGCCGCCGCGTGGGGATCATCGGCACCGGCGCCTCCGCCGTGCAGGCGATCCCGCGGATCGCCGAGCAGGCGGCTCGCCTGACCGTCTTCCAGCGGACGGCCAACTGGGTCCTGCCCGCCTGGAACCGCGCCGCCGAGCCGGATTTCGACGTCTGGGTCAAAGCCAACTACGCCGAGATCCGCGCGCGCTGCCTCGCTTCAGGCGGCGCGGTGCCCTTCGACCCTCCAACCCGCGCGGCCGGCGATGTCTCCGACCTCGAGCGACACGCCGTCTTCGAAGCCCTCTGGACGCTCGGCGGCATGCGGTTCTTCACCGCCTTCACCGACCTGTTCACCAGCACGGCGGCGAACGCGGCGGCCCAGGCCTTCGTCCGCGGCAAGATCCTCGAGACCGTCCGCGACCCGGAGACCGCGCGCAAGCTGACGCCCAGCGACCACCCCATCGGGGTGAAGCGGCCGCCCCTCGAGGACGACTATTACGCGACCTTCAACCGCGACACCGTGGAGCTTGTCGACATACGCAGCGCGCCGATCCAGGCCGTGGAGGGCCAGGTCGTGCGCACCGCCGACGCCGAATTCGAACTGGACGACCTGGTCGTCGCCACCGGTTTCGACGCCATCACCGGGCCGCTCCTGGCCCTCGACCTCCGAGGACGCGGGGGCGTGCGCCTGGCCGACGTCTGGCGCGAGGGCCCACAGACCTATCTCGGCTTGGCGGTGGCGGGCTTCCCCAACCTGTTCACCATCACCGGCCCGCTCAGCCCGTCCGTGCTGGCCAACATGCCCACCGCCGTGGAGCAGCATGTGGACTGGATCGCCGACTGCATCCTGGAGCTTCGCCGCCGCGGCGTCGCGACCATCGAGCCCACCGACGCCGCCCAGGCGGCCTGGACGGCCCACACCGCAGACGTGGTGGAAGGGACCCTCTACGCGCGCTCCAACTCCTGGTACTTCGGCTCGAACGTCCCCGGCAAACCCCGCACCTTCGGCGTCTATCTGGGCGGCTTCGGCCGCTACCGCGAACACTGCGAGGCCGTCGCCCGGGCCGGCTACGAAGGATTCCGCCTCGATGCCGCCCCCAACTGAGATCCCGGCGCGCACCGTCCGGCCGATCGATGGGGTTCGGCGGATGCTCGCCGACCTGCTGGGCGGCCCAGACGCCTCCATCGCCCACCGCCGAGCGCAGGCCGCCGCGTTCGCCGCGTCGCAGCCGCCGCTGCCCGCCGGCCTGACCGTGACCCTTGAGACGCGCGGCGGCGTCCCCGTCGAGCGGCTGGAACCGCAAGCGGCGACCGCCCTCACCTTGCTGCATCTGCATGGCGGCGGCTATGTGATGGGCGACCCGGCCGGCAGCCGCGGCCTCACCACGCGGCTCGCGCTCACGACGCCGGCCACGGTGTTCAGCGTCGACTACCGCCTCGCGCCGCGCCATCCGTTTCCCGCGGCGGTGCAGGATGCGGTCGCGGTCTACGCCGACCTGATTACCCACGGCGCCGATCCCGCGCGCACCGCGCTGATCGGCGAATCCGCCGGCGGCGGCCTTGCCGTGGCGACCCTCGTCGCGGCGCGCGACCAGGGCCTGCCGATGCCGGCGGCCTGCGTCGCCCTAAGCCCCTGGACGGATCTCGCCTGCGAGGGGTCGTCCCACACAACCCTCCACGGCCGCGACCCCTTGCTGACCCGCGACGTCCTCCTGGAGATGGCCGCCCTGTACCTCTGTGGCCACAGCCCCGCGGACCCCCTCGCCTCGCCGGCGACGGCGGACCTCACCGGCCTGCCCCCGCTGCTCATCCAGGCGGGGTCCGAGGAGGTTCTGCGGGACGACGCGGTCAGGCTCGCCGAGGCGGCCCGGGCCTGCGGTGTCGCCGCCGATCTGCGGATCTGGCCGGAGATGATCCACGTCTGGCAGATGTTCGGGGACCTGCTGCCGGACGCGGAGGCGGCGATCGCCGAGATCCGCAGCTTCCTGCTGTCGACAACGGCCTAGCTCTACAGGTCGGGCACGCGCTGGAGCGGAACTTGGCGTCAGGCCGAGACGTGGACGTTGGGCAGCGATGTCGCCCATAGGCGCGTCGTGCTTCTTCGGGATGTTGTCGCCGTCGTCGCACGAGCGCCTCGGGGGCGACTAAGTCGGCCCGTGCGAGCTCTAGGTCGGCCAGTTGCGTCTAAGACCCAGCGGCCTACTTGCCGCAACTCGCCGCTCTCGCGCTTTCCTTTTCGACATATGGCTTGATGATCCGGGTCCAGCCGGCATAGCCGTCGGCGTTCATGTGGATACCGTCCTGGACATAGACGGGCTTCAAGGTGCCGAGCATCTTGCCGCCCTCCCACGCATCGTGGGCGGCGTCGATGTAGTGCAGGTCCTTGCGACCCTTGGCGTAAGCCTCCACCAGTTCGTTCGCCGCCTGCTCGTTGCGGGCGAAGGCGAGGCGCGCCGGCGAGGCCTTGGCCGGAATGAAGTAGACCGGCGTCGCGCCGAGGACCTTGGTCTTCAGGTCCATGAATTTCTTGAAGTCCACCAGGGCTTCCTGCGGGGTGAGCCCGTTCACTACGTCGTTCTCGCCGACGTAGATGAAGATCGCGCGGGGGTGATACGGCGCGACGATCTTGTCGAAGAAGAATATCTGGTCCTCGGCCGTCGAGCCACCCAGGCCGCGGGAGATGACCGGCGCCGGCGCCATGTCGGCGGCGATCGTCTTCCAGGCCACGATGCTGGCGGAGCCGATGAACAGGATGCCGCACGGCGCCGGCGCCTGGGCCTTGTCGGCGTCGAGGTAGGCGTCGACCCGCTTGTCGAAGCGGTGCGGGTCAGGGCGCTTCTGGTCGGCGATGCCGGCGTTCGTGGAATAGGTCACGCCCGGCGCCGCACGAGGGGCGGGCTGGGACAGGGAGACCGAAGGCGCCAGGCCGAGCGTTGCCGCGACGACCGCGACGGCGACATGTTTGAGGGACATCGGCGACTCCTGTGAACGATGGGATCTTCATAGTGGTTGAAGGGCCGGGTCGACCCCGGCCCTTTGCTGAACGAACGTCGCTTTAGAACTTCGAGCGTAGGCCGATCCGGAAGCTGCGGCCGATCGGATCGTAGAGGTCGAAACGGCCGCCCAGACCCGGCGCGCCGTAGGCCACGGTGCTCGGCACGACTGGGATCTGGATCGGGTCCTTGTCGAACAGGTTGTCGATTCCGAACGTCAGCTGGGACGGCCGGCCGCGAAGATCGAACCTGTAGACCGTGGTCAGGCTGACGATCGCGGCGCTGGGCACCGCGTTGTTGTCGACGTCGACGCCAGAGACCCAGACGTTCTGCAGCTTCGCCTTGCCGACATAGCGGATGTTGGCGCTGATCGTGAACGGTCCCTGTTCGTAGCTGCCGAGCAGGCTCGCCTTCCACTTGGGCTGGCCGGGACTGAGGTCGCTGACCTGACCGGCGAACTTCGTCGTCACCCCATTGTTCACCTGGGTGAACCGAGGCACAAAGCTCGCCAGCGCCCGCAGCGACAGGACGCCGGGGCCCACGGCGTGGCGGTAATCCACTTCATAGTCCAAGCCTTCGGTCACCAGGCTGGCGACGTTCACCGGCACCGAGTCGATCGTCGTGATCGCGTTCGTCGCGTCCCGATGGATGAACTGGCAGTACTGAGTCTGACCGGTGAAGCAGAAGGTCAGCGCCTGCGGCGCGCTGACCGCCGATATCGCGCCGTCAATGCTGATCTTGTAGTAGTCGATCGACAGCGAGAGGCCTGGCACGAAGCTCGGGCTGTAGATGAGCCCGACGGTCGTCGTGTCGGCATCCTCGGGCTGCAGGGCGGGGTTGCCCGCCGAGCGCGTGAACTGGGCATAGGATTTCTGTGTCAGCGGATCGAAGACGATCTGCTGGGTGAAGGCGCCCCCCGAGAACAGGTCATTGAGGGTTGGGGCGCGGATGTCGCGCGACTTGGTCGCACGAATCCGGACGTCGTCGGTGATCTGGTCGGACAGACCGATCTTCCAGGTCTCCACGCTGCCGCTGGTGCTGTAGTCGGTGACCCGGCCGGCGGCGTTGAACTCCAGGTTCTTGGTGAGCGGCAGGTCCTTCAGTAGCGGAACGCTGACTTCGACGAAGGCTTCCTTGACGTTCCGCTGACCCGCGAACGGCTGGAAGTTCTGCACCGCAAGCGCCCGGTTGAGGGCCAAGTCGTTCTGCGTCGCACTGGCCTTGTTGTTGGTGTAGTCGACACCGAAGGCGACCGAGAGATCGCCCGCGGGCAGCTTGAACAGGGTCCCGGTCGCGTCGGCTTCGACCACGTCGAGCTGCACGTCGGACTTCTGCTTGGCTTCGCCCAGGACATAGTTCAGCGCCGCCGCCGTCGCGCCGCCCGTGCCGAAGATGTTCAGCGGCACACAGCCGTTCGTCGGGGCGGTCAGGGTCGAGCGGCAAACGATCGCGCCCGTCGTCGGGCTGCGCACCGCGTCCACAGCCGAATTGAAGTTGGCGATGATCACGTCCTTATGCGCGATCTGGTGGGTCTTGGCGTCGCCGTGGGTGTAGTAGACGTTCCATTTCCACGACTCGCCCAGCTTGCCGTTCAGGCCCACGACCGCGTTGACGATGTCGCGCTGGTTGTAGGACGTCGGCGGGCCGGGGGCCGTAAAATCGAGGCCCAGGGTGAAGTTGGTGAGCCCGCGGGTCAGCAACTGCTGGCGGATGCCGGAATCCAGGTAGGCATTGTCCGAGTTGATCGTGATGTTGCCTTGCCGCAGGTAGGTCAGATAGCCGTTTTCCCGGTATTCGGAGTGACCGTAGGCGACCTGCGCAAAGGCCGTGATCTTGTCCGTCAGGTCGTAGTCCGCGTGGATAAAGGCGTTGCTGTACCAGAGCGCGGTGGTGATCGCGCGGTCCTCGCCGATCGAGTTGTCGACGTCGCCGCCATACTGCAGCAGACCGGACTGGTTGCCGAAGTTGTACGGCGACGGCGTGCCGTTCGGTCCGACGAACTGGATCCCCTTCAAGGGGCCTGCCGTGATCACGCCGCCCGGCGAGACGTTGACCGGCCCGGCGCCCGTGACCGTGATCTGACGCGGCTGGCCGTTCGTCGCGGTGAACGCCGGATTGTTGACGACCGCAGAGCTGTGGAACCAGTCGCGATCCTTGAGGTCGACCCCTTCGGGGGTGTTCGCGTAGTCGATGTCCGCGACGATGCGGCCGCGGCCGCCCGCGAACTGCCGGCCCGCCGTCACATCGATCTTGTAGAATTGGTTGTCTCCGTGACCGGAGATGCCGCTTTCCACATCGACCCCGACGCCGCTGTAGTCGTGATTGAGGACGAAGTTCACCACCCCGGCCACGGCGTCGGAGCCCCAGGCCGCCGAGGCGCCGCCGGTCACCACCTCGACGCGCTTGATCAGCGAGGTGGGCAAGGTGACCGTATCGACGCCGCCAGTGATGGCGGAGTCGACCACGCGCCGGTTGTCGAGGAGGACGAGGGTGCGGGTGACCCCGAGATTGCGCAGGTTGACGTTCTCCGCCCCGCCGCCGGCGACGCCGATGCTGGGGTTGCGGGCCGACGTCGTCGCGCCGAAGGACGGCAGGGTGTTCAGGTAGGCCGCGATCGTGACGGGCTGCTGAACCTGAAGCTCGGTCTGTCCCACGACCGTGACCGGCGTCGGCTGCTGGAATCCGTTGGTGACGATGCGCGAGCCGGTGACCACCACCTCGGAGACGGCGCCCGTATCGCCGCCTGAAGTGGCCTGGGCGAAGGCCGCCGGCGCGACGGCCAGCGTGGCCACGCCGGCGAGCAAGGTGGTCCTGAGCATTTTATCCCCCGTTTGTTGTTTCGTGCAGGCGCCATGGGTGTCCGCCCCTCGTCGGGGGCGGCGACCAACGCCCTGATTGCGGCTGAGACAGCCGGCGGCGCCGGCGCCCGAGTTTAAATCCCGGACCCGCTCAGCTGAGTGGCCAGGCCGTGCTCTACAGCCCGCTCGCAGCGAGCCGGTCCGACAGCTCTGCGTCTAGGCCGACGCGACAGGCACCTGCAGAGCCATCTGTGTCCTCCCTATTCCGGCATCTTGACGATGCTCGTCGTAAGCGCGGCGCCCGCGCGAGATTCCTCAGGTGAGCGCCTCCGAGGCGGAGACCCGTCTCGCGCCACCCCGTCGAAAATCGTGCCATTGGCGCGATATTGTCCGACGAAATTATGGCGCCGCGGTCATACGCGTCAGCACATCACCCTGTATAACCAAGGCTCATCCCGAGCGCCGCGGCTGTCAATGCGTTTGTTTCGTGAAAAGGAAAAAAGTGACGCTCATCCCCCTATGGCAGCCACCGCCCAGGGCGACACGAATCCACGACCGAGAGGATTTCGAACGCCCTTCGGACGCCCGAGGCGAGTTGCCGGTAAACGGAGAGATGGCGAAATTGTCCGCACCGTAATATGCTGAAGTTTCTAGTAAACCCAGAGCACATGGTTCGGGAGCTCGGCTTCAGGACAACGACGCAAGTCGCGCTGATTGACGGCGAGGAGCGTCACTGCCTAGGCTATTCCTTGTAGAAAAAATTAATGATGGGAGGCGGCTTTGCGGCGTTGGCTTGGGCTTGGGGCGGTCTTTGCCCTTGAGATTCTGGCGGCATCTCCGGCTGGCGCGCAGACGCTTAAGGTCGGCGAGACGATCTTCAATACGAACTGCAAGGCCTGCCACGACCCGGCCATCAACCGCGCGCCGGACCGGGCGACGCTCCGAGCCTTACCGCCGGCCAGCATCATCGACGCCCTCACCGGCGGCGTCATGCAGCGGATGGGCTCCGGCCTCTCGCCGGCGGAGAAGCAGTCGGTGGCGACCTATCTCTCAGGCCTGCCGGCCAAGGACGCCGACCAAAGCAAGTACCCGATCGGGGCGGTCGGTGAGGACGTGATGTGCGCCACGCCGAACCCGCCGATTCGGCTGAGCGGCTCCGACTGGACCAGCGTCGGCGTCGATGCGGCCGGGCGGCGCTTCCAGCCGCGGCCTGGCCTGACCCGCGCGCAGGTGCGGCGGCTGAAGGTCAAGTGGTCGTTCGCGATGACCGGTGGCGGCGCGCCGACCGTGGTCGGCGACTGGCTCTTCATCGCCAACCGGTCCGGCAAGTTCTACGCCCTGGACAGCCGCTCCGGCTGCGTCCGCTGGGTCGTGGACAAGGTCGTCTCGCGCACGACGCCGATGGTCGTGCGCTCGAGCGTCGCGCCCAGCGGCTGGCTGACGCTGATCGGGTTGCGCAACCGTACGGCGCGGGCCTTCGACGCCCAGACCGGCAAGACCCTCTGGACCTCGGACGAACTCGACACCAACCCCGTCGCCACCATTACCGGGACGCCGCTCGTGGTGAAGGACACGGTGATGGTGCCCCTGACCTCCGGTGAGGAGGGGACCGGCGGCGACCCGAAATATCCCTGCTGCAGCTTCCGCGGCTCGGTGGCGGCGCTGGATCTCGCCACGGGTAAGCAGCGCTGGAAGACCTACGTGATCCCCGAGCCGCTGAAGCCCACGCGGCTAAACAAGGTGGGTACCCAGCTGCAGGGGCCCGCCGGGGCGGCGATCTGGTCGGCGCCGGTCTACGACCGCGTGCGCGATCAAATCCTGGTCGCCACCGGCGACAGCTATACCGACGCCCCGACCAAGGGCGCAGACGCCATCGTCGCCATCGACCGCGCCAGTGGCGCGATCCGCTGGTCGACCCAGGTCGACGACAAGGACAATTTCGTGGGCGGCTGCACCAGCGAGAGCGTGGGCCCGAACTGTCCCCTGCCCCCCAGCCTGGACGTCGACTTCGGCGCCTCGCCGATCGTCTTCCATCTGAAGGGAGGCCGCGATGTTGTGTTGTCCGGCCAGAAGTCGGGCCTGGTCTACGGGATGGACGCCGCGAGCGGAAAGCTCCTGTGGACGCGCCAGGTGAGCGCCGGCTCGCCGCTTGGCGGCGTGGAATGGGGCATGGCGGCCGACGGCCAGCGCCTGTACGCGGCGGCGGCCGACACCGTGAACCTGCAGAACGAGGTCCCGGCGGGAGACTCCACCAAGCGCCGGTTCTGGCCAGGCCTCAGCCCGGCGCGGCCAGGCCTGACGGCGTTGGATCCCGCGACCGGCAAGGTGATCTGGCAGACGCCGACGCCGGTCGCGCCCTGCCGCTATGCCGCCCAACCGGCCAGCGCCACCTGCATCCGCGCTCAATCCCAAGCGCCGTCGGCGATGCCTGGCGTGGTCTTCGGCGGGGCCATGGACGGCTGGTTCCGGGCCTATGACGCGGCCACGGGCAAGGTGATCTGGGCGGACAGCACGACCTCGCGGACCTACGACACCGTCAACCACATCAAGGGCCAGCCGGGTGGCAGCCTCGACGGCATGGGCGCGGCCATCGCCGGCGGCCGCGTGTTCGTAATGAGCGGCTTCAACGGCACCGCCAGCATCGGCGGCAACGGCGTGAACGTCCTGCTCGCCTACAGCGTCGACGGCAAGTAGCGCGGCCGGCGCCGCGCGCGGTCTAGTGCGTCTGGACCTTAGTGCGGCGCGCCTTGCGGGCGCGCGGCGGGCGGGCCGCTTCAGGGCGTTCGCAGAGCGCCCGGATCGCGCCGGCGAGCGCGATCGGAAAGCGTTCGAACACCCCCATGGTGTCGGAGGTGCTGACCAGGCCGTTCGATAGGGTGTCGATCCGCTTGGTGCCCGAGATCGAGAAGGTCAGCGCCCCGGTCATGAAGAGGTAGCTCCAGTAGATCTCCGCCTCCGAGACATTGGGATAGATGCGGCGCAGATCGGCAATGAACTCCCGCGAGACGTAGTGGAACGTCTCGGCGAACAGCGCGTGCATGGGGCCGCGGGAGCTGTTCACGTAGGCGACGATCGCCATGTAGTTCCGCCAGCCTTCGTCCTCGGCCATCAACAGGAAGCCGGGCCGGACCAGGGCGTCGAGGATGCCCTCGAGCTGCAGGTTCTTCCCCGCGGACTCCCGGTAGGCGGCCATCGATTTCAGGCGGGCCTGGTTGAGCTCCGGGCCGCGTCGGCGGAACACGGCCTGGAACAGCTGTTCCTTGTCGCCGAAGTAGTAGCGCAGAAGGGACGCATCGACGCCCGCGACCTCCGCCAGCCGGTTGAAGGTGACGCCGTTGTACCCTCCCTCCGCGAACAGCGCCTCGGCCGTGTCCATGATCTGGGTCATGGACTCCTGGCGGCGTTCCCCCTGCGACTTGCGGGACTTGCGCGATGGCCCCTCGGGTTTCGACAGCGGCATCTGATCCAAGATCTCGGCGGACGCTCCGGTGGCGTAGGCGCTCTCGAGGTCATTGTCTAAGGCCAAGGCGTCCTCTTTCGCAACTCGGGGCCCGTCGGCCGGCGCGCGCCCCCCGGTACGGCCCTCGCGATACGACCATATTTTTTCTTTTTCGCAAAGAAAATTGAAGCTGCCGTCGCTCGGCGGGATCGTTTCGAAGGCGCCCGGCTGAACGACGTGGTCGACCTTTCGGCGACGGCCAATCCGGCGTCCATGTCCGTGATGGTCGAGCTCGCCGCAGCGTTTCGGCGCGACGCGCCCCAGGCTTTGTCCGGATCGGGAGCCCGCCCGTCGGGCGGAGGCTCACGCGACGCCTACCTGCGGGCGTAGCTCTCCGCGAGGTCCCGCTGGGCCTTCAGGAAATGGGTGCGGGTCTGCGGGCCGTCGGACGCGAACTCGATCTGGCCTTCGGTCTCGGCGGTCCATCGCGGCCAAGCGGCGCCGCCGGCCGATGCCGGATCGCCGGTCTTCGCGAACGCGGCCCAATAGGCGTTCACCGCCTTCGCCAACGCCAGGTCGGACGGCGCGAAGACCCCCGTCGGGGAGACGAAGACGAAAGGAAGCTCCTCGGTGTGGGCGGCGCCATATGCCCTGCGAGCCCGCTGCCCGGCGGGCACGTCGGAGAAATAATATGTCCAGGCTGGCGCGCCGTTGCGGCTGTGCAGCCGCACGATCGCCCGGTCGGGTTCGGTCACACCCTGGATCGTCGTGAAGTCGTTGATGACCTGGCCGCGGTCGGCCGTTCCGGTCGGATCGAACACCTTCAGGATCGCATCACGCTTCTCGACGGGCATGGCGTCGAGCGCCGCTGGCGTCGGCCGCGTGAGGCTCGCCTCGTTGGAATTGCCGCCAATGATCAGCGGGACCTTCGCCTCCTGGCCGCCCTCGAACGCCGTCATGACATTGGTGGGAAAAATCCGGCCGTCTTGGATCGGGTAGGTGCGGCCTTCCCGCGTGCCGCGCGGCGGCAGCGGCAGGGCCGATAGCGGCAGAGCCCGCAAGGCGGCCGCTGCGGCGGCGTCGTCGCCCCTGACGCCGGCGGCTTCCGCCAGCCTCACGCCGCTGGCCTCGGCTTCCGCGAGCGGAATTGTCTGGCTGCGCGCGAAGCTGGACTCGGCGATCACCTTGTTGAAGAGGCCGCGGGCCTCTGGCGAGACCATAAGGAGCAGGACGCCCAGACCGCCGGCGCTTTCGCCGAAGATCGTGACGTTGCCGGGGTCGCCCCCGAACTGGGCGATGTTGGCTTTCACCCACTTCAGGGCGGCGATCTGGTCCAAGGCGCCGTAGTTGGAATGAAGGTGGCCTTCCCGGCTGATGGCCGGATGCGCGAAATAGCCAGCCCGCCCAAGCCGGTAATTCACCGAGACCACGATGACGCCTTCGCGCGCGAATTCATGGCCGTCGGTGTCGCCGCCGTAGCCGCCCAGGGAGGTCCCGGCGACGAAGGAGCCGCCGTGGATCCAGACCATCACCGGCAACCTCTGGCCGGGCCGCGCCGCGGCCGGCCGAAGGACATTCAGGAAGAGGCAGTCTTCCTGTTCCGCGCAGGGCGCGCCGGCGCGCGTGGCGTCACGCGACCCGGTCCAGCCGGGCGGCGGGCCGGGCGGACGCCAGCGGCGGTCCCCGACCGGGGCCGGCGCGTAGGGGATGCCGAGGAACCACCCGGCCCCGTCGCTCACGGCCCCTGTCAGCGCGCCCTGCGGAAGCCGTACGGCCTGGGCTTGGCCGGGCGGCGCACGGGTGGGCGCGGCATAGGCCGGCGCGGGGGTGACGGGCGCCGGCGTGGCCGGCGCTTGGGCGGCGGCCGGCGCGACCGCCAGGCACAATCCCAGCGGCGCGAGGACGGCGAGCCTGAACTTGTGGTTGGCCATGGCAGTCTCCCGGGACGCGGCGCGGTCAGAAGCCGCGGGGAACCTTGGGCACCTGCAGCCGGCGGAGGTCCGCGGTCATCAGGTACCCGGTGAGCTGGCAGAAGGTCGCGACTTCGCGGCGGTACGAGCGCGGGTCGAAGCGGTCGATGCGGCCCGAGAACGCCCAGTAGGCCCCCAGGTCGCCCTGGCCGCCGAAGGCCGGCAGGCCCAGGGCCTGCGCCCCGCCGCCCATGCCGTACCAGGGGCCCTGCGACCCGCCATGGACACCCGGGCGCCCCGGGGCCCGGATGACCGCCGAGCGAAGGTGGTTGTCCTTGGCGGCCTTCAGCGCGACATCGACCAGTTGCTGGTTCTGGTTGGTGTAGATCCAGGTCGGCAGCGAGCGGCCGCTCGGCCTGATCTCCTCGCCGTCGAAGACGTATTCGATCTGCCCCAGGTGCTCCATGGCGATCATGCCGACGATCTTGTCGCGGGCATGCGGGGTCTTGGCGAAGTAGTCCTGCGCCGCCCACGCCCGCTCCGCGCCCGGCATGAAGTGGCGGCAGTCGAGCTCGATCATCAGCGTCCGGGGCCGTTCGGCCCGTGGGATGTGGCTCATGTACTTGACCACCCCCAGCAACCCCAGGGCGCCGTCGTCCTGGCTTATCGAGGGCCCGTCAGTATGGGTGCGCAGCTGCACCTGCTCATCACGGTCCGAACCGTAGTCGCGGCCCGGCAGGAAGGCGATGAGCTGGTAGGCCTCGCTGTCGACCCGCTCACCTTCGACCCGGAGCGTGGCCGTGCGGCCTTGGCGGGCGTCCTCGACCACCGTGTCGCCGACGGTGCGGTCCACATAGACGGAGGGGAAGTCGTAGTCGCTGGGGACGCCGAAGGTGTAGAGGCCCGCCGTCGCCGCGCGGTTCAGGTTCATGGCGAACACCACGCCCGCCGGGCGCGCGTCGCGCATCGCCGTCACGAAGGTCGAGGTGGCGGTCATCTCGTCCCAGACGACGCTGGAGATCGAATGGGTCCCACCCTGCGCCTGAGGCACGGGCTTGCCTTCGACCGGCCAGCTGTCGAAGGGCGTGGAGCCCTCGTAGTCGCTTTCGCTGAAGGCGATCCGGACATCCGGCCGCGGCGTCGGCCGGTAGACCACGATCTTGCCGGCGACGTCCGGCTTGCGAGCGTCATCCCAGAGCACCAGGGGCGCGGTGACGCCCTTCGGGCCGGTGACCCCGCAGTTGGCGCCGTAGTTGGCGACGCGAACCCGCGCACCGTTGGACACCAGGCTCCATTTGGAATCGTCGGGCCAGAGGCTGGTGACGAGGCGCTTGAAGCTCCAGGGCGCGCGGCGGACGTCGACGCAGCCGAAGGCCTTGAGCCTGTCCTCAAGGAATCCCAGGAACGACCGCCACGACTCGTTGCCGGTCAGAGCCGGGCCATTGCTGTCCTTGAACCGATGCCAGGCCAAGGCCTCGTCTTCCGAGACCACCCAGTCCAGACGCGGGGGCCCATCCAGGGCGACAGGGGCCGCCCGTGCGGGCTGACCGGCGAGGCCCGCGACCACGCCCGCCCCCAAGCCTTGCAGTATCGCCCGTCTCGCCAGAGCCATCGGCATCCTCCCTTGCACCTTCATCCTGCGGCGGCCGGACGCGCCGCCCTCGCCCGAAGGCTGAGCGCGATCGTACTGACCAACGAGATCGCGCACATCCCGGCGAGATAGACCGCGATCGGGCCGCTCGACCTGAAGTGCGCGAACAGCGCGGTGGCGATGATCGGCGCGAGGCCGCCGCCCACCACCGAGCCGATCTGATAGCCGAGCGAGGCGCCGGAGTATCGGACCTCCACCGGGAAAAGCTCGGCGAACAGCGCCGCCTGCGGCCCGTACATCAGGCTCAGCAGCGCGAGCTCCACCGTCACCGACAGAATCACCAGCGCCGGCGCCCCGGTCTCGATCAGCGGAAAGAACGCGAAGGCCCAGACCGCGGTCAGCGCCGCCCCCGCCATGAACAGCGGCCGCCGGCCCCAGTGATCGGAGATCCAGCCGCAGAAGACCAGCACCGGGATCATCGCCACGCTGCCGATCATCACCGCCCCCAGCATCAATGTCCTGGGCAGGTGCAGTGTCGTGGCCCCATAGGCCACCGCATAGGTGATGGCGACATAGAAGCAGGTGTTGTTGGCGACGAAGGCGCCGCCGGCCAGCAGGATTTCCGTCGGATGGCTCGTCAGCACGGCCAGGATCGGCGACCGGGCCACCGCGCGCGCGGGCTCGGCGGCCTTTGTGTCGGCAGCCTGGAACGCCGCGGATTCCTCCAGGTTGAACTGCACATAGAGGCCCACCCCCACCAAGATCAGACTCAGCAAGAAGGGAATGCGCCAGCCCCACGCTTGGAAAACCCCCGGCGACATCCGCTCCCCCAGCACCAGGAAGATCACGTTCGCCAGCAGGACGCCCAGCGGCACGCCGATCTGCACGAAGCTGCCGTAGAAGCCTCGGCGGCCCGGCGGCGCGCTCTCGATGGCCAGCAGCGCCGCCCCGCCCCACTGACCGCCCACCGCCAGGCCCTGGATGAAGCGCAACACCACAAGCAGCAGGGGCGCGAGGCCGCCGGCCCGGGCATAGGTCGGCAAAAGCCCGATGCAGGCGGTCGCCGCGCCCATCAGCACCAGCGCGGTCGCCAACGCGCGCTTGCGGCCGAAGAGGTCGCCGAAATGGCCGAACAGCACCCCGCCAAAGGGGCGCGCGACGAAGCCAACCGCGAAGGTGCTGAAGGCCGCCATCTGGGCCAGGAACGGCGGAATCTGCGCCGGAAAGAACAGCTTCGGGAAGATCAGCGCCGCGGCGGTCCCGTAGATGAAGAAGTCGTACCATTCGATCGTCGCCCCGGCGGACGCGGTCAACGCCACCTTCACGATGGAGGGCGCGGCCGCGGGGCGTGGCGATTGCTCGTTCATCCTGGAGCCCCTGCCCCCTAGCCGGCCCGAATCTGGGCGGCGGTCATGCCGTCCAGTTTCAGGATCGCCCGCGTCAGGTTCTCGACCTGCGCCTGCATCAGCGTGGGGCTGAATTTGTCGATGTGCCCGTTCTTCGCGAAGGAGAGCAGGTAGTTGGGCGCCGGGAAAAAGCCCAGGCCGGGGACGCCGGTGCGGTAGAAGGCGCCGCCTTCGCCGGGAACCCGGGGCCCGTGGATGACCGCCAGCCGGTCGCCGCCGCGAGCGCCGCCCAGGGCGGCGTCGGCGACGCCTTTGAAGTCGGTGATGGCGAAGCTCGTCTCGTCCCGGCCGCTCGGCGCGTAGGCGCCCGCCGCATCGTCGAACCACTCGCGGCAGCCGAGATGCTCCACCGTCACCCAGGCGGCGGCCTTCTTGAGGAGGTCTGGATGCCGCTGGATCCAGCCGGGGATGCCGACGAGATCGGCGCGGGCGAAGTGGCTGGGAAGCACGAAGACGATGTCCCGCTTGCGCTCAGCTCTAGGGAGCTTTGCGAAGTACCTGGCCATAGCCAGCAGGGCGAGGGAGCCGTTCTCCTCGAGGAAGTTCATGCCGTCGCTGTGGCTCTCGACGATCAGCACCTCCTCCGAGGTCTGGCCCGGCAGCACCGCCCAGACGGTGTCGACCGACACGTTCGGCGTCACCTGCGCTTGCAGGATAACACTGGCCCGTGCGCCGGTTCCGGCCGCGCCGCGCAGCGCCGCCGCCGACTCCCGGCCCACCCAGACGCAGGGCAGATCCTGGATCGGCCGGCCGTAGGGCGAGTACTGGCCGCTCGCCTGGTCGTCGGAGATGTTGGTCCAGCCGAGGATCACGCCCACCGCCCCGGCCGCCTTCAAGTCGCCCAGCAGGCCGGGGGTGATGCTGCCCCAAACCGCGCTGATATGGGTCGGATACCGTGCGCTCTTCGGGTCGAACCCCCAAAGCGGCTTTGACCCGTCGCCCAGCGGCGAGACCAGGCCGGCGACCTCGATGAACACCACCTTGCCCTTGAGATCGCCGGTGGCCGCGATCTGCCGGTCGGCGGTGGCGGTGTTCGGTCGCTGCACGAGTTCGCCAGTGACGCCTTCGGGCCCGGTCACGCCCGAATAGGGGTAGTAAGACGTCGCGGACAGATCGACGGGCGCGCCCGTGAGCGGCGTCAGTTTCGCGGCCCACCGGGTGGCGAGCCAGCGCGTGAAGACGCCGGTCTCGCGCTGGACGTTCAGGCCGGCCGCCTGAAGGCCGCTCACGAGATATTCCACGTGGGCCCGGTGAGCCTCGGCGCCGGTGAACCGGTCGCCAAGATCGTTCATCCGGATCGTCTGGCGGCCCAGCTCGTCCGCCGACGGCAGCACGCCGGGCCGCAGGGCCGGCGCATCGCCCAGGGAGAAGGCCGCGGCCTCGCCGCTCGCGGACACGAAGGTAAGTCCCGTGGCGCCGGCTACCTGCAGGAATTCGCGGCGAGATCCTGGCGGCATGGGACAACGGGCTCTTCTACGGGACACGGGCGGGGAAACGGCCTTGGCCTTACGGACGCGGCCGGGGTCAGGCGTTCGCCGGACCCCGGCCTGGGATCACCACTTGGTCCGGACACCCACCCGGAACTCCCGGCCGAAGGGATCGTAGAGATCGTATCGGCCGGCCAGGCCCGGGAAGGAGTAGATGCCGGAGCCGGGCAGCACCGGGACCCGCACCGGCTCGGTGTCGAACAGGTTCTCGACGTCGAAGGTGAAGTCGGTGTCCTGGCCGAAGACCTTGGCCTTGTAGACCAGGGTCAGGCCGAAGTCGGCGTAGGGCGGCAGATCGTTCTGGTCGATCTGGACGCCGGACGTCCAGGCCCGATTCAGCTTCGTGGGGCCCACCAGCCGCGAGCGCAGGGTGTAGGACATCGGGCCCTGGGTGTAGGTGGCCGAGACGCTGCCGCGCAGGAACGGGTCGATGCCGTTCGAGCCGAGATTGACGAAGCCAGCCTGCTTGATCGTGATCCCGTTGTCGGTGGTGTTGAACTGGGCGAGGTAGGTGGCGAGCGCCCGGATCGTGAGGTCGCCGGGGCCAAGCGTATGGCGATAGTCGAGCTCGAAGTCGTAGCCCGAGGTGAACAGCTCATCGATGTTCTGCGGCGCGGAGTTCACCCGCACGATCGCGTTGGAGGCGTCGCGGACGATGAACTTGCAGAGCGCCGGCTCGGTGCCGTTGTAGCAGCGCGCGACCGTGTCGGCCGATCCTACCGTGGAGATCGCGCCCTGGATGCCGATCCGGTAGTAGTCGAGCGACAGCTCCAGCCCGCTCAAATAGTGCGGGTGATAGACGATCCCCGCCGTCAGCGTATCGGCGTCCTCCGGCTTCAGGTCCGGGTTGCCGGAGCTGACGAAAAATACCTGCGCCGTCTTGTTGAGGACGGGGTCGAAGACGTTCTGCGTGCCGGAGTTGCCCTTGGAGTAGAGGTCGTTGAGCGTCGGCGCCCGGATATCCTTCGACTTGGTGATCCTAAAGCGCAGGTCGTCGGTCATCTGATAGGTGGCGCCGAGCTTCCAGGTCTCGACGCTGCCGCTGGTGCTGTAGTTGGTAATGCGGCCCGCAGCGTTGAATTCCAGGCTCTTGACGAGCGGCAGGTCCTTCAGGATCGGGATCGAGGTTTCAACGAAGGCTTCTTTGACATTCCGCGAGCCGGAGAACGGCTGGAAATTCCCCGAGGCGAACAGCCGTTGCGTCGACAGCGGATCGTTGTTCGAGTCCGCCTCCTCCCGGTAGTAGTCGACGCCGAAGGCGCCGGTGACGTCCCCGGCCGGCAAGGTGAAGAGCTTCCCCGAGGCGTCCGCCGAGAAGACATCGAGCTGCACGTGGGTGCTCTGCCAGGCCAGCGTGCCCTGGACGTACTTCTGCGCCTGCGCGGACGACACGTTGTTGCCGAACACGTCCAGCGGGACGCAGCCGTTGGTGGGATTGGTCAGGGTGGACCGGCAGACGATCGCGCCGGTCGCGGGGCTGCGGACAGCATCCACCGCCAGGAGGAAGTTGGCGGGCATGGGGTTGTTGTATGTCGTGGTGTCGACCTTGGTCTCGCCGTGCTGGAAGTAGGCGCCCCACTTCCAGTTCTCCCCGAACTTCCCGTCCAGTCCGACTACGCCCCGCCAGACGCGGCGGTCGTTGATCGAATGCGGCGGATCGCCGGCGATGAACGTGAGACCCAGGGAGAACGAGGACTGCCCGAGCGCGACGAGCCGCTGCTGGAGGGACGGGTCGAGGTAGGCGTTGTCGGCCTGGATGGTCAGGTTGCCGACCCGCTCATAGTAGAAATAGCCGCTGTCGGCGTAGCGCGAGCCGTCGACGCTCAACTCCGCATAGGCGGTGATATCGGGCGTCAGGTCGAAGTCGGCGTGGACGAAGGCGTTACCGTATTTGAGCGGCGAGGCCAGGTCGAACTGCCGAGAGATGCTGAGATCGACATCGCCGCCGAACTGCAGCTGCCCGGAGGGATTGCCGGCGTTGTAGGGCACCGGGGAGCCGGAGCCCACGAATTGAATGCCCCTCAGCGGGCCTGAAGTGATCACGCCGCCCGGTGCGACCAGCGCCTGACCCGGAAAGTCGACGGTGATCAGTTGCGGTTTGCCGTTGCCCGCGACGTAGGCGGGATTGTTCACCGCGGCGCGGTTGCGCCACCACGGCCGGTCCGGGTTTTTGATGACGTCGGGGGAGTCGGAATATTTGAAGTTGCCGATGACCCGCAGCCGCCCGTCCATGAACTTCTTCCCGAAGGTCACGTCGGTGCTGATCTGCTTGTCGTCGTTCCGTTGCGAGATGCCGGCCTGGACGTTGACCGCAAAGCCCTCGTAGTCGTGGTTCAGGACGAAGTTGACCACCCCGGCGACGGCGTCGGCGCCCCAGGCGGCGGAGGCGCCGCCCGTCACGATCTCGACGCGCTTCATGAGGCTGCTCGGCATGGTGATGGTGTCGACACCGCCGCCCGGCGACGAGGGGACCACCCGGCGATTGTCGAGCAGCACCAGGGTGCGGTTGGTCCCCAGCCCGCGGAGGTTGACGCTTTCGGTGCCGCCGCCCGCAACGCCGTTCCCCGGATTGCGCGCGGAATAGGAGAAGCCGAAAGACGGCAGTTCGTTCAGGAAGTCCGCGATGGTCGGCGGCATCTCGCGCTGCAGGTCCTCCTGCCCGACCACGGTGACGGGCGTCGGTTGCTGGAAGCCGTTGTTGGCGATACGCGAGCCGGTGACCACGACCTCGTCCACATTGCCGCCCAGCGCCTGGCTCTGCTGCGCGAGCGCGGGCTGCGCCAGCAGCATCAGGCCGCTCGAGGCCAGGAGCGCTGCGCGGATGCCGATCCCTCGAGACCGTCGCGCCGCGGTCCCATAGGCGTGCGTGTTCGACCCCATGACGTCACTCCCCCTTCTTCGCCCCTGACGGGCGGTTGTTGTCGCGGATCCAGTCGATGACATCGCGGAGGAGGACGTAGACTCGGGCGGGCTCGAAAGCGCACGCGCCAGCGCCCCAGGTTGTCAGCGTCTCCACCTACTCTGTCACCGACTCTTAAGCCGAGCCGTTGAGGCGAGGACACAACGAAAGTCGCACGGTGTCAAATGTATTGTACGACAATTATGCTGTGATCTTTGCGACGAGATCGCCGCGGCTGCGCGACCGTCGGCTCGGCGGGCGCGATCCGATTCGGTGCGCGGGCCGTCATCGGAGCGCCGTCGCCAACATCATCCCTGAGGCGCCCGGCCGGCCTTGCGCCAAACCTCCAGGAAGGCTCGGCGCGGATCGGTCTCGACATGCGTGTGGGTGTCAAACACCAGGGTCGAGCGCCCGGCGTTCGTGAAAGCCGGCCAGTGCGGGATCTGCGGATTGTTCGGGTCGCCCGTCGCAGCGAACGCCACCCAACTCGCGGCGATCTGATCCGACAACTGCGCCATCTCTGACGTCCCGCCGTTCACCGGCGTGTGGGGGTTGTGAAAGCTCGGGCCGAGGTCGATGGCGTGGACGGCCCCATAGCGTCCCCCGAAGCTCGGACTTCCCGCCGACCACAGGTAGGTCCAGACCGGCGCGCCACCCTGGGCGGCTTTGCGCTCAGCCTGCAGCGCCGCGATCTGTCGCAGCCCGGAATCCGCTGCGATCCGTCCCTGCAGAGTGAATGGCAGCGCGATGGGATCCTCCGCCCGGTAGAGCGCGTGGATCGCCTTGGCCTGGTCCGCGCCCGCCTGCCGCGCGATGACGGCCTCGAGCCCGGCCTCGTCCAGGTCGTAGTTGGTCGGCCCGAACGCGCCGTCGTCCAGGCAGGTCCCGATGATCAGCGGAACCTCGCGGGACACCTCCGGAGCGGCGGGGTCGAAAGGCCCGCTCGGCAACTCACGGTCGAGGGAGGGGCCGAGGTAATATTGCGGGCCGGGCGTCGAACCGCCGGGCAGTCCGGACAGGGTGAGCTGGGCCGCCAGCAATGTGGCATAGGGCAAGGTCTGCAGTTGCCGGACGGCGTTCCCCTCGGGGATCGCCAGCGTCTTGAGCAGCGCCCGGGTGGTCTTCTGCGCCTCGACGCGCCCCGGCGTGGTCAGCCGGCTTCCGCTCTGCACGCCGGCGCGGTGAAAGAGACCCTTCGCCGAGGGCATCGCCATCAGCATCGACGTCTTGGCCCCGCCGCCGGACTGCCCAAAGGCCAGGACGCGGTTGGGGTCGCCCCCGAACGCCTCGATGTTCTCCTTTACCCAGCGCAGCGCCGCCACGATGTCCTGCATGCCCGCAGACCCTGCGGTCGCGAAATCCGGATCCTGGTCGGCGAGATTGAGATAGCCGAAGGCGCCCAGGCGGTGGTTGATCGTGACGACGACACAGTCGCCGAACCGCGCCAGGGCTTCGCCGTCGTAGATGGCGGTGTTTCCCGAGCCGAACACATAGCCGCCGCCGTGGATGGAGAAGATCACGGGCCGCTTCGCGTGCCGCTCGAGGGTCGGCGTCCAGAGGTTCAGGACGAGGCAGTCTTCCCCCATCCCGCCGGGCTCGATATCGAAGGTGATCAATCCGGCATAGGCGCGGCGGCGGCTGTCGGGCCCCTGCGGCGGAATGGGGCCGTAGTTCAGGGCGTCCCGGACCCCGGTCCATTTCGGCGGCGGCGCGGGCGGCCGAAACCGCAGCTTGCCCGCCGTGTCGGCTCCATAGCGGACGCCCTTGAAGGTATGGACGCCGCCACTGGTCAGCCCTTGCAGCTTGCCCTGGGCGGTCTCGACGACCGGAAACAGCTCCGCGACGGTCAGGGCGCGGCCGGGCCCGGCCGCCAGTGCGGCCCCCGCGCCCAAACCTACGGCCAACAGATGGCGACGATGACGATCCACGTTGCGCTCCCGGTCTGAACGTCTTGCGCCGGCCGCCGCGCCGCCGACGCGGGTCCCTAGGCGTAGAGGTCCGCCGCCGTCACCGGCGCGCGGCCGTGCAGCTGGTCGGGGGTGAGGCGGTCCAGCAGCACCATCAGCTTGGTGAGGATATCGACCTGCACCTTCATGATGCGCGGGTCGAACTTGTCGATGACCCCGTTGGGATCAGCGCGGAAGAAGTAGTGCGGCATGCCCATCAGGCCCCATCCGGGAATGCCGGCGTTGCGGGTAGACCCGCCTTCGCCGGGGGGAAAGGTCTCCAAGGAAATGAGCGACTGTGAAAAGCGAGGGTCCTCGCCGACGGTGCACGGGAAGAAGAGGTCGATCATCCGCGCCTGAACCGCGGCGGTCGGCAGCCAGTAGGCCGGCGCGGGACCGCCGGTCGCACGCCAGCGGCCGCCGTCATCCCGCCAGTCGGTCGCGCCCATCTGCTCCATGGCGAGATGGCCGACCGTGCGCGCCATGATCTCAGGGCGCGCCTGCATGACCCCGCGGGTGCCGGCCGGCTTGCCGGAACCCGTCACCGGATCCATCACCGCGCCCATCGCGTAGTGGCCGGTCGGCAGGCTGCAAACCAGCGTTCGGCGTCGATCTTTCGCCTTCACCGCGTGGGTGGCGAGCGCCAGCACGCCCAGCGGGCCGTTCTCGTTGATCTCGTTCGGACCGTCCGTTTCGGTGGTGACGAAGACCACTTCTTCTGAGGGTCCCGGCAAGGTAGCGACCAGGGTGTCGCAACGCGCGTCGGGGGTGAGCTTGGCGTCGCAGCGCAGCGCGATGACGGCCTTGCCCGCCACGGACCGCAGGTAGTCGCCGCTGGTCTTGCCGACCCGCAGCGCCGGCGTCTTGCGGTGCGGATCGCTGAAGGGGGCGTAGTTGTAGCGGCCCGCCTCGTCCGAGAGGTTGGTGTAGCAGAGCACCAGGGCCTTCACCCTGCCCTCCACCGCCTCCATGGCCGTCCGGCCGCCGGACGAGAAGACATTCGGGGTGGCCGGATATGGCGGCAGGGGATCGGGGAAGGTCTTCGAATAGGTGCGGATGGGTTTGTCCGCGCGGATGCCCAACCCCATCGGCATGTCCATCACCACCACGGACTCGGCCAGGGTGCGCGCGTCGGTGTTCGCGACCAGCGCCTTCACGGCGGCCTCGCCGACACCGGCGTAGAGCACGCGGCCGGTCGCGGCCGGCTGGCCGCGGGTCGAGGCGCAGAACGGGTAGTAGGCCAGCACCTCGACATCGCGGGCGGCCTTGCCGTCCTCCGTCACCGAGATCGAGCAATCCTTCACATCGCATTCCCAGCTGGTGAGCCGGTAGGGGATCCGCTCCACCGAAAACCCCAACCCCTTGAACTGCACCTCCAGCCAATCCTCGAAGGCGTGCATCTGCGGCGTGCCGGTGGGCCGGATGGGGCCGAACTTGTGCAGCTGGCGGACCCAGGCCATCAGCTGGTCCGCACCCGGCGACAGCTCGGGATGGAACCCGTGGATCTGCCGCGGTCCTGTCAGGGCGCGCGCCCAGGCCGGCGTCAGGCCCGCCGCCGCGGCCAACCCCAATATGTCCCGCCGATTGCGCATGAAATCCTCCTTGGCGAACTCTTCGAGCGTCGCGGGCGTGCGCGCCCGCCGACTTGGCGGTGGATGGGGTCAGCCGAACAGGTCGGCCTCCGTCACCGGCGCGCGGCCATGCAACTGGTCGGGGGTCAGGCGGTCGAACAGGATCATCAGCTTCGTGGCGATGTTCACCTCGTTCTTCATGATCCGCGGGTCGAACTTGTCGATCACGCCCCTAGGATCGGCACGGAAGAAGTAGTTTGGCCAACCCATCAGGCCGAACCCCGGAATGCCGGCCGCACGCGGCGCGCCGCCCTCGCCGGTGGGCAGATTGTTCAGCGAGATTTCTGTGTGCGAGAAGCGCGGGTCTTCACCGACCGTGCAGGGGAAGAAAAGCTCGATCATCCGCGGCTCCAGCCCCGCCGTCGGGAGCCAGATGTCGGGCGCCGGCCCGCCGGTCGAATGCCAGTGGCCGCCATCGTCGGTCCAGTCGCTCGCCCCCATTTGCTCGAGCGACAGCTGGCCGACCGTGCGGGCCATAATCTCGGGATGGGCGTCCATCACGCCGCGGGTGCCCGCGGGCTTTCCCGAGCCGGTGATCGGATCCACCACCGCCCCCACCGCGTAGTGGCCGGTGGGCAGGCTGCAGACGAGGGTGCGCCGGCGATCCTTAGCCCGGGCCGCGTGGGTCGCGAGGGCGAGTACGCCGATTGCGCCGTTCTCGTTGATCTCGTTGGGACCGTCAGTCTGGGTCGTGACGAACACCACCTCCTCGGAGGGCCCGGGCAGGGTCGCGATCAAGGTGTCGGATCGGGCATCGCGCGTAAGCGTGGCGTCGCAGCGCAGGCTGACCGTCGCCTTGCCAGACAGGCCCCGCAGCGCCTCGCTGCCGCTGCGCCCCACCCACAGGGCGGGGATCTTGCGGTGCTTGTCGCTGAACGGCAGGTAGTTGTAGCGGCAGGCCTCGTCAGACACGTCGGTGTAGCAGAGCACCAGCCCTCTCACCTTCCCCTCAACAGCTTCCATCGACGCCCTGGACAGCTGCGTCGCCGGGTTCGGGGTCGTCTGGTAGGGCGGCAGGTTCTCGGGGAAGGTCCGGCTATGGAGCTTGGGCTTCGCCAGGCTGCCGCCGCCGGCCAGCGGCATGTCCACCACCACGATCGAGGCGGCGAGCGTCTGGGCGTCGGTCCTGGCGACCAGCGCCTTCACCGCGTCGTCGCCCACCCCGGCATGGAGCAGGCGACCGGTCACCGGCGGCTTGCCGCGCGTCGACGCCGCGAAGGGATAGTAGGCGACGACCTCGATCTGGCGGGGAGCCTTGCCGTCCTCGGTCAGCGAGATCGCGCAGTCCTTGAGGTCGCACTCCCAGCTGGTCAGACGGTAGGGGATGCGCTCGACCGACAAGCCGAGCTGCTTGAACTGTCTCTCGAGCCAGTCCTCGAAGGCCCGGGCCTGCGGCGTACCCGTGGCGCGGACCGGACCGAAGTCGTGGAGCTGGCGCACCCAGCGCATCAGCTGGGCGGCGTCCGGCGACAGGTCCGGATGGAAGCCCTTGATCTGCCGCGCTGCGGCGGCCCGTGCGACGAGGGGGGCGAGGCCGGCTGCAGCCCCCAGCGCCAGCACGTCGCGCCGACGGCGCATCGACCCCGATGAGCTGACCCGCATCCCGTGTCTCCTGCCCTTCGCCTTGACCGGCGATTATGGTCGATGCTCCCGCGCCGCCGCGATGCACCCTTGATGTGCAGGTCACAACGGCTGCAAGATCGTGTCAATATTTTGTACGACAATTTTTCGCTATCTTATCGACGGAAATGCTCCTTTGGTTCAACGCCACAGTGATGGTGCAGACGTTTGAAACGGTCTGAAGGCCCCTCGCCCGCCCCCGGCGGCGAGCCGCGCGCGACGGCGACGCCCGCTCGAAAATCGAAGGCCGCGTCGCCGAAGACGGCCGCGGAAGTCGCGAACGCCCTGCGTCGGCAGATCCAGGATGGCGGCCTGCTGCCCGGCGACTGGCTGCGGGAAATGCGCATCTGCGCCGAGTTCGGCGTCGGGCGCTCGATCACCCGCTCCGCCCTCCGGATCTTGGCGGATGACGGCCTGATCCAGATCGAAGAAAACCGCGGCGCCTTCGTGGCGGCGACTTCAATGCAGGAGGTGTTCGACCTCTACGAACTGCGCGCCGGGCTCTACGCCGTCGCCGCGCGGTTCACCTGCATCCGGTCCGACCCGAAGTTCATGGCCGAGACGCTGCGGATGATCGATCAGCTGTTCCAGCATCAGGAGAGCGCGGCGCCGGCCGAGGACATTATCCACGAAAGCGAGGCGATCTTCAGCAGGCTGGCCAGCGTCGCCAGTCCGGAGGCCCAGCGGATGATCGAGGCGGTGCGCCGGAAAACCCGGTGGCACTATTCCTACTCGGGCCTGGCCGAGGGCACCGGCCATCCTTTCGACCACTGGCGCGTGCTTCGGGCCGGCCTGGCGGACCGCAATTGCGCCATGGCGGCGGAGGGCGCGCGCAACATCCTCTACTGCATCCAGGATGACGTCATGCGGCTGATGGTGTCCCGGGGGTTTGGCATGCAAGCGCGCCAGACGCGGGCGGGACCCGGCGGACGCCGTCGGACGGGTCGCGGCGCCGCGTAGCGCGACGCTGCCTTGCGACCCGGCGCGGCGCACCCGCGGTTCGCCCGTCGACGGACCGGGACCGCGCAGGGGGTCAGGTCGGCGGGGCCGTGAAGCCCCGGAGGTCGGCGCGCAGGCGCTTCTTGTCGACCTTTCCGGTCGGGCCGAGGGGGATCTCGCTCAGGAACACCACGTCGTCAGGCATCCACCAGCGGGCGATCCGGCCCTGCAGATAGTCGAGAAAGTCGTCGCGGGTCGCGGCCTGGTCGGCCCGAAGCTTGACCAGCAGGACCGGCCGCTCGTCCCATTTCGGATGGGGGATGGCGACGACGGCACAGAGCTCCACCTTCGGATGGCCCGCGACGATGTTCTCGATCTCGATCGAGGAGATCCATTCGCCGCCGGACTTGATGACGTCCTTGGCGCGGTCGGTAATCTGCATGAACCCGTGCGGATCGATCGTGGCCATGTCCCCGGTGTCGAAGTAGCCGTCCTCGTCGAGGATCTCACCCCCCTCGTCCTTGAAGTACCGGCGGGCCACGGCCGGGCCGCGGACCATGAGGCGCCCGAACTGGACCCCGTCCTCGGGCAGGGCTTGTCCCGCTTCGTCCTTCAGCTTCAGCTCGACGCCCAGGGGCGCCCGGCCCTGCTTGAGGTTGAAGCGAAGCTGCGCGTCGGCGTCCAGGGCGGCGATCTCGTCGGTCGCGGTCGATACCGTGCCCACAGGAGAGACCTCGGTCATGCCCCAGGCATGAGTGACCTCGACGCCATAGTCGTCACGGTAGGCGCGCAGCAGCGCCTCCGGCGCAGCGGCCCCGCCGATCATGATCCGCCGCAGGCTGCCGATTTGCGCGCCCGTGGCGCGAAGATGGTCCAGCAGGCCCTGCCAGACGGTGGGCACCGCGGCGGCGAAGGTCACGCCTTCGGTTTCGATCAGTTCCTGCAGCGCCGCGCCGTCCAGGCGTTGGCCGGGCATGACCATCTTCGCGCCGGCCGCCGGACAGGAGAAGGTCAGGCCCCAGGCGTTGGCATGGAACATCGGTACGATGGGCAGGACCACGGCGCGCGCCGAGAGCCCCATGACGTCCTGCGCCAGGGTCATGAACGTGTGCAGGAAGTTGGACCGGTGCGAGTAGAGCACGCCCTTGGGATTGCCGGTGGTCCCGGAGGTGTAGCAAAGGCCAGCGGGCGCGTTCTCGTCGAACCCGCCCCAGGCGACATCCTCCGAGGCCTGCGCGAGCAGCGACTCGTAGGCGTGCAGGCCGGGCCCCTCCGGAACCGAGCCGGGATCGCCCAGGACGACGATGTGGGTCACGCTTGGAAGGTGCGCGCGGAGCGCCAGGAGCGCCGGCAGGAGGGGCAGGTCGACCAGGATCACCTTATCTTCGGCGTGGGTGATGATGTAGCGCTGCTGGTCGGCAAAGGTGCGGGGGTTGAGCGTGTGGCAGATCGCGCCAATGCCCATGATCCCGTACCAGGTCTCGAGATGGCGCCCGGTGTTCCACGCAAGGGTGGCGACCCGGTCGCCTGGCCGCACGCCCAAGTGCTGCAGCAGATTGGAGCAGCGCTTGGCGCGCCGGTAGATCTCCGCGTAGCTGGTCCGGACGATCGGGCCCTCGAGCGAGCGGGTGACGACCTCCTGGCGGCCATGCAGCGCCTTGGCGTGCTCCAGGATGCGATCGACCGTGAGCGGCCAGTCCTGCATCAGCGGGCGCCGCGTCCAGTCGGCGAGCCGTCCGTCCTGGCCTGGGGGTTCCTGCCCCGGATTGCCGCTATTGGAATCCATGTCTGTCCTCAATGGCCGCGGGCCGCCGGCCGTTGAGCCTGGCCAGCCCCGGCCTCGGCCGGAGGGAAAAGGGTGGCCGGATGGGGGGAGGACACCATCCGGCCGCGCCCGATGCAGCACCGTCGCGTTGACGGCGGTCCGCTCGGGCGAACCATGTCAGCCTCGGATCTCGGCTTTGCTCATACCGTCGAGGCGTTCGAGGGTCCGGGCGAAGACGACGATTTCCTGGTGCAGCCGAGCCCTGTCGAGCTTCTCGATCTCGCCGCCCTTGGGAGGCTGGGCCATCAGGTACTCCGGCAGCGGGATGTACCCCACGGTCGGGACGCCGGCTCGCCAGAACGGCGAGCCTTCCCCGGGGAACCAGTGGGTCGGGTTGTCGGCCGGATCCGCCGCCTCCATGCGACTCGCCTGGGTGGCCGCGACCGCCTGGTTGAAGAGCTTCGCCATCGGCTTGGTCCAGGCGAAGGCTCGACCAAGCGCGAACTGCCCGGTGTGCCGGTAAACGCCCCCGACATCGCGCCATTCGCGCGCGCCTAGGTGTTCGCAGGTCAGGCAGGCCACCGTCCGCGCCATCAGCGCCGGATTGGCCTTCTGCCAGGCGTCCGCGCCGTCGATGTAGCCTTGTGAGAAGTGACCGGTCGTCATCAGGAAGACGTAGGTCTTCTTCCGCTGCGCCTGCGGGAGGCGCGAGAGCGCCAAGGCGAGAGCTGTCACGGCCAGGCCGCCGTTCTCCTCCATCGCGTTGCAGCCGTCGGTGTGGGTGTTGACCACCACCACCTCCTCGCCGGCGCCGGGCAGCACGCCCCAGAGGGTGTCCGATGGCGTACCGGGGCGGACGGTGGCGTCGAGCACCAGTTTCAGTTTGCCCCCCTTGGCCGCGGCGCTGCGCAGGTGCTCGCCCGTCGCCTGGCCCACCCACAGGCTCGGAACCGGCGTGGGCCCGCCAAAGAACGGCTCCATCTGCCATTGCGCGTTCGCATCGGAGAAGCCGTTCCAGATGTAGACGACGGCCTTGGCGCCGGACGCTTCGATCAGCTTCTTGTCGGGGACGGTAATTCCGCTGAACAGCGCGGTGGGCTCGCCCCCCGTGGGCTCGCCGCTGCGCGCGACGTGCAGCAGCACGATCTTACCGGCGGCGCCCCTCAGGTCGAGGTCGGGCGCGCGGCCGGCGTAGACCATTTCCGCCGTAATCCCGTCCGGACCGGTCGGTCCCGAATAGGGCCGGTAGCCAGTGGCAGGGACGGACTGCCCGTCCAGCCACAAGCCGAAGCTGTGCGGCTGCCAGTAGGGAAAACGAAACGTCTGGCGACGGGGCGCGATGCCGGCGGCCTTCAACCGGCCCTCGAGCCAGTTGATCCAAGCGACATGGCTGGCGCCACCCGTCAGGCACGGCGCCCAGGCGGCGAGCTGGGTCTGCCATGCCCAGAGCTGATCGGGGCTCGGCAGGTGCTGCGTGATGCGGTCGCTGAAGCCGCCGGCAACCGCCGCGCGCGCCACGCCCCGGAGTGGCGGCGAGCTGGCGAGCGAGAGCGCCGCTACGCCCCGCAGCACATCCTTTCTCGTGGGCATCTTCCCTCCGACGCGCCCGGGGAGCGGCGCGGCTGCGGTCGCGGAAGAACCGCGCGAGGCGCGTCTCGTCCCCGCAGCTTGGGCCTCCCCGTTTCCGAACATGCTTCTCTTGTTGTACGACTGAGTCAATCCAGTTGTACGACGAAATGTCGCTTACAGTGGATAACTGAGCGCGTGGCTCATCCCTGTGCTAGACGCTTCGACGGGGCGAGGCGGCCGCAACCTGCAGTTGGCCGGACCCGAAGATCAGAGAGGTACGTCCGCCTTGGAGAATGTCGCGCAGATCAGCCCGCGTCCTCGCCGTGTGCGTGGCGATGGCCCGTCAGCCGCCCAGGTTGCGGAGCGCCTGCGCCATCAGATCCAGGAGGGGCTCTGGTCGCCCGGAGAATGGCTTCGCGAGGCGCGGCTGTGCGACGAATTCAAGGTGGGCCGTTCCGTCGTTCGCCGCGCTCTGGGCGAACTCGCCGACGACGGCCTGCTCATCCTGGAGCCCAATCGCGGTGCGAGCGTCACGGTGACGACTCTGCAGGAAGTCTTCGATCTCTACGAATTGCGCGCGGGTCTCTATGGGGTTGCCGCCCGGTTCGCCTGCATCCGCGCCTCGGCGCCCTTGCTGGCCGAGATTCTCAAGAAGTCGGACAAGCTGATCGCCGCCTCCGAGGCGGGGGCGCAAGCCGACGATCTCATCCATCAGAGCGAGGTGATCTTCAGCCTGATGGCCGGGACCGCCAGCGCCGACGCCCAGAAGATGATCGCCGCCGTGCGGCGCAAGACGCGCTGGCACTGGTCCTACGTGGGCCTGGCCGAGAGCGAATATCCCCAGGGCGTCTTCGACCACTGGCGCGTCATGCGGGCAGGTCTCGCCGCGCGCGACCCGGCCAAGTCCGCGGAGGGCGCACGCGGCATCCTCTACTTCATGCAATCCGAGGTCGCCCGGCTCATGCTGGCGCGAGGCCTCGGCATGCAGGAGGTGCATCGCCCCGGCCCGCTGCGGAGAAGCAGAGTCTGAGGGTCGATAGAGGGACGACACCCACGTCGCCGAGGCGACACGATCGCCGCGCGGCCGATCTACCAGCAAGTCCGCGATGTCAAAAATGCACGCTGCAACACGTCATCTCGATTGCTGCGTGATAGAGATCGCGAGGAAAGTACGCTCCGCGCCATAGGGCGATGCGCGAGGAGAAACTCCGTGAAGATGATGATTGTGGTGGGCGCAGCGGCGATTTGTCTGGGCTGCGGGGGCGAGGCCATGGCCGCCGCAGACCCAGCGGCTTCGCGAGCGGAGAGTCTGTGCAACGGTGTCCTCGATGCCGTGAAACAGACCAAGGAGGCGACCGCCCAGGCCCGCGCGCACAACCTGCTGCCGGTCGTGGAGCGATCCTTCAATCTCGAGGCCATGGCCCAGTTCGCGATCGGCGCGCCCTGGACGACCATGAGCGCCCGCGAGCAGTCGGAGCTGGTCTCCGCCCTCACCCGCTATACGGCAGCCCGTTACGCCCAGGAGTTCGATGGATTCCACGGTCAGCGATGCGCCATCGATCCTGCGGTGACGGCCCGCGGACCGGACAGGCTTGTGAAGTCACAGATCATCGAGGGCGGCGACAGCACCTCGGTCAACTACCGACTGCGCGAGTACGGAGGATCCTGGAAGGTCATCGACGTCTTCTACAAAGGCGTCAGTCAGCTCGCCACGGAACGGGCGGACTTCGCAGGCGTCCTGCGGTCCGGCGGCGCGCCGGCGTTGAAGGCGAAGCTGGACGATCTGACCGCGAAGATGCGCTAGCCGCCTCGGGAGGTGACCCGCAGAAGCACCGGCTGGACGACAATTGTCGCCACCAGGGTCCAAAAGAGGGAAATCAGCAGGAGAATCCCCATGCTTGCCGTGCCGGGATGCTGCGAAAGGCCGAGCGCGCCGAACGCCGCACCGGTGGTGAGCGCGCTATAGATCACGGCGCGCGCAAGGCTTGAACGCAGCAGGTTTCGTTCGCCGCTCATCCAAGCCACGACGAAATAGATGTTGAACGACACGCTGATGCCGAGCAGCAGCGGCAGGGCGATGAGGTTCTCCAGGTTGATGTCCTGACCCAGCAGGACGCAGCTTCCCGTCGTCAGCAGGGCGCTGAGCGCACCGGGCGTGAGCGCAAGCACGACAGCGCGCAGGTCTCGCAATGTCAGCGCGAGCAGAAGGGCGATCGCGCCCAGCGACAGAAGGCCCGCTTGGCGGAAAGCGCTCAGGATCAGTTGTCGCGTCTGGGCGACTGCGACCGGTGTCCCGGTCGCCACCGGGGCGACGCCCCGCACGGCGCGCACGAACCGGGCGATGCCGGCGGCGTCGCCATGGGCGGCGGCGGGCTGCAGTTGCACGCGCGCCCGACCATCCGCCGCCAGCCAGTCGGCCTTCAGATCCGGCGGCAGGTTGGCGAGCGCGACGGGTTCCGCTGTGAGCAGGGCCCGAACCTGTTCGAGCGCGGTCGGCAACTCGCCGACCAACGCCTCCTGCAGCCGGGCGCGCAGAGCCGGCGAACCGGTCCGCGCGGTGTCGAGAAGACCCGCCAGCCGCAAGGCGTCGAGCCGCACCGACGCGCCAGCGGGGGCTGCCGCGAGAGCGCGTAGCGCCTGAGCGGCCGCGCCCAGACCTTCGACGAGATCGGCGTCGCTGGGCGCCGGCTGCAGATCGAAGGGATTGACTGTCGGATCCAGCAGCAGGTTAGCGTCCGCCAGCAACGCCAACTTGGGCGCTTGGTCTGGCGGGACCAGGCTGTCGAGCGTGATCGCGGCCCGCACCTCCGGCCGTCCCGACAGTCGCGTGGCGATCGTGCGGGCCTGGGCCAGGTCGCGGGTCAGGACATCAAGGTTGTCCGGTCCGGTTTCCGGATCCTTCGCCATGGCCAGGAAGGTTGAGACGGACTCACTCCGGGGATTGCGCAGGCGGAGCGGGTCGAAATCGAACCTCAGCAGCGGGCTGATCGCGAGGCTCGCGACGGCCAGGCCTGCGGTCGCCGCAAGGATTACGCCGCGGCGTGCGAAGAGCGTGTCGTCGGCGCTGCGCAGAGCCGGCAACCCTATCTCCGCCGCAGGGCTGCGTGCGCGCAGCAGGGTGAGCAGGGCGGGCAGCAGCGTGAACACCAGCAGCAGGCAGACCGCCATGCCCATGCCGGCGATGAATCCGAGTTCCGAGACGCCCTTGTAGCGGGTCGGCAGGAAGGCGAAGAACCCCAGCCCGGTAGCCGCGGCGGCGAGGCCAAGGCCGTAGGCCGTGCCGCCGCCTGCCTTCACCAGGGCGCCCACCACGTCCGAGTCCGCCAAGGCTTCCGCTCGGTAACGCACGCAGAACTGGATGGCGAAGTCGACGCCCAGCCCGACGAACAACGGCATGAACGCCACGGAAATGAGATTGAAGCGGCCATAGACGGCCAGACCGAACGCTGCCGTCAACGCCAGGCCCGCCAGCACTGTGGCGACGATCGCGCCTACGATCTTCGGCGAGCGGACGGCCAAGTAGAGAATGACCAGCACGGCGGCGAACGCCGCAAGCGCGATGAAGCCCGTCGCTTCGCTCAGGGTGGCGAGCTCTTCGGCGGCCATCGGGATGGCGCCGGTCAACCGAACGGTCACCCCGTGCGGCGGATCCAGCGCCAACCGCCGGACCTCGGCGCGAACGGTGGACAGGGCGGAATCCGAGCCCCCCAGCCCGTCATTGGAGTTCGGATAGAGAACGATGAACTGGCGCGCGTCGGCGCCTCGCCCCGGGTCGCCGACGATCAACCGCCGCCAAGAGAAATAGACGGGCTTGCCCTGTTCGACCTCGGCTACGGCCTCGGTGACCGATCTGAGCGCGCCCGCGAGCTGATCGGGTTGAGCCGCGCCGGCTGCGACGCCGGCGGCGCCGGTCGACAGGCTGGTCAGTACGCCGCGCAGGCTGGGGTCCGCCGCCACCGGGGCCAACAGCGGCTGAGCTCGGATCAGGGTTTCGGTGGTCGCGCGGACCTCCGGCTGGCTGATATAAAGGATGCCCTCGCGCTGGAAGAACGGGCCGCCGCCGGGACGATCCACCCTGCGATAGAGGTCCGTGCGTCCGGTCAGGGCGGCGCTGAGCCGCGCCGCGGCCGCCTCCGCCAATTCCGGCGTCTGACCCTCGATGACAACAGTGATGTCGTCGCCTTGCTGAACGAACGCTGCCTCCAGCGCGCGCTCTTGCACCCGCCAGGGGACATCGGGCGGGATCAGGGCCGCAAGCTCGGTATGGACCGAAAAATGCGCCGCGACGTAGACCGCCGCCGCCAGGGTGGCGACCGCGGCGGTGGCCACGAGGCTCCGCGCGTGGCGGCAGGAAAAGGCCACCAGGTTCGCCATCACCGAGCTGAGCTTGGTCATCCCGCCCTCACGGCTTGGGCGCCGCCGAGGGGGCCTCTTGTGATGGGGCCGGCGGGGGCGAAAGCTCCGGCAGGGCGTCAAGCTCGTCCTCTGTTCCGTTGACCTCCAGAGCGCGCGACTGACGGTGGACGGCGCGGACGGTGGCGTAGGGGTCAACCGCCGTCGCCTCCAGGGTTTGAAGATCCTGCTCGGCTTCGAGCCGCGCGTCGGCGAGGGTGAGCGCCGTTCGCGCCAGGCCAATGGTCTTGGCGTGCCTGAATTTCAGCCAGGACAAAGGGTCGACGACATAGTCGACGCCCGCGCCGAACGCATCGCGCCCGCTCGTCGGGCCGATCAGAGGCAGGAAGAGATAGGGTCCCGGTCCAAACCCGTAGCGACCCAGCGTGGCGCCGAAGTCGTTGTCGTGATGTGGCGCGCCGGCCCGCGCCATCGGGTCGAACAGCCCGCCAAGACCGACCGTGGTGTTTCCGAGGAAGCGCGCCGCGGTGTGGGCGGCGGGCGCGAAGCGGGCCTGCAGCACGTCGTTGACGAACACGACCGGCTCGTCTGCGTTCTGCAGCAGATTGTGAATCGCGCGGCGCAGCGGGGTCGGCGCCCGGCGCTCATAGCCCAGCGCGAGCGGCCGGATGAAGCTCCTGTCAAACGCCTGTCCAAAGCCGAACAGTCGACGGTTGAGGCCCTCGAACGGATCGCCAGCCGTGACTTGCGCCGGCGCCGCGTTCGACGGCGGCGTCGCCATCGGCGGCCCGGCGACGGTCGCGCAACCGCCCAGCGCCAGACAGGCGGCCGCAGCGCCGAACCGAATGACCGACTTCCGTCGCACCGAGCCTCCTGTCGACCTACCTGCAAAGACGCCGCAGGCCCCCTGTCGCCGCCGCGTGCTGCGTCCAGATAGCCCATGCCGCGCACGACGGAGTCCAGTATGACTGAGCCTCGCTTCACGTCACGAAGGCGCGCATGAGCCTGTTCTCCTGGTTTCTGTTCGGCTTGACCGTCGTGCTCGATGTCTTCGGGCAGACGGCCTTCAAGCTTGGGCTCGATCGCATCGGCGACGGCGCCGAAGGCGCAGCCTTCTGGCGCGCCGTCGCATCCAGCCCCTGGGTCATCGCCGGGTTCCTCGGCTATTGCTTGGAAGCCGCCTCCTGGATGTACGTCCTGGGCCACGCGCCGCTCTCGATTGTCGGGCCGATGGCGGCGCTGTCCTACGTGGGCGCGGTGATGACCGGGCGGCTGTTCCTTGGCGAACGGCCCCGAGCCCGGCGATGGATCGGGGCGGGCCTGGTGACCCTGGGCGCAGGTCTGGTGGGCGCCAGCCTTGGCTGAGATCGCACACACCAAGAGCGGCGGCCCGTCCCGCGCGCTGGCGACGGCGATCGCTGGCTGGCTCCTCTTCATCGCCGTCGAGACCGCCACCCAGGTCGCATTCAAATACGCCGGGGCGACGCTGGACGACCGCGCCGGTCTCGGCCACCTGGTCGCCCACGCCCTGGCGACGCCCGTCGTGCTGCTGGGCTTCGCGCTCTATTTCTGCGGCTTCCTGATCTGGATGACGATCCTCAAGAACGTCGACCTCGGACGCGCCTTTCCGATGACCGGGATCATCTATGTGAGCACGCTCACCCCCGCCGTAGTCCTGTTCCACGAAACCCTCAACCCGACGCGGATCGTGGGCGTCGCGGTCATCGCCCTGGGCGTCGCGCTCCTGGCGTCCGACACCGGTGAACCCAGGCGCGCGGCATGAGCGTCGCGCCAGGCCAATCCCGCGCGCGCCCACGCGCCCACGCCGTGCTCTTCCGCTATTCCGCCTGGGACGCGATTCCAGCGGCGCTGGTCTTCGTTCACATCGGGCTCTTGCTGGCCTTCTTCCTGGCCTGGCGCGAACTCTCCTGGCCGGAGCGCTTGGCCGGCGCGGCGGCCTATGCGATCGCCATCGGCTGGAGCCTGGACTCCGTCTCGCACAACTTCATCCACAACCCGTTTTTCGCCTGGGAGCCGCTGAACCGGCTGACCAGTTTGCTGCTCACGCTTGAGCTCGGCACGCCGCAGACGATGTACGCCTATGTCCACATGCGCCATCACGCCGGCAACTCAGACCGGATCGGCGAGGACGGCGCCACTGTCGATCCCATCTCGCTCTATCAGTACGGCGCCGAGGGCAAGGTTGAGCCGGTGGTCTCCTACGTCTTCCGGCAGTTCTGGCGGGACGACGGGCCGTTCACGGTGGCCCGCGCCATCCGCGCCAAGCGGCCGAAGGAAGCGCGGCAGGCGCTCCAGGAGTTCTGGGCCATCGTCGCCGTCTACGGCCTGCTCCTGGTCCTGAACTGGCAGTTCGTCCTGGTGCTGGCGCCCTTTTACTACCTCGGGCACTGCCTCTCGTTCCTGATCGCCTGGTACGAGCACGCCGGCGCCGATCCGGACCAGCCCATCGCCACCGGCGTCTCGACCTACGAGCCGGCGTACAACTGGGCCTTCCTCAACAACGGCTATCACGCTGAGCATCATCACCGGCCCAAGACCCATTGGACGAAGATGCGGATGCTGCGCGAGGAAACCCGCGAGGCGCAGATGGCCGCCGGGGTCCGCACCCTGGGCTACGCCCACTTCCTGGGATTTCTCGACCGCACGGCCGCCCCAGTGCCGACGGCGAGGCCGCCTCGCCGCGAGGCGATGAACAGCTAGTTTGAGGCCGGCGCCTTTGTGCGGACGGCGGCGGTCGCCGACTTTGGCGGTCCGTCGGCGTGCGGCGGCGCAGCACTCGATTCACTTCGCCCGGAATCCAGGTAAAGCGACGAGCGCTTGCTGCAGCCGGCGAGCGCCAGACCGGCCAACAGCAAGATCGCGAAGGTCGAACGGCGCATCCCCAAATCTCCGGATTCGGCCAATATTTCGGTACGCACCTGTGAACGCTAGGCCGTCGCGAACGCCATGGAGACGTTCAGACCCCCGAACGCGAAGGCGTTCAGAAGCGCATGCCGCGCGGTGATCGGCCGAGCCTCGCCAACCACCACGTCAACGTCACAGTTGGGATCGGGCCCGAGGAAGTTCAACACCGGCGGGGCGAGGCCGGCGCGCATCGCCTTCAGCGCTATGATTGTCTGCATGGCCGCGGAGCCTCCGATGAGATGGCCATGGGCGCTCTTGGTGGCGATCAACGGGCGGCGGACCGCGACCCCGGCAAAAGCGGCGTCCAGCGCCGCCGACTCGTTCTCGTCGTTCAGCGGCGTGCCCGTCCCATGGGCGGCGATCAACACCTCCTCCTGGGACAAGAGATCACCCGCAGTGCAGGCCTGCCGGATCGCAGCCGCGGTGCCTTCCAGCGAGGGCTGGGTGATGTGGAAGGCGTCCGAGGTCATCCCGGCGCCCAGATATTCGCCAAACACCGTCGCGCCCCGCGACTTGGCGCGCTCCAGGTCTTCCAGGATCAGCACCGCGCCGCCCTCGCCCATCACCATGCCGTCACGGCCTTGGCTGAAGGGCCGGCAGGTGGTCTCGGCCAAGGCGTGGATGGCCTGCCAGCCGGACATGCTGCCCGGTGTCGCGATCGCCTCGGCCCCGCCCACGATCGCGACGTCAGCAAGGCCAGTCTGGATCAGGCCCGCGCCCTGCACGATGGCATGGGCCGACGAGGCGCAGGCGCTGGAGGTGGCGAACACCGGTCCGTGCACGCCGAACTGCATGGCCACCGCGCTGACGCCCCCCGAGACCATGACCTTCGGCACCATGGCCGGATGCATCCGGGGCGATTTCAGGCCGAAAAAGCGCTCGTAGCCCTTCTCCAGGGTTTCCTGCCCACCCTGGCCGTGGCCGAGGACGATGGCGGTGCGCTCGCCAAGCACCGCATCGCCGACGAGCCCCGCCTGATCGAGGGCCTCGAAGGCCGCGCAGAGGGCGAACAGGGCGAAACGGTCGAGACTGGCGGACACCTTGCGGCCCATCCGCGCCTCCAGGGCCGACTGAAAGCCGTCCGCCGCCAGCGCCGCGGGCAGCGTCACCGGTTCCGGCCCGTGCGCGCCGCCGTCGAAGAGGTGAGGCGCGATGCCGCTCCGCCCCTGCCGGACAGCATCCCAGGTCTCGGCGACCCCCGCCCCCAGCGCCGACACGGCGCCCATTCCGGTTACGGCGATGCGGCGACCGCCGCTCATGACTTCGCCGGCTGCTCGTTGATCCGTGTCATCAGGAAGTCGACCATCTCGCCGAGCGTTTCCATCTTCGGCATGTCGGCTTCCTCGATCACCACGCCGTAACGCTCCTCGAGCTCGAACAACATGGTGATGACGTCCAGCGAGGATATCCCCAGGTCGCCCAGCGTCGCCTCGCGGTTCAGCTTGTCTCGGTCGATGATCGCCTCCTGGGCGATGAGATCGAGGAGTTCGGGTTCGGTGACGCTCATTTCAATAATCCTGGGCTCGAACGGACCCGATCGTGGGTAAGCCCAGATCAAGTGAGACACATTTCAAAAACGCCGTATGGACCGTCATGCGGCGCCCCTGAGTGGGACGGGATCGTCGGCGAACCAGGGCGCGGCGATGCGCAGCGCGCGGTTCACCAGCGGCCTGCGATGGCGGAACAGCATCTCGGCGCCGACCAGCCGGCTGCCCAGCCGAAGCTTGGAGGCGTAGCCCGCCTGACCGCTTCGATAGCGCTTCAAGCCGCGATCGATGCAAAGGCCGACGTTGGTGAGCCAGCTCAGGAAATAGAGGTCGTGCTCCGGGCCCCGCGCCGTCTCCATGCAGAAGAACTTGTCCAACAGCGTCTCACCGTCCTGCAGCAACAGATTGAAGCCGATCAACTCCTCGCCGAGGAAATAGCAGGGACAGAGCGCGCGATCGCCCATCGCGCCGAGCACGCCGGTGAAATAGGCCGCCGTCAGGTCTTCGAACTGCAGGTCGGAGCGCGCCCGCGTCTGGCGGTAGAGGTCGAGGGCGCGGCCTTCGAGGCCGAAAAGATCGTGGCGCATCTCCACTCGGATCCGGTCTGACTTCCGCAACTTGCGGCGCAGGTCCTTGCGCGTGGCGTAGCTCAGCCGCGCCAGGTAGCCATCGAGGTCCGCGAAATCGATGTCCAGCTCCGCCGCCGGCATGCCGGGTGTCGGCTGGTAGCCCAGACGCCGCGCGGCCTCGCCGAGATCGTGGTCGTCGGAGGGCGCGTCTTTCAGGGCCAGTAGCCAGCACCCCTGCGCCGCCGCCTCGACTTCAAAGGCGGTCAGCAGCTGGCCGATCAACTCGGCGCGGCGGGTCTCGCCCGGCGCGATCCCCAGGCAGATGTTCTCGGTGCAGGGAGATCCCAGCGAGGCCAGGCTGAGCGTGAATGCACGCGGCGCCAGCCGCCGGGTCGCCGCCACCAGCCGCCGGCCGGCGTCGGTCAGCGTGGTGTCGAGGGAATAGTCGGTCAGGAAGCCCGGCGCGGCCGCCAACGGACGACCCTCCTCGCTGATCAGCACATAGCGCCAGCGGAACCCGGCAAGCCCGGCCGCCTCGACCGCGGCCAGGTAGTCGAAGCCCTCCAGTCGCGCGGGGCAACAGGCGTCCCAGGTCTCGCGGCCGATCTCGTGGATCGAGTTGACGACGCGCGCCTCAAGCATCGGCGGGCTCACGGGATCGTTTGACCGGCGCAGGCGCCGCCGGCGGCGCGCCGAAATAGTCGGCGGTCAGGTCGGCGACCAGGTCCCGCTGCCGGTCGACGTGGACCATGTGGTAGCAATCGTCGAGCAGGTGCAGCGCCGTCGGCCCCGCCAGCGCGCGCTGCAGGCGATAGGCGTTGCGCGGGTCGCTCATGTCGTCATCCCGGGCGTGGATGATCAGGGTCGGCTGGATGACGCGGCCCCCGACCCGATCGATATGCTCGCCGAGGTCATGCATCTCCCACATCGAGCCTAACGGCAGCCGGTCCAGCGCGCCGATGATCACCGCACCCTGCGCCGCCGCCGTGCCGTCCCGCAGCCGCTCGTCCTTCAGGCCGAAGGGATAGGGCTCCTCGAAACTGATCCGGCGCAGCAGCGGCAGGTTGGCGAAGGGCTGCATGAACGGAGTCACGGCGCTGTACCACCGCTTCATGTTCCAGCCGTCGTAGCGGTAGGTCATGGAATAGACCGCCGTGCCCGCGAGCCTCGGCTCCTCCGCCGCCAGCGCCACGCCCAGCGCGCCGCCGACGCATATGCCGGCGACATAGACCTCGTCATGATCCGCCTGCAGCTGCTCGAAGGCCGTCCGCACCGTTCCCAGCCAGTCGCGCCAACCGGTCTTCAGCAGGCTCGCTTCGTCGAAGCCGTGTCCGGCGAGCATCGGCGCGGCCACCGAGAAGCCCCGGCGATGCAGCTTCTTGGCCAGCACCTTCATCTCGCCGGGCGCACCGGTCATGCCGTGCACAAGCAGCACGGCCTTGCCGGTTGCGCCCTTGAGCCGAAAGCTCAGGTCGCGCGGCGCGTCGAGCTTGGCCCCCTTCACGACGCCAGCCCCGAAAAGAGGTCGAGCAGCCGCAGGTTCACCGCCTCGTTCAGCGCCGAAGCGGCGGCCGGCTCAGGCCGCGTCCGTGGCTGATCCAGAAACGCCTCGCCCCGCTTCAGAGCCCAGGCCACCGGGCCGTCGCCGTAGACCGGCGCGGACCAATCGCCCACCACATCGGCGCCCACCACACGGCGGCCCGACGCGGCCGCCGTGATGGCCTCGATCAGGAAGTCGACGCTGGCCTGGCCCTGGTCCCAGTTGGTCACGGCGCCCTCGGCGGCCAGGACGTCCTTGTCGATGGTCACATAGATCGCCCGGGTCGGGATTTCCGCGGCCAGCCGGGCGATGAAAGCCGCCTCACCCATCGCCGAGATCGTGGGCCAGCTGCGGCTTTCCAGAGCCACCTCGCCGCCGCCGTCCGGCGCGCGCCAGGCGTAGAGGTCGAGGCGGTCCTCATCGATCAGGGCCAGGTCGCCGCGCTGCGACCCCTTGCGGCCGATGTCCGGGCTGCAGACGCCGATGGTGATCACCTTCGCAACCCCGGAAAGCCGCGCGGCCTCACCCACCCAGGAACCGCAATGCCGGCCCCGGGCCTGACGCACCCAGTCCGGATGGTTGTCGAAATGCAGGACTGTCACCGGTTCGTCCGCCGCCGCGGCGGCTCGCGCCACCAGCAGGGGCGTGACGTGATGAAAGTCGCCGGAGCCGGCGAAGACCAGCAAGCCGTCGGCCGCCGGAGCGGCGATCTCGCCCAGCCGGCTCCTCAGCGCCACCAGAGTCGAGGCCCGCGACCAGAGCCGCATCGCCGGACCAAGATCGCGGGCCGCCAGCACCTGCCCGCCCTCGGCGCGCACCCGGCCTGTCAGAGCGTCCTGCCGATCCAGGGCGTCGTCGAGCTGTAGGATCAGCGGCCGCACGGATCAGCCGCGCGTGCAGCGCGTCAGGAGTTGCTCCAGCAGCACCAGCGCCAGATCGATCTCCTGCGTCGTGATGTCCAGCGACGGCGCCAGCGTGATGACGTTCTTGTAGTAGCCGCCGACGTTGAGGATCAGTCCCATCCTTTCCCCGTGGGCCTCCAGGTCGCCCTTCAGGCCCTCGGCGACCATTCGGTCCATCAGCGCCTTGTTCGGCGTGAAGCCGTCGGCCTCGCAAAGCTCGCAGCGTAGCGCGAGGCCCAGGCCGTCCACGTCGCCGATCTGCGGCCAACGGGTCTGCAGGTCCTTGAGGCCTTCCAGGAAATAGGCGCCTTTCTCCGGGACAGTCCGCTCATACTCACCCTCGGTCGCCATTCGCAGGGTCTCCAGCGCGACGGCGGTTCCCATGGGATTGGCGTTGAAGGTCGAATGGGTGGAGCCCGGCGGAAAGACGGTCGGGTTGATCAGCTCATCACGGGCCCAGACGCCGGCCAGCGGATTGAGCCCGTTGGTCACCGCCTTGCCGAAGATCATCACGTCGGGCTTCACCCCGAAGTGCTCGATCGCCCACAGCTTGCCGGTCCGGTACATGCCCATCTGCACCTCATCGACCACCAGCAGGACGCCGTGCTGGTCGAGCACCTTCTTCATGCCGGCGAAGAAGTTCTTGGGGGGGATGACGTAGCCGCCTGTGCCCTGGATCGGCTCGGCGTAGAGCGCCGCGAATTCCGATTCTTGGGCCTTCACGTCGTAGACGGCGTGGAAGTCGCTTTCGAAGAGGCGAGCGAAATCGGAGATGATCTTCTCGGCGTACTCTTCCTTGCTCATCCCCTTGGGGCCGCGGAAGGCATAGGGGAATTCCAGGAAATGCGCCGTGTCGCCGAAGTGGCCGAAACGGCGGCGATAGCGGTAGGATGAGGTGATCGAGGACGCGCCCAGGGTGCGGCCGTGATAGCCGCCCTGGAAGGCGAACATCCGCGTCCGGCCCCCCGAGGCGTTGCGCACCAGCTTCAGGCTGTCGTCGACCGCCTGGGCGCCGCCGACGTTGAAATGGACGCGACCCTTGGCGCCGAACTTCGCCTCGACGTCACGCGCGATCAGCGCGGCGAGTTCGACCTTTTCGCGGTGCAGATGCTGCGAGGCGACCTGGGGCAGCCGGTCGAGCTGACGGCGCGCGGCGGCGTTCAGACGTGGATTGGCGTACCCGAAATTGACCGTCGAGTACCACATCTGCAGGTCGAGATAGGCCCGTCCCTCGGCATCGTACATGTACGAGCCGTCGCAACTCTCGAAGAACTTCGGCTGGTCGACATAGTGCACCGTATCGCCCCACGAGCAGTACCGGGCGTCGAGATCCCGAAGCTCGGCTTCGGTCAGGGGCTGGGCAGGCGCGTCGTACATTAAAGGCTCCGGAACAGCTCAAGCGGAGATGGTGTGGTGGCGCAAAACGGGGCCCTCGCCAACCAGGACCGATAACGAGCGGGTCACATCATCGAAGGTGTCGAACGGTAGATAGGGTTTGGAAACGCGGTCCGCATACTCCGCCAGCGCTCCCTTGGCGAAAAGGATGTCGGCCTTGAGACCAACGCAGAAATCCGACCGGCCATCGCCGACGACGATCAAGGTGTCGTCGGCCGAGGCGCCAACGGTCGTCGCGCATTTACAGACTCCGGAGCCGCTCTCACAATCGGCCGGCCTTTCCGGACAGGTCAGCGACCACGCGCCGGGCGCACCTTCGAGCCGGTTGGCGACGCGGGGCAGGCGCTCGAGGCCATCTCGGCCAAGAAGTCGAGTGATGAAGTAGTCGACGCCGTCGCTTGCGATGGTCAGGGGAAAACCTCTGGCCTCGCACCAGTCGACGAACCTGGTGAAGCTTGGGTCGAGCTCGACGCCGTCCAGCGTCGCATCAAGCTCGGCGAGCGATCCGCGGATGAGCGCGATCTGGCCCTGCATGCAGGCGCGGCCTGACAGCCGGCCGGCCTCCCATTCATCTTGCAGCACACGCCATTGCGGATCGGCCAACGCGTTCAGCACGAAGTCGGTGGAATCCTGGCGCGTGATCGTGCCATCGAAATCGCAAAGCACCTGCATTGACGGCCGACTTCCGTATCCGAGCGCCGAACGCCCGTTGTGCTCCCCACCAAGCTGGACGCCGCCAACTCGCCTTGTCCTCAATCGGAGATCTGCTTCCCAGCTCTGTGGAGCCTCAACCTTTTGCTGTTCGGACTGTTCGCCAGCGTCACCTCGGGCCAGACCTACGAGGCCTACATGCGGACCCACATCTTCGACCCGGTGGGCATGACCGATACCTATACGGTCGCCGACGAGACGCGGCTGCCGCGCATGGCAATCGGCTGTCGCCATGTGGAAAAGCGGCTCGAGCCGTCGCCGACGATCAGCGAGAGCTTCGGATGGGCGGCCGGCAACGTCGTGTCCACCCTGGCCGACCTCGCGAAATGGAATGCGGCGCTGCGCTCGGGCAAGGTCATCTCCAAGGCCGACTACGGGCTGATGTCGACCTCGGTCCGAACATCGCAAGGCGACGCGGGCTATGGGCTTGGCCTCTTCGTCGACGACGTCGACGGCCAGCCCCGCGTCGGCCACACCGGCGGCTCGTTCGGGTTCACCACCGCGAACGAGTACTTCCCGAAGCAGGACCTGCAGGTGATCGCCTTCACCAACAACGGCGACGACACGCCGGAGCCCGGCGAGATCCTCACCCAGATCGTCTTCGAGGACCTTTATCCGCGGATCGCCGAGGCCGCCAGAAAGCCCAGCCCGGGCGCCGATCCGTCGATCACCCCCATGGCCCGCGCCGCCTTCGTCAGCCTGCAGAACGGCGAGGACGCGCAGGGCGCCTTCAGCCCGAATCTCGCGGCAAAGCTGAAGTCGGGCCTCGGCGAGATCGAGGCCAAGCAATTCATCGGCTACGGCGCGCCGACCGCTGTGATCTTCAAGGGCGCGCGCGTCGCCAACGGTCTGAAATGGTCGGACTACCTGCTGCAGTTTGGCCCTGGCTGCGCCTTGAAGTTCGGCATCGGGCTTGGCTCGGACGGCAAGATCGCCAGCTTCTCGTTCGGCTGAACCTCCGGTGACGATCACCAGATACGGATGCCCCGGGGGGTCGGGTTGGCGCTGATAGCCAAGGCGGGCTTCCTGCCCGTTGCGGACGAACCACTATCCGCCACCTAGGTCTGCCTAGCGCCAGGGACTGAAGTTGGGACACGTGCGGGAACCGGACATTCGCCTCCGCCCGCAGGTTCCCAAGACCACGCGAGGACCAACGAGGGTCCGATGCTACGGGCGGCCGCTGCTAGGCCTCCGGGCGGGCCGCCCGCCGGACTTCGGCCAGGATCAGGGCGAACAGGACCACGATCAGGCCCGCGTAGGCGTACTGGGTGCGCGAGACGCCGACGCCCCATGGAAACCAGATGCCCTTTACGTGGAGATTGCTGAGCTCCTCGGCGAAGAAGCCGACGCCGGCCAGGACGGCGGCGAGGACCGCGAGCACGTCCGTCAGGCTGCGCATCCGCGCGACCCCCGGACCTATCGCCCAGAGATAGGCGACGAGCAGGGCGAGCCGAATCCAGGTCGCGGCGGCATGGGCGCCGGCGACCGAGCCGAGCGCCTGCGCGGGCGGCCACCAGGACCGCCCCAGCAGCTGCACGGCGACGTAGAGGGCGGTGAGCGCGGCGACGACGGCGGCGAAGACCCGCGACCGGCCGCCGGCGAACCAGCTGCGCCAAGCCAGGGTCCAGGCTCCCAGGGTGAGCGGAGCCAGGATGACGTTGCGGATCACGTCGTAGGTGCGCTGGCTCTCCCACTGGGTCCAGAACAGCAGGACCTGCTGGAGGCGGAGTAGAGCGAGTATCACGAGCGCCGCGGCCAGCCAGGGGCGGGCGCGATCGCGCGGCGCGGCGGCGATCGGAGCGATCAGCATGAGCGCCAGGACCAGGAGCAGCGCCGGTTCGACGGCGTCGACCACATAGCCCTTGAAGGTCTGCAGCCACTGGCCCTGAACGACAGCGTCGATCCCCTCGCCGTCGCCCAGGACCGGCGCCACGTGAAGGCCGCCGACGCCGGGGCTCTTGGACCCCGGCGAACCCAACCACACCCGCAGCGCCACGGTCAGGGTGCGCGTCCCGCTGGCGGGGAGAGCTCCGAGGGCGAAGGCCCGCGGCTGGATGCTGTAGGCGACAGGCGTGGCGCCGCTGACGTCGGCCGATCCGCCCAGCAGACGGCCGTCGACGTAGAGCAGGTAGGCGCTGTCGACGGCGGTGGGTGCGGCGAGGGCCAGAGGCTCGCCGGGCGAACCGGTGACGGTGACTCTCAGGCGATACCAGGCGTAGCCGAAGTATCCGCGATGGCCGCGATCGTTCCAGCCGGGAACGTAGCGCGTGATGCCGACGTCGCCGTCGTGAGCGCCGTGGGCCGGCGTCAGGTCGACGCGCTCCCAGGCCCCGTCATCGAAGGTGGGACTGGCCCATCGCGGATCGTCGCCCAGTGCAAAGGTCCAGGGGCCGTTCAACGGGACCGTGGAATGGCCCAGGCTGATCGCCGGGCCGTCCGAGGCTGCGGCAGCCAAGGCGGTCCCAAGCCAGAAGATGAGGCCGACCAGCAGCGCGCGCCAGGAGAACCCAAGCTGCATAAACCCTCCCCCCGGCGCCTGGCGGCCGGCTAATGTCATCGCGCGACGCGTCAGTGTGGACCGTGATTAGGGGTTTCGCCAGGTCAAGAGAACGGCGTGTTGAGATCATGGGTATGCGCCCGACCGCCTGTTCCGGGCGATGGGTGACAACCTTTGCAAGGCTATGCAAACCGCCTGACCGCTAGATCGTCCCGGACCCGGATTTTCCCAAGTTCGCCTAAGAGTCAAAAGCCGAACTAAGCCGGGTGACTCACTCGGCGTGCTTCGCCGCGATGACAATTCCTGATGATGGCGCGCGTGACACCGGCGCTGAATGGGCGTCGGGTGCGATAGCCGGAAGCAAAAAGCCCGGCGCTTCACTTACCTGCGGAAGGCTGGGAAGCTTTCTTCTGACGAGCTTTGAATTGGTAGAAGAGACGGTCGACCTTGCCGTTCTCGTCGGTGCCAAGCAGGCGCCCCAGTCGCTTACTGCTGTTTGCAGACTCGATAACCTGCTGCTCCGCCATTCCCAGACGTCCAGCTAGGTGCAGCACGCTTCTAGCGCCGGTGCCGCCTACATCGCTGCGAGCATCGTCCTGCTGTTCCTTTTCAAGGTAAGTTTCGAGCTGCCAGCGACGCTGCATACGCTGCCCGAAGAACCAAAACGACCCAGCCAACGCCACTATGCCTGTGGAGACCTGAGCGATATTCGCCCAAATGCTGAGTGTTGCGGGCCAGTCCGTCGCGCTCATGCAAGCTAGGCCTTCGGATTCGCCTTCTTGGCCGGTTGCCGCCTAGGCTGCGGCGGGGTGGCGAGCATGCGCTTGACTACCTCGTCACGGCGGCGGCGGCCGGCTTCCTCTTCGCTGAAGTCTTCCGCTTCGGGTGTCTGTTCCATGGGGGAATCTAACATGAGCAAAAGGCCTGGGAAACGCAGGCCCGTGAAGCCAGAAGGGATCGCGCCGAAGCCTCGCTTTAGAGGCGCATCACTCGAGACGGGCGCCAGGAAGCCAACACTGCAGGATATCACGCGCCAAATGCCGACGCCGGGTGAGGTCGACGACTACTTTGTGCAGATCAAGGCGATGAGCGACCGCGAGGCGGTTCTGGCCCAGTCCGCGTTTTTAGATACCTTCCTGGAACAAGCCCTTAGCTGGTGCATGGTCACCGCCCCGTCGGACAATCGGGATCGTATATTCCGAGACCCCGGAAGCCCACTTGGCAGCTTCTCGGCACGAATCCTCCTTGCAGAAGCCCTAGGCGTTGTCTCGCCCGCGATGCGCGCCCAGCTCGACGTAATCCGCCGCATCCGCAACGTCTTCGCTCATACGGTTCGACCGCTAGACTTCGAAAACAGGACGTTGGCGGAGGAAGCTGCAAAGTTAGATCCGGGTAGCATGACGCGTCCCGGGTTTGTCTACCAGACCGGCGTGGAAATCACGTCTCGCACGCGCTTCAACGATACATCGACGTTTGTTATTCGGCACGTCATCGAGTTCATTGGCGCTCGTCACAAGGGCGCGGTTGATGGCTCTTGGCCGGTCGTGGCGGCCTATCAGAGCACCTATGCGTGATGCCGCCGGTTAGGTTCGGTCGATAGGCGCCGTGTTCTCCCATCAGGGCGACCACGCTCATCTCAATCATGTAAGGGGTGGACCCGACTCGAAGCGCGCGCAGCGCCGAGGTCTATCGGCTGACCGCCGAGGGCCTGCGCTCAATGATCCCCGAAGACCAACTGCCGATGCCGGCCGACACGCTCGTCCGGGTGCTGCACGCCATGACCGACGGGCTGATCCTCAAGCGCATCATGATGCCGGAGCTGGTGGGCGATGAGGTGGTCCACGCCGCCTTCGCCGCCATCGCCGGGGTAAGGACGCCCTAGAGGCGCCGGATCAGGCGGCGACCATGCTCACATGGCTCGCGCCAAGGGAGGCCAGGGTGGCGGCCTGGCGCGGCGAGCTGGCGCGGTAGATCATCACCGACTTGGCGACCCGCTTGGCGGCCCTGATCGCCAGGCCAGCCCAGCCGATCAGCTCGGCGTCGCTCAGGCCGGCCGGGCATTCGAACGACACGGCCTGAAGGCCGCTGCCTTCCAGCCGGACGATCGCCGCCGGCTCGGTGTGTATCAGCCGGCCGACCACCAGGAGGGCGAAGGGGCGGAGCAGCGAGGTGGCCGCCAGCAACGCGCCCGGCGGCACGCCGTCGACGTCGCTGATCTCGCAGATCACCCCCAGCCGCACGAGGCCGCCGGCTTCCTTGAGCTGCTTGGCGAACTCCGAACGGCCCTTCTGGCTGGAGAGGCTCGTGTAGGAGAGCGGCACGACCAGGCTGAGCTGGCGTTCGGCGGGCTGCTCGGCGCGAAGCCGGTCGATGCCGCGCGCCACGGTAGCGAGATCGACCCGCAGCAGGTCGGCGGTGGAGAGCATCCCGATCTGCTGGGCCGACAGCTCCTCTTCCGAGCGGGTCACGATCACCCGGCGGATCATCCGGAATCCGATGCGCGTGAAGCCCTTCATCTCGTAGACCGGCTCGAGGGAGGCCGTGACCCGCAGTTGACGGCCGTCGCCGGCGATGAAAGGCGTCCAGCGATCAAGTGAACCCGGTTCTGCTTCCTGGTCCAAAGCGCCTTCAGCCAGCGGCGCCGGCTCTTCCTCTTCGCCTTCCTTCAGCACCTCGGCGCGAGAGTCCATCCGCTGGGCCTCGAGCTGGCCGTTGGTGATCTTGGTGACCTGCAGCACGCCCTCGGCGGCCATCTGATCCTCGCCAAGGAAGTGTTTGAGGATCTCGCGCAGGTAGCGCAGGCAGGCGGCCTGGCCGCCGAGGCGGCCGACGTCGGGGTGGACCACGAAAAAGTCCGTCGGCGAGACCTGGGTGAAGAAGCCGCTCGATCCCACGCCGCGCTCCAGCACCCGGCGGGCGAAGTCATAGACCTGATCCTTGCGCAGCTCCCACCGCGCGCCGAAACGCGCCTCGAGGATCTCCAGTGAGATGACGTTGATCTTGCCGCCGGCCAGCAGGACCGGATCGCCGAACCGCTGCAGCGCGTCCTCGACGCCGGCCGAGACCATGCGCAGGATGGCGGGCGGCGCCTGGGCCTCTTCGGCCGGCCCAACCTCCAATGCAGTCCCGTCCGCCACCATCGCCTCCCCAAAGCGTCCTGCGCTGTGAACCGGCTATATAAGCGCTCGATCTAGATAATATTTTGTCTCGTATGCAGCGGTTTACTCTACGTATTACTACGTATCTGGGGTCTCTATTCCAGATTTGTCCTGCGGCATTTTCGCGAACACCAATATTTGATGCACCGTTTTCTCTGTGAAATGGTCTATAAATTCAACGAATTCTAAGAGTCGTCCGACACGCTCTCACGAGCTGCGATCTACGGGCGAGGCCTGCGGATCGCGACGCCGCCGATCGAGGATGCCAAGACGCGCGATGTGAATTATCTGGTCGGGGCGCGGCCCAAGCCGCTCGCCTGAAGCGCCCGGAGTTCCCGCCTTGGCCGACCTCGCCGTGTTCTACGAGCACCCTCAGTGGTTCGAATCCCTGTTCCGGACGCTGGACCGGCGCGGGCTCGACTGGACGCCCATCGAGATCCAGAACCACACCTTCGATCCCGCGGACGCCAGCCTGCCGGCCCCGGTGATCCTGAACCGGCTCGCCATGTCGTCCTTCCTGCGCCAGGAGGAGCACGCCCTCTTCTACAGCCTGGCCGCGCTCGACCACTGGGAGATGCTGGGCGCCCGCGTGATCAACGGCCCCGGCGTCCTGGCCTACGACACCAACAAGGCCCGCCAGCTCAGCCTCTTCCGCAAGGCCGGGCTCGATATCCCCAGGACCCGCGTCGCCCACCGCCGCGAAGACGTGCCGCGCCTGGCCGCCGAGATCGGCTATCCCCTGATGGTGAAGGTCAATGTCGGCGGCTCCGGGACCGGCATGATCCGCTACGACAGCGCCGAGGAACTGGAAGCCGCGGTGGCCGACAAGCTGACCCCGGTCGGCGTCGATGGGGTGGCGCTGATCCAGGAGTATGTGCCGGCCCGCGACGCCCGGGTGCTCCGTTGCGAGGTGCTGGACGGCAAGCTGCTCTACGCCCTGGCGCTCGACGGCGCGGGCTCGACCTTCGACCTCTGCCCGGCCGACGTCTGCATGGTCGACAAGCCCACCATCACCATCAGCGAATTCAAGCCGCCAGCCGACATGGTCCGGGCGGTCGAGCGGGTCGCCCAGATGAGCGGCCTCGATGTGGGCGGCATCGAATACATGATCGACGACCGCGACGGCCGGGCGAAGTTCTACGACCTGAACGCCATGTCGAACTTCGTGGCCAAGCCGCTGGAGGTGCTGGGCTGGGACCCGCACGACAAGCTGATCGACTACCTGTTGCGCGAGATCGACGCCCGCCAGAGGGCCGCGGCATGAGGTACGGGTTCTGGACCCCGGTCTTCGGCGGCTGGCTGCGCAACATCCCCGACGAGGGCATGGCGGCCACCTGGGACTATACCAAGAAGCTCTGCCAGCGGGCCGAGAAGGTTGGCTACGACCTGACGCTCGTCGCCGAGCTGAACCTCAACGACATCAAGGGGACCGACCAGCCGGCGCTCGACGCCTGGTCGACGGCCGCGGCCCTGGCCGCCGTCACCGAGACCCTGGAGCTGATGGTCGCGGTCAGGCCGAATTTCCATCACCCGGCCCTGCTCGCCAAACAGGCGGCCAATATCGACAACATTTCGGGCGGCCGTCTGGCGCTCAATGTCGTCTCGTCCTGGTGGCAGGAAGAGGCCACCAGCTATGGCCTGCAGTTCGACCAGCACGACGACCGCTACGGCCGCACATCGGAGTGGCTGGACGTGGTCGACGGCCTGTGGCGCGAGCCGAAGTTCACCCACGAGGGCGCGCGGTATCAGCTCAAGGACGCGATCTGCGAGCCCAAGCCGGTCCGCAAGCCCGTGGTCTACGCCGGCGGCGAGTCCGAGGCGGCCAAGACCCTGATCGCCAACCAGTGCGACGCCTATGTGATGCACGGCGACACCGTCGAGGTGGTCGCCGAGAAGATCGCCGACATGCGGGCCCGCCGCGCCGCGACCGGCAAGCCTGCGATGAGCTTCGGCATGGCCGCCTACGCCATCGTCCGCGACACCGAGGAGGAGGCACGCGCGGAGGTCGCCCGGATCACCACGCTCGATCCCAACGCGCCCGGCTTCGGCAACTACGACCAGTGGCTCTCGGGCACCCAGCTGGAACGCGAGATGAAGATCGCCGAATACTCCGTCTCCAACCGCGGCCTGCGCCCCAACCTGATCGGCACGGCGGCCCAGATCCGCGAGCGCATCGCCGCCTACGAGGCCGCGGGCCTAGACCTGCTGCTGCTGCAGATGAGCCCGCAGTACGAGGAGATGGACCGCTTTGCCGCCGAGGTGATCAATTGAGCGACCCCATGGCGCCGGCCCGACGGGCGGCCTGGGGCAAGATCGTCGCCTATTGCCTGCTGACGGCTGTGCTCAGCATCCCCGGCTACTATCTCGGCATCCATAGGCACGGGCTCACCTCGCGTCAGGCCGCGGCCGTGCTGATGTGGGGCGGACCGGCCCTGTCGGCGATCATCGTGCGGCTCGTCACCGAGCGCAGCCTCGCAGGCATCGGCTGGGGCGTGAGCAGCCCCAAATGGCTGTGGATCGCGCTCGCCATGCCGCTGGCCTACGGCCTGCCGCCATACCTGATCGCCTGGGGCGCGGGTCTGGCCGCCTTCGCGCCCAGCCAGTGGTCCACCGTCCTGCCCTACGGCCTGCACGTGAACGGCCTGTTCGCGGCGCTGGGCCTGATCCTCACCGTCGGCCTGTTCGACAAGATCAGCCGCGCGCTGGGCGAGGAGATCGGCTGGCGCGGCCTGCTCGTGCCGGAACTGCTGAAGGTGACCAGCTTCCGCAACACGGCGCTGATCTCCGGCGTGATCTGGGCGCTGTGGCATTTCCCGCTGATCATCCTCGCCGACTACAAGGCCGCCGGCACCCCCGTGCCGTTCCAGCTCGGCTGCTTCGCCCTGATGGTGATCAGCTCCTCCTTCCTCTACGCGTGGCTGCGCCTGCGCTCGGCCAGCGTCTGGCCGCCGGTTCTCCTGCACGCCGCGCACAACCTGCTGATCCAGTCGGTGTTCGACCAGGCGACGGTGGATCGGAACGGCGCCTTCTACCTCACCACCGAGTTCGGCGCCGGCATCGCCCTGTTCACCGTCCTGGTGGCGTGGCTGATCCTGCGGCGCGGGCCGCGGTCGGCGGAAGGCGACCAGCTAGGCGCGGTCTCCCCGGTGATCTAGCGTCACCTTGGCGTCATCGACCGGCCTCAAGGTCGAGCCGCCCGGGAGGACGTCATGCTGCTCAATCCCTATAGCCGCCGCGCCGTGATGGGCGGCTTGGCCGCCGCGGTCGCCGCTCCGGCCCTGGTGCGCGCCCAGACCGTATCGGAAACGCCCTTCACCCTCGGCATAGCCTCGGGCGATCCGTCGCCGGACGGCTTCGTGATCTGGACCCGGCTCGCGCCCCGGCCGCTGGAGCTGCACTCCGGCATGCGGATGACCAAGGCCACGGTCGCCTGGGAGGTCGCCGCCGACGAGCGCTTCGCCACGATCCTCGCCAAGGGCGAGACGATCGCCCGGCCGGAGCTCGGCCACTCGGTGCACGTCGAGGTGGGCGGCCTCATGCCCAACCGGTCCTACTGGTACCGCTTCACCTCCGGCGGCGCGACGAGCACGGTGGGCCGGGCGCGCACCCTGCCGGCGCTGGCCTCGGCGCTCGACCGGGTGCGGTTCATCGCCGGCGGCTGCCAGAACTACGAGGCAGGGTATTTCACCGCCTATCGCCGGATCGCCGAGGAGCCGGACGTCGACTTCTTCTGGCACTACGGGGACTATATCTACGAAGGCACGGGCTTCCATGCGCCGGGAAGCGCCGCGCCGGTCCGCGTCCACCACGCCGACGAGCCCTATAGCCTCGACGACTACCGGGCGCGCTACGCCCAGTACAAGCTCGACCCGGACATGCAGGCCGCCCACGCCGCCCACACCTGGTGGGTCACCTGGGACGACCACGAGACCGACAACAACTGGGCCTCGCAGTTCGACCAGGACGGCACCCCGCCGGAAATCTTCAACCTGCGCCGCCAGGCTTCGGCCCAGGCCTACTACGAGAACATGCCGCTCCGCCGGAGCAGCTTCCCGCACGGGACGGCGATCCAGATCTTCCGCCAGGCCTCCTATGGCGACCTGCTCGACTGCTGGTTCCTCGACACCCGCCAGTTCCGCGACGACCAGCCCTGCGGCGACGGCGGCAAGCCGGTCTGCCCGGAGGCGCTCGATCCGAAACGCACCATCATGGGCGCCGAGGAAGAGGCGTGGCTGCTGGGCGGCCTCGCCAAGGGCAAGCGCCGATGGAACCTGATCGCCAACCAGGTGATGATGATGCCGCTCGACCGGCGTCAGGACGACGGCGACCCGCCCCTGTGGAACATGGATTCCTGGGCGGGCTATCCCGCCGCCCGCAAACGACTGCTCGACCACATCCAGAAGCAGAAGATCGGCAATGTGGTGATCGCCACCGGCGACGAGCACCAGAACTTCGCCGGCGAATTGCGGACACGCGTCACCGAGGGCCCGGCGCTGGCCACCGAGTTCCTTGGCACCTCGATCACCTCCGCCGGAGACGGCGTGGACCTCTCACCGCGCTACAAGGCGGTCCTGGCGCACAACCCGCACTGCCCGTTCATCAACAGCCAGCGGGGCTACGTCGTCCACGACGTGGGCCGCGAGCACTGGCAGGCCGAGTTCAAGGTGCTGGACCATGTGAGCAGGCCCGACGGCAAGCTCTCGACGCGAGCGAAGTTCGCGGTCGAGCGCGGCAAGCCAGGGCTGCACGCGGCCTAGGGCGTCAGTGTACGGCGCGCTTGCGGGCGTTGACCGAATTGAACTCGCAGAGGGGCGCCCACTCGCCGCCGTCGGGGCGGTGTTCCCAGCGGACGTTCATTTCGTCGCCCTTGAAGGTCAGGGCGGCGCGTTCGCGCTCGCCCAGGAACCGCCAGACGCCGTTCCCGTCGTCTCGGACCGCGTAGTCGCGGTGGTAGCCGAGGTTGTCGACCATGTGCAGGCGATAGGCCCTCGTGTCCGGATCGTAGCCGATGGTCCCGACGCCGATGTGCGAGGCCTCGCCGACCTTCTGGTCGAAGTGGGTCTCCAGGAAGAACTTCCCATCGACCCAGTCATAGGTCTCCACGGTGGTCATGTCTGACCCCGCGCCGCCGGTCCCCTTGCCGCGCCAGTCGCCCAGGAAGACGGCGAGCTTCTCGTGTTCTGGACCGCGCTGCGGCTTGGCCTCCGGCGGCAGGCGTTTGGGATCGCGGCCGGCGTCGCGGTCGCTCGACGAGATCTCAGTCACGGGCGTCTCCCTCTGAGGTTTTCACCTCAACCCACCCGCGCCGCCGCCTGTTCCCTAGGCCGGCGTCTTCGCCCCCGCCCGGAACAGGAGCGCCATCAGGCCGAGGAACGGCAGGACGGAGAGCAGGTCCGCATAGTGGCCGCCGAGGAACGGGTTCACCGCCGTCATCAGCTTGGTGATATCGCGGTCGAAGGCGCCCAGCACCCCGGCCGAGAACGCGATGCCGATGCCCGCGATCGCGCCGCCGGCGATGTAGCCGGAGGCCATCAGCACGCCGGGACTGCGGTCGGACTGAGCCGCCAGTTCGGCCTCCGTGAGGTCCGCCGACTGCGCCCGATTGCGGCTTCGGCGGTCCACCAGCCAGCGCACGCCGCCGCCGATGAAGATCGGCAGGGAAGAGGAGATCGGCAGGTAGACCCCGACCGCGAAGGCCAGCGACGGGATCGCGCACATCTCCAGCACCACGGCGATCATCACGCCCAGCAGCACCAGCGCCCAGGGCAGCTGCTGATTGAGGATGCCCTTGATGATGTAGCTCATCAGGGTCGCCTTCGGGGCGTCGAACTTGGTGACCGTGGTCCCGTCCGGGCGGACCTTCACGTGGCCGTTGATGCCCGGATCGACCAGATAGGCAAGCGTCCCGTCGTTGCGGACCAGGTAACGGGTCGCAGCCCCGCCAGCGGGGTCAGGCTTCTGCCATACGCGATAGGTCGCCGCGTCCTGCACATGCTGCGAGCCCGTCAGCGCCTCGGTGGGTAGCGTCGAGACGGCCGCGGGCGTCAGGGCGGCGGGCCCCGGCGCCACAGGCACATAGACCGTAGCGGCCTGGTTCAGCGCCAGCAGGATCGGACCCAGCGCCAGGGCCGAGGCGAAGGCTCCCACCAGGATGGCGAGCTGCTGCGACCGGGGCGTCGCGCCCACCAGGAAGCCGGTCTTCAGGTCCTGCGAGGTCGTGCCGCCGTTGGAGGCCGCGATGCAGACGATGCCGCCCACCGAAAGCGCGGTCACGTAGTAGGTGGGACCCGTCCAGCCGAGCAGCAGGAAGATCAGGCAGGTGAGCAGCAGCGTCGCCACCGTCATGCCGGAGATCGGGTTGGAGGAGGAGCCGAGCTCGCCGGTCAGCCGCGAGGAGACGGTGACGAACATGAAGCCGAAGAGGACGATCAGGAGGGCGCCGACGAAGTTCATCTGCAGCGAGTGGGCGACCATGATCGCCCCGATCAGCCCGACCACGCCCAGCGCCACCCACTTCAGCGAGATGTCGCGGTCGGTTCTCAGGACCTTCTCGGCCGGCCCGCCGGGGTCACGCTTGAGGCTGAAGTCGGCCAAGCCGCCCTTCAGGCCCCGCCAGATCGTCGGCAGCGCGCGGACCAGGCTGATCAGCCCGCCGGCGGTGACCGCGCCAGCGCCGATGTAGAGGATGTAGGCGCTGCGGATGTCGCCGGGCGACATGGTCGAGATCGGGACCTTGCCGGGCGGGATGACGACGCTCGCCACCGAGCCGAAGAACTGGATGGCCGGGATCAGCACCAGGTACGCCAGCACCCCGCCGGCCGCCATGGTGGAGGAGATGCGCGGGCCGATGATGTAGCCGACGCCCAGGAGCTCCGGCGAGATCTCCGCGGCGATCGAGGCCTTGGCGAGCGGCGCGCCGAACACCGCCTCGGGCGTATCCTTCCAGAGCTTGAAGGCGCCCTCGGCCAGCTTGTAGACGAGGCCCAGGCCGAAGCCCGCGACGATGGTCTTGGCGCCGTGCGCGACCTCGGCCTCGGTCTGCGCGTGGCTGGCCTCATGGCCCATGGCGTGCTCTTCGCGCGTGGCGCCGGCCTTCAGCACCTCGGCGCAGGCGGTGCCCTCGGGATACTTCAGAATCCCGTGCTGCTGGACGATCAGGGCGCGCCTGAGCGGGATCATCATCAGGATGCCGAGCAGGCCGCCCAGGATCGCCACCAGCATCACCCGGGCGATCTCCATGTCGAAGCCCAGGATCATGATCGCCGGCATGGTGACGCCGAGGCCGAAGGCGATGGACTCGCCCGCCGAGCCCGCGGTCTGGACGATGTTGTTCTGCAGGATCGAGGCCTTGGCGATCCCCAGCCGCTGCAGGAGGCGGAAGAGAGTGATCGAGATCACCGCCACGGGGATCGAGGCCGAAACCGTCAGGCCGACCTTCAGCACCAGGTAGAGCGAGGATGCCCCGAACACCACGCCCAGCAGGGTCCCCAGGATCAGCGGGAAAAGGGTCAATTCCGGCAGGACGACATTGGCCGGGATGAAGGGTTGGAAGACCGGCTTCGCGGCGGCTTTCCGGGAAGCTTTCGAGGTGGGTTTGATGGCCGTATCTGTCACGCGGGTCTCCGAAGCGGAGCCCGACTAGACCATGCGGCGGGAAACCCCGCTAGCCGGCGCGGCAAAGGCCCGCGCACGGAGGCTTAACCACTGGGCGGCGAGGATGGCGGGATGATCACCGCGGCCAACTCTTCAGCGACCGCGCTCCTGCCTCCGTCAGGCGGCGGCGCGTCCACGGCTCCGCCCGCGTCCAAGAGTCCGTCCGCGAGCGACACGGCCGCGGCCGACCAGAAGCTGCAGGCGATGCGCGACGCGGTGGTCAAGCTGAAGACCATCGGCCAGTCCACCAAGGCCGCCCGCACCGACGCCGCCCGGGCCAAGCTCGAGGCTCTGAAAGAGCGGCTGAAGATGCTGATGATGATGGGCGGCGATCCCAAGACCGTCGCCCGGCAGGCTGCCCAGATCGCCAAGGAGATCGGCGAGGCGGCCAAGGAATACGCAGCGGCCGGCGGCGGCGCGACAGCTCCGACCCCGACCCCGGCCGTCCCTCAGGCTCCGGCGGCCAGCGCCGACGCCAAGGACCCGGCCGACCCAGCCGCAACCGATGGCGCTGAGACCGACGCCGCGCCGGCCACGGCGGCCACCGGTGACGCCCAGACGCCGGCAACCCCCGGCGCCAAGCCCACCTCGACCACCGAGCCGAAGGCCGACGCCGCCTCCCCCGCCCAGCCGAAGGTGAAGACCGCCGCGCCGGGGCTCTCGGCGCCCGACCCGGTGATCGCCGAGGCCAAGACGCTTGCCGCCCGGGCCAAGGCGCTGCTGAAGGCGGCACTCGATCGGGCCAAGCGCGAGCACGCCGATCCCGCCGAGCTGAAGGACGATCAGGCGAAGATGAACGCCGCGGAGAAGGACATCGACGATGCCGCGCGCACCGTCTCGGCCGCCGCCGATGCATCCGCGAGCTATTCCGCGTCCGGTCAGGGCGTCGCCGGGCCCGCGGCTGCCGACGCCCCGGCGGTTTCGGTCCAGGCCTAGGCCAGCCTGGCCCTTCGGCCGGCGACGATCCGCTCCACCAATGGCGTGAGGCCATTTACCAGGAAGGCGAGGCAGGCCCAGGGCGTGCCCCTGAAGCTGAAGGCGACCGCCAGCGCAGCGGACACCAGGAACACCACCAGGCCGACCACCCCATCGCCCCGCTGATCCCGCTCGGCGGCGGGCAGCGCGGCCGAGAGCCGCCAGGCGCAGATCGCCATGCCGGCCAGGTTAGCCGAATAGAGCCAGATGGCGGGCGGCAGGGACGCAAAGCGCCCCAGGACCATGGTCGTGAACGGGACCAGCGTCACCAGCAGCAGATAGCTCAGGCCCCAGTTGATGTAGCGCAGGCTGACCTCGCCATGGCCCGGGCGGGCCCGGACCAATTCGCGCCAGCGCACGCCGAGCACGGCGAAGCTCAGCACATAGGGCCAGAATTTCGGGGACAGCCCGGCGAGCAGGCGCATCAGCTCGCCGCCGGTGTGCGGCTCGACCCCGTCGGGGAGCCGGACCTCCAGCACCAGCAGGGTCATCGCCACGCCGAAGAGCCCGTCGGTCAGGGCGTCGAAGCGGTGGCGCGGAAACATGGCCTCACCTTGCGACGCTTCGGGGCCGCTCGCCAAGCCGGGCGAGCGGCCCAAGATGCGTCAGCCGCCCCTGGCGACCTTGCCGCCGGGCGCGGCGGCCATCATCTTGACGATGGCCTCGGTGACGTGCGGCTCCAGGCCCTCGGTGTGGCCCTTGTCGAGGCGCTCCACGTCGGCCACCAGGCGGCCGTCCTTGCACTTGGGATAGACCCAAGTCTTCGCCGTCCCCGGCCGGGCCTTCATGCCCCAGACCGGATAGCCCTGACGCGCGTAGTCCCAGACATAGCCCGGCTGGTCGTCGGACAGGTCCTTCTCCACGCGGGCGGCGCAACCGAATTGGGCGGCCAGGGCCGAGGCCTCGGGCAGGCTGACGATCTCGTGCTCGCCGGTCTCGTAGATGTGGCTGAACTCGCAGGCCGGCAAGGCCGCGGCCGACATGGCCCCCGCCCCCGGACGCGGATCGGGTGGCGAGCCGTCCGCCTTGGGCGGGCCGAAGCGCGGGTTCATCTGCACGCCCCCGACGCGGCCGCCGGAGAGGCTGAGGAAGCCGTCCACCTTGCTCTTGAAGAAGTCGGTGCAGACGATGCGGTTCGAGGTGATCCCGCCCTGGCTATGGCCGGCCAGCCAGAAGGACTTGATGTTCTGTTTGCCGACCGCGTCGATCACCGCGGTGGCGATGTTCTGCAGATGGGCGTCGTCGGCGTCGGCCACCCAGACCCGCACGCCGGGCTGGCCGGGGACGCGGGTCGGCGAGGTCGCCGCAGTCGGGGTGGCGACGACGAGCTTGTACTTGTCCTTGTAGTCCATGGCCGGGAAGTAGTGGCGCTGCCACTGGCCGATCGAACCCGCGCCGTGGATATTGAGGATGAAGACGACCTTGTCGCCGGGCTTCAGGTCGCAGGGATAGTCGAGCCAAAACTTGCGGCCGGTCTTGGGATCCGTGGCGTTGCCCGGGTCCCCAAGCAGCGGCTGGCAGGCCTCGCCCGAACAGTGGGCCGGCGGCGGGCTCTTGCAGGCCACCCCCAAAAGGTCCTTGGCGCTCGCTTGGCCAGAAACGCACGCGGCGGCCAGTCCAACCACCGCCGCCAGTCCCGATCCGATTTTCCAGTTCATTGATTTCCCTCCCGGCCCACGCCCATGCTGGCGTCTAGGTTGGCGAACCCTAGCAATGCTAGAGAGTTCTGGCGAGCAGGAGACATCGGCGCATGGCGCTGGAACGGCGCACCATTGTCGACAAGGCGCTCGAACTCCTGGACGAGGTCGGGATGGACGGCCTGTCGACCCGGCGGCTGGCCGCCGCGCTCGGCGTGAAGGGCCCCTCGCTCTACTGGCACTTCAAGAACATGCGCGAGCTGTACAACCACATGGCCGAGGCTCTGCGGGAGACCGCTCTGCCTTCGCCGGACGCCTTCCCGCATGACTGGCAAGCGTGGCTCGCGGACGGCGCCCGCGGCCTTCGCCGCGCAGCGCTTTCCCATCGCGACGGGGCGCGGCTGATGGCCGGCGCCACGCTCACCGGCACAAGCCAAGTCCTCGACTTCCCAGCCATGACCGGGCGCTTGCAGTCCGAGGGCTTCCGCTACCGCGAGGCCCAGGGCGCGCTGCTGGCGCTGGGACGCTACGCCATCGGCTGGGCGTCATATGAGCAGCTGACCCCCAATCCCCCGGCGACTTCCGACGAGGCCTTCGAGTTCGGCCTGCAGGCGATGATCGTCGGCATCGCGATCAAGGTGCCCGCCGCCAGCCTGCCGCGGAGCCAGCGGCTGCGGCCCGCCTAGCCGCAGGCCGTGGCGTAATGCCGCGGGCGCGCGCGGTCGCCCTTAACGGCCCTGCCCTAGTCTGCGGCGGCGAAGGACGTCGACCATGCAGACAAACGGCCGTACGGAATTCCGGGAATTGGCGATCGGCCTCGGGGCCATGGTCGCCGCGGCCTTCGTCGTCGCCCTGATCGTCTGGGCCAACATCGCCCACCTTGAGACCACCGACGCCGCGCGCCGCCACACCCGCGACAAGCTTGCGCAGGACGCCGCGGTGCTGGAGGCGATGGTCGACCAGGAGACCGGCCTGAGAGGCTTCGCCATCACCGGCGACCCTCGCTTCCTGCAGCCCTACGAGAGCGGCCGCCTGCACTTCGGGTTCGCCATCCATAACCTCAAGGCCCTGGTCGTCGACGACCCTAACGAAGTGCGCATCGTGGCCGACATCGAGGGGCTGGCCGGCCGCTGGACCGACAGGATCGCAATGCCGGCGATCGAGCGCGCCCGGTCGGGCCGGCGCGCAACGCCCGACGAACTGACCGGCAAGGGCGAGATGGACGCCATACGCGCCGACATCGCCCTTCTGCGCCGAAGCCTGATGGATGTCCTGCCGGAGCGCGACGCCGCACAGGCGCGGGCGTTCCTCTGGACCCGCTGGACCTTGGCGGCGGGTTCAGGCCTCGCGGTCGCCTTCTCGCTCCTGATCGGCGGCCGGTCGTTCTGGCAGCTGATCGCCGCGCGGCGGGAGGCGGAAGCCGCCGCGGCGCGGCTGGCCGACGCGCTGGAGGGCGCGCACGCCGCGGACCGCGCCAAGACCCTATTCCTGTCCAACATGAGCCATGAGATGCGCACGCCGCTGAACGGCGTCGCTGGGATGGCCGAGGCCCTGGGCCGCACGCGCCTCGACGCCTCCCAGAGCGCCCTGGTGAGCGTGATCCGCGCCTCTGCCGCGACAATGGACAGCCTGATCGGTGATCTTCTCACCCTGTCCCGCGGCCACCAGGCCCTGGCGCGGCCACAGGACCAGACGGTATTCCATCTGGGCGACGCCATGCGCGCCTTTGCGGCCGACTACCGGGCTTCGGCCAAGATCAAGGGCCTGACGCTGCACGCCGCGATCGCCGCGGACGCCGAGGTGCAGGTGATCGGCGATAAGGCCAAGCTGGACCAGCTGCTCGCCTGCCTGCTGTCCAACGCCGTCAAGTTCACCGACCGGGGCGACATCCGCCTGAAGCTCACGACCCTGGCCGCGCACCGCTATCGGATCGAGGTCACCGACACCGGGGTCGGCTTCCACGCAGACCGTCAGGCGGCGATGTTCGAGACCTTCTCACAGGCCGACGAAGGCGCGACGCGCCGCCACGGCGGCGCGGGCCTCGGCCTCGCCCTGGCGCGCCAGCTCACCGCCGATCTCGGCGGCCAGCTCAGCTGCGACTCCCGGCCGGGTGAAGGCTCGACCTTCACCTTCGACCTCGACCTCCCCACGGTGGGCGCCGAAAGGCCGGCGATGGCCGAAGACCCTCTCGATGAGCTGACGGACGAGGCGCCGCTGCGCGTCCTCGTGGTCGATGACAACGCCACCAACCGCAAGGTGCTGGAGCTCATTCTCGAGGCGCTCGGCGTCGAATGGGTCTCGGTGGAAGACGGGCAGCAGGCGGTGGACGCGGTGGGCCTGCAGGATTTCGCCGCCATCCTGATGGACATCCAGATGCCGGTGATGGACGGCCTGACCGCGACACGCGAGATCCGCCGGCTGGAGCGTGAAGCCGGACGGCTCGACACGCCGGTGATCATTGTCTCGGCCAACGGTGAGCCCAAGCACGTCCAGGCCGGACGCGCCGCCGGCGCCCAGATGCACCTGACCAAGCCGGTCAGCGCCCAGACCTTGGCGGACGCCTTGAACGATGTTTTGGCCGAGGCTGCGAAGGCCGCCGAGGCCACCGAGGCCGCCTAGTCCCGACGCGCCGCCAGCTTCGCGCCGAGCCAGGTCTGCGGCAGCGACAGCACGACGAGCGCGGTCGCATACCAGTGCTGCCCGAGGCTCCAGGTCGCGACCACGACGACGCCCGCCGGGACGGCGCCGATACTTCGCAGGATAGCCTTCTCTTTCCCCCTCGATTCCGAACGCTCAGCCCTTGAGCGCCGTCCGCTCCGCCCCGTCCGGATCGTTCCGCACCGTGCATACCGCGTCGAACAGCATGTTGGGCGTGGCCGTGGGGCTGACCGCCGGCCAGTGGGGCAGGCCCTTGTGGTTCGGATCGCCGGCGCGCGCGAAGGCGATCCAGGCGTCGGCCATGCGGGCCGAGAGCGCGCGCGCCTCGGCCGTGCCGCCGGTGGCGTTCAGGCAGCGGTCGACGTTGTCGAAGGCGTAGGCCATCTCGGCGCAGTGGAAGGCCCGGACCCGCCCGTCGAGCACGGTCTTGGGGTTGTAGTCGAAGCGGTAGAGGAAGGCCGGCGCGGCGCCCTGCCTCGCCTTCATCTGGGCCTGGTCCACGGCCGGAACCCGGAAGCGGGCCGAGACGACGCGGGAGAAGATCTCCACCGGCCTGGCCTTGGGATCGGCGGCGCGGAAGGCGGCCCAGGCGGCGGGCGAGACCCCGCCCATGGTGGTGGCCGAGGCCTTGGCGCGGTCTTCGTCCATGTCTTCCAGGGCGGCGTTGCCGAGGCTGGGCGACAGCTCGTTCAGGTTGGTCCCGATGATCATCGGGATCTTGGCGGACTGGGCCGGGGCGCCCTTGGCCCAGGTGGGGGCCGGGATGGCATGGCCGTCGACCACCGGCGCCCAGCCGAGGTTGATGGTTCCGGCGGGGCCGGCCGGCATGGCCTTCTTCGCCGTATCGCCCGCCGCGACCAGGGCCATCGGCGGGACCTTGGCGAGCTTGTCCAGATCGCCCGGCGCGATGTCGAGCGCCTTCAGCACCGCCTCGGCGAGGCGTTTGGTGTAGGCGGTGTCCCCGACGTTGAGCAGCGAGCCGCTCTCGACGATCGCCTTGTGGAAGAGGCCCTTGGCCGAGGGCATGGCCATCAGGGTCGAGACCTTAGCCCCGCCGCCCGACTGGCCGAAGATGGTGACGTTGCCGGGGTCGCCGCCGAAGGCCGCGATATTGTCCCTGACCCATTCCAGGGCGGTCACCAGGTCGAGTTGGCCGGCATTGCCGGAGAGGCCGTAGGACGCGCCGCCGAGCTGCGACAGGTCGAGGAAGCCGAACGGGCCCAGGCGATGGTTCACGGAGACGAACACCAGGTCGCCGCGCCGCGCCAGCCGCTCCCCGTCATAGGCTGGCAGCTCCTGGGACGAGCCGGTCTCGTAACCGCCGCCGTGGATCCAGACCATCACCGGCCGGGCCTTGCCGGTCACCCCGGCCGACCAGACGTTGAGGCGCAGGCAATCCTCGCCCGGATAGCCGTCGTCCCAGTCGTAGATGAAGGCGCTCTCGTCGCTTCGCCAGCCGCCGCGCACCACCTGCGGGCAGCAGGGACCGTAGGTCAGCGCCGTGCGCACGCCCGTCCACGGCGCCATAGGCTGGGCCGGCAGGAAGCGCGCCGCGCCGCCGGTGTCGCGGCCGTAGGGGATGCCCTTGAAGGTGAAGACCCCGTCGCGGACCGCGCCGCGCACCTTGCCGGACCGGGTCTCGACGATCGCCTCGGGCGGGGTCGAAAGCCTCGACGCGCCGCCGCCGCTGGCGCTGCCGCCCGGCTTGGCCGCCGCGCCGCCCATCGGCCCCGCGGCCGCCATCAGCCCGCCGACCGCGCCCGCCGTCAGCAGGCCCCGCCGCGCCACGCCGTCCCTTGAAGTCGCCATCCTCGCCCCTCCGCCCCTTTTCGTTGGCGGCATCGGATCATCGCTGGCGGCGACTCGCAACGGGGCGCGTGAAACCCGGCGCGCCTTCGGATGTTTCCCGCTCATCAGCCACCAGGAGGACGATCCATGCCCGCCAAGTCCGGAGCCCAGCAGAAAGCCGCCGGGGCCGCGCTCGCCGCCAAGCGCGGCGACACGTCCAAGTCCAAGCTCAAGGGCGCCTCGAAATCGATGATGTCGATGACCGAGAAGGAGCTGGAGAAGATGGCCCACACCAAGCGCAAGGGGAAACCCGAGCACGTGGCCGGCAAGTAGGGCGCATCCGCCTCCCCCATTGCGCGGCAAGGCCGTTCGCGGCCAAGCTGGCCGCAAATGGGGGAGGCTTCGATGACCAGGATCACCCGCCGCGCGCTCGCCGCCGCGCCTTTCGCACTCGCCGCCGGCCAGGCCTTGGGCGCCGCGCGCAAGCCCGCCCCTGCCCCGGCCCCGGTTTCGCCCTGGCCGGACGCCACCGAGATGGCCGCCCGAATCCGGCGCGGCGAGCTCAGCGCCGCCGAGGCCGTCGAGACCGCCATCCGCCGGGCCGAGGCGCTGCAGGGCACGCTCAACATCATCGTCAACTCGGACTTCGACCGGGCGCTGGCCAAGGCGCGCGCCGGGACGCCGGCCGGCCCGTTCGGCGGGGTTCCGTTCCTGATCAAGGACCTCGACGACTACGTGGGCCTGCCGACCCGCAACGGCTCCCAGGCCATGCGCCTCGCGCCGCCCGCGACCCATCAACCCCCCTACATCGACGCCTTCGACCGGGCGGGCCTGGTGACGATCGGCAAGTCGGCGACGCCGGAGTTCGGCTTCCTGCCGACCACCGAGCCGGTGTCGACGGGCCTGACCCGCAACCCCTGGGACCTGGCGCGCTCGTCCGGCGGCTCCTCCGGCGGATCGGCGGCGGCCGTGGCGGCGGGCGTCGTGCCCGTGGCCCACGCCAATGACGGCGGCGGCTCGATCCGCATCCCCGCCTCCAACTGCGGGCTCTTCGGCCTGAAGCCGTCGCGTGGGCGGATGATCGGCACGGAGGGCGAGACCCAGATCAGCGACCTCGGCGTCGAGCATGTGGTCTCGCGCAGCGTGCGGGATTCGGCGGCCCTCTTCGCCCTCACCGAGAACGCCTCGAGCGGCGCGCGCTTCCCGTCGGTCGGCGTCGTCACCGGCCCGGCCAAGCGGCGCCTGCGGGTGGGGGTGCTGATGGAGAACGGCGCGGGCCACCGTCCGCAGGGCGATGTGGTCGCCGCCACCGACGCCGCGGCGAAGCTGGTGGCCGGGCTCGGCCACCACGTCGAGGCCGCCCACCTGCCATACGACGGCGGCCAGTTCATCCAGGACTTCCTGCTGCTCTGGGCCAATGGCGCGAAGGGCCTGGCCGACCAGCTGGCCAAGGCCATGGGCAAGGCGCCGGACCTCAACGTCCTGGAGGGTTTCAGCCTCGGCATGGTCGAGATGGCGCGCAAGGCCGGACCCCAGGCGCTGGGCGCGGCGGTCCAGCGCCTGAACGCCGATGCGCTCGCCTACGACACCTGGTTCCCGGCCCATCAGTTCGACGTGGTGCTGTCGCCGGTGCTGTCCTCGCCGGCCCCGCTGCTGGGCGAGGTCGGGCCCAACGTGCCCTTCGACACCCTGGTCGCACGGCTGATCGAATATGTCGGCTACACCCCGATCCACAACATCGCCGGCGCGCCCGCGATGAGCGTGCCGCTCTTCTGGACCGACGCCGGCCTGCCCGTGGGGACCATGTTCGCCGCCCGCGCGGGCCAGGAGCGGATGCTCTTCGAACTCGCCTATGAGCTGGAAGCCGCCCAGCCCTGGGCCCAGCGCATCCCGCCCGTGCACGTCTAGGCCGCGAGGCCCTGTAGTTTCGCAGCGATCTCGCGGACCTTCTCCGGACCGCCGAGCAGCTGGCGGTTCAGGCCGATACGCTTGAACCAGAAGTGCAGGCCCAGCAGGTCGGTGATCCCCATGCCGCCGTGGACCTCGGTCGAGGTGCGGGCCACGAAACGGCCGACCTCGGAGGTGAGCGCCTTGCCGTGGGCGGCCATCAGCGAGGCCTCCGCCGGGACCGCATCGAAGGCGTAGGCGGCGTACCAGACGAGCGCGCGGCAGGGCTCGAGCTCCGCGGCCATCTCGGCGCACATATGCTTGACCGCCTGGAAGGAGCCGATCACCCGGCCGAACTGCCGCCGCTCCTTTGCGTAGTCGACGGCCTTGTCGATCATCACCTCCGCCGCGCCCAGGGTGTCGGCGGCCACCAGCACCCAGCCGGCGTCACGCAGCGCGGACAGCAGCTCCGGCCCGCCGCCCAGGGGCTCGGCGGCCACGCCGTCGAAATTGAGTTCCGCCAGGCGCCGGGTCTCGTCGATGCCGGGCATCAGCGAGCGCGTCAGACCGGCGGCGCCGCCACGGACGAGGTGCAGGCCGCCCGCGCCGTCGGCGACCACCAGCAGCCCCGCCGCCATACCGCCCGGCACAAACAGCGCCTTGCCGGTGAGCTTGCCGCTCTTGGCCGTGACGCCCGCCCCGTCCCGCGCCCCGGCGATCGGCTCGGAGATGGCGGCGGCGGCCAGGATCTCGCCGACCGCCAGCTTTGGCAGCCACTCGGCCTGTTGCTCCGGCGAACCGCCGCGCATGAGCGCGATCGGGGCCAGCACCGCGCCCATGAACGGCACGGGCGCGACCGCCCGGCCCAGCGCCTCGGAGGCGAGCGCCGCGTCGAGCAGCGTCAGGCCGAGCCCGCCGTGTTCCTCCGGGATGACGATCCCGGCCAGGCCGAAGTCGGCGAGCGCCTTCCAGACGTCGTCGCCCCTATCCTTCAGGTCGCCGGCGAACCGGCGCACGCGGTCCAGCGAACTCGCCTCGGCCAGCGTCCGCGTCAGGCTTTCCTGCATCATCTTCTGGTCGGAGGTGAGCGAGAAATCCATGGTTCAGAGCACCGCCGGCTTCGGCTCGCGCGGCAGGCCGAGGCCGCGTTCGGAGATGATGTTCTTCTGGATCTGCGCCGTACCGCCGCCGATGATCAGGCCGAGGTCGAACATGTAGCTGCGCTGCCAGGAGCCCTTGGCGCGCAGGTGCGGACCGTCGTGATAGAGGATGCCGAGCTCGCCCAGGGCGTCGATCGCCAGTGCCGCCAGCTGGTGGTTCAGCTCGCACCCCTGCAGCTTGACGATCAGCCCGGCCAAGCCGGCCGGCTCCTGCGCCAGCTGCGAAGTTATCAGCCTCAGACCATTGAATTTCATCGATAAGACACGGCCCTGGAGCTGCATCAGCCGATCACGGAAGATCGGATTGTCGATCACCCTCTGGCCATCGACAACCTCGGATTTCATCAAGGCGATCAAGGCATTCAGGCGGGCTTCTGTGGCGTTGGGATCGCCCAGCATGCCGCGCTCGTGCTTCAGCGTCGTATTGGCCACGAACCAACCCCGCCCGCGCCCGCCGACCACCTGATCCTTCGGCACGCGAACGTCGGTGAAGAACACCTCGTTGAACTCCGACGCTCCGGTCATGGTCTTCAGCGGCCTGACCTCGATCCCCGGCGTCGACATCGGGATCAGCACATAGGAGATGCCCTCGTGCTTGGCGGCCTGCGGCTCCGTGCGAACCAGGCAGAACATCATCTGAGCCTGGGCCGCGGTGCTCGTCCAAATCTTGCTTCCCGAGATCAGGAAGTCCTCGCCGTCCTCCACCGCCTTGGTCTGCAGGTTCGCGAGGTCCGAGCCCGCGCCCGGCTCGGAATAGCCCTGGCACCAGATGATCTCGCCACGCAGGGTGGGCCCGATCCAGCGCGTTTTCTGTTCCTCGGAGCCGACCTCCAGCAGGGTCGGAACCAGCATCGAGATGCCCTGCCCGGCCATGCCGCGCGGCGCGCCGGCGGCGATGAACTCCTCGGCGATGATCCGGCCCTTCAGAATGTCGGGCTCGGCGCCATAGCCGCCATAGGCCTTGGGGATGGTGCGCGCCGCATAGCCGTGCTCGATCAGCAGCCGCTGCCAGGCAAGCAGGTCGTTCGCCGCGCCTTGCCCATAGGCGTCGCGATGGCTCTCCAGGAACCCGCGCACCTCGCCGCGGAACGTCGCCATTTCAGGCGTTTCGTTCAGGTCCATGTCGTCACTCCCTGGAGAGCAGGTGAGCCCCTTTCCGCCCCTCGCGCAACGGCGCCGCGACGTCACGCGCGGGTCGATGCAACACAGGCGGCCAAGCTTGGTTTATAGAAGCGACAGGAGACCGCTCATGACACGCCACGCCCTCTTCGCCGCCGCCGGCCTCGCCGCGCTCTCGCTTTCCGCCTGCAGCATGCCGAAGGGCTCGTCCGATCCCTGGGTCGGCTTCGGGCCCAACCCGCCGCTGCCGAAGGTGCAGAAGGCGCTGATCCCGACCGTCGGCACGCCAAAGGTCGTGGGATGGGGCGCTGATGGCGCACCCACCGCGCCGCCGGGTTTCACCGTGAAGCGCTACGCCGAGGGCCTCGACCACCCGCGCTGGCTCTACGTCCTGCCGAACGGCGACGTCCTGGTGTCGGAATCGGCCTCGGAGCCGGCTCCCGCCGACAAGTCCAACCAGGGGATCAAGGGCTTCTTCCAGAAGATGCTGATGAAGCGGGTAGGGTCTGAGAAGCCCAGCCCCAACAAGATCTTCCTGCTGCGCGACAGCGACGGCGACGGCGTGGCCGAGAGCCGGATGCTGTTCGCCCAGGGACTGACGCGGCCGTTCGGCATGACGCTGGTGGGGCCCACCCTCTACGTCGCCAACGATAACGGCGTGGTGAGCTTCCCCTACGCGGACGGCCAGACCACCGAGACGGGGACCGGCCAGAAGGTGTTCGACCTGCCGGGCGGGCCGATCAACCACCACTGGACCAAGAACGTCGTGGCGAGCCGCGATGGCGCCAAGCTCTACGCCACCGTCGGCTCCAACTCGAACGTCGGCGACAACGGCCTGGAGAACGAGACCGGCCGCGCGGCGATCTGGGAATATGACATCGCCACCGCCAAGCCGCGGATCTTCGCCTCGGGCATCCGCAATCCCAACGGCATCGACTTCGAGCCCACGACAGGCGCGATGTGGACGGTCTCCAACGAACGCGACGAGATCGGCAACGACCTGCCGCCCGACTTCCTGACCAGCGTCAAGGACGGCGCCTTCTATGGCTGGCCGTTCAGCTACTGGGGCCACAACGTCGATGTGCGCGCCAAGCCCGCCAATCCCGGGATGGTCGCCAAGGCCATCGCGCCGGACTTCGGCCTCGGACCGCACACGGCCTCGCTGGGCCTCACCTTCTACACCGGCGCGCAGTTCCCGGCGTCCTACAGGGGCGGGGCGTTCATCGGCCAACACGGGTCGTGGAACCGCAAGCCGCTCAACGGCTACCGGGTGGTGTTCATCCCGTTTGCCGGCGGCAAGCCGCAGAACGCCCCCCAGGCCTTTCTGACCGGCTTCCTGGACAAGCACGACAAGATCCAGGGCCGGCCTGTGGGCGTGGTGGTCGACAAGACCGGCGCCCTGCTGGTCGCCGACGACGTCGGCGGCATCGTCTGGCGGGTCAGCACGACGCCGGCCAAGTGAGCGTTAGCCCATGTTGAAGACGCAGATCTTGTTGCCGTCCAGGTCGCGGAAATAGGCGCCATAGAAGGTCGGCATGCGCTGGCCAGGCGGGCCGTCGCAGGTCCCGCCGGCGGCGAGCGCGGCCTTGTGGGCGGCGTCGACCTGTTCCTTGGTGGCGGCAGGCAGGCCGAACATGCTGCCGTTGCCCCAGGTCGCCGGCTGCTCGTCATAGGGCTTGCTGATGGCGATCATGCCGGGCGTCGCCGACGAGCCGTAGAACTGCATCCGCTCGCCGTTGGCGAAGGTGCGCCGGCCGCCCAGCGGCTCCAGCACCGCGTCGTAGAAGGTCTTGGCGCGATCGAGGTCGTTGGTGCCGATGGTGGCATATCCGATCATGACGTTTTCCCTGTCCTTGATGGCTGAGCCCCCACTCTAGGGGATGACGTGCGGGGAACCGCAAGGCCGCGTGGACGAAGCCGCCGATCTGTCGTCAACTCGTCGCGGACAAGGGCGGGGACCGACATGCGGGCATTGGCGAAGGTTCTGGCGGGCGCGGCGATCGCCGTCGGCCTGGCGGGCGGAGCGGCGGCGCAGGACTCCACCGCCGTGAAGCGGGAGGCCTGGGCGGTTTCCGGCCTCAATGCCCCGGCGCAGATGGTGGTCGACCACTGGGGCGTGCCGCACATCTTCGCGGCCAGCGCGCGCGACGCCTTCTTCCTGCAGGGCTACAACGCCGGCCGCGACCGGCTCTGGCAGATCGACCTGTGGCGCAAGCGCGGCCTGGGCCGGCTCTCGGCGAGCTTCGGACCGTCCTACGTGGCCCAGGATCGGGCTGCGCGGCTCTTCCTCTATCGCGGCGACATGGCGGCGGAATGGGCGGCCTATGACCCGTCGGGCCGCGAGGCGGTCGAAGCCTTCGCGGCGGGCGTGAACACCTATGTCGCCGAGGTGAAAGCCGGCAAGCGACCGCTGCCCGTCGAGTTCAAGCTGACCGCCAGCCAGCCGGAGGCCTGGGCGGCCGAGGACATCCTGCGCATCCGCAGCCACGCTCTGGTCTCCAACGTCAGCGCCGAGGTGATGCGCGCCCAGGTGGTCTGCGCCGCCGGCGTCGGCGCGGACAAGCTGCGCCGCAAGCTGGAGCCTGCGCACGAGACCAAGATCCCGGCCGGCCTCGACCCCTGCGTGGTCCCCGCCGACGTGCTGAAAGACTACCTCCTCGCCACCGAGCAGGTGAGCTTCGAAGTCCTCGCCAAAAGCGGGCGCCAAGCCGAGGCCTCGCCCCAGGTGAAGCTCGCGCAGGCCCTCGACGCCTACCAGAATGAGGGCTCCAACAACTGGGTGATTGCGCCGTCGCGCACCGCGACCGGCCGCCCGATCCTGGCCAACGATCCGCACCGTGCGGTGGGTGCGCCGTCGCTGCGCTACATCGCCCACCTGAACGCGCCGGACCTGGACATCATCGGGGCCGGCGAGCCCGCCCTGCCCGGCGTCTCCTTCGGCCACAACCGCCAGATGGCCTGGGGCCTGACCATCTTCTACATCGATCAGGAGGACCTCTACGTCTACGACACTCAAGGCGACCGATACCGCTACAAGGGCGGCCTGGAGCCCATGAAGGTGGTCCACGAGACCATTGACGTGAAGGGCGAGGCGCCGCGCGACGTCACGCTCAAATTCACTCGCCACGGCCCGGTAATCGACGAGACGCCGGATTCTGGAAAAGGCGGCCACGCCTTCGCGATGCGCACGGTCTGGAACCTGCCCGGCGCGTCGGGCTATTTCGGCTCCTCGCGGCTGTGGCGGGCGAAATCCTGGGCCGACTTCAAGGGCGGCCAGGAAGCCTGGGGCACGCCGCCCTTGAACCTGGTCTTCGCCGACACGAGCGGCGACATCGGCTGGTCGGCCGCCGGGCTGACGCCGGTCCGGCCCAACTGGGACGGGCTGCTGCCGGTGCCGGGCGACGGGCGCTATGAGTGGGCCGGGATGATGCCGGAGGGCCAGCTCCCGGCGCTGCACAACCCGCCGCGCGGCTTCGTCGCCACCGCCAACCAGATGAACCTGCCGCCCGACTATCCGGCCAACCGCACGATCAGCTACGAGTGGGCCGACCGTTCGCGGATCACCCGGATCGAGGAGGTGCTGGCCGCCACGCCCAAGGCGACACTCGCCGACTCCATGGCCCTGCAGACCGACAGCCACGACGCCCTGTCGCGCCGGACCATCGCCTTGCTCGCCCATCTCTCCTCGCCCGATCACGCCGTCGCCAAGGCGCTCGAGGCGCTGAAGGCCTGGGACAACGACGAGACGACCGGCAGCGTGGCCGCGGCCATCTATCAGGTCTGGACCACCAACCACCTCGGCCACACCGTGGTGGCGGCCGTCACGCCGGAGAAGGCCCGCGTGCTGGTGGGCTCAGGCTCCCTCGACGCGGTGGTCACCTATCTGGAAACGTCGGAGGCCGCGCCGACCCGCGAGGCCCTGCTGCTCGGCAGCCTGGGCGCGACGGTCACCGAACTCAGGAACCGGCTGGGACCCGACATGGCGAGCTGGTCGTGGGGCCGGCTGCATCACGCCCGCTTCGAGCCCGCCGCCGCGGTCCTGGCCGACCGCCAGCTCGCCGAGCAGATGGCCACGGGACCGCTGCAGATCCCAGGCTCGGCCCAGAGCCCGCGGGCGGCGACCTACCGGCCGGGGGACTATGGACAGACCGCCGGGGCCTCGGTGCGCCTGGTGATGGACGTCGGCGCCTGGGACAACTCCCGGGCCGTCAACACCCCAGGCCAGTCCGGCGACCCCTTCAGCCCCCACTACCGCGACCTCTTCCCGCTGTGGGCCACCGGCGCCTACGTGCCCTTGGACTTCAGCCGCGCGGCCGTGGACCGCGACGCCGAGCTGGTGGTGACCCTGACGCCCGCGAAGTGAACGCCTGTCGATTCCTCGGCCTTCCGGACGTCTGACCATCGACTGTCGCCAACTCCGGCCGACAGCGGAGGATTTTGGATGACCCCACGCATCAGCCGCCGGGCCTGCTTCGGCGCGGCCCTGGCCTTCGCATCGGCGTCGCGGGCGCGCGCGGCCGGGGCGACCGCGTCGCTTGGCGATCGCGCCCATTTTCTCGCCAAACCCGAATATCGCGAGGCGCTGGTCGCCTGCTTTTCCCAGGTGCTGGGATGCGGCCCGGCGACGGTGCTGCCGACCCACGACCCCGCCGGCCCGGTTCTGGCGTTCAGATTTCCGGGCGGAGGGTCGGTGAGCGTGCAATTCACCGATGGCGCGCTCGACGAAGCCCTGGCCCGCCGCGGCGCCTGGCTGGAGCTCAGGTGCGCCGATCCCGTGGCTTTGGAGGCCGCGGTGCTGAAGGCCGGCTTGCCGCAGATTCACTACGCGGCGACGACGACCTTCTATTTCGCGGTCCCCGGCGGTCAGGTGTTCGGCGTCGCCCGCTCGGACCGCCCCGACCTCGCCTCTTAGCGGACGGGGCTAGACCCGTCCCGTTACCGGGATCAGCGCGCCGGTGACCGCGCGGGCCTCTTCGCTGGCCAGGAACAGCATCACCGCGGCCAGGTCCGCCGGCTGGACCCAGGCGGAGAAGTCGGCCTTGGGAAGGTCGGCGCGATTGGCAGGCGTGTCGAGGATCGAAGGAAGCACCGCATTGACGGTGACGCCATCGGCCTTCAGCTCTTCGGAGAGCGCCTGGGTCAGGCTGTGGACGCCGGCCTTGGAGGCCGCGTAGGCGCCCATGCCGAGCCCGGCCTTGAGCGCTCCGTTGGCGCCCACATTGACGATGCGGCCGGCGGCGCTGCGCTTGAGGTAGGGAATCGCCGCGCGGCTGGCGTTGGCCGCAGTCTGCACGTTCATCAGGAACAGGCGGTGCCAGGTTTCCCAGCCGCCGCCCTCATGCGTCTCCCATTTGAAGCCGCCCGCGACATTGACCAGCGTGTCGATCCCACCGAAGCGCTCCGCCACCGCATCGATCGCGGCGCCGGCGGCGATGGCGTCGGTCAGGTCGACGCCGCCCACGAACAGCACGTCGGGCCCCGAGGGTCCGTCCGTGGCCGGCGCCTTGGCGAAATCGATCAGTCCGAGGCGGGCGCCCTGCTCCGCCGCGGCCTTGGCGACCGCGGCGCCCAGGATGCCGGACGCGCCGGTGATGGCGAAGACGCGTCCGGCCATGGCGAGGGTCCCTTAGAGCCGCTCGACGATGGTGACGTTGGCCATGCCGCCGCCTTCGCACATGGTCTGCAGGCCGTACTTCTTGCCGCGGGCCTTCAGCGCATAGAGCAGCGTCGTCATCAGCTTGGTGCCAGAGGCGCCCAGCGGGTGGCCGAGCGCGATGGCGCCGCCGTTGACGTTCAGCCGCTCAGGATCGGCGCCGGTCTTCTGCAGCCAGGCCACCGGCACCGAGGCGAAGGCCTCGTTCACTTCGAAGAGGTCGATGTCGTCGATCGACATGCCGGCCCGCTTCAGCGCGCGCTCGGTTGCCGGGATCGGAGCTTCCAGCATGATCACCGGGTCGTGGCCCAGCAGCGACAGGTGGTGGATGCGGGCCATCGGCGTGAGGTTGTGCTCCTTCAGCGCCTTCTCCGAGACGATCATCACGCCCGACGCGCCGTCGCAGATCTGGCTGGAGGTGGCCGCGGTGATCTGGCCGCCTTCCTGCAGCAGCTTCACGGCGCGCATGCCCTCGATGCTGACGTCGTAGCGGATGCCCTCGTCACTGTCGTGGCGGACGACATTGCCTTCCTTGTCGAGGCCGTCGATGGCGACGATCTCGTCCTTGAAGGCCCCGCCCTGGGTCGCGGCGATGGCGCGCTGGTGGGAGTGGTAGCCGAACTCGTCGAGCTGATCCTTGGTCAGGCCGTACTTGGCGGCCACCATCTCGGCGCCCATGAACTGGCTGAACTGGATGTTGGGATAGCGTTCCTCCATCCGCGGGCTCTTGGGAACGCCATAGCCCTCCTTGGCCGGCAGCACCACCGACAGGCCCATGGGCACCCGCGTCATGCTCTCGACGCCCGAGGCGATGACGATGTCCATGGTGCCGCTCATGATCGCCTGCGCCGCGAACTGCAGGGCCTGCTGGGAGGAGCCGCACTGACGGTCGACCGAGGTGGCGGGCACGCTCTCCGGCAGCTTGGAGGCCAGCACGGCGTTGCGGGCGATGTTGGTGGACTGTTCGCCCACCTGCATGACGCAGCCCATGACCACGTCCTCGACGGCGGCCGGATCGACGCCGGTGCGGTCCATCAGCTCGTTCAGCGCCACGGCGGCCAGGTCCGCCGGATGCCAACCGCGGACCCGTCCGCCCTTGCGTCCGCCGGCGGTCCGCGTCGCAGCTACGATATAGGCTTCGGCCATGGCCGTGCTCCCCTTGAAAACCGGTGCGCTCCTTGGCGCGTCAAAACGACTGTATGAAGGCGCCGCTGGGTAAAACAAGGCCACGCGCCCCGGCGGTCATCTAGTGCGCGAAGCTGTCCTGTAGGATCCGCTCGAGCCATTCCGCGTCAAGCCGATCGAAGGCGGCGGGCGTCTCGGAATCCACGTCGAACACGGCGATCAGCCGGCCCTCGGCGTCGACGACGGGGACGACGATCTCGCTCACCGAGCGGCTGTCGCAGGAGATGTGGCCCGGAAAGACGTTCACGTCCTCGACCACCTGGGTCTGGCGGCTGCGCGCGGCGGTCCCGCAGACTCCCTGGCCGAAGGCGATCCGCAGGCACCCGAGCGTGCCCTGGTAGGGGCCCACGACCAGCTCCTCGCGCTTGTCGGTGTCGACCACGTAGAAGCCGGTCCAGTAGTAGTGGTCGAAGCTCGCGGCCAGCATGGCGGCGACCGTGGTCATCCGCGCGATCAGGTTGGGCTCACCCTCGAGCACCGCGCCGATCTCCTGGGCGACCGCCGCATAGCGCTCGGCCTTGGCGGCGGGCAGGGAGATTTCGTTGAACGCTTCGGCCATGGGACGCCATGTAGCGGTCTCGGGCGCGCTGGACAAACCCCTACGGCGCAGCCTTTCTAGGCGCCTTCAGTTTCGGGGAGCTTCCATGCGTCTTGCCTTGCTCGTTTCCGCGCTCGCGATCTCGTGCGCGGCGCCTTCGTTCTCGCCGGCTCAGGCCCAGGTGGCCGAGGGTCCGTCGAGGACCTTCCAGGGCCGCGACATCTTCGGGATCCGCACCGCCGGCGACCCGCAGGTCCGGCCCGACGGCGGCGCGATCGCCTATGTGCGCACGACCCAGGACATCATGATCGATAACGGCCGGCCCTCGATCTGGCTGGTCGATCCGGTGACCGGCGTCCAGACGCCGCTGGTGGTGGATGACGCCGCGAACTTCGCGCCGCGTTGGTCGCCGGACGGGACGCGGCTCGCCTACGTCGTGGCGGGTCCCGGCGGGCCGCAGATCTATGTGCGCTGGATGGCCGCCGGCCGCTCGGCCAAGGTCGCGACGCTGGAACAGTCGCCCAACGAGATCGCCTGGTCGCCGGACGGCAAGACCCTGGTCTTCACCATGCTGACGCTCGACGAGGGCCGGCCGCTCGGCGCGCCGCTCGCCAAGCCGCCAGGCGCCAAATGGGCCGATCCGATCAAGGTCATCGACCGGGTCAGTTACCGGGCGGACGGCGCGGGCTATCTGAAGCCCGGCTTCCGCCACCTGTTCGCGGTCTCCGCCGACGGCGGCCAGCCGCGCCAGCTCACCTTCGGCCGCTTTGACGATGGCGGCCCGATCAGCTTCATGCCGGACGGCAAGTCGGTGCTCTTCGCCTCCAGCCGGGCGGCCAACTGGGAGCGCGACCCGCAGGAGAGCGAGATCTATTCCGCCTCCCTGAGCGACGGGACCCTGACCCAGCTCACCCACCGCGTCGGCCCCGACCAGGCGCCGGCCGCCTCGCCGGACGGCTCGAAGATCGCCTACGTCGGTTTCGATGACGCCCGCCACCGCGGCTACGAGAACCAGCGGCTCTACGTCATGGACCGCGACGGCAAGAACAGCCGCGTCGTCACCGGCAACTTCGACAACAGCGTCGGCGCGCCGGTCTGGGCCGCGGACAGCAAGAGCCTCTACGTCCAGTACACCGAGAAGGGCGTGACCAAGGTCGCCCGCGTCGGCCTCGACGGGAAGATGGAGACGCTGGCGAGCGGCCTCGTGCCGTCCGACCTCGACCGGCCCTATACCGGCGGCGACTTCTCGGTGGGCAAGACCGGCCTGGTGGCCGTCACCGTGGGCGACGCGGCCTCGCCGGCCGATCTGGCCGTCGTGCGCGGCGGCAAGACCCAGCGGCTGACCCGGCTCAACGACGACCTCTTCGCCGGCAAGGCGCTGGCGAAGGTCGAGCATGTGTCCGTGGTCTCGTCCTTCGACAAGAAGCCGCTCGACGCCTGGATCGCCACCCCGCCCAACTTCGACCCGTCGAAGAAGTATCCGCTGATCCTGGAGATCCATGGCGGGCCGTTCGCGGCCTATGGCCCGGTCTTCTCGACCGACGTCCAGCAGTACGCCGCGGCGGGCTATGTGGTGGTCTACGGCAACCCGCGCGGCTCGACCTCCTACGGCGACGAATTCGCCAACACCATCGACCGCAACTACCCGAGCCACGACTACGACGACCTGATGAGCATGGTCGACGCCGCCATCGCTAAGGGCTCCGTCGACCCCGGCCACCTCTATGTGACCGGCGGCTCGGGCGGCGGGGCGCTGACCGCCTGGATCGTCGGCAAGACCGACCGCTTCAAGGCCGCCGCGACCCAGAAGCCGGTGATCAACTGGACGAGCGAGGTGCTGACCACGGACGGCTACAACTTCATGGCCGCCTACTGGTTCGGCAAGATGCCGTGGGAAGACCCGCAGGGCTATTGGGCCCGCTCACCGCTGTCGCTGGTGGGCAATGTGAAGACCCCGACCCTGGTCGTCGTCGGGGAGGAAGACCACCGCACCCCGCCCTCGGAGGCTGAGCAGTATTATGACGCGCTGTCGCTGCGCGGCGTGCCCACGGCGCTGATCCGCGTGCCGGGCGCCTCGCACCATGGCCTCGCCGAGCGGCCCTCGCAGTCGGCGGCCAAGGCGCGCGCGATCCTCGCCTGGTTCGACAAGTACAAGTGAGGCTGCGCCCTGCCCTCACCGCCCTCCTCCTCGCCGCCCTGGCCGCCGGCGGGGCCTGGGCCGCGCCGCGCTCGGCGGGGATCGAGGATCCCGACACCAAGGCCTGGTGGCAGATCGCCGAGGCGCTCTCGTCCGACGCCATGGAAGGCCGCGACATCGGCTCGCCCGGCCATCACCGCGCGGCCCTGGTGGTCGCGGCGCGCTTCAAGGCGGCGGGACTGAAACCCGCAGGGGACAACGGGACATTCTTCCAGACCTTCCCCGTCCACGAGAGCCGGGTGGAAAAGGAGGGCACGAGCTTCCTGGTCGTATGGCCGGCCCTCGATGACAACCTGACCCACCTGGCGTTCCTGCACCAGATCACGGTGCGGCCGACCGATGAGCTCCCAGGGCGCCTCGACGCTCCCATGACGTTCCGCGGATACTGTGGTCCATCGAACCTCGCCGAAGCCAAGGGCAAGATCGTCGTCTGCTTCAACACCAAGCGCGCCGGCCTGCCGAGCGCCCGCGAGCGCATCGAGGCGGCCGCGGGCGCGGGGGCGGCGGGCCTGATCCAGGTCGACGATCCCTATTTCACCATCGAGCCGCCGCGCTGGCCGGCCGCGTATGCACGCACGGTGACCATCGCCGGATCGCCGCCTCCCGCAGCCCCGAACCTGCCGGTGATGACGCTCAGCGCCGAGGCATTCAAGGCGCTCGTCGCCAACTCCGGCCAGGATGCCGGCAAAATCCTGAAGCTGGGCGGGGACAAACAACCCCTGCCGGCCTTCGACCTGCACAACCGCCTTGTGGCCAACTTCCACCTCAGCAAGCGCGACTATAGGGCCCAGAACGTCATGGCGGTCCTGCCCGGCGCCGACGCGAAGCTGGCAGGCGAGCACCTGGTGCTCTCCGCACACCTCGACGGCTACGGCTTCGGCGAGCCGGTGAACGGCGACGGGCTCTATAACGGCGCGCTCGACGACGCGGCCTATGTGGGCACGCTGATCCGCTTCGCCGACAAGCACAAAGGCAAGCCGTTGCGCCGCAGCGTGGTCTTCGCGGCCTTCACGGGCGAGGAGAAGGGCCTCCTGGGCGCCCACTGGTTCGTGGACCATCCGACCGTGCCCAAGGCTGCCATCGTCGCCGATATCAACCTCGACCAGCTCCGGCCGCTGTTCCCGCTGGATATCCTGACGGAGCTGGCGGTCGATGACAGCACGCTTGGCCGCACGGCGCGCGCGGTGGCCGCGACCATGGCCATCCGCATCCAGAACGATCCGGAGCCGGAGCGCGGCCTACTGCAGCGCGCCGACCATTGGCCGTTCATGCAGGCCGGCATTCCCGCCACGGGATTCATCTTCGGCTACGAGCCCGGGGCCGAGGCGGAGCGGCGCTATCGCGAGTGGTATCAGGTCCGCTACCACCGTCCGCAGGACGACCTGACCCAGCCGATGGACTTCGAGGCCGCGGGCAAGTTCAACCGCTTCTTCTACAAGCTCGCGGAGAGCGTGGCGGACGCCGACGTCAGGCCGGCGTGGACACCGGCTCGATGAGCTGAGCTAGGCGACCTCGGCCTTCACACCGCCGCCGGGCTTGACCTGCGGCGGGGCCGCGGCGCGGGTCAGGGTCTCGAAGAGTTCGACGGCCTGGATCGGCTTGGCGACGTGGCCGTCCATGCCACCCAGGATGTACTGCTCGACCTGGTGCGACATGGCGTTGGCAGTCAGCGCTACGATCGGCGTGCGCGGGCGGCCGGTGTCGGCCTCGCGGTTGCGGATCTGGGCGGTGGCGGTCAGGCCGTCCATCACCGGCATCTGGATGTCCATCAGGATGACGTCCCACTCGCCGCTCTCCCAGGCCTCGACGGCCTGCTGGCCGTTGTCGACGACGTGGGGGTCGACGCCCATCTGGTGCAACAGGGTCTTCAGCACCAGCTGGTTGACGGCGTTGTCCTCGGCGGCCAGCACCCGCAGCGCGATATCCGGCGTCTCCGTCGGCGCCTCGATGACGCAGGCGACGGCGGCCTTCTCCTCGCCCATCCAGGGCAGGGGGGCCCGCAGCGTGAACTTCGAGCCCAGGCCGAGCTCGCTCTCGACGCTGATCTCGCCGGCCATCAGCTGGGCGAGCTCGCGGCAGATGGCGAGGCCGAGCCCGGTGCCGCCGAAGCGGCGGGTGGTCGATGAGTCCAGCTGGTCGAACTTGGCGAACAGCCTGGAGAGGCTCTCGGGCGGAATGCCGACGCCGGTGTCGGCGACAGAGAGCTCCAGGATCTCGCCCCTGCGCACGGCCGTGACACGGATCTCGCCCTGCTCGGTGAACTTCAGTGCGTTGGAGATCAGGTTGTAGAGGATCTGGCGCAGCCGCGTCGGATCGCCGAGATAGCGGCCGCGGGCCGGCTCGATGTCGAGCGCGAAGGAGAGGCCCTTCTTGTTGGCGAGCGCCGTGAAGGCCGAATAGGCGCCGCGGGCGACGTCGGCCAGCTCGAATTCCAGCTGCTCCAGCTCCAGCTTGCCGGCCTCGATCTTGGAGAGGTCCAACACGTCGTTGAGGATCGCCAGCAGGGCCTCGCCGGAGCGGTGGACGACCGACAACCGGTCGCGTTGGCGGTCGGAGAGCTCGTCGCCGGCCATGGCCTGGGCCATGCCGAGCACCCCGTTCAGCGGCGTGCGGATCTCGTGGCTCATCGTGGCCAGGAAGGTCGACTTGGCGGCGTTGGCGGACTCTGCGGCGAGTTCGCCCTGCTGGGCGCGCTGGCGCGCCTGGCGCAGCGCGGTTCGCGACCGGTCGAGCAGGCGGCGCGACAGGAAGAAGAAATTGATCAGGCTGACCGCCGAGGCGATGACGGTGACGATCACCGCCGGCGGCCAACCGGCCGCGGCGCCGGCGTCCCAGGCGACGTAGGCGAGCGCGACGACATAGGGGACCAGCAGCAGGCGGAAGACCGTCAGGTCGGCGTAGTACTGCAACAGCACATAGGCCGCGCCGATGAACACGGTGACCATGGCGAAGGCGCGCGGAACGTCGCCGCCGTGGCGCCAGAGCGCGACCGCCGCCACCGACTGGAGCGCGCTGGCCATGAAGCTGCTGGCGGAGATCGCCACCGTCAGCGCCCGCCCCCAGGGCGTCCCCTTGTGCCGCGCGGCCGCATCCATGGCGACCGCGGACGCCCAGAGGTTGGCCCAGACGCAACAGGACCAGGCCAGCGCCCAGCCCCAGCCAAGGTAACAGCCGGCCACCGCGGCCACCGAGGCGGCGCTGATCAGCCGGGGCAGGAGGTTGCGCATGGAGGCCGCATAGAGGCCCAGGCCCGACGACTGTGCCGTCGGAATCGCATCCCCTCGCGTGCTGCCGGCGGTTTCGCTCAACAGCCTTCCCCCTTTTCGTTGGCCCATGTTCGTCGATCCGAGTTAACCGTACGTCAAACTGGGCGTATTCACCCCCGCAGGCGGGCGAAGAGGATCAGCGTCAGGGTGACCATGATCGCACCGCCGATGCGGGTGGCGATCTGGGCGAAGGGCATCAGTTGCATGCGGTTGGCGGCGGTCAGGATCGCCACGTCGCCGGTGCCGCCCTGGCCTGAATGGCAGGCGTTGACGATGGCCGTATCGATCGGGAAGAGCCGGACGAATCTCGCGGTCAGGAAACCCGTCCCCATCAGCGTCGCGACAGTGGCCACGATGGTCGCGATAGTCGGCAGGTTGAAGGCGCCCATCAGCTTCTCCCACGGGGTCTTGGCCACGCCGATGGCGAAGAGCAGCGGATAGGTCACGCAGGCCGAGAAGAACTGGAAGTTGGCGAAGGCGCCGCGCTCCAGCCGTGGCGAGGCCACCCGCCCGAACTTCATGGCCACGGCCAGCGCCAGCATCACCACCGGCCCCGGCCAGCCCCAGAGCTTCTGGGTGAGCGCCCCGACCAGGTAGAGCGTCACCGCCATGACCAGGGCCGCGCCGACGTCGGCGGGCGTGACCTCCTGGCGCGTGGGATGCTCGCCGGTCAGGCGGACGTCGTGCTCGCCGGGCTGCAGCCGGCCTTCGCCGGTCAGGTGCGGCAAGCGCTTGCCGAGCGCGTTCAGCACGCCGGCGAACAGGATCGCCGTCAGGCTGCCCAGCATCACCGCCGGCAGCACCTCGGCGAAGAGCTCACCCTGCGGCTGGTGCGAGACCTGGGCGTAGCCGACGGTGAGCGGGATGGCGCCCTCCCCCACCCCGCCGGCCATGATCGGGGCCACGACCTTGAAGAAGGTGTGCTTGAGGCCGAGGCCCAGCGCCGTTCCCATCGCGCAGCCGACGCCTGTGGCGGCCACCGAACCCACCGCCAGCGGTACGAAGATCTTGGCGAAACCGGCGATCAGCACGCGCCGATCCATGCCCAGGATCGAGCCCACGATGATCGCGGCGATGAACAGGTAGAGGAAGTTCGAGTTGTCGGTGAAGGCTGAGATCGACTTGACCAGCGCCGCCGGCAGGACGTGCGCATAGACCAGATAGGACGGCAGGAAGGTCGCCAGGATCGCCGCCAGGCCGAGGGTCTTCAGGCCCGGCGTGCGCTTGCCGATCTCGGCGCAGGCGAAGCCGCCGACCGCCAGGACCAGGATGTTCATCAGGATATCGGACGGCGGCGCGCCCAGCCACACGAAGGCCGCCACGACCGCGACCCCGACCACCGCCACGGGGACCGGCACGACGCCGATCCGCAGGTCCATGATCCGCCACCAGGCCGCGGCCGCCGCGGGGGGCTCCGCCGGCGCGTTCGGGGCATCCCCGGCGGTCTTGGCCATGCGGCGCGTCCTCCCCGACCCTGCCCAAAGCGGCGCTGGTGGGCCCGGCAGGACTCGAACCTGCAACCAGACCGTTATGAGCGGCCGGCTCTAACCATTGAGCTACAGGCCCCAGCAGCGACGCGTCCGTCGCCGGTAGCACGGGCCGAGGGGCCCTTAAAGCGCTAGAGCCCCACGTCGTGGAAGGACTTGGCGAGGCGGTCAGCCATCATCCGGCCAGGGAAGGCGCGGTCGCCCTCCATCACCGCGGCGTAGACCAGGCCCTTGCCCGGGATAGGGCCCGCGGCCCAGCCGACGCCCCGCGAGGCGTCGGCCGTCGAGCTACAGCTCAAGGTGCGCGGCTGGCCGTCCTTCAGCGTGGCGTTCAGGAGCTGCTCGAGGGTCTGCTGCCCAGCGCCGGGGCCAGCACAGGACGGCAGGGCCCGGGCGCAGGCGGTATGGGTGTTGTAGCGATAGACCAGCTTGCCGCTCACCTGCTCGGCGATCAGCAGGCAGGACGCCGGGTCGCCGATGGCGCGTGAGACCGCCGCGTCCAGCTGGTCCTTGTCGACCCCCTTCGGCGCGCCGGGTGAGCAGGCGCCGAGCGCCAGGAGCGCGAGGCTGATTGCGGCGGTGCGACGATGGGCCATCGCCTCCCAATACGCAGGAAGCGTCGGCGGTTCAACGCGCGCGCTTGACGCCGCTCGCCGTCGCCTGCGCTATTGCTGAGTGAACGCCGATAACAGGCGAGAGGGAGCACGATCCATGGACGGCGATCAGGCGAGCGGCGGTTTCCTCCAGGCGGGGCTCGCGCAGATCCCACCGGCCCTGCAGGCGGTGGCGGACGCGGGCGACCTGTCGGGCTTCGTCACGCTGGTGTGGCGCAAGGGCGAGATCGCCCAGATCAACACCATCGGCCAGCGCGACGTCGAGGCTGGGGCGCCGATGACGCGGGACACGCTCTTCCGCATCGCCTCCATGACCAAGCCGATCACCTCCATCGCGGCCCTGATGCTGCTGGAGGAAGGGAAGCTCCGGCTTGAGGACCCGATCACCAAATGGCTGCCGGAATTCGCCGGCATGCAGGTGCTGAAGGACGCCGCGGGCCCCATCGAGGACACCTATCCGGCGCCCCGCGAGATCACGGTCGAAGACCTGATGACCCATCGGGCGGGCCTCGCCTATGCCTTCACCTCGGTCGGGCCGATCGCCCAGGCGCACGAGGACGCGCTGGGGCCGCCGCTCGGCACGCCGCTGACCCCGGACCAGTGGTTGAAGGCGCTGGGCGGCCTGCCGCTCAGCTATCCGCCCGGCGAGCGGTTCCACTACAGCCACGCGACCGAGGTGCTGGGCTTCCTGGTGGCGCGGATCGAGGGCAAGCCCCTGGGCCAGGTCTTGAAGGACCGCATCTTCTCGCCCCTCGGCATGCACGACACCGACTTCTGGTGCCCGCCGGAGAAACGCGGCCGGATGGCCAAGCTCTACCGGATCGACCCGCAGACCGACCGGCTGCAGGACGTCTCCTTCCCGCACGTGGACAGCCAGCCCGCCTTCGAGGCCGGCGGCGGCGGCCTGATCTCGACCGCCGACGACTATCTGAAGTTCGCCCGCATGATGCTGGGCAGGGGCGAGGTCGACGGCGTGCGGCTGGTCAAGGCCGAGACGGTCGAGATGATGGCCGCCAACCGGCTCACCGACGCGCAGCGGCAGATCCCGTTCATGGGCATCCCCTTTTGGCTGGGCCAGGGGTTCGGCCTCGGCCTCTCGGTGATTACCGATCCGGAAAAACAGGCCTGGATGGGCGCGGGCTCCGAGGGCGCGTTCGGCTGGCCGGGCGCATTCGGCACCTGGTGGCAGGCCGACCCGGCCGAGGACATGGTGATGATCTACCTGATCCAGAATTCCATGCCGCTGGGCCCCGACGCCGCCGCGCAGCTGGCCACCGGCCAGCGGATGGGCGGACGCGCCGCCCTGCCGGTCTTCCAGAAGCTGGTCTACGGCGCGCTCGGCAAGTAGCCGCTCGCGGTCCCTAAGGGTTTCGGGCGTTCCGCGCCGCGCGGCAGATCGGCTGGCCCTCGTAGGTCGCGCCCACCAGGCTGCCCTTGGTGGCGGCCTTGCCGCGGTAGCGCTCGAAGGCGGCGCTCTCGGCCGGCGGATGCACCCCGGCCGGGCAGACCGATACGGTAATGCGCTCTGACGCCCCCGGGCAGAGGCAGATGTCTTCCCGCGCATCGAGCCGGCTCGCCTGGCCCCTGCAGTTGGCCGGCAGGCTCCGGCCGGCGACGTCGAGGCAGATGATGGTGGTCTTGGGCGGATTGTCGGCCAGCGACTGGGCGCTGGCGAGGCCGGCGCTCAGGCTGAAGGCCGCGGCCGCAAGGAAGATGAAGGACTTCATGGCTGTCTCCGTCTCGTCCCCCGAGCCGCCATTCAGGGCGCGTCCGCGCCGACAGTCAATCGTCAGGGCGGGGCGCGCCCACAGCAAAGCTTAGCGTCCATTCACCACGAAACCTCGCGATAGCTTAACCGCAGCCGGCGCAATGTGGCGGCATGGACCCGATCTCCACCGCCCGCTACGGCATGATGGCCGCGACCCGGAGCCTCGATGCTTCGGCGAGCCGTGTCGCCAACATGGCCGGCGACGACAGCGTCGACTACGCCAAGGAGGCGGTCGGCCAGATCGAGGCCAAGCAGGCCTTCAGCGCCAACGTCGGCGTCATCAAGATCGCCGACAAGATGTGGCAGTCGCTGCTCGACCTGCAGACGACCTAGCCGGACGCCTCGCGCTCAGGCGAAGGCGATCCAGCGGCCGGCCGCGGCCCCCATCACCCAGACCAGGATCGTGGCGTAGGCGATGATCTTGGTGAGCGGTCCGCCCTCCGGACCCCGTCCCGCCCGGAACAGCTGGAACAGCGCCGCCCCGACGATCCAGGTCGAGAAGGCCACCGTCCAGGCCTTGTTGACCGGGTTGAGGTGATCGTAGTCGTCCGGCTTGATGAGGATGTGGGTGTTGACGTACTGCGCGACGATCATGGCGCTCAGCACACCGAGATAGACCAACCGCAGCCGGCCCCGCGTCGCGAACAGCACCACCAGGGCCGCGGCGGTGATGATGTGGTAGACGCCCACATTGACCAGGTCGGAGATCGCGAAGACCCAAAGCCCCAGAAGGAAGACCGCGCTTCCGAGCGCGAACCAGACCTTCTGCATCGGGCCCACGGCGCCGTCGGCCGCGGCGACCGGCCGGCTCACGCCGTAGGTCAGTATGATGCCGGCGAGCAGCGCCAGCATCTTCACGATGAAGGCGGCGCTGTCGTAGAGCCGTTCGGCGTTGGCCGACCCGATCGCGACGCCCGTGAAGACGATTCCGATAATCCCCACGTTCTGCCAGAACCTGAGGTTCCGGTAGACCTCCGACGGCGGCTCCGCCGTCAGCCCGACGCCCAGCAGCCGCAGGTTCATGAGGATCGTCGTGCCGCCGAGCACGATCAGCGACAGGATGTGGCCCACTTCCCAGACCGCGAACTGCGGCTTGATCTGCTTGCCGGGGAAGGTGTTGGCGAGGCTCTCCACCCACGGCCGGATGTGCGGCAGGTACTGTTCGATTTCGATCTTCATAGGTGCTTCCCCGCGAGGTTGACTTCGCCCTTCTCGGAGGACTTGCACTCCTGAACCCAGTTGATGAACGTGGTCTGCGGCTTGCCGCACTGGTACCAGTCGTAGGGGATGAAGCGGCCGCAGGTGATCACCAGCAGCCAGGCGATCAGCGAGCCGGCGGCGGCGAGGCGGGCCGCGCGCGGCGGCTTTTCATCGGCGTCCCACGAGTCCTGCGTGGCCTGGACCCGGCCATGGAAGATGATGATGTTCAGCAGGGCCAGGGCGAGGAAGATCATCTTCGCCCGGAACCATATATTGTGATAATAATCCAAGGGCTTGGCGAAGAGCAGCGCCAGGCCGGTGATCACCACGAAGGCGAAGCTGAAGATGGTGAGCGGCAGGATCGCGTCGCTGACCACCGAGACCTTCGTCTTGCGGAAAGTCACCCCCAGCAGCCGCAGGTCCACCACCATGATGGTGCCGGCGAACAGCATCAGCGCGATCAGGTGGGTGCCTTCCAGGATGCCCCAGAAGTTCAGCGAGCCCAGCAACGCCTCGCTCCACGACTGAGCGTCGGGCGAGGCGCCCTTGCCCAGCGTGTGCTGAACCCAGTTCAAGAATTCGCCTATCAAGGAAACTCCCCCGCAGCCTGTTGTTCTTCGACGTTCCGCGTGACGCCGTTGCCGCGCACTCATAGCGCAGATGCCAGCGTTCGCCAGCCCATGCATAACCTAGGTGATCCGTGATTACGTTACGCGACGGAAAAACTTGGAATGGGCGTGCGGCCTCCCGCGCCGTTTACCCGATCTCCATCGGCTCACGGGCACCGTGCGCCGCATGCACCGCCTCCGTCGCGCCCTGATGCGCCTTGGCGCCGCGGACTGGCTCACCGCCGAGCGCGCGACGGCCTGGCTGCGGGTCCTGGCCGCCGTAACCGTCCTGATCGTGGTGGGTTGGATCGCCCTGTCCCGGGGCGGGGTGGACCTCACGGGCAAGCCGCTCGGCACCGACTTCCTCAGCTTCTGGACCGCCTCGCGCCTCCTCCTGCAGGGCGCGGCGCCGGCCACGGTCTACGACGCCCAGGCGCACGCGGCCCTGCAGCAGGCGACGTTCCCGGGCGCGGACGTGGGCTACACGCCCTTCCCTTACCCGCCCATGTTTCTCTTGATCTGCGTGCCGCTCGGGTTCCTGCCCTATTTCGGCTCCCTCGTCGCCTGGATGGGCCTGACCCTCCTCGGCTACTGGCGGGTCGTCGGCGCCTGGCTGGCCGGCGTGCGCGGCCGGACGTTGCTCGCCCTGTCGTTTCCCGCGGTCCTGCTCAATCTCGGACACGGCCAGAACGCGTTTCTCACGACCGGCCTGTTCGGCGGCGGCGCCCTGTTGCTGCAGCGCAGGCCGTTCCTCGCCGGGGCCTGTTTCGGCGCCCTGATCTACAAGCCGCAGCTCGGACTCCTGATCCCCGTGGCCCTGATCGCGGCGCGGCAGTGGCGCGCGTTGCTGGGCGCGGCTGCGACGGCGATCGCCTTGACCGGCGCCGCGACGCTCGCCTTCGGACTGGAGCCGTGGCGAGGCTTCCTGGCGATCCTGCCGCAGATGCGCGCGGTGGTCGAAGGCGACGAGCTCGATCCCGGGAAGGTCCAGAGCCTGTTCGCCGCCCTTCGCCTGTGGCATGCGCCGCTCGGGGCCGCCTACGCCGCCCAGATCGCCCTGTCGCTCGCCGTCGCGGTCGCCGTCGGGTGGTTCGCCGCCCGGCGCGCCAGGAGCCCGGCGATCGGGCCGGTGCTGATGACGGCGGCCCTGCTCGCGACGCCCTACGTCCTCGACTACGACCTCACCCTGACCGCCGTGCCGATGGCCTGGGTGCTGGGCGAGGGCTTGCGCCGCGGGTTCGCCCGGTGGGAAAAGCTCGTGCTGCTGGCGGCCTATGTGCTGCCGCTGGTTTCGCGGGTCGCGGCCATGCGGTTGGGCGTGCCACTGGGACCGCCGGTGCTGGTCGCGCTCTTGCTCATCACCCTGCGCCGCGGGCTCCTGGCCGATGACGAGCGCCCGGCCGCGGGTTCACGCCTCACCTGAAGCGCAAAAGAAAAGGGAGCCGCGAGGGCTCCCCATTCCGAAGTCTGTTTTGAAAGCCGCCGCTAGGGCATTTCGCTCTTGTCGGAGCCGTCTTTCGGCGCGCCGGTGCCGGACGAGCCCATGAACAGCTTGCGGCCGTCGGGGAAGGTCACGTCGCGGCCGTTGGCCTTGCAGATCGGGGTGCAGGCCTTGTCCTTCGACTGATAGCCGCGGACCACGATCTCGGTCCCGACCTTCAGCGAATTCCGGTCGATGCCGGCGCGGAGCAAGGTGTTGGGCGTGCCGCCCTCGACCATCCACTCGACCTGCGCGAAATCGGGATTGGTGTTCTGCACATGCACCCAAGCGTGCGGATTGATCCACTCGACCTTGGTCACCTTGCCGCGCAGCAGCACCGGGGACTTGCCGTCGAATTCGGCGGCGAAGGCGTGGTGGGCGGCGGCCTGCGTCACGCCAATGGAGGCTGCGGCGAGGAGGCCGGCTGAAATGGCGGCGGGGATAATGAAACGGCGGAAATTCATTGGGCGTCTCCAGCGGAGGATACTGCTGTCTTTTCATCTTCCCGCAGCGCCGGCGAAGTCAAGATGACAACAGCGGCGCCGCGGAAGGACAGGGCGGGTTAGATCGTCACTTCAACGGCTCTTTCCGCAGGTGACCGTACATCAATTCTTCGACGAATTCGACGCACTTGAACTGCTGCAGGCGAGCGTCCTCGCCGACGTGCTTGTAGAGATTCATGCTCATCTTCCACGGGCGCGTGAAGATCGAGGGATCCTCGATCAGCGCCTCGTAGCGCAGCACGCCGGGGCCGGTGGGCGTCCAGCGTTCGGTGACCTTCAGGTCGCCGGTGTGGAAGTTGCCGGCGCGGTCGAACCAGGTCGAGTCCAGCATGCCGGTGACCACCACCACCAGGGTGTCGCCTTCCCAGTGAGCCACCGACTGGCCCATCCAGCTGTCGACCGGGGCGGGGCCCGGATCCTTGAACTGCAGATTGCGCACCGCGCCCGCATATTCATAGGCGATCAGGGTGGCGCTCTCGGATTGGAAGATCTGGAACGGCAGGGCCATGTAGTTGGCGCGCGGCACGCCCGGCAGGTAGCACTTGATCTCCGGATCCTTGTGGATCCAGTCGGCCTTGTTGGCGTCGCGCGTCTTCAGGGCTTCGGGCGTGTAGGGGATCGCGCCGCCTTCGACCACGCCGAGGCCGGCGGGCACGGAGCCCACAGCGCCCAGCGCCAGAACTTCCTTGGCCGGCACCGGCACCACCGGGCCCGGACGCATCTGCAGCGCCGCGCTTGAGGCGTGCGGCTCGATGTTCCAGTTGGCGGTGTTCATCACCTGCCAGACGCCGTTCAGGTCGGGATGTTTGCCGTCCGGTCCGCGCGGGGCGTGATAGGCCGCCGCCCTGGCCGCAGCCGGTTTCGCCTTCGCCGGCGCAGCTTGCGCCTGGCCGCCAATCACCACGCTCGCCAAGGCCAGCGCGACCATAGTCCTGATCATTGTTCGCTCCCCAAATCTCCGCCTGATTCCGACGGAGCCGATTTTCTCAAATTTCTAACGGACGTTTGGTCTAAGCGCCAGCCGCCCATAACTTTGACAATCCCGCGCCGCAAGACTAGCGCCCTAATCATGGCGCTGCGTCCCCTCTTTGCGACTCCGGTCTATGAAGCGTCGCTTAGCACGGACCGAAGTTTCGAAAATTTCAGGGCAGAATTGGAAGCCGCCTGCCGGATGCTGGCGGCCGAGGACGCCGCCGGCCGCGCCTGGTGCAAGACCAACGGCTATGGCGGCTACACCTCCTACGCCTCGCTCGACGACCTGCCGACCCGGGCCAGCGTGTTCGGTGAGCTCAAGACCAGGCTCGACCGCCACGCCGCGGCCTTCGCCAAGGACCTGGCGTTCGACCTGAAGGGCGGGCGGCTGAAACTCGACAGCCTGTGGGTCAACATCCTGAAGCCCGGCGCGGCGCACTCCGGCCACATCCACCCGCACAGCGTGCTGTCGGGCACGGTCTATGTGGTGACGCCGCCGGGCGCGAGCGCGCTCAAGCTCGAGGATCCCCGCCTGCCGATGATGATGGCCGCCCCGCCCCGGCGCGCCGATGCGCCGGAGGCGAGCCGCGCCTTCGTCTACCTGCAGCCCGAGCCGGGCGCGGTGCTGATGTGGGAGAGCTGGCTGCGCCACGAGGTGCCGGCCAACCGCGCGAAGACCGAGCGCATCTCGATCAGCTTCAACTACGGCTGGCGCTAGGTCCGGTCTCATCCCGCACGAGACTATCGCCCGCGCGACCCGCGGCCATGACCGCAGCGGACAAAGAGATGACCGCCGGGGACGGCGGGCCCCGAGCGCTAGCTGTCGAGGAAGCTGCGCAGCTTCCGCGACCGCGACGGGTGCTTCAGCTTGCGCAGCGCCTTGGCCTCGATCTGGCGGATCCGTTCGCGGGTGACGCTGAACTGCTGCCCCACTTCTTCCAGCGTGTGGTCGGTGTTCATGCCGATGCCGAAGCGCATGCGCAGCACGCGTTCTTCGCGCGGCGTCAGCGAGGCGAGCACGCGGGTGGTGGTCTCCCGCAGGTTCGACTGGATGGCCGCATCGATCGGCAGGATGGCGTTCTTGTCCTCGATGAAATCGCCCAGGTGGCTGTCTTCCTCGTCGCCGATCGGCGTTTCGAGGCTGATCGGCTCCTTGGCGATCTTCAGGACCTTGCGGACCTTTTCGAGCGGCATGGCGAGCTTTTCGGCCAGTTCCTCCGGCGTCGGCTCGCGGCCGATCTCGTGCAGCATCTGGCGCGAGGTGCGGACGATCTTGTTGATCGTCTCGATCATGTGCACCGGGATGCGGATGGTGCGCGCCTGGTCGGCGATCGAGCGGGTGATCGCCTGGCGGATCCACCAGGTGGCGTAGGTCGAGAACTTGTAGCCGCGGCGGTACTCGAACTTGTCGACCGCCTTCATCAGGCCGATGTTGCCTTCCTGAATGAGATCAAGGAATTGCAGGCCGCGGTTCGTGTACTTCTTGGCGATGGAGATCACCAGGCGCAGGTTGGCCTCGACCATTTCCTTCTTGGCCTGGCGGGCTTCGCGTTCGCCCTTCTGCACGGTCTGGACGATGCGGCGGTAGTCGTCGATCGGCACGCCGGTCTCGGTGGCCAGAGCCGCGATCTCGGTGCGGATGTCGCCGATCTGGCCGTTGTCGTTCTCGGCGAACTTGGTCCAGCGCACGCCCAGCGCCTTCACCTGGTCGGTCCAGTCGGGGCGCATCTCGGAGCCGAAGTAGGCCTTCAGGAACTCACCGCGGCTGATGCCGTAGCTGTCGGCGAGCCGCAGCAGGCGGCCTTCCAGGCCCATCAGGCGCTTGTTGATCGCATAGAGCTGCTCGACCAGCGCCTCGATGCGGTTGTTGTTCAGCTTCAGCGTCTTGAGGTGCAGGACGATGGCGCCGGTCGCGGCGACATAGGCCTTGCGGTCGTTGTCGGAGAGGTCGGCGCCCTTCAGGCGCTGGCCGACCAGCTTCTCCTGCAGGAGGCGGAAGCTTTCGAACTCCAGCGCGATGGCGTCGAGCGTGGCCATGACGCCTTCGCGCAGCTCGGCCTCCATGGCGCTGATCGTCGGACCCGCGCCATCGTCGAAGTCGTCGTCGCTCTCGCCTTCCGGCTGGCCCTCAACGGCCTCGGCTTCTTCCTTCTCTTCTTCGGCTTCGGCCACGGCCTCGACCGGCAGGGCTTCGACGCCGGCGTTCAGGCCGCCGTAGGTCTGCTCGAGGTCGATCACTTCGCGCAGCAGGATGCGGCCCGAGCCGAGCTCCTCGCGCCAGACCATGATGGCTTCGAAGGTCAGCGCGCTTTCGCACAGGCCCCGGATCATGGTGTCGCGGCCGGCCTCGATGCGCTTGGCGATGGCGATTTCGCCCTCGCGGGAGAGCAGCTCCACCGAGCCCATCTCGCGCAGGTACATGCGCACCGGGTCGTCGGTGCGGTCGTAGGCGGCTTCCTTGGCGGTCTCGACGACAGCCGACTCCTCGCGGACCGCGACCTCGCCGCCGCCCTCGGCGTCTTCTTCCGCCTCGACGACGTTGACCCCCATCTCGCTGAGCATGGCCAGCGTGTCCTCGATCGCCTCGGAGGTGACCTCCTCGGACGGCAGGACCTTGTTCAGCTCGTCCATGGTGACGTAGCCGCGGGCCTTGGCCTGCTTGATGAATTTCTTGACCGCGGCGTCCGTCAGATCGAGCAGCGGGCCGTCGCCGCCGGTGGTTTCTGGCGTTTCGGCTTCAGCGGTGGTCGTGCTCATCGAGGTCTCCGAAAGCGGCGCCGCATCCACACAGGGCCAAATCTGGCCATGCAAGGATGGGGCCGAAACTGGTTAACGGCGCTTGGACAGAAGCTGAGGCCGCAGCAATACGACCCGCCGTCCGCCCAAATCGTTCCCGTTCTGAATCGCGTGCGTCAGTGCGTCGCGCTCGCCTTCGGGCATCGGTGCGGCGCCATGCAACAACAGCCCCGAAGGTTTCCCTTCGCGGTGTCGGTGGCGTCGACCTTATGCCGCAAGCTCCAGGACGGAGCCCGCAAAGAGGCGCGACCACTGGGATCACCACGCTTCGAGGGAGGTATCTCGATCTCTTGAGAGGGGCGCGCCCGATAAATCGTGGCGGCCCGAATCGATACCTGTCACAGCGCGCTAAATCCGCAGGGGGCCAGATGGCGTCGAAGCGGTCCGATGTCAAGGTATGCAGGGTCCGGATGATGCCAATGGCGACCCGGGCGCCAGAAACTTCCCGCCCTTGGTGACCCGCGCCCTGGTTTGGGTTTAGGCTCGGCCTCGCCCGGGAGGTCGCCAGTCATGATCACGCTCACCGTCAACGGCAAGCGCCATGACCTCGACGTGGAACCCGACGCCCCGCTCCTTTGGGTGATCCGCGACGAGTTGGGGCTTACGGGCACGAAATTCGGCTGCGGGATCGCCCAGTGCGGCGCCTGCACCGTGCAGATCGACGGCAAGCCCGTGCGATCCTGCGTCATGCCGGTCAGCGCCGTGAAGGGCGACGTCACCACGATCGAGGGCCTATCGGCCAACCTCAGGCACCCGGTCCAACAGGCCTGGCTCGCCGAGGACGTTCCCCAGTGCGGCTATTGCCAGTCGGGCCAGATCATGGCCGCAGCCGCCCTCCTGAAGGACACCCCCAACCCGACCGACGCCGACATCGACGCCAAGCTCACCAACATCTGCCGCTGCGGCACCTATCCGCGGATCCGCAAGGCCGTTCACCGGGCCGCGGCGACGCTAAGCAAGGGGGTGCGTGCATGAACGCCCCCCTCATCGGCAAAAATGGGCTCTCCCGACGCGCCATCGTCTTCTCAGGCCTTTCCGCGACCGGCGCCCTGGTGATCGGCGTGCCCGTGGCGGCGCGCGCCGCCCCGCAGCCGCCGCTGATGGCCGACGGGACCAACCCGGCGAAGGAAATGACCGCCTTCCTGGTCATCGAGCCCGACAACACGGTCACGGTGCGTGTGCCGCATGCCGAGATGGGCCAGGGCACGACCACGGCGCTGGCGATGCTGGTGGCCGAGGAACTGGAGTGCGACTGGGCCAAGGTGCGGGTCGAATACGCCTCCGCCAACCGCAACGGGCGCGTCGACGGCAAGCTCTACGGCAGAATGCAGACCGTGGGGTCGAGTGGCCTACGCACCTCGGTGACCATGATGCAGCAGGCCGGCGCCAGCGCCCGCGAGCGCCTCAAGCTGGCCGCAGCCGACCGTTGGAAGATCGATCCGGCCGACTGCACGGTGAGTTCCGGAAAGTGCCTGCACAAGGCGTCGAACCGCAGCCTCGACTACGGCGCCCTGGCCGCCGCCGCGGCGGTCGTCCAACTGCCTGCCGAGCCGGCGATCAAGGCGCCCGACAAGTACCGCCTGGTCGGCAAGTGGACGCCCCGCCTCGACACGCCCGCCAAGCTCGACGGTTCGGCCAGGCTCGGCCTCGACGCCCAGGTTCCGGGGATGGTCTACGCCGCCGTCTGGTCCGCCCCGGTCTACGGCGGCGCGCTGACGTCGGTGGACGACTCCGCACTGAAGGACCTCCGCGGGATCATAGCCGTGGTGAAGCTCAAGGACGCCGTCGTGGTCGTGGCCGACCGGTACTGGCGCGCCAAGAGGGGCCTCGACGCGCTGAAGATCGAGTGGGACGCCGCCGGTTATGGCGGGATCGACAGCGCACAGCTGAACCAGGGCTATCGCGAGGCCCTCGACCGGCCCATGTCGACGGCCGAGAAGAAGGGCGACGCCCAGGCCGCGCTCGACGCGCCCGGCGCGAAGCTCGTCGAAGCCGTCTACGAAGCGCCCTTCCTCTCCCACTCGCCCATGGAGCCCATGAACTGCACCGTGGCGCTGGGCGCGGACCGCGCCGACGTCTGGATTTCCACCCAGGCGCCGATGGCGGTGCTGCAGCAGACCGCCAAGGAAACCGGCCTGACCCAGGACAAGGTCTATGTCCACAACGCCTTCGTAGGCGGCGGCTTCGGCCGCCGGGGCGGGGCGCACGACGAGCTCGTGCAGGCGATCGCGGTCGCCAAGCAGGTGGGAAAGCCGGTCAAGCTGATCTGGTCCCGCGAGCAGGACATCCGCCGCGACCGCTTCCGTCCGCAGGCGGCCGTGCGGTTCCGCGCCGCCCTGGGCGGCGACGGGCGGCCCACGGCCTTCCAGGCCCGCATCGCCGTCGGCTCGCTGCTGCGCGGCGGCGCCGGCCCGCAGGAGATCCAGGCCAGCGAACCCATGGCCACCGAGTGCATCCAGAACAGCTTCTATGCCCTGCCGGCCCGCGACGTCGGCGTGCTGCTCAAGAACAGCCACGTCCCGGTTTCCTTCTGGCGCGGCGTCGGCTCGTCGCAGAACGGCTTCTTCATGGAAGGCTTCATGGATGAGCTCGCACACGCGGCCGGCCAGGACCCCTACCAGTACCGCCGCGCCCTGCTTACCGACCGGCCCGACGCCCTGGGGGTGATCGACGCGCTCGCCAAGCACGCCGACTGGGGCCAACCCCTGCCCCGGGGCCGCGGGCGCGGCTTGGCCATCCTGGAGGCCTATGGAAGCGTTTCGGGCCAGGTGGTCGAGGTCACGGTCTCGCAGGACGGCAAGCTGAAGGTCGACCGGGTGACCTGTGTCCTCGACCCCTACCACGTGGCCAACCCCAACACCGTGGCCCAACAGATGGAGGGCGCCGTGATCATGGGCATGACCGCGGCGCTTTGGGGCGAGATCAACATCAAGAACGGCGCCCCCGTGGAGAGCAATTTCCACGACTACCGGATGGGCCGCATGGCCGACACGCCCCCGCGCATCGACGTCCATCTGGTCCCCAGCGGCGGCCCGAAATGGGGCGGGGTCGGCGAGCCGGGGCTTGGTCCGTTCGCGCCGGCGCTGGCCAACGCGGTGTTCGCGGCGACCGGGACGCGCGTGCGGCGCCTGCCCCTGAAGCACGCGGACCTGCGCTGGACCTAGCCTGCCCTAATGCGGCAGGACGGGCGCGGTCGCTTCCTCAGGGTGCGACCAGTCGCTGGCGACGAGTTTGCGCAGGAGGTCGCGCTCGGTCTTCAGGCTGATCAGCGTCGAGGAGTCGTGGTCGCGGTCGAGGTCGCGGGCGGCGGCCTCGACGGCGCGTTCAAGGCTCTCCAGCTGCATCAGCAGGTCGAAGGCCTGGCGCCAGAGGTCGCGGGCCCGTTCGCCGGTGGCCTGCAGGAAAGGCGCGCTGACCCCGGCGCGGCGGGCGTCCTGCTCCAGCGTGGCGAGGTTGGCCGGTCCAAAGCCGCGGGCGTCCAAGTGGCGCAGGGCGGCGTCGAACGCCATGCCCTCGGTCTCATAGCGCAGGCGGACCAGTTCCTGGGCAAGGCTGTCCAGCTTGTCGTCGCCGAAGCCGCGCGCGCCCACCAGCTCGATCTTCTCATCGATCACCCCGGGGTCGCGGACGGCGGCCAGGGCGAGCGCGGCGGCCAGGGGGCGCGGGGACGCGCGCAGGCGGCGGCTCGCGTCCCGCGCCTCCGGCGTCGCGGCGGCGTCGGAAATGCCGTTGGGGTTGCGCCGCTTGTCCCAGCGGGCCCGCGACATCTCGCGGGCCGCGGCGCCCACCGTGTAGACCGGGGCCCGCGTCGGCCAGAGCTGTTCGAAGCGGCCGAGCAGGTCTTCCTTGTAGGCCTGGGCCAGATCGCCGTCCGCGATAGTGGCCGCGAGCTTGCGCAGCCGGGTCTTGAGCGCGGTCTTGCGCTCCGGCGTGTCGTAGGGTTCGGCGTCCCGCTCGCGGATGAACAGCGCCTCGGCGAAAGGTGTGGCCTTGGCGAGCTGGGCCTTGAGCGCGGCGGGCCCCTGCTCGCGCAGCACCTCGTCGGCGTCCTTGCCGCCCTCGACGATGGCGAACTGGAAGCTCTTGCCGGGCTTCAAGAGCGGCAGGGCGCGATCCATGGTCCGGAACGCCGCCTGGCGGCCCGCGCGGTCGCCGTCGAAGCTGAGCGTCGGCTCCGGGTGGTGGCGCCAGAGGATCTCCATCTGGTCTTCGCCGAGCGCCGTGCCCATCGGCGCCACGGCCGGGATATTGGCCCGGTGGCAGGCGATGGCGTCCATGTAACCCTCCACCACCGCCAGCGGCGGGGTCTCGCCGGCGGGCGCCGCGGCGATCAGCTTGCGGGCCTCGGCCAGGCCGTAGAGGTGGTGGCCCTTGTGGAAGATGGAGGTCTCCGGGCCGTTCAGGTACTTGGCGCGGGCCTGCGGATCCATCGCCCGGCCGCCGAAGGAAACCACCCTCCCCCGCGCGTCGGCGATCGGGAAGATGATCCGGTCGCGGAAGCGGTCGTAGGGCTGGCCGCCGTCTTCCGGCGCGATCAGCAGGCCGGTCTCGATCAGCTCGGCGGGTCGCGCGCCCTTGGCGATCATGTAGTCCTTCAGCGCCGTGCGCCCGGGCGGCGAGAAGCCCAGGCGGAAGCGCGCCCAGTCCTTTTCCGGCAGGCCGCGCTTTTCGAGATAGGCGCGGGCCTCGCGGCCGGAGGGGCGGCGCAGTTCGGCCTCGAACCACTGGGCGGCGAGCTCCAGCCATTCGGAGAGTCCCTGGCGGACCTTTTCCTGCTCGGCGGCCCGCGGATCGACGGCGGGCAAGGCGACGCCGGCCTCGGCAGCCAGCCGCTCGACCGCCTCGACGAAGGTCAGCCGCTCGCTTTCCTGCAGGAAGGAGATGATGTCGCCGGTCTTGCCCGACGAGAAGTCGAAGAACTGGCCCTTGTCGTCGTTGACGTAGAAGGAGGGGGTCTTCTCCTTGGTGAAGGGCGAGAGGCCGACGTATTCGCGCCCCTGCCGGCGCAGCTTCACCGTCTTGCCGATCACATCGGAGGGGCGAAGGCGAGACTTGATCTCGTCCAGGAAGCGTTCATCGAAGCGCACGGCGCAGATCATAGACGGCAGGCGCGAAATCCCCGCAAGCCGGACGCCGAAATCGTCCCCAGAGCATTTGACGCAGGACCACTCAGGGTCGATGGTTACCGCCTGTCGCGTGTGATTTGGGGGATGGCGTTTGGTGATGTGGCTCCGCCTGGCGGGCGCTTTGCTGGTGACGCTCGCCGCCATCGGCGCGCTGGAATATTTCGGCGTCAGCCGGATCCTCGGCGCGCGTTCGCCTGACGACGCCCCCGCCGCCCACGGCCGGCTCGGGGAATTCTTCTGGCTGATGATGTTCTTCGTGGTGATGGGCACGTCGCTGCTGGCCGCCGCCCGGCGCTGGGCGGGGCATCTGCGGCGCGCGGCGAGCTCAAAGCCGCAGCCGCGCCGACGGGACGCCTAGCGCGAGCCGACGCCCGTTGCGCCCACGTGGGCGAGCTTTTCCGGGTTCCGGACCATGTAGACGGCGGCGATCAGGCCGTCCTGGCCGGGCTGGAAGGCCACGGTCGCCGGGCCGTCCGCCAGGGTGAGCACGAAGCCCGGATAGCCGTTGATCCGCGCCCCGCCGACCTGCAGCATCTCCGGCGCATGCTGGCGCCAGGCGATCCGCTGCAAGAGGTCGACGATGTCCTCGCGGCCGACCAGGACCCGCAGGGCCGCCGCGCGCTTGCCGCCGCCGTCGGTGACCATGATCGCGTCTTCGGCCAAGAGCGCGGAGAGCCCGGCCATGTCGCCCTGCGTCGAGGCGGCCATGAAGGCGTTGGCCAGGCGCAGGGCCTCTTCCTGGGAAACCGAAAAGCGTGGCCTCGCCTCGCGGACGTGCTCACGGGCGCGGCTGGCGAGCTGGCGGACGGCTGGCTCGGTGCGGCCCAGGGTCTCGGCGACCGTCCCATAGTCCTCGTCGAAGACGTCGTGCAGCAGGAAGACCGCGCGCTCCAGGGGCGACAGCCGCTCGAGCGCGAGCAGGAAGGCGACGGAAACGTCCTCGGCGCGTTCGACCGGATCCTCCGTCAGGGGCTCGATCAGCGGCTCGGGCAGCCACGGCCCGCGATAGGCCTCGCGCTGGGCCTTGGCGGCGCGCAGGCGGTCGATGGCCAGGCGCGTGGTGGTCCGCACCAGCCAGGCGGCGGGGTCCTCGACCCCCTCGCCCGCCCGGCTCCACCGGATCCAGGCGTCCTGCACGGCGTCCTCGGCCTCCGCGACCGAGCCCAGCATGCGGTAGGCCAGGCGGATGAGCCTGGGCCTCTGGGCCTCGAAGGCCTCGGTGAGGCTTGCGTCCATGGCCGTGAGCCTACGCCGCCATCGCCAGGGGCGCGACCGGCGCCGCAACGCCCGCGACGGTGACCCGCGAGCAGGCCTTGCCGTAGCCCAGGGCGTATTTCAGGGTCGGGTACATCCGCGCCGTGGTCAGGGCCATGCCGAGCGCCACGAGGCCCCTGTCGCCCCAGCGGCGGACGATCTCGTCGCGCAGCGGGTCGCAGGCGTCCATGTCGCGGGCGAGGCTCGCACGGGCGAACCGCCAGGCCAGCGCCGCGCTCTCGCCCATGGCGGTCTCGTCGCCGGCCAGGATGGCGCGCAGGATTTCCGGCTTCACGCCGCCGGCGGCGGCCATGTCGACCCCGATCTGGGTGCAGGGTCCGCAGTCCTCGGCGAGCGTGCCCACGATGCCGGCGGCGGCCAGGGCCTCGGCGGGCGCGGCCTTTCGATCAACGAGGCCGGTGACGAAGCCGAACTTCAGGAAGGCCGCCGGGCTCGCGGCCAGCACGCGGCGCATGTAGCTGGCGTCATAGCCCCAGAGGCGTTCCAGCTTGTCGATCTGGCGGGACAGCAGGGTTTTCAGCATCTCAGGCGCTCCTTTCGGGCGGGCGGCGAAGGGCGATGGCGAAGGTCAGGATCGCGGGCAGGTAGACCCCGGCAAAATCGCGGGCGACGTCGGCCAAGGGCTTCGTGCCGCAGACCGCGTCGAAGACGTGGATCGCGACATGCAGTGTGAGGAACGCGGCGGCGGCGACCAGGGCGGGCCAACCCTCCCGCGGCCGGGCGGCGAACCAGCCGAGGCCACCGGCAGTCACCAGGTAGGCCGCGCCGATGTCGCGGACGAAGTGCGGGTTGAACGGCCCGGTGGCGGTGACGCCGGGAACGATCCCGTACCACCAGGGGCCGGCGAACAGCATGGCCAGGCCATTGGCGCCGAGGATGACAACGAGGACAGCGGCGACGATCCGGGCCATGCGACGGCCTCCCAAGGGGTTCGGAAGCCAGGACGAGGCGGCGGAGCGGTTTGTGACATCGAATCTTGCCTTCCCCCGTGAACGGGGACGGCAAGACCTAGCCCAGGCCCCTCACCCATGCCGGCAGCTCGCCGATCGAGGCCAGTTCGGCGAACCGCTCGCGGCCCACCGGCGTTTCGGCCATCTCGTGGGCCCAGGTCAGGGGATAGGGGATGTGCGCGGCCCAGGCGCCGGCGTCGAGAGCGGGGATCACGTCCGAGCGCAGGGAGTTGCCGCACATGGCGGCCCGGTCCGCGCCGGCGCCGTGGCGGGCGAAGACCCGCTCGTAGGTGGTCGCGTCCTTCTCGCTGACGATCTCGACTGCGGCGAAGAGTTCGCCCAGGCCACTGGCCGCCAGCTTCTGCTCCTGGTGCAGGAGGTCGCCCTTGGTGATCAGGACCAGGCGGTAGGTCTGGCTGAGGTCGGCCAGGGCATGATCGACGCCCGGCAAGGTTTCAACCGGATGGGCCAGCATCTCGCGGCCGGCGGCCAGGATGTCGGCGATCATCCGCCCGGGCGGCTCGCCGCCGGTGAGCTCCATAGCGGTCTCGATCAGCGACAGGGTGAAGCCCTTCACGCCGTAGCCGTAGAGGCGGAGATTACGCTTCTCGACCGCCGCCAGCCGCTCATCCAGCGCTTCGGGCGCGGCGACGTCGGCCATCAGGGCGCGGAAGCGATCCTGGGTGAGCCGGAAGATGGTTTCGTTGTGCCAAAGCGTGTCGTCGGCGTCGAGGCCGACCGTGGTGATGCGCATGGCGGCCTCTTAGGCCAGCCGCGCGCGGGCGGCTAGGCGGCGCAGGCCTCGTGCTGGCCTATCACCCGCTCGGCGGAGGCCGGATGCCGGGCGAGCATGGCCGCGGGACGGATCGGGCGGACTGTGAAGTCGCCGCCGCAGTTGGGGCAGGCGCCGCCCAACCGGGTCTCCACGCAATCGGCGCAGAAGGTGCATTCGTAGGTGCAGATGCGCGCGTCGGGGCTGTCGGGGGCGAGGTCGCGGTCGCAGCATTCGCAATTGGGCTTGAGGATCAGCATGGGCCGATCATGCGCCGGCCCGCCCGGCGAGGAAATGACAGCTTTCCCTCAATTCCAGCCAGCTAGTCGCCGAGCTTGTCTCCCGGACCCAGGGGCGCGAGCCGCAGCAGCCGGGAATCGGCCACCGCCGCCGTGCGATGCGGCACGACATTGGCGCGATAGTCCGGGTCGCGGACCATGTCGATGAACGCCTGGGAACCCGGATATTCGACGATGAAGGCCAAGTCCCAGGTTTCGGACCCGGGCCCGGTGACCATCACCTGCGGCGCGCCGGCCCAGACCTGGCGGCTGTTCAGCCGCGCCAGGTGCGGGGCGATCGTGCGGCCATACTCACGGTAGGCCTCGCGGCCGGAGATGTCCTTGCCGTGGCTGGGATGGTCCGGTGGGTATTCCGCGCGGTCGCGCAGCCGGATCAGGTTCAGCATGTGGATCGGCTGGTCGCGCGGAAGAGCCTTGAAGACCTCCCAGGCCTGCCGATCGGGGTCGATATAGGCCTCGCTCATCAGGGGCGCCCTCCGCGTGCTTGCCGTGCGATATGCGCACATTGACCGGCCGCGCGGGACTCACTACCTACGCGGCCGTTTGCCCAAAAGGAGTCCTTCGTCATGAGCCGCGATCTGCTGCCCGGATGCACCGGCGTGCTGGCGCTCGCGGACGGGACCGTGCTGCAGGGCTTCGGCGTCGGCGCGGTCGGCGCGGCGGTGGGCGAGGTCTGCTTCAACACCGCCATGACCGGCTACCAGGAGATCCTGACGGACCCCTCGTACATGGCCCAGATCGTGGCCTTCACCTTCCCCCACGTCGGCAACACCGGCACGACCGCCGAGGACCTGGAGCAGATGTCGGGTTCGGCGGAGACGGCCGCCCGGGGCGCGATCTTCCGCGACCTGCCGACGGCCCCGGCCAACTGGCGCGCCGACTCGGACCTTGCGACCTGGATGACCCGGCGCGGCGTCGTGGGCCTGGCCGGGGTCGACACCCGCGCGCTCACGCGCTCGATCCGCGAACACGGCATGCCGCATGCGGTGATCGCCCACGCGCCGGATGGCAAGTTCGACCTCGACGCCCTGGTCGCCCAGGCCAAGGCCTGGAGCGGCCTCGAAGGCCTGGACCTCGCCAAGGACGCCTCCTGCCTGCAGCCCTTCGTCTATGACGAGGGCCTGTGGTCCTGGCCCGATGGCTACGCCGAGCCCGCTCTTCTCAAGAACGGCAGGCCGAAATACGAGGTGGTGGTCGTCGACTACGGCGTGAAGCGCAACATCCTGCGCGCGCTGACCAGCGTCGGGGCGCGGGCGACCGTGGTCCCGGCCTCGACCAGCGCCGAGGACATCCTGGCGCGCAAGCCCGACGGCGTGCTGCTGTCCAACGGTCCGGGCGACCCGGCCGCGACCGGCGAATACGCCGTTCCCGAGATCAGGAAGCTGATCGACAGCGGTACGCCGGTGTTCGGCATCTGCCTTGGCCACCAGATGCTGTCGCTGGCGATGGGGGCCAGGACCGTGAAGATGGACCAGGGCCACCACGGCGCGAACCACCCGGTGAAGGACCTGACCACCGGCAAGGTCGAGATCGTCTCCATGAACCACGGCTTCACGGTGGACCGCGCGAGCCTGCCCGAGCCGGTGGTGGAGACCCACGTCTCGCTGTTCGACGGCACCAACGCGGGCCTGGCGCTCAAGGGCCGGCCGGTGTTCTCCGTCCAGCACCACCCGGAAGCCTCGCCGGGCCCGACCGACAGCCTCTATCTGTTCGAGCGGTTCGCGGGCCTGATGGACGCGGCGAAGTAGCCTCTCGTCCGAGATCCCGACGGCTAGATCTGCGCGAGCTTGCCGACCGCGGCGATGGGGCCGCTGGGCGTGTCGACCTTCGGCGAGCCGCCGGGGGGTTCGACGGAGACGGCGATCTGCGATCCCGCGGCCAGGGACGGCAGCAGGTTGGCCGGCATCGGCATGGCCTTGGTCTTGCCGGGCTCGATGAAGCCCAGCGGCCGCGGCTTGCCGTCGGCCGGGATCACCCAGAGCTCATGGACGTGCACCGGATCCGTCCCCGGCTGCACCAGGGAGGTGACGATCAGCGCCTTGCGGACCGGATCGTAAGCCGCGACGAACAGCGGCACAGGCGTAGTCCCGGACGGGCTGACCAGGCTGGCGTTCAGGAGCTGGCCCGGCGCGGGCGGCTGGACAACCACCGGGGGCTGGCTGGCCAGGAACACCGCCGTGGCGATGCTGGCCGCCGCGAGCAAGGAAGCCCCCGCCGTGGCGCCGCGCCAGAAGCGCAGGGCGCGCTGGGCGACCGCGTTGTCGTTGGCGCTCAGCATCCGCTCGATCCGGGCCCAGAGGCCCTCCGGCGCGGCGATCGACGGCGCGGCGTCGAGCAGAGGCGTGAGGCGAGCGCGCCACGCCTCGACCAGGTCGGCGAACCCGGGATCGGAGGCCATGCGGGCCTCGGCCAGCCGCCGCTCGCCGGCGGTCAGCACGCCCAGGGCATGCTCGGCCGCCAAGGCTTCGGTTTCGCTGAGGTCGGGCGCTTCGCTCATCGCTCGAGGCATCCCTTGAGGCGCGCGAGGCCGCGGCGGACCCAGCTCTTGACCGTGCCGAGCGGCGTATCCATCCGGCGCGCCAGCGCCTCATAGGTGACACCCTCGAAGAACGCGGTGCGGATCACCTTCTCGGTGCGGTCGTCGAGTTCCGACAGGCAGTTGCGTAGCCGCCCCTCCTCGCCGGCGGCGGCCAGCAGGGCCTCCGCGCCGAGTGCGCTGTCAGGAATCTGCAGATCCTCGATCTGGTCCGCGTAGGCCAAGGGCCCGCGCGCCCGCAGCCGGTCGATCGCGCGGTTGCGGGCGATCGTCGAAACCCAGGTCATGACGCTCGCGCGAGACGCGTCGAAGCGGTCGGCCCGGCGCCAGATGGTGACATAGACCTCTTGCAAGACGTCCTCGGATTCCTCTCGGTCGGAGAGGATACGCAGGCAGACGCCGAAAAGCTTCGACGAGGTCGCCTCGTAGAGATGTCGCAGGGCCGCGCGCTCGCCCGCGGCGACGCGGGTCATCAGGGCGGCGAGGTCTTCTGGCGTGGCGACGGCCAAGATTGCGGGCTCAGGTCTCGCGAGGCGTTGACGGGGAGGCTGCCCGTTCAGTTGCGCTGCGGCAAGGCCGGGCTAGGCGGCGACCTTCTTCGGCTTGCGCGCCGCGGCGCGCTTGGCCTGGGCGGCCGCCAGGCGCTCGGTCTTGCGCTCGGTGGCGGCGGCCTCCAGCGCGGGCAGCAATTCGGCGGCGGCGGCCTGCTGGCGCTCATCGCCCGTTTCGTGAAGCCGACGCGCGTTGGTCAGCAGATTGACCACTTCGGCGTCGGTCATCGTCGGGATCTTTTCGATGAGGCTCATGGGACACCCCTCCACAATTGGCCGTCGCGATAAGCGCGGTCTCACCTCTAGTTATATGGCCAAGCCGCCAATTGGTTTCGAGTTTTCTGCAATTTTTTCGCCTGTCTTGCCTCCCGTTTGGAAATCCTCCACGGTATCGGCCATCGAATTCGTCACGGTTCGGCCGACTTTCCCCGCCCGATCAATTGGGCGCCGGACCTGCCTCCCGACCGCTTTCGAACTCCGATCGTCGGCGCAAATGCTTGGGCCGGTCGGCAATAACCTATCGAAGGACTAGAACTTACATGGCTACCGGCACCGTAAAATGGTTCAATGGCGCCAAGGGCTTCGGCTTCATCCAGCCCGATGAAGGCGGTCCTGACGTGTTCGTGCACATCTCCGCGGTCGAGCGTGCGGGCCTGCGTTCCCTGAACGAGGGCCAGAAGATCACCTATGAGCTCGAGAAGGATCCGCGCAGCGGCAAGTCCGCGGCCGGCCAGCTCCAGGCCTAAGGGTCAAGAATCGCGGGGTTCAACCCCGCCAAGCCACAGGATGGGCCGGTGTCCGCACCGGCCCATTTTGTTTGCGCCGATATCAGCTCCATCCCGCGAACCGTCGTTCCGCGACTTGCAGCCGTGGATGAGGTGTGCGCCCATTTGCTCGCTAGAGGTGCAATGGAGGCGGGCGCATGGCGGCGACGGACTTCCAGGTCACGGGCAAGGTGGCGAAGGCCCCCTTCACGCTGAAGCTCCACCGCGGCGAGGGCATGTGCCTGCTGGCCATGAACTGGCGCGACGGGCCGCAGCCGCCGGCCGACTTCGTGGGCTTCGCCATCGAATATTGCGAGCCGGGCGACAACCGCTACTGGCCGGTTTCCAACCGGCTGGCCTTCCCGGGCCTCGACGGCAAGCTCAACCCCAACACGCTTTCGTCCAAGCTCTCGCCGATCCAGAAATTCCGCTGGGTGCACTTCCCGCTGAACGCCGAGAAGGCGGGCGCCTTCACCTACCGCGTGACGCCGGTGTTCATGAACCCGGCCGGCGTGCTCAGCTACGGCGTCGCCCAGCACGCCCAGATCGTGCTGGCGCGCGAGACCGTGGCGGGCGAGTTGAATGTGGCCTTCACCCGCGGCCTCATCTCATCCCAGGCCTTCGTCGACCGCTACGCCAAGACCAACGCCGAGATGGCGACCCTGCTGCCGGCCACGGCGGCGGCCGGACTGACCTTCGTTCCCACCCATCCCAAGGCCCAGGAGGCCTATGACTGGATGGGCTTCGAGGCCCGGCGCTCGGTCATCGCCCTGCTGGACGCCGCCGTCGCCGATCCGACGGCGCAGGTGCGGGCCGTGGCCTACGACCTGAACGAGCCCGAAATCGTCGACCGCCTCGTCAGCCTCGGGCCCCGGCTGATGGCGATCGTCGACAACAGCGGCGACCACGGCAAGGCCGGCTCGGCGGAAAACGCCGCCGCCGAGCGGCTTGCCGCCTCGGCCGGCGCGGCCAACGTCAAGCGCCAGCACATGGGCTCGCTGCAGCACAACAAGTTCATCGTGGTCGGTGGGACGGTGAACCAGGCGATCTGCGGCTCGACCAACTTCAGCTGGCGCGGCTTCTTCGTGCAGGCCAACAACGCCGTGACCCTGACCGGGGCCACGGCGGTCGCCGCCTTCCAGGACGCCTTCACGGCCTATTTCGCCAGCGACGCTGTGAACGCCTTCGGGGCCACGGCCTCGGCCAAATGGCGCAACCTTGGGCTGGCGGGCGTTACGGCCAAGGTCGCCTTCTCGCCGCATGCGGCCAGCAACGCACTGCTGCAGACCGTCGCCGACGACATCTCGCAGAACACCACCTCGTCGCTGCTCTATTCGCTGGCCTTCCTCTACCAGACCAAGGGTGCGATCCGCGACGCGATCGAGGCGATCACCGGCCGCAACGACCGGTTCGTCTACGGCATGTCCGAGCACAAGGTGAGCGGCCTCGACGTCCAGAAGCCGGACGGCAATGTGGCGGCGGTCTATCCCTCGGCGCTGACCAAGAACCTGCCGCCGCCGTTCAAGCCGGAGCCCACCGGCGGCAAGGGCATCCGCCTGCACCACAAGTTCATCGTCATCGATTTCGACAAGCCGACCGCGAGGGTCTACCTGGGCTCGTACAATTTCTCCAAGGTGGCCGACCTTTCGAACGGCGAGAACCTGCTGATGATCGCCGACCGGCGGGTGGTCACCGCCTACGCCGTCGAGGCCCTGGGGCTCTTCGACCACTACCATTTCCGGGTCGTGCAGGCGCAGGCCAAGGGCAAGGCCCAGCCGCTCACTCTGAAGCTCCCGCCCAGGGCGCCCGGCGAGCTGCCCTGGTTCGCGGACGACTACGCGGTCCCCTACAAAATCCGCGATCGCGAGCTCTTCTCCTAGAGCGTGGCGACGCGGGGTTGCGCCCCACCGACTCCGTCTCTAAACGGGCGCCTTAACCTGCAGATTTGGCCGGGCGGCGCGTGAAAGCGTGCGAGCCCCTGCGCGCGAGACCGAATGCCCAAGCGGACCGACATCTCCTCGATCCTGATTATCGGCGCGGGGCCGATCGTGATCGGTCAGGCCTGCGAGTTCGACTATTCCGGCGTGCAGGCCTGCAAGGCGCTCCGGGCCGAGGGCTATCGGATCGTGCTGGTGAACTCCAACCCGGCGACGATCATGACCGACCCGGACGTCGCCGACGCCACCTACATCGAGCCGATCACGCCCGAGATGGTCGAGAAGATCATCGCCAAGGAACGGCCCGACGCCCTGCTTCCGACCATGGGCGGCCAGACGGCGCTGAATACCGCCCTCGCCCTCGACGCTTCAGGCGTCCTGAAGAAGTACGGCGTCGAGATGATCGGCGCCCGCGCCGAGGTGATCGACAAGGCTGAGGACCGCCAGAAATTCCGCAACGCCATGGACCACCTGGGCCTGGAGAGCCCGAAGTCCAAGGCGGCGCACACCCTGGATGAGGCGCTTGAGGGCCTGGAGTTCGTGGGCCTGCCGGCGATCGTGCGGCCCTCCTTCACCCTGGCCGGCACCGGCGGCGGCATCGCCTACAACGTCGAGGAGTTCCGCGAGATCGTCGAACGCGGCCTCGACCTGTCGCCGACCACCGAGGTGCTGATTGAGGAGAGCGTGCTCGGCTGGAAGGAGTACGAAATGGAGGTCGTCCGCGACAAGGCGGACAACTGCATCATTGTCTGCTCCATCGAGAACATCGACCCGATGGGCGTGCACACCGGCGACTCGATCACCGTCGCCCCGGCCCTGACCCTGACCGACAAGGAATATCAGCGTATGCGGGCGGCCTCGATCGCCGTCCTGCGCGAGATCGGGGTCGAGACCGGCGGCTCCAACGTGCAGTTCGCGGTCAATCCGGTCGACGGCCGGATGGTGGTGATCGAGATGAACCCGCGGGTCTCGCGGTCCTCGGCCCTGGCGTCCAAGGCCACAGGATTCCCGATCGCCAAGGTCGCCGCCCGCCTGGCCGTCGGCTACACCCTCGACGAGCTGATGAACGATATCACCGGCGCGACGCCCGCCTCGTTCGAGCCCTCCATCGACTATGTGGTCACCAAGATCCCGCGCTTCGCCTTCGAGAAATATCCGGGCTCGGAGCCCTATCTCACCACCTCCATGAAGTCGGTCGGCGAGGTGATGGCCATCGGCCGGACCTTCGCCGAGAGCCTGCAGAAGGCCCTGCGAGGCCTTGAGACCGGGCTCTGTGGCCTCGACGAGGTGGAGATCGAGAACGCCGCCGATCCGGAGATGGGCCACGCCGCGGTGCTGCGCGCGCTCGGCCAGCCGACGCCGGACCGCCTGCGGGTGATCGCCCAGGCCTTCCGGCACGGCCTCTCCGTCGAGGACATCCACGCGGCCTGTTCCTACGAGCCGTGGTTCCTGCGGCAGATCCAGACCCTGGTCGCCGAGGAGGCGCGGGTGCGCTTCGAGGGCCTGCCGAAGACCGCGCAGGGTTTCCGGGCGCTGAAGGCCCAGGGCTTCTCGGACGCCCGGCTTGCGGACCTTGTCGGGTCGACCGAGGCCCGGGTGCGCGAAGAGCGCCGCGCGCTGGGCGTGCGGCCGGTCTTCAAGCGCATCGACACCTGCGCCGGCGAGTTCCGCGCCGAGACGCCCTACATGTACTCGACCTACGAGAGCGGCGCGCTCGGCCAGGCGCCCGACTGCGAGAGCGATCCCTCCGACCGCAAGAAGGCGATCATCCTGGGCGGCGGGCCGAACCGGATCGGCCAGGGGATCGAGTTCGACTACTGCTGCTGCCACGCGGCCTTCGCCCTCGACGAGATCGGCGTGGAGTCGATCATGGTCAACTGCAACCCGGAGACGGTTTCGACGGACTACGACACCTCGGACCGCCTGTACTTCGAACCGCTGACGGCAGAAGACGTCCTCGAGCTGATCCACGTCGAGCAGTCCAACGGCACGCTGCTGGGCGTCATCGTCCAGTTCGGCGGCCAGACGCCGCTGAAGCTCGCCAAGCCCCTCGAAGACGCCGGCATCCCGATCCTCGGGACCACTCCGGACGCCATCGACCTCGCCGAAGACCGCGAGCGGTTCCAGCAGCTGCTGCACCGCCTGAAGATCGCCCAGCCGATCAACGCCATCGCCCGCAGCCGCGACGAGGCCTTCGCCGGCGCCCACCAGGTCGGTTACCCGGTGGTGATCCGGCCCTCCTATGTGCTGGGCGGCCGGGCCATGGAGATCGTCCGCGATGACGAGCAGCTGGAGCGCTACATCACCAATGCGGTGAAGGTGAGCGGCGACTCGCCCGTGCTCATCGACCAGTACCTTTCCCGCGCCACCGAGGTGGACGTGGACGCGCTCTGCGACGCCGACGGCGCGGTCTTCGTCGCCGGGGTCATGGAGCACATCGAGGAGGCCGGGGTGCACTCGGGCGATAGCGCCTGCTCGATGCCGCCCTTCTCGCTGAAGCCTGAGACCATCGCCGAGCTGAAGCGCCAGACCGAGGCCATGGCCCGGGCGCTGGAAGTGCGCGGGCTGATGAACGTGCAGTTCGCCATCGAGGAGCCGCACTCCGACGAGCCGCGGATCTTCGTCCTGGAAGTGAACCCCCGGGCGAGCCGCACCGTGCCGTTCGTCGCCAAGACCATCGGCCGGCCGGTTGCGGCGATCGCCGCCAAGCTGATGGCCGGCCGCAAGCTCTCCGAATTCGACCTGGTCGAGAAGCCCTACGACCACATCGCGGTGAAGGAGGCGGTCTTCCCCTTCGCGCGGTTCCCGGGCGTCGACACGGTGCTGGGCCCGGAGATGCGTTCCACCGGCGAGGTGATGGGCCTGGACTGGGTGCGGCCGGGCGAGACGCTCGCACCGGCCTTCGCTCGGGCCTTCGCCAAGAGCCAGCTCGGCGGCGGGACCGTGCTGCCCAAGTCCGGCGCGGTGTTCGTCTCGGTGAAGGACGCCGACAAGCCGTGGGTGCTGGAGCCGGTGAAGCTGCTGCTGGGCCTCGGCTTCAAGGTGCTGGCCACCGGCGGCACGGCGACCTACCTCGAAGCCCAGGGCCTGAAGGTCGAGCACGTGAAGAAGGTGCTGGAGGGCCGCCCGCACATCGTCGACGCCATGAAGAACGGCGAGGTGCAGTTGGTGTTCAACACCACCGAGGGCCGCCAGTCCCTGGCCGACAGTTTCGAGCTGCGCCGCACGGCCCTGATGATGAAGACGCCCTATTACACGACCGCCGCGGGGGCGCTCGCCGCCGCCCAGGCCATCGTGGCGACGGTGGAAGACACCCTCGAGGTCAGGCCGCTGCAGAGCTACGCCTGATCGCGATCATTTGATGATCGCCTCCCACCGCGCGTGATCCCTCGCCACGAGCGTGAGATCATCGTCTGGCCCGTCGGGGTTCGCGATATTGCGAAGACGAGCCTTGTAGGCCGGATCGATCGCAACCGCGCGCTGGGCTGCGTCAATCGCGTTGTCGAGCGCCGATTGCTCGTCCTGACCCAGCCCCTCGATGTCCTTTCGGCGTCTGCGTTTCCGCAACTCATTCAGCTTCTGGCCAAAGGCGGCGGCAAGGTAGAACCAGTAGTCCGCCCTGCGGGTCGCGACCGTGTTCGACAGAACCGCACCGGTGTTCAAGGCCTTTTCGTAGCCGCGCGGAGGCGGCTCGTAGAGCGCGGCGAACATCAGCTGCAAGGCGGCCTCCACCGATAGCGGGGGCGCCGAAGTCTCTCCCGTGACGCCCTTGCCGCTGAAGTTGGCGCGGACGGAGTCCGAACCGGTCGCGGTCAGCACATTCTCGAGATCGCCCTCTACCTTGTTGAAGACCTGGGTGAGCACAAGCCGGGTGTAGAGGTACATGAACAGGAAGCCCGCGACCGCGCCCATGACCAAGACAATCGGTCCGGCGGTCGCCAGAGCGTCCGCGTTGCAGGGCGTCTGATCTCCGCAGGCATGGGAAAAGCCACGCAGGAAATCCTGGAATTGGGCCAGCGCCTTGCCGATGTTCAGGAGCTGAGTCAGGGCCACCCCGACCAGCATCGTGGTCAGCCAGTCGGAGATCCGCTCCAGGTTGGCGTTGCTCTTCAGGTACCGCTTGCCAGTTCGCGGTTCCGCGCCGGCCGGAGCGGCGGCCGCCGCCGAGATGGCTTTCGCGGTCTGGGCGTCGTCGCTGAAGACCCTTGGAAGGCCGAAGATGAATCCGAGCGCGCTTCCGGCTCCAAATGCGGCGAGGCCAACGAGCAGACAAACCCCACCGACCGCTGGGTAGCCGCCCAATTGGATGATCGCCACGCCGGCGATCGCCAGCAGCAAGCCCACGCCGAGGAGGACCGCGAGATCGCGAAGTTCGCGCCCCGATAGCTTGTTGGTGTCCAAGACCGCCTCCCCCTGAGCGCCGCTCATGGTTGTGTTTTGTACAATCGAGTCAACAGGGCTGTGGAACTCAGGCCGCGCGCGGTCGCACCCCGGATCTGAGTGGGTCGGAAGAATTTCATAACTCTGTTATTGACTCGGTCGGTCGACCGAATTAATCACGCCGTCCACAGCGACTTGCCCGAGCGCGGGCCGCGCACAAACCACCCCGGAGAAGGAGGAACGGACATGGGCCGTTTGACAGTTTTCATATTTGGCGTCGCCAGCTACGTCGTGGCGCTCGCGGTCTTTGTCTACGCCATGGGCTTCCTGGGCGGGTTTCTGACACCGACCAGCCTCGATGGCGCGCCGCAGGGGTCGCTGGCCCAGGCGCTCGCCATCGACCTTGCGCTGCTGGTCGTCTTCTCCATCCAACACAGCGGCATGGCGCGCCCGGCGTTCAAGCGCTGGTGGACCCGGATCATCCCTGCCCCGGCCGAGCGCAGCGCCTATGTGCTGATCAGTTCGCTGGCGATGATCGCGCTGTTCGTCGCCTGGCGGCCGATCGGCGGGGTGGTCTGGGAGACCCAGGGCCTGGCGCGTGCGATCGTCATCGGCCTCTACGTCTTCGGCTGGGCGCTCTTGTTCCTCGCCACCTTCCTGATCAACCACTTCGACCTGTTCGGGCTGGCCCAGGTCTGGCGGCAGCTGCGGGGCCTGCCGACCGGCGCGCCACAGTTCCACGAGCCCGCGCTCTACAAGCTCGTGCGGCATCCGATCTATGTGGGCTGGCTGACCATCTTCTGGGCGGCGCCGACCATGACGGTGGCGCACCTGATCTTCGCGGTCGGAACCACCGTCTACATCCTGGTGGCGATCCAGCTGGAAGAGCGCGACTTGATCGACGAATTCGGCGGGACCTATAGGGACTACAAGCGGCGCACGCCGATGCTGATCCCCGGTCTGGGCGGCGGAAGGGCGCGCTTTAAGGTGGGCGAGATCCGGGCCGGCGAGTGATCCTCGCCGCATAGGTCCGTCGTTGTCGGATGCGTGAAAACAGGTGGGACTTCCATGACATCGGTGAGCCTGCGGAGTGTCGACAGGACGCGGATCGCGATCCTGGACGCCGCGAAATCCGTACTGCGCGAGCGGGGCTGCGCCGGCCTGTCGACGCGCGACGTCGCCTCGGCCGCGGACGTGCCGCTCAGCCAGATCCACTACCACTTCGGATCCAAGCAGGGCCTGATCATCGCCGTCTTCGAGCACCAGAACGCCCAGTTGCTCGATCGCCAGACGGCGCTCTACGCGGACCCGACCATGCCGATCTCCGCCCAGTGGGAACTGGCCTGCAATTACCTCGATGACGACCTGGCGTCGGGCTATGTGCGGGTGCTGATGGAGCTCTGGGCGGCGGGCTGGTCGGACCCCGGCATAGCCCGGGTGGTGAAGGACGGCGTCACCGGCTGGATCGACCTCCTCAGCACCGTTGCACGGCGGGCGGAAACCCAGTTCGGCTCGCTCGGGCCGTTCAGCGCCGACGACATCGCCGCCCTCGTGGGCGCGGCCTTCATCGGCGCCGAGGCGGCCCTGCTGCTCGAACTCGAGTCCGAAAAGATCCCGATCCGCCAGGCGTTGCGGCGCGTCGGCGCGGCGATCAAGATCCTTGAGAGCGGCCGCGGATAGCGGAGGCCCCCATGCGCGCAAAGCTGCCTCACACCGAAGGGTTCGTCGACCGCGACGGCGTCCGGATCCACTACGAGATCTACGGCGACGGCGAACACACCATGCTGTTCCTGCCCACCTGGCAGGTGGTGCATTCGCGCGTCTACAAGGCGCAGATCCCCTATTTCAGCGACCGTTTCCGGGTGATCGCCTACGACCCGCGCGGCAACGGCAGGTCGGACCGCCCGGCGACCCGGGAAAGCTACAATCTCGAGGCCCTGGTGGGGGACGCGCTGGCGGTGCTGGACGCGGCCGGCGTCGAGCGGGCCATCATCCTTGGCTACTCCACCAGCGTCTCGGTAGGTTCGGCGCTGGCCGCCTATCATCCGGACCGCGTCGAGGCCTTCATCGGATTCGGCGCGTTCACCCCGCAGATCGCGCCGTCCTTCAGCTATCAGCGCGTTCCCCCGCCGCACCCGGGCGAGCCCCATGAGGGCTGGCAGAAGCTCAACCCCGATTACTGGCGCGCGAGCGAGGCCAACTACGCGGACTTCTGCGCCTTCTTCATCGGCGAGATCTGCAACGAGAGCCATTCGAGCAAGCAGATCGAGGACTGCATCGCCTGGGCCGCCGAGGGCGACGGCGACATGCTGGGGATGTCGTTGGAATGGCGGCAGAAGAGCCGCTACCTCATCGACGAGGAGATGTTCCGGCGCATCGCCTGTCCGGTCCTGCTGGTCCATGGCGCCCGGGACGCCATCGCGCCGCTCGCCATGTCGGAGAAGATCGCGGAGCTGACCGGCGGCGACTTGCATGTGATGCCGCAGGCCGGCCACGGCCCGCACGGGCGCTTCCCCGCCGAGGTCAACACCCGGGTGCGCGACTTCCTGGCCGAGAAGCTCGGGACCTGGGAGCCGCGCCGGCGCGCGCGGCCCGGCGGCGCCAAGCGCGCGCTCTACCTGTCCTCGCCCATCGGCCTTGGACACGCCCGCCGCGACCTGGCGATCGCGCGGGAGCTGCGCCGCAGCCGCCCCGGCCTGCAGGTGGACTGGCTGGCGCAGGACCCGGTCACGCGATTCCTGGCCATCAACGAGGAGCGGGTGCACGGCGCGAGCGCGCTGCTGGCGAACGAATCCCAGCACATCGAAGAGGAGGCGGGCGAACACGACCTCAACGCCTTCCAGGCGCTGCGCAACATGGATGAGATCCTGATCCGCAACTTCATGGTCTTCCAGGAGGTGATCGAGAGCGAGACTTTCGACCTGGTGATCGCCGACGAGGCCTGGGACGTGGATCACTTCTGGCACGAGCACCCGAACTTCAAGAAGACGCAGATGGCCTGGCTCACCGACTTCGTGGGCTGGGCGCCGATGCCGGACGGCGGGGCCCGCGAAGCGATGCTGACGACGGACTACAACGCCGAGATGATCGGCCATGTCGAGGGCTGCCCGGCCTTGCGCGACCGCGCCATCTTCGTCGGCAACCCGCGGGACATCGCGCCGCTGAGCTTCGGCCGCGACCTGCCGGACATGCGCGACTGGACGCCGAAGCACTTCGAGTTCTCCGGCTATGTGATGGGCCAGCATCCGGAAACCTTCGGTCCGCGCGACGAGCTTCGCGAAAAGCTCGGCTACCGGTCGGGCGAGAAGGTCTGCATCGTCACGGTCGGCGGCTCCGGCGTGGGGCTGCCCCTGATCCGGCGCATCCTGGCGGCCTTCCCCATCGCGCGGCGACGCATGCCGGACCTGACGATGACGGTGGTGACGGGTCCGCGGATCGATCCGGCGGCGATCGCGGCCCAGCCTGGCCTGACGGTGAAGGCGTTCGTGCCCGACCTCGACCGGCATCTGGCGGCCTGCGACCTGGCCCTCGTCCAGGGCGGCCTGACGACCTGCATGGAGCTGACCGCCGCCGGGACGCCGTTCCTCTATTTCCCGCTGCAGAACCACTTCGAACAGAACATCCACGTGGCGCACCGGCTGGAGGGCTACGGCGCCGGGCGGCGGATGATCTATGGCGAGAGCGATCCGGACGACATCGCCGCGGCGATGGTCGCCGAACTGGCCTCGCCGCGGGGCCCCAGCCCCGTGGAGTCCGATGGCGCGGCGCGGGTCGCGGCCATGCTGGCGGAGCTGTTGTAGGGCCGACGACTATGCTGACCGAAGTATTGACGGCGGTGGCCAAAAGAACACGCTGTGAACATCTCCACGGCCTCAGATCACGCTTCTGATTGACCGAAGTTGTTTCGAGGCGCAGATTCCGAGGCATAGCCTAGCTGATGCAGGCACATGGGCGCGCTCCGGCGGCCCCAGATAGACCGGCCGGGACGACGCCACATGGCGTCTGCCGCAGTCTGGCGGGGGCAAAGAAACCCCCAGCAGATTGGGAGGTAGCCGTATGCACTCTGACCACCCGGAAGTTCATCACAAGAACAAGCATCTGGCCGAGCGTTTCGAAGGCCTGCTCGGGACCATGATGGTCGTCGCGATCGCCCTGCTGGTGATCGGCGGCGTCTACATGATCATGACCGGCGACTCGACGCCGAGCTGGATGCGCTGACGCCCTGACCGGCCGACGACGCGTTCGCCGGCCGCCATCGTCGTCCCTCTGCCGCCGGCGGTGCGCCGCGGGCCGGGAGGGATTTGTGCGTCCGACCAGACGACGCCGCATGCGAAGCGCTGGCGGCGGCCTTTGTCGTGGGCTAGGCCTCTGGAAACATCCAGGGAGGTCGTCATGGCGGGTCGCGTGCAGGGCAAGGTGGCGCTGATCACCGGCGGGGCGAGCGGCATCGGGCGTGGCTGCGCCGAGAAGCTGGCGGCCGAGGGTGCGGTGGCGGTGATCACCGACCTGCAGGACGACAAGGGGGCCGAGGTCGTGGCCGCTATCGCCAAGGCCGGCGGCAAGGCCGAATACCTGCGCCACGACGTCACCGACGAGGCCGCCTGGGCCGATGTCGTCGGCCAGGTGAAGGCCCGCCATGGCCGGCTCGACATCCTGGTCAACAACGCCGGCATCGGCATCGGCGGCTCGATCCTCGACATGACGCTGGCCGACTGGCGCAAGCAGACCGCGGTCAACCTCGACGGCGTCTTCCTGGGCGTGAAGCATTCCATCCCGCTGATGCGCGTGTCGGGCGACGGCGGCAGCATCATCAACATGTCCTCGGTGGCCGGCCTGAAGGGCGCGGCGACGCTGGCCGGCTATTGCGCCACCAAGGGCGGCGTGCGGCTCTTCAGCAAGGCCGTCGCCATGGAGTGCGCCAACGCCAAGGACGGCATCCGGGTGAACTCGGTGCACCCCGGGATCATCGAGACCCCGATCTGGCTCTCCATCATGGACACCACCAATCCAGGCGCCAACGCCCCGCCGGACCTGGACGCCATATCGACCATGGCCGTGCCGCTGGGCGTGAAGGGCTATCCGGAGGACATCGCCAACGGCGTGCTCTGGCTGGCGTCCGAGGAGAGCCGCTATGTCACCGGCTCCGAGCTGGTCATCGACGGCGGGCTTTCGGTTCGCTGATGACAGCGACCCTGAATGTGATCTTCGGGCCCTGCGGCGCGGGCAAGACCACCTACGCCCACGCCTTCGCGCGGCGGGAGAAGGCGGTGGCCTTCATCCTCGACGACTGGATGGCGCGCATGTTCGGGCCCGACATGCCTGAGCCCATCGAGTACGACTGGATGATCGAGCGGGTCGCCCGCTGCGAGGCGCAGATCTGGTCGGTGGCGGCCGGCGTCCTGGCGACCGGAACCCCGGTGATCCTGGACATCGGCCTGATGCGGGTGGCCGACCGCGCCCGGGTCCGCGAGATCGCCGAGGCCACGGACCTGCCGCTGCAGTTCCACTTCGTCGATGCGCCGCAGGAGATTCGGCGCGCCCGGGTGGCCGGCCGCAATGTGGTGCGCGGCGACAGCTTCGCCATCGAGGTCTCGCCCGACATGTTCGAGTTCATCGAGGGCGTCTACGAGCCGCCGGAGCCGGCGGAGCTGGCCGGCGCCGTGATCAGCGTCAGCGAATAGCCTCATCACCAGGAGACGTCCCCATGGGAAAGACATCCGGCCCGGTCATCGCCACCGCCTTGGGACTGGGGATCGCCGCCGGCGCGCCGGCTGAGGCCGCCGAGCGGTTCCCGACACTGACGCCCGAGCAGATGACGCCAGCCCAGCGGCAAGTGGCCGACGCCATCGTCGCCGGGCCGCGCAAGACGATGGGCGGGCCGTTCAACGCCTGGCTGCGCAGCCCTGAACTCGCCGACAAGCTGCAGCAGGTGGGCGAGCACCTTCGCTTCCACTCCAGCGTGCCGCCCAGGCTGAACGAGTTCGCGATTCTGATGACGGCGCGGGCGTGGGACGCCGACTACGAATGGTCGGCGCACTATCCGCTGGCGATGAAGGCGGGCCTCAAGCCGGCCATCGCCGCCGACCTTGCGGCCGGCAAGCGGCCCGGCGGCATGGCCGCCGACGAGGCCGCGGTCTACGATTTCGTCACCGAACTACGCCGCACGCACCGGGTCGCCGACCCGGCCTACGCCGCCGCGCACAAGGTCCTGGGCGACCAGGGGATCATCGATCTGGTGGCGCTCAGCGGCTACTACGACCTGGTCTCCATGACGCTCAACACCGCCCAGGTGGCCGCCCCCGCCGACGCGCCGAAGCTGCCGCCCGGCCGCTAGCCCACCGGGAACAGGTGCGAGGGCCAGGTGGCGTCGGCGGCGCGGTGGTAGGCTTCGCGGGCGGTCAGCCGGCCATTGTAGTCGAGCAGCACCGGCTCCTGTGGCAGGACCTTCTGGTAGAGCAGCCGCGACAGGGTCCCGCCCAGCACCACATCGGCGGCCGAGAACCGGTCGCCCAGCAGGTACTCGCGGGTCTTCAGGACGCTGCTCAGGACCTGCACCATGTCGTCGAAGGACCCGAAGCTGAAGTGGTAGCCCGGCAGGTCGATCTTCTGCTCGTGCAGGGTGGCGACCGGATCGACGACGGCGCTCGAATAGACGATCCACTTCAGGTACGGCCCGCGGTCGGCCTCGTCGATCTTCGGCGCCAGCGTCCCGTAGCCGTAGCGGTCGGCCAGATAGATGGCGATGGCGGGATTCTCGCTGACCACAACCCCCCCGTCCGTGAGCGTCGGCACCTTGCCGGCCGGGTTGAGCTTCAGGTAGGCGGGCGCTTTCTGCTCGCCCTTGCGGATATCGATGGTCTTGACGTTGAACGGGACGCCCAGTTCCTCCAGCATCCAGTAGGCCGTGAAGGCGCGGCTGGCCGGCGAATGGTAGAGGGTGATCCCGCGTGGGCTCGCCATGGGCTTGGTCTCCTCGAGCGAGGCCTTACCTAGGACGCTTGAGCCGTCGCCGCCAGTTGGAGCCCCGCCGATGCCCACCCGAGATCGCGTCCAGGCCTTCGTCGCCCTGGTCGAGCAGGCCAGGTTCGTCGAGGCGCTCGAGGAATTCTACCATCCGAACGCCACCATGCAGGACAATCAGCAGGCGCCGCGGCTGGGCCTGGAGCGGCTGATCGCCGACGAGCGCGCGACCATGGCGCGGTTCGAGACGATGAGGACCGATCCGGTGGCCGACCTCTTGATCGACGGCGACAAGGTGGCGATCCGCTGGAAATTCACCTTCACCCCGGCGGAGGGACCGCCGATGATCATGGAGGAGCTCACCCTGCAGCGCTGGGAGGGCGACCGCGTCGCCGAGGAGCGGTTCTTCTACGATCCGCGCCAGACCCGGCCGCCGGCCGTGGGGTGACCTGCCGCCGGTCACGGTCCGGTCGCAAAGCACCGGTTCTCTTCAAAGAACGGCGCGCGGCCCTTCTAACCGGCCGGGCCTCGTCCCTATATAGGGGAGGGTTCAGATAGCGCCGGTTTGGTCACCTTGCGTTTTGCGGCGCACAATTCTATCCTCTTTCCCCCCGGACGCCTGCGCCCGCGGCCGGAAACTGCGAACTTCTAACTAGGGCGAACTCGAGTCACCACCTCAATGGATAAAGTCCCGATGACCGCCGAGGGCTACCATGCCCTCGACGAAGAGTTGAAGCGTTTGAAGACCGTGGAACGGCCCGCCGTGATCGCCGCGATCGGAGAAGCGCGTCTGCACGGCGACCTCTCCGAGAACGCCGAGTACCACGCCGCCAAGGACCGCCAGGGCTGGATCGAAGGCCAGATCGCCGAGATCGAGGACAAGATGGCCCGCGCACAGGTCATCGATGTCTCGAAGCTCTCGGGCAAGCAGGTGAAGTTCGGCGCCACCGTCTCGGTGATCGACGAGGACACCGAGGAAAAGGCCCGTTACCAGATCGTCGGCGAACACGAGGCCGACGTGAAACAGGGCCGGGTCTCGATCACCTCGCCCATCGCGCGCGCCATGATCGGCAAGGAAAGCGGCGAGACCGTCGAGGTGAACACCCCCGGCGGCGTGAAGGCCTATGAGATCACCAAGGTGGAGTGGGTCTAACCCACTCTGCGATGGCCCGCCGCCTCTATGACTGAGGGCCCCTCGCCTCACCTGACCATCTGGGCCGTCTCCGACGGCCGCATCGGCATTGAGGCCCAGGTTCTGGGCCTGGCGGAAGCCGTGGCGCGGCAGCGCGCGGCGAGCGTCGTCGTGAAGCGGGTCGGCTGGAGATGGGGCCTGGGGCGCACGCCGCTCAGCCTGATCCCCTTCCCGCGTCTGGTTCTGCGCGCCGACAGCCCCATCGCCCCGCCTTGGCCGGACATCTGGATCGGCGCCGGCCGTGCGAGCCTGCCGCTGTCGCGCCGCGTCCGCCGCTGGTCGGGCGGCCGCACCTTCGTCGTCCAGACCCAGGACCCGCGCCGTGGCCTGGCCGCCTTCGACCTCGTCGTCCCGCCGGTCCACGACGCCCTGACCGGCCCCAACGTCTTCCCCATCGTCGGCGCCCCGAACCGGATGAGCGCCCAGGGCTTCGCCAGGGACCTCGCCCACTTCCGGCCGCAGATCGATCCCCTGCCGGCGCCGCGGGTGGCGATGATCGTCGGCGGCAAGTCCCGATCCCACGACCTGCGGCCCGAGCGCGCGCGCGCCATGGCCGCCGAGGTGGCCGCCGCGGTGCAGGCGATCGGCGGCTCGCTGCTGGTCAGCTTCACCCGCCGCACGCCGGAACCCGCGCGCCGGATCCTGACCGAGGGCCTGGCCGCCGTGCCGGGCTGGATCTGGGACGGCCAGGGCGACAACCCCTACTTCGCCTTCCTAGCGGCGGCCGACAGCATCCTGGTCACCGAGGACTCGACCAACCTCGCCACCGACGCGGCGACCACCGGCAAGCCGATCCATGTGCTGTCGATGGACGGCGGCGGCCGCAAGTTCGACCGGTTCCACCAGGACCTCAGGCGCCGCGGTATCGCACGGCCGTTCACCGGCAGCCTTGCGGCGTGGCGCTATCCGCCGCTGGACGAGACCAATCGCGCGGCCGCCGAACTGCTGCGGCGCTTCGATGCACGGCGAGCGGCGTCATCGATCTGAGGCCTTGTTGCCTCATGGTAAACGCGGCGGCGGTTTAGCAAGACTTTGGCAACATCATCGCGGCATGGTGACGCTAATTCTTCCGAGTCGGGGGCCCTGACGTGGCGAACTTCTTCTTCGATCAAATGACCCAGGCGCAGGCCGCCGGGTACCTGCAAGCCAACGACGTGCTGGTGTTCACCAGCGGCACGGCGAGTCAGGCGACGGTCGTCTTCAATCCGCTGACGGTCAACACGTTGCCGAGCGTCACCCTGATCTACAACGGCAACAGCGTGACCTTCGGGGACGACCCGACGGTGATCCGCGGCCAGTCGCTCACCCTCTTCCCCGACGGCTCCAAGCTCTACATCGGCCTGACCACCAACGACACGGTGGTCGGCACCACCGGCGCGGACGGCCTGTTCGGCGGCGACGGCAATGACACCATGGGCGGCGCGGGCGGCAACGACCTGCTGCAGGGCAACCAGGGCGACGACAGCCTGAACGGCGGCGCGGGCTTCAACACCATCTATGGCGGCCAGGGCAACGACACCATCGACCTGGCCGGCGGCGGCGGCGCGACCAGCACCAACTTCGCCCAGGGCAACCTCGGCAGCGACACCATCACCGGCAGCTCCAACGCCGACACGATCCTGGGCGGCAAGGACGACGACAACCTGTCCGGCGGCAACGGAAACGACTTCCTGAACGGCAACCTCGGCAACGATACGGTCGTGGGCGGCACGGGCAACGACAACGTGTTCGGCGAGGACGGCGACGACAACCTGTCCGGCGGGGCCAGCGGCAACGACACGATCAACGGCGGGATCGGCAACGACACGATCTCCGCGGGCAGCGGCAACTCGTCCATCGACGCCGGCGACGGCAACGACAAGGTCACCCAGTCGGGCGCCGGCAACGATTCGATCATCCTGGGCGCCGGCAACGACACCTTGAGCACCGCCGGCGGCAACGACACCATCGACGGCGGCACGGGAAACAACACGATCAACGTGGCCGGGGGCGGCAACAACAACATCAACACCGGAATCGGCGACGACACCGTCACCGCGGGCTCCGGCAATGATGTGATCGTCGTCAGCGACGGGACCAACGTCGTCAACGCCGGCGCAGGCGCCAACATCGTCATCTCCGGCATCGGCAACGACGCCATCACGACGGGCGCCGGCAACGACAGCATCTCGTCGAGCACCGGCGACGACACCATCGCGGCCGGCGGCGGCACAGACACCATCGACGCCGGCAGCGGCAACGACGTCCTGAGCTTCACGGGCGGAGGCTCGGTCAGCGCGGGCGATGGCGACGACACGGTCAGCGGCTCGACCGCCGCAAGCACGATCGACGGCGGCGCGGGCAACGACAACATCTCGTCCGGCGGCGGCTCCGACTCCCTCACGCTCGGCGAAGGCAACAACACCCTGGTCGACTCCGGCGGGGCCAACACGGTCTCGGGCGGGGCCGGCAACGACACGGTGACCATCACCGGCTCGACCGGCGACCACATCGCGCTCGGCGACGGAACCAACGTCCTCTCCGACACCGGCACCGGGCCCGACGTCGTCACCTCCGGCTCCGGCGGCGACACCATCACCCTGGTCGGCTCAAACAACGACAGCGTCTCATCGGGCGCCGGCAACGACGTGATCTCCAGCGGCGGCGGCAACGACCTGATCGACGCCGGCGCGGGCAACGACTCCATCACCTTCACCGGCGCGGGCGGGATCCAGGGCGGCGACGGCGACGACACCATCAGCGGCAGCGGCGGCCTGGCTTCGGTCATCGACGGCGGCGCCGGCAGCGACTCGATCGTCGGCACCGGCGCCGGCGACACCATCACCGGTGGCGCGGGCAACGACACCATCACCGGCGCCGGCGGGCACGACGTGCTCTCGGGCGGCGGTGGCACGGATAACTTCGTGTTCGCCTCCGGCTCGTCGCCCGTGGCTGGCGGCTCCACGGGGGTCGCGACGATTACAGACTGGAACTCGACGGATCACCTGGACTTCGCGATCACACCGACCGCGTTCCACACCGACGCGACGGGGACGAGCTTCGCTGACGCCCTTACCAAGGCCAACGCGATGTTCGTGACCAACGCCGGCGAGGACGTCGCCGTCGTGCAGGTCGGCGCCGACATCATCGTCTTCGTCGACACCAACAACAATAACGTGGCGGATGACGCGGTGATCCTCACGGGCCGCGCGCTGACCGACATTTCGGGTAGCAGCATCATCTGACGCTCGGCCACAATATCGACGTGCGGGGCCGCTCTTCGGAGCGGCCCTTTGCATTTGCGCCTAGGGTTGGCACGGTTGAGTCGTCCGGAGGCCCGCGGCGGATATGAGCAGCCCCAACATCCTGTTCGTCGTCGACGCCGGTCCTGCGGTGGGCGGCGGCCATGTCATGCGTTCGCTGACCCTGGCCGGGGTGCTGGACGCGCAGGGCGCCAGCTGCAGGTTTATCGCGCCGCCCGCGGCCGCGGCGATGCTGGCGGTGTTCGCACCGGACCGCGCCCAGGTCCCGGCAGCCTCCGCCGCGCCGCGGGACCTGGCCGAGGCGGTGGCCGGCGAAACCTACGACGCGATCGTGTTCGACCACTACGGCCTCTCCGCCGCCGATCATCGGACCATGGCCCAGGGCCACCCCGTGCTGGTCATCGACGACCTGGCCGACCGGCCGCTCGGCGCGGACCTGATCCTGGACTCCGGCCCGGCGCGCCGCCCGGAGGACTATGAGGGCCTGATCGATGAGGGCGCGCAGCTGCTGCTCGGCCCCCACTACGCCCCGGTGCGGGCCGAGTTCGCGACCCTGCGCGACACAGCCCTGGCCTGGCGCGGCGAGCCGGTGGGCCGGGTGCTGGTGTCGCTTGGCCTCACCGACCTCGACGGCGTCACCGCGCGCGTGGTCGACCGCCTGCGGCCGCGGATCGGCGAGGCGGGTCTCGATATCGTCCTGGGGGCCGAGGCGCCGAGCCTCGCCGGCCTCAGCAAGATCGCCAAGCGCGACACCCGCGTCACGCTCCACGTCGACAGCTTGCACATGGCCCGGCTGACCGCCGAGGCCGATATCGCGGTGGGCGCTGCGGGATCCTCGACCTGGGAGCGCTGCACGCTCGGCCTGCCGACCCTGATGCTGGTGCTGGCGGAGAACCAGCGTGGCGCCGCCACGGCGCTGGCCGAGCGCGAGGCGGCCCTGGTGGTCGACGTCGCCGCCCCCGACTACGAGGCCGCCTTCGACCGGGCGCTGATGCGGCTGATGACCGACGCCACGCTCCGCCGTCAGCTGGCTGCGAGCAGCGCCGCGCTCTGCGACGGACAGGGCGGCCCGCGGGTCGGCGAGGCGTTCCTGAAGCTGGTCGCCGAGCGCGCCGGCTAAGGCGGCCCTGCCCGACTAGGCTTGGTTGACCGTATTGCGCTTGACCGCGGCCGAGCCGTCGGCGGCGAGATCCGCGCGGGTGTCGGAGAGGCTCAAGGGGCCCTCCAGCTTGGCGTTGACGGCGTCGAGGCCGGTCGGGCCCTTGTGGCGGCGGGCGACGAGATAGCGCAGCGAGATGCGCTCATGATCGGCGGCGTCCGGCTGGGTGCCGTGCAGGGTGCAGGCGTGCCAGATGGCCGCGAAGCCGGTATCGCCGGTCAGGATGTGCTGGCGGGCCACCACCTCGCCGTGGTCGCCGTTCTGGTAGAGCCAGTCGGTGTCGCCGATGCGGGTCAGGTTGTGCGGGAAGACCGAGCCGCCGAGCTTGTGGCTGCCCTCCAGGAGATAGAGCGGGGCGTCGGAGCGGGTCACCGGATGCAGGTAGACGTAGAGCGTGAGGAAGTCGGCCTCGCGCTGCTTGTAGTCGATCAGGTCCTGGTGGAAATCGATGCCGTAGAAGTAGGTGATGTCGCGGTATTGCGGGCGGACATAGGCGCCGAGGTTGTTCACCGGGTTGCCGAGGATCCGCTTGCGGAGCCAGTCCGGCACCGAGGCCGCGGGCACGCCGCAGACCACCTTCTTGTTGAGGATCTCATAGTCGGGGCCGAGCAGCGCGGTGATGCCGTCCACGAGCTGCGGCGCCTTTTCGACGAAGCCGAGCCCATCCTCGAGCCGCTCCAGGAGGTTGCGGCCGGGGCGCGGATTGACGCCGGTGTATTGCGGGTCGGCGTCGAACTCCGCCTCGGAAAGGAACAGGCTCGACCCGAAGTCGCGGGTCTGGCGAATGCGGGCCAGGAGGTCGGCGCAGGCGCGTGGGTCCACCGGATCGGCGAACAGGTGCGCCCCGTCGCGGATGAAGTCCCCGACCACCGTCTCGGCGAGCGTGGGCGAAAGGTCGCGCGGCTTCGGCATGGCGTTCATCGGATTGTCTCCCGCATCGCGGAAGCAGGCCGCGATTTGGCTTAATCTGTCCTTACCACGGCCGCCGATTGCGGCGGTTTACGCACCTGCGCGACCAGATCCCGGATCACCGAGACGATAGCGGCCGGGTCGTCGCGCTGGATGAAGTGCCCGCTGGCGTCCAGCTGCGTGACGGCCACGTTCCGCGAAAGGCCGGCAAGCCGCCCTTGCAGCCCCCGCCAGAGCGACTGCAGGTGCGGCCGGGCGACATCGGGAACGCCGGGCATGTGAAGATAGGTCCCGGCGGTCATCACCCGCAGGGGCAGGTCATCCAGCGAGGTGACCTGGTGGCCCTCGCGTTGGCTCGTCAGGAAGTCGATCCCTTCCGTCGTCGAGGCCGGGTCGCGCCAGCCGGTGGTCCAGAAGGCGCGGATGCTCTTCAGCTGTTCGGGGTCGTCGGGCGCGGGGGGCGGAAAGAGCGGCCCGAAGACCTCGAACTGATCCTCGTGCATCGAGTCCACCAGCACCAAACCCGCCACCTCATCGCGATGATGATAGGCGAACAGGCGCATCAGCAGGCCGCCGTAGGAATGACCGACCAGGACGTAGGGTCCGGGCTCGTCGGCGCGGCGCAACAGGTCGCGAAGCTCGGCGACCATGTCCATGGCGGAGCGCGGGGTCCGTTGGCGATGGCGGCCGCGCGGTCCATGGCCTCTAGGCCAGCATGTCCCAGGCCAGCGGTTCGCCGCGGGTCAGGTCCCGCGACGCCGCGCGGCCGAGCACCGCCTCGAAATCGGCCGGCGGCAGGCCGTTGCCCGGCCGCACAGAGCGGACATTGGCCCGCGTCAGGGGTTCGCCTGCGCGGACGTCGGCGGTGACATAGAGCGAGCGCCGGAACTGACGGTTGGCCCGCTCCGAGCCCAGCAGGTCGTAGTGGGCGCGGCCGAGCGCGGTCCAGGCGTCCTTCGTGTCGCGGACCAACGCGGTGAACTCGCCAGGCTCCAGGCTGAACGCGGCGTCCGGGCCGCCGTCGGCCCTGGCGAGGGTGAAATGCTTTTCGATGACGCTGGCCCCCATGGCGATCGCCGCCACCGAGGCCGCCGTGCCGTGCGTGTGGTCGGAGAGCCCGACCGGCGAGGCGAAGCGCTGGGCCATGTCGGCCACCGTGCGGACATTGGCGTCGGCGAGTTCGGCCGGGTAGCTCGAGACGCAATGGAGCAGCACCACGCCCGCCGCGCCCGCCTCGAGCGCCGCGGCGCGGGCCGCCTCGATTTCGGCGAGGTTGGCCATGCCCGTGGAGATGATTAGCGGCTTGCCCTGTTTGGCCGCATAGCGGATCAGCGGCAGGTCGACGGCCTCGAAGGAGGCGATCTTGTAAGCGGGCGCGCCAAGGCCCGCGAGCAGGTCGACGGCGGTCTCGTCGAACGGACTGGAGAACAGGGTGACGCCCCGCTCGGCGGCGCGGGCGAAGAGCGCGGCGTGCCATTCGTAGGGCGTCTGGGCCTCGCGGTAGAGTTCGTGCAGGCTGCGCCCGTCCCAGAGGCCGCCGGTGATCCTGAACTCCGGCCGGTCGACGTCGAGAGTGATGGTGTCGGCCGTGTAGGTCTGGATCTTGATCGCATCGCAGCCGGTGGCCGCGGCCGCGTCGATCATGATCAGCGCCCGCTCGAGGCTGCCGTTGTGGTTCCCCGACAGCTCACAGATCACATAGGGCGGATGGTCCGCGCCGATCCGGCGGCCGGCGATTTCGACTTCGGGCGGGGCGGGAATGGCGCTCATCGGCGGCCAGTCTAGCTCCGGCCGCTGAAACGCGCGTTAACTAAGCGCGCCTCAGAGCAGCGGCGGGCTGGATTCCAGACTGAGGGATTTCGGCTTGGTTCCGGCGAGCACGCCGAGGGCGACCCCCGTGCCGAGGCCCACCATGGCCACGGCCGTGAAGAACCGCAGGCCCAGGCCCAGCGCCAGGCCGACGCCGACCGCGCCGCCCACCAGCGCGACCACCCCGACCGTCTTCAGTTCGTCCTGCATGCGCCGCTCCAGAATCTCGCCTACATAAGGGGTATGTCTGAGGATCGTTCCGAGCCCCGTTCTGTCCGCTGCCTGATCGTTGGATCCGGCCCGGCAGGCTACACCGCCGCGGTCTATGCCGCGCGCGCCTTGTTGAACCCCGTGCTGATCCAGGGGATCCAGCCCGGCGGCCAGCTGACCATCACCACCGACGTCGAGAACTATCCCGGCTTCGCCGACGTCATCCAGGGGCCCTGGCTGATGGAACAGATGCAGGCCCAGGCCGAGCATGTGGGCACCGAGGTCGTCAACGACATCGTGCTCTCCGCCGACCTGTCGAAGCGGCCGTTCCGGCTGACCACGGACTCCGGCCAGGTCTGGCTCGCCGAGACCCTGATCATCGCCACTGGGGCTCAGGCCAAGTGGCTGGGCCTGCCGTCCGAGCAGCAGTTCCAGGGCTTCGGGGTGTCGGCCTGCGCCACCTGCGACGGCTTCTTCTACCGCGGCAAGGAGGTCGTGGTGGTGGGCGGCGGCAACACCGCGGTCGAGGAGGCCCTCTTCCTCACCAACTTCGGCTCGAAGGTCACGGTCGTGCACCGGCGCGACGAATTCCGCGCCGAGAAGATCCTGCAGGAGCGGCTCTTCCATCACCCCAAGATCGAGGTGATCTGGAACAACGCCATCGACGAGGTGATCGGCGGGAGCGATCCCATGGGGGTCACCGGCGTGAGGCTGAAGGACGTGAAGACCGGTGAGACCAAGGTCGTCCCCTGCGACGGCGTGTTCATCGCCATCGGCCACGCGCCGGCCTCGGAGCTGTTCAAGGGCCAGCTGGAGATGGACGCCGCGGGCTACCTGCAGGTGAAGGCCGGCAGCGCGGCGACGGCGATCGAAGGGGTCTATGCGGCCGGCGACGTCACCGACGACATCTACCGCCAGGCGGTGACCGCGGCCGGTATGGGCTGCATGGCGGCGCTCGAAGCGGTCCGGTTCCTCGCCGAGGAGGACCACCGCAAGGCGCATCACCCGATCAGCCACCACGAGGCCGAAAAGATCGGGGTCTGGTAGGTCGCCGATGATCCGCCACGCCAGGACCGCCGACCATCCCGCGATCGAAGCGGTCCTGCAGGCGGCCTTCGGGCGCGGCGATGAGGGCCGGTTGGTCAGCCGCCTGCGCGCCGACGGCGACGTGGCGTTCGAACTGGTCGCGGAGGAGGCCGGCGAGGTTGTCGGCCACATCCTCTTCAGCCGGCTGTGGGCCGATCGGCGGGAGCTCTACGCGGGCCTCGCGCCCCTGGCGGTGCTTCCCGGACGGCAGAAAAGCGGGCTGGGCTCGGCCCTGGTCCGCGCCAGCCTGGAGACCGCGCGAGAGTTCGGCTGCCACGGGATCCTGGTGCTGGGCGATCCCGCCTACTATGGCCGTTTCGGCTTCTCGGCGGGGGCCGCCGCGGGGGTCGGCGCGCCCTATCGGGGCCTCGCCGGCTTCCAGGCGCTGGCGCTCGAGGACCACGCCTTCGCCGGGGAGATGAGCGTCAGCTATCCGGACGCCTTTTCCGACGCGCCGTCGGAGCCTCTATAGGCCCGGCAGATTGGCCGCGACCTCGGCCTTGGGGCCGGGCGTCGACTTGGCCGGCGCGGGGCTCGCGGACTGCGGCGTGGGCTCCAGCCCCTTTTCCATGGTCGCCAAGCTGTCGTTGATCCGCTTCACTTCATCCGCCGTCGGCTGGCGGCGGGGCGCATAGAGCGCGCCCAGCACCCGCGTGCGCTCATTGCCCGGCGCTCCGGGATCGGCGACCGTGTAGGTGCGCAGTTCACCCGCGACGGCAAGCGTGATCTGGTGCGTCGCCGGGCCTCCGCCCTGGGTGCGCGGGTCGAGGCTGGCCAGGAGCTCGGGCGAAAGGTCCGCCTCGCGGCCGGCATAGCGGCCGTTGAAGGCCGGCGGCTCACCCCATGGGCCGGTCCAGCGATAGAAGATGTGCTGCCCCACCTGGGTCATCTTGACCAGCGTCGGGGCCCAGTACGGCACGACATAGGCCGCGTGGTAGTGGGTGGCCGATCCCACGTCCTTGTCGACGAAACCCGCCAGCGCGCGCCGGGCGACGTCCTGCGCCTGACGCCAGAGCGTCGGCTGCGGCGCCCAGCGTAGCGCGCCGTCGCAGGTGAAGGTGAACTGGCAGCCGGTGGGCCGGGCCGAGCCCTGATAGACCACGCCGCAGATCGACTTCGGATAGGCGGGGTGCCGCACGCGGTTCAGCACCACCTGGGCCACCGCCTGCTGGCCGCGCACCGGCTCGCGGGCCGCCTCGAAATAGATCGCCTGGGTCATGCAGTGGAGCGCACGCGCGCTGTCGTCGGGGTCGGCGTTCAGCACGAACGGGCGCATCGGACGGATCGGCAGGCCGGCGAAGGGCCGCAGGTTGTTCACCGCGACGGCCCCATCCCCCTCCTGGGTCGCAAAGCCGAGGTCGGGAACCTCTCTCAGGTCGAGGTTCGACCAGCCTTGCGGCCGTCCCCAGGTGTCGGCACGGCGAAGGCCCGGATCGTGGCGCCGGGCGAGATCGCGGATCGCGGGATCGAACCTGGCGGTGATGGCGATGAGCATCGGGTCCGAGAGGCCCTGCGCGGTCAGGGCCGGCGCCGGCGCAGTCACAGGCTTGGACGCCGGCGCGCAGGCGCAGAGCGCGGCCGCCGCCATGGCCGTCGCCAGGCCGGCGCGGCGCCATATGTCGAACAACCTGCGGATCTCGTCGTCTTCCCTTTTCCTCGCGACCGGCGGGCCTAGCGCCGGTACTGGACCATCGTGGGGCCGCAAACCGGCCAAAAGTTGAACAAGCTGCGCCGGAGCGCGTTGAGACCGGCATCCTGGCCGCGGGGGTCAGGGTTCATATCCCCGGTTGCGCCCTGTCGCCAGCACTCCCATTCTGGCGCGGGGTAGGCCGGGCTTGCAGACATCGTGCCGGAGACGCTTCGAGTATGACGCCGTCCGAGTGGCCGCTACGCTTCATTCCCCGCCGTTCCCCGCCCCTCTGGCGGGCCGCCCTCATCACCCTGACGGCCTTTGCGGGCGCGATCCTGATCCGCGGCCTGCTGCTTGGGTTCGACAACGCCTGGGGCCTCTCAGCCACCTATTTCCCCGCCTTCATCGTGGCGACGCTTTACGCCGGACCCCGCTGGGGCTGGGCCTCGCTGATCGTCACGATTGTGATCGGCTTCTTCGGCGCGACGATCACGGTGTCGACCGTCTCGCGCGACGCTGTGATCATCCAGTTCGCGCTGTCCGGCGTGGCTACGGTGCTGGTCGCCGCGGCGCTCCGCGAGGCCCTGTTGCGGCTCGACGAGGCCAAGGCCGCCGAGGCGGCGGTGCAGGCCGACCTGGTAGCCACCGAGGCCCGGTTCCGCGTCCTGGCCGATAGCGCTCCGGTGCTGATGTGGGTTTCGGACCTCACGGGCGCCCGGGAATTCGTCAACCGCGCCTACCTGGACTTCCTCGGCCTCGACTATGACACCGCGCTGGGCTTCGACTGGCGCGGCCTGATCCATCCGGACGACCTCGACCGCATCGCCGCCGAGGAGCGGACCGCCCTGACCACGGGCGGCGACTTCATCTGGGAAGCCCGCTACCGCCGCAGCAATGGCGAGCACCCATGGATCCGCTCCGTCTCCCAGCGGCGCTACCTGCCGACCGGCGAGCTCACCGGCTACATCGGCGTCGGCTACGACATCAGCGACGCCAAGCGCGCCGAGGCCGACCTCAAGCGGATCAACGATCTCCTGGCCGAACGGGTGCAGGCCGCGCTCGCCGAACGCGACCAGGCCGAGGCCGCCCTGGTGCGGGCCCAGAAGATGGAGGCCGTCGGCCAGCTGACCGGCGGGGTCGCCCACGATTTCAACAATCTGCTGACGGTGATCATCGGCGCCCTCGACCTGATCCAGCGCCATCCCGCCGATGAGGCCCGGCGCGAGCGGATGATCGAGGCTGCGCAAGGCGCGGCCCGGCGCGGCGAGCGGCTGACCCAGCAGCTCCTCGCGTTCTCGCGGCGCCAGGCCCTGAAGCCCGAACTGGTCTGCGTCGACGACATCCTGGCCGAGAGCGAGCCCCTGTTGCGCCGCGCGGTCGGCGAGGCGGTGACGCTGACCGTGGCCCCTGGCGCACCGCAAGCGGTGAGCAACGTCGACCCCAGCCAGTTCGAAGCGGCGGTGATGAACCTGGTGGTCAACGCCCGCGACGCCACCCCGCCCGGCGGCGGCATCCGGGTGGAAAGCCACCTCTGCACCCTGACCGCCCGGGAGGCGGAAGACGCTCCGCCCGGCGAGTACCTCTGCGTCTCGGTGCACGACACCGGCGAAGGCATGGACAGCGAGACCGCGGCCCGGGTGTTCGAGCCCTTCTTCACCACCAAGGAGCCGGGGCGCGGCACCGGTCTGGGTCTGAGCCAGGTCTATGGCTTCGCCCGCCAGAGCGGCGGCGCGGCGGTCGTGGAAAGCGCGCCGGGCAAGGGCGCCACTGTCCGTGTCTACCTGCCGCTCGCCGGGGCCGGCGCTAGGCGCGCGCAGACCGCCGTGGAGGCTCCCGCGGCGCGGGGGCCGGCCCGCAGGGTGCTGCTGGTAGAGGACGACGCCAGCGTCGGTGAGATGGTCGAGGCCATGCTGACGGACCTGGGGCACGAGGTGGTGCGCGCCGAGGCTGCCGCGCCGGCCCTGAAGATCCTCAAGCGCCGCGAACGGATCGACCTGCTACTCACGGACCTGATCATGCCGGGCGGGGTGAACGGCGTGGAACTCGCGCACAAGGCGGTGGAGATGCGCCCCGGCCTGCCGGTGATCCTCACCTCCGGCTACACCGGCGAGACCCTGGGGGCCGCGACCGAGGCGCCGTGGCCCCTACTCGCCAAGCCCTACCCCGCCGAGGCCCTCGCCGCCGTCATCGAGGCGGTGATGGGAAAGGCTCCGGAAGCCGTCTAGGCGCCCTTTTCGCTTCCGAGACTTGCGAAATGTCCGGATGGGTCTATATGTCCCTTACCGGTTATGCTCGGATTGAGCATAACTGACGCCAGCGACAAGCTCGCCTGGCGTCTTTTTAGACCGAAGAAATGCTCATTTTGAGCATAACGGAGGATCTGATGGCCGCCGATGGGTTCCAGTTCGCGTTCACACCCGAGATCGAGGTCGAGACCGCGCCGGTCTGGGAGAAGGTCAGGCGCATCGTCACGCCGATGGAATGGCGCGCCAAGGCCCCACTGATCGCGGCGATCAACCGGCTGAAGGCCGAAAAGGACGCGGTGATCCTGGCGCACAACTACATGACGCCGGAGATTTTCCACGGGGTCGGCGACTATGTCGGCGACAGCCTGGGCCTGGCCAAGGAGGCGGCCCGCTCGAAGGCCAGGGTCATCGTCCAGGCGGGCGTCCACTTCATGGCCGAGACCTCGAAGATCCTGTCGCCGGAGAAAACCGTTCTGATTCCGGATCTTCGGGCGGGATGCTCACTCGCCGCCTCGATCACCGGCGCCGATGTGCGGCTGATCAAGCAGCGCTACCCCGGCCTGCCGGTAGTGACCTACGTCAACACCACCGCCGAGGTGAAGGCGGAGACCGATATCTGCTGCACCAGCGCCAACGCCGTGCAGGTGGTCGAGGAGGCCGCGCGGCTGTGGGGCGTCGACCGGGTGATCCTGATCCCAGACGAGTTCCTCGCCCGCAACGTCGCCCGCCAGACCGACATCAAGATCATCGCCTGGAAGGGCCGCTGCGAGGTGCACGAGCGCTTCACCGCCGCCGATATCCTGGAGATCAAGCAGGCCTATCCCGGCGCCGAGGTGCTGGCCCACCCGGAGTGCCCGGCCGAGGTGCTGGAAGTCGCCGACTTCGCGGGCTCCACACAGGCGATGAACGACTACGTCCTGACGCGGAAGCCCAAGCGGGTCGTGCTGATCACCGAGTGCTCCATGGCCGACAACGTCGCGGCCGACGCGGTCGACACCGAGTTCGTGCGGCCCTGCGTGCTTTGCCCGCACATGCAGCGGATCAGCCTGGAGAACATCTACGAGGCCCTGCTGCACGGCCGCCACGAGGTGACGGTCGAGGCCGACGTCGCCGCGCGCGCCCGCCTGGCGGTGCAGCGGATGGTCGACCTGCCGCCGCCGGCCAAGCCCGCCCGCTACGATCTGGTCAAGGCGCGCCACCACGTCGACGTGGAGCTGATCTGATGCGCCGGATCGTCCACGACGGGGTGCTGGTGGTCGGGGCGGGCCTGGCGGGCCTCAGCGCCGCCCTGGCGGCCGCCCCGCGCCAGGTGCTGGTGCTGACCGACGCGCCGGTGAACCACGGCTGCTCCTCGGCCTGGGCCCAGGGCGGCATGGCGGTGGCGTTGTCCGCCGACGACAGCGCCGAGGCCCACGCCGCCGACACCATCGCGGCCGGCGCCGGCCTGGTGGATCCGGCCATGGCGCGTATCCTGACCGAGGAAGGCCCGGCCGCGGTCCGCGCCCTGGCCGCGCTCGGCGCGCCCTTCGACCGCACGGCCGACGGCGGCTTCGCCCAGGGCCTGGAGGCCGCCCACTCGCGGCCTCGCGTGGCGCGCGTGAAGGGCGACCAGGCGGGCGCGGCGATCATGCAGGCCGTCGCCATCGCCGTCCTGGCCGCTCCGCATGTCGAGGTGCGCACCGGCCATCGGCTGCGTGGCCTGCTGCAGGACGCCTCGGGCCGCGTGCGGGGCGTGATCGCCGAGCATGAGGGCGCGCTGGTCGAGATCACGGCGACGGCGACCGTGCTGGCGACCGGCGGCATCGGCGGGCTCTATGCCGTCACCACCACGCCGGCCGAGCTCAGGGGCGAAGGTCTTGGACTCGCTGCCCTGGCCGGGGCGCTCGTCGCCGATCCGGAGTTCGTGCAGTTCCACCCGACCGCCATCGACGTTGGCCGCGATCCGGCGCCGCTGGCCACCGAAGCCCTGCGCGGCGAAGGCGCGGTGCTTGTCGACGCGGCGGGCGCGCGCTTCATGGGCCGCTACCATCCGCAGGCCGAGCTCGCGCCGCGCGACGTGGTCGCCCGCGCCATCCACGCCGAGCGCGAGGCCGGCCGCGGCGCCTTCCTGGACGCGCGCGACGCGGTCGGGGAACGCTTCCCCGACGAATTTCCGGCGGTGTTCGCCGCCTGCCTGGCCGGCGGGATCGACCCGCGGAGCCAGCCGATCCCCGTGGCGCCGGCCTGTCACTATCACATGGGTGGGATCGCCACGGACGCTGAGGGCCGCACCTCCCTCCCCGGCCTCTACGCCGCGGGCGAGTGCGCCTCGACCGGCGTGCACGGCGCAAATCGCCTCGCCTCCAATTCGCTGCTGGAGGCCGCGGTGTTCGGAGCCCGCGCCGGCCGCGCCGCCGGCCTTGAGCCGGAGCCCGCGCCCGCGCGCCTGGTCCGCCTGATCGCGCCCGAGCTTCCCCAGGCCGCCGTGCAGGCCCTGCGGCGGGCCATGAGCCGCGACGCCGGCGTCGTGCGCTCGGCCGAGGGCCTCTCGCGCCTGCTCGACGAGGTCGACGGCCTGGAGGCCCGGCACGGACGCACGGCGGCGCTGGCGGCGGCCCGGCTGGTCGCGGCCTGCGCCCTGGCCCGCACCGAAAGCCGCGGCGGCCATTTCCGCGCCGACGCCGGCGAAAGCCCCGCAGTCCCGCAACGGACCTTCGTCCGCTGGTCCGAACTCATCGCCGCCAACGCCTGGAGGTACGCCGCCGAATGACCGAGCCCCTGCCGGATTTGCTGATCGCGCCCCTCGTCCAGGCGGCCTTGACCGAGGACCTGGGGCGCGCCGGAGACGTCACCTCCCAGGCCTGCGTCCCCGCCGATACCCGGCTCCGCGCGGTCTTCGTCGCCCGCAGGGCCGGCGTGGTTTCGGGCCTTGCCTGCGCGCGCCTGGCGATCACCGCCCTCGACCCCTCGGCCGACTTCAAGGCGGTGGCCGACGACGGGACCCGGATCGGGGCCGGCGAAAAGCTCGCCTGGGTGGACGCCAACGCCCGCGCCCTCCTTGCGGCCGAACGAGTCAGCCTGAACCTTCTGGGCCGCCTGTCGGGGGTCGCGACCCTGACGCGCGCCTATGTCGAGGCGATCGAAGGCAGCGGCGCGTTGATCGCCGACACGCGCAAGACCACGCCGGGCCTGCGCGCCCTTGAAAAATACGCCGTGCGCTGCGGCGGCGGGATCAACCATCGCTTCGGCCTCGATGACGCAATCCTGATCAAGGACAACCACATCGCCGCCTGCGGCTCGGTGGGCGAGGCTGTGCGTCGCGCCAAGGCCGCGGCGGGGCATCTGATGAAGGTCGAGGTGGAGGTCGACGGGCTCGACCAGCTCGAGGAGGCGCTGAAGTACGGCCCCGACGTGGTGCTGCTGGACAACTTCAGCCTGGATGACCTGACGGAGGCGGTGCGCCGGGCCGCCGGCCGCGCGGTGCTGGAAGCCTCCGGCGGCGTGACGCTGGAAACCGTGCGGGCGATCGCCCAGACCGGTGTGGACGTGATCAGCGTCGGCGCCCTGACCCATTCCGCCAGCGTGCTGGACATCGGCTTGGACGCCGTCTGACGGCAAGAAGCGCGCCGGCCGGGGGCCGACGCGCTTCTGCTGACGCCATGAGGTCACAAGGTTCAGCGCGCGGCGAACCGCAGGCTGTCTGCGCCCTGCTTATAGATGGAGGTGACCAGCGGGGCGTTCACCCGCCGCACCGCCGCATCCGTGCTCTCCCGCACGCAGGCGCCGTAGCGCTGGTATTCGCCGAGGCTCAGCGCGCTGGGTTCGGGACCGCAGAAGGCGTGGGCCGCCTGCTTGATGCGGCCGACCAGCATCCGGACGCCCGGCTCGCGGCGGAGATTGAGATCGGCGTAGCGCAGGACCGGCGCCGCACCCTCTCCTTCCGGCGTGCGGACCGGCGGATGGGCCGAGGCGAAGCCGGCGCCCAGGCAGACGACGGCGAGCGCAAAAGCTAAGGTTTTCATGTGGTTTCTCCTCTGAATATTCGGAGGCGGAACCTGCCGCGCCAAGCCCTGCGCCGGAAGACGGCGATCCGGACAGACAGGCGGGTCGATCACGTCGTTCGGTGAGCGCCGTGGTTTACGCGGCGTCGTGCTTGTCGAACGCGGGGGGCCGGTTCACCGTGCCGGCGCCTACGGAGGACTGACCATGAGCGTTGCGCCGAACATCGACCTCGCGAGCGAATCGCGCCGCATGGCCGAGGTGCTGCGCCGGCAGAAGGCCGCCAACATCCGCGACGGCGCGCCCAGTCTCGAGACGCGGATCGCGCGGCTCGATCGCGCCATCGGCCTGCTGATCCGGCATGACGAGGCGATCGTGAAGGCTCTGACCCAGGACTTCGGGGCGCGCGCGCCGGCGGTCAGCGGCATCACCGACATCGGCGCGTCCATCGGACCGCTGAAGCATGCCAAGGCGCACCTGAAGACCTGGATGAAGCCTGAGAAGCGCAAGACCACACCGGCGCTGCTCGGCATGCTGGGCGCCAGGGCCGAGGTGCGCTTCCAGCCCAAGGGCGTGATCGGCATCATCAGCCCCTGGAACTTCCCGGTGAACCTGACCTTCGCGCCGCTGGCCGGCGTGCTGGCGGCGGGCAACCGGGTGATGATCAAGCCCTCGGAATTCACGCCCGCGACCTCGGAGCTGATGGCCCGGATGTTCGCGGAAGTCTTCGACGAGGACGAGATCGCCGTCTTTCCCGGCGGGCCGGACGTGGGCCAAGCCTTCTCGGAACTGGCCTTCGACCACCTCGTGTTCACCGGCGCGACCTCGGTCGCCCGGCACGTGATGAAGGCGGCCGCGGCAAACCTCGTGCCGGTGACCCTCGAACTCGGCGGCAAGAGCCCGGTGATCCTCGGCCGCTCCGCCGACTATGCCACCAGCGCGGCCCGGATCATGGCCGGCAAGACGCTGAACGCCGGCCAGATCTGCCTGGCCCCCGACTACGTCCTGGCCCCGGCCGACCAGGTGGCCACCTTCGTGCGGGAAGCGACGGCGGCCGTGACGGCGATGTTCCCGACGATCAAGGACAACCCCGACTACACCGCCGTCATCGCCGAGCGGCACTTCGAGCGGATCAAGGGCTACGTCGAGGACGCCCGGGCGAAGGGCGCTGAGATCGTCGAGATCAACCCGGCCGGCGAGGACTTCAGCCAACAGGAACACCGCAAGATCCCGCCCACCCTGATCCTCAACGCCACCGACGAGATGAAGGTAATGCAGGAGGAGATCTTCGGCCCCGTACTGCCTGTAATGACTTACAAATCGGTCGACGACGCCATCGGCTACGTCAATGCCCACGACCGGCCCCTGGGCCTCTACTACTTCGGGACCGACGCGGCGGAGGAGGCGCAGGTCCTGTCGCGCACGACCTCAGGCGGGGCCACGGTCAACGACGTGATCTTCCACGTCGCCATGGAGGATCTGCCGTTCGGCGGCGTGGGCCCCTCGGGCATGGGCAGCTACCACGGGGTCGACGGCTTCCGGGAGTTCAGCCACCGCAAGTCGATCTATCACCAGCTCAAGAAGGACCTTGGGCCGATGAAGGCGCTGCGCCCGCCCTATGGCGAGGGCGTGAAGAAGTTCCTGGCGGCCCAGCTCAAGCCCTAGGGCGCTTTTGGCTAGAGGTGCGCCTCGGCCGGGATGACGGTTTCACCGTCCTCCTTGGGCGAGGCCTGGGCGCCCATCATCGAACGGTCGCGCATCTTCACCTGCGGAATCAGCAGGACCACGAAGAAGGCGATGACGACGACATAGAGCCCGAGCGCGAAGACGCTGGTGATCGCGTCGGAGATGATCACCTTGATGAAGTGCGGCAGCGCCGGCGCCGCCCCGCCGTTGGCGCCCACGCCCATCCCCTGCAGCTTGCCCACGTCGATGCCCGGCATGATCTTGCCGAGGCCGGCGTTCAGGTGCGCGGTCAGCACCGTCCCGAACACCGCCACCCCGATCGTCGAGCCGATCTGGCGGAAGAACTGGCTGGAGCTGGTGACCACGCCCAGCCGCTCAATCGGCATGGCGTTCTGCACCGCCAGACTGAACAGGCTCTGGCCGGGGCCGAGCCCGATCCCCAGCACCAGCATGCGCCAGGCCAGGTCGAGGCGGCCGGTCTCGGCGTGCATGCGGCTCAAGAGGAAAATGCCCGCGAAGGTGACGACCACGCCGCCGATCATCAGCGACTTGTAGGCGCCGGTCTTGGTGACCAGACGGCCGGCGAAGATCGAGCTGCCCATCAGGCCCGCCATCAAGGGCAGGATCGAAAGCCCGCTGGCGGTGGCCTTGATCCCCTGCCCCAGCTGCATGAACAGCGGCAGGAAGGCCACGGTGCTCATGAACGACATGGAGATCAGGAAGCCCGCCAGGTTGGCGGTGGAGAAGACCCTGTTCTGGAAGAGGTCGAGCGGAAGGATCGGGTCCGACGCGAACCGCTCGGCGATCACATAGAGCAGCAGGCCCAGGGCCGAGCCGCCGAACAGCAGGAGCTCAGTCGGCGAGCCCCAGGGATAGGTCCGGCCGCCGAAGGTCAGCGCCAGCAGGAACGGGACCACCGTCGCGATGATCAGGCCCGCGCCGATGAAGTCGATCTTGCCCCGCGCGTGGTGGGACATCTTCGGCATCTTCACCAGGATCATGAACAGGGACAGGATCGACAGCGGCAGGTTCAGGTAGAAGACCCAGCGCCAGCCCGCGACCGTGTGGCCAAGGATCTGCACCGTGCCGTGGTCGGTGAAATAGCCGCCGATCAGCGGGCCGATGGTGCTGGAAAGCCCGAAGACCGCCCCGAACATCCCGCCGATTCGCCCCCGCTCGCGCGGCGGGAAGAGGTCGCCGATGATCGCAAAGGCCGTCGTGAAGAGCGCCCCGCCGCCGATCCCCTGGATGGCGCGGAAGACGATCAGCTGGGTCATGCCCCCGCCGACCAGCGGCAGGGCGCCGAATTCGCCGGAGAGGCCGGAAAGCCAGGATCCGGCGAGGAAGATGATGATCCCGGCCAACAGCACCGGCTTGCGCCCGAAGAGGTCGCCAAGCTTGCCCCAGATGGGCACCATCACCGTCGAGCTCAGCAGGTAGGCGGTGGTCACCCAGGAGTAGAGCGCCAGGCCATTCAGCTCGGAGATGATCCGCGGCATGGCGGTCGAGACGATCGTCTGATCGAGCGCCGACAACAGGAAGACGATGGCCACGCCCGCCAGCGTGACCCGGCGTTCGGCCTCGGTGAATTCAACCATGCGGACGCAAAGCTCCCCCTACCCGAGGGTCGCTTTAGCCCTATTTGGGCGCGGGCGCAGCAGGTCGTGGCGCGGGCGGTGGCGCGCTGGGATCGGCGATCCCGTGGCCGACCACCTCGCCGCTGGCGAGCACATGGCCCTCCATCGCCTTGGTGATCGCCTCATAGCTCGACTTCCCCTCGTCGGGGATCGTGGTGTCGATGGCGAAGATCTCGAAGTGGTAGCTGTCGCCCGGCCCCGGCGGGGTGCGCGGGCCGGTATAGGGCTGGCTCGCGCCCTTGTAGTTCGGACCGTAGGACGAGCCGGCCGGGTTGCCGGTGGGCGCCATGCCGGCGTCGAGCTTGGTGACGCTGGCCGGGACGTTGAACAGCGTCCAGTGCAGGATCGGCGCGCCGCGCAGCAGCAGGGAGTTGTCCTGCATGATCAGCACATAGGACTTGGTCGCCTTCGGTCCCTTGGTCCAGCTCAGGCCGGGGAAGGTGTTGGTCCGATACTGGGTGTTTTCGAAGGGGATGTCGGCGCCCTCCTTGAAGGCGGGCGTCGTGACGGTGAGCTTTGCCTTGGCCGGCATCAGATCGAGCGCGGTGCGGGCCTCGGGCTGGCCCGGGGTCGAGCGGGAAACCTGCGCCAGCGCGGCGGGCGCGACGGCGAGGCTGAGCACACCGGCCAGGACGGCCGCGCGGATCGGGGTTTTCATCGGTCTCTTCCCTCTTCTCTTGTTCTTATTTCGGCTTGTGGCCGACCGCCCAGACATAGGCGGAGACGGCGGCGAGATCGTCCGGCGACAGCTGGGCCCCGCCCATCGGCGGCATGGGGCTGCGGTACTGCTTGGGCGCCGGCACGCCCTTGGTGATCAGGTCGGTGATCGAGGCGAGGCTGCCATCGGTCCATAGCGGACTGCCGGTGTTGAGCGGCGGGCCGACCTGACCGCCTGTGGCGTCCGTGCCATGGCAGGCGCCGCAGCTGCCGCCTTGGAACAGCGCCATGCCCTTGGCGACCTGCTCGGCCGTGCCGCCGGGCGGAACCGGAAGCGCGGTCACCGGCGCGGCGGCTGTGGGCTCGGCGTAGGTCGGCGCCGGCGCGGCGGCTGCCGGGGCGCCGGCCGGGCCCTGGTAGGTCACCCGCCAGATGCGGCCCTTCACGTCGTCGGAGATGTAGAGTGCGCCATCGGGACCGACCGCCAGGCCGCTCGGCCGGAACACCGCCTTGCCCGAAGCCTTGTTGGGGCCCGCGAAGCCGTCAGCGAAGACCAGGTAGTCGCCCGACGCCTTGCCGCCCTTCAGCGGCTGGAACACCACGTTGAAGCCGTTCTGCGCCGCCGGCGCCCGGTTCCAGGAGCCGTGGAAGGCGATGAACGCGCCGCCCTGATAGGCGGTGGGGAAGGCCTTGGCCGTGTAGATCTGCAGGCTGTTGGGGGCCCAGTGCGCCGGGAACGCCGCCACAGGCGGCGTCTTGGTCGCGCAGAGGCCGACTTCCTTGCCGCCGTCGCCGCCGTATTCCGGGGCCAGGACCAGCTTCTTCTGGAAGTTGTCGTAGTAGCAGAAGGGCCAGCCGTAATCGCCGCCCTTGGCCTCCAGCATCAGCTCCTCGGATGGCAGTTCCGTCGTCGTCTTGGCGTCGGGGTAGAGCTTCCCCCAGTTCTGCAACAGCTGGTCGCGGCCGTGCTGGGTGGCGAACAGCCGGCCGGAGGCGTCGAACGCCAGGCCCATGCCGTTGCGGATGCCGGTGGCGTAACGCTCGGCGGGCGAGAACTTCTGATCGAGCTTGTCCGCCGAATAGAGCCAGGTCCCGCCGCGCGTCGGAAGCTCGTCGCAAGGCTGATTGCCGGGGATGCCCGCCACGCGGTTCTTCGGCTGGCAGGAATTGGTCGCCGTGCCCATGTCGATGAAAAGCTGGCCCTTGGCGTTGATCGCGAAGGGATGCATCGGGTGGTCGCCGCCCAGCGGCATGCCGGACACCACGACCTCCGGCTTGTCAGCCGGGACCACCGAGCCCGCCAGCGGATAGCGGACGATCTTGTCGTTCATCTCGGCGTAGACGAAGCCCTTGTAGAGCCCGATGCCGGTGCCGCCCTTGGACCCCTCGGCCGGGGTCTGGCCGAAATGGGTGACCTTGTCGGCCTTGCCGTCGCGGTCGGTGTCCTGCATCGCCACCAGGAAGCCGTCGGCCGGCGGCTTGTCGCGCGGGAAGTAGGACGAGCCGTTCCACAGATTGCCGTAGACCGTCCCGTCGGCGGCCACCGCGAGGTGGCGCACATTGCCCACATTGTCGGCGAAGACCGTGGCGCAAAAGCCGGGCGGCAGGGTGATGCCGCCATTGTCGCCGGCGCAGGCCGCGGTCTTGGCGGGCGCGGTCTTGGGCGCGGCCTGCACGGTCAGGCCCACGCCGGCGGTTACCGCCAGGGCGCCTGCGACACCGAGCGCCATCGGCCAAAAGCTTCGATCCCGCCTGCCAGCCTGGTTTATCATGCCCTCGTCCCTCCAGCGCCTTACCGTTATGTAGCTCGACTACCTATCGTTTCGCCGACCGCGCCGAAAGACCCGCGTTCATGCTGCTGTTCATCCTAGCCTACCTCGGCGGCGCCTTGACCATCGTCAGTCCGTGCATTCTGCCGGTGCTGCCGTTCGTCTTCGCCCGCGCCGGCCAGCCGTTCGTGAAAAGCGGCCTGCCGATGCTGGCGGGCATGGCGATCACCTTCGCGGGCGTCGCGAGCCTCGCGGCCGTGGGCGGCGGCTGGGCCGTGCAGGCCAATGGCTACGGCCGGATCGCGGCCCTGGTGGTCCTGGGCTTCTTCGGCCTTCTCCTGCTGCTCCCCAGCCTTGCCGACCGGGTCACCCGGCCGCTCGTGGCGCTGGGCGCGCGGCTGTCCGAATCGGCCTCTGGGAGTGGCGATTCTGCCTCAACGGCTGCGACCTCATTCCTGCTGGGCGTCGCCACGGGCCTGCTCTGGGCGCCCTGCGCCGGGCCGATCCTCGGCCTCGTCCTCACCGGCGCGGCCCTGCAGGGGGCGAGCGTCCAGACCTCGCTCCTGCTCCTGGCCTATGCCGCGGGCGCCGCGACCTCCCTCGCCCTGGCCCTCCTGGTCGGGGGCCGCGTCTACGCCACGATGAAGCGGTCGCTGGGCGCCAGCGAGTGGCTGCGGCGCGGGCTTGGCCTCGTCGTTCTGGTCGCGGTCGCGGCCATCGCGTTCGGCTTCGACACCGGCGTCCTCACCCGCCTGTCGCTGGCCAGCACCTCAAAGATCGAGCAGGGCCTGCTCGACCGGTTCAGGGGCGCAGGGGCGCCCGCGACCTCCGCCGCGACGCCGGCCGGGGCCGCCCTGCCGATCGAGGGCAAGATGCCGCCGCTGACCGGCGCGGTCGCCTGGCTGAACTCGCCGCCGCTGACCGCCGAGGGCCTGCGCGGCAGGGTCGTGGTGGTCGATTTCTGGACCTACTCCTGCATCAACTGCCTGAGGTCCCTGCCCTACGTCGAAGCCTGGGCGAAGAAGTACAAGGACCAGGGCCTGGTGGTGATCGGCGTGCACACGCCGGAATTCGCCTTCGAGGGCGACCTCGGCAATGTGCGCCGCGCGGTCCGGGAGCTTGCGGTCAGCTACCCCGTTGCGGTCGACAACGACCGTGCGATCTGGCGGGCCTTCGACAACAGCTACTGGCCGGCCCACTACTTCATCGACGGCCAGGGCCGCATCCGCCACCACCACTTCGGCGAGGGCGAGTATGCGCAGTCCGAGCAGGTCATCCAGCGGCTCCTGGCCGAGAACGGCGCGCGCGGCGTCGCCGGCGGCGTGGTGAGCGTCGTCGCGGCCGGCGCCGGCGCGTCGGCCGATCTCAACGAACCGCAGTCGCCGGAGACCTACGTCGGCTATCTGAAGGCCACGGGCAACGACAATCCCGACGGCCTGATCGAGGACCGCGCCCACGTCTATCCGCCCACGAAACCGCCGCCCGTGAGCCACTGGACCCTCGGCGGGGCCTGGACGGCCGGCGCCGAGGCCGCGACGGCCAACGCCGCCCACGCGACGATCACCTACCGCTTCCGCGGCCGCGACCTGCACCTCGTGCTCGGCCCCGGCGCGAACGGGCGCCCCGTGCGTTTCCGCATCCGCCTGGACGGAAAGCCGCCCGCGAACGACCACGGCGCCGACGTCGATGCGGCGGGCGCAGGCGCGGTCTCCGAGCACCGGCTCTACCAACTCGTGCGGCAAGGCGGGCCATCGCGGGAGGGCAGCTTCGAGATCGAGTTCCTCGATCCCGGCGTCCAGGCCTTCGCCTTCACCTTCGGCTAGCCGGCCGCCTCGTACAGCAGGTCCTCGTAGAAGGCGCCGATCGGTCGGCTCGGATGCGCGATCTGGATCTCCAGGATCCATAGTCCCGTCGCCGGACAGCCCTCGAAGTCGCCGAGCGCGCCGGCCTTGTAGATCGCATGTGGGAAATCGCTGACCCGGTGACCCTTCACCTCCCAGTTGAGCCGCCAGCCCATGGCCTCGGCTCGGTCGCGGGCGAAATCGTAGAGCCCCGGCCCGCTCAGCCCTTCGCCGCGCCAGCGCGCCGCCACCTCGTCCCAGAGCCTGCGCGCGGCCTCGGCGCAGGCCGCCATCTCCGGGTCGTCGCCGACCACAAAGGTGTCGCCCGCATCACCCTCGTGGCCATCCCAGACCACCCCCAGATCGACGTAGAAGATGTCGTCGGCCTTGAGCACATAGCCGGGCTGGAAGTCGCCGTGGAAGGTCTCCAACGTCCCGGGACCGAAGCGGATGACGTTCTTGTGCCAGAGCCGCTCCATGCCCATGGCCTCGATGATTTCCTGCGCCAGGCCATGCGCCCGACCCTCGGTCATGCCGGGATGGACCGCCTCGGCGATGCGGCGGACCGCGTCGAAGGTCAGGTCGCGCGCCTTGACCATCGCGGCCAGCGAGAAGCTCTCTCCGACCGCTTCGCGGTGCGGGTTGTGGTCGTGGGCCAACAATCGCTCCTTCGGCTAGCTCGTGGCGCGCCGGACGCCCGCGACGATGGCCTCGGCCTTCGCGAAAAGCGCCGGATCGACCTGCAGGCCGGAGGCCGCCGCGTTCTCCTCCAGCTGATCGGGTCGGCTCGCGCCGACGATGGCCGAGGCCACGTTGGGCTCGCGCAGCACCCAGGCCAGCGAGAACTGCGAGAGCGAGCAGCCAGCCTCTTCGGCCAGCGGCTTCAGCTTCTGCACCGCCTCCAGGATCTCCGGTCGCAGCCAGGTCTGCATGGCCGAGCCCATGGAGTCGCTCGCCCCGCGCGAATCCGCCGGCAACGCCGCGCCCGGCCGGTATTTGCCGGAGAGCACGCCTTGGGCCAGCGGCGACCAGACGATCTGCGAGACGCTGTTGGCCGCCGAGATCGGGATCACCTTGGCCTCCGGCCGGCGCCACAGCAGGGAATATTGCGGCTGGCTGGAGACGAACTTCTCGACCCCGGGAATGGCGAAGGCGGCCTCGATCTGGTCCGGCGACCATTCGCTGAAGCCGATCCAGCGCGCCTTACCGGCCCGGACCACCTCGCTCAGGGCTTCCATGGTCTCTTCCAGCGGCGTGTTCACGTCGTAGCGGTGGCATTGATAGAGGTCGACGAAATCGGTCCGCAGCCGCTTCAGCGACGCGTCCATCTGTTTGAGGATCTGGGTCCGCGACAGGCCTTGGTCGGTGTCGCTCATCTGGCCGTACACCTTGGTGGCCAGGACGTAGCTGTCGCGTTTGCGCCCGGCGAGGGTCTCGCCCAGCACGCTCTCGGCCGCACCGCGACCGTAGACGTTGGCCGTGTCGATGAAATTGATGCCCAGATCAAAGGCCTTGTCGACGCAGGCCCGCGCCGCGTCCTGCTTCACGCCGACGCCATAGGTCAGCCAGGAGCCGAGGGAGATTTCCGAGACCTCAAGATCGCTCGCGCCAAGTTTGCGGTATTTCATGGCTTCAAATTCCCTGGGTTCAAATGACGGACCGGCGCGCTGCGATATCGCACAGCATGGCGCATCGCCCAGGGGATGCTGATCGGATCAAAAGGCGAGCGCAAGGCGGTCGAGCGCCCGCTCTCGACCGTCAGACGGGCAGCAGGCGTCGAGCGGCCTCCTCGGCGGCGGCGCGGCGGGCCGCCACCAGCGGACCGATGCGGCGGCTGTAGGCGGCCAGCACCTGTGGCGGCGCAAGCTCCGGGCGGCCGGCGTCGAACGGCGGGGCCGGCGCGTATTCCAGGCCGAGCTGCACCGTCTTGGCGAAGTCCTCGCCGGCGATCTCGGCCAGCACCGTGAAGGCGAAGTCGAGGCCGGCGGTGACGCCGCCGCCGGTGATGATGTTTCCGTCGCGCGCCACGCGGCGCTCGTCGACGATGGCGCCGAACGGCTCCAGCAGCTCACGCCAGGCCCAGTGGCAGGCGGCGCGCTTGCCGCGCAGGAATCCGGCCGCCGCGAGGATCAGCGACCCGGTGCAGACCGAGGTCAGGTAGCGGGACTGCGCGCCCAGCCGCCGGACCTGGCGCATGAAGCCCTCGTCCAGCATGGCCTCGGCGGCGCCGTAGCCGCCGGGGACGCAGAGCAGGTCGCAGCGCTCGACGCGCGCCAGATCCGCCAGGCCGGTGAACACCAGGCCCTCGGCGGCGATGTCGCGGCCGCCCAGCGAGGCGACGATCACCTCGGCGTCCGGCGCGCGGCTCAGCACCTGGTGCGGGCCGGTGAAGTCGAGGTGGGTCACGCCCGGGAAGAGCGGGATGACGATCTGCAGCTTGGCGGCGGTTTGGGGCATGGCGTCGGTCTCCGGGTTTGACCTCAACATGGTCGCGGGTCTAGGTTCCGGCTGAAATGACCTTTTTCCCTCGGAATCTGCCATGACCCGCAAAATCGCCGTCCTGATCTTCCCTGAGTTCCAGATCCTGGACGCCACGGGCCCCGTCGCCGCCTTCGAGATCGCCGGGCGGATCGCGCCCGGCGCCTACGCCCTGGAAGTGGTCGCCGCGGGCGGCGGCGAGATCGCCAGCTCCGCAGGCGTGCGGATCATGGCCGCCCCGCTCGGCGACGGCGCCTACGACACCCTGGTGGTGGCGGGCGGCATCGGCACGCGGACGCTGGGCGACCTGGGGGAGTCGGTCGCCTGGCTTCGCCGCCGCGCGTCCAGCGCCCGGCGGACCGCCAGCGTCTGCTCCGGGGCCTATCTGCTGGCCGAGGCCGGCCTGCTGGACGGCAAGCGCGCGACGACGCACTGGAGCCGCTCAGACGACTTCGCGCGGCGCTATCCGAAGATCCGCCTGGAGCCCGACCGGATCTTCGTGCGCCAGGGCGAGGTCTGGACCTCGGCCGGGATCACCGCCGGCATCGACCTGGCGCTGGCCCTGATCGAGGACGACCTGGGCGGCGCGGTCGCCAAGCAGACCGCCCAGCAACTGGTGGTCCATCAGCGCCGCCCGGGCGGGCAGTCGCAATTCTCCGCCCTGCTGGACATGGGCGGAGCGCACGGGCGGTTCGCCGGTCTGATGGACTGGATGCGCGAGCGGCTGGCCGAGCCGCTGGGCGTCGAGCGACTGGCCGATCAGGCGGCCATGAGCCCGCGCCACTTCGCCCGCGCCTTCACCGCCGAGACCGGGGTCACCCCCGCCAAGGCGGTCGAGCGCCTGCGCCTGGAGGCCGCGCGCGTGCGCGTCGAGGCCGGCCACGATCCGATCGACCGGGTCGCCGAGGACTCCGGCTTCCGCGATCCGGAGCGCATGCGCCGGGCCTTCCTGCGGACGTTCGGCCAGCCGCCCCAGGCGCTGCGGCGCGCGGCGCGGGTCTAGGACGCCCGCCCGGCTACGCCTTCTTCGAGGCGAGCTTGTCCACCTGGCCCTTAAGCAGTCGCAGCGCCTCGCGCTGCTGCTTCAGCATCTCCAGCATCTGCTTCTCGCGCATGGTGTCGACCTTGTCGTGCAAGTGCATGATCTCGAGCTCGGCGCGCAGATTGACGGTGTAATCGTGGTCGGCGGCCTCGCGGTCGCGCGCCGCGGCGCGGTTCTGGCTCATCATGATCACCGGCGCCTGGATCGCGGCCACCATCGACAGCATCAGGTTGAGGAAGATGAACGGATAGGGGTCGAAGGCCAGCGGATGGCCCTTGGTCGCGGTGTTCCACCCCATCCAGAGCGCGAGGATCACGCCGAAGGTGATGATGAAGCCCCACGAGCCGCCCACCGCGGCCACCTGGTCGGCCAGTCGGGAGCCGAAGGTGCGGTGGTCGTGCGAGAGCGCCGGATTGATATGGGTCGGGTCTTCGTTGGCGATCAGGTCGATGACGCTTCGCTGGACCGGATTCAGCGCCTCATAGGAGCAGTTGAGGAGCTGGTGCGCGAGCTCCTCGTGAGCTTGATCTGGCATGGCTGGGCCTTCCCCTGGGACTGGCCGCACGCTGGCGGGGAAGTCCCAGGAGCGCAAGGCTCAGCTCGCCGGGATCAGGACGCCGCGGCGTCTCCGGCTCGCGAAAGGCCAGCATCGGAGCTCTTCGCCAGATTGCCGGCCGGCTCGGCGGGCTTCACCGCCGCCGTCTTGGGCTCGCCCGCCGCCGCCGGCAGCGGCGCGAGACCGCTGGCGGCCACGGTCGCATCCGCGGTCTTCTCAAGCAGGGCGGTCGCCAGGCGAAGGTTCGACGCCGGGCCGATCGGCAGGCTGACGAACGTGGCGCGATCCCCCGGCTGGCTCACCGGCGCGTGCGGATTGAAGCGGTAGAAGACGTGCAGGCCGACCTGGGCGACGCGCAACATCTGCGGCCCCCAGTCGGGCTGGCAGTCGGTGGTGTGGAAATGGGTCGCCTTGCCGATGTCGGCCAGCCTCACACCGGACAGGGCGCGTTCGGCGATGCGCCGGGCGCGATCCCAGGCGGCGGCCTCGCGGCCGTGCCGCATCGAGCCGTCGCAGGCGAAACTGAACTGGCAGCCGTGGGTCGCCGCGCCTTGGAACACCACGCCGCAGACGCTCTTCGGGAAACGCGGGTTGGCCACCCGGTTCAGCACCACCTGGGCCACCGCCGCCTGGCCGCGCGGAGTCTCGCCACGGGCTTCGAAATAGACCGCCGAGGTCAGGCAATCGAGCTCGCGGGCGCCGTCCAGCGGCGAGTGACGCCCGCCGGCCGGCAGCCGGTCGCCAAGCCGCGAGGGCCAGGCCTGCGGCGCGTCGCGGCCGGGCTCGGCTGTGAAACTGTCATGCGCGCGCGCCAGCCGCAGAGCGGCCGGATCCATGCGATCCATTTCGCGCTGCAACATGGTTTCCGAGAAGCCGCCGCGGGCCGATTCGGCGATCCGCTCAGCCCGGAAGTGGTCGGACGTGGCCTGCGCCAAGCCCGCCGCCAGATAGGCCGCGCCCAGGCCCAGGCCGATGCCGGAGCCAATCAAAGCGGCGCTAAACAGCCCGCGCCGATCGGCGCGCGCCTGCGTTCCTATTGTCAAAACAAACGTGTCCTACACGGCGAGGGCGAACTGCCCCCCAACTTTGTCGCCGCGATCGCCCCTGCTCTTGCTGGCAGTGACCGCTGGCTGACCCGCCCCGGGACTCGATAGGGGTGGGCGACGGCAAATGATGAAGGCTCTATGAACAAATTTGGCCCGCTTGGCAAGCTTATATTGCACTGCAACATGAAAAGACACGCCTCGGGCGAGTTGTGCGTGACTGGCACAACGGACGTTGCCCGCGCAGATCACGGGCCAACCTGGGCTGTTGGCGGAACCGCAAGCGGCGCCGTTTCGTTTGTCTCGGCGTTGTTCGCACCTGGAGAAAGAACATGCGCAAGACGCTCGGCCTGCTCATCGTCGCGGGCGCCCTGACGGGCCTCGCCGCCTGCGGCCACACCATCGAACAGAAGGCCGCCTCAGGCGCGGTCGCCGGCGCGGTCGTGGCCGGTCCCGTGGGTGCGGCGGTCGGCGGCGCAGCCGGCGCTGTCGCGGGCCACGCGGACGACAACAAGCACTAACCGCCCTATCCGCATCCGGATTTCGGCCGGCGGCGTATCTCTCCTCAGGGACCTGGGGAGAACCGCGGCCGTGCGCCACATCCTGATCGCCGTGGCGGCGCTGGCCGCCACCGTGCTGATGCTGGCCAACGCGGCGCGCGGCTTCTAGGCGGCGAGCTGCGCGCGCAGCCTGCGCCGCAGACGCCACCACTCCAGCGCGATCCGCAGGCTCATGCCGGCGATCGCGAGGCCCAGCCCGATGTGCATGCCCAGATCCACATTGGTCTGCACGATCGCCAAGGCATGGGGCGGTATCGCCGGCGAACTGACCGTCAGCCAGTGGCCGGCGCGCACCACCTGGATCAGGATGGCGATGCCCACGAGGTAGCGGACCGCCAGGATCGCGGCGTTCCCCCGGATCCAGCCGGGCCGGGCGATGGCGACCAGGTTCGCGATCATCTCCACCACGTAGTAGCTCAGGATCGGCCAGTGCCAGACCGTCCACACAGGCGCCATGTCGATGCGCAGGAAGTCCGGATAGGGAATGAGATCGGCGAAGTGGATCAGGCCGCTCCACCAGGCGATGAACACCACGTCGGCGCCGATTTCCGCGCCTAGCTCGAAGCGTGAGCGTTGCTTGCCCCCGGCCGGCGGCAGGTGGGAGGGTTTCCAGCGCTGCAGAACCTGCGTCTTGCCGAACCGCTCGATGCCCATGCAGACGAGCGTGATCAGCCCGAACAGATAGACCGCGACATACCAGATCGAGGGCACGGCCCTGTTGAACTGCGAGGGCGTCTGGTCGGTCAGGACGCCGACGATGATCAGCACCACATAGACGCCCGCCACGATCGACAGCATCACCTTGACCGCCGCCCACCAGAACGGGAACACCTCAGGCCCGATCAGGTGCTGGGTGCGCCGATAGCGGCCGGCGACGGTCAGCGGATGGCCGAACTCGAACAGCAGCGCCTCCATCTCGGACCGGGTCATCGGGCGTCCGAGCCGCGCCTCCTGCTCCTCCTGCCGCGACAGCAGGACATCACGCAGTTCGTTCTCGATGTCGGCCGCCTGCTTTTCGGGCAGCTGACGGCCGACGGCCGCCACATAGCGTTCGATGAGGTCCATCAGGACTCCCCCTTCAGAATGTCGGTCACGGACGCGTTGAGAGCGCGCCATTCGTCGGCCAGGCGGGCCAGGACCCGCGTCCCCTCGTCGGACAGCCGGTAGAAGCGCTTGTTGCGCTTCTCCTCCTCGCGCCACTCGCTGGTCAGCAGGCCCTGGGTCTCCAGGCGCCGCAGCATCGGGTAGAGCGCGCCTTCGTCGATCTCGACGCCGGCATCGGAGAGCGCCTTGCGCAGGGTGTAGCCGTAGTGCTCGCGGCGCAGGTGGCCGAGCACGGCCAGGATCAGCGATCCGCGGCGCAGTTCCAGTTTCAGGGCTTCGAAGATCTCGATTTCGGTCGGCATGCTGTGCGTCGTATACTGTGTGACACACACTGTCTAGCACATAGTATGAAGCCGTCTCTCGCTTACGGCGTAAGCGGTGCTATGGTCATTCGAAACGGGAGGCTTCCAAGATGCGCAAGATCACCTTTGCCGGCGCGATCGCTATGGCGCTGACCCTGGCTTTCGCGGCCCAGGCCGCCCCACCGGCCGGAAAGACGCAGGACCGGTTCGCCCAGAACGGCGCGGTGAAGATCCACTATGTGGTCGAGGGCAAGGGGCCGCTGGTGGTGCTGATCCATGGCTTCCCCGACTACTGGGCGACCTGGAAGCCGCTGATGGCCACCCTCTCGGCCGCCGGCTACCGCACCGCGGCCCTGGACAACCGCGGCTACAACCTCTCCGACCAGCCCAAGGGCGAGGCCGCCTACGCCATGCCGAACCTGATCGGCGACGTGGCCGCGGTGATCGCCGCCGAGGGCCAGAAGAACGCCATCGTGATCGGCCACGACTGGGGCGCGGCGATCGCCTGGCAGACGGTGCTGAACCGGCCGGACCTGGTGAACAAGCTGGTGATCCTGTCCGTCCCGCACCCGGCCGGCATGGCGCGCGAGCTGGCCACCAACAAGGCCCAGCAGGAAGGCTCCAACTACGCCCGCAACTTCCAGAAGGAAGGCTCGGAGAAGGCGCTGACCGCCGAGGGCCTGGCCGGCTGGGTGAAGGACCCGAAGGAAAAGCCCGGCTATGTGGAGGCCTTCAAGCGCTCCGACTTCGCCGCGATGATGAACTACTACCGGGCCAACTATCCGAAGGGGACCGGCGAGGCCGTGGGTCCGCCGCAGACCTACCCGCCGATCAAGGTCCCGGTGCTGGTCATCCACGGCATGAAGGACACCGCGCTCAACGCCGCCGGCCACAACGGCGTCTGGGAGCACGTCACCGCCGACACCACGATCCTGATGGTCCCCACCGCCGGCCACTTCGTGCAGCACGACGCCGAAGCCCTGGTCGACCGCACCATCAAGGACTGGCTGGACGCGCGGCGCTGATCAGGGCGCGAAGCTGGAGCGGATCTTCACGCCCCAGTGGCCGTCCTGGCGGGTGACGACGTAGATCGAGTCGAAGCCGCCGATCACCGAGCCGTCCTTGCGGTAGCGGGTGAAGCGGGTGTCGATGTGCACCTTCTCGGGGCCCGCGTGGATCACCTCGCGGCGGTCCCAGGCCGAATGGTCCCATTCGGCGAGCGCGCCGGTGGTGTAGCGCTCGGGCTTCAGGTCGCCCCTGTTGATGATCACCAGCCCTTCGCTGGCCAGCCGCACGCTCGGGAAGTTGAAGGTGTCCTCGAAGGCCGGGATGTCGCGGGCGTTGAACGCCGTCATGAAGGCGTCCAGCACGCCCTGGGCGGCGCGGACGGCTTCGGCGTCGAGGTGGTCTTTGGCCATTCATATCCTCCGGTCTTTTCCCGAGCTTGCTCCTGCCACCTTCCTGTCAGCAACCGCCTTCCGCGGGGTGGCGTTACAGCCTCGCAGGACCTACCTTGGCGTTCATGGCCCGTTCTCAGATCACCACCGCGCCGCCGCCGGGCGTCGCCGACATGTCGGCCTCGTTCGACTACGACGAGAACACCATGCCGATGCTGTGGAAGCCGCACCGGCCGGACCGGCCCGCCAAGTCCGAGGGCGGCCAGAAGTTCAAGCTGGTCAGCGACTACGAGCCGGCCGGCGACCAGCTGACCGCGATCCCGGAGCTGGTGGCCGGCGTCAACGCCCGCGAGCACGACCAGGTGCTGCTGGGCGTCACCGGGTCAGGCAAGACCTTCACCATGGCCAAGGTGATCGAGCTGACCCAGCGCCCGGCGCTGATCCTCGCGCCCAACAAGACGCTCGCCGCCCAGCTCTACAGCGAATTCAAGAGCTTCTTCCCCGAGAACGCGGTCGAGTTCTTCGTCTCCTACTACGACTATTACCAGCCCGAGGCCTATGTGCCGCGGACCGACACCTACATCGAGAAGGACAGCTCGATTAACGAGCAGATCGACCGGATGCGCCACTCGGCCACCCGGGCGATCCTGGAACGCGACGACGTGATCGTCGTGGCCTCGGTCTCCTGCATCTACGGCATCGGCTCGGTCGAGACCTATACGGCCATGACCTTCACGCTGGAGCCCGGCCAGCAGCTCGACGAGCGCAAGCTGATGGGCGACCTCGTGGCCCAGCAGTACAAGCGCAACGATCAGGCCTTCGAGCGCGGCACCTTCCGCCGGCGCGGGGACACCATCGAGATCTTCCCCGCCCACTACGAGGACCGCGCCTGGCGGATCAGCCTGTTCGGCGACACCATCGAGACGATCACCGAGTTCGACCCGCTGACCGGCAAGAAGACCGCCGACCTGAAGGGCGTGAAGATCTACGCGAACTCGCACTATGTGACGCCCAGGCCGACGCTCAACCAGGCGATCAGCCAGATCAAGGACGAGCTCAAGGAGCGGCTCGACTGGATGGTCGCCGAGGGCAAGCTCCTGGAAGCCCAACGGCTGGAACAGCGCACCACCTTCGACCTGGAGATGATCCAGGCCACCGGCTCCTGCGCCGGCATCGAGAACTACTCGCGCTACCTGACCGGCCGGCGGACCGGCGAGCCGCCGCCGACCTTCTTCGAATACATCCCGGAAAACGCCCTGCTCTTCGTCGACGAGAGCCACCAGACCGTGCCGCAGATCGGCGGCATGTACCGGGGCGACTACCGGCGGAAATTCACGCTGGCCGAATACGGCTTCCGCCTGCCCTCGGCCATGGACAACCGCCCGCTCAAGTTCGAGGAGTGGGAGGCCATGCGGCCGGATACCGTGCACGTCTCGGCCACCCCCGGCCCCTGGGAGATGGAGCGCACCGGCGGGGTCTTCATCGAGCAGGTGATCCGCCCGACCGGGCTCATCGACCCGCCGGTCGAGATCAAGCCGGTCTCCAAGGACGGCTTCTCCCAGGTCGACGACGTGATCGACCAGGTGCGCCAGGTGGCCGCCCAGGGCTACCGCGCCCTGATCACCGTGCTCACCAAGAAGATGGCCGAGGACCTGACCGAGTACATGCACGAGCAGGGCCTGCGGGTCCGCTACATGCACTCCGACGTCGACACCCTGGAGCGGATCGAGATCATCCGCGACCTGCGGCTCGGCGCCTTCGACGCCCTGGTCGGCATCAATCTGCTGCGCGAGGGCCTCGACATCCCCGAGTGCGGCCTGGTGGCCATCCTCGACGCCGACAAGGAGGGCTTCCTGCGCTCGGAGACCAGCCTGATCCAGACCATCGGGCGCGCGGCGCGCAACGTCGACGGCCGGGTGATCCTCTATGCCGACAGCGTCACCGGCTCCATGGAACGCGCCATGGCCGAGACCCAGCGGCGGCGCGAGAAGCAGGAAGAGTACAACGCGCTCCACGGCATCACCGCCACCAGCATCAAGAGCCGGATCAAGGACATCCTGGCCTCGCCCTACGAGAAGGACCGGATCACCGTGCCGGTGGGCGTGGCCGAGGACGGCTCCAAGCCGTTCCTGGGCGACAACTTCAAGGCCACGCTGCGCGACCTCGAGGGCCGCATGCGGGCCGCCGCCTCCAACCTGGAGTTCGAGGAGGCCGCGCGCCTGCGCGACGAGATCAAGCGGCTGAAGATGCTCGACCTGGAATTCGCCAACGACGTCTTGACCGCGCCCGGCGAGACGGTCGACCGCGGGGCGGTCAAGCGGGTCAAGGCCGAGGCGCGCGCCGAGGCGGCCGAGCGGTTCAGGAAGTCGAGGCGGTAAGCCGCTGCTGGCCCGGCGGGACCTCGGCGACGGGCCGGGGCCGGCCGGCGAGATCCGCCAGCCGCAGGCGGTAGATCTCCGCCGCCACCGCCGCGAACACCAGGGTCATGGCGCTGCCGAGCGGAGCGCCGAGCAGCTCGCCCTGGGCGTGGTCGCCGTGCAGGGTCAGCATCGCCGGGATCATCGACAGCATGAACAGCGGCGCGGTCAGAAGCGTCGAAGCGCCGAAGAAGCCGACCACGCCGCCGCGCATCAGGCTCCAGGAGCGGTCCGGCGTCATGTCCGCCTCGCCCATCAGCCGGCCGACCGGCCAGAGCAGCAGGCGAAGCGTCGACCAGACCAGGAGGATCAGCACTGCGGCCGCGATCGTCGCCTCGGCGAGCAGGCCCATGTCGAGCTTCGGCAGGCCGCCGGTCCACAGCGTGTTGACCCAGACCGACAGCATCACCGGCGCGAGGCTGAGGAGCGTGATGACGCCCACATAGCGCCAGAAGGCGCCGTCGAGCTTCCAGGCGTCACGCCCACGGCCGAGGTACATGCGGATGGCGAGGCCGGAGACCGCGGCCGGCAGGACGTGGCCGGCGAGCTCGAGGGCCCCGGTCGTCATCCCCGCCTGGACCTCGCTCGCCCCGGCCAGCAGCCCGTTGGTGGCGACGATCTTGAGCGCGATGAACAGGGTTCCGATCAGCCACAGCGGCCCCAAACGGCCGGCGGTGCGCCACAGACTCTTGAGCGCCGCCGCGGCGAGCTGCTCCACGCCCGCCGAGGGCGCTTCCGCCAGCTCTTGCCCGATCGCCTGACTATCCATCACTCGACCTTCTTCCCCTCGTTCCGCCTATCTTCGGGGCCCCCCTCTTCACACGCCATTAAGAGATGTGGTGAAGGCCGCGGTAGGCATGTGGCGGGGGGCGTGGGTATCTCGAGTTCATTGGCCGGGGCGCGTATGGATTGTGGGCGCTCAATCCGGCTACACGGAGATGTCAGCATGGATTCTGGCATCATTTAATGCTATAATTCGTGCCTGATAGTGGAATTGTCCCCATGCGCACCACTCTTGCCCTCGATGATGACCTCCTCGCGAACGCCCAAGACCTGACGGGTCTGAGAGAGAAATCCGCTCTCGTGCGCGAGGCGTTGGTGGCGCTGATCCAGCGGGAAAGCGCGCGGCGGCTGGCGCGGCTGGGCGGCAGCGAACCTGACCTCAAGGCGCCGCCGCGCGGGCGATGATCCTGGTCGATACGTCCGTGTGGGTCGACCACTTGCGGCGGGGCGATCCGGCCCTGGCGCAGCGGTTGGAGGCCGGTGAGGTGCTGGGCCATCCCCTGGTGACCGGCGAGCTGGCGATGGGCAACCTGCGTCAGCGCGAGACGGTCCTGGCGGCGCTCAAGGCTCTGCCGCCCGCGGTCGTCGCCACCGACGACGAGGTTCTGGCCTTCATTGAACGCGAGGCGCTGCATGGCCTGGGTGTCGGCTATCTGGACGCTCACCTGCTGGCCGCGACGCGGCTGAGCCCCGACGCGCGCCTTTGGACACGCGACCGCCGACTGGGCGACCTGGCTGACCGCAAGGGTCTCGCCGTCCTCCACCCCTAGGGGCCCTGCCCGGGCGCCCAAGACCTGCATCCGCGCCCTAGCGGCCTGTCCACATGGCGGAAACCGCCGGTCCGGGACTCTTGGGTCGGGTCGATCCCTTCCGAACAGGCCCGAGAACCGTCCATGACGATCCTGCGAACTCTCAGCGCCAGCGTCGGCGCGCTCCTGGCGATCGGCCTGGCGGCCGGGCCGGCGGGCGCGGCGACGGAGCTCGAGGGCTCGCTGACCCTGCACGCGACCTCGGTGATCGACCGGCCGGGTGTGGATCCGAAGAGCGACGTCGCCCACGACGTCCTGACGCCGACGCACCAGTCCCTGTTCGGGACGGTGAGCGCCACGGCGACGGACGGCGCCGACAGCGTGGTCAGCCACGCGACCGAGAGCGCGGTCTGGCAATCGGCGGACCGGGGCACCTTCACCGTCACCAACATGGGCCACGAGTTCAACGTCTCGACGCCCGGCTCCATCGAAACCCTGCTCTCCGGCAACCTGACCAACGACTTCGACTGGAACTACGCCTTCCGGGCGGACGCCGATGGGGTGTTCAACCTCGACTTCGACATTGTGGGCACAGGCCCGGGCAGCCTGTTCGGGCTCGGCGACTGGCAGCTCGAGATGGTGGGCGACGGCCTGCAGTTCTTCGACATCAGCGACACCTTCGCCGGAACCCGCGACCCGAGCGACAACGAGCACATGGGTTCGTTCAGCCACCCGCTGAGAGCCGGTGTCGCCTACCGGTTCGCGCTGATGAACCTGAACAGCCTGGGGACCGTCTCGCCGAACCACGCCGTGGCGGCGGAGAATGACTACTTTTCCTGGTCGATCAGGGACAATTCGGCCGTGCCGGAGCCCTCGAGCTGGGCGCTGAGCCTCCTGGGCTTCGGTCTGGCCGGGGCGGCGCTTCGGCGGCGGCGCGGCCGGTTTGCGGTCCCGCTGTGCATTCCGTCACAAGAATTGATCGCCGCTCGGTGCGGCCTGTGACCGGCGTCACTTCCAACTGTGACCCTGAATCCCCAACTGCACCGTAGCGGCCCCGTTCATGCAAGCGTCAGGGAACCTGTGCTGTCTCTGTACGTAAGCGAGACAACAGGCTGGGCGTCCTGCGAGCGGTTCATGGTGAACCGCGGGGTGTCCTGAGAAGACCTGGATTTTGGGCCTTGAGGTATTATCGAATGTCACCGTCACTCAGCGTGGTCGCAGACAACGACCTGAAGTCCTCCAGAACCGAAACCGTCGCCGAGCGCGTGCGCCGGCTGCAGGCTGAAGCCAAGCAGCTGGCCAAGGACCACGTCCATGCGCTGTCGGCGGCGATCATGAACGCCGAGGCCATCGCGGCCGAAATCGCCGACGGCGGCGACGCCTATCCGCCCGGCATCCGCGACCTGGCCCGCCGTTTCGTCGAAGACGCCGAAGCCCGCGTCCAGACCCTGGAAGCCATCGCCTCCCGCCAGTAGGCGGGTTGACCGCGGCCGGTTCGCTCGTGGTGGGCGAGCGCCGGTCGGTGGTCCCGGCGCCGGCCCCTGGCCGCGGCGCCATTCCGACGAGGGGCGCTGATCCCCTCCTCCGTCGAGGACCCCTCCGGAGCACCTTCCCCGTTAACCTCGAATCCTAACCCAGCCGTCCGCCCGTCCGGGCCGATTGCAGACCGTGGCGCACCGGCCACATCCTCCGATCACACCGATCCTCCCTAGCTAGCGCGCCAGATCGCCGAACTCGGTGCTCCGCGCCAGCCAGGCGGCGGCGTAGCCGCAGATCGGCGTGATGCGCAGCTGTTTGGCGCGGGCGTCGGCGGACAGGGCGGCCATCAGGCGGCCGGCGGCGCCGGTTCCGCGCAAGGGCACGGGGCTCTCGACGTGGTCGATGAACAGGCGGTCGCCGGAGCGGCGGTAGTCGGCCCAGGAGGTCAGGCCCTGCTCGTCCATCTCATAGCGGGCGCCGGTGTCTCGAAGCCCTTTCGGCAGCTCGGCCATAACCCTGTTCTCCTGCCGCCGGATCGCGGCTAGCTTCGTCCCTAAACTGGGCATTGGGCTGGGAGGTTCAAGATGAAACGGGTGATCGGAATTTCGGCGGTGGCGCTGCTGGCGCTGGCGGCGTGCCAGAAGAAGACGGAAACCGCCGCCACGGGGACGGCCGTGTCCGCCACGGCGACGGCGCCGGCGGCCTCGGGCGGCCCGCTGACCCCGCCGCCGCGCAAGCCCGGGCTCTGGGCGCAGACGATCTCCATGGCCGAGATGACCCAGACCACCAAGATGTGCCTCGACACCGCCACCGACAAACAGATGGCCTGGTGGGGCTCGCAGGCCGCCAAGTCGACCTGCCAGGAACAGTCGATCACCCAGCACCTGGGGGGCGGCTGGGACTTCCACTCGGTCTGCAAGTCGGAAGCCGGCGGGACGACCACCTCGTCCGGCACCGCCACCGGCGACTTCGGCTCGCACTACAAGGTCGACGTGACCTCCACGACCGCCGGCGGCCCGATGCCGCAGGCCGACGGCACGCACAAGATCTCCATCGAAGCCACCTGGCAGGGCCCCTGCCCCGCCGACATGAAGGCCGGCGACATGGAGATGCCCGGCGGCATGAAGATCAACATGAACGACATGATGTCGGGCAAGGGCCCCGGCGCTCCGGGCCATGCGCCCAACGCCGCCGAAATCGCCCAGATGCGCGCCCAGGCCAAGGCCATGGCCGCCGCGATGAAGGACCATCAGCAGTAGGCGACACCCTCAAACCCCGCTCATCCCCGCTTTCGTGGGGATGAGCGGATGGTTATATCCCCGCCCATGACCCAGAGTTCCGATCCCGTCGTCATCGCCTCCTACGCCCGCACGCCCATGGGCGGCTTCCAGGGCGTCTTCGCGCCTGTGAAGGCCACCGAGCTCGGGGCCGCCGCGGTCCGCGCCGCGGTCGAGCGTTCGGGGGTTTCGCCCGAGGCGGTCGAACAGATCGTCATGGGCTGCGTGCTTCCCGCCGGCCTCGGCCAGGCGCCCGCCCGCCAGGCGGCAATCGGCGCGGGTCTGCCGAAGTCGGTGGAGGCCACCACGGTCAACAAGATGTGCGGCTCGGGCATGCAGGCCGCGATCATGGCGCACGATGCGCTGGCCGCCGGCTCCGCGGACGTGATCGTCGCGGGCGGCATGGAGAGCATGACCAACGCCCCCTACCTGCTGACCAAGCACCGGGCCGGCGCCCGGATCGGCCACGATACGTCCTACGACAGCATGTACCTGGACGGCCTGGAGGACGCCTACGAGCCCGGCCGGCTGATGGGCTCCTTCGCCGAGGAGACCGCCAAGCAGTACCAGTTCACCCGCGAGGCCATGGACGAGTTCGCCATCCGCTCGCTGACCGCCGCCAAGGCGGCTACGGAGAGCGGCGCCTTCAAGCGCGAGATCGTCCCCTTCGAGGTGGTCACCCGCAAGGGCGCCATCCTGATCGAGGACGACGAGCAGCCGATGAAGGCCGATCCGGCCAAGATCCCGACGCTCAAGCCCGCCTTCGCAAAGGACGGCGCGATCACCGCGGCCAACGCTTCATCGATCAGCGACGGCGCCGCGGCCCTGGTGATGACCCGGGAGTCGGTGGCCCGGAAGCTCGGCATGACCATCGTCGCCCGCGTCGCCGGCCACGCGGCCCACGCCCACGAGCCCAGCCTTTTCACCACCGCGCCCGTGCCGGCCATCCAGAAGTGCCTGAAGCGCGCCGGCTGGAGCGTCGCCGACGTCGACCTCTTCGAGGTCAACGAGGCCTTCGCCGTGGTCGCGATGATCGCCGAGCGCGACCTCGGCATCGACCGCGCCAAGCTCAACGTCAACGGCGGCGCCTGCGCCCTGGGTCACCCGATCGGGGCCTCCGGCGCGCGCATCCTCGCCACCCTGCTCTCCGCCCTGGAAGCCCGCGGCGGCAAGCGCGGCGTCGCCAGCCTCTGCATCGGCGGCGGCGAGGCCACGGCCATGGCAGTGGAGCTGGTCTAGCCCCTTCAAAATACCGCGGCGTTACGAGTGTTTGTGGTTGAGGCCCTTCAGGGTCTCGGCCAAGCGGGCTTCCTTACCGATCTTGCCGCCCTTCCTGGCCGCGGCGTGCAGCTTGGCGGCGGGGATTTTCTCGTCCTTGGGCACATGGAGGGCCTCGTGCAGTTTGCCCTTCTTCTTGGTCGCGCCGGCGATCCACGTCTTCGAACTGGCCATCGGGGTGTCTCCTTTGCGGAGCTAAACCCGTGAAGGCGATCAGAGGTTCGCGCGGAGCGTGCCGGCGATGAAGCCGCCGCCGAGGACGCGGGTCGGGGCTTCGGGGGCGTAGAGGGCGCAGGCCTGGCCCGGCGCGACGCCTTCTTCGGGCGCGTCGAAGATCACCGCGGGCCGGCCGTCGATCCGGCCCAGGCGGCCGGGGGCGGGCTCGCGGGTGGAGCGGACGCGGGCCAGCACCGGGCGGGCGGCGTCGCAGGCCGCTTCGATAGAAGCGCCGTCGCCGACCCAATTGGTTTCCTTCAGCGTCAGCGCATGGGTGAGCAGCGCCTCGCGGGGCCCTACGATGACCCGGCGGTTGTCGGCATCGATGCGGACCACGAACAGCGGGTCGCCCACCGCGACGTTCAGGCCGCGGCGCTGGCCGATGGTGTAGCGGGTGACGCCCTCGTGGCGGCCCAGCACGCGGCCGTCCAGGTGGACGATGTCGCCGGGCTCCGCGCCATGCGGGCGCAGGCGGTCGATGACCGTGGTGTAGCGGCCTTCCGGCACGAAGCAGATGTCCTGGCTGTCCGGCTTGTCCGCGACCGCCAGGCCCAGTTCGGCGGCGGCGGCGCGCACGGCGGGCTTGGGCAGGCCGCCGAGCGGGAAGCGCAGATAGGCGAGCTGCTCGGCCGTGGTGGCGAACAGGAAGTAGGACTGGTCGCGGTTGGCGTCGGCGGCGCGGTGCAGCTCCGGGCCGGCTGGGCCCACGTCGCGGCGGACGTAGTGGCCGGTCGCCATGGCCTCGGCGCCCAGGTCGCGGGCGACGTCCAGCAGGTCGCGGAACTTCACCGTCTGATTGCAGCGCACGCAGGGGATCGGCGTCTCGCCGCGCAGATAGGCGTCGGCGAACTCCTCGATGACCTCGGCCCGGAAACGGCTCTCGTAGTCGAGGACGTAGTGGGGGATCGACAGGCTCTCGGCGGCGGTGCGCGCGTCGTGGATATCCTGGCCCGCGCAGCAGGCGCCCTTCTTCTGGATCGCCGCGCCGTGGTCGTAGAGCTGCAGGGTCACGCCCACCACGTCGTAGCCGGCCTTGGCCAGCAGGGCCGCGGTCACGGTCGAGTCCACGCCGCCGGACATGGCCGCGACGATGCGCGTTCCGGCCGGCAGGCGCACGGCGTCGCGCGCGGCGGCGATCAGGCCGTCGCTGAGCCGATCGGGAATGAGAACGGGCGCGTTCATGGGCGCCTATCTAGCGGCTCGACCCCTAATTTGCGAGGGCGGAGCCTACTTGAGCAGGTTCAGGAGCGAGGAGCCCTGCATCACCTGCAGCACCTGGGCCGTGGCCTGGACGGAGAGCTGGGCGCTGGAGAGGTCGGTCGCGGCCTTGGCCATGTCGGCGTCGGTGATGTCGCCGATCATCCCGGTGAGCGTGTTCTTCTGGGCGACCAGGCTCGCGCCCACCGCATCCACCTGGTTCTGGATCAGGCCGTTCTGCGCCGTGGAGGTCGTCAGATCCGAACGGATGGTGTCCCAGTTGGCGAGCTGCCCCTGCAGGAAGGTGCGCTGGGCGGGGGTGAGCGGGCCGGAGAGCGGCCCCGAGCCGCCGGTGTCGAAGGCCTGCAGCGCCTGGAACGAAGTCAGCATGTTGGTCCCGAGGTCGCTGGCCAGCTGACCGGTGGTGGCGGTCGTGGAGTCGTCGAGCTTCGCCTGGACCTTGAAGTTGTCGTTCTGGAAGAAGCTGGAAATCGGCGGGCCGGCCGTCAGGTCGCTCATCTGGGTGGCGGTGACCGGGGCGGTGGTGACCTTGCCGCCGGCGAACAGGTATTTGCCGTCGTACTGGGCGTTGAGGCCGGTGACGGCGCTCTGGAACTGGCCCTGCACCACCTGCATCAGGCTGTCGGCGTTGTCGTTGGCGAGCGCGTCGGTGATCGCCTGGCGGACCGCCGCGGCGGAGTCGGTGATGCCGTTGAGCGCGTTGTCCTGGGTGGTCAGCTTGGCGGCGATCGCGGCGTTGCCGTCCTGGTAGGCGGTGATCCGCCGGTCGACCGTCTTCATGGCCGTCAGGGTCTCGGCCTTGTTGGCGTAGTCCTTCAGGGAGTCGCCGTTCTTCTGCGACGAGACGCGGTTTTCGGCGTCGACCTGACGGCCTTCGGCGGCCATCAGATTGGCGAGGATGGCGGAGTAGTTTCCGGCTGTCGAAACGCGGTCCATGGTCGGATCCTTCGGAACTTAGAACGGGTTAGCTGATCAGGTTCGCAAGGATATCGAACATATCCTTGGTGGCCTGGATCATCCGGGCGTTCGCACTGAACGCCTGCTGATAGGTGGTGAGGTTGACGAGCTCTTCGTCGATATTCACGCCTTCTACGGACTGGCGGCGCGCGTTGGCTTCGGTCTGCACGGCGGTGGCGCTGGTCTTCTGGTCCCCCGCCGTGGCCGCGTCGCGGCCGATGGAGCCGCCCAGTTCCGCCGCGTAGCTGGCGAGCGTCATGTTCACCGCGCCTAGGTCGCCCGCCGCCTTGAAGAGCGTGGAGCTCTGCTCGGCCTGGGCAAGCGCCTGGGCGCCGGTGCCATCGCCGGCCGAGATCGCCGGCTGGCCGGCGGCCACGCTCAAGTTCAGCGTGCCGAGCGCGAGCTTGGTGGGGTCGGCCGCTACCGCCGGGTCGACCGAATAGGTCCCGGCCCGCGTGGAGCGCTGCCCGGAGCCCAGGCCGAACAGCTGGCTGATCGAGGGGCCGCCGACGCCGCGCTGGGTGGTGTCCTGCACGATGGAGAGCTGGGCGTTCTGCGGCGGATTGCCGGTGAAGCTCAGCCCGCCCTGGGCGTCGAGGGTGAAGCTCCCGTAGAGGCCGACGCCCGAGGCGCTGTTGTTGAGCGCATTGACCAGGTCGCCGACCGTCGGGTTGCCGGCCGGCGGAACCGTCACGGTCACGTCGCGGATCGGGTTACCGTTGGGCAGGGAGAGGCGGAGCTTGATCGTATCGCCCGGCGTGAAGCCATTGGCGTCCGTCGACGCGAGCCCGGTATCGTAGGTCGAGACGCCGCTCGAGCTGATCAGGTCGTTCAGGCCGAAGAACTGCGAGAAGCCTTCGCCAGCCTTTTGCGACGTTCCCTCGTCGATCGCCACGCCGTTGGTCCCGGTGGCGGAGATCGAGAGCGCGCCGTTGGTGAAGGTCGCCGAGCCCTGCGCGCCCAGGCTGGCGTTGAGGGTCGCCAGGAAGGTCGAGGGCGTAAAGGCGGTCCCCGCCCCGCCGTTGACGCTCATGGTCCCGGCGGTGAAGTCGATCGCCACCGTGCGCTGCACGACGCCGGACGAGTTGGTGATCGCCACCGTCGACTGGCCGGTGAAGCCGCTGGCGGCGGTCGGCAGGTCGAGGCCGGTGTTGCGCCCGCTGAGCGTGGTCGGCGGCGGATAGGCGGTCGAGGCGTTGTGGGCGGCGTTCAGTTGCTGGGCGGTGCGCGAGACGAACTCGCCCATCTGGTCGGAGATCGCCGGGAGCTTTTCGTTCCGCAGGTCGAGCAGGCCCCGGACCTCGCCGCTGTTGACGGTGATCGTCTGCGGGCCGCTGGAGGCGCCGGGCGTGGTGGCGGTGATGTAGCCGGGCGTCGTGTCGGAGCTGTTGTAAGAGAGCGTCGAGGCGCCGTCGCCGGCCAGCAGCACGCCTTCGGTCGAGCGCACGGTGACGCCGCCGGTGTCGCGGGCGCTCACCTTGACATTCATCAGGCCGGAAAGCGTGTTGAGCGCCTGGGCCTGGATGTTTTCCGAGCCGCTGGAGTCGCCGCCGGTGATCTTGGCGCGGGTGATGTCGGTGTTCAGCTTGGAGATCTGCTGCAGCAGGCTGTTGATCTGCGTGACGTCGCTGCCGATCTGGGTGTCGACGGTCGAGCCCAGGGCGGAGATCTGGGTGTTGATCCGGTCGGCTTCGCTGAGGAAATTGCTGACCTTGTTGACCGCCTGCTCGCGCAGGAGGGTCGAGGAGGGATCGTCCGCGGCGCTGGAAAAGGCCGCCGAGATGTCGTCCGGCATGCCGAAGAAGTAGTTGGCGCCCGAGGGGTCGCCGAACAGGCTCTGGGCGTTGTCGAGGAACTGCGCATAGATGTCATAGCGGCTGGCGTCGGAGCCGGCGGTCATGCTGGCCGACTGGAGATATTGGTCGGTGACGCGCTGGACGCCGGTGACGTCGACGCCGGCGCCCTGCCCGTCCACCACCAGCTGCTGCTGGACGATGGTCTTGCGGACGTAGCCGGGCGTGTTGACGTTGGCGATGTTGTCGGACACCGCGCGCAGGCCGGCCTGGGCCGCCTGGAGGCCGCTGGCCGCGGTCTGAAGGGCGATCGTCAGCGACATGGTCTAGCCCTCCGCCCGGCAAAGGCTGACGCGCGACCCGGCTGAATCTGCCGAGACCCTAGTGAACGCCCGCGCGAGGGCCTGCAAAATATTGTTTGTTTTCAACATAGTCAGTCTCTGGGCCCGATGACCTCGCCAATTGGAGCGCAAGACCGGCGCCAGTCCGCGAACCGCCTTTTCCAGCTCGGTGGGTGGGCGGCAGGAAACGCCCCATCTGGCCGCATTCGGCCCGGCAATTTCCGCTCCTGAGGGGGGTCGGAGGTCCTCGCCGGGAGGACCATTACTCTTGATAAAACAACCGCTTGCCCGGTTGGCGCAAAGGTTGCTCCAGGACCTCCGAATAACCCCCGACGCAGCACGCGTCAGCCCACCGTCACTCCTCCAGACGTCGCAAGGCTGTCGCTTCGTATGTCCGTTTCAGCGTCCCCCGCTCCCGCCACCCCGCCGGCCCCCGGCTCGTCCTCTGCGACGGGCGCTACGGGCGCCGGAATCGTGGGTCAGGCCGGTCATGCCAAGGGACCGCTCACCGGCTTCGAGGCGCTGATGGCCGCCTTCTTCAGCGCCCAGGGCGAGGACGACGCCACGGCCGCGGCTTCGGCGGCCCAGCTTCTGGCCAAGGCCACCGGCAAGACCGCCACGGATGGAAAAGCCGCCGTGGGCGACGGCAAGGCCAAGACCGCCGACGACGGCAAGACCGACACGGCGGACGCCATCGCCCCTGAGACGCCCGACGCGCTGCTGGCCATGCTGGCGGCGGCGGGTCTGACGCTTGCGCCGACATCGCCGAAGACCAACACGACCGCGGCCCAACCGGGCGCGACGCCCGCGCCGGGCGCCGGCGCCGACAAGACCGCAGGCCAGGTGACCGCCGCCACGCTGGCGCAACTCGGCGCCCAGGTCGCGGGCGACGCAGGCAAGACGGACGCGGGCAAGACAGACGGCGCGAAACCCTCGTCCGCCGCCCTGCAGGCCGCGATCGCCGCCGGAACCGCCGCCAGCGACGCGACCGCCACGGCCAAGATCGCAGCGCCGACAGCGCCCACGCCCCCCACCGCGGCGACTCCGGCGCTGGCCACAGCCGTCCCGGCCACGCCCCAGGCCCCAGCCCAACCCGTCATCGCCGAAACGCCTGTCGCAGCGACCGCGGCCGCCACCGCCGCGGCGACGGCCGCCCTGACGCCGCCCACCGCGGACCCCGGCGCCAAGCCGCAGCCGGTGGCGGCGCCCAGCACCAAGGCCAAGGCGCAGGCTCCCACCTCCACGCGCGTCGAAGGCGCCCAGGCCGATGGCGCGCCGAGCGCCAACGTCTCCGCCAAGACCGCCGACGCCTTGCTGGCGGTCTCCACCGCCCTGGCCAAGGGCGGCGCCGCAGATCGCGACGCCCAGGGCCCGCTGCTCGACGCGAAGACCGAACCGGCCGACCAGCCCCAGACGCCGGCGACCCTCGACACCGCCTCGACCACCACGCCGGCCACCCTGATCCACGCCGCGGCGATCGCCGTGCGCGGCGCGCCCCAGACCGTCGCCAACCTCGCCGCCCAGATCGCCAAGAAGCTCGACGGCCGCTCGACCCAGTTCGACGTGCAACTCGATCCGGCCGGCCTCGGCAAGGTCAACGTGCACGTGGAGATCGGCGGCGATGGCCGGATGAGCGCCTCGATGGCCTTCGACAATCCGCAGGCCGCCGCGGAGCTGAAATCCCGCGCCGGCGAATTGCAGCGCGCGCTTGAACAGTCCGGCTTCGACCTTTCCGGCGGCCTGTCGTTCGACGTCGCCAGCGACAACGGCCAGGGCCGCCAGGCCCAGGGGCAGGACCCCGACAGCAACACCGGCGCGGCGTTCCGCGGCCGGGCCTTCCAGACGGCGCTCGACACCACTGCCGACGCCGCGCCGGACAACCAACTCATGTACCGCCGGAGCTCAGTCTCCGGCGTCGACATCCGGATCTGAGGACCTCATGACCGTCACCGCGCCTTCCGCCACGACCCCCACCACGCCGCCGGACCAGACCGCGCTCGGCAAGGCGAGCCTGGCCGACAACTTCAACACCTTCCTCAGCCTGCTCACCACGCAGCTGAAGAACCAGGACCCGACCGCGCCGCTGGACTCCAACCAGTTCACCCAGCAGCTGGTGCAGATGACCGGCGTCGAGCAGCAGCTCAACGCCAACGATCTGCTGAAGCAGCTGGTCAACAACACCTCGAGCGGCGTCTCCACCGCCGTCACCCTGATCGGCAAGAACGTGAAAGCGGTCAGCGACGACGCCAATCTTTCGGGCGGCCAGGCCCAGTGGACCTACAATCTTCCCGCCGCGGCCTCGGACCTCAAGGTCCAGGTGCTCGACGCCAACGGCAAGATCGTCCACGCCGAGGCGCCGACCGACCTGAAGGCCGGCGACCACGCCTTCACCTGGAACGGCAAGGACCTCACCAACACCCAGCTGCCCGACGGCGGGCCCTATACGCTGCGGGTGACGGCCCTCGACTCCACCGGCGCCCAGATCGCCTCGACGACCTATGTGCAAGGCGTCGTCACCGGCGTCACCCAGGGCAACGGCGCGACCTCCATCACCGTCAACGGCGGGCCGGTGGACTGGTCGAAGGTCACCTCGATCCAGCAGGTCGCGGCGGCCACGCCCCCAACCACACCGGCCGCCTCGTGACGCGCGGCGCCTCCCCTTTTGAACCCCGACGGCTGAACGACGCCGATCGACGCCCGCAGCAGGCGGAAACCTAGGAAAGAACGGATCACACCATGAGCATCAATTCAGCACTGCTGGCCGGGGTTTCGGGCCTGGTGGCCAACTCCTCGGCTCTGGCGGCCATCTCGGACAACATCGCCAACGTCAACACCACCGCCTACAAGCGCAACCAGGTGGACTTCGCCACCATGGTGACGTCCCAGGCGGTCAAGGGCGAATATTCCGCCGGCGGCGTGCAAGGCTCCTCCAAGGCGTTCGTCAGCCAGCAGGGCCTGATCCAGAGCTCGTCGTCCTCGACCAGCCTGGCGATCTCCGGCGACGGCTTCTTCGTGGTGTCGACCAAGGGCGCCGGCCTGACCGCCTCCGATCCCCGGGAATTCACCCGCGCCGGGGCCTTCGCGCCCGACGCCAACGGCTACCTGGTCAACGACGCGGGCCTCTACCTGCAAGGCTGGCCGGTGAACGCCACCGGGGGGTTCACCACCGACCCCTCCGACCTCTCCAAGATCGGCCCGATCAACGTCAAGAACCTCGGCGCCGCGGTCCAGCAGACCAGCACCCTGGGGATCAGCGCCAACCTCGACCAGACGACCGCGGTCTCGGCGGGCGCGGCGACCTACAACAAGGCCACCAAGAGCATGGCCGCCTTCGCCGCCACCGGCACCGGCACGGCGCCGGACGCCCCGCCGATGGAGCTGAGCGTCGTCGACTCGATGGGCGGCACCCACAAGTTCGCGCTCGCCTTCGAAAAGACCGCCACGCCCAACACCTGGAACGCTGAAATCTACGCGGTGCCGGCCAGCGACGTCTCGACCGCCGGCCCGAACGGCCAGATCGCCGCGGGCCTCGTGAAGTTCAACACCGACGGGTCGATCGACCTGGCGAACTCCACCCTGTTCGGCGCGGCCGGCGCGCCGCCGCAGATCAACCTGGCCGCCTCGGGCGGAGCCCAGCCGGCCTGGGGCACGGCCCTGGGCATCGCCGCCCAGCCGCTCACCCTCGACCTGAGCCAGTTCACCCAGCTCGCCGCCGCCACGACGGTCAATTCGGTGACCTCCAACGGCGCGGGCGTCGGCAACATCGTCGGCGTCCAGGTCAGCCCCGACGGCGTGGTCTCGGCGCTCTTCGACAACAGCCAGGTCCGCAAGATCGCCCAGATCGCCATCGCCACCTTCCCCAACGCCGATGGCCTGCAGGCGGTCAACGGCAACGCCTACACCTCGACCCTGCCCGCCGGGCAGATGACCCTGAAGGCGGCCGGCGTGGGTGGCGCGGGCAAGATCGCGCCGTCCAGCCTGGAAGCCTCGACGGTCGACCTGTCGACCGAGTTCACCGGCCTGATCACCACCCAGAAGGCCTACTCGGCCTCCTCCAAGATCATCACCACCGCCGACACGATGTTGGACGAGCTGATCAACATCATCCGCTAGGCGCAATCTTAATACTGATTAACCACGCTTAACATCAGTATGTGCCGAATTAGTACATGGGAAATCAAATGATTAGGTTTCGATTCACTATCACGATTCAGCGGCTGTTAGGGCCCACCGCCTATTCTGTCGCTCAACAGTGATCGTGGGAAAGACGTAAAACCATGTTGCAGCAACAGCAGACGCGCACGAATAGCCGCGGGGAGTCGTACGTCATCGGCCCCACGGGCGCGCCGTTGACGCTGAGGGATCTGCCGCCTGCCGATACCGGCCGCTGGGTGATCCGCCGCAAGGCCGAGGTCGTCGCCGCGGTCCGTGGCGGCCTGCTCTCGCTCGAGGACGCCTTGGAACGCTACCGGCTGACGTCGGAAGAATTCCTGGCCTGGCAACGATCCATCGACCGTCACGGCCTCGCCGGTCTTCGGACCACGCGCCTCCAACAGTATCGCTGAGCCGCTCGCCGTTCCCACCGAGAGGTTCGCGTAAGACATCGGCCGCGCCCCAGGGCGCGGCCGTTTCTGTTTCAGGACCCAATGCGGCCCTAGGTCGCCGACTTTTCGACCTCTTCGATCAGCCGCCTGGCCATTTCGACCTCGCTCTCCGGCACCATCAGCCGGTTGGGCAGCTGGCGGTAGGTCGAATGGGTGTCGAAGATGAACGGGTGAAGGTCCGCTTCCTCGAGGATCATCTTCAGGAACCCCAGGCGGACGGGGTCGTCGGTTTCCAGGATCGCGATCATTCTCTCGCCTCCCCTTGCGGATGGAACGGCGCGCCGAAGCCCGCGCCCGGCAGGCGCCGCACGCTGACGGTGATCCGCTCGCGCTCGCCCGGCTGGCGCTCGACCAGCAGGCGCGCCACCTGGGCGTCGTCGTGAAAGGCGTAGCCCTTGATGGCGTCGAGGATCGCCTTGGCCAGGTTGTCGAGGTCGAGCCAGGGGGGATCGCCGACATATTCCATGCGGATCTCCACGGCGAACTCACCCCAGGCTGGGCGGGAGCCGCGCCAGGCCTTGCGGAAGAACTCGTAGATCAGCGGCTTATAGTATTTGGCCTGGGTGGTCAGGCCGTCGACGACCACCTCCATCACCCCTTCGCCCTCGCGGGCGCGGACCTTGCCGTGCTGGGTCCAGGCGTCGTCCACGCCGGGCGCCGGCGCGCTAGACGCGCTCGACCTTCACGCCGGTGCCATAGGCCAGCACCTCGGTGATGCCTTCCATGATCTCGTTGGCGTCGTAGCGCATGGCCAGCACCGCGTCGGCGCCGGCCGCCCGGGCGTGCTCGACCATCAGCTGATAGGCCTCCTGGCGGGCGTGCTCGGCGAGCTCGGTGTAGATCGACAGGTTGCCGCCGAAGATCGACTGGATCGCCCCGCCGAGGTTGCCGACCACGCTGCGCGAGCGGACGGTGATCCCGCGGACCATGCCGATCACGGCGGTGACGCGGTATCCGGGCAGATCGTTGGTGGTCACGACGATCATGGGTTCTGGCTCCGAGCTTGACCGCTTCCCCTATAGCGTCGGCGGGTCAGGCGCGCCACGCCCGTTGCGGGCCCCGCTTCCGGCGGCTAGACCCGCCGCATCGCCGGAACGACACCGCCTGGGGCCCCTTCGATGACCGCCACCCGCACCGAAACCGACACCTTCGGCCCTATCGAGGTTCCCGCCGACCGCTACTGGGGCGCCCAGACCCAGCGGTCCTTGCAGAACTTCAAGATCGGCTGGGAGAAGCAGCCCGAGCCGATGATCCGGGCCCTGGGCGTGGTCAAGCGCGCCGCCGCCGAGGCCAACCTGGCGCTGGGCAAGATCGACCCCGCGATCGCCGCGGCGATCGTCGCGGCCGCCCAGGAGGTGATCGACGGCAAGCTCGACGAGCACTTCCCGCTGGTGGTCTGGCAGACCGGCTCCGGCACCCAGTCGAACATGAACGCCAACGAGGTGATCTCGAACCGGGCGATCGAGATGATGGGCGGGGTCATGGGCTCCAAGAAGCCGGTCCACCCCAACGACCACGTCAACATGAGCCAGTCGTCGAACGACACCTATCCGACGGCCATGCACATCGCCTGCGCCGAGGAGGTAGCCCGCAGCGTCATGCCGGCTATCGAGCACCTGCACGCGGCCCTGACGGCGAAGAGCAAGGCCTTCGCCCACATCATCAAGATCGGCCGCACCCACACCCAGGACGCCACCCCGCTGACCCTCGGCCAGGAGTTCGGCGGCTACGCCCATCAGACGGCGATGTCGACGCGACGCCTGAAGGAGACGCTCTACGGCCTCTATGAGCTGGCCCAGGGCGGCACGGCGGTGGGCACCGGGCTGAACGCGCCGATCGGTTTCGCGGAAAAGGTCGCCGAGCGGATCGCGGCGATCACCAAGCTGCCGTTCATCACCGCGCCCAACAAGTTCGAGGCGCTGGCCGCGCACGACGCCATGGTGTTCAGCCACGGGGCCCTGACCGCCACCGCCGCGGCGCTGTTCAAGATCGCCAACGACATCCGGTTCCTGGGCAGCGGCCCGCGATCCGGCCTCGGCGAACTCTCCCTGCCGGAGAACGAGCCCGGCTCCTCGATCATGCCGGGCAAGGTCAATCCGACCCAGGCCGAGGCGCTGACCATGGTCTGCGCCCACGTGATGGGAAACCAGACGGCGATCGCCTTCGCGGGCAGCCAAGGCCACTTCGAGCTGAACGTCTTCAACCCGGTGATGGCCTACAACTTCCTGCAGTCCTGCCGGCTGCTAGCCGACGCTGCGGTCTCCTTCACCGACAACATGGTGGTGGGGATCGAGGCCCGAGAGGACAACATCAAGGCCAACCTCGAGCGCTCGCTGATGCTGGTCACCGCGCTCGCGCCGACCATCGGCTACGACAACGCCGCCAAGATCGCCAAGACCGCCCACAAGAACGGCACGACGCTGCGCGAAGAGGCCGTCGGCGGCGGCTACGTCACCAACGAGGAGTTCGACCGGGTCGTGCGGCCGGAGAACATGATCGGCCCAGGCTAGAGGCCAAGGGCGCCAGACGCCCATTGACGGGACTCGTTCGGCGGCGCGTGTCAGCGCATGGCCAGTGAAACCGTCTACATCCTGCAGACCTATGTCGCCGGGCGCGGCAATGGGCTGAAGGCCGAGCCGCAGGTGGGCTGCAAGACCGCCGAGGAGGCCCGGCGCAAAGCCGAGCGGCTGGCGCCCCTGCGCGAGGGCGTGGTCGCCTTCTCGGCGACGGCGGACACCGAACTCGGCGACTATGACGAGAACCCGATGATCCTGTTCAAGTCCGGCCGGCTGCCGCATCCGTTCGACGAGGCCTGAGGCGCCCTATTCCGCTGCGTAGACCACCGGATGGGCATGGGCCCAGAGGTGGGCGCGGTAGGTCTCGAAGCACTGCTCCCCGCAGATCAGCCGCATGAGCGCGCCCTCGGCGATGTAGCGGGCGCAGTCGGGGGTCTCGCGGACCAGCGGCGCGAGCGCCTCGGCGTTCCAGGCCTTCGAGTGCTCGACATCCAGGTGGGCGTGGAGGGCGAAGTACTTCCGCTGCTCCGGCCCGCAGCCCAGCCGCTTCAGGGCGAGATCGACGCAGGCCACGCGGCCCGGCGCGGTCAGCTCCACCACTCCGAGCGCGCCGATCGACTGGTAGACATAGCGCCGGGTGGTCGCGAAGGCGGTCATGGTGTTGGCGAGGCAAAGGCTCTGCCAGGCCGTGCCGTCGATGGTGGGGGTCAGGCCCAGCCCTTCGACCGTGCGGTCGAGCATCGGCCCGTGCATGCCGGCCTCATTGCCGCGGCCCATCTCGTCCCAGTAGTTGCGGGCGAGCTCCAGCTTCGGGCCGGCCGGCAGCTTGACCTGGGTCATGGCGACGAGATCGTCGAAGCCCGCCTCCCCGGCCGCTTCCTGGGTCAGGAACCACTTCACCTGCTCCAGGTCGGCGTCGACCTCCAGCCAGCCGAACAGCGGGTCCCACTGGCCGGGGCCGGCCGCCTTCAGGCCCTCGAACCAGCCGATGAAGCCCTCGGGATCGCGGGGGGCCCCGGCGGCCAGGTCCGCCACATGGGCGCGGAAGGCCTCGACGAATGCGCCCTCCAGGCGGAGCATCCGCTGATCTTCGTTGAGCCGCGCCTGCCAATCGGGGCCCGGCGTCTGCACCGCGAGCCGTCGTCGGTTCCATTTGGCGAGGCCGAGATGCAGGGCCTCGGCATCGGGAAACTCAGGCGTGAACTGCCCCAGGCTCGATAGTCTCAGCGCTGCGAACATAGCCACTCCCTCCGGATGCGAAGGAGCGCTCAACCCGCGTTCAGGTTCCTAGGTCGACAGGCCGACGCTGGGCCTAGGCCAGGCGGGCGACCGCGAAGTCGGCGAGGTCTTCCAGCGCCGTGCGCCAGGGGTTGGCGCCGAAGTCGGCGAGGGCGGCCTTGGCGCTGGCGGCGTAGGCGGCGGCCAGGTCGAGGGTGGACTGCAGGGCCCCGGTCTGGCGCATCAGCTCGCGGGCGCGGTCGAAGTCGGCGTCGGTCTGCTCGCGGCGATCGACGGTGCGGATCCAGAACTCGCGTTCCGAGGAGCCGGCGCGGGCCATTGTAAGCAGCAGGGGCAGGGTCGCCTTGCCTTCACGGAAATCGTCGCCCGGGTTCTTGCCGAGGGTCGCGCTGTCGCCGGAATAGTCGAGGGCGTCGTCCACCAGCTGGAAGGCCAGGCCCAGGTCCTGGCCGTATTTGCGGAGCGCCCGGCAACGGTCCGGGGACGCGCCGGCCGAAACCGCGCCGGCCTCCGCGGCGGCGGCAAACAGCTCGGCGGTCTTGGCCTTGATGATGTCGAGATAGACCTCTTGGGAGAGGTCGAGGTCGTGGGCGCGGGTGAGCTGCAGCACCTCGCCCTCGGCGATCACCCGGGAGGCCCGCGCGAGGATCTCCAGCGCCGGCATGGAGCCCGCCCCGACCATCAGCTCGAAGGCGCGCGCGAACAGGAAGTCGCCGACCAGCACGCTCGACGGCGCGCCCCAGATCAGGTGGGCCGCGACCCGGCCGCGGCGCAGCTGGGAGCTATCCACCACGTCGTCGTGCAGCAGGGTGGCGGTGTGGATGAACTCGACGGCGGCGGCGAGCTTCAGGCAGGCGTCGTCCCGCCCGCCGGCCAGCCGGGCGGCGGCGACGGTCAGCAGCGGGCGCAGGCGCTTGGCGGATCCGGCGATCAGGTGATCGGCGAGCGCCGGGATCACCGGCACCGGACTATCCATATGCCGGCGGATCAGGGCGTCGACCGAGGCCATGTCCGGGCGCGCAAGCGCCAGCAGCGCGTCCAGCGACGGCGGCTTTTCGGCGATGGCGGGGCGTGTGGCGACGTCCACGCGGACCTCGGGCTCCTGGCTTTGAGGCGGCCGGTGGGGAGGCGGTCGCCGTTGCGTGGGACAATGGTGACGCGATAGGGCACGGTCAAGCGCACGGACCCCCGAGCGGGCCCGCGCCTGGACCCCTGTGGCGAGATTGTCGGTTGCGCCTACGATGAACGAGACCACCGAAGATCGCGTGCTGGACGGGCGGGTGACGCTGCGCCAGCCGGGCCGCGGCTACCGCGCGGGCCTCGACGCGGCGCTGCTGGCCGCCGCCTGCGACGTCGGTCTGGGCGGCCGGGCGCTGGAGGCGGGCTGCGGAGCCGGCGCCGCCCTGCTGGCCGCCGCCGCCCGCCGGCCGCAGGCGCGCTTCACCGGCGTCGAGCGCGACCCAAGGGCCCTGGCGCTGGCCCGGGAGAACATCGCGGCGAACGGTATGGAGGATCGGGTCGAGGCGCTGCAGGGCGACGTCGGCAAGCGGTTTTCGGCCCTCGGGCTCGCGCCGTTCGACGCGGCGTTCGCCAATCCGCCCTATTTCGACGACCCCGGCGCGCTCCGGGGCCCGGCCGACGACCGCCGCGACGCCTGGATGGCCGACGACGGGCTGGAGGGCTGGATCGTCTTCCTGTCCAAGGCCGTGGTCGAAGGCGGGACCATCACCCTGATCCACCGCGCCGACCGGATGGCCGACATCCTGGGCTTGCTGGCGTCCAAGGCAGGCTCGTTCCAGGTGCGGCCGGTGCTGCCCTTCGCCGACGAACCGGCCAAGCGGGTGCTGGTGCGCGCGGTGAAGACCGGCAAGGCCCCCTTGCAGATCCTGCCGCCGCTGATCCTGCACGACCGCGAGGGCGGCAAGCATACGCCCGAGACCGAGGCGATCCTGCGCGGCCAGGCCGCGCTTGAATGGCGCTAAGCCGGCAGCCCGAGCCGTCCCCGGAACTCCGGATCGACCAGATCCTGCCACTCCGGATGCTTCTGGATGTAGCCGGCGATGAACGGGCAGATCGGCTTGACCGTCAGCCCGTGCGCGCGGGCGTAGCCCAGCGCCGCCTTGGCCAGCGCCGAGCCGACGCCCTTCCCCTCGAAGGCAGGCGGCACGAGCGTGTGCGGCAGGACGATCGCGCCGTTGTGCAGGACGTATTCGGTGTAGGCCGTCTCGCCATCGAGGGTCACCTCGAAGCGATGGGTCTTGTCGTTCATCACCACGGCGGAGGGCTCAGCCACGATCAGAGCGCCCGCATGCGGTTGTTGCGCGAGGCCTTCTCGACCTCGGCCAGGCCCAGAGCCTCCAGCACCGGCGGCACATAGACGCCGAAGCGGCCTCTGAGGCCCTTCTTCAGGCCATACCAGCCGCCCTGCGGGTTGTCCGAGGCCCGGCCCCAGGCCTCGACCGTGCCCGCCGCCGCCGGCTTTTGTTCGTCCGCGCCGCCGAGCGCCACCCAGTCGCCGCGCGACTTCAACATGGCGTGCAGGTCCTCGATGGCGGCCAGCGCATAGCGAAGCTGGGTCTTGCCGACCTGGACCACCAGGGCCGGCGGATCGAGGGTCTCGTCGCGCCAGGCCTGGAATTCGGACCCGCCGCTGGGCGTGGTGAGCGTCCAGGGATTGTCCTTCAAGCCGTCGCCGCTCGCCATCGTCCACTCCCGCCCGCGTCCAGCCCCCTTCTTGACCCAGGGCGGCCCCGGGGCCAAGGTCCGCCTCGCACGCACGCAAACCTTGAACGAGGGAGGATCTGATGACGACGCCCATTGCCACAGCCCTTCGTCGCGTCGCCGTGCGGGTTGCCTAGGCAACCGACCCTTCCTCGAAAAGGCGGGATTCCGCGGTCGACGCCGGATTGGCTCGAACCTTCAAGGAAACCCTGACATTGCTCACCTCATCTGGGCTCAGCAACTACGGCTGGACCGAAACGCTCCAACACGACTTCCAACCCTTCGCGGCCGAAGGGCTGGTCCCGGCCCGGGTCATCGTCCAGCAACGCAACCTCTACCGCCTGGTCCTCGAGATCGACGGCGCCGCCGCCGAGATCGAGGGCCGCATCTCCGGCCGCTTCGCCCATGAGGCCGCCGTCTTCAATGAGAATGGGGGCGGCTATCCGGTCACCGGCGACTGGGTGGCGGTGGACCTGAAGGGCGACGCCGCGGTCATCGCCAGCGTCCTGCCGCGCCGCACCGCCTTCACCCGCATGGCGGCCGGCACCGCCAAGGACATGCAGGTGGTGGCGGCCAACGTCGACATGGCGCTGCTGGCCGCCTCGCTGAACGCCGACCTCAACCTGCGCCGCCTGGAACGCTACCTGGCCACCGCCTACGAGAGCGGGGCCGAACCGGTCTTCCTGCTGACCAAGGCCGACGCCTGCGACGACCCCGAGCCCCTGGTCGAGAGCGTGCGGGAGATCGCCTTCGGCGTGCCGGTGCTGGCGGTGTCGGTGCGGACCGGCGAGGGTCTGGAGGCGCTGTCGGCGCTGCTCGCGCCCGGCAAGACGGCGGTGCTGCTGGGCTCGTCCGGGGTCGGCAAGTCCACCCTGGTCAATGCGCTGGCCGGGAGTGAGCGGATGGCGACCAAGGAGATCCGCGAGGACGACGCCCACGGGCGGCACACCACGACCCACCGGGAGCTGATCCTGCTGCCCTCCGGCGCCCTGATCCTCGACACGCCGGGCATGCGCGAGCTGGCGCTCTGGGACTCCGAGGCCGGGGTGGCGGCGGCCTTCGCGGAGACCACCGCCCAGGTCGACGAGCTGGCGTTGGGCTGCAAGTTCCGCGACTGCGCCCACGACCGGGAGCCCGGCTGCGCGGTTCAGGCGGCGCTCGCCGACGGGACCCTGGACGCCGAGCGCTGGCGCAGCTTCCAGAAGCTGCAGCGCGAGGTCGCCCACACGGTGCGCAAGGAGGACCCGCTGGCCGCGGCCGCCGAGCGCAAGCGCTGGGTGGCGATCCACAAGGCCGGGCGCTCGCGCATGAAGGCCAAGCGCGAGATCGACGACTGACGCGGGGGGCTCGGCGCGCCGGCGGACTTCAGGCCTCTCCCACCGCCTTGCGGTAGAGGTGCCAGCTGGCGTGGCCGAGCACCGGCACCACGAAGATCAGGCCGACCAGGGCCGGGATCGAGCCCAGCACCAGGGCGCCGGCGACGATCGCGCCCCAGAGCGTCATCACGCCGAGGTTCGCCGAGACCGCCCGCAGGGAGGTGCGGACCGCCGTCATCAGGCCCACGTCGCGGTCGAGCAGCAGGGGGAAGGAGACGACGCTGATCGCGAAGGCGAACACCGCGAAGAGGAAGCCTACGCCGACGCCCGCGGCGATCATCGTCCAGCCGCCGCCGGTCTGGAACACGCTGCGCTCGAAGGCGGCGATGGTCTGCGGCGGCGTGGAGCCCAGCGTCGCGAGATAGATCTCATAGGCCACGCCCAGCCAGACCAGGAACAGGCCGAGCAGGATGGCGCCGAGACCCAGGATCGAGCCCAGGGCCGGCGACTTGAACACCCCGAAGCCGTCGAGCCAGGTGACCTGCGCCCCCTGCTCGCGCCGGCGGCTCAGCTCGTAGAGACCCACCGCGGCGAACGGACCGACGATGGCGAAGCCCGACGCCAGCGGAAACACCAGCGGCAGCAGGTCCAGGCTGAAGGCCAGGCGCGCGAGCACCAGACCCGCCAGCGGATAGATCAGGCCGATGAACAGCACGTCGTCGCGGGTGGCCCCCACGTCCGCCATGCCCTTGCGCAGCGCGTCCCAGAGGTCGGCCGCCCCGATCTTGCGGACGGCGGGCGCGACCTGGCCTGCGTGCCGGTCGCGCCGGGGCAGCACCACATGGGCGACATCGGAGGCCGCCCAGCCGAGCTTCTCAAGGACGAATTCGAAGGGGTTTTCGACATGATTTTCGGACGCCATTCCTGATCTCCCGGACCCTGGGTCTGGGGGTGGCCTTGGCGGGGGCGGCTCTAGGGTTCGTCGCGCAGCGCAGACCACAACCCAGACGTTATGGCCTCAGGCTAGCACGGAAGTAGCGAGCCGTCGCAGGGGTTCAAAATCCCACATCATCCCGGATCGTCCCCTTCGGGCCGTCCGGGATGACGAAGCTTGGATGTAGGTCTCGGCCGTCCCGGCTCAGTTCCGCGCGGTGTCGACCAGCTTGTTCTTGGTGATCCAGGGCATCATGGCGCGAAGCCGCTGGCCGACTTCCTCGATCTGGTGCTCGGCGCCGCGCTTGCGGGTGGCCTTGAAGCTGGGGGCGCCGACCGCATTCTCCTGCATGAAGTCGCGCACGAAGCGGCCCGACTGGATGTCGTCGAGGATGCGCTTCATCTCGGCCTTGGTCTCCGCCGTCACCACCCGCGGGCCCGAGACGTATTCCCCGTACTCGGCGGTGTTGGAGATCGAGTAGTTCATGTTGGCGATGCCGCCCTCGTAGATCAGGTCGACGATCAGCTTCACCTCGTGCAGGCACTCGAAATAGGCCATCTCCGGCGCGTAGCCGGCCTCGACCAGGGTCTCGAAGCCCGCGCGGATCAGCTCGACGAGGCCGCCGCAGAGCACGGCCTGTTCGCCGAACAGGTCGGTCTCGCATTCCTCGCGGAAGTTGGTCTCGATGATGCCGGAGCGCCCGCCGCCGATCGCCGAGGCGTAGGCGAGACCGAGGTCCATGGCCCCGCCCGTGGCGTCCTGGTGCACCGCGATCAGGCAGGGCACACCGCCGCCCTTCTGGTACTCGCCGCGCACCGTGTGGCCGGGGCCTTTGGGCGCCACCATCAGGACGTCGATGCCGGGCGCCGGCTCGATCAGGTTGAAGTGCACGTTGAGGCCGTGGGCGAACAGCAGCGCCGCCCCGTCGCGGATATTGGGGGCGATGTCGGCCTTGTAGATGTCGCGCTGCAGCTCGTCGGGGGCCAGCACCATGACCGCGTCGGCCCATTTGGCGGCGTCGGCGACGCTCATCACCTTCAGGCCGTCGGCTTCCACCTTCTTGGCGGTGGCCGAGCCGGGCTTCAGCGCCACGGCGACGTTCTTCACGCCCGAATCCTTGAGGTTCAGCGCATGGGCCCGGCCCTGGGAGCCATAGCCTACAATGGCGATCTTCTTGTCCAGGATGCGGGAAAGGTCGGCGTCGCGGTCATAGTAGACGCGCATGATTGTTCTCCTGGGTGGTCAAGAAGTTGCGCTCAGACGCAACGAGAGTGCGGGAAAGCGGGCGCTTTCCAGCGGTTTTTTGCGTGAAGGTCAAGCCAAGCGAGGTCACAGGCGAAGCCGCGCCATCGAGATCGAGTCCACATAGCCGCCGTTGCGCCAGGAATAGGCGCGATGAAAGCCCTCGCGTTCGAAGCCGAACCGCTCATAGAGCGCGATGGCGCGGGCGTTGTCCGCGTAGGCGCTCAGCTCCAGCCGCTTCAGGTTCAGCCAGTTGTCGGCCAGGTCGATCGCGGCCGCCAACAGGGCCGTGCCCGCGCCCCGCCCGGCGTAGGCGTCGTGCACCGCCATGCCGAACTGGCCGGCGTGGCTGCGCCGGTTCTCGTAGCGCTCCAGTCCCAGGCAGCCGATCACCCTGCCCTCGATCACCGCCACCAGGCGGGTCAGGGTCGCGGGCGGGTCGGCGGCGCGCCTCTGGCGGGCATCCACCGAGGTATAGGGCAGCTGGAGGGTGCCGGCGTAGGCCAGCGGCTGGTTCCAGGCCTCGGTCAGGTCTGGAATGTCGCCGGGCTCGAGGGCGCGGATCAGGATGTCGGTCTTGGGCTGAGGCGGGTCCATGGTCTCATCTCGGTTGGCGGGACGGACGAGGGACCAAAAGAAAAGCCCCGTCCGGATCCGGCGGGGCTGGTGGGTGGCTATCGTTGCTTTGAGGTAGCTCTAGCGCGCGACATCCCTTACCGGCCCGCCTGTGGCGGTCAGCATGGTAAGTACGAGAATGGCGGCGAACGAGCGCATGGACGCCTCATACCTCGTTAGGCGAAGCTTGGCAAAACCGGTCCGATGATTCCCGTCACCGAAACCATCTCGATCGAGGACGACGAGATCAGCGAGAAGTTCGTGCGCGCCTCCGGTCCCGGCGGCCAGCACGTCAATACCTCATCCTCCGCGGTCGAGTTGCGGTTCGACGCGCGCAACTCCCCGTCCCTGCCCGATGAGGTGAAGCATCGCCTGGAGCGGGTGGCCGGCAGCCGCATGAACCAGGAGGGCGTGATCGTGATCTTCGCCCAGAGCCATCGCAGCCAGGAGATGAACCGGCAGGATGCGCGGGCCCGCCTGGTCGACCTCATCGAACAGGCCACCCACAAGCCCAAGCCCCGCAAGAAGACCCGGCCCACCTACGCCTCGAAGCTGAAGCGCCTGGAGGGCAAGTCGAAGCGGTCGGGGGTCAAGGCCATGCGCGGACGACCGAAGGGCGATGACTAGGCGCGGTCGTCTGCACTAGGTTCTCCGCAGCGCGCGAGTCCGGGGGGCGAGGTGAGCGGGGAACTTGAGGCGGCGGCGGCCGATTCGCTGGGCCATCTGATCGGACGCCGCCGCAAGGCGCCGCCGCCGGGGACGCCGTGCGCCAACTGCGGGGCAGAGCTGCAAGGACCCTACTGCCATGTCTGCGGCCAGACCGCCGACACCCACAAGCGCTCGATCCTGCGGCTGATCTGGGAGGCCGGCGAGGCGCTTTTCGAACTGGACGGGCGGCTCTGGCGCACCGTGCCGGACCTGTTCCTGCGGCCCGGGCGCCTGGCGCGGGACTATATGGACGGCCGCATCGTCCGCCACGTGCCGCCGTTCCGGACCTTCCTGGTCGCCCTGGTGCTCTTCATCTTCGCCGCCGAGCATGCGGCCCATGAGGAGACGCTGAGCAACGCCCGGCGCAAGGCGACCGAGATCGCGGCGCTGAAGACCCCCGCCGGCCGGAGCGTCGCGGCCGGCAAGATCCGGGACGAGGCGGGCACGGACCTGGCCGCGGACATGACCGAGGCCCGCAAGGACCGCGCCGAGGCGCTGCTGGACCCGGACGAGAAGCCCGGCCACGCGGCGGCGGCCTATGACCGGACCATCGCCAAGGCCGAGGCCCGCTATCGCCGGCGGATCGCCGAGGCCGACCGGGCGGCCCAGGGCCTGGCGCCGGACAATGCGGAGGCCGCGGTCGGTGAGGCGCGCACCGGCTGGAAGGCGGGGCTGAGGAAGGCCACCGCCAATCCGGACTACTACTGGAGCGTCCTGTTCTCCTGGGGCCAGCGGACGGCGATCCTGCTGCTGCCGATCGTCGGCCTGACCCTGGCGCTGGTCTATCGCAACCGCAAACAGGTGTTCATCTACGACCACCTGCTGGTGGCGATGAACCTGTTGTCCTTCGCCTTCCTGACCAACGCCGTGGGCCTGATCCTGCCGGGCCAGCTGGCGATCGTCTGGTTCCTGGCGCTCGCCGTCTGGACGCCGATCAACCTCTTCCAGACCCTGCGCGGCGCCTATGGATCGAGCGTGCTGGGGGCGATCCTGAAGACCCTGATCGTCTGGACGACGACGGTGGTGTCGTTCGGCCTCCTGCTGCTCGGCCTGATGGTCTTCAGCCTGAACCAGCTCTGAGCGGCGCGAGCGCCCGGCGGTCTCGAGCCCACTGGCGCGATTTCGCCGCATTGGCCTATATGCTCCGCTTCATGGCCGACCGCGCTCGTCTCCTCGCCGCCGCCGCCCTTCTGGGCTCGCTCACCGCCTGTGCGCCGACCTACGGTCCGTCGCCGCCGGGACGTGGGCCGAGCCTGCCGGCGGAGGACGCCGCGTTCCGCGCCGGCGACTTCGCCTGGTCGAAGGCGCCCGGCCACAACGCGCTGATCGGGGCGCTGAACTACCGGGGCTCCGGATCGGCCCGCTACACCTGCGCCGGGGCGACCGTGGTGCTGACCCCGGAGACCCCCTGGTCGCGCCGGCGGATGATGGTGCTCTACAAGTCCGACCAGCGCTCGGCCCTGCCGACCGACGACGTGCGCAGCCGCACGGCCCAGGCCCCGCCCGGCGACTCCAACCCCTTCGTCAAGCGCGCCACCTGCGACAACACCGATCGCGTGAGCTTCTCGGGCCTGCCGGACGGCGCCTGGTACGCCGTGACCCTGGCCAAGCCGGTCGCGGGCGCCTCGGGGCCCAGCGTCGCGGTCATGCGCCGGGTGGTCACCCGCGGCGGGCGGGCCACGAGCTTCGAATTCTAGGGCCCGGATTTTCGCGAGAAACCCGCTGGGCCGATCTGCGTTCTTCCTCGTCGGGACAACCAACGAAGGAAAATTTTCCATGCGTAAGCTTATGTTTGCCGGCTTGGCCGTGGCCACGCTGATGGGCGCCGCCGGCGCCGCCAGCGTCAGTTCGGCCCAGCCGGTCGTGGTCGAACGCTACGGCCACTGGGACAACACCTGGGGCCACGCCCCGCCCCCGCCCATGCACAGGTGGCACCGCTGGCGCGGCCATGAGGCCGACTGGTACGGCCACGTCCACAACTGCATGGTGCGCTACCACGGCTACGACGCCCGCCGCGACATGTACCGCGAAGGCCATCGCTGGGTCGCCTGCGCCGACTGATCCGGCCGGACCCTGGAGTCCAGGAAAGGCCCCGGCGCTCGCCGGGGCCTTTTCGTTAGTGGACCTTGGCGCGGCCGATGATCAGGCCGTCCTGACCGGCGGAGACGCTGATCACCGCGCCATCCTCCAGCTCGCCCGCCAGCAGCTTCTTGGCGATCGGGTCGACCAGTTCCTTCTGGATGACCCGCTTCAGCGGCCGCGCGCCATAGACCGGGTCGTAGCCGCGTTCGGCCAGCCAGTGGGTGGCCGCCGCGTCGAGCGCGATCGACATGCGCCGCTCGCCGAGCAGCTTTTCGACCCGTTGCAGCTGGATCTTGACGATGTCGTCCATCTCGCCGCGGCCCAGCCGCTTGAAGAGGATGATCTCGTCGATGCGGTTCATGAACTCCGGCCGGAAATGGCGGCGGACCACGTCCATCACCGAGGTGCGGGCGACCTCCACGTCCTCGCCGTCGTCGAGCGTGGCCAGGAATTCCGAGCCCAGGTTCGAGGTCATGACGATGATCACGTTTCGGAAGTCCACCGTGCGGCCCTGGCCGTCGGTGAGCCGCCCGTCGTCCAGCACCTGCAGCAGCACGTTGAAGACGTCCGGGTGGGCCTTCTCGACCTCGTCGAACAGCAGCACCTGGTAGGGCCTGCGCCGCACCGCCTCGGTCAGCGCCCCGCCCTCGTCATAGCCGACGTAGCCGGGGGGCGCGCCGATCATGCGGGAGACCGAGTGCTTCTCCATGTACTCGCTCATATCGAGGCGGGTGATGGCGTGCTCGTCGGCGAACATGAACTCGGCGAGCGCCTTGGTGAGCTCGGTCTTGCCGACGCCCGTGGGGCCCAGGAACAGGAACGAGCCGATCGGGCGGTTGGGGTCCTGCAGGCCCGCGCGGGCCCGGCGCACGGCGTCGGAAACCGCCAGCAGGGCCTCCTCCTGGCCGACCACGCGTCCGCGCAGAGCGTCTTCCATCTTGAGCAGCTTCTCGCGCTCGCCCTCCAGCATCTTTTCGACCGGCACCCCGGTCCAGCGGGAGACGACAGCGGCGATCTGTTCGGCGTCCACGACTTCGGGGGAGACCGCGTCCTGGTCGGCCTTGGACTCTTCCTCGGCCAGGCGTTTTTCGAGCTGCGGGATCTCGCCGTAGGCGATCTCCGAGGCGCGCTGCAGGTCGCCGCTCCGCTGCGCCACGACCAGCTCGGCCCGCAGGCGATCGAGCGCCTCGCGGGTCTGGGCGGCGGAGGAGACCTTCTCCTTCTCCGCGCGCCACTTGCCGGTCATGTCCTCGGACTGGGCCTCGAGGTCGATGAGTTCGTCCTCCAGCTTCTCCAGCCGGGCCTTGGAGGCGGCGTCGGTCTCCTTGGTGAGCGCCTCGCGCTCGATCTTCAGCTGCACGACGCGCCGGTCGATCTCGTCCAGCTCCTCGGGCTTGGAATCCACCGCCATGCGCACGCGGCTGCCCGCCTCGTCCATCAGGTCGATGGCCTTGTCCGGCAGGAAGCGGTCGGCGATGTAGCGGTTGGACAGCGTCGCGGCGGCCACGATGGCGCTGTCGGAGATCCGCACCCCGTGGTGCAGCTCGTATTTCTCCTTGAGGCCCCGCAGGATGGAGATGGTGTCCTCCACCGTGGGCTCGGAGACGAAAACCGGCTGGAAGCGACGGGCGAGCGCCGCGTCCTTCTCGACGTTCTTGCGGTACTCATCGAGCGTGGTGGCGCCCACGCAGTGCAGTTCGCCGCGCGCCAGGGCGGGCTTCAGCAGGTTGGAGGCGTCCATGGCGCCTTCGCTCTTCCCGGCGCCCACCAGGGTGTGCATCTCGTCGATGAACAGGATGATCGAGCCCTCGGCGGCGGTGACCTCGTTGAGGACGGCTTTCAGCCGCTCCTCGAACTCGCCGCGGTATTTCGCGCCGGCGATCAGCGAGCCCATGTCGAGCGCCATGAGCTTCTTGTCCTTCAGGCCCTCGGGCACGTCGCCGTTGACGATGCGCAGCGCCAAGCCCTCGACGATGGCGGTCTTGCCGACGCCGGGCTCGCCGATCAGGACGGGGTTGTTCTTGGTGCGCCGCGAGAGGACCTGGATCGTGCGGCGGATCTCCTCGTCGCGGCCGATCACCGGATCGAGCTTGCCGTCGCGGGCGGCCTGGGTGAGGTCGCGGGCGTAGCGCTTCAGCGCATCGTAGCCTTCCTCGGCCGAGGCCGAGTCGGCGGTCTTGCCCTTGCGCAGGGCGACGGCGGCGGCTTCGAGGGCCTTGGTGGTGGCGCCCGCGTCCTTCAGCACCTTGGCCGCGTCGCCGCCGTCCTTGGAGATGGCGATCAACAGGCGCTCGGTGGTGACGAAGGCGTCGCCCGCGTCCTTGGCGCCCAGTTCGGCGCCGGCGAAGACGCGGGCCGTCTCGGGCTTCATGTAGAGCTGGCCGGAGCCGCCCTCGACGCGGGGCGTCTTGCCCAGCAGGGCGTCGGTGGCCTTGTCGGCCTCGTCGGGCCGTCCGCCGGCGCTCTCGATCAGGGCGCGCGACAGCCCGTCCTTTTCTTCCAGCAGCACCTTCAGGAGGTGCTCGGGGCCCAGCTGCTGATGGCCGCGGGCCAGGGCAAGGCTCTGGGCAGACTGGATCGCCTGTTTGGCGCGGTCGGAATAGACGTCGATATTCATCAGGTCCCCTTGAGTAGGCGAATGGGCGGGGCCGCCTCATCAAGCACGGCCCAGCCCTCCCGATGTAGTGTGGCGGATCAGCCACACAAGGCGCAACGATACGCCGCAGCGGACCTAGTTCGGCGGGTTGTTCTTCTCCAGGAAGTCAACGGTGGCCTTCAGCATCTGCAGGCGCGTGTCGCCGCGCGTCAGCCAGTGATCGGTGCTGTCGAGTGTGACGTACTCCACCGGCTTTCCTGCCCGCTTCATGGCATTGGCCATGAGCCGGCTTTGCGCGATCGGAACGACCGTGTCGTCCTTTCCGTGGATCAGCAGCAACGGGCCTTTGATCCTGTCGATGTGGTCGATGGGTGAGATCTCGGCGACGGACGCGTCGCGCCCTTCCTTCGCGCCGATGAACTCCATGAGCGAATGCTCAGGCTCACGGCCATCCCGTTCTCGCACCCAGGGCGTGAAGTCCTCCATGTCCGAGATCCCGCCATAGGAAACCGCGCACCGGTACACGTCGGGATCCAGCGTCAACCCCGCCATCGCGGTGTAGCCGCCAAAGCTCGCGCCCACGATGCAGACGCGTTTGGGATCGACGATGCCCTCCTTGGCCAGGTAGCGAACCCCATCCGAGAGATCGGTCTGCATCTTGCGGCCCCACTGGCCGAAACCGGCGTCGCGAAACTTGCTCCCAAAGCCGGCCGATCCTCGAAAATTCACCTGCAAAACGGCGTAGCCTCGGGACGCCATGGCCTGAGCCCACCAATCGAACCCCGGTTCGTCCCGCTGTTCCGGGCCGTCGTGAGGGAAGACAATCAGAGGAAGGTTCTTCTCGCCGGCCCCACGCGGAGTCGCCAGATATCCGGTCAGTTGCATGCCGTCCGCGGCCTTGAACTGGATCGGCCTGACGGGCGAAATGTCGGCGGGGCCGACCTTATCGTACCGGTTTGCGATCCAGTCGGCGTGGCGTGAGTTCAGATCGATCAGCGCATAGCCAGGCCCCAGATCGGGGGAATCGACACTGACGACGATCTTTCGTCGGTCGTCGGTCCAGGAAACGAGCCGGACGCGTTGGTTGGGATAGGCGTGTTCGACCAGTTTCCAGGCCTGCTGATCCGCATCGGAGAAGAAGCGATAGCGCTGCTCGTCGCCGACCAAGCCCGCGATGCCGATCAGGTTGTGGTGGGCAGGGTCGAACACCGGCCTTTCACTTCCTTCGATCGGCAAGAGTTCGGACCATTCCCCCTTGCCATTCACTTCCCGAAGCAGCTGTTCGTCGCCGCGCGTCTCCGACACGAGAACCGAATTCCCGTCCCGGCCGAGGCCAAGCAACACGGGAACCTTGTAGAACTCGTCCTTCCACGCCTTTTCGTGGCGCTCCATCTTCTCGGTTCGGACGTCCTTCCAGGCGTCGTCGCTCCTGAACTTCAGGGCCCAGGTCCTGGACGACCTGTCCCATGTCGACTCCGCGATGGCGTGGCCGTCCGCAGCCAAGACCAATCCCATCGCCCCCGGCGCGCCGACTTCGACCGCCGTGGACTTGTCGGTGTCCATGTCGATTCGGTAGATCGTATGGACCAGGTAGAAGCCGGAGAGATGGTAGGTACGCAGGAACAGGACAGGCTTGCCACCGATGACGCGTGTTTGACCGCCCCAGAACGCGTTGAAGCTCGCCGTCGTATCCTGCAGGAGCTCATGCGTGCCGCCCGTCAGGATGTTGTAGTCGAATCCCAACTGAAACTCGCTCCGAGTGGCCTCCGTACCTTGAAGACCTGCTCTGGAGCCGCGCGACACGAAAAGGTGGTCAGGCCCTACCCAAAGCATCCCGGAAAGCTTGGCGTCGCCGCCCTGGAGCAACCGCTCCAGCCGATGCTGAGCGAGATTCTCGACCCGAATGGATCGCTTCTCACCGTCGGTCTGGATCAAAGCCAACCGCGAGCCATCGGGCGAGATCGCGATGTCCTCGACCGCCGCCAGCTTGCCATAGGCCTCGAGAGGCGCAGCCCTCGCGGCGCCCGCCGCGAGGGCCAATAGGCCCGCCGCCACTCCACCCCACCTCAACATGCAACGCTCCCCATTACAGGCGAAGGTTGTCGGGACACCGGCCTGAAATCAAGCCGGCGGACCCCCGCCGATCGCCTCGGACCGCTCAGTTCGGCGGATTGTTCTTTTCCAGGAAGGCCACCACCGCCTGCAGCATGGCGAGCCGCGTGTCGCCGCGGGTCAGCCAGTGGTCGGTGGAGTCCAGGGTGATGAACTCGACGGGCTTGCCGGCCGCCTTCAGGGCGTCGGCCATGATGCGGCTCTGCTCCAGGGGCACGACCGTGTCGTCCTTGCCGTGGATCAGCAGCATCGGGACGCTGACCCGATCCACGTGGGCGGCGGGCGAGATTTCCGACAGCGAGGGGTCACGCGCGCTTTCCGCACCCACGAACCGCACCAGATAGCGCTGCGGGCCGATCCCGGACTGGTTGCGGACCCAGGGCGCGAAGCTCCGCAGGTCGGAGATGCCGGCGTAGGCCGCCGCGCAGCGGTAGACGCCGGGGTCGAGCGTCGGACCGGCCATGGCCGCATAGCCGCCGTAGCTCGCGCCGACGATGCAGACGCGCTTCGGATCGACAATCCCCTGGCGGGCCAGATCTCGCACCCCGTCGGACAGATCGGTCTGCATCTTGCGGCCCCACTGGCCGAAACCGGCCTGCAGGAAATTCCAGCCGAAGCCGCTGGAGCCGCGGTAGTTGACCTGCAGCACCGCATAGCCGCGCGAAGCCATCGCCTGGGCCCACCAGTTGAACCCCGGCTCGTCACGGACCGCGGGTCCCCCGTGCGGGAAGACCACCAGCGGCAGGTTCTTCGGATCGGCGCCGTGAGGGATCGTCAGGTAGCCGCTGAGCGGGACGCCGTCCTGCGCTTTGAAGCGGATCGGGCGGACCGTGGCGATATCCGCCTTCTGCAGGCGGTCGAACTGCGGGCCGATCCTGGTGACGGCGTGGGTGGCGGCGTCGACGAGGGCGAAGGCCGGCCCCTCCACGGGCGAATTCACCGCCACCACCAGTTTCTGCCGATCGTCGGACCAGGAGATCAGCCGCACCTGCTGGTCGGGGAAGGCCTTGAGCAGCGCGCTCCAGGCCGTCTGGTCCTGAGGCTCGAGGAAATTGTAGCGCTGCTCCTCGCCGATCAGGGCGTGGTAGCCGATCAGGTTGTGGGCGGCGGGATCGAAGATCGCGCTGTCGTCGTCGGCGATGTCCAGCGGCGGTCCCCAGGCGCCGTCGAGGCCGACCTCGCGGACCTGGGCCCGGCCGTCCATCATCTCGCGCATCAGGATCGTATGGCCGTCCCGGCCAAGGCCCTCGAGCGCCGGGGTCTCCAAGGTGTGCTCGACCGACCGGCCCTCGCGCCAGCCGGGCCCCGCCTTCACCTTGAGCGACCAGCGGCCGCTACGGTCGTCATAGGTGGTCTGGGCGATCGGATAGCCATTCGCGTCGACCAGCCAGCCCCGGCTCGCCAGCGTGCCCATCTCGACGAGACCGGCCCGCTCCTTCTCCAGGTCGATGCGGAAGAGCGAATACATCCCCTGGCCGCTGTCGTTGAACTGGATGCCCTCGACGAACAGGTTCGGCTTGCCGTCCAGCATTCGCGCCATCGGCGGCCCGAAGACCGTCGGCAGCGAGCGCGGGACGTCGCGCAGCAGGGGATAGAGCTTCCGGGTCTTCAGGCTGTAGTCGAAGATCAGGAAGTACTCGGCTCGCGGGGCGCCGGTGTCCTGAATGGTGGTGGTCTTCGAGGTGGTGAGAATCAGGTGGTCCGGCCCCACCCACTGCAGGGCGCGGATCTTGGCGTCGCCGATTCCCAGCACATGGGGGGTCTTGCCGTCGGCCAGGGTTTCGATGGCGATCTGGCGAAGTTCGCCGTTGGTGCGCAGGAGCGCGATCTGTCGCCCATCGGGCGAGATCACCGCATTCTCCAGCGCCGGCAGGTGGCCGTAGGCGTCGAGGGGCGCCGCAAGGCCGGCGGACGCCCACGTCAGGACCAACGCGCCCAGCGCGGCCTGCAACCTAAGCATGATCGATTCCCCCGAACGCCACTGCCACGATCGTGGCCCAGGCGTGCGGGGACGACAAGCCGGCCCGGTCAGCCGGCGCTGTTCGCGTAGAGCTTGACCACGCGGTAGAGGTACTCGCGGCCCTCGTAGAGCGAGCGGACGCGGATGCGTTCGTTCAGGCCATGCACCCCGCCGCCGTCGCTCTCGCCGAACATGCCTGAGAGACCGTAGGTCGGCACGCCGGCGGCGGTGAGGAAGCGCCCGTCGGTGGCGCCGGTGGACATGGCCGGGACCAGCGGCACGCCGGGCCACATCTGGCGGGCGACCGTCTCGGCCGGGCCGGTGATGTCCTTGCCGAGCGGCGGCGGGGGCGAGACCGGGCTCTTCTCCCCGGCCATGCGGATCTTGATCGCCGGATCGTCCATCACCTTGGCGAGCTGCGCCATCACCGCCTCCGGCGCCTCGCCCGGCAGGATCCGGCAGTTGACGTTGGCGGTGGCCCGCTGCGGCAGGGCGTTCAGCGCATGGCCGGCGTTGACCATGGTCGCCACGCAGGTGGTGCGCATCATCGAATTGTAGCCGGGGTCGCGGGCGATGGAGGCGACCACGGCCGGGGGCGTCGGCTGGGCGAGCGCGGCCTTCATGTCGCCGCCGATCTGGCCGCCCAGGATCGTGCTCATCTTCCCGAAATGCAGGCGCGTGGCCTCGTTCAGGTGGGCCGGGAAGTCATAGAGCCCGATCTTCGAAAGCCCGCCGGCCAGATGGTAGATCGCGTTGTCGCGGATCGGCCGCGAGGAGTGGCCGCCGGGATTGGTCACCTCCAGCGTATAGTCCTGATAGACCTTCTCGCCGGCCTGGATGCCCAGGTAGACGCGCTTGTCGCCGTCGAGCCGCCCGCCGGCCCCCTCGTTCAGGGCGAAGGCCGCGTCCATCTCGGCGCGGTGGGTGGTCATCAGCCAGTGGGCGCCGTTGAAGGTGTCCGGCGTCTCCTCGCCGCAGGTCAGCGCCAGCTTGATGTCGCGGCGGGGCTTGAAGCCCTCCTTCTTGTAGCGGGTCATGGCGTCGGTGAAGGAGGCGGCCATGGCTTTGTCGTCGCTGGCGCCGCGGGCGTAGAAGTAGCCGTTCTCCTCGACCAGCTTGAAGGGGTCGCGCTGCCAGTCCTCGCGCCTGGCCTCCACCACGTCGATGTGGGCGAGCAGCATGATCGGCTTGGCCTTGGCGTCGGCGCCATGCAGCACGGCGATCAGATTGCCGTCCTTGGGCCGGTTCGGCGGGATCAGCAGCGTCAGGTCGGCGTCGGCGAAGCCCGCGGCCTTCAGCCGGGCGGCCATCTCCTGGGCGGCCACGGTGCAGGACCCGGCGGAGACCGTGGTGTTGGTCTCGATGAGCTCCTTGTAGAGATCGTGGAATTCCGCCTGGCCGGGGAAGTTCGGCGGCGGGGCGGGCTGGGCTGCGGCGGACGAAGCGCAAAAGGCGGCGAAGGCGGCCGTGACAGCCAGCGTACGGATCATGAAGGACTCCAGGGTTGGACCGCGACCGTATGGGGCGGGTCGTGGGTCCGCAAGAACCCTAGTTGAGCTTGGATTTCCTGGGCGCCTCGGGGGGCATTGGGGCGACCGGGACGCCGTCTTCCACCAGCTTCTTCACCTCGGTCGAGGTCGCCTGGCCATAGATGCCGCGGTCTTCGGACCGGCCTTCGTGGATCGCCCGGGCCTCTGAGGCGAAAGCGTCGCCGACATCGTCGAAGTTGTCTTCCACATGCTGGCGGATGCGGCCCATGGCTTCCATCATCATCGCCTGATTTTGGGCCGGGGACTGGTCTTGCGAGCGTCGCTTCGTCCCGGCCACGGCCGGCGCCATGATCGCCTTGCGCACCGCCTTCGAGGCACAGACCGGGCATTCGATCAGGCCGCGGGCCTGCTGGTCGTCGAAATCGGCCGAGGCGCCGAACCAGCCCTCGAACTCATGGTCGTGCTCGCAGGCGAGCGCGTAGCGGATCATGCGAGACGCTCAGGGGCGGCGAAGGTCCGGGCATTGGCCAGCGCCGGGATCGCGGCGCGCGCCTTGGCCGCGGCCGCCAGGTCCAGCTCGGCGAGCAGTACGCCCGGCTCGTCATGGTCGAGATGGCCGATAACCTCGCCCCAGGGCGCGACCGCGATCGAGTGGCCGTAGGTGCCGCGCCCGTCCTCGTGGCGGCCGCCCTGGGCCGGCGCCAGCACGAATGCGCCGGTCTCGATGGCCCGGGCGCGCATCAGCACCTCCCAGTGCGCCGCCCCGGTCGGCCGGGTGAAGGCCGAGGGGATGGTCATGACCTCAGCGCCGGCCAGCGCCAGCGCGCGGTAGAGCGCGGGGAAGCGCAGGTCGTAGCAGACGGTCATGCCGAGCTTCAGCTCGCCGGCCTGGGCGGTCACCGCCCGGTCGCCAGGCTCGTAGGTCGCCGACTCCCGCGAGCTTTCGCCGGTCGGCAGGTCGACATCGAACATGTGCAGCTTGTCGTAGGTCGCGGAGATCGCGCCCTGCGGCGACACCAGAACCGAGCGGTTGGCGGCCTTGCCGTCCTCACGCCGGACCAGGGCCGAACCGATCAGGATCCAGACACCGAAGTCCATCGCCGCCGCCCGCAGGCCGGCCACCACCACGTCGTCCTCCAGCGACTTCAGCATCGGCAGCAGGATGGCGCGGTCCTTCTGCAGGACGTTGGTCCCCTCCGGGGTCGCGATGAAGCCGGCGCCCTGCCCCGCCGCCTCGCGGACCAGCGGCAGCACATGCGCCAGCGCCGCCTCGTGGGTGGCGGGCGTCCGGGTCTGGATGAGGCCGATCTTCATGGCGCCAGCTTATAGCGCAGCCGTTGGAAAGCCTAAGCCGCCGCCTGCAGCAGCGGATCGAGTTGCCCGGCGCGTTCCAGGGCCATCATCTCGTCGCAGCCGCCGATGTGCCGGTCGCCGACGAAGATCTGCGGGAAGGTGGCGCGGCCGTTGGCGCGCTGCATCATTTCCTGGCGCTTCTCGGGATCGAAGCCGGCTTCGATCTCGGTGAAATCGACGCCCTTCTTCTCAAGCAGGTCCAGGGCCCGCACGCAGTAGGGGCAGTAAGGCCGGGTGTAGATGGTGACGTGGGACATAACACTCTTTAGACGCTCGACTGTCGCGGAAGTTTCATATGGTGAGTCCTGACATCTCTTTAACCCGCGCGACCACTGCGACATCCACGCGCACGGCGCCGGCGGCCTTCAGCGCCCGCGCACAGCCCTCCGCCGTGGCGCCGGTGGTCATCACGTCATCGATCAGCAGGATGCGCTTGCCGGCCACCCGACGGGCGCGGCCGGGCGGCACCTCGAAGGCGCCGGCCACGTTGCGGCGGCGGCCCGAGCCGGACTTGCCGCCCTGCGTCTCGGTGGCGCGGCGGCGGACCAGGGCGTCGGGCAGGTAGGGAACGCCGGTCAGGCGGCTGAGCGGCCGGGCGATCTCGGCGGCCTGGTTGTAGCGGCGGCTGAGCAGGCGCGAGGGGTGCAGCGGCACGGGCGCGATGGCGTCGGCCTGCTCCACCAGGGCGTGGGCCGTGCGCGACAGCCAGCGCGCGAAGAGCGGGGCGAGGTCCAGCCGGTCGGCGTGCTTGAGCTTCAGGATCGGATCGCGGGAGGTTTCGTCATAGAGGCAGGCGGCGCGGGCCGCGTCGAAGGCCCGGGGTTTGGCGAGGCAGGCCGCGCAACGGGAGCCGATGTCGAACTCAAAGGGCGTCCCGCAGCCGTCGCAGACCGGACCGTCGAGGAAGCGGATGCGGCTCCAGGCTTCCGGCGAGAGCCCGCCGGCCAGGGCGGACCCACCGTCGATGGCCTGCGGCGGGAAGACCAGGTCGAGCGCGCCGCGCCACATCGCCCGGACCCGCGGGCCCGGTTTCAATACAGCCGGGAAGAGGCCATCTTCCGCGCTCATGCCCAATCCGCCCCGCCTCTTCGACCGCACCCTGCACCGCCGGCGCCTGGACCGCGCCGCCAAGGGCTTCACGGCCGCCGACTTCCTGCAGCGCCGCGCCGCCCTCGACATCGCCGAGCGCCTGGAGGGGATCATGCGGGAGTTCCCCGTGGCCGTCGACCTCTCGGCGCGTTCCGGTGTCTTCGCCGAGGTGCTGGGCGGCAGCGAGGCGGCCGGGCGCATCGGCGTCCTGGTCGAGACAGACCTCTCGCCCGCCATGCTGGCCGGGCGGACCGGCCCGCGCGCCACCTTGGACGAGGAGCGCCTGCCGTTCGCGCCCGCGAGCCTCGACCTGGTCGTCTCGACGCTCGGCCTGCACTGGACCAATGACGTGGTCGGCGCCCTGGTGCAGATTCGCCGGGCGCTGAAGCCGGACGGCCTTTTCATCGGCGCCCTCTTGGGCGGCTCGACGCTCACCGAGCTTCGCCAGGCCCTGACCGCCGCCGAGGACGAGATCCTGGGCGGCGCCGGCAGCCGCGTCTCGCCCTTCGCCGACAGCCGCGACGCCGCGGGGCTGTTACAGCGTGCGGGCTTTGCGCTGCCCGTCGGCGACGTCGACCGGGTGAACGTCAGCTACGAGCATCCCCTGAAGCTGCTCGCCGACCTGCGCCAGATGGGCGAGACCAATGTGCTGGCCGACCGCCACCCGCGCGGCCTGACGCGCACCCTGCTGGCCCGCGCCTGCGAGATCTACGTCGAGCGCTTCGCCGGCCCCGACGGGCGCGTGCCGGCGACCTTCGAGATCATCACCCTGACCGGCTGGGCGCCGCACGCGAGCCAGCCGCAGCCGCTGCAGCCCGGCTCGGCGAAGATGCGGCTGGCCGATGCGCTGGGGACCGTCGAGCACCGCCTGCCGCGCGACGCGTGACGCCGGCGTCCGGCAAAGCTTGGTAACGGCCGGGAAACCAAGTTTCTCGACAACTGACCACGGCGGCGCTCACCGGGGTCCTGACTACGGTGACGTCTCGGGGGGCTCCTGACGTCGGGGGTCGATATGACGAAGACTATTGGAACCATCGGCCTGCTCGCCGCCGCCTGCGCCGTCGCGCTCGCCGGGTGCGCCACCGCGCCGAAACCGTCGAGGACCGCCGCCGCCAGGCCGGGCGCCGCGGCGGCGCCCTCGGCCCAGCTCGCCATATCCTCCGACCGAGGGCTCGCCGCCCAGGCCAGCGCCTTCGAAAGCTTCATGCGCCACGCCCGCGGCATCGACGCCGACTTCGCCGGCCCGTCCGAGGTCTCCCAGGCGCTGCAGACCGGGGCCGCCCACGAGCCCAGGGAGTTGGAGGCCGGCATGATCGCCTATGCGGCGCTGGCCGCCCTGCAGGAGCCGCGCTTCGTGGCCGCCGTGCGCGCCGACCGCGACCGGGGCGACCTCGCCCGCCGGCTGACCGCCGATCCGCAGACCGCGCTGTCGCTGCCCGGCGGCGAGGCGGCCGGCGCGCGGGCCAGCGGGGCGCTCTATGCGCAAGGCTCCGCGCTCAACCTCGAGGGCGAGAAGGTCAAGCATGCCGCCTATTCGGTTCAGCACCAGGCCTGGTCGAAGGCGCCGGTCAGCGACCCGGCCGGCCGCCTCAGCCGGGTGAAGCACATCTCGGCGGAGGGCTATCGGCCGAGCCGCGAGGACCCGGCCCGGCTGCAATCGGCGCTCTCGGAGGGCGCCCGGCGGAGCGGGGCGTCGAGCCCCGTGGTGGCGCGCGGGGTGGCGCTTGCCGCGCTCAGCGTGCTCGGCGAAGACGCCCAGGCGCGCAGCCTGATGAGCGAGCCGCGCGCCGGCATGTGCCTGAAGATGGCCAAGCTCAACCTCTACCAATGCCTGGCCAGCGCCGGCCCGCACTACGAGGACATCTACTGCCTGGGCCAGCACGCCATGATCGACCCCGGCCAATGCGTGATCGAGGCGACCCGCGCGCCCTCCCCCGCCCACCGCCTGGCGGTCACCAAGACGAGCTATGGTCGCTAGCCGGAACAGCGATCCGCGCCGCTCGTTAGGGGAGCCTCGAACCAGGAGACTTCCCATGGCTGACCCGCAAGACGGCAAGACCGCCGACAAGCATCCCGGCATGTTCGGCGACGGCACCGAAGAGCAGAACCTGAACCAGACGGGCGATCCTTCCGCCCGGATCACCGAAGCCGAGGTGAACGACGCCTTCGGCGAAAAGGCCCCGACCCCGCCCAAGCCGTAGCGAGCGGGCCTCAAAGCAGGTCGCGCAGCCAGGCGACCAATGGCGCATCGGCCGGCGGCATCGGGTAGTCGGTGAGCTTCGACGGCTTCACCCAGGCCAGCGCCTTGTGCTCCTTCGCCGTCACCTGGCCCTCCCAACGCCGGCAGAGGTAGAGCGGCATCAAAAGGTGGAAGCTCTCGTATTCGTGGCTGGCGAAGACGAAGGGCGCGAGGCACGCGTGGGTGACCGCTATGCCCAGTTCCTCGTCCAGCTCGCGGATCAGGCAGGCTTCCGGGGTCTCGCCCGCCTCGACCTTGCCGCCCGGGAATTCCCACAGGCCCGCGAGCTGCTTGCCCTCCGGCCGCTGGCAGATCAGCACGCGCCCGTCGGCGTCCACCAAGGCCGCGGCGGCGACCAGCAGCATGGGTTTGGTCATTTGGCCGCCGGCGGGAAGTAGGGCGCGCGGCGCGGCGATCCGCGGGTGGCCGGATCCTGGTCGCCCCAGCCATAGGCCTTGGCCACCGCGCGGCGGATCTCGGAGGCCAGGATGCCGCCGACGTCGCTGTTGGTCATGACCACGAGACCCTGGCGGGATCCGTCCAGGAAGGCGAAGGCGTCGCACTGGAAGCCCGCGTTGCCGCCGCCGTGCTGGATGTAGGGATGGCCGCCCTGCCGCCCGAGGGCGAGGCCCAGGCCGTAGTTGGCGTCCACCGGGGTCATCATCGCCTTGGCGCTCGACGGGCGCAACAAGGCGTGCGGGCGGCTGTCGTGGGAGTCCTGCAGGCCGATCAGGAACCGGCCGTAGTCGGAGGGCGTGGTCCACAGGCTCGCGGCCGCGTACTCCGGATAGGTGTTGCGGCCGCCCGGAATGACGGCGCCCTTGGCGTCATGGCCGCTCGCGGACCGCCTCACGAGGCCTTCCGGCAAGGGCTGGACGAAGGTCGACTGGCGCATGCCCGCCGGGCGCAGCACCAGCTCTTCCAGGAGCTCGGGATAGGGCTTGCCGCCGGCCTCGATGATCGCCAGCTGCGCCACCACATAGCCGCCGCCGGAATAGGCGTAGGCGCCGCCTGGCGTCTCGAACGAGCGAATGGCCGGGGTGTTGGAGGGCGGCGTCCCGTCGAGGATCTGGAGGATCGCGGGGACCGGCGTGCCGGCCTGGTAGCCCGGGAAGCCGCTCACCGTCAGGCCGGCGGTGTGGCTGAGCAGGCGGCGCAGGGTCACCTTCTGCTCGGCCGTGTAGGGGCTGGGCGGGACCTTCCAGGTCTTCAGGCGGTCGTTGATGTCCTCGTCGAGGTCCAGGCGGCCCTGCTCCACGAGCCGCAGCGCGGCCGCGGCGGCGAAGGCCTTGCTCATCGAGGCCGCCTGGAAGAGCGTCTCCGGCGTGACGGGCTGCGTCCCGCCGGCCGCGGCGACCCCATAGGTCCGGGTCCACTTCACCTTGCCGTTCTCGATAAAGGCGACGCTGACGCCGGGGACCTTGAGCTCGGCCATGCGGACGGCGAGGGTCCTGGGCGCCGCGCCCTCGGCGCTCACCGCCATTGGGGAGATCCGCGTCTCCAAGGCGGCGATGGCGGCGCGGTCGGCCGGTGACGGCTCCGCCGCGCGGGCGGCGCCCGTCAGGGCCAAAAGGGCGGCGAGAAGGGCGGCGGCGAATTTCATCCCGGGACTCCTGGCGTCGATCGCCGCCAGATTGGCGCCCTGCGCGGAAAACACCACAGGCCCGCTAGCGCCGATCCACCAGGGCCTTGAGCGCCGGATCGCGCTTGCGGCCGAGGATCTCGCGCACCGTGCGGCCCTCGGCGTCGGCGACGTCCAGCGACGCGCCGTTCGCCAGCATCATCTCCAGGTGAGCGATATCGCCGCCCTTGTTCAGCATCCGGTGCAGGGCTGTGCGGCCCTTGGCGTCGAGGCGGTTGGGATCCGCGCCCTGCTTCAGCAGGGCCTCGACGGCGGCGAAGGCGCTATAGGTCACCGCGAACAGCAGCGGCGTCTCGCCCTCGGCCACCCCGTCCAGCGGCGCACCCGCCCCGGCCAGCAGGCCGATCGTCACCGCGTCGTCGTTGTAGGCCGCCGCCCACAGGCAATAGAGCGGGCTTGCGCCCCGGCCGAGCAGGTGGGCGATCAGGGCGTGGTTCTTGCCGTGAGCAACCGCGTGCCACAGCGGCGTCGCACGGAAGTCAGGCTCGGTGAAGGCCGCGTCCTCGATGCCGAAGCCGCGGGCCAGCAGCCTATCGGCCATCCGCACGCTGTCGGCGGCGTCGCGGGCCGGCGTCAGCTCGACCATGCAGGCGATGTGCAGCCAGTTGCGGCCCCGCCGGTCGCGGACATCGGCGAGCTTCGGCGTCTCGGCCAACGCCGCCTCCACCGCACCCCAGTCCCAGGCGCGGACCAGGGCCTCCATCCGGGTCTTCGAGGTCACGGCGCGCCTGAGTCCCATATGTCACAGCCCTGGGCCAATCCCCGGCGCGTGGGTTGACATTAACGCCCCAAACCCCGATGTGCAGCCCGCGTCACGAAACTACGGCGCTATCGGTGCTCCAGCCGCGTGGGGTCCTTCTCAGGGCCCAGCCTGTCGAGCGCCGTAAGACCCATAGATCGCCCATCACGCGGGGCGCTTCCCCAAAGACCCGCGACCTCCGCGCCCTCGATAGGATCGAGCCGGCGCGTTCGGCGCATATCTGAGAGTTTTTACGTTTTGACTCAATTCACCGATTTCGGCCTCGCCGCTCCTCTTTTGAAGGCGCTGGCCGGAGAAGGCTACACCACGCCCACGCCGATCCAGGCGCAGGCCATTCCCGGCGTCATGGCCGGCCGCGACCTCCAGGGCATCGCCCAGACCGGCACCGGCAAGACCGCCGCCTTCGCCCTGCCCATCCTCCACCGCCTGGCCGCCGAGAAGCGCCAGCCGGAGCGCAAGGGCGCCCGCGTCCTGGTGCTCTCCCCCACCCGCGAACTCGCCAGCCAGATCGGCGAGAGCTTCCGCACCTACGGCAAGCACATGGGCGTCACCGTCGCCGTGATCTTCGGCGGCGTGAAATACGGCGCCCAGCACAAGGCCATGGCCAACGGCGTCGACGTGCTCGTCGCCACGCCGGGCCGCCTGCTCGACCACCTGCAGGAAAAGACCATCACGCTGCGCGGCGTGGAGATCTTCGTCCTCGACGAGGCCGACCAGATGCTCGACCTCGGCTTCGTGCTGCCGATCCGCAAGATCGTGGCGCACATCCCGAAGGTCCGGCAGAACCTGTTCTTCTCCGCGACCATGCCGACCGAGATCGGCAAGCTGGCCTCTGAGCTGCTCACCGATCCGCTGCGCGTCTCGGTCGCGCCGCAGGCGACCACCGTCGAGAAGGTGAACCAGCGCGTCCTCTTCGTGGAGCAGTCCCGCAAGCGCGCCCTGCTCTCCGAGCTGTTCGACGATCCGGGCTTCAAGCGCGTCATCGTCTTCACCCGCACCAAGCGCGGCGCCGACCGGGTCGCGCGCAGCCTCGAGCAGGTGGGCGTCGACGCCGCGGCGATCCACGGCGACAAGAGCCAGGGCCAGCGCGAACGCGCGCTCGCCGATTTCAAGGCCGGCAAGGTCCGCGCCCTGGTCGCCACCGACATCGCGGCCCGCGGCATCGACATCGACGCGGTCACCCACGTCGTGCAGTTCGAACTGCCCAACGTGCCGGAAAGCTACGTCCACCGGATCGGCCGCACGGCCCGCGCCGGCGCCGACGGTTCCGCGGTGGCCTTCTGCTCCGACGACGAACGGACCCTGCTGCGCGACATCCAGAAGGTGACGCGCCAGACCATCCCGTCCTTCGACCGCCGCAACGACAAGCAGCTGGGCGCGGCCACCGCGGCCATGCCGGAGCCGCAAGGCAAGCCGGAGCGCGCCGACACCCGCGGCGCCGGCGGCCATCGCGGCAATCACGCGCACAAGCGCAACCGCAACCATGGCGGCGGTGGCAATGGCGGCCACCGTCACGAGGGCGCTCCGGCCCGCAGCAACGGCGGCGGCGGCGAGCACAAGCCCGCCGGCGGCCGTCCGGCCTTCAAGGGCCCGCAGCGCGGCGGCGGCGGCAGCGCCTCCCCGCCCCGCAGCGGCGTCTGGTCGAACCGCTAGGCCAACGATCGTCACGCGGTCTTGCGGCCCCCCATGGGCAGGCGCCAGTTGTTCTCCATGAAGACCAGCAGTTCGGTGATCCGCTCGTCGAAGCTGGCCTCGTCACTGTAGCCCGGCGTTGTCCGGTCCGCCGCGATGCGGCGGACCACCTCCGGCCAGTTGAGATCCTTGTGGGCGATGATCTTGAAGGGCTTGTGCAGGGCCAGCGCCTCGCCCAGTTCAAAATGCATCCAAGGCGAGAGCCGGCTCAGCGGGAGCTGCCGTCTTGTCTCGTGATCGGCGCCAGCGGCGGGCGTCGCTTGCGCATCCGCCCCCGACCTGGCCTCGGCGCCAGAGACAGAGGATGCTGTCGCAGCCCGCTCCGCGACCGCAGCGGACCGCCCCTTTGCCTTGGCGCCGCGGCGGGCCTTGTCCGCCGCCGCCGATTCCGGTTCCGGATGCCAGATGCCCACGAAATAGTCGGCGGCGACAATCAGCCGGCGCGCTTCGGCGTAGGTCAGTTCCGACTTGCTGGCGCCGCTATAGATCGTGGGCGTCCATCCCTTCGCCTCGAGTCTTCGGCAGAGGGCGTCCCGATATTCGGCCGCGACGGTCGGGCAGGAGATAAACACCGCCGGCCCCTTCTCGATCGCCGCGCTGGCGTAATCGACGATCCATTCCCGCCCGCTGCTCGTCGCCCCGTTTACCCTGATCAGCCGCGGGAACTGCAATCTTGGAGTCTGCGCCACCGCGTCCGGGTCGAGCGGAATGCTGTGTTTCCAGCCCCGCCGCACCGGCCCGTCCTCGGTCTGGGACGCATGCACCGGGATGTGTGTCGGGATGAAGAGCGCGATGCCGTAGGCCGACGCCGCCTCCCGCAGTTGCTTGAGCGCGGGGTTGAGCATGAGCTGGATCGCCCGCCTTGGATCCTTTGGCAGGCTTTGGATCCGGGCGTCGGAGCCTTGGTATTCCAGGATCACTTCCCAGACGTTGTGATAGTCCTGCACGCGCCGGATTAGGCTAGTGATAACATTGAAGTTCGATCTGGCCACGATCTTGGTAATAATATTGAGGGCGCCGATCTCGTTCTTATGATAAAACCCAATGTGGAATAGCTTCTGGCGTTTTGTTTTACTTAGAAATTTTACTCGTAGGTTTCTAGATTCCGTATCCGAAAGCAAAAGATAGTCGAATTCTTCAGCTTCGCTCACACCAATCTTCGTCGCTATGCTGACCGCACGCTCAGGGTCAATCTTGAGGTAGGTGTGCTTGGGCCCCTCGCCGCCAAAATTCGTGCGCTTGACAATCGTCAGCGCCGCCTCGTTGTCGTTTGTATTGTCGTGCTCCGCGAAGTCGGATATCTGTATGTTTGGAATATCTCTTCCATCCTTCGCATCCCACGACAATATGTCGTGACACTGGCGCACGATGTAGAGGAATAATTCGAGCCCTCTCCGGTCCATCGTCTGCATAGAGCTTAATATGTCGACATACTTCATCTCATCGGAAGGTCCGATGTTTCCTCTATTAAGTTTCGATCTTCTCAAATCCAGAACCAGGTGGACAGTATGTAGTCGCTCGGTAAACAGCGACGCACTCTCCAAAGAGATGATGTTGACCCTGAGATAGGACATCAGATTCACCAGACGTTCCACGACGCCTCGTTTTTCAACGAATAGGCATTTCAGGCGGAATATATCTTTGGTGATGATGTATGGAGTGACCATCATCTCGCAGGTTCTATCTATCGACTCATCGTCCTCATTCGATAGACTGGGGCTGGCAATCCTGACCGCGATCTCGGGAAGGAAACCGAGGTGACCTTTGTGGAAGTCGGGCACCCGGATCCAGTGGCCTTCCCTGGTCTTTCCCAAGGCGCCCCGAACCGTATTGTCCAAATGTCCAATCACCAGCATGGCTTTGTATTTCCTCTAGGTTTTTATTGATTTACGCCTCTGACGACGGCCTCTCGGCGATCGAACTGCACAGAGGGCGCGGTTTGGCCCGGTCCGAGAGGCTAATACGCCGCGGCGTCAGCGCTTTCGCGCCATCACCCGCAATCAGGCTGCATCCATTGGAAATCACCGAAGCGCTTGATCGCCCGTCTATGCCAAACTATAAATCTTCAGCCGAAATCTTCTTCAGACTTCCAGTTAGAAGACAAGTCCAATTTCGACAATTGCAATACATGACGCTACAATCGAGAATTTGGACCGGTAAATTCTCTGATGGATGGATTTTTAGAAGATATGAGGCCCGTCATTCCTAGAATGTTGGCCACCGCATGCCTGATACATACAGATATAATGACGAACTTTTGTTCGACGAAGATGATAGGCAGGCCGCCAAGGACTCTTACCCGAACATCTTTCCGGCGCTCGACCATCCTGAACTGAGAGAATTCTTCGCGGCCCACGACGTCCGGGCCAACGGCATGAAGCGCAATAGCCGGCGCTGGGGTTTCCGGGCTGTGGCGCTGGTGTCGCTGGCGCTTATCGGCGCATCGATGACCCACTTCCTCGGGCAGCCCTGGCAGCGCGTGGTCGCCGGCGTGTCGGCGGTCGCGGGCATCCTGGGCGCCGGGCTGGGCGTCTTCGGCGTGATGTTCGCCGCGTCCAAAGACGAATGGCTGCAGCATCGCTTCGTCACCGAGCGTCTTCGCCAGATGCACTTCCAATGGCTGTTGGCGCACATCGCGGACATCGCCGAGGCCGCCGAGCGCAAGGACTGGACCGCCCTCATCGCCGCCCGGGCCGCCGCGCTCGGCCAGTTCAAGCAGCAGGTGGCGGGATGCCTTTCGACGCTGTTCGACGACGCGATCGAACTGCCGCCCGATGAGAGCCCGCGGACCGGCTACGCTATGGATCCGGCGTTCATACGCAAGACCACGACCAAGCTGCCGGCGACGGACCATGTCACCGAGCTGCTGGACGCCTATGTGGCCATACGGGTGATGGGGCAGTGGCGATACGCGTCCCACAGGCTGAAGCTGCGGGAGCGGTCGTTCATCTCGACCTTTCCGCGGGAACAGGCGCGCACGCTGACCGCGCTGGGGATCGGCGCGATCACCCTGCTCGTCGTCCTGCACATCGCCGCCGCGATCGGGGTGTTCTTCAAGTCCGCCGTCCTCTGGATGCCCTACGCCGACCTCCTGGCCATGTGGCTGGCCATAGGGGCCCTGGCTCTGCGCACGGTGGAGGAGGGCCTCCAGCCGAGGCGCGAGATCGAGCGCTACCGCGCCTACAGGGCCGGGATCGCCAACATCCGGCAGAGGCTTGAGCCGGCCAAGACACCGGCCCGCCGCCGGGAAATCATGATCGAGCTGGAAGAGCTGGCCTGGGACGAAATGGTCAATTTCCTGAAATCCAATCAGGAAGCCCGCTTCGTCATGTAGCACCGCCGTGGCCGCCTCAACTCCGATAGTCGCCGTTGATCTCGACGTAGCGCTTGGTCAGGTCGCAGGTCCAGATGCTGGCCGAGCCCCGGCCCATGCCGACGTCGACGGTGACCTCCAGCTCGGGCTGCTTCATGTAGGCGCTCATCTTGGCCTCGCTGTAGGTCGGCGAGACCAGGCCGTCCTGGGCGGCCCAGAGGTCGCCGAAGCGGACGCTCATGCTGTCGCGGTCGACGGGCTCGTCCGCGCGGCCGACCGCCATGACGATGCGGCCCCAGTTGGCGTCCTCGCCGGCGAAGGCTGTCTTGACCAGCGGGCTCTCGCAGACGGTGCGGGCGATCTTGCGGGCCGAGGCGTGGCTCTCGGCGCCGGTCACCGTGACCTTGATGAACTTGCTCGCCCCCTCGCCGTCGCGGACCAGCTGTTGGGCGAGGTCCATCAGCACGTGCTCCAGCTTGTCGCGGAAGTCGGCGAGGCGCCGGTCGCCGGCCCGGCTGATCTTCGGCGCGCCCGACTGGCCGGTGGCGAACAGCAGCAGCGTGTCGTTGGTCGAGCGGTCGCCGTCCACCGTCACGGCGTTGAAGGTGTTGCGGGTGTAGAGGCTGACCAGGTTCTGCAGCGCGGCCGGCGAGATCGCCGCGTCGGTGACCACGAAGGCCAGCATGGTGGCCATGTCCGGCGCGATCATGCCGGAGCCCTTGCAGATGCCGCTGATCTTCACCGCCACGCCGTCGATGTCGGCCACCGCGTGCGCGCCCTTCGGGAAGGTGTCGGTGGTCATGATCGCACGGGCCGCGTTCGCCCAGCCGTCGCCGGTCAGCCGGTGTTCGGCGTCGGGCAGGCGGTGAACGATCTTGGCGTCGTCCAGCAGCACGCCGATCACCCCGGTCGAGGCGACCATCACATCGCGCTGGCGGCAGTCGAAGCGCTTGCCGGCCGCCGAACAGACCCGGCGCACCGCATCGGCGCCCGGGCGGCCGGTGAAGGAGTTGGCGCAGCCGGCGTTGACCACCAGGGCGCGGACGCCCTCGCCCTTGGTCATCTCCAGATGGCGCTTGCACCAGTCGACGGGCGCGGAGCCGACGCCGTGGCGGGTGAAGACCCCGGCGCAGCTCGCGCCCTCCGGGAAGGTCATGACCAGCAGGTCGTCGCGCTCATGCTTGTAGAAGCCGGCCCGCGCGGTCGCCATCTGGACGCCGGCGATCGGCGGCATCTTCGGAAAGGGCACGGCCAGCGGCGAGACCGGCATGGCGCCCTTGCCGGCCGGGGCCGCGGGCGCGGCGGTCGCAAACTGCCTGGCCTGCTTGTCGGCGCGCTTCAGGGCCGCGCGCTTCAGCGCGCTCGCCAGCGGGTCGAAGGCGCGCTCCAGCGTCTGGCCGACCACCTCCACGGGGCGCGCGGCGACTTCCAGCGCCTTGGCGGCGGGCGTCAGGGTCTTGGCCCTGGGCTTCGGCTTGGCGGAAGGCTTGCGGGTCAAGGCTTGGCCCCCGTAGCGGGCGGCGGGGCGGGCGGCGCGGCGGGCGCAACCTTGGGCGCGTCGGCCGGCGGGATCGCGGTGGCCGGCGTGTCGGTCTTGACCAGCACCTGGACCTTGGAGCGGCCGCGCAGCTTCTCCAGGAGGTCGCGGATCTGGTCGTAGGTGAGGAAGCGCACGATCTGCGGGCGGGCGGCCTCGAGCGCGATCGGCTGCTCCACCCGGCGGTCCTCGACCTTGACCAGGGCGAAGCCGCCCTCGACCGGGAAGGGCCCGACGATCTGGCCGGGCTTGGCGGTCTTCAGCGCCGCGTCATAGGTCTGGGGCATGACGTCGATGGTGAAGTAGCCGAGGTCGCCGCCGTTGAACCGGGTGGCCGCGTCGGTGGAGCGCTGCATGGCCAGGGCCTCGAACGAGCCGCCGGAGGCCAGCAGCTTGCGGATCGCCTCGGCGTCGGCGGCGTTGGGCACGACGATCTGGCGGGCGTGGATCTCTTCCGAGCGCTTCGCGAGCTTCAGCTGCTCCTGGTAGAGGCCGCGCACGGCGTTGTCGTTGACCGCGTCGGAGACCACGCTCTCCACGAGCATGTCGCCCAAGACCCGGTCGCGGGCCGCGGAAAGCCGGCGCTGGGCGATCGGATCCTTGTCGAGCTTGCGCTTGACCGCCTCGCCGGCCAGCAGCCGCTGGTCCACCACCTCGTCCAGCACGCGGCGGAAGAGGTCGGAGGAGGCGTCGAGCGGCTCGCCCTCGCCGATCAGGCCCTGGGCCACGGCCTCGCGCTTGACGTCGGAGGACCACACCGTCTGGCCGTCGACCTTGGCCACGGCGCGGTCGCCGCGTTCCGGCGCGTGCTCGGCCCCGCCGCCGCGTCCGCAGGCGGCCAGGGCCAGGGCCGCCGCCAGCATCACGCCGACCAGGAGCACGGAGCGGGACGACCGGACGGCGGCCATGCGGATCACCCTCGAAACGGACGGAGAAGCGCCCGTCGAAACCTTCTCGGGACGCCGCCCGTCCCTAGCCATTTAAGTTCCGGGATGCAAAGGTTGCTCCCGAATGCGCCCGCAGCACGAGGCGCCGCGGACCAATATTTCGGAGGATCATTTAAAATGCGCGAAGCCGTCATTGTCTCCTACGCCCGCACCGGTCTGGCGAAGTCCGCGCGCGGCGGGTTCAACATCACGCCGACCGTCTCGATCGCCGCCCACTCGGTGAAGCACGCCGTGGCCAAGGCCGGCATCGAGGGCGCCGACGTCGAGGACGTGTTCATGGGCAATGTGGCGCACGGCGGCGGCAATGTCGCGCGCCAGGCCTCGCTGCTCGCGGGCCTGCCGATCACCACCTCCGGGGTGACCATCAACCGCTTTTGCTCCTCCGGCCTGCAGACCATCGGCATGGCCGCCAACTTCGTGCGCAACGACGGCGCCGACGTGGTGGTGGCCGGCGGGGTGGAGACCATCTCCATGCCCAACATGGGCACCGGCAAGGACAACAACGATCCGCGCCTCTCCGAGATGTATCCGGCGATCTTCATGCCGATGATCGACACCGCCGACATCGTCGCCGAGCGCTACAAGCTCAGCCGCGAGTACCAGGACGAATATTCGCTGGAGAGCCAGCGCCGCATGGCCGCCGCCCAGCAGGCCAACAAGTTCGCCGACGAGATCGTCCCGATGAAGACCAAGATGAAGCTGGTCAACAAGGAGACGAAGGAAGAGACCATCGTCGACTACGTGGTCGACAAGGACGAGTGCAATCGGCCGGACACCTCGGCCGAGGGCCTGGCGCGGCTGGAGCCAGTACGCGGCGCCGGCAAGTACATCACCGCCGGCAACGCCTCGCAGCTCTCCGACGGCTCGGCCGCGGTGGTGATCATGGAGGCCAAGGAAGCCCAGCGCCGGGGCCTCAATCCCCTGGGCGTGTTCAAGGGCTGGGCGGTCGCCGGCTGCGAGCCCGACGAGATGGGCATCGGCCCGGTGTTCGCGATCCCGCGCCTCCTGGAACGCCACGGCCTGAAGGTCGACGACATCGACCTGTGGGAGCTGAACGAGGCCTTCGCCAGCCAGTGCCTCTATAGCCGCGACAAGCTCGGCATCGACCCGGAGAAGTACAACGTCAACGGCGGCTCCATCGCCATCGGCCACCCGTTCGGGATGACCGGCGCGCGCCTGGCCGGCCACGTCCTGCAGGAAGGCAAGCGCCGCGGGGCGAAGAACGTCGTGGTCTCGATGTGCATCGGCGGCGGGATGGGGGCTGCGGGCCTGTTCGAGGTCCTCTAGCCGCAGCATCCGGCGCTCATCCCCGCGCAGGCGGGGACCCGGACCGGATCCGAACAAGGCAGGCGCTCCAGGATGATCCTGGGGCGCTTTGCTTTTGTCGCATGCCGCCTGGGCGCCCGCCTTCGCGGGGACCAGCGGATTTGGCTGTTCGCGGATTGGCGGCTTGGGCGATAGACAAGGGCCATGCACGCCTTCGACTACCTCTCGGTGCTGCTCTCCATCGTACTGGGTCTCGGCATGACCCAGCTCTTGTCGGCGGTCGCCCGCTGGCTGGAGCTGCGCCATGAGGTGAAGCCCTATCTGCCGGCGGCGATCTGGGCGGCGTTCCTGATGATCGTGCTGGTGCAGACCTGGTGGGCGATGTTCGGCATGCGAAACATCCCCGACTGGAGCTTCCTGCAGTTCTGCGTGGTGCTGGCCCAGCCGGTGCTGCTGTTCCTGCTGACCGCCCTCGTGCTGCCCGGCCCGCAGTCGCAGGAGCGCGACCTGGAGGCCTTCTTCATCCAGCACCGCACCTGGTTCTTCGGGCTGCTGATGGCGCTGCTGGTCGTCAGCGTCAGCAAGGACCTGGCGCTGAGCGGCCACCTGCCGGCCACGCCCAACCTGATCTTCCACGGCGTCTTTTTCGCGGGCAGCGTGCTGGCCCTGGTCAGCCGCCGCCCGGCGTTCCAGCTGCTGATCGCGCTCATCGCGCTCATCCTGATGGGCGCCTATATCGCGGTGCTGTTCGCCGACCTGGCGCAGCCGGGCGCCTAGGCCTGGCTCGTGAGGCCAGGCTCGGGCGCTCACCCTGAGCCGCGCCAACCGGGCTCGAGATCGGCGTCGGCCTCGCAGGGCGGTTCGGGAAGCTCATGCCAGCGTGCGGCCAGGCTCGCCGAAAGCCCCAGCTCCTCGCAGACTTGCGCGACGTGGGCGTCCAGCGGCTGGCGGGCGAAATCCGGATCGCCGGATTGCTCGAACAGCATCACGCCCAGCTCCTCGAGCGCCCAGTCACGAACGTCCTCGTCGTCGGCCGCCTCGTATTCGGCGAAGGCCACGCGGGTGACCGCGTCGCGCAGTTCGTTCATGCGGCGGCGCACGGCCATCGGGCCGATGGGCGCCGGATTCTCACGCGCCTCCCGCTCACCCCGCGCGATCTCGCGCTGCAGTCTGAGTTTCAGCGCCAGGCTCTGGCGGTAGGACCGCGCCACGCGCTGGTAGCTGCGGGCGAGGTCGCTCGCCACCTGCGGGTTCTCGGCGGCCTGGGCGCGGGCGGCGAAGTCGCGCGCCATGGCGAGGTCCAGCGCCGCCAGCTCCGAAAGCCCCGCGGCCTCCGCCTCGGTGATGGTGAGCGCGTCCAACATGCGGGGGCAGTGGAACACGGGGGTGCGTCAGATGCGGACGTGGGGAGGAATATGACCTTAGTCGAACGTCACGACCTCCGCCTCCCGGGTCCGAATAGCTATTTCGAAATTTGGTCGCGTGCCTCTCAGGGTCGAATTTCTGTCCCAACTATTTTTAGGGCCCACAAGAACCCCCGCCCCCCTGGACCCCCAGGAGACCCGCGATCACTCGGGGATAACGCATCACACAGGACCACACTGGATCACTGGCGTTTGTCACCAATCACCTGAAAAAACGACGGATTTTACGAAACCCAAATGTCAACTCAACACGGAGTTGACATCATATATTTCATACTCGGTCTATTGAGTTCGGTCCAAATGACCTATTCTCGCAACTTTTAATGCAACTTCTGGTGTTGAATTAGCCGCCCCTTGGTCGCAGTGTAGGAGCGTTAACGGCGACGCCTACGCCGGGGTAGTCCAAGCACCCCGAACGTAAGCGCCACGGCCCTGGCCGGCCAACCGCTAACAGGTCCAGCTTTCAAACCTGGGCCTCCATCTCTGGGGTCCAAACTCAGATGGTGGGCCAAATGCCTGACGCGATCCCGCTACAGGCGCACAAGGCCCGGAGGTCCAAACTCCGGGCCGCTTGCGGAGACTAACATGGCTATCATTCCGAACAAGAAACAAGCGTCCAAGATCGCCAGTCAAAAGCAAGCGTTACGAGACACGCTGTGGACTGGATTGGACGATGGGCGTTTGTGGCAGTTCAACAACAAGGGGGGGTGGCTCAATATCCCAAGATCTTTTCCCATCATCTTACGAATCATGGATTTACTATCAAAAGGCAAACCTCTTTCGGCCACCTACCTTGATCTATGGTGTCGAACATTCAACGATAGCTTCGTGATTGCAAACAAACCCCGAGAAATGGCTTTCGCTTCAGGATTTAGCGGCGAACGGGCGGAGCGGACTTGGATGGCAAGGATTAGGATTTTGGAGGGCCTGGGCTTTATTGAAGTAAAGTCCGGCCCCAGCGGCCCAATTAGCTACATCCTGATTCTCAACCCCTATCTCGTCATCAAGGACCATCAAGTCAAAGGGATGGTCGATGCATCATCCTGGCATGCGTTGATTGAGAAGATGATCGAGATAAAGGCCACCGATTTGGAACCGCCCCCTCCGCCTTCCGAAGATGCACCTGAAACTCCCCAACCGGCCGCTGCGGGGGCGGCCTCGGCAGCCGACATCGCGTCCGTGGTGACCGACTAGAACGGTATTTCGTCGTCGAGGTCCGCAGAAAAATCCTATCGCAGCGCCTTTGACTGCATGGGTTTGAGCCGCTGATCCTCTATGGCTTTAGGTGTGACGGCGGCAGCGATTGCTGTCCTCTCAGCATTCTCGTCGTCTCTAGCGAGCCCGATTACTTGCATCACGGCATGGATGGCACCCGGCAGCTTGATGGCCGCCGCCTCCGTTTGATTGATCGTCGTTACGATGCTCGCTATAATGATCATCGTCTTCGCCAAGTCGGCGCGCCGGCCCGTGAGCTCAGCCTTGAGGGCCTCAAGTTTTTTGTAGAGCGCGGCTTTCTTCTTGTCGTCAAAGTCCGAGGCCTCGATTCGCCTACGCAGCACTTCCACGTATTTCGTAATCTGTGCTGCCCGGGAGGCAGGAAGCTTCACGGTGTCAGCGTTTCGTTGCTTCGCCCTCTTGATCTGAAGGCGCGTTACGATCTGTGTTATCTCGTGCTCGAAGGCGACGAAATGGTCGTACTGAAAGTTGTGCGGATTCGCTGTAGTCAGGCCTTCGGAACCGGGGATGTTGTATTCCTCAGCGGCTGCCGCGACCTTCGCCATGTACCGGAGGCGAGGTCCAGTCCAATCGTCATGCTCGCCAGTTAGCGACTCAAGGAGTTCGCCAAGCCGCTGCCGACAGATGCGCTCGAACTCCACAAACGCCGCAGCGTTGTCGTCTGGCAGAGCGTCAATCTCTGCCTGGTCGATAAGGCCGTACTTCATTCAACGCCTGCCCCGGCGGTCATGCCAAAGGCAGTCTACTCGATTGGAGGCAAATCGTCATGCAAGGCGGGATACTTCCAAGATGGCCCGCGCTTGTTACACTTAGGGGCTCACCGCTGCAGCAGGCCATGCTTCCTAGGTGTCTGATTTTGCCCGCCGTGAGAGATACCCCATCCTCTCCGCCAACCACCTTCGCGAGCGTCACTTGCTCGCCGGCAACCGAATGTCCACCCCTGGGGCAAAGCCGCCCGCGACCACCCCCCACAGGGGCCTTCCGTTGACTTGCACCCCCCTGCTGCTTAAGTCTCGCCCGCCCCTTTGAGACAGCGTTTTTCCCGGCGGGCGAAGGGCCCTGTCGTCGCCGGACGGATACACCTCTTGAGCATTTTCCAGCAGTTCTTCGGCTCCTCCAATGACCGCAAGGTCAAGTCGATGCAGGCGCGCGCCCTGAAGATCAACGCGCTCGAGCCCGCGATGCAGGCGCTGAGCGACGAGGCGCTGCGCGCCAAGACCGTCGAATTCCGCGAGCGGCTGGCCAAGGGCGCGAGCCTGGACGACCTGCTGGAAGAGGCCTTCGCCGTGGTCCGCGAGGCGGCGCGCCGGGTGCTGGGCCAGCGCCACTACGACGTGCAGCTGGTTGGCGGCATGGTGCTGCACCAGGGCGGGATCGCCGAGATGCGGACCGGCGAAGGCAAGACCCTGGTCGCCACGGCGCCGGTCTATCTGAACGCGCTCGCCGGCCAGGGCGTGCACCTGATCACCGTCAACGACTACCTGGCGCAGCGCGACAGCGAGTGGATGGGGCAGGTCTACCGCTTCCTGGGCATGGAGGTGGGGGTCATCGTCCACGGCCTCAGCCAGGGCCAGCGCCAGGCGGCCTACAACTCCGACATCACCTACGGCACCAACAACGAGTTCGGCTTCGACTACCTGCGCGACAACCTGGTCTATGAAGCCGGCGAGATGGTCCAGCGGGGCCACAACTTCGCGATCGTTGACGAGGTGGACTCGATCCTGATCGACGAGGCGCGGACGCCCTTGATCATCTCGGGCCCGACCGAGGACCGAAGCGAATTCTACAAGACCATCGACCTGCTCGTGAAAGAGCTGATCAAGGACCCGACCAACTACGACTTCGACGAGAAGCAGCGGCAGGTGATCCTGACCGAGGAGGGCTCGGAGCGGATCGAAGAGACCCTGCTGGCCGGCGGCCATCTGGCGCCGGACACCGCCGGCCTCTATGACGCGGCCAACGTCTCGGCGGTGCACCACGTGAACCAGGCGCTGCGCGCCAACGTGCTCTACCAGCTCGACAAGGACTACATCGTCCGCGCGGGCGAGGTGATCCTGATCGACGAGTTCACCGGCCGCATGATGCACGGCCGCCGGCTCTCCGAAGGCCTGCACCAGGCGATCGAGGCCAAGGAAGGCGCGGTGATCCAACCCGAGAACCAAACTCTCGCGTCAGTCACCATCCAGAACTACTTCCGCCTCTATTCCAAGCTCTCGGGCATGACCGGCACGGCGGCCACCGAGGCCCAGGAATTCCTCGATATCTACAAGATGGACGTGGCCGAGATCCCGACCAACCGGCCGGTGATCCGGATCGACGACGACGACGAGGTCTACCGCACGGCCGCCGAGAAGCACGTGGCGATCCTGGGGCTGATCGAGGACTGCTACCGTAGAGGCCAGCCGATCCTGGTGGGCACGGTCTCCATCGAGAAGTCCGAGCAGCTCTCCGAGATGCTGAAGGCCCACAAGTTCGAGATCGAGGGCAAGAAGCAGAACGGCATCCCGCACAATGTGCTGAACGCCCGCTACCACGAGCAGGAAGCCGCCATCGTCGCCGACGCCGGCGTGCCGGGCGCGGTGACCATCGCCACCAACATGGCCGGCCGCGGCACCGACATCCAGCTCGGCGGCAACGTCGACATGAAGGTCATGGCCTGGCGCGAGGAGCAGCTGAGCAACGGCGTCGTGGTGACGCCTGAGATGGCCCTGAAGCACAAGGCAGAGGTCGAGACCGAGATCGCGGGCCTGAAGACCCAGGCCCTGGCCGCCGGCGGCCTCTTCGTGCTCGGCACCGAGCGGCACGAGAGCCGGCGGATCGACAACCAGCTGCGCGGCCGGACCGGCCGCCAGGGCGACCCGGGCCACTCGAAGTTCTTCCTGTCCTGCGAGGACGACCTGCTGCGGATCTTCGCCGGCGAGCGTCTCGACGGGATCATGCGCACCTTCGGCGTCCAGGAAGGCGAGGCGATCACCCACAAGTGGCTGAACAGCGCCATCGCGACGGCCCAGAAGCGGGTCGAACAGCGCAACTACGAGATCCGCAAGAACCTCCTGAAGTACGACGACGTCGTGAACGACCAGCGCAAGGCGGTGTTCGAACAGCGCGCCGAGTTCATGGCCGCCAGCGACCTCTCCGACGTGATCGGCGAGATGCGCCGCGACACCATCGAGGACTTCGTCAACCGCCACCTGCCGCCCAAGGCCTATGCCGAGCAGTGGGACGTCGAGGGGCTGGAGCACCACACCCGGGAATTCCTCGGCCTCGACCTGCCGATCAAGGCCTGGGCGGCCGAGGACGGCATCGCCAACGAGGAGATCTCCGAGCGGATCATCAAGGCCTCCGAGGCCCGCGTCGCCGAGCGCGACGCCCAGGTCGGCGAGCACATGCGCACGGTGGAAAAGAGCTTCCTCCTGCAGATGATCGACCTGCAGTGGCGCGAGCACCTGATGCACCTCGACCACCTGAGGAACGTCATCGGCCTGCGCGGCTATGGCCAGCGCGACCCGCTGAACGAGTACAAGACCGAGGCCTTCACGCTGTTCGAGGGCCTGCTGGTCGACCTGCGCCAGAACGTCACCCGCTGGCTGATGACGGTGGAGTTCCAGTTCGAGGAGCCGCCGCAGCCGCCGCCGGGCCAGTTCCAGGAGGTCCACCTCGATCCGCTGACCGGCGAGAACGTCGCCCGGATGGGCCAGCTGCCGGACGGGCTGAACACCGAACAGCGCCAGGCCCTGCCGGTGACCTCGCTGCCCGACGGCTGGGAGAACACCGGGCGCAACGCGTCGTGCCCCTGCGGCTCCGGCAAGAAGTTCAAGCACTGCCACGGGGCGCTGGTCTAGCGCCGCCCGGCGCTCAGCCGCCCGTCCCTCTCCCATCGAGGCGGGTGGCGAACAATTGGACGTCCGCAGCGAACGCCGGTCCCCGCCTAGGCCCGCCTGACTTTAAGGTAAACAAGCGCAACCGTTTCCGGATTCGGTCGTTTCTAGAGCTTCAGTTCGGGGGTTCTGGCATGACGACCTATCGCGCTTACCGCGTCGACCACCACCATAGGATCAAGAACGGCCAGTGGCTGGAGGCGCCTGACGACGAGGCCGCCGTCGAGCAGGCCGAGGAGCTCTGCGAGGAAGGCTCGCCGACCATCGAGCTCTGGCAGTCGACGCGCCTGGTCGAGGAGATCGACTGCGAGGACGACTAGTCCCGGTAGCTGAGCGAATAGCGCAGTTCGGTCCGCTCGCCCGGCTGCAGGCGGAAGGTCCAGACCTCGTCGCCGGCCTTGAAGACCGATGGGGCCGAGGCGCCGGCGATCCGGAAGTCCTGGCCGATCCGCGGCTCATGGTATTCCACGACCGCGGGCTGCGGCTTTTCGTTGACGATGGAGACGGCGAGCGCGCGGGTGACCACCTCGCGCCGGCGGGTGTCGGTCTCGACCCGCACGCCGACGCGGACATCCATGGCGCGGCCGAGGGTCAGCTCCAGCGGCAGGCCGACGGCGGTGTCCTTCACCTGTTGCTCGCCGGCCAGGACCAGCCCGCCGCCGCCCGGCTCCATCACCGAAACGCTGCCCGCCGGCAGGGGCTTGCCGAGGCCGAACTCGCGCTTGTTCTGCAGGCGCAGCACCACGTCCGGGGCGTCGCCGGCGTCGGGGTCGTCCCGCGGGGCGTAGGGATCGCGGCGGTAGACGTAGACGCGGTCGAAGGGCACGGCCTTCTCGTCCAGGAAGGCCACCTGCTTGGTCTGGCGCGCCGCCACGGTGGTGGGCTCGGGCAGGGTGTAGAGCTTGTAATCGCCGAGGTCGGAGAGCACGGCCTTGCGGGCGCGGGCGGTGACCATCAGCTCACTGATCATCGGCTTGGGCTCCTCGATCCGGTGCTGCACCGCCGGAGCCGCCAGCGTCGGGACATTCTGGTAGCGCGTGGTCTGGCCCCAGCAGTCGGGGACGATGGCCTGGGCCTCCACCGGCGGCGGGCGGGTCGAGGGGTCCCGCATCAGGTCGCCGGCCACCACCTGGGTCGGGGCCCGGGCAAAGCCCGCCGAGCTCTTGTTGGAGAGCGTCAGCCAGCCGGCGAGGTCGAGGGTGCGGCCATCGGGGCGGATCCGCGCCACATAGTCCGCCGCCCAGCTGAAGCCGGTGGCCAGGTAGCTGAGCCTGACGGTGTAGCGGCCGGCGGCGGGCAGGCTCGCCAGCACCGAGAAGGTCGGCTTGTCGCCCAGCCCCTCAGGCGTGCGGTCGAACACCAGCCGGGTCGGGGCGCCGCCGCAGCCGAGGGCCTCGATCCGGCCGTCGAAGTCGAGCAGCACGCCGTCCGGCCCGGAGCGGATCACCGCGGCCCGCTCGCTGACCGCGCCGTCGCCGCGGTCGGTCTGCACCACGCGCACGGTCTGGCCCAGGGAGCGGGCGACCAGCGCCCCGGGGCTGAGGATGGCCATGTCCTCGTTGCGCTCGACCATGCGGCCGGGCAGGCCTTCGACCGCGGCGGTCTCGGGGACCATGGTGTCGGCCACGCCGCGGAAGGCGATGCGGCTGAGCCCGGCCGGCAGGGTCACGGTGCGGGTCTCGGTGATCAGGGCCAGTCCCTGCGAGGGATCGAGCGCGCCGAGGTCGGCCGCGGAGAGGCTCTGGTCGCGGTAGACGGTGACGCTGGCCGCCGAGGGAGCCTCGGAGACCGCCTGGGCCCCTGCTCCGCCCGCCCATCCCGCCGCCAGGGGGGCGGCGAGCGCCAACGCCCGCCAGGCCCGGCCTACCATCCGGTGTCGACCGTAAAGGTGAGCGTCGTCTCGCCGTTGGCCGGCACGGCCACGTCCCAGGCCAGGTTGTAGGCGTCGAGGCGGCGGCTCTTCAGGCTCTCGTCGACGACCTTGCCGTTGCGCCACAGGCCGCCCTGGCGGATCACCACCGTGGCCGGCTGGGCGCGGGCGTTGCGGACCAGGTAGGACATCTTGTAGCGCGAGCGGTAGACGCCGGCGCTGTCGTGGGCGACCACGGTCGGCTGGACGGTGACGTCGAAGGCCTCGCCGATCTTCACCGAGACGTCGGAGCCCTCGGGCGTGTGGTCGATGCGGTTCTCGCCGACGAACTTGGGCTGGCCGGCCACGTCGCGCATGTAGACCCGCACGATGCCGGCTGGGAGCTGATGGCCGAGGCCCGCCCGCGCGCCGTTGGAGAACTGCACGGCCACGTCGGCGTTGGCCGGGCTCTGCAGGGTCTCGAAGCCGTAGGCGCGGTACTCGTAGGCCTTGCGGGCCACGGCCCCCTTGGCGTCGAGGAAGCTCACCTGCTTGGTCTGGTTCTGGGCGACCGTGGTGCGGGCGGCGAGCGGATAGAGGTAGTAGTCGGCCAGCGACTGCGGTCCGCCCTCGGCAGGGACATCGCCGACGCCAGCCCGCCGCACGCCGTTCACCCGCTGGTTCTGGCGGCGCTGGAAATATTCCTGCTCGCTATGCGTCAGGTTCACGTCGCCGGCCACCAGCTGGACGGCGGCGTCCGGATAGTCGACGCCGGAGTTGTTGGTCAGCGTCACCCAGCCCTGCAGGTCGAGCTTGCCCGGCCCCTCGTCGAACAGCGCCACATAGTCGGCCTTCCACGAGAGGCCGTTGGTCAGGTAGCTCAGCGTCGCCGCCCGCGGGCCGGCGTGGCCCGAATCCACCGTCACCGACAGGGTCGGCTTGGCGCGCAGGTTCTGCGGGATGCCGTCGAAGATCACCCGGGTCGGGATGTCGTCCTGGCGCAGCACCTCGATGCGCTCGCCGATCTTCAGCACCACGCCGCCGTTCACCGACAGGACGGTGGCGGTCTCGGTCACCTGGGCGCCGTTGCCGGGATTGGTGCGGACGATCTGCACCTGCTTGCCGACCGCCTTCTCCATCAGCTTGGCCGGCGTCAGCAGGTCGTAGTCGAAGTTCTGCTCGACGATCTCGACGTCCGGCGCGATCAGCGAGACGGTCTCGGGCCGGATGCGGCCGGAGACGTCCTTGAACTCGATCTTCTGGCGCCCGGCCCCGATGGTCAGGTCGCGGATGTCCTGCACCAGGGCGAGGTCGGAGTTGTAGACGGTGAGCGACAGCTTCCCGGGCTCGGCCGCGAGGCCGCTCCCGGAAAGAAGCGCCGCGGCCGCGGCAAGGCCAAGGATGTAGGTACGCAAGGGGCTGCTCCCGAAACTGTTGGGAGCCAGCCTCTCACGGGCCTGCGCGGGCCGCTAGAGATTCACCCAGTTGCCGTGGAAGCCGAAGGGCACGCGGCGCGGCATCTGGGCCGTGGCGATCGGGCCCTTCGCAATGTCCTGCGCCTCGAACACCAGCAGGTCGCTGCGGTCCTCGCCGGCGCGGTAGACCACCGCGGTCACCCAGCCATCGCCCTCCGCGGCGTCCGCCGAGCGCGGCACGAACACCGGCTCGGAGGTCGCGTCGCCGCCGTCGAGCTGGAAGACCTGCCGCTGGCCGGTCACGAGGTCGAGGTGGGCGATGGCGTTCAGGCGAACGGTCTTGGAGCCCGCGGGATCGGCGGCGTACCAGCCATGGCGGTGCTTGTGCATCTCGAAGCGGGGGTCGACGCGGGGGAACTCCCCGTCGATGTCGTCGAGCACCTGTTCCTTAATGGCGTCCGAGGCGCCGGCCAGGTCGAAGGTCCAGCGCACCAGGCGCGCGGCGGTCTTCTGGCCGGGCGAGCCGTCGGCGTTGGGGAACAGCGGCGCCACGTCGTAGCGCATCACGTCGGCGTAGAGCTTGTCGCCCTCTTCCCAGGCGTTCAGCGGGTGGAAGACGTAGCAGGCCTCGGCGTTGAACCAGCGGATCGAGGCGACGTCGCCGTCGCGGCGCATGACGCCCACGTGGCTGCCCTTCTCCGGCTCCCAGGCGAACGCCGGCCCGCCGGTCATGGCGCGCTGCAGGCTGGCGGTCAGCGGCAGGACCGGGAACAGGACATGGTTCTCGGTGACCATGAAGTCGTGGACCATGGCGGCGTAGGGCGCCTGGAAGTCGTCGCGGCGCACGACGGTCCCGTCGGCGGCGGTGACGCCGTAGCTCATGCCGGCCGAGAGCGGCATGTCGCCCACCCCATAGCCGAACCAGACCATTTCGCCGGTCTTGGGGTCGATCTTCGGGTGCGCGGTGACGCGGCCCTTGTACGGCCGCACATAGCCGCGGGACTCGAGCGTCTTTACGTCCATCTCGAAGGGGTGGTGACCCTCCTCCAGCGCCATCAGCTTGCCGGCGTGCCAAAGGATGTTGGTGTTGGCCGCGCCGCCCTCGTTGCCGACCGCGAGCGGGTCGTGGGTCATCGGGTTGGTCCCGAAGAGCGCGCGGCCGTGCTCGTGCTCCAGCTCCCATTTCGGGGTGCGGACGTAGCGGTTGCGGTAGCGGACCTTGCCGTCCTCGACATAGAAGCCGTGGACCATGCCGTCGCCGAAGAACCAGTGGTGGTTGGGATCGCGCGGCTCGAACTGCGGATTGGGACCGATTCGGAACAGAGCCCCGCGGAGCGCCTTCGGCAGCTCACCCGTGACCGTCAGATCGAAGTCATCCTCACTCCGTACGGGGGCGAAATTGCCCGCCAGATAGGGGTTGATGCGCGCATTTCCGTCCATGGCGTCCTCCCTTGAAACTTACGATGTAAATTTATTTCGTAAAAAGTAGCATTCCGCAAGTCTTTTCGTGCAACTCTCCGGATCACATGCCCCGCGTACTTTCCGAGACCGACGTCGCCGATTTCCGTGAGCGCCTCTGCGAGGCCGCCGAACGCCTGTTCGCCGAGCGCGGACCGGACGCGGTGACCATGCGCCAGCTCGCCGCCGAGCTGGGGGTCTCGCCGATGACCCCCTACCGCTACTTCGAGGACAAGGACGACATCCTGGCCGCCGTGCGCGCCAACGGCTTCAACCGCTTCGCCGAGGCGCTGGAGACGGCGCGGGACAGCGCCGTGGGCGCCCGCAACCGCGGCAAGGCCGCGGGCGAGGCCTATGTGACCTTCGCGCTGGAGAACCCGCACTCCTACAAGCTGATGTTCGACTTCAATCAGCCGCACGTGGAGAAATATCCGGAGCTCGTGGTGGCCGGGCAGCGCGCCCAGAAGACCATGACCGGCTATGTGGAAGACGCCCTGGCCGAGGGACTGATGACCGGCGATCCCGGCCAGATCGGCATGATGTTCTGGGCCGCCGTCCACGGGGCGGTGATCCTGGAACTGGCCGGCATGCTCCCGCCCGGCGGCGCGCGCGCGCTGCAGGGCCAGCTGGACGCGACCCTGATGCGCGGTCTTCGGCCCGAGGCGTGACGCCCCCCGCTTGACCGCCCTTGCGGCAAGTCTGAAGTCTCCTGTCCTGGGAGGCCGCCATGTCGAAGATCAAGCCGTTCGAGGTGAACTGGAGCGAGGCGCAGGTCGAGGCCGTGCTCGGCCAGGTGCGCGACTATCCCTGGCCGCCGATCCCCGAAGTCCCGGACGGCTGGGCCTATGGCTGCGACGCGGGCTATCTGCGCGCGCTCTGCGACCACTGGACGGGCGCCTACGACTGGCGCGCCGCCGTGGCCGACCTCAACCGCTTCGCGCAGTTCACCGCGCGGGTGGAGGACTTCGACCTCCATTTCCTGCATGTGGTCGGCGAGGCGGGCGGCAAGCGGCCGCTGATCGTCACCCACGGCTGGCCGGGCTCGCACTACGAGTTCTGGCAGGCGATCGAAAAACTCGCCTTCCCGAGCCGCTTCGGCGGCCAGGCGTCGGACGCCTTCGACCTGGTGATCCCTTCCCTGCCCGGCTTCGGCTTTTCCTCGAAGCCCAGGCGGCCGGTGGGCCAGCGCACGACGGCCCGGCTGTTCAACACCCTGATGACCGAGGTGCTGGGCTACGAGAGCTACCTGGCCCAGGGCGGCGACTGGGGGGCGATGGTCACCTCCTGGCTCGGCCGCGACCACGGCGCCCATGCGCGGGCCATCCACCTCAACATGCTGGGCTTCCGCCCGCCGGGCGGCCCGGAGGGCGAAGCCGAGGTCGCCTGGGCGCAGCGGCAGGCCGGCGCCATGGAGGTCATGGGCGCCTATTTCCGCCTGCAGGTCTCCAAGCCGCAGTCGATCGCCTGGATGGGGGCCGGCAATCCGGTGGGCCAGGCGGCCTGGATCACCGAGCGGTTCCACGACTGGTCGGACCTGTCGAAGAAGTCACTGGACGAGGCCTATGGGAAGGACCGGCTGCTGACCAACATCATGCTCTATGCGATGACCGACAGCTTCGCGACCGGCGCCTGGTATTACCGGGGCCTCGTCGAGGAAGGCGGGCTCGCCTTCCAGCCCGGCGAGCGCTGCGAAACCCCGACCGCCTTCGCCAACTTCCCGGGCGAGCCGCTCTACCAGGCCCCGCCGCGGTCCTTCGCCGAACGCGCCTACAACATCGTCCGCTGGACCGACATGCCCAGCGGCGGCCACTTCGCGGCGATGGAGGAGCCGGAGCTCTTCGTGGATGAGGTGCGCGCCTGGGCGCGGGGGGCGTGAACGCCTCTCCCAGGCGCGAAGCCTCTGGGAGAAGAGCAGGTCTAACGAGCCCTAGCCGCAGCGCGGAAATCCGCTAACAAGCGCGGAGCCGGAGGAGGACCCATGTCTACGACGCTGGAGGCGGTGCGGCCGATCACGCTGGACGACATCCGGGGCGCTGCGACGCGCGTCTATGGGACGGCGGTCCGCACGCCGCTGGTGAAGCTGGAGCTGGGCGCCGGGTTTCCCGACATCCGGCTGAAGCTGGAGAACCTGCAGCCGATCAACGCCTACAAGCTGCGGGGCGCGGCCAACGCGGTGGCGATGCTCACCGACGCCGAGCGCGCGCTGGGCGTCTGGACGATCAGCGCCGGCAACGCGGGCCAGGGGGTGGCCTATGCGGCGCGCAAGGCCGGCGTCCCCTGCACCGTCGTGGCCATCGAGACCGCGCCGGCCTCCAAGCTGGAGCGGATGCGGACGCTCGGCGCGCGGCTGGTGACCGTCCCCTATGAGGTGGCCTGGAAGGCGCTGGACGACCGGGCCTATCCCGGCGTCGAGGGGACCTTCATCCACCCGTTCGACGACCATAATTTCATCGCCGGCCACGCCACCATGGGCCTGGAGATCCTCGAGGATGCGCCGGACGCGGTGGCGGTGATCGGCGGGGTCGGCGGCGGCGGGCTGATCACCGGGGTCGGCAGCGCGATCAAGGCGCTTCGCCCCGACATCAAGCTCTGGACAGCCGAGCCCGACACCGCGGCGCCCGCCGCGCGCTCCTTCGCCGCCGGCTCGCCGCAGACCTTTCCCGAGTGGCAGGCCTCGTTCGTCGACGGCGCCGGGGGCCAGAGCGTCTTTCCGCGCATGTGGGAGCGGATGAAGCCGCTGGTCGACGGCAACATCGTGGTGACCCTCGACCAGACGCGGCGCGCCATGCGGCTGATGGCCGAGAAGGCCCGGGTGATCGCCGAGGGCGCCGGCGCCCTGCCCCTGGCCGCGGCCCTGACCGGCGAGGCGGGGCAAGGGCCGATCGTGGCGATCGTCTCCGGCGGCAACGTCGACCTCGCGACCTTCTGCGAGATCCTGCAAGCGACCGCGAGCTGAGCCACCCATGGCCCGCTACGACTTCGCCTCCGACAACGCCGCGCCGGCCACGCCGGAAGCCATGGCGTCCCTGGCTGCGGCCAACAGCGGCTATGCCTCGGGCTATGGGACGGACGCGACGACGGCCCGGGCGGCGGACCTGATCCGCGCCTTGCTGGACGCCGACGCCGAGGTGCGGTTCGTGGGCTCGGGCACGGCGGCCAATGCGCTCTCGCTGACGGCGCTTTGCCGGCCGTTCGAAGCCGTGCTGGCGCATGAGCACGCCCACATCCTGACCGACGAGGCCGGGGCGCCGGGTTTCTTCGGCCAGGGGCTGGGACTGATCCCGCTGCCCGGCGCCTCGGGCCGGATCGAGCCGGCGGCGCTCGACCTGGCGCTGGCCCAGGCCGAGGTCTCCTACCGCCAGCCGCCCGCCGCGCTCTCGCTGACCAACGCCACGGAGTATGGCGCGGTCTATTCGGGCGAGGCGCTGGGCGGGCTCGCCGGCGCCGCCAAGGCCAAGGGATTGGGTGTCCATCTCGACGGCGCGCGGCTGGCCAACGCCGCGGCGGCCGGGTTCGACCTGAAGGCCATCAAGGCCCTGGGCGTCGACGTCCTGGTGGTCGGCGGGACCAAGTCCGGCATGCCGCCCACCGAAGCGGTCGTGGTCTTCGACCGGGGGCTGGCGCGCCGGCTCGACGTGCGGCTGAAACAGGCCGGACAGCTGCCCTCCAAGGCGCGCTTCATGGCCGCGCCGTTCATCGGCATGCTGGAGGACGGCGCCGTCCTGCGCCACGCCGCCCACGCCAACGCCATGGCCCGGCGCCTGGCTGAGCGCTCGCCGTTTCCCGTGCGCCATGCCGTCGAGACCAACGGGGTCTTCGTGGAGATGGACGAGCCGACGCTCCAGCGGCTGCACGCCGCCGGCTGGTTCGTCTACCGGTTCCTCGACGGCTCGGTGCGGTTCATGTGCTCCTGGGCCACCACCGCCGAGGCCGTGGACAGCGTCTGCGAGACCCTGGCCGCCATCCGCTGACGGACCGCGCCGCGGCCATCCCCGGCGGCGAAAGAAAATTCCACCTGCGACAGCGACTCGCGAGCGGGCCGCTGTGACACAGTAAGGGCGCTTTTCGGCCACCTTCCATGCGGCCATGACTGCAACGCGTAGGGGTGTGTGGCTCGAAAACCGCAGTCGGCGTCGAAAACCACTGCAATACGATGTAAGGACTGTATCAGTACGCCGCTTTCCGTTGCTGACGTGACGCGTGCGTGACAGCTTCGCGTCACGCCGTTTTCGTGCGCGGGCTGGGCGGTTGGCGCAGGTTTCTTCCCGGAAACCCCCAGTTTCGCACGATCACGGTTCTTCTTTGCGACGGAGCGCCCCTCCGCGCGTGACCGCAAAACCCGGCCGGGGGGCCACAGATGAAAGCCGATAGAACAACCATGTTTCGAACCACGTTGCTTGCATCGGTGGCCACGGCCGCCTGCCTCACCGTTCCGGGCCTCGCGCTCGCTCAAAGCAAGCCGGCGATCACCGCGGCCGCCACGACGGCGGCCAAGGGCGTCGAAGTCGGCGAGATCGTCGTCACCGGGTCGCGGATCCCGCGCAACGACCTGACCTCCGTCCAGCCGATCCAGGTGATCACCAGCGAGACCATGGATCGCAAGGGCTTCACCAACGTCGCCGACGCGCTCAACGAAATGCCGTCGGCCGGCATCCCGATCAGCCCGATCGGCGACCAGGGCTCGTTCGGCACGGGCCGCAACTTCGTCAACATCTTCAACCTGGGTTCGAACCGCACCCTGGTGCTGGTGAACGGCCGCCGGTTCGTCGGCGGCAACCCGGCGTCGATCTTCACCGGCGCCAACGGCGGCGCCCAGGTCGACCTGAACTCGATCCCCACGGGCCTGGTGGACCGCATCGAAACCGTCCAGGCGGGCGGCTCTGCGGTCTATGGCTCCGACGCCATCGCCGGCGTCATCAACATCATCACCAAGACCGAATATGAGGGCGTCGAGGTCGATGGCCTCTATGGCGTCTCCGACAAGGGCGACGCCGAGAGCTGGCGCGGCCGGATCATCGGGGGCCACAAGTTCATGGACGGCCGCCTGAGCCTGATGGGCAGCTACGAATATAACCAGACCCAGGCGCTGGCCTTCACCGATCGCGACGTCACCGCGCGCCAGATCGCCTTCGCGAACAACCCGCTGAACACCAGCGGCACCGACAACATCCCCGGCCAGATCATCATCTTCAACCGGCGGATCTCCGAGCTGACCCAGGGCGGCCTGCCCTGGCGCAACAACGGCGCGACGCTCGCGAACCAGCTGACCATCGTCGACCCGAACAACCCGCTGGCGCGCGTGCCGGCCCAGTTCGCGCCGAACGGCACGCTGGTGCCCTTCAACCAGGGCCAGTTCTTCTCGTCCTCGGTGGAATCGGGCGGCGACGGCCTGAACCTCGCCCCGCTGAGCTCCCTGCAATCGCCGGTGAAGCGCCACGTGCTGAACGGCTTCGGCAAGTTCGAGCTGACCGACAACATCCGGCTCTCCACCGAACTGCTCTATTCGAAGGCGACCTCGGTCGAGCCCTTCAACCAGCCGATCTTCAACGCCTCGCTGTTCGGCGGCACCTCGGGGCCCCTGCAGTTCTCCACGGCCAACCCGTTCCTGAGCGCGGCCACCCGCGCCCAGATCCTGGGCCAGCCGACGGCGCTGCCGGCCGACCCGCGCTCGCCCGGCGACGTGCTGTTCTTCCTAGACCGCGCCTCGACCGACATCGGCAGCAACAAGACCTCGTCGGAGTCCGAGACCTGGCGCGGCGTCTTCGCCATCGACGGCGACGGCGACTTCAGCGGCCACAAGTACTTCTGGAACGCCTCGGCCAACTTCGGCGAGAACAAGGGCAGCTTCCAGTCGCCCAACATCGACCAGTCGAAGTTCGCGCTCGCGGTCGACGTCACCCGTGACGCGGCCGGCAACGCGGTCTGCCGCGACCTGACCGCCCGCGCCGCCGGCTGCCAGCCGCTGAACCTGTTCGGCCTGGGCGCGCCCAGCACCGCGGCCCTGAACTATGTGCAGGTCCAGTTCGTCAGCGACTTCGCGATCAAGGAGACCGACTACCAGGCGAACTTCGGCGGCGACATCTGGCAACTGCCGGCCGGCGCCTGGAGCGGCGCGGTGGGCTACGAATACCGCAAGGAACAGTCGGACTTCGAGCCGAACGATCCCCAGCGCCTGGGCATCGGCCGGTCCGCGGCGATCACCGCGATCACCGGCGAGTTCCACACCGACGAATGGTACGCCGAGACCTCGGTGCCGGTGTTCGGCAAGGACTTCAGCTATCCGTTCATGCGGCGCCTGGAGTTCGACGCCTCCTACCGCCGGATCAACAACTCCGTGGCGGGCCAGGACAAGGCCTGGCAGTACGGCGGCCGGTGGGCGCCCTTCGAGGACCTGACCTTCCGGGCCCAGAAGAGCCGTTCGTTCCGCGCCCCGGCGATCACCGAAACCTCGCTGCCGGTGGCGACCAGCTTCTTCACCGCCACCGACCCCTGCGACAAGGCCAACATCAACGGCGGCCCCAGCCCGGCGACGCGGGCGGCCAACTGCGCGGCGGACTTCGCCGCGGCCGGCCTGCCGGCCAACTTCCAGCTGACCTCGCTGGTGCAGAGCCGGACGGTGCAGGGCACGACGGCCGGCAACCCGAACCTGAAGAACGAAGTCGCCGACCAATATACGATCGGCGCGGTCTATCAGCCGCACTGGCTGCCGGGCTTCGAAATCCACGCCGACTGGGTGCACATCGACCTGACCAAGGCGATCGCCAACTTCAACCTGACCTCGATCCTGCAGGTCTGCTACGACTCGCCGAGCCGTCCGGCCGACGCCTGCGGCCGCTTCCAGCGCGGCCTGCTTGCGTCGGGCGCCAACGCCGGCCAGATCCTCAGCGCCGGAGACGTGGGCGCGGGGGGCGCGGTCTCCGCCGGGCCGTCCACCGGCTTCATCAACGCCGGCTACATCCACTTCGAAGGCGCCACCGGCGGCGCGAGCTACCGGGCCAACCTGGCCGACTGGGGCGCCAACTTCTTCAACGGCGATCCCGGCGCGTTGAACTTCAAGCTGGATATCTACCACCTGAAGCGCTTCGAGACCTCGGTCACCGGCCTCGGTTTCGACCTGAACCGCGACCAGGGCGAAATCGGCGTCGCCAAGTACCAGGGCAAGCTCGAGACCGAGTACGTGCGCAAGCCGTTCTCACTGACCTGGACGCTCAACTTCATCGCGCGGTCGAAGTTCAACAACGACTTCACGCCGGAGACGCGCTTCCCGCTGACGGTCGCGCCCTACTGGCTGAACGACCTGGCCCTGACCTACGACCTGGGCCATTGGACCGAGATGACCGGCCTGCCCTTCACCGGCGCCCAGGCGCGGCTCATCGTCCACAACGTGGGCGACGTAGAGCCGCCGTTCGGCACCACCGGGATCGGCGTCTACGACGTGATCGGCCGCTACTATCAAGTGGGCCTGACCGCGAAGTTCTAAGAACAACGGCCGCCGGCGGGGTTCGCCGGCGGCCGATCGAGGAGACCAGGTCGAAGCCGCCGCCCGCGAGGACGGCGGCTTCTTCGTTGGGGGTCAGGCGCTGGCCATCTGCCGCTGGCCGGCCATCCGGTCGAGGCGCTCCTGGATGATTTGCTCGGCCTCGCGCACGATCCGGTGGATCAGCTCGGCGCAGGTCGGGATGTCGTGGATCAGGCCCTGGATCTGGCCGGCCGACCAGATGCCGGCGTCGTTGTCGCCGACCTCATAGACGCTGCGGCCCCGGGTTCCGGCCACCAGCTCGCGCACGTCCTCGAACTTGGCGCCCTCGCGCTCCATGGCCACCACCTGGGTCGAGATGACGTTCTTCGCCACCCGGCTGGTGTTGTGCATGGTGCGGAAGATCAGCTCGGTCGCGCGCTCGTCGTTGTCGACGATCTGCTGCTTGATGTTCTCGTGGATGGGCGATTCCACGGTCGCCATGAACCGCGTGCCCATGTTGATGCCCTCGGCGCCGAGGGCCAGCGCCGCCACCAGGCCGCGGGCGTCGCCGAAGCCGCCGGAGGCGATCATCGGGATCTTGATCTTGTCGGCCGCCGCCGGGATCAGGATCAGGCCGGGCACGTCGTCCTCGCCCGGGTGGCCGGCGCATTCGAAGCCGTCGATGGAGATGGCGTCGACACCCATCCGCTCGGCCGAGAGGCCATGGCGCACCGAGGTGCACTTATGGATCACCTTGATCCCGTGCTTCTTGAATTCCTCGACGTGCTCGATGGGCTTGTTGCCCGCCGTCTCGACGATCTTGATCCCCGCCTCGATGATCGCCTGGCGGTATTCCGCGTAGGGCGGCGGCTTGATGGCCGGCAGGATGGTCAGGTTCACGCCGAACGGCTTGTCGGTCAGCGACCGGGCCCGCGCGATTTCCTCGGTGAGCTTCTCAGGGGTCGGCTGGGTGAGCGCGGTGATGAAGCCCAGGCCGCCGGCATTGGCGACGGCCGCCACCAGCTCGGCGCGCCCCACCCACTGCATGCCGCCCTGCACGACGGGATGCTCGATCCCGAACATCTCGGTGAACCGGGTCTTCAGCGCCATGACGTCCCTCCAAACGATTGTTTGGATGACACTGAACCCGCAGACGCCGCGTCAGGCAAGAGCCTGAGCCTATTGCAGCCCCGCGCGGCCGATGGCGTAGAACCGCTCGGCCCGCTGCTTGCGGATCTCGTCGGGCGTCAGGTTTTCCAGGGCCTTCAGCTCTTCCTCGACGGCGTCGCCCACCGCCTTCAGCGCGGCGTCCGGGTCGGAATGGGCGCCGCCCGGGGGCTCGGGGATGATCCGGTCGACGATCTTCATGCCCAGCAGGTCCTGGGCGGTGATCTTCAGCGCCTTGGCGGCCTCGCCCGGCGTGCGCGCGCCGCGCCAGAGGATCGAATTGGCGCCCTCCGGCGGGATCACCGAATAGACCGCGTGCTCCAGGATCAGCACCCGGCTGCCGCAGGCGATGCCCAGCGCCCCGCCCGATCCGCCCTCGCCGGTGACCACGGCCACCATCGGCACGCCCAGCATCAGGCTCTTCTCGGTGGACCGCGCAATGGCCTCGGCGACGCCGCGCTCCTCGGAGGCCACGCCCGGATAGGCCGCCGTGGTGTCCACGAAGCTGATCACCGGCAGGTTGAACCGCTCGGCCATCTCCATCAGCCGGATCGCCTTGCGGTAGCCCTCGGGCCGGGCATAGCCAAAGTTGTGCTTCACGCGGGTGACGGTGTCGCGGCCCTTTTCATTGCCCATGACCACCACCGGGCGGCCGCGGAACCGGCCGAGCCCGCCCATGATCGCCTGGTCGTCGGCGAACTTGCGGTCGCCGCGCAGCTCGACGAACTCGTCGATCAGGCCTTGGGCGTAGTCGACGAAATGCGGCCGGTCAGGGTGACGGGAGACCTGGGTCTTCTGCCAGGCGTCGAGGTTGGAATAGGCCTCGCGGCGCATCTCCTGGGCGCGGGCGCGCAGGGCCTCGATCTCGACGTCGAAGGCGCCGGGGTCGGCCGCCTCGGACAGCTTGGAGAGTTCCTCGATCTTGGCTTCGATGTCGGCGATCGGCCGCTCGAATTCGAGGTAATGCACAGCCATCCGCGGGTCTCGGTCCTTGCCGTCAAAGAGCGGGCGGAAACTAGGCGGGATGCCGCCACCTCACAAGAGCGCTAGCCCGCCGCCCGAGGTTCCGCATGCAACCTCGCCCCCGGCTGAGGGGTTGTTGGGCCCGACGATGCGCGCGAGCGAGGGAGATGCTTGCCGCGCGTCGGAGGAGAATGGAGAGACTATGAACACCCCTCTGAAAATCGGGCTGGCCTCGGTGCTGGCCCTCGCCACCGCGTTGCCCGCCTTCGCTCAGCCCTATCAGCCCGCCCCGCCGCAATACCAGCGGGACCCGCAGTACCAGCAGAGCCCGCCGCAATATCAACCGACCCAGCAGTCCCAACAGGACCAGGCGCAGTATCAGCGCGACCGGGCCCAATATGAAGCCAGCAAGGACGCCTATGACGCGCGCCGGGCCCGCTACGAGGACAGCCGCGAGGGCTATCAGGCCGCCCGCGCCGACTACGACGCCCGCCGGGCGGAGTGGGAACGCGCCCGCGCCGACTACGACCGCCGCTACGGCTACGGCGCCTATATCCGCGCCTACGGCCCGGAACCGACCTGGGATGGCGCGCGCTGGTCGCGCTATGAGGGCGACCGCGACTACAGCCGCCGCGACTACGGCCGCGACAACAACGGTCAGGTGGTCTGCCGCAACGACCACAGCTCGGCCACGGCCGGCGCCATTATCGGCGCCCTGGCCGGCGCGGCGCTCGGTTCGAACGTGGCGGGCCGCGGGGTGCGCACCGAAGGCGCGGTCCTGGGCGGCGTCGTCGGCGCCGGCATCGGCGGCGCGGTGGGCAACGCCAACGACCGCTACCGCTGCGACAGCCGCGGGCCCTACTACAGCTACAACGACACGATCGCCTATCGGGAATCCCGCGACTTCCGCAGCGGCCAATATGACTCTCGCTACTATTCGCGGATGCGCTGCCGGCTGGCCCCCGCGCCGATCGACAGCTACGGCCGCGACTACCGCTACGTCCGGGTCTGCCCGGACCGCGACGGCCGCTATCGGATCACCGGCTAAACGCCACCGATCTGACGAACTCGTTGGAAGGCCGCTCCGGAAGGGGCGGCCTTTCGGCTATGGGATCAGCGTTTGCGCGCCAGCGGATGCTTGGTCGCCACCACCTCGGCCAGGCGGTCCCCGGCCACATGGGTGTAGATCTGGGTGGTGCCGATGTCGGCGTGACCGAGCAGGGTCTGGACGACGCGCAGGTCGGCGCCGCCTTCCAGCAGGTGGGTGGCGAAGGCGTGGCGCAGGACGTGCGGGCTGACGCGGGCCGGATCGATCCCGGCGGCGGTCGCGGCTTCGTCCAGGAGCTGGCCGAACCGGCGCGGCGTCAGGCGGCCCTCCTTGCCACGCGAGGCGAAGAGCCAGGGATTGGCCTTGTCCCCCTTGGGCAGGAAGCCCGGCCGCACCTTGAGATAGGCCTTCACCGCCGTGCGCGCGGCGTCGTTGAGGGGCGCCAGCCGTTCCTTGCCGCCCTTGCCCTTGACGATCAGATAGGCCGGATCGCGCGCCAGGGCGGCCAGGGTCAGGCCGGTGAGCTCCGAGATCCGGAGACCCGAGGCGTAGGCGAGCTCGACCATGCAGCCGAGCCGCAGGCCCTGGGCGCCGTCCCGCGCCGTGGCCGCGGCGATCAGCCGGTCGACCTCGCCGCGGCTCAGCACCTTGGGCAGCGAGCGGCCCTTGCGCGGCGCCTCGACGCGCCGGGAGGGATCGTCGGCCCGCCAGCCCTCGCCCAGCACGAAGCGGTAGAACTGGCGCACGGCCGCGCGCCGCCGCGACGCCGTGGCCGGCGCGAGCCCGCGCGCGCCGATCGCCGCGAAATAGGCCTCCACGTCCTCGGCCGAGGCGTCGGCAAGATCGCGTCCACGGCTCGCGAGGAAACCGGCGGCGTCGGTCAGGTCGCGCGTGTAGGCGGTCAGGGTGTTCTTCGCCGCGGCGCGCTCCACGGACATCATTTCCAGGAAGGCCTCGGCCCAGGCTGAGCCCTGCCCGCTCATTTCAAGGCCAGCAGCCCTTCGAGCGCCAGCGCGCGAGCGTCGGCGTCGAGACCCACGGCATGCAGGGCGCGCACGATCCGCACCCGGTCGCCCATCGCCAGGCCCGCCGGGCCCGCCTCGGCGCAGGTCCACAGCGACAGGAGGGCCGCCTCGCCCATCAACTTCTGCTGCGCCGCCGCCTCGAGCGCGATGTCGCGGCCGACCGGCGCCTTGCCTTCCGGCACGCCGAGCGCGGCGATCTGCCCCCGGACTTCCGGCGTCATGGCCCCGGAGACCGCAGCGGCCAGCAACAGCGCGGCCTGGCCGCGGGCGCGGCCCTTGGGATCGGTGGCGGAGCCGGCGGTCTCGGTCAGGGCGCCCAGCAGCGCCTCGCGGACCGGCTCCCCCCTGACCAGCGCCTCGGCGAGCGGCGCGACCTCCGGCGCCGCGCCGGCGGCGTCGAAGACCGGCGGCGCGGGATCGCCGGCCGAGAGCGCCGCGGCGACGGCCGGCGACGGCCTGGCGGCTGCGAGGTCGAGGCCGAGGCTCTTCGACAGGGCATAGTCCAGGCCGTTGCGCAGCGAGGCCGCGCCGGGATTGCCGCCGCCGGCCAGCTTGGCGCTCATCAGCCGGGTGAAGGTGGGATCCTTCACCTGGGCCTGCACGAGGTCGAAGGTGAGCTGGGCCTGCGCCGTCTGGCCGGCGATCGCCTGGCAGTAGGTGCGCAGCTTCAGCCAATAGACCTCGTCGCGCCCGGCGGTCAGGCCCTCGGCGAGCTGGCAGGCGCGCTGGTCGTCGCCGGACAGGAGCACGCTCTCGGCCGCCGCCCGGGCCAGGTCGGAGCTCCGATCGAGCCCCGGCGCGTGGGCCAGCACCCGGGCCGCGGCCTTGGGATCGCCCTGGAACATCAAGGCGTTGGCCCGCGCCGCGGCGAGCTCCGGATCGCGGCCCATGTCGCGGGGACCCGGCGCGCCGGTCGCCAGGATCCGCCGCGCCAGCGCCGCGGCGGCCGGCGACAGCGGCTTGGCGGCGAGCAGCGGCAGCACGGTCTTGGCGGTGCGCGCCGAGGCCCCGGCCCAGAGCGTGGGCGGCAGGCCGGTGTCCCGTCCAGGGGTGGAGAAGGCGTCGGGCGCGGCGAGCTGGGTGACCTCGACGCCCTGGGCCTGGGCCTGCGCGGCCGCCGTCCCCGACGATCCGGCCAAGAGGATGAGGGCGATGAGACAGGGGAGACGCGACATGGCGCGATCATAGCGGGCGCGCGAAGTTGGCGCGAGGGCGCGCGCTCGTGTAAGCCTTGGCCGTTCATGGACCGCTATGCACCGCTGCGCCACCGCACCATCGCCCTCGTGGGCCTGATGGGCGTCGGCAAGTCGAGCGTGGGCCGAAGGCTCGCCAGCGCGCTCAACCTGCCGTTCCGCGACACCGACGCCGAGGTGGAGGCCGCGGCCGGCCGCTCGATCTCCGACATCTTCGTCGACCTGGGCGAGGACGCCTTCCGCGAGGGCGAGCGCCGGGTCATCGCGCGCCTACTGGACCAGACGCCGCACGTGCTGGCCACCGGCGGGGGCGCCTTCATGAACGAACAGACCCGGACGCTGATCAAGTCGAAGGCGGTCTCGGTCTGGCTGAAGGCCGACCTCGAGGTCCTGGCGCGCCGGGTGTCGCGCAAGGACACCCGGCCGCTGCTCTCCGGCAAGGACCCGATCGCGGTGCTGCAGGCCCAGGCCGACGACCGCTATCCGGTCTATTCGCAGGCCGACATCGTGGTCGAGACCGGCGACGCCGCGCATCACGTCACCGTCGAGCAGGTGATCAATGCCCTGGCGGCCTTCTTCGCGGAGCAGACGGCGTGACCCGGACGATATCGGTGGGCCTCGGCGAGCGGGCCTATGAGGTTCGGGTCGGCCACGGCCTGATCGACCGCGCCGGCGAGGCGATGGCGCCGCTGCTGAAGCGCCGGCGCACCGCCGTGGTCAGCGACGAGACCGTCTGGGCGCTGCACGGCGCGCGCCTGACCGCGGCCCTGGAACGCGCCGGGATCGCGGTGTCGCCGGTCATCGTCGCGCCGGGCGAAGAGACCAAGAGCTTCGCGGGCCTGGCCGAGGTCACCGACCGCCTGCTGGCCCTGGAGCTCGACCGCGGCGACCTGATCACCGCCTTCGGCGGCGGCGTGGTGGGCGACCTCGCGGGCTTCGCCGCGGCGATCTACAAGCGCGGCATAGGCTTCGTGCAGATCCCGACGACGCTGCTGGCCCAGGTGGACTCCTCGGTCGGCGGCAAGACCGCCATCGACACCCCGCGCGGCAAGAACCTGGTCGGCGCCTTCCATCAGCCCCGGCTGGTGCTGGCCGACCTCGACGTGCTCGCCACCCTCCCCGACCGCGAGATGCGCGCCGGCTACGCCGAGGTTGTCAAATACGGCCTGCTGGGCGATTTCGGCTTCTTCGCGTGGCTGGAGGCGCACGCGGCCGCGGTGCTGTCGCGCGATCCGCAGGCGCTCGCCGAGGCCGTGGCGCGGTCCATTGCCATGAAGGCCGAGATCGTGGCGGAGGACGAGACCGAACAGGGCCGCCGCGCGCTGCTCAACCTCGGCCATACCTTCGGCCATGCGCTGGAAGCCGAGACCGGCTACGGCGGCTCCCTGCTGCACGGCGAGGCGGTGGCCGCCGGCCAGGCGCTGGCCTTCCGTTTCTCGGCCGCCCAAGGCTTCTGCACGACCCAGGACGCCCAGCGCGCCGCCGCGGCCATCGCCGGCGCCGGCCTGCCGGTCCGCCTGGACGAGGTTCCCGGCCATCCCTTCGGCGCCGAGCGCCTGGTCCGCCACATGGCGCAGGACAAGAAGGCGCAGGACGGCAAGCTCACCTTCATCCTCGCTCGCGGCCTCGGCGACGCCTTCGTGGCGAACGACGTCGACGCCGGAGCGATCACGACATTCCTCAGACAAGAAGGGGCGACCTGATGGCCGCCATCATGGCGCTCGCGCCGATCGTATTCCTGCTGCTCGGGCTTTCGGCCCTGTTCTCAGCCGCCGAGACCGCGCTGACCGGCGCCAGCCGCGCGCGCATGCACCAGCTCGAGCGCGAGGGCGACCGCGGCGCCAAGCGGGTCAACGAGCTGCTCGCCGACCGCGAAACCATGATCGGCGCCGTGCTGCTCGGCAACAACATGATCAACATCCTGGCCTCGGCGCTCGCCACCCAGGTGCTGACCCGGGCGATCCCCGGCGCCTGGGGCGTTGCGGCGGCGACCGGGCTGATGACCGTGCTGGTCCTGGTGTTCGCCGAGGTGCTGCCGAAGACGCTCGCCATCCTGCGCTCCGACGACGTGGCGCGGTTCCTCTCAGGGCCCACCCTGATCGTGGTGCGGGTGTTCGGGCCGATCATCTACACGATCCAGTATGTGGTCCGCCGCACCCTCGGCCTGTTCGGGGTGAAGCTGGGGATGGAGATGGACGTGCTGGCGGCCCACGAGGAGATTCGTGGCGCGGTCGAATACCACCACTCCGGCGGGCTGGTGGAGACCGACGACCGCTGGATGCTGGGCGGGGTGCTGGACCTGGCGGAAATGGACGTCAGCGAGGTGATGGTCCACCGCAAGGAGATCGTGCTGATCGACGCCGACCAGACCCCGCGCGAAATCCTCGGCGAGGCCCTGGAGAGCACCCACAGCCGCCTGCCGCTCTATCGCGGGGAACCGGAGAACATCGTCGGCGTGCTGCACGCCAAGGACCTGCTGCAGGCGATCGCCGACGCCGATGGCCGGATCGAAGCCGTCGACATGAACGCCATCGTCCGCGAGCCCTGGTTCATCCCCGAGACCACCAGCCTGAAAGACCAGCTCGCCGCCTTCCTGAAGCGCCGCACCCATTTCGCCCTGGTGGTCGACGAATACGGCGCCCTGCAGGGGCTGGTGACGCTGGAGGACATCCTCGAGGAGATCGTCGGCGAGATCGAGGACGAGCACGACGTGGCGGTGGCCGGGGTGCGCGCGGCGGAGGACGGTTCGGTGTCGGTGGACGGCTCGGTGACCATCCGCGACCTCAACCGGGCCATGAACTGGGACCTGCCCGACGACGAGGCGGTCACGGTGGCGGGCCTGTTGATCCACGAGGCGCGGCGCATCCCGGAGGCCGCCCAGACCTTCAGCTTCCACCGCCACCGCTTCACGGTGCTGGAACGCAAGGTCAACCGGATCACCAAGCTGCAGATCTGGCCCGCCACGCCGCGGGACGAAAGCTGATCTTCCGGGAACCAACCTGGGCTGTAAGACGTTTATTCAGGCTCGCGCCGGTCGGGGGATCGCTTTTCGCATGACTCTCGCCCAAGCCCCCGCCCGCGTGGGTTCAGTCGCCTTTCCGACGCAACGCAAGATGGCGCTTGATTGTGCGCCGCGACCTCTGTTGCTCTGCCGTGGGCGGACGGCGTTTCTGGTTCTGGAGTCTCTCGCATGATCGACACTGCCGCACTCAAGGGCCTGCGGGTCCTGGTGGTCGAGGACGAGATGATGGTCTCGATGCTGATCGAGGACATGCTGAGCGACATGGGCTGCGTCGTCATGGGCCCGGCTTCGCGGCTGGACGAGGCCATCGAGCTCACCAAGGCCTCGGAGATCGATTGCGCTGTGCTGGATGTGAACCTCGGCGGCCAGCCGATCTTCCCGCTGGCCGATCTGCTGCGCGAACGGGGCTGCCCGTTCGCCTTCGCCACCGGCTATGGGGATGCGGGGCTGCGCGATGTCGATCGCGGCACGCCCGTCCTGCAGAAGCCTTTCCGGGAAGGCGACCTTGCGCGCGTGCTGGGCGAGCTGCGCGCCAAGGTGGGTTAGAGGTAGCTGAGCGTGGCGATGGCCGCGCTGTTGAACAGCAGGGTCAAGGCCCCGGCCAAGGTCATCAGCGGCAATATCAGTTTCATTGTCCCGTCTCTCTCGAAGTCTCGATGCTCTGCATTCAAGACGCGGGAGATAGGGCCGATCCGACACGCCGCCAGTGACCAAAGTCACATAGCCGTTCTGCAATTCTGCACGAGCCTGACCGGACGCGGCATGCGCAGCGCCTCGCCGAACCCTAGAGACCCTTGGCGGCCATGGCCGCCAGAAGCTTGTCCGGTGTGATCGGATAGTCTCGGACGCGCACGCCGCAGGCATTGTAGATGGCGTTGGCCACCGCCGCCCCGGCGCCGGAGATTCCGAGCTCGCCGACCCCCTTGATGCCCATCGGATTGGCCTTGTCGTCGACCTCATCCAGCATGATCGCCTCGACCTCGCCGATGTCGGCCTGCACCGGCACCAGGTAGCCCGCGAGGTCCTGGTTGATCAGTGAGCCATAGCGCGGATCGACCGAATTGCCTTCGGTGAGCGCCGAGCCGACGCCCCAGATCATCCCGCCGGTCAGCTGGCTGCGCGCGGTCTTCCGGTTGAGGATCCGGCCGGCGGCGAAGACCCCCAGCATACGGCGCGTGCGCGCCTCGCCGGTCACCGTGTCGACCGCGACCTCCACGAAATGGGCCCCGTAGGTATGTGAGCTCCACTTGGCGGCGTCGGCGGCGGGGCGGACCTCGCCCTCGGCGGTCAGCCCCTCGGGCCGGTTGCGGCGGATGAGGTCGCAGAGCCGCTCGGAGCGGTTGGCGATGGCGATGACCCCGTCCTGGAAGGTGATATCCTGCGAGGGCCCGCCGAACAGCGGCGAGGCCGGGTCGGCCACGGCGATCTCGGCGATCGCCGTCCTGAGGTTCATGCCGGCGTCGAGGGCCGCGGAGCCCGCGGTGGCCGCGCCGAACTGGCCGCCGGAGCCGGGGGCCGGCGGCAGCTCCGAATCGCCGATCTCGACGCGTACGTCGCCCAGCGGCACGCCGAGGGTCTCGGCGGCGATCTGGGCCAGCACCGTATAGGTGCCGGTGCCGATGTCGGTCATCCCCTGCTTGACGGTGATCACGCCCTCGGCGTCGACCGTGAAGCTGGCCTTGGCGGGCAGGAGGAAGTTGCCGCGGATGGCCGCGGCCATGCCCAGGCCGACCCGCCAGCGGCCGTCGCGCACCTGGCCGGGGGTCGGATTGCGGTTCGTCCAGCCGAACATCTGGGCGCCCTCGCGCATGCAGCGGACCAGCTGGCGGATGGAGAACGGCTTGCCGGTCTCCGGGTCCGTCTCCGGCTCGTTGAGGATGCGCAGCTCGACGGGATCCATGCCGAGCTTCTCGGCGAGCTCGTCCATGGCGACTTCGAGGCTGAGCGTGCCGGAGGCCTCGCCCGGCGCGCGCATGGCGCTGGCCACGGGCAGGTCGAGGCGCACCAGCCGGTGGCCGGTCAGCCGGTTGGGCGCGGCGTAGAGGTTGCGGGCGAAGTTCGAGGCGTGCTCGGTGAAGTTGCCGCGCCGGTCGCAGTGGGTGGTGGTCATCAGCGACATGGCGGTGAGGTGGCCGTCGGGCGTCGCGCCCAGGCGCACGTGCAGTTCGGTCGCCGGCCTATGCACCGTGCCGTGCATCATCTGCTGGCGGGAGAAGGCGACCTTCACCGGCCGACCGAGCTCGCGCGAGGCGAGCGAGGCCAGCACCAGGTCCTCGTAGAACGAGCCCTTGCCGCCGAAGCCGCCGCCGACGTAGCGGGTCAGGAGGCGCACGTTCTTGTGCGGCAGCATCAGGGTTTCGGCGAGCGAGTTCTGGGCGAACCGCACCATCTGGACCGAGGTGTGGACCGTCAGGTGGTCGCCGTCCCACCAGGCGGTGGTGGCGCAGGGCTCCATCTGGCAGTGGTTCTGCAGCGGGGTGCGCCAGACCTCGTCGATCTTCACCGGCGCGGCGGCGAAGGCGGCCGCGAAGTCGCCGATCTCGGTGTCGGACTCGCCCGGCGGCTGCACGCCCTCGTCATAATGGTCGTGGAAGATCACCGACTTGGCGTCGTCCTCGAAGCTGAGGTTGACCAGGGCCGCGGCGGCGGTGGCGTTCTCCAGGGTGTCGGCGACGACGATGGCCACCTGCTGGCCGAAGAAGTGGACGAGATCCGACTCCAGCGCCGGCCGCGGCGAGGGGGTGAAGAAGTCGTACCGCTCGGGGCGCGGGCCCTGGGCCGGGGCGTTCCTGTAGGTCCAGACCAGTTGAACGCCGGGCGAGGCCTCGGCGGCGGCGGTGTCGATGGCGGTGATCCGGCCCTTGGCGATCGGCGCGGAGAGCATGACGCCGTAGGCCGGCGGCGAGGGCGGCTCGATCTCATAGGCGTAGGGCGCCGTGCCGGTGACCTTCAGCGGCCCCTCGTAGCGGTCCACCGCCTTGCCGATGTTGCCGGCGCGGTTCTCCTTGACCGGATTGCTGGTGGCTTCCCAGTCGATGACGGAACTCATGCGCCTCTCCCCTGCTCGCGCGCCTCGGCGATGGCCACCGGGACCAGGCGCCGCATGAGGTCGATCTTGAAGCCGTTGCGGCCGTTGTTGCTGGCCTGGGCCAGTTCCGCCTCGGCGGCCTCGGCAGGTGAGGCGCCGGAGGCCAGCGCCGCCTCGGCCTCGGCGGCCCGCCACGGCTTGTGAGCCACGGCGCCGAAGGCGAGGTTCCCGCCGGCCACCGCGACGCTGGCCAGGCCCGCGGCGTAGGAGGCCCGGTCGCGGGCCTTGCGGTAAACCTGCCCGCCCTTCGGCGGCGGCGGCAGGACGACGGCGGTGATCAGCTCGCCGGGGATCAGGTGGGTCTCGAGGTCCGGCGTCTCGCCGGGCAGCCGGTGCAGCTCGATCACCGGGAAGGCCCGCGCCTGGCCGGACGGCGACAGCGTTTCCACCGTGGCCCCCAAGGCGGCCAGGGCCACGGCCATGTCCGACGGATGGGTGGCGATGCAGGCGTGGCTGGCGCCGAAGATCGCGGAGTTGCGGTTCAAGCCCTCCAGCGCCCCGCAGCCGGAGCCGGGCGCGCGCTTGTTGCAGGGCTTGGTGGTGTCGTAGAAATAGGCGCAGCGGGTGCGCTGCAGGAGGTTGCCCCCCGTCGTGGCCTTGTTGCGCAGCTGGCCCGAGCCGCCCGCGACGATGGCCTGGGTCAGCACCGGATAGCGCGCGCGGACGCGGCCGTCGGCGGCGACATGGCTGTTGGTGGCCATGGCCCCGATGCGCAGGCCGCCTTCCGGCGTGTCCTCGATGGCCGCCAACGGCAGGCGGCCGACGTCGATCAGGTGGGCCGGGTGCTCGATCTCCAGCTTCATCAGGTCGAGCAGATTGGTGCCGCCGGCGATGAACTTGGACCCCGGGGTTTCAGCGGCGGACTTCACGGCGGAGGCCGCGTCGGCGGCGCGCTCATAGGTGAAGGGCCTCATGCCGGCTGCCCGGCGATGGAACGGATCGCCGCCACGATCTGCGGATAGGCCGAACAGCGGCAGATGTTGCCGCTCATCCGCTCGCGCAGTTCGTCGTCGGTGAGCCGGATCGGCCCGGTCAGGTCGGCGGTCTCCTGGCTCGGCCAGTTCTCCGCCACCTCGGCCAGCATGCCGAGCGCCGAGCAGATCTGGCCGGGGGTGCAGTAGCCGCACTGGAAGGCGTCTTCGGTCAGGAAGGCCTGCTGGATGGGCGCCAGCTTCTCGACCGTGCCGACGCCCTCGATGGTGGTCACCGCGTCGCCGTCGTGCATCACCGCCAGCGACAGGCACGAATTGATCCGCGTCCCGTTCACCAGCACCGTGCAGGCCCCGCACTGGCCGTGGTCGCAGCCCTTCTTGGTTCCGGTGAGATGCAGGGTCTCGCGCAGCGCATCGAGCAGGGTGGTGCGCGGGTCGACGTCGAGCGCCCGTTTCTCCCCATTGACGGTGATCGTGGTCTTCAAGCGGAGGACTCCCGTCGTTGGCCGTACGCCCAGCTGGGGAAACGGTTCTTCAAACGTATGTTTAGTCTAGGCGCTAGCTTTCGCCGGGCGCCAGCGCCTTGAGCGAAAGCGCGTGCAGCGGACCGGCCAGTTCCTCGGCGAGCGCCCGGTAGACCATCCGCTGCCGCGCCACCTTCGGCGCGCCCGCGAAGGCCGCAGACTCGATCAGGACGTTGAAGTGGCTCTCCCCGCCGGGCCGCGCGCCGGCGTGCCCATGGTGGCGGGCCGAGTCGTCCTCGATCTCCAGGCGCAGCGGCTGGAAGGCGGAAGTGAGTTTCTGTTGGATGGCATCAAATATGGCGCCCATCGTCGGCATCTTCAATTCTTGAAAGGGATTATCTCGGCCCCATACTTGGCTCATGCCCGCCGCGTTTCAATACAAGCCCCGGTTCGTCGACATCCGCGTGCGCCCGCCGACGCCGGAGGACGACGCGCGCGCCGAGGACGTCAATGCGCTGAAGCCCGGCGAGCGGGCCTGCGACCACCCCGGCTGCGCCAAGGCCGCGACCGCCCGGGCCCCGAAATCCCGCGACATGCTGAACGAGCACTACTGGTTCTGTCAGCCGCACGCGGCCGAGTACAATCGCAACTGGAACTTCTTCGCCGGCATGAGCGAGGGCGAGATCCGCCGCCGCCAGCAAGACGAGCTGTTCACCGGCGGGCGTCCCACCTGGGAGATGAAGGCCGGCCGCATGTCGCGCGAGGCCGCGGCCTTCTCCAACAAGTTCCGCAAGGGCGAGGGCTACCGCGACCCCTTCAACCTGTTCGGCAAGAACGGCGGACGGCCCACCGCCGAGCCCGAAGAACGCGCCATGGGCAAGATCGAGCGCAATGCGCTGGCCGACCTCGATCTCGACAGCCACGCCGACGGCCCCAGGATCCGCGCCCGCTACACCGAACTCGTCCGCCGCCTGCACCCCGACGCCAACGGCGGCGACCGGGCCGGCGAGCACCGCCTGCAGCGGGTGATCAAGGCCTACCAGTCGCTGCGCAAGGCCGGGATGGTCTAGGCCGCCCGCCGCCGGTCTACCGTGAATGGAAGGCGGACCTCGGTGGCCTGCACGGCGCGACCCCAATCTCACCTCCGATAAAAAATTGCGGGACCCTGTCGGCACTGGGCGGCGCCCTTCGTCGTTCCAACCCAGGCCGATGGGGCGGCCACTGCAAGGAGACAGACGATGCGCGTGATGGTGCTGGTGAAGGCTACCGAGGACAGCGAGAAGAACTCTATCCCCAAGGCCCAGATGGACCAGATGCTGAAGGAAATGGGTGAGTTCAACGACGAGCTGGTCAAGGCCGGCATCATGAAGCAGGGCGACTGCGACGGCCTCACGCCCTCCTCGAAGGGCAAGCGCGTGGGGTTCGATGGCTCCAGCCGCACGGTGATCGACGGGCCTTTCGGCGATACCGGGGCGCTGGTGGCCGGCTTCTGGTTCTGGACCGTCAAGGACATGGACGAGGCGGTCGCCTGGGTGAAGCGCTGCCCCAATCCCATGCCCGGCCCCAGCGAGATCGAGATCCGGCCGATCGATGGCTGATTTGCGATCGGACGTTCACGCGCGAGACGCTCGGCGCCGCCTATGTCGGACAAGGGGTAGCGGGCCTAGCCGGAAACGGGAGCCCGCGCCCTAGGCGGGGCTGAGCCGGTCTTCACCGAAGCGGTTGGGGCCGGGCTGGCCGGGGGTCAGGCCGACCCAGAGCAGGAACGCCAGCCCGACCAGGAAGGCGCAGCCCATGGCCAGGATGGTCATCGCCCCGCCGGCCGCCGCCGTGCCGACGTGGCCGGTCATCGCGCCCAGGATCGAGATGCTGCCGGTCACCGCCGCGATGGCGCCGATCGCCAGCGCCACCCCGAACGGAACGAGCATCAGCCAGGCCGAGTGGCCCATGTCGTGCAGCCGTTTGCTGTGGATGCAGGCCTGCGGCCAGAACAGCAGCAGGCCGGCGATCTGGCCGACGATCGGCACGAGATTGCACAGGATGCTGAGGCCCATCACCACCGCGAAGCCGATCCAGAACGACTGGCGGCCGATCCGGCCCTGCGGCGACAGCAGCAGATAGTTCCAATCCATCGGGGCGCCCTTCCTAGGCCTCAGCCTCCGCCGGAGTCCGCTCGGTGTCGACCACCGACTGCATGGGCGGCGAATAGCGCGAGCCGGTGACGGTGCGCTCGTTGACCAGGTCGTCGACCTTGCGGACGGCCTCGTCGGAGAGGGTGACCAGGGCCGCGCCGGCGTTTTCGCGCATGTGCTTGGGCCGCGTGGTGCCGGGGATCGGGACGATGGCCGGGTCCTTCTTCAGCAGCCAGGCGAGGCAGAGCTGGGCGGGCGTGCAGCCGGCCTCGCGCGCCAGGGCCTCGAATTCGGCCAGCAGGCGCAGGTTGGCCTCGAAGGCCTCGCCCTGGAAGCGGGGCATGCCGATCCGCATGTCGCCGGCCTGGAACTTGGCCGGGTCGCGGGCGCCGCCGGCCAGGAAGCCGCGGCCGACCGGCGAGAAGGCCACGAAGGTCACGCCGAGCTCGCGGCAGGCGTCGAGGACGGCGATCTCCGGGTTGCGGGTCCAGGGCGAATACTCGGTCTGCAGGGCGGCGATCGGGTGGGTGGCGTGGGCGCGGCGAAGGGTCGGCGCGGAGACCTCCGACAGGCCGATCTCGCGGATCTTGCCCTGCGCCTTCAGGTCGGCGAGCGCCCCGACGCTGTCCTCGATGGGCACTCGCTTGTCCCAGCGGTGCAGGTAGTAGAGGTCGATGACCTCGGTCTTCAGGCGCTTGAGGCTGCGCTCGCAGGTGTCCTTGATATTGGCCGGGCTGCCGTCGATCCGGCGTTCGTCACCGACGGTGATGCCGCACTTCGACGCCAGCGTGATCTTGTCGCGATGCGGCCCCAGCACCTCGCCGACCAGGGTCTCGTTGTGGCCCAGGCCATAGACCGCGGCGGTGTCGAAGAAGGTGTAGCCGGCGTCGAGCGCGCCCAGCAGCACCCGTTCCGCCTGGTCGCGCGGGGTCGCCGGGCCGTAGCCGTGGGAGAGCCCCATGCATCCCAGGCCGATGGCCGCGACCTCGAACGGACCGACGCTGCGTTTTTCCATGGGGACCCTCCGGAACCTGCCGGCCTGCGAGAAACGGTCTGGGCGCGCTCGCGTCAACCCCGGCGCTTCCGCTCGTCCCTGGCCGCCCGCCGCTTGTCCCGGACCCGGCCCCGGACGCACCGGCGGCGACGCCGTTCGTCACTGGCGGCTGGCGAACCGCCGACGCAAGGTGATGGTCCGGCCAACCCGATGGGACGGGTTGAGGAGCAGGCGATGCAAGTTTCGATGCGAGCGATGATGTGCGCGGCGGCGGCCACGGCGCTGGTGGCTGGAGCGGCCCGCGCCGACGAGTGGGGCGCCTATGGCCGCGACCTGCAGGGGACGCGGTTCTCGCCGCTCACCCAGGTGACGCCGGCCAATGTGGCGAGCCTCAAGCCCGCCTGGACCTTCCACACCGGCGACATCTCCACCGGCAAGGTCAAGGGCGGCGGGCCGCGCAGCGGCTTCGAGACGACGCCCCTGATGCTCGACGGCCGGCTCTACCTGACCACGCCGTTCAACCGGATGATCGCCCTCGATCCGGCCACGGGGAAGGAACTCTGGGCCTACGATCCCAAGCTCGACCGGGCCCAGCCCTATGGCGACGGCCTGATCAATCGCGGTCTCGCCGCCTGGCGCGATCCGAAGGCCGGGAAAGGCCCCTGCGCACTCAGGCTCTATGAGGCGACGCTGGATGCGCGGCTGGTCTCGGTGGACGCCGCGAGCGGCCAGCCCTGCGCCGGCTTCGGCGAAGGCGGCGAGGTCAGCCTGCGCGACGTCGCCCGCTACACGCCCGGCCAGTACCACATGACCTCGCCGCCGATCGTGGTGGACGGCGTCGTCGTGGTGGGCTCGGCGATCGACGACAATGCGCGGGCCGACATGCCGGATGGCAGCGTGCGCGGCTTCGACGCCCGAAGCGGCAAGCTGATCTGGAGCTGGGCGCCGCTCAGCAAACCCAAGGACGTGGCTGACAAGGCCTGGAACACCGGCGCCGGCAACGCCTGGTCGGTGCTGAGCGCCGATCCCAAGCGGCATCTGGTCTACGTGCCGACCGGCAGCGCCAGCCCCGACTACTGGGGTGGCCTTCGCCCCGGCGACAACCGCTGGGCCAATTCGGTCGTCGCCCTGGACGCGCGGACCGGCAGGCTCTCCTGGGGCTTCCAGCTCGTGCACCACGACCTGTGGGACTACGACACCGCCGCGGCCCCGCTCGCGACCAATGTGAAGCTGAAGGGCAAGATGACGCCGGCGGTGATCGCCGGGAACAAGACGGGCATGATCTTCGTGCTCGACCCGGCGACCGGCAAGCCGGTGCTGCCAGTCGAGGAGCGCCCCGTCCCGCAGAGCACGCTCTACGGCGAGAAGAGCTCGCCCACCCAGCCGATTCCGACGGCCACGCCGCCCCTGGTCCCGCAGTCGCTCAGCGCCGCCGACGTCTGGGCGATCACCGACGCCGACCGCAAGTGGTGCGCCGACCAGATCAACGGGTTCAGCGGCGCGGCGATGTTCTCGCCGCCCAGCGAGGCCGGCATCCTGGCGATCCCCGGCAATGTCGGCGGCATCAACTGGAGCGGCTTCGCCTGGGACGCCGGCCACGGGCGGCTGATCGTCTCGGTCAGCAACCTGCCGGCCAAGGTGCGGATGATCCCGGCGATCAAGTTCGTGAAGGGCGACAAGGGCGACCTGCGCGCCGAGACGACCATGCAGATGGGCACGCCCTACGCCATGAGCCGCGAGTTCCTGCGCGCGCCGTCCGGCCTGCCCTGCATCAAGCCGCCGTTCGGCGAGCTGGTGGCGGTGGACCTGGACGCGGGCAAGGTGGTCTGGCGCACGCCGCTGGGTTCGCTGGAGGAGCTGGCGCCGGGCGTCGGCCACATCGCCAAGGGCTCGATCGTGCTGGGTGGGCCGATCGTCACGGCGGGCGGGCTGATCTTCCAGGGCGGCACCATGGACCGCACCCTGCGCGCCTTCTCCGCCGAGACCGGCAAGGAGCTCTGGAGCGCCGAACTGCCGGCCAGCGCCCATGCCACGCCGATGACCTACGAGGTCGGCGGCAAGCAGTATGTGGTCATCGCCGCCGGCGGCTCGGCCAAGGTCGACGAGGAGCGCCAGGGCGACGCGGTGGTGGCCTACGCCCTGCCCTAGGCGCCGAGCTTCGCCTCCAGCGCGGCGAGGTCGGCGACGAACCACACCGTCGCGCCGCGGTTCGACTCGCGGATGAAGTCGCGGAGCGGGGCGCTGGCGGCTTCGGCGGCGGAGACGTCGCCGAGGATCGCCACCTGGAAGCGGTAGTTGACCAGCTTCTGCAGCACCTGGCCCGCCACGCCGGAGCCGAGCCGCAGGAAGTCGGGGCCGAGCCGCCCGAGCGGGATCGCGACAATCCGGGCGCCGGAGCCGAAGAGCTCGCCGATCAGGTCGGAGAGGTTGCGGTCCTCGGCCAGCGACGGCCCGGCCTCCGGACAGACATGCACCGGCTGGCCGGCGAGTTCGCGGAGCGCCATGGTCAGGCCTCCGACAGCACCTGGACCATCTTCAGCATGGCCGCGGTGTCAGCGGGCGAGCCGACGATGACCACCTTCAGGTGGCGGCGCGCGGTGTCGTAGGCGACGTCGATCGACATCGGGTCGGGATGCGCCTCCTGGCCCATCCGCGCGCTGGGCAGGGTCTTGGCGAAGCGCTGCGCCAGCTCCGGGTCGACGTCGGGCAGGTCGACGATGCTGGTGACCCGCGCCGCGCTCGGCCGTTCGCGGGGCCTGGCCCCGGTCATGGCCTCCATTTCGGTGCGCAGGATCCGATAGGACTTGCCGACCTTGACCGCGCGAAGGCGGCCGTCGCGGATGAACCGCAGCACGGTCTTGGGGTGCAGCTTCAGCCGTTCGGCGAACTGCTCGACGGTGTAGACTTCTTCCGACATGGGGAGTCGGGACTCCGGGTTCCTTATTGTTACCTATCACTCCCTGTTCAGGAGTCAATTGCGTTGAAAACGGCCTTATTGGGAACGATCGTGGCGCTGGCCCTAGCGGGCGCGGCGCGGACCGCGGAGCCGGCGCGCTATCTGCTGGAGCCGGCCGCGGTGTGGAGCGCGGGCGACGGCGCGCCGCACGCCGGCTGGGTGGTGGCGGTCGAGGGGGACCGGATCGTCGGCGTCGGCCCGAAGGACGCGGTGCGGGCCGGCGCGGGAGCCCAGGTCATCGCGCTCCCCGGCCAGACCCTGATCCCTGGACTGATCGAGCTCCACTCGCACCTGCTGCTACACGCCTACAACGAGGTGCTCTGGGACGACCAGGTGCTGAAGGAGGCGCCGACCTATCGCGTGCTGCGCGCCGGGCGCGACGCCACCCGCACCCTGATGAGCGGCTTCACCACCGAGCGGGACCTGGGGACCGAGGGGGCCGGCGACGCCGACGTGCAGTTGAAGCGGGCGATCGACGAGGGGATCGTGGCGGGCCCCCGCCTCTTCGTGGCGACCCGGGCGATCGTGGCCACCGGCTCCTACGGGCCGAAGAAGGGTTTCCGCGCCGACCTCGACCTGCCGCAAGGCGCGCAGGAGGTGAGCGGCGAGGCGCAGATGGTGGCCGCCGTGCGCGAACAGGCGGCCATGGGCGCCGACTGGATCAAGCTCTACGCCGACTACCGCACCGGTCCCGACGGCTCGACGCGGCCGACGCTTACCGAGAAGGAAATGGAGGCCGCCGTGCAGGTCGCCCACGCCTCCGGGCGGCCGGTGGCGGTCCACGCGGCGAGCGACGAGGGCATCCACAACGCGGTGACCGCCGGCGTCGACACCATCGAGCACGGCTACGGCGCCTCGGAAGCCACCTTCAAGCTGATGAAGGCCAAGGGCGTCGCCTACATCCCCACCCTGACCGCGCCGGAGGCGACCTCGATCTACTTCCAGCACTATGTCCCGGGAACGACGCCGCCGACCCCGGCGATGGTGGCCGCCGAGCGGGCCTTCCGGCTGGCGCTGAGCCTCGGGGTCACCATCGGGGCGGGCTCCGACGTGGGCGTCTTCCCGCACGGCGAAAGCTGGCGCGAGCTCGCCTGGATGGTGAAGGACGGCATGACGCCCGCCCAGGCGCTGACCGCCGCCACCGCGACCAACGCGAAGATCCTCGGCCGCGAGGCGAGCCTCGGGCAGATAAAGGCCGGTTACCTCGCCGACCTGGCGTCGGTGGCGGGCGATCCGACCAAGGACATCGCCGTGCTCAAGGACGTGCGCTTCGTGATGAAGGGCGGCGTGGTCTATCGGCGGCCCTAGACCGGCGCGTCGCCCGCCACCGTTGTGCGATGCATCAGGCGCAGGTGGCCGTCGTAGCCGCCCTCGGCCAGGTGCATGGTGCAGCGGTTGTCCCACATCAGCAGCATCCCCGCCTTCCACTGGTGGCGGTAGATGAACTGATCCTGGACCATGTGCTTGAAGAGGAAACCGAGCAGGGCTTCGGACTCAGGCTCGGTCAGGCCCTCGACGCCGACCGTGTAGACCGGGCTGATGAAGAGCGCCTTCCTGCCCGTCACCGGATGGGTGCGGACCAGCGGGTGGGTGCGGGTCTTCTCGGCCTCTGTGGAGGTGATGATCTGCATAGTGCGCTGGGCGGTCTCCTTGGCGAAGGAGCCTTGCGTCCCATAGGGCCGGGCCGCCGAGTGGATCGCCTTCAGGGGCGCCAGCATGGTCTGCATGGTCGGCGAGAGCGCCGCATAGGCCCGCGCGCAGTCGCAGAAGAGGGTGTCGCCGCCGACCGGGGGCGTCACCTCGGAGCGCAGCAGGGTGGCGGCCGGCGGCTGGTCCTGGAAGCTCCAGTCGGAGTGCCAGCCGGCCCCGAAGTTGGTGGCCTTCTCGTCGGGCTCGCGGCGCAGCTCCAGCACATTGGGGCGGCCGGGCATCGGCTTGATGAAGGGGTCGTGGCCGAAGCCGCCCATCTCCAGGGTGAAGGCCTCCAGCGCGTCGAGGCTGAGCGGCTGGTCGGGGAAGGCCACCACCCCGTGGCGGGCCCAGGCGGCCTTCACCTCGTCGAGGACCGGCGCCGGCAGCGGACGGGAAAGATCGACGCCGGTGATCTCCGCGCCGAAGCCGGAGGGCTGCGGCGCCACCCGGATGACGCCATAGGCGCTGTCGGCTTCCTTGAGCATGGTCGTGCCTCCCGGCGCCGCTGACGGCGCACTACCTATGAAACACCTGTTTGCTTCCGTCCCGGCAAGCCTGTAATCGATCCGCGCCATGACTGCTTTCGACACCCAAGAAGACAAGCTGCTCACCCTGGTCCCCGACCACGAGGTCAACACGCGCGAGCTGTTCGACGTGGATTTCGACGCCAAGGCGCCGGCCTTCACCACGCGCGACCCGCACGTGCCGGACCTGGACGAGGCCTATAAGTTCGACCCGGAGACGACGCGGGCGCTGGTCGCCGGCTTCGCCCACAACCGCCGCGTGATGGTCCAGGGCTACCACGGCACCGGCAAGTCGACGCACATCGAGCAGGTGGCTGCGCGGCTGCACTGGCCGCTGATCCGGGTGAACCTCGACAGCCACGTCTCCCGCATCGACTTGGTCGGCAAGGACGCCATCGTCCTGAAGGACGGCAAGCAGGTCACCGAATTCCGCGAAGGCATGCTGCCCTGGGCGATCCAGCGGCCGATCGCCCTGGTGTTCGACGAATACGACGCCGGCCGCCCGGACGTGATGTTCGTGATCCAGCGGGTGCTGGAAGCCGCCGGCAAGCTCACCCTGCTCGACCAGAACCGAGTGATCCGGCCGAACCCCTGGTTCCGGCTCTTCGCCACCACCAACACCATCGGGCTCGGCGACACGACGGGCCTCTATCACGGCACCCAGCAGATCAACCAAGGCCAGATGGACCGCTGGTCGATCGTCACCACGCTCAACTACCTGGCCCACGACGTGGAGGCCGAGATCGTGCTGGCCAAGGCGCCGAGCTACGCGACCACGGACGGCAAGCGGACGATCAACGCCATGGTCCGGGTCGCCGACATGACCCGCAACGCCTTCATGAACGGCGATATCTCCACGGTGATGAGCCCGCGGACGGTGATCACCTGGGCCCAGAACGCCGAGATCTTCGACGGCGACATCGCGCTGGCGTTCCGGATGACCTTCCTGAACAAGTGCGACGAGCTGGAGCGCGGCACGGTGGCCGAGTTCTTCCAGCGCGCCTTCGGCCAGGACCTGCCGGAGAGCACGGCTCGGGTGCGGGTGGCCTAGCCACAAGGACGCCCCTGCCGCCGTTGTCATCCCGGAAAGCGCGCGGCGCTTGTCCGGGACCCATGAACACGACGTTCTCCGACCCCCGCCGGACTATCGGCGCGTATGGGTCCCGGTCTTCGCTTCGCGAAACCGGGATGACAGGAGGAGGTTGGCGCTCCATCCTGCGAGCAAGGCTGACCAACAATAAGATGGGGGAATCCATGTCCAGGACGATGCTGAGGGCGCTCGCCGTGAGCGCGGCGTTGGCGATGGCGGCGGGCGGGGCGCAGGCGCAAGGCCCGGCGTCGGCGAAGAACGACTATTCGAAGCCCGAGACCTGGCTGTGCTGGACCGGCAAGCCGGGGGACGCCTGCGCCATCGACATGACGACCACCGTGGTCAAGGCCGACGGCTCGGAGAGCGTCGAGGCGTTCAAGGCCGACCCCAAGGCGCCGATCGACTGTTTCTACGTCTATCCGACGGTCTCGAACGATCCGGGCGTGCTCTCCGACATGCACGCCGACGCCGAGGAGCTGGGGGTGGTGAAGGCCCAGCTCGCGCGGTTCGGCTCGAAGTGCCGGATCTACGCCCCGCTCTATCGCCAGTTCACCCTGACGGCGCTTCGGGCCCGGATGACCGGCAAGCCGATGGACATGACCGGGGTGCGCGCCGAGACCACCTATGACGACGTGCTCGACGCCTGGAACTACTACCTGGCCCACGAGAACAAGGGCCGCGGCGTGGTGCTGATCGGCCACTCCCAGGGCTCGGGCCTGCTGACCCAGTTGATCGCCAAGGAGATCGACGGCAAGCCGGTGCAGGCCAAGGTGGTCTCGGCGATCCTGATGGGCACCCGCCTGCCGCTCGACAAGGGCAAGGACACCGGCCTCTTCAAGTCGATCCCGCTGTGCAAGTCGGCCAGCCAGACCGGTTGCGTGATCGCCTATGCGAGCTTCCGCGACACCATCCCGCCGCCGGCCAACAGCCTGTTCGGCAAGGCGGGCGAGAACCAGATCGCGGCCTGCGCCAATCCGGCCAACCTCGCCCCCGGCGGCAAGGGCGAGTTCCACGCCTACCTCTCGAACGGCGCCCAGATCGCCAGTTCCAGCGCGCCGACCGTGACCTGGGTGAAGGGCAAGCCCAATCCGAAGACGCCCTTCGTCAGCGTGCCCGGCCTGCTGAGCGGCCAGTGCGTCGAGAAGAACGGCTTCAGCTATCTGGAGGTCCATGTGGCCGGCAATCCGGCGGACCCGCGCACCGACGACATCAACGGCGACGTGGTGGCCGGCGGCCAGGTCAACGCCTCCTGGGGCCTGCACCTGATCGACGCCAACCTCGCCATGGGGAACCTGGTCGACATCGTCGGCGCCGAGTCCAAGGCCTATCTGGCGAAGAAGAAATAGCCCGCGAACTGACGTGGGGCGGGGGCCCGCCCCGCCCCCCGCCCCCCCCCCGGCCCCCGCCCCGCCTTTTAGGGGAAGGTGCGCCCCCCCCCCAACCCCCCCCCCCCCGACAGAAAACAC
>NZ_JBEPUO010000003.1:0-331862 GCF_041691455.1 Phenylobacterium sp. | reverse complement strand
TGTGTATAAGAGACAGCGTGGGCTCGGAGTTGTGTATAAGAGACAGCCTCGGCGCCACGCGCCGCGGCCCGGCCTTCGTCGGCGATCCAGGCGCAGGCCGCCGCCGCCGAGCCTGCCGCCGCGCACGTCGACCTGCCCCCGCCCGTCGTCGTCGCGGCGCCGGGGCCGCAATCCCCCGTTCCGCAACCCCCGGCCACGCCTTTCGTGCGCCCCGCCGCGCCCGACACCGAGGCGCCGATGAGCCGTCACGTTCCTGACCCGAGCTGAACCGGCGGGTTCAGCCGGGGTTCAGGCCAGGCGGACAGAATGCCGGACCAAGGGACTGACACCGGAGGACCTGATGAAACACCTGCTTTATGCCGCCGTGGCGCTGGCGACGATCGCCGCCCCCATGGCCGCCTCGGCCCAGCCGGGCGAGCGCCACGACGACCGGCGCGAACTGAACGACGACCGCCGCGACCTGCGCCACGACCGGCGCGACGCCGGCCGCGACGGCCGCATCGGACCCGGCGAACGGCGCGAGCTCGGCCGCGACCACCGCGAGATCAACAACGATCGCCGCGACCTGCGCTACGACCGCGCCCGCGCCGACAGCTGGCGGGGCCGCAGCGAATGGCGCGACTTCCGCGGCGTGCGCCCGGGCTACTGGTTCGCGCCGGGCTATGGCTATCGCCCGATCAGCCGTTACGGCTGGCGCCGGGGCGCCTACGTGCCCGCGCCCTACCGCGGCTACTACGTGCAGGACTGGGGCTACTACGGCCTGCGCGCCCCGCCCCCCGGCTACCGTTGGATCTACGCCGACGGCAACTTCGTGCTGATGGCGGTCGCCACCGGCCTGATCGCCGACCTGGTGATCCACGGCTACTAGGAATTCGGCCCCTCCCCCTCGCGGGGAGGGGTTCCTCCCGACCGGACGACGGCTAAGGTGTCTCCCAGGTCCGGGGAGTCGCCATGCGTCATCTGCCAATCATCGTCGCCCTGGCCGCAGCCTGCGCCCTGCCCGCCCTGGCGCAGACGCCGCCGCCGGCCAAGCCCGCGACGACAGCCGCGCCCGCTTCGGCCGCGGCGCCCCAGCGCACCCTGCTCTCCGTCAAGGACGTGATGCGCCACATCGTCAATCCGGCGGCCGAGACCTATTGGGCGCACTCCGGCGAGGTCGACGACGAGAAGGGCGCCAACGACCGCATCCCGACCTCCCAGGCCGACTGGAACATCTCCATCGACACCGCCGCCCAGATCGCCGAGGCCGGCAACCTGCTGATGATGGAAGGCCGCGCCCGCGACCCGAACGGGCCCTGGATGAAATACGCGATCGCGCTCAACAAGGCCGGGGTCGCCGGGATGGCGGCCGCCACGGCCCACGACCACGACAAGACCAACAACGCCGGCAACGACATGTACGACGCCTGTTTCCAGTGCCACGGCAGGTACATCCCGCGGCCGAAGGACAGCCTCTACAAGCACGACATCGACAAGGACCTGAAGGACGCCGGGGTGAAGGCGCCGAAGTAGGTCCCAAAGCTTCGGCATAGGGGGGAGACAACCATGCAGTTCGATCGCAGGCGGATGATCGCAGGCTCGCTGGCCGTGGCGGGCGGGAGCTGGTTTGCGCGCGAGGCCTGGGCCGCCGTCGCGACGGCCGCGCCGGAGAGTGTCGGATTTTCCAGCGCGGGGCTGGCGGCGCTCGACAGCGCCATGCACGGGCTGGTGGACACTCAGAAGCTCGCCGGCGTCACCACGCTCATCGCCCGGCACGGCAAGGTGGTGCACTTCGACGCCTACGGGAAGCGCGACCTCGACAGCGGCGCGCCCATGCAGAAGGACACCATCTTCCGCATCGCCTCGATGACCAAGCCGACGGTCGGCGTGGCGATGATGATGCTGTGGGAACAGGGCAAGTGGAAGCTCTCCGACCGGCTCGACCAGCACATCCCGGAGTTCAAGGGCCTGAAGGTGAAGGCCAAGGACGGGTCGCTGCAGGACATCAAGAGCCCGCAGACCATGGCCCAGATCATGAGCCACACCGCGGGTTTCGGCGTGAACGCCGACTACGAGAAGCTGAACTTCAGCCAGGGCGACCTGCAGGGGATGATCGCCAAGCTGGCCGCGCTGCCGCTCTACAGCCAACCGGGGACGGACTGGGCCTATGGCCCGGCGGTCAACATCCAGGGCTATCTGGTGGAGAAGCTGAGCGGGCAGAAGCTCGATGTGTTCATGGCCGAGCACCTGTTCGGACCGCTGGGGATGGCCGACACCGGCTTCTGGCAGCCGGCGGCCAAGGCCGACCGGATCGCCAAGATCAACACCTACAAGGACGGCAAGGTCGTCACCGCGCCCGGCCAGGGCGACCCGACCAGGAAGCCCAGCTTCATGTCCGGCTCCGGCGGGCTGACCTCGACCACCGAGGACTACTACAAGTTCTGCCAGATGATGGCGAACGGCGGCCAGGCCGGCGGGCGGCGCTACATCAAGGCCGAGACCGTCAAGCTGATGCGCAAGTCGGTGCTGCAGCCGGGCGTGATGGTCGACCTCTACGGGCCGGTGCAGCCGGGCCTGGGCTTCGGCCTCGACTTCGCGGTGATCGAGGACCCGTCGAAGGCGCCGACCCCGCAGGGCAAGGACACCTTCTACTGGGGCGGCGCCTTCGGGACCTGGTTCTGGATCGACCCGACCAACGACGTGGTCTTCGTGGGCATGATCCAGAACATCAACGGCTCGGTCCCGGGCGGCGGCACGCCGGCGGTCCGCGAGATCAGCCCGCGACTGACCTACGCGGCGCTGACCGACCCCAAGAAATAGCCGCCGTTCGCGCAAGGAGTCGCGGCCATGCTCTACCTGGTCCTCAAGGCCGCTATCTCGGGCGTGATCATCGCCATCGTCTCGGAGACCGCCAAGCGCTCCCCGGGCGCGGGCGCGCTGATCGCCTCCCTGCCGCTGGTCTCGATCCTGGGGATGATCTGGCTGTGGCGCGACACCCGCGATCCGGTGCGCATGGAGAGCCACGTGGGCGCGACATTCTGGTATGTGCTGCCGTCGCTGCCGATGTTCCTGCTGATCCCGGCGCTCCTGAAGCGCGGGGTCCCGTTCTGGGCGGCGCTGGCCGCCGGGTGCGTCCTGACCATCGCCCTCTACTTGGGCATGACCGCGATCGGCCCCAGGTTCGGGCTGCGGCTCTAGGCGCTTGAACCGCGCCGCGAAGCGCCTAGTTTAGGCGCTTCCGGGCCTACGCGGGCGCCCGGGCTGAGACGGTTCGCCGTCCAAGACCCGCTCCTTTCGATCCGGCCTCAACGCCGGACAGGAGCGCGGCATGACAAACGCCAAGTCCTACAAGATCGCTATCGTCTGGCGGGGCGACCGCCAGGCGCGCGCCGAAGCCACGGCGACCAATGGCCGGCTCTCGGCAGTCTTCGCGGCGCTGGCGCGGCAGGGGATCGCGGTGCAGCCGGCGGTCTGGTCGGAAGACCTGACCGAAGAGGTCCGCGAGCAGTTGCGGCGCGTCGACGGCGTGCTGGTCTGGGTGGATCCGATCTCGACCGCGACGGGCGAGCGGCGCGGGACCCTGGATGCGCTGCTGCGCGAGGCCGCAGCGGCGGGGCTGTTCGTCAGCGCCCATCCCGACGTGGCCGGCAAGATGGGCGTCAAGGCGGTGCTCCATCGGACGCGGACGCTGGGCTGGGGTGCTGACACCGAGCTCTATGAGACCCATGCGGCGTTCACGGAGGAATTCCCGGGGCGTGTCGCGGCGGGCCCGAGGGTCCTGAAGCAGAACCGGGGCAACGGCGGCATTGGGGTCTGGAAGGTCGAGCGGCTGGATGGAACAACGGTCCGCGTGCAGGAGGCGAAGGGCGCTCCGGAGCCGCGCACCGCGACGCTCGAAGCCTTCATGGCCGAGCGGGCGGCGGACTTCGAGGACGGCGGCCTGCTGGTCGACCAGGCATTCCAGCCGCGGCATCTGGAGGGGATGGTCCGCTGCTACATGTCGGGCGATCGGGTCGTCGGCTTCGGCCACCAGTTGGTGCGCGCCCTGGCGGCGCCGGAGGCCGGGCCGGCGGGACCGCGGCTCTATTCGAGGGCCAGCGACCCGCGGTTCCAGCGGCTGCGCGCGCTGATGGAGCGGGCCTGGACGCCGGGCCTCGCGCGCCTGCTGGACATCGCCCCCGACGCCCTGCCGGTGATCTGGGACGCCGACTTCCTGCTCGGGCCGCGCACGCCGGAAGGGGATGACAACTACGTGCTTTGCGAGATCAATGTCAGCTCGGTGTTTCCGGTCCCGGACGATGCGCCGGACGCCCTGGCCAAGACCACGCTGAGACGGTTGGCCGCCACCAGGGGCCCGCGCGGCGCCGCGACCTGACTTCACCCCAACGGAGGACCCCCATGTCTGAATCCAAGATCGACCGGCGCATGCTGCTGGGCGGCGCGGCGCTGGCCGGAGCGGCCGTCGCCGCAGCGGCGCGCGCGCAGCCGGCCCCCGCCGCGAGCTTTACGCCACAGCCCCTGCCCTTCGACCCGAAGGCCGTGCCCGGGCTCTCCGAGAAGCTGCTCACCAGCCACCACGACAACAACTACGTGGGCGCGGTGAAGCGGCTGGGCGTCATCCGCGCGACATTCGGCAAGCTCGACCCTGCGACCGCGCAAGGCTTCGAGATCAACGGGCTGAAGCGCGAGGAGCTGGTCGCCTGGAATTCGATGATCCTGCACGAGGTCTATTTCGCCGGCCTGACCGCGCCGGCCGCCCCCAGCGCCGGCCTGGCGCAGGCCGTGGAGCGGGACTTCGGCAGCCACGACCGCTGGGCGGCGGAGTTCTCGGGCATGGGCAAGGCCCTGGGCGGCGGCTCCGGCTGGGTGCTCCTGACCTACAGCCGCCGCGACGGGCGACTGGTGAACACCTGGGCGGCCGATCACACCATGACGCTCGCCGACGGCGCGCCGCTGCTGGCGCTCGACATGTATGAGCACGCCTACCAGATGGACTACGGCGCCAAGGCGGCCGCCTATGTCGACGCCGTGATGAAGGCGCTGTCCTGGCGTCACGCCAACGAGGCGTTCCGGCGCGCGAGCGCGGCCTGACGGCGGTCTATTTTCCCCAGGTCGCGAAGAGGCCGACGGCGGCGGCGGCCATGACGATCGTGGATATCCAACCGACCGTCTTCAAGATGCGACCCACCTGGAAGTCGCCCATCGCCGCCTTGTGGCTGGAGAGGTGCATCATCAGCACCATCACCGGCACGGCCACCACGCCGTTGATCACCGCGCTCCAGAACAGCGCCTTGATCGGGTCGATGGGGCTGTTGTTGAGCGCCACGCCGACCAGTGTGGCCACGGCGATCGCCGCATAGAAGGCCTTGGCGCGGCTGAGCTTGCGCGAGAGTCCGACGTGCCAGCCGAAGGTTTCGCCGAGCGCATAGGCGGAGGAGCCGGCCAGTACGGGAATGGCCAGCAGGCCCGTGCCGACGATGCCGATGGCGAAGATCACGAAGGCGGCCTTGCCGGCGATCGGCTCCAGCGCCTTGGCTGCGTCGGCGGACGTCTGGATGTTGGTGACGCCGTGAGCGTGCAGGGTGGCCGCCGTGGTCAGGATGATGAACAGGGCGACCGCGTTGGAGAAGCCCATGCCGACCCAGGTGTCGATGCGGATGCGGCGGAATTCCGTGGCCGCCTGCTCGGGCGCGCGCTCCAGGGGCTTGGCCTCATCGCGCTCCTTGACCTCCTCGACCTCCTCCTCCGCCTGCCAGAAGAAGAGGTAGGGGCTGATGGTGGTGCCGAGGATGGCGACGACGACGGTCATATATGCCGGCGTGAAGCTGATCTGCGGGATCACCAGGCTCCTGGCGACCTCGCCCCAGGGCATCTTCACGACGAACACCACGCCCACATAGGCGAAGAGCGAGAGCGTCAGCCACTTCAGGATCGAGACGTAGCGCGAGTAGCGGGAGAACACCTCCAGCAGCACCGTGACGAGGCCGAAGAGCGCCACATAGACGAGCTGCGGGCCGCCGATCAGCAGCTTCAGCGCCGCCCCCATGGCGCCCAGGTCCGCCCCCAGGTTGATGACGTTGGCGACCAGCAGCAGCAGCACGATCGAATAGACCAACGGCGCCGGATAATGCTTCTTGAGGTTGCCGGCGATGCCGCGCCCGGTGACGCGTCCGATGCGCGCCGCGATCTCCTGGATGGCGCACATCAGCGGCCAGGAGAACAGCATCACCCAGGTCAGGCCGAAACCGAACTGGGCGCCGGCCTGGGAATAGGTGGCGATGCCGCTGGGATCGTCGTCCGAGGCGCCGGTGATCAGGCCGGGGCCCAGCACCTGCAGCAGCTTCGGGCGCTCCGGCTGTTTGACATCCTCGTGGGGATTGGGAGCCGCGGCGTCGTCGTTCATGGAAATCCTGTCCCCCTGAATTTCCGAGCGTAACGCCGCCGCCGACCTAAGGCTCCGCCTTATTGCGAGGGATTGGAATCGCCTATTTCACAGTGAAGGCGAAGGCGCCGTCGGTGGTGTGGCCATCGGGGGTCTTCATCTTCCAGGAGACCTTGTAGGCGCCGGGCGCGGGGGCGGCGGCGAAGGGCACGTGGACGACGCGCTTGTCCTTGGCGTCGAGCACCAGCTTGCCGGTGGCGACGGCCGCGCCGCCGGGGCCCGCGACGGTGACGCTGGAGGCCTCGGGCACGATGGTCTCGCTATACTGCAGCTTCAGTTCCTTGGGCGCGGCGACGGTGGACCCGGCCTTGGGCGCGCCCACGATCAGGCGGGCGTGGGCGGAAGCCTGGCTGGTGACGGCGAGGGCCAGGGTGGCGGCGGTGAGCACGAGGGCGTGGCGCATGGGGTTTCCTCTTTGATGTCGAGCTTGGCGGGAGGGTGTGGCGGCTAGAAGGCGTAGGTCATCCGGGTCATCGGGGGCGGGATGGGGCGCGGAATTGCGCGAGGTCGAGGCCTATGCGCCGCCAACCCAGCCAGACGCCGGTCCCGACGCCGAAGGTGACGAGGCTGAGCAGGACGAGGGTGACGGCGGCCCAGGCGGCGCCGCGCCGGAAGCCCGGCACGAAATCGAAGCGGTGCAGGCCTTCGTGCAGCCACCGGTAGCCCTTGGCCTGGGCGTCGATGGCGGCGACCGGCGCACCGGAGCGCGGGTCGAGGTAGTAGCGGCGGCCGTCGGCCATCAGCACGCGCCAGACCGGCAGGGTCACGGCCTCGTGGTGGCTGAAGTAGTAGGCGTCCTCGTGGGTCAGCAGGCCCTGGGCGGCGACCGCGCCCAGGCGCCGGCCGGCTGCGGCGAGATCGGCTGCGCTGGCGGGAGCCGGCCGGCCGGTGGGGCCGAGGCGGGTGTCGCCGGCCAGGACAAAGGCGCGCCCATCGAACGGAATGAGCCGCACCTGGGCCACGGCGGGCGCGTGGGCGGCGGCCGACTCCAGCGCGCCCTGCACCTCGGCGAAGGCCGGCGGCGGGCCTGCGATCCGCCCCGGGGCGGGGTCGTCGGGGCTTTCCAGGAAACCCCAGGGGTTCATCGAGACGAGGCCGCTCGCCGCCCAGGTCAGGGTCAGGATCCCGGTCGCGAGGCCCGTGAGATGGTGCCAGGTCATCAGCCCGCGGAATGGCGAGAGGCGCTTGTCGCCGAAGGGGCGCCAGGCCATCAGCCCCAGGTAGAGGCCGGCCACGGTCAGGAAGACGCCGGCCAGCGAGGTCCAGATCACCACCTGGGTCCAGAGCTTCACGTTCTGGCGCAGCAGGGTCGGATAGAGCCAGTGCGGCACCGCGCCCAGCCAGTTCAGCGCCCGCGACGCGCCGGTCGTCCGCTGCACGACCTCGCCTGAGGTCTGCGAGACATAGATGTCGCTGGCCGCCTGATCGGCCAGGCGGACGCGCCAGAACGGGCGGCCGCGGTTGAACTCGCCGCTGACGGTCCACTGGTCGCGGACCACGGAGGCGACGGACGAAGGCCGGCCCCAGGCCTCGGCCACCACCAGGGCCTCGGCCCGTGTCGCGCCATTCAGGACATGGCCGTTGGAGAGGTCGATCAGCCGCCGCGACCCGTCGGCGAGCCGCAGCCGCAGGACCGGGCCCTCGGCGAGCTGTTCGATGGTGGCGGCGCGCACCGCGGCATCGGCCGGCGCGGCCCCGGCGATGACGCAGCAGTGCGACCAGTCGATGCGCGGCAGGCGGGCCAGCCGCTCGTCCTGGCTGACGCTCGGATAGGGGACGAACAGCATCACCGCGCCACTCAGGCACCAGAGGAGCATGAGGGCGCCCAGCACCACGCCCAGGTAGCGGTGCGTGACCACGAGCCAGCGCGGCGCCCAGGCGGTGCGCCGGGGCCGCGCCGGGGGGTTGGCGTCAGAAGCTGTAGCTATAGGTGGCATGCAGGGTTCGCGGGACGCCTCGGGCGTGGACGACGTAGGACGCGCCGCCCACGTCGCGGGAGGCCCGGCTGAGGCGCGTCGCGTAGTCTTCGTCGAGCACATTCTCCAGGCTGACGTTGATCCGCTGGCGGTCGCCGGGGCCGAAGGTCAGGTAGGCGGTGAGGTCGACGACCGTGTAGTGGCCGTGCTGGATGGGCCCGAAGCCGCCGGAGACGGTGTCGAAGACGCTGCCCACATAGTTGACGCTGGCCAGGCCGCCGAAGCCGCGGCCTTCCGGATGGAAGTCGAGCAGCGCCTGTGCGGTGTCCTCGGGCACGCGGTCGAGCTGCAGGGACGAGCCCTTCTGGCGGGTCCGCGAGTGGGTGTAGGACCCCTGCAGGGACACCGACGGGTTCACGTCCAGGTGGCCGACGAGTTCGAAGCCGCTGGCGGTGACCTTGCCGGGCAGGTTGATGAAGGTGAAGACGTCCGGGTCCGGCGTGTCGCCCGACAGGTCGATCAGGTTCTTGGTCTCGCGGTGGAAGCCGATGACTTCCCAGCCCCAGCCGGTTCCCTCGCCGCCGATGGACCCGCTGAGGTTGGTGGCGGTCTCCGGCCTCAGGTTGGGATTGCCGATCTCTTCGTTGTTGATCGGGTCGTTGGCGAACAGCGACTCCGCGTCGGGCAGGCGGAAGGAGGTGCCGGTCGCGCCGCGCACGAAGAGGTTCGGGGTGACGTCATACTGGCCGGAGACGTTCCAGACCGTGACGCCGTCGCCGTTGTCGGGCGAATTGTAGCGCAGGCCGGCGGCCAGGTGGGTGTTGGCGATCAGGTCAGGGGTCAGCCGGATCTGGCCGAACACCGCCTGGGTCTGTTCCTTCTGCTGGGCGATGATCAGCACGTCGTCGCGGCCGCCGTAGCGCTGCAGGTCGTAGCCGAGATAGGTCTCGACCCCGGCGGCGGGCACATACTTGGCCATGGCGTTCACGCCGTAGTCGTTGAAGCCCCAGAACTCGTGGGCGTCCACGTGGTCGAAGCCGCCGCCCGGGACATTGTCGACCTCGTCGTAGTGGCTGCGCCACCAATGGTCGTAGGCCTTCACGAAGAACTGCAGCTTGTCGTTGACCGTCCAGTCGAGCTTGGCCCAGCCGATGTCCTCGTTGCGGTCGTTGATGGCGCGGGCGGCCCGCACCGGGCGGATCGAGTCCACGTAGCCTTCGGTGTGCTGGTAGCTGGCGCTGAACCGCACGTCGGGGGTGAAGTCGTAGGCGTATTTCGCCCCGACGCTGGTCAGGCGGTAGCCGCGGTGGCGGTCCGTGCCGCTCGGCTGGTAGTCGGCGTCCGGAAAGGGCTGGAAGCCCTTGGACTCGTCATAGGAGGCGTAGGCCACGATCTTCGAGCCGCCGATCGCGCCGGAGATGTAGCCGTTGGCGGTGACGCTGTCGTTGGTGTCGCCGCCGATCGAGAGCCGGCCCGCCGTCATGTCGGTGAACGGGCGGCTGACGATATTGATCACGCCGGCCACCGCCGAGGTGCCGAAGAACAGGCCCTGCCCGCCGTCCAGCACCTCGATGTGGTCCACCATGTGGGCGGGGATGGTGTCGAGCGGCGGGGTGGTGTTGTAGAGCCGGTTGGAGATTCGGACCCCATCGAAGAGATAGAGGATCTCGTTCTGCCGCGAGCCCTGGATCGAGGCGAAGTTGTAGGAGAACGGTCCGTTCTGGGGCGCGAAATAGAGGCCGGGCACGGCCTTCGAGAGGATGCCGCCGACGTCCGACAGATTGAGCAGTTCGATCTGGCGCGACGTCACCACGTCCATGCGGTTGCCGTACTTGGAGAGCTGGGTCGGCACTGTCTCTTCAAGACCGCCGGTCACCACCAGCTCCGACACCGTCGCGGCGTCCGCGGCGCGGGCGCTCTGGACGCCGATCGCCAGGGCGGCTGTGGTGGCGACGAGCACGAGTTTTCCCGCTGCGCTCACGCGCATCGAATGGATCATTGGGTATCCCCTTGGATTGATGGGGCGGCGGCGCCCCCCTGGGCCGCCTTCACCGCCCGAGGGCGTCAGGTTACTTGGGGTCGTCCGGCTGCGGGACGTGCGCGACCTTTTGTTGCGCGGCTTCCGGGTGCGCGGCCAGGTACTGCTGCTGCTTGGCGGCGATGTCGGCCGGCCAATCCTGCAGGGTCCCTGCGGGGCGCCCGCCAGCCTTGACGAGGGGGCCAATCAGGTACTCCGCGTGGCAGGCCGTGCAGACCAGGTAGAGTTTCGCGCCTTCCGTGTAGATGGCGTCCTTGTCGCGCTTATCCACGGCGGCTTTCAACAGGATCGATTGCGCGGTGAGCTGCTGGGCGAACTTGTAGAAGTCGGCTTCCGGAGCTCGTGGACGCCCAGGCAACTGCAGGGCGTTTCCCGCCTCGATCAGCACCGCGGCCTGCGACTGCATGGCCTGCCAGCCGGCCTCGGTTGTCGGCGTGTTGTCCTTGACGCCCGCGGCGGTTTCCACGGTGCCGGAAGCGGCCCAAAGGGCGTCTGAGTTCGGATCCACGACGTTGGCCATGAACGCCTTCAGGTCCAAGGCTTCAGTATTGTACTTCGCAGGATTGGCCGGCGGCTTCGGCTGGCAGGCCAGCAGCAGCGAGAGCGGCAGGGCGGCGCAGGCCGCAAAGGTCACAAGGCGCTTCAAGATCGACTCCCCGACATTCTGACTGATCCAACCCATACTTTGCCATTCGCCCGCACGTCCGGTTAAATACGGTCTCCTGGGGGTTACAGAAGGTTACAACGGCATTGTCCCAAGCGGGCGGCGAGGGTGCGGGCGACGATATCGCCGAACTGGCGGCGCGGTTGCGCGCCCGCCAGGCGCTGGGTCGTTCCGACGGATTGAACCGGCTGTTCGACTACCTGGTCAGGAGCGCGCTCGGCGGCACGCGGCCCAAGGAGCTCGAGGTCGCCGCCGCCGTGTTCGGGCGCGGCTCGTCCTTCGACGGCTCGCAGGACGCCTCGGTGCGGGTCGCGGTGCACCGCCTGCGCCGCAAGCTCGACGACTTCTACGCCGGTGACGGCCGCGACGAGCCCGTGCGCCTGAGCATCCCGCGCGGCGAGTACCGGATGATCGCCGAGCCGCGGCCGGAGGAGGCCCGCGCCGCGCCGCCCGCGCGCGCCTGGTGGAAATACGCCGCCGCCGCGATCGCATTGCTGGCGGCGCTCAACGCCGCGATCTGGGCGGTCTTCTGGACGACGCACGGGACCGAACGGTCGGTCGCCCAGGCGCAGGGCAGCGCGCCCTGGGCGCCGCTGCTGAAGGCTCAGCCGGCGACGCTGCTGGTGATCGGCGACTACTACATCTTCGGCGAGATCGACGAGCGGGCCGGCGTCAACCGGTTGGTGCGCGAATACGGCATCAACAGCCGCGAGGATCTCGACGCCTGGCTGATGGACAACCCCAAGGCCATGGGCAGCTACCGCGACCTCGACCTCTACTACCTGCCGGTGGGGGCGGCGTTCGCGCTGCGCAGCATCGTGCCGATCGTCTCGCGCGGCGCGGCGCACGCCGAGGGGCTGCACGTGGTGATGGCCTCCGACCTGACTCCCGAGATGCTGAAGCGCAACAACATCGTCTACCTGGGGTATCTGAGCGGCCTGGGCGTGCTGCGCGAGCCGGTGTTCGCGGGTTCGCGGTTCACGATCGGCGAGACCTATGACGAGCTGGTCGACGCCAAGACCCGCCGGACCTACGTCAGCCAGGAGGGCGGACCGAGCCAGGGCGACACCTCGCGCCGCGACTATGGCTACGTCACCGCCTTCAAGGGCCCCTCCGGCAACCGGATCGTGGTGATCGCCGGCGACCGCGACACCGGCCTGATGCAGGCCGCCGAGGCGCTGGCGAGCCCCGACGCCCTGAAGGCGCTGGCCAAGGCCACCGGCGGCGCGGACAGCTTCGAGGCGCTTTACGAGGCCCAGGGCATCGGCCGCTCCAGCCTGGGCGGGCGGCTGATCCTGGCGGCGCCGCGCTCCGGCGTGAACCCCTGGACCTCGCAGACCAACCTGCGGTTCCCGGCCGGCTGAGCCGTCCCTGCCGGCGGTCCTGAGCTTCCTCGCCGCCTGAACCCAGTGCGCCTCACCGACTCTCGTTCGGCCATTTGACAAGCCAAGCCATGGGCGTATTGTATGAGTGTATGCATACACAGGCCCAAATCCTGGCGGCGCTGCGGCTCGGAGACACCGGGGTCCCGATCTATGTGCAGCTGCGCGAACAGTTCCTGCGGGCGATGGGCGCCGGCCTGATGACTCCGGGCGACCAGATGCCGACCATGCGCCAGGTGGCGGTGGAGCTGAAGGTCGACCTCAACACCGTGCGCCGCGCCTATGAGGAGCTGGAGCGGCTGGGCGCCGTCACCCTGGTCCGCGGGCGCGGCAGCTTCGTCGCCGAGCCGCCGCCGGCCATGGAAGGCCACGCCCAAGAGACCCAAACCGACAACCTGGCGCGCCAGACCCTGGCCGCCGCGGCGGCCCTGGGGGTCGACCCCCAGGCGCTCGCCCAACGCATCGCGGCGCTCGCCGCCGACAAGGAGAAGATCTGATGAGCATGCCTGGCTTCACGATGAACCTGCCCGGCCAGAGGGCGCGGGGCGGCAATCCGACGGCGGTGCTGATCGCCTTCGTCTTGCTGGGCCTGGCCGGCGTGGCGGTCGAGGAAGGCGCGCGGCAGGACACCTACGTCCTCTTCTGGCTGGCCGGCCTGCTGGCGCTGATCGGGGTCCTGATCCCCTCGTCCCTCAAGATGGCCAACCACTGGGAGCGGGCGGTCGTGCTGCGGCTCGGGCGGCTGCAGAGCATCTCGGGACCCGGCCTGTTCATGATCGTGCCGGTGATCGACCAGGTGGTCTACTGGCTCGACCAGCGCATCCAGACCACCGAGTTCAACGCCGAACAGGCGCTCTCCAAGGACACCGTGCCGGTGGACGTGGACGCGGTGGTGTTCTGGCAGATCCACGATCCGGAGCGCGCCGCGCTGGAGATCACCGACTACCGCTCGGCCATCGCCCGGGTGGCCCAGACCTCGCTGCGGGAGATGGTCGGCTCTTCCCTGCTCTCGACCCTGCTCTCGGACCGCAAGCACGGGGACGAGCTGTTGCGCGAGGAGATCGGGCGCAAGACCGCCGACTGGGGGGTGACCGCCATCTCCGTCGAGATCCGCGACATCGGCGTGCCGGCGGCCCTGCAGGACGCCATGAGCCGCGAGGCCCAGGCGCAGCGCGAGGCCGCCGCCCGCATCCATCTGGGCCAGGCCGAACTGGCGGTGGCGCAGAAGTTCGTGGAGGCCGCCGACATCTACGCCCAGAGCCCCACGGCCCTGCAGCTGCGGGCCATGAACATCATCTACGAGACGACGAAGGAGCGCGGCGCGACGATCCTGATCCCCTCGGCCATGGTCGACTCCATGAACCCGGGCGGTGTCCTCGGCCTGGCCCAGGCGGCGCTGACAGCGCAGGCCCAACCGGCCCGGGCCGAACCGATGATCGCCCAGCCGGCGCCTCGCGCGGTGGCGCGCCCCGCCCGCAAGCGCCGCCGGCCGACCGACTAGGGGACCGGGGCGATGGTGCGCAAGCTGACGGTGTGGATCGCCTCGCTGACCGTGGCGGTGCTGATGATGGTCCTGGTGCTGGCGGGCGCGGCGAAAGCCCAGGACCTGGCCGGCGACTGGCACGGAACGCTGAAGAACAGCTTGGCCGAGCTGCGGATCGGCCTGGAGATCACCAAGGCCGGCAGCGGCTACCAGGGGCGGATGATCAGTCCCGACCAGGGGCCCGCCTGGCTGCCGCTCGACGCCGTGACCCTGGAGGACGGCCACCTGACGTTCTCCGGCGCGCGGATCAACGGCCGCTACGAGGGCTGGTGGGATGATGTGCAGTCCGCTTTCGTCGGCCAGTGGACCCAGGGTGAGGCCCTGCCGCTGGTGTTCACGCGCGGCAAGCCGCCGGAGCGGCTGCGGCCGCAGACGCCGAAGCCGCCGTTCCCGTATCGGGCCGAGGAGGTGAGCTTCGAGAGCGCGCCGGGCGTGCGGCTGGCGGGCACGCTCACCCTGCCCCCGGGCAAGGGCCCCTTCCCGGCCGCGGTGCTGATCACCGGCTCCGGCGCGCAGGACCGCGACGAAGCCATCATGGGCCATCGGCCGTTCATGGTGCTGGCCGACGCCCTGACCCGGCGGGGGATCGCGGTGCTGAGGACCGACGATCGCGGCTTCGCCAAGTCCACCGGCGACTTCGCCAAGGCGACCAGCGAGGACTTCGCCGCCGACACCGCCGCGGGCGTCGCGTACTTGCGCGGGCGCAAGGAGATCGACGGCAAGCGGGTCGGGCTGATCGGCCATTCGGAAGGCGGCATGATCGGGCCGCTGGTCGCGGCCGCCGATCCGCAGATCGCCTTCGTGGTGATGCTGGCCGGGCCCGGCGTGCCGACCCGCGAGCTGATGACCGCCCAGCGCGAGGCGGTGGGCCGGACCGCCGGGGTCTCCGCCGAGGCCATCGCGCGCAACGAGGTGACCATGGGCCGGGTCGAGGCCGCCCTGGCGCAGCCCAAGGACTGGGACCAGGCCCAGGCCGACGCTGCCAAGGTGCTGACCGAGGCCGGCATGCCGGCCTCGGGTGCGACCACCACGATCCGGCAGCTGGGTTCGCCCTGGTACAAGTGGTTTATCGCCTACGACCCCAGGCCGACGCTGCGTCAGTTGCGCTGCCCGGTGCTGGCGCTCGACGGCGACAAGGACGTCCAGGTGGTCTCCAAACAGAACCTGCCGGCGATCCGCGAGGCCCTGAAGGACAACCCGAAGGCCGAGGTCGTCGAGCTGCCCGGCCTCAACCACCTGTTCCAGAGCGCCGACACCGGCGCGCCCAGCGAATATGCCCGGATCGAGGAGACCATCTCGCCCACGGCGCTCGGCCTGATCACCGACTGGGTGGCCAGGACGACGGGACATTGACGATGAGTATTACAGGTGTAGTTTTCCTCCCATGAGACGCAACCCGCAGCTCCTGGCCCGCCGCCCGCTCGACGGCCTGGGCGGTCTCACCTGGATCGCCTCCGGCGTTCCGATCGCCGCCACCCTGGCGGTCGTGGTCGCGGTGATGGGCGGGGGCCTGGTGGCCGACCGCTACGATGCGACACGCCGCGCCGCCGATGTCCGGGCCACGCTTGCAGCGAGGGGCCTCGGCCCGGCGCAGGTCTGGCGCGTCTGGCGGCGCGTGGATGGGTGCAGGCAGCCCTATGCGTGGCGGTCGGCTGCGGCCAGCGGCGCGGCGTGCGCGGACGGCTTCTCCCCGTCGGTGGAGGTCTACGCCCCGGGCCGGCGAGCGGGCCGCTCGCTCTGAACGCGACGGCGGACGCGGAAATCGGACGTTGACGCTTGGCGTTCGATGGCCGGCGCGGCTAGCTAGGCCGCATGCGCACACCCGCCCTAGCGATCGCCGCCACCTTCGCCCTCGCCGTCCCCGCTTCTGCGGCCAAGGCGCCCGCCGACCTCGTGATCTGGGGCGGGCCGATCTATACGGCGGTCGACGCCCATCCGAAGGCCGAGGCGGTGGCGGTGACGCACGGGCGGATCGCCTTCGTGGGCGGCAAGGCGGCGGCCCAGGCGTTGGTGGGACCGAAAACCAAGCTCATCGACCTCAAGGGCGCGGCCCTCTTCCCCGGCTTCACCGACAGCCACGCCCACCTGCGCGAGATCGGCGAGCGGGAGCTGACGCTGAATCTCGAGGGCTCCAAGTCCGCGGCCGAGGTTACCCAGCGGCTCAAGGCCTATATCGCCGACCACCACCCGACGGGCCCGATCGTCGGCGGCGGCTGGATCGAGACCGGCTGGCCCGAAGGCCGTTTCCTCGACCGCGCCGACCTGGACGCCGTGGCCCCGACCACGCCGGTCGTGCTGCAACGCGCCGATGGCCACGCGCTGACGGTCAACTCCGCGGCGCTGAAGGCGGCCGGCATCGATGAAACCACGCCGGCGCCGGCCGGCGGCCAGATCCTGAAGGGCGCCGACGGCAAGCTCACCGGCATGCTGGTGGACAACGCCATGGCGCTGGTCCGGCCCCTCCAGGCCGCGCCGACCCGCGAGCAGCGGCTGGCCGCCTACCGCGCCGCCTTCCGGGTCGAGACCGCCTACGGCTGGACCGGCGTCCACTTCATGAGCGTCGACTGGGCGGATGTGGCGCTGCTGGAGCAGATGGACCAGGCGGGCGAGACGCCGCTTCGGGTCTACAACGCCGTCGTCGGCGCGCAGGCCGGGCCGCTGTTCGCCGGCGGGCCGCGGGCCACGCCGGACGGTCGGATCACCACCCGGGCAATCAAGCTCTTCATGGACGGCGCGCTCGGCTCGCGCGGCGCGGTGCTGTTCGCGCCCTATTCCGATGCGCCCGGCCTGACGGGGACCTTCATCACCGATCCCGCGGTCATGCGATCGCTGATGGCCAAGGCGCTGGCCTCCGGAATCCAGGTCTCGACCCACGCCATCGGCGACAAGGGCAATGCCACCGCGCTCGATCTGTACGAGGAGACCTTCAAGGCCAACCCCGCCGCCGGCAAGGCCGCGCGCTGGCGGATCGAGCACGCCCAGATCCTGCGCCCCGCAGACATCCCGCGGTTCGCGGCGGACCACGTCATCGCCTCGATGCAGCCCAGCCATGCGATCGGCGACTTCCACTTCGCTCCGGCGCGCCTGGGCAAGGAAAGGCTGAAGGGGGCCTACGCCTGGCAGAGCCTGCTGCAATCGGGAGCAGTGGTGGTCGGCGGATCGGACGCGCCGGTGGAGCGCGGGGCGCCGCTGATCGAATATTACGCCGCCGTGGCCCGCAAGGACCTCAAGGGCTACTCGGACGCCGACTGGCATCCTGAAGAGAGGCTGAGCCGCGCCCAGGCGCTGAAGCTCTTCACCTCATCGGCCGCCTACGCACGGTTTGCCGAGACGGATCTCGGGACCATCGCGGTGGGCAAGCGCGCCGACCTCAGCGGCTTCTCCGTCGACCTGATGACCGCGCCGGAGGCGGCGATCCCCAAGGGCCACGCCGTGCTTACGGTCGTGGAGGGCCAGGTGGTCTACGAAAACCGCTGAGGTCGCCGCGGGAGATCCTTAGGCGTCGTCGCCGTCGGCGATGTCAGCGATGCCACCGGACATGGGCTCGCCAAAGGCCGTCGTGACGACCTTTCCCTTGTCCTTGTGGTGGTGCTTGGCGCGTTCGATTTCCTGCTTTTCAGCTTCGGTTTCGGGCGTTTTGGGTTCGTCGGCCATTGGAACACTCTCGGCTAAAGGCACGTGGGCGCGCGTTTCCGCGCCCCAAACGGAAGGCCTCACACTATGAGCAACCGCCTTTGGGTTCAACTCGCGGAAGTTACGTGTTCTGCGAAAGCCGGTGCAAAACCGCCTCGGTGATCCGTTCGCAGCGCGCGCCGAGGAAAGGATAGGCGCCGACCATCACGTCGGCGAGCTGGGCGTCGAGCGCCTCGCGCAGCCGTCGGCGGGCGCGGTGCAGGCGGGTCTTCACCGTCTCGACCTTGAGGTTGAGGTGGATCGCGGTCTCCTCGGCGCTCAGTTCCTCGACCTCCCGCAGGATGAACACCAGGCGGAAGGGCTCCGGCAGGGCGTCGACCGCGCGTTCGAGGATGCGGCGGATCTGGCCGCGGGCGGCCTCGGCCTCGGGGTCGTCGCTCCGGGTCATGCCGGGGAAGTTCAGCACCTGGGCGGTCCCCTGGGCGGCTTCCAGTTCGTCGAGATCGACGGTGGTCTTGCGGCGGCGCAGGCGGCCGTGGGCCTCGTTGAGCACGATGCGGGTGAGCCAGGTGCCGATCCCCGCCTCGCCGCGGAAGCCCGAGATGGCCCCGAAGGCCCGGGTGTAGGCCTCCTGCAGCACGTCCTCGGCCTCCGCCTCGTCGCGGACCACGGCGCGGGCGATGCGGAACAGGCGCTGGTTGCAGCGGGTCATGATGGCGCGGAAGGCTTCGCGGTCGCCGGCGCGGGCCTTGGCGACGAGATCGCTCTCGGCGAGGCCGATGTAGTCGACGGCGTGAACGGCGCGCATGGCGGCTCCTTGTCTACACCCCTTGGATGCGCGCGCGGGGCCGAAGTTCCCGGGAACCTTGCGCCGCCGGCTCCATCCAATGGGCGAGCCGCCACGTCAGGCGGAAGAGCACGGGAGAAGACTCACATGTTGAAGGCCATCGGATTCGCCGCCGCCGTCGTCCTCGCCGCCTCCGGCGCCAACGCCCAGGCCGCCCCCTCCAAGTCAGGTGGGCCCAACGACGCCCAGATCGCCCACATCGCCTATACCGCGGGCGGGCTCGACGTCGCGGCGGGCAAGCAGGCGCTCGCCAAGTCGCAGAACAAGGCGGTCCGCGACTTCGCCCAGGAAATGGTCCGCGACCACACCGCGGTGAACGATCAGGCGCTGGCGCTGGTCAAGAAGCTGGGCGTCACCCCGCAGGATAACCCCACCAGCCAGGGCCTCTCCAAGGACGCCGCCGCCAAGCTCGCCAGCTACGCCAAGCTGAGCGGCAAGGCCTTCGACAAAGCCTATGTCGACAACGAGGTCGCCTACCACAAGACGGTCAACGGGGCGCTCTCGACGGTCCTGATCCCCGACGCCCAGAACGGCGAGCTGAAAGGCCTGCTGCAGACCGGGCTGAAGCTGTTCACCGAGCACCAGCTCCACGCCGAACACCTGGCCATGAGCCTGAAGTAGGCGCCCCCAAGGTGAAGACCCCACACCTGTGGTTCGCCGTGCTGGCCGGGGCGGCGCTTGCCGCCGCCCCGGTTGCGGCGCCGGCCGCCAAGCCCGCGCCCAAGGCGGCGATCTACACCGTGACGCTGAAGGACATGAAGTTCGGGCCCTTGCCCGCGACGCTGCACGTGGGCGACACGATCGAATGGGTGAACAGCGACATCTTCCTCCATTCGGCGACAGCCAAGGACAAGGCGTTCGACGTCGAGCTGAAGCCCGGCGCGCACCTGTGGACGACCTTCCACAGGGCGGGGACCTATCCGTTCACCTGCCGCTATCACCCGGGCATGACCGGGACGCTGGTGGTCGCGGACCAGGCCCGCTAAGCCTCCGGCGGCCCCCGACCAGGGCAGACGGGGCGCGGAGGGTTCGGATGGCGGGAGGATGGCTGGTCGGCGTGCTGATGGAGATCCCCGGCGAGCCCGCGCCCCTGCGCCACTACTTCGCCGTCGGCCACGAGGACCAGGGCAAGGCCGAGTGGACCGCCATCGACTGGGCGGGCCGCGCCGGCCGCGTGGCGTCGAGCCCGATCGGCGGCCAGGAGCCGGTGCAGGCGATCCGCGCGCTCTCGCCCGGCAAGATGAAGACCCTGGGCCTGGCGCAGGGCGAGGTCCGCGAACTCGGCTGGCGCCATCCCCGACGCTGGCTGACGGGGTAGCCTGGTTACTTCGCGGGCGCCGCGGGCGTGGCCGGGGGCTTGGGAGCTTGCTCCTCGACCCGGGCGCCGGCCAGGATATTGGGCAGGGAGTAGTTGCCCTCGTGGCAGGCGTATTCGTAGATCGGGCCCTTGGCCGTGCGCATCGGCATCTCGGCGCGCCAGGCCTTGGTGAAGACCTCGGGATCCTCGACCGAGAACTCGTAGAGGATCTGGTCCTTGGCGGTGCGGGTGAAGCGCTCGGTGATCCGGGTCTGCGGCGAGTAGCGGAAGCCGCCGCCCAGCGAATAGACGTGGCCCTTGGGGTTCAGGTTGGTGGTCTCGACGACCAGGGTGTCGCCATCCCACCAGCCGACAGAGTCCCCCAGCCAGGGCTGGATGGCGGCGGGCTGATGGCTGCGATCGTCCATGCGGATGATCCGCACGTCGTGGTTCATCTCCACCTCGATGGTCACGTAGTCGCGCGTCTGCAGGATCTGGTAGTTGCCATTGAAACCGGTGTTCATCATCGGCGGGCCCTCGGGCGAGCCGATCGCGGTCAGGCAGCGTTCCTGGGTGTCGCGGTCCTCCGGGTTGTCGAACACCTCCGGGGCCTTGGCCGCCGCGGCCCGCATCTTCTTCTCCGCCTCGGTGAAGGGCAGCTTGCCGTCGGCCGGCTCGACGATCCAGGAGGTGCGCGGCTGACCGTTGATGCGCGCCAGGCGCAGCTCCATCTCGATGTAGTCGGACTGCGGCGCGTCCTTCACCACCGGGGGCGCCGGCAGCTTCGGATCGACCGGGTCGGGACTGATGATGTCGCCCGCCATCTTCTTGAACATGCTGACCATCATCGCCTCTTCCTTGTCGGTGGCGATCAGGCCTTTGAAGATCGGCGGCCGCTGCAGGAAGGTGAGCGCGGTGTTGGTCCAGAGGCCCTGGAGGTCCGGGGCCCCATAGGCGGTCCGGGGCGCCTTGTAGGGCGCGGCGTGCGAGGCGCCGGCGGCGAGCAGAACCCCCGCCGCGATGATCACCGACGGCAGGCCGGCGAGCCAGACGGCGAGGCGCGGCGAGGAGTCCGAAGTCGGGATTTTCATGTCAGGGCCTCTTGGGCGGATAGGACGGCGACGCCGCGGCCGCGCCGTTTCGGCACACGGATCCGGATCAGCCAGAAGACCATCAGGGCGAGCACGGTGAGCGCCGGCATGAAGATCAGCAGCGGCTGGTGATGGAGGGCCTCGGGCAGCAGGGCGACGACCTTGGGCTGGCCGGCGGCGGAGCCCCAGGCGATGAACAGCGCCAGGCACATACGCCACAGGTGCCGCGCGATGCGCGGAGGGCCGGCGAGACCGCCGCGACGGATCATGCGGAAGTCGGCGGCGGCGGCCAGCAGGGCGATGACGGCGGCGATGTAGCCCAGCTGCGAGGGCTCGCCGTCGAGCAGGCCCTTGGGCATCCGGCCGCCGATCCAGGCGAGCGCCAGGAAGAGCGCGGCGATCCCAAGGGCGGCGAAACCGGCCCAGGTCTCGAAGCGTCCGACCTGGCTCGCCGGGCGCCGCACCACCGCCCAGGCGGTGGCGGTGAGGTAGAAGGTGAAGAGCCCCATGACCGCACTGATCCGGTCCGGCAGGATCGGCGCCACGACCGCGGCGACCGCCGACATGGTCAGCATGGCGACGAAGAACACATGGCCGGAAACGCGATGCAGCCGCTGGCCCTTGGGCGCGATGAGCGCCACCGCGCCGGAGACCATGCCGAGGCTGGCGCCGCCGATGTGCAGGACGAGCGCCGTCCCCGCCACGGCGCGGATCAGCAGCGGCGTATCTGGACTGAGCTGAACGATCATCGGCGTGGACTCTCCTCGGAGTGTCCCCAGGCTAGGTCCGGCGGGCGGGAAGGCCATGACGCCAGGCGCCAAAGACGTGACCGCGGGTTGCACGGAACACCTCCGTGGCCATCAGAGGCCGGCCGCGCGCATCGCGCGCGGGCTGGAGCCGGTCCAGCGCTTGAAGGCGCGCGAGAAGGCGGCCGGCTCGGAGAACCCCACCAGATAGGCCGTCTCGTTAACCGAGACCTTGCGGGCGCCGAGATAGTCGGCCGCCATCCGGTGGCGCAGCTCGTCCAGCACGGTGGCGAAGGTGACGCCCTCGGCCTTCAGCTTGCGGAACAGGGTCTGGCGGCTGATCCCGAGCCTGGCCGCCACGGCGTCCATGCTCGCGTGCCCGGTGTGAAGCACGGGCATCAGCAGGCTTTCGACCCGGCCCCGCACGGACTTCGAGCTCTCCAGGCTCTTCAGCAGTTCGTCCGCGTGCTCGGTCAGGACGCCGAACACGTAGCGCGGCAGCCGCGCCACCGTCGGGTCGGCCAGGGTGTGGTCGAGCAGCAGCCCGTTGCGGTCGCTTTCGAACACCACCGGCGCCTGGAAGATCCGCTCGTATTCGTCGCGATGCGGCGGGGCTGCGTGGGTGACATGGACCGCCTTGACCATCTGCGGCACGCCCATCCGGCGCGGTCCGCAGACCAGCTGGGCGAAGGCGGATTCGGTGAGCTCGGGGAAGTCGTCGGCGCGCCGGCGGTTGTCGACCATCCAGAGCCCGCCCCGGTCGAAGGTCATGCCGAAGCGGTCGCCGCCGCCCTCGTTATCGGTCTCGACGACCAGGCGCACGTAGCGGTTCAGCTGGGCGAAGGCCTCGGCCATGGTCTCGGAAGCCTGGCCGATGAGGCCGATGATCGAGACCTCGGCGATGTCGACCCGCTCGCCGTAGTGGAGCGCGAGCGCGCTGTCGCCGGAGAGCGCCTGGCCGGCCCGCATCAGCGCCACGTACTGGCGAAACGGGATGCGGGCGTCCTGGTCCTGCAGGTCGGCCGCCTTGACGCCAGAGCGCTCCAGGAGGGCCAGACGGCCGGCGCCTTTCGAGACCGCGAACTCAAGCAGGCCGCGCGCGTAGCCGGCGCCGACGGTCGGCTCGGCCATCGCCGCGGCGCCTTCCAGCGCCTTGATCTCGCGCTCATCCCGGCGGGCGGCGGGCGGGGCGGTGGGCCTCAGGTGCAGGACGGTGGCGGTCATGCGGGGCCTCCTTAGGCGGTTCAGATCGGCTCGCGCCGGCGGCGCAGCCAGACGCAGGCGGCGATACAGGCGACGAAGAACACCAGTCCGGCCCAGAGGCCCGGCAGGCTGAGGAACCGGGTCAGGTCGATCTGCTCGGGGCCGTTGATCGGAACCCTGCCCTCCCCGCCGACCGTGAAGGCCTCGGCGAAGCCGCCCCGGAGGCGGTAGAGGAGCAACTGCCAAAGGTACTGGGTGCGGAAGGCCAGGTACTCGAAGAGGCAGAGGCCGAGCGGCGCCCCCAGGCCCCAGAGGATCGGCGTCCGCTTCGCCCAGGCCGAGACCAGCATCAGCCAGCCACAGATCGGCGCGTACCACAGCGACAGCACAACCAGGCCGTAGGGCAGGGTCAGCCAGATCTTCAGCAGGTGCGCGTGGGTCCACAGCACGGAGGGATCGAGGCCGTTCAGCGACAGCACGGCCGTGCCCATGGCCAGCATGACCAGATGGACGGGGATGACCACGACGAAGACCACCAACGGCTGGACGACCAGCGGCACCGCCACCTTCGACAGCACCGTCGTCAGGTCCGAAACCGGCAGCGACTTCCAGAACAGGATGCTGCGGTCGCGGCGTTCGCCGTGCAGGGCGGCCAGGCTGTAGAAGATCGCCACGGCCAGCGCGGCCAGGAAGATCACGCCCGTGACGAAGTCATAGGGGATCGCCAGCGACCCCGCGGCCCTGGCGGCCACCTTGGCAAGCGCGGCGTCGGCCGGAAGGGCGGCGCTGGCCGCCGCCGCGACCTTGGCGGCGCGCACCGCGTGCGGCAGGCCGTGCAGGCTGAACAGGAAGCCGAGCAACCCAAGCCCCGCGACGGTCAGGGGCGCGAGATAGACCGAGCGGTTCTCCCACAGCTCGCGGCGCACCGACCAGTAGAACGGCCGGGTCTTCGCCAGGGCGGCCGGCGGCGCGGCGTCGGGGGCGAGCGGATCGGACGTGGCGTCGGAGGCCGGGCTCATGCGGCCGCTCCCTGCGGCTGGACGGCCTCGGCGCCCATCATGGCGACGAAGAGGTCGGCGAGGCTCGGCGTGCGCACTTCGCCCAGGGCGGCCAGCTTTTCGTGGGCCACCCCGTCGAAGAGCATGATGCCCCGGCCGAACAGCTGGCGCTCCTGGATCGGCTTCAGCGCGCGGGCCGCGGCGAGATGCTCCGGGCCCACCAGCACTTCGAGATAGCGGGCCTCGAAGTCCTCCATGCTGCAGTCGAGCACGATCTTGCCGCGGTCGATGAACGCCACGTCGGTGAGGATGTGCTGGATCTCCTCCACCTGGTGGGTCGAGATCACGATGGTGCGGCTGCGGTCGAAATAGTCGTTGAGCAGGCTGTCGTAGAACGCCTTGCGGTAGAGCAGGTCGAGGCCGAGCGTCGGCTCGTCCAGCACCAGCAGCTTGGCGTCGATCGCCATGATCAGGGCCAGGTGCAGCTGGGCGACCATGCCCTTCGAGAGCTCGCGGACCCGGCTCGCGCGCTTGATCGTGGTCTTGGCGAGGAAGCCCTCGGCCTTGGCGCGGTCGAACCGCGGATGGACGCCGGCGACATAGTCCAGCGCCTCGCTGACCTTCAGCCATCGCGGCAGCACGGCGACGTCGGCGATGAAACAGACGTCAGCCATGAGCCGGTCGCGCTCGGTCCAGGGATTGCGGCCCAGCACCTTGAGCTCGCCGTCATATTGGGTGAGGCCGAGGATCGCCTGCAGCGCGGTGCTCTTGCCCGCGCCGTTCGGGCCGATCAGCCCCAGGATGCGGCCCTCGTCGACGGTGAGGTCGAGGCCGGCGAGCGCGACGGTCTTGCCATAGGTTTTGCGCAGGCCGCGGGCTTCTATGCAGGTCACGCGCTCAGCCCTCCCCGCGCTTGGCCGACGTCGGCCGGTTGCCGTTGGCGGCGCCCAGCAGTCGTTCGGCCAGGCCCAGCCGCTGAATGGTCGCGTGGATCTCCGGCCATTGCTCGGCGAGGAACTTTTCGCGCTCGCCCTTCAGCAGCAGGTCCCGCGCGCCGGTGTTGATGTACATGCCGCGGCCCCGCTTCTTCTCGACGAGCGCCTCGCCCTCGAGCTGCTGATAGGCCTTCAGGACGGTGAGCGGATTGACCCGGCTCTCGGTCGCGACAGTGCGCACCGACGGCAACGGATCGCCTTCCTTGAGCAGGCCGTCGAGGATCATCGCGACGACCCGGTCCCGAATCTGGCGGTAGATCGGCTGATTGTCGTTCCACTCTGGGTCCATCGTCCGTTCCGGATAGCCTCGACCTCTTGGCGATGAGGCATGGTCACCCCGCCCTTTTCACTGCCGATCAGCGGCTTCGCGCTGCACCGGTGTTATACATAACTACAACACCGATTTTGATGCAAGGGGTTTTGACGACGGTCGCGCGGCGGTGATCCGCGCCGGTCTCGCAGCAGCAGGTGCGACCGCTGAGGGAGGGCTAGGCTAGCGCGTCCACTGCGCCAGCCAGTCGGCGAGCGCCTGGGGGGTCATGTTGCGGGCGTCTTCCAGGGCCGAGACGTGGCCGCCGTCGAGCAGCTTGTCGGTCTTGGGATCGACGACCAGCAGGGCCGGCACGCCCTCCAGCCGCTCGGTGATGCCGTAGCGGGCGGGAATCTGCAGGTTCTTGTCGAACCGCCCGACGTCGACCAGCACGAGCTGGTAGTGGCGATCGACGAAGGCCTTCAGTTCCGGCCGGTCCATGGTCGCCGAAAGGATCCGGCAGTCGCCGCACCAGTTGCCCCCGAGATCGATCAGCAGGAGCTTGCCCGAGGCCTTGGCGCGGGCCCTGGCCCTGGCCACCTGGCGGTTGGCGTTGGCGGCCTCGTCATAGGGGTAGGGCAAGGGCGTCTTCAGCTCGGCGAAGCTCTCGATGCCGATCTTCGGCGGCGGGGCGGGCGCGGCGGCGGCCGGAACGGCCAGGGCCAGAGCGAGGAACGCGGCGGCGGCTTGACGGATCATACGGGGTTCCAGGTCGGCGACTGGCCCTAGATGGTCAGCCCGCGGCGCGGATGTCCCGCGAGAATTCCAAGTCGCCCTGTCCGGAAATCTTCACGCGCGAACCCGGCTCCCGGCCTGCCCACGGCGATCTGGCTCGAACGCGCCAGGTCGCCTTCCGACGATTGCGCCGTGCCCCGCCGCCGCCCGCGGTCTAGGATGACCGAGAATTCGGACTGGTCACCAGGTCCGGCGTCTTTCGAAGGACCTTGGCAGCCATGCCTGAAGCGGCCCTCGCCGCCTCCGCGAAGCGCTATTGGCCAAAGCTCGCCACCACCCTGGCGGAGGGCTACGGTCCCGCCGACCTGCGCCACGACGCCATCGCGGGCCTGACCGTCGCCATCGTCGCCCTGCCGCTCTCCATGGCCATCGCGATCGCCTCCGGCGTCTCGCCCGAGCGCGGCCTTTACACCGCCATCGTCGGCGGCTTCCTGGTCTCGGCGCTCGGCGGCAGTCGCTTCCAGGTCGGCGGCCCGGCCGGCGCCTTCATCGTGCTCGTGGCGGCCACTGTCGCGAAGTTTGGGATCGACGGGCTGATCCTCACGGTCTTCCTCTCCGGCCTGATGCTGGCCTTGTTGGGGCTCCTGCGCCTGGGCAGCCTGATCCGGCACATTCCGCATGCCGTCACCGTCGGATTCACCGCCGGCATCGCCGTGACCATCCTGGCGAGCCAGATGAAGGACCTGTTCGGCCTGACGCTGCCGGGCGTCGAACCCGGGCCGGTGATCCCCAAGCTCGCCGCCCTCGCCCACGCCTGGCCCAGCGCCAGCCTGCCGGCCTTCGCCCTGGCCCTGGCGGTGATCGCCATCACAGTGGGCGTGCGACGGGCCAGGCCTCTGTGGCCGGCCATGCTGATCGCGGTGTCCGCCGCATCGATCGCCGCAGCCGTCCTGCACCTGCCGCTGGAGACCATCGGCACGCGGTTCGGCGGCATACCGCACGGCCTCCCGTTGCCGCATCTGCCCACGGTCACGCTGCAGAAGGTGGTCGCGGTGCTCCCGGCCGCACTCTCCTTCACCCTGTTGGGCGGCATCGAGTCCCTGCTCTCCGCCGTGGTCGCCGACGGCATGAGCGGCCGCCGCCACCGCTCGAACATGGAGCTGACCGCGCAAGGCGTCGCCAACATGGCCTCGGCCCTGTTCGGCGGCATCAGCGTCACCGGCACCATCGCGCGGACCGCAACCAACGTCCGGGCCGGCGCGCGCAGCCCCGTCGCGGGCATGCTGCATTCGGTGTTCCTGCTGGCCTTCATGATCGTGGCTGCGCCGTTGGCGAGCTATGTGCCGGTCTCGGCGCTGGCCGGCGTTCTGGTGCTGGTCGCCTGGAACATGGCCGAGAAGCCGGCCATCGCGCGGCTGCTGCGCGACTGGCGCGGCGCGGCCGTCCTGCTGACCACCTTCGGCCTCACGGTGGCGCGCGATCTGACGACTGGAATCGGCTGCGGCTGCGCGCTGGCGGCGGTCTTGTGGGGCCTCCAACTCTGGCGAGCGAAACGGGGCGCCTCGCGTGAGGCGTGAGTGCAATTGAAGCCGCCGCCTACCGGGGTTAGGTTACGCGCCGGTTCAGATCCAACGCTTGGGGGCAAGCATGCGCATCCTCTCCTCCGCGGCCGTCGCCATCGGGCTCGCCGCGCTCCTGTCGGCGCAGCCGGCTTTCGCCCAATACGGCGCGGACAAGAAGGGGCCGAAGAACGCGGCGACCCCCGAGATGCCGCACTGCGACCACGTCCTGGGCCGCGCGGCGATCAAGGAGCCGGAGAACAAGTGGTGGACCCAGTACGGCCTGGGCAGCCCCGAGACGCTGATCAAGCTGTTCGCCTCGCGCTCCGGCTGCCTGCGGATCGTCGACCGTAACGGCGGACTGGCGATGCGTAACGAGGAGGCCTCGCTGGGGGCCAGCGGCGACCTGCGCCGCGGCTCCAACATCGGCAAGGGCCAGGTGGCCGGGGCCGACTTCTTCATCATCCCCGACCTGGCCAATTCGAACTCCAACTCGGGCGGCAACAACATCGGCGCGGTGGCCGGCGCCTTCGGCCGGCGGCTGGGCGGCTTCGGCGCGCTCGCCGGCAGCATCTCGACCAAGAAGTCCGAGGCCCAGGCGCTGGTCACGCTGGTCGATGCGCGGACCACCGAGCAGCTCTACGTGGCCGAAGGCGTCTCGCAGAAGACCGACATCTCGTTCGGCGCGGGCGGCGGCGGCGGCGGCTGGAGCGGTTTCGCCGCGGCGGCCGGCGGCGGCTACTCCAACACCGACCAGGGCAAGGTGATCTCGGCGGCCTATTTCAACGCCTTCGTCGACCTGATCGGCTACCTGCAGCACAGCGCGCCCACCGGCGAACAGGCGAGCCAGGCGGCCGGCGTCCAGGGCTACTCCGTCAAGCAGACGGTGGTGATGCGCAAGACCCCGTCGCCGAGCGCCTCGCAAGTGCGTAGCTTCAATCCCGGAGACATGGTCTATCCCACCGGCCAGAAGAACGGCATCTGGTGGGAAGTCGACGACGAGAACGGCAATCGCGGCTGGGTCTCGTCGACCATGATCAGCACGCACAACTAGCGCAGCGCGGCGCGCGGCCGCGCGGTTCGGCATCCGCCGCGACCCGTCCGGGGGGACATTCATGGGGAACGAAACGCGCCAGGGCGAGGCGGCTCCGGCCCGGCTCTGGGAGGCGATCGAGACGCGGCGCATCGGCCTGCTCGGCATGCCTAGGTCGGGCCTGCACGCCCAGCCGATGATCGCCCGCGTCGAGCGCCGGCGGAAGCAGCTGTGGTTCATCGCCCGCAGCGACACCGACCTCGTGCGCAGCATCGGCGAGGCCGGCGCCTGCATGTTCGTGGTGCAGGACGCCGATTTCCTGGCCTCGGTCTCCGGCGCGCTCAGCGTCGTCCACGACCCCAAGCGCCTGGCCCGCTACTGGACGGCCGAGGTCGCCGCCTGGGTGGCCGGCGGCCTGGACGATCCGCGCCTGGTGCTGCTGCGCATGGATTGCGTCGATGCCGAGGTCTGGATCGCCGAACTCGGGATGACCAAGTTCACCTGGGAGAGCGCCTGGACCGGCGGCCTGCGCAAGATCATCCAGGCCGACGGCTGGCCGGACGTCACCTTCCACTAGCACCGATCTTCACACCGAATAGAACGTCGCGTCGCCTGTCGTCACGGGTGGACGCCGATGGCTGCGAACAGGAGGGTCAATCGACCCGCCCAGATGTCGTAGGTCGACTATCGACATCGGTAGAAGCGGCAGAACCCGCGTAATTCCCATGGGCTGTCGCAGTCTTTTCTACCTATTCTCATTTCTCTTGCCGGAAGTGTCGAGTACTCGACAGTTTTTGGGCGCCAGCGTCGATAACTTGAAACCTAAGCCGTACGGCGACGTTTCGATTCCCCGATGCAAAGGCCCTTCCCCACGGTGCAAAACCGACTGCTCGACGCGTTGTCTGACGAAGACCTGGGGCTGTTCGCGTCGCAACTCACGTTGATCGACCTGGAACGGGGCCGCTTGCTCTACGACCCGGGCGACCGGATCGACACGGTCTACTTCCCTCATGATGGCGTCATCTCGCTGATGACCCTGATGGAGAACGGCGCGGCCATCGAGAGCGCCACCATCGGCCGCGAGGGCGCGCTGGGGCTGATGGCCGCGGTGGCGCCGCGCCAGTCGCTGTCGCGGGCCATCGTCCAGACGCCGACGCGCGCGGCGCGGATCAGCGCGGCCCATCTGCATGAAGCCTGGGAGAAGAGCCCGCGCATCCGCGACCTAGTCGACCGCCACACCGAGGCCCTGTTCGGCCACGCCATCCAATCGGTGGCCTGCAACGCGCTGCATTCGGTGGAGGCGCGGTTCTGCCGCTGGCTGCTGACCTGCCACGACCGTATCTCGACCAACACCGTGGCGCTCACCCAGGAGTTCCTGGCCGACATGCTGGGCGTTCAGCGCACCACCGTGACGGCGGTGGCCAGGGCGCTGCAGGCCAAGGGCGCGATCCGCTATCGCCGCGGCGTGGTCGACATCATCGACCGCGCGGTGCTCGAGCAGCTCGCCTGCGAGTGCTACGGCGTGATCCGCCGGACCTACGAGAGGCTGCTGCCGGAGGAGTAGCTTCCCCCGCCGCGGGGGAGGCGTTATCGCCCTTGCGCAGGATCAAAATTCCCCGTTTCTTGGCGCACAGCGCAGGATTGAACCTGCCATCCCCGCTCCGCGCATCACGAGAGACGCCGATGACCCCCGTTCGCCGAAACATCCTGCTTGCCGCCGCCGCCGTGGCCGCGCTTGGCGTCAGCCCGGCGATGGGCGCGCCGAAGGCTCCGAAGGCCGCCGCCGCGCCGGCCGCCGAGGCGCCGGTGCCCGCCGCCGACCTGGCCTCGCCGAAATACGGGACCTGGGGCTTCGACACCTCGGGCATGGACACCTCGGTCAAGCCCGGCGACGACTTCTTCGGCTACGCCAACGGCAAGTGGGCGGCGCGCACCCAGATCCCGTCCGACCTGACCCGGTTCGGCAACTTCGATAAGCTCTCGGTGCTCTCCGAGGCCCGGGTCCACGCCATCGCCATGGACGCCGCGGCCGGCAAGCTCACCGACCCGGACGGCGGCAAGATCGGCGCGGCCTACGCCTCCTTCATGAACGAGGCCCTGGCCGACAGGCTGGGCGCCAAGCCCATCGCGCCTGAGCTGGTGCAGATCCGCGCGGTCAAGACCAAGGACGCCTTCACCACCCTGATGGGCAAAGCCAACACCACCGGCTTCACCACCATCCTGCCGGTGGGCGTGACCATCGACGCCAAGAGCCCTCAGAAGTACGCCGTGCTGGCGGCGACCGGTGGCCTGGGCCTGCCCGACCGGGACTACTACCTGCAGGCCTCGTTCGCGGCGAAGAAGGCCAAGTACGAGGCCTATGTGCAGCAGATCCTGACGCTGGCCGGCTGGGAGAAGCCCGCCGAGAACGCCAAGGCGATCGTCGAGTTCGAGACCAAGCTGGCGGAAGCCTCCTGGACCCGGGTCGAGCGGCGCGACCGCGACAAGACCTACAATCCCGCCAGCCCGGCCGAGCTCAACGCCATGACGCCAGGCATCGACTGGAACCGCTACCTGGCCGCCTCCGACCTGCCGGGCGTGCAGCGTGTGGTGGTGACCACCAACACCGCCTTCCCGAAATTCGCCAAGATCTACGCCGACACCCCGCTCGAGACGCTGAAGGCCTGGCAGGCCTTCCACGTGGCCGACAGCGCCGCTCCCCTGCTCTCCAGGCCCTTCGTCCAGGCCAACTTCGAGTTCCGCAGCAAGGAGCTGGCCGGCCAGCCGGAGGAGCGGCCGCGCTGGAAGCGCGCCGTGGCCTTCACCGACCGCACGATCGGCGAGTCCGTGGGCCGGGTCTATGTCGCCCGCTACTTCCCGCCGGAGTCCAAAGCCAAGATGGACGCCCTGGTCGGCGACATCCACACCGCGCTCCAGGCCCGGATCGAGAAGCTGCCCTGGATGGGCGACGACACCAAGGCCAAGGCGCTGGAGAAGCTCTCCAAGTTCACGGTCAAGATCGGCTACACCGCCAAGTGGCGGGACTATTCCAAGCTCGTGCTGAAGCGCGACGACCTCTACGGCAACGCCCAGCGGGCCGGCGTCTTCGAGTGGCACAGGCAGGTGGCGCGCCTGAACGGCCCGGTCGACAAGTCCGAGTGGGGCATGACGCCCCAGACGGTGAACGCCTACTACAACTCCGTGAACAACGAGGTGGTGTTCCCGGCCGCGATCCTGGCCGCGCCGTTCTTCGACCCCAACGCCGACCCGGCCATCAACTACGGCGGCATCGGCGGGGTGATCGGCCACGAGATCAGCCACGGCTTCGACGACCAGGGCCGCAAGTCGAACGGCGACGGCGTGCTGACCGACTGGTGGAGCGCCGCGGACGCCACCAAGTTCAAGGCCCAGACCGACCGGCTGGACGGCCAGTATTCGGCCTTCTCGCCGCTGCCGAACGAGCATGTGATCGGCCAGCTGACCATGGGCGAGAACATCGGCGACATGGGCGGTCTGTCGCTGGCCCTCGACGCCTACCACACCTCGCTGCACGGCAAGCCCGCGCCGGTGATCGACGGCCTGACCGGCGACCAGCGGGTGTTCCTGGGCTGGGCGCAGGTGTGGCGCGAGAAGATCCGCGACGAGACCCTGCGCCAGCGGCTGCACACCGATCCGCACTCGCCGGCGCTCTACCGGGTGAACGGCACGATCCGCAACATCGAAGGCTGGTACCAGGCGTTCGACGTCCAGCCGGGCGAGAAGCTCTACGTGCCGCCGGAACAGCGCGTCAGGATCTGGTAGGCGCGGGCTAAATCCCCTCGGCGTAGCCGACGAAGGACTGCGGCTGGGCCGGGTTGTGCGGCGCGCGGTGGCGGTTGGTCACCATGCGCTCGTGCAGCAGCTTGATCCGCGCGCTGCCGGCCTTCTGGAAGGCGAAGGGGAAGATGGCGTGCAGCAGGCAGGCCACGCCGCCCACGAACATGGTCGTGGCGAACCAGGAGGCGGAGTGCATGTGCTCCAGGTAGGTCTCGCCGACCGTCTCGGGATGGTCGGTGAAGGCGCGCAGCATGACGAAAAGTCCCCTCGAAGCAGCTTGCGGCCATGATGGTGAAGGCCTGGGGAAAATCATTGTCGCGTTCGGGCCGCGAGATCGGATGTGGAGAATCCAATTCTATCGATCAGCCATGATCGAGAATTGAATCCCACAACTGTAGATTATTACTTAGCTATTAAGGCGTTCTACGGCCTCGGCGAGAATCGGCTTCTGTCCCTTGTGGACCTTCCAGAGCGCGGTCTTGGCGTCGAAATAGGCGGCGCGATCGACCTCCGGAAAGCGCGCGCGGCGACCGGAACCTTGCGGCCACTCGATCTCGACGTCGTTGCTCCGGACCTCGCTCACCTCGAGATCGGCTTCGACCAGCCAGGCCAGGATCAGCTTGCCGCCCGGCGTCGGGCAGGGCGAGAGCGCGACAGGCTCGCCCGCGATCGGCTGGCCGAGCTCCTCGGCGAACTCCCGCTGGGCGGCCGCCCAGCCGTCCTCGCCCTCGTCCACGAGGCCCTTGGGGATCGACCAGCCGGCCTCGTCCTTCTTCGCCCAGTAGGGGCCGCCCGGATGGACCAGCAGGAATTCCGGACCGCCCGCCCGCCGCCGCCAGGCCAGGACGCCGGCGCTGACCGCGCGCGCCATGGGCTTCAGCCGCCCGGCGCGACGGCGAGCGCGCGCGGGCTGTCGGCTGTGGGCCCCGGCGGCCGCGGCTTCAGGCCGATCATCTGGCGGCGCGCGTCATAGAGCACCGAATAGGCCAGATAGGGCGCGACGCCGGCATAGATCACCACGCCATAAACCCGGCTCTCGCGCCGAAAGGCCAGCCGCGTGCCCTGGTCGCGCAGGCCGGTGGTCAGGGCCGCGCGGGCGGCGAGGCCGCCGCCGGCGTCGAAGAGGTCGAGCGCCGCGGTCGTACCGTCCGGCCAGGGCTCGCCCTCGAAGCGGCCGTTGGCGACCTGCAGGCCGCGCCCGCCGGTGTCCAGCAGCACTACGCCGCAGGCCCGGGCGCGGGTCTCGGTATTGCTGAGGCAGCCCGGCACCGCGTCATGCAGGCCGCCGCCCCGCTCATGGGCGTAGGGGGCGGCCAGCGGGACCATGACATAGCCGTCGGTCTCGGCGTCCGCGGGGTTAAGGATCAGCCGGCCGTCGCCCTCGCCCGGCCGCGGCAGATCGACGATCCAGCGCCGCACGCCGAGCGACCTCAGCGGGTTGCCGACCCGGCCGGGCGCCATGTCGATGCCGACGATGGCCTTGAAGCCCTCGCCCGGCAGGCCGTCGCTGGCGATGCCGTACCGGTCGATCGTGGTGCGCGAGGCCGGACAGCGCGGCAGGTGGGCGAAGCAGCCGATGGTCCGGATCATGTGGATGGGCGCGGTCCCCGAGGCTTCGCCCAGGGCGATCGTCGCCTCGGCCACCACGCCCTCGTACTTCGAGCCGGAGGCGTAGCCGTAGGTCTCGGGCTCGGCGCTGACGACAGCGTCGGCGGGCCCCAGGGCGCCCGGCAGGATGCGCAGGCCGGTGGAGCCGGTATCGAGGCTGGCCAGGAGCTCGGTGCGGCCGACCCTGATCGGCACGGCGTAGCGCAGGGCCCCGTTGCTGAGCGCCGTCTGGCGGATCGGGAGCTCGGTGCGCGCGGGCGGCGCGGCGGCCGCCGGCAGGGCCGCGGCGAGCGCGATCAGGAGGGCGAGAAGGCGGACCATGGCGGCATCTGACACCGCCCTGCCGCCCTCGGCAAATCGCCGCCCGCCAGGCGCCGGTTGGTCAGTGGGTGAGGGTCATCTCGCCGTTGCGCGGCAGGCCGTAGGCGCGAAGCGCGGCCGGCAGGCGCAGCGCCATGCGGGCGGCCTCGCGCATGGAGTCGAATGGCGTGGCGTCATGCGGGTCCAGCGTCCAGTCGCTGGCGCCGCCCTCGTTGAGGCGCAGATAGGTCGCCGGCGCGCCGGGACGAAGCTCGGAGCGCGACACCAGCGCCTGCATGGGTTGGGTGGGGTTCAGCTCGCCGGCCATCGGTCTTGCTCCTGTTGTTAACCAAGACCTATTCCCCGCGGCGCGGCGCGGCCACTTCGGTTGGTTACCTACGGACTTGTACGGAGGCGGCCGGCAGGGTCGCCGGAGTTCGGCGGAATCGAGTCGAGCCGGCGCCCGGTCTGGTCTATCGAAAAGTCCCGCCAGAACAGGAGCCCGCCGCCATGCCCGCCGACCCCATCCTCCCGATCGATGGCGAAACCGTGCTGGTTTCGGAGACCGGCAATGGCCGCCTGCAGATGCTGGCGCGCACCGGCGCCGCGGAGTTCCTGATCGACGAGCCGGCCTCGGTCGGCGGGCTGGGCTCGGGCCCCAACCCCTACGACCTCCTGAGCGCGGCGCTGGGCGCCTGCACGACCATGACCCTTCGGCTCTACGCCGAGCGTAAGGGCTGGCCGCTGACCAAGGTCGAGGTCAGCGTCCTGCACCACCGCGCCTCGCTGGAGGCCCGCGACCGCTTCGACCGGACGATCAGCCTGGAGGGCCCTCTCGACGAGGCGCAGAAGGCCCAGCTCCTGCAGATCGCCGAGCGCTGCCCCGTCCACCGCACGCTCGACCGCGGCGCGGACGTCAGGACCGCCCTCAATCCCGCCGCCAAGGACGCCGAGCCCTCGCTGGCGACCCCGTCCGAACACATGCGTGACATGGAGGAGGCCTGCGCCGACTGATCTGGGGAAACTGGAGCGGGCGGAGGGATTCGAACCCTCGACACCTAGCTTGGGAAGCTAGTGCTCTACCCCTGAGCTACGCCCGCGTTCCTTGGAGGCGCCATCCCTTAGCCGGTCTCTCGCGGCCCCTCAAGCGGCGCGAGACCGTCCGGGGCGCCTCCGGTCGCGGTCCGCTAGGGATTGTTGAGGACGCCCACCCGGTTGTGCTCGGCGTCGTAAATCTCGCCGGTCTTGGCGTTGCCGTCCGGGCCGAAGGTGAACTCGCCGCGCACGTTGCCGTCCGCGTCCTTGACCCAGGCGTGATCGATGTAGGATCCGTCCGGGCCGCTGGCGAAGGAGTTGTTGATCCACATCCGCTCGCCCTTCACCGCCGCCTTCATCGTCATGTAGGCCCGGTAGGCGGGGGTGTAGCCGCTGCCGGTGACATGGCCTTCGCCATCGACGGTGACGGTGTAGATCGGCAGCGGGAAATCCTTGCGGAAGTAGTCCAGCTTCGCGTCGGTCGGCAGGCCGTCCTCGTCGAGGCTTCCGGAGTGCTCGACCGTGTCGGCGCCCCCGGCGGGGCCGGCGCCCTTGGCGATCTCGTCGATCCGCTTGTCGTAGGCCTCCCGCTTCGGCGCGGTCTCGGCGAAGCGCCGGTCCTGGGCCGCATCGGACTTCGCGCGCCGAGCCTCGGTTTCCGCGTCGGTCTCGAACGGCTCCTCCTTTTCCCGCGTCGCGGTCCTGGGCATCTCGGCCGGCGGCGCGGCGGCGGTCTTCGGAGGTTCGGCGGGCTTCGGCGCGGTCTTGGGCAGGCCGGGGACCTTGCGCCGCGTCGCCTGCTCGTCGCCGGTCCGGTAGTCGATCGGAGCGACTTCGGTCTCCTGGACCGGGACGTCGGAGAAACTCCCCTTCACAGCGCCATCGCAGAGGCAGGCGGGCGGCCGCTCGACGACGAAGCCGGTGGGCGTCTCGCGCAGCATCAAGGCGAACGGCGCGGTCGTGACGGGGTTCTGGCCCGGCCGGGTCACATGGATCACCAGGCCCAGCGGGCCCGCCGCCAGCTTGGCCCTGGGGGCGTCGTAGGTCAGCGCGATGCGCCGCGCGCCGTGCGAAGCGTTGGAGAAGCCCAGCCGCTTCCACAGGCCGTCGGGGGCCGCGGCCGTCGAGATCGTCCCGGGGATATGGAACTCGCCCGAGCGGCTCCAGCCGCCGCTTTCACGGCTGACGACCTGGTCGTTCACATAGGTCGTGCGGGTCCAGGAAACGGTGAGCTTCCACTCGCCCCACAGCTCGCAGATGCCGAGATCGCGCGGCGCCTGCCGCGCGCCGTCGCCGTCCTGCAGCCAGGCGGCCTGGAAGGTGCCGTCGTCGGGCGACTTGGCGACGTCGGCGAAGACCACGACCTTGTCGCCGCTGCGCTTGGCGCCGACCTTCAGCGAGACCCCCGTCGCAGGATCGTCGAAGACCGTCATCTCCTTGTCGGCGATACGGCAGACCGAAAGCTTCGGCCCGTCCGACCCGCCGCCCCCGCCGCCGCCTCCCCCGCCGCCCAGCAGGCCGCCGACGAGGCCCACCGCCGTGGAGACCGCCTTGTCCCGGGCCCGGGCGCCGGAGCCCACCTTGGCGTTGGCGCCGACCTCGATCGGCCTGCGGTCCAGGCAATGGCAGGGCCGCGCGCCGTCCGAAGGCGGCGGGGCCTCAGCGACCGGCGGCGAGGGACGATCGACGGGCGGCGGGGGGCGAGGGGCCGCAGCGGTGACCGGGCAGGCCGCGCCCAGCGGCTGATGCAGGGCGGCCTGGAATTCGGCCTGCAGGTCCGCGGCCCGGGCCTGGGTCTCGCGGGCGACGGCGCCGTAGGCGTCGATCTCCTGCTTGATCGCCACCACCTGGGCCACCGGCGCGCCGGCGCGGTTGGCCTCGGCGAACTCCGCGTTGAGCTCGGTCAGATAGGCGTTGGCCGCCCCGACATTGGCGTTGGCCCGGGCAAGCTCGGGCAGCATCGCCCCGTTCAGGAACCCATTGCGCGCGAACTCGTCGCAGAAGGCGGGGATCGCGGGCAGGCCCGCCGGCGGGAACGGCGGCCGGTGCGGCGACCAGGGCAGCGAGCCGTGGCCATCGCCGGGCTTGGGACCCTCGGGCCGGGGCGGGGTTCCAGGACTGGCGGGCTTCGGCGGTTCCGGTTTCAGGGGTCCGGGTTTCGGCGACTCGGGCTTCGGGGCGTCCGGCGCGGGCGCGCTGGGGCCCGGGGGCGGGGTGACGGCCTTCTTCGGACAGTCGACGGGTTCCTGCTTGCGGGCGCGTTCGATCTCCCGCCGCACGTCGCCAACGGCCTGGTCCTGTTCCTTCACCACCCCCTCGTAGGCGTCGCGGGCGATCGTCAGCTGCGGGAGCGCCTTGCCGAACAGGGAGCCGGGCTTCTTGGCGGCCTCGATCAACGCGTCGAGCTCGGCCAGATAGTCCTCGGCCTTGGCCTGGTTCAGGGCGGCGGCCTTCTCCTCCTCCTGCAACTCCTTGAGGTAGGCTTCCAATTCCGCCTGGGTGCAGGGGGCCTTGCGGGCGCCGCCGGGAAGCTTCTCCAAGGGCGGGGCCGGCGGGACGATCCGCCTCGGATCGCGGCAATCGATGATCTTGCGGGCCTTGGCGCGCGCCAGGGCGCGTTCGAACTGCGCCACCGTCGCGGCCGCCTGGAAACGCGCGCCCTGGGAATCCCGAAACCGGTTGGCCTGCATGTCGGCGTCCGCGGCGGACCCCAGGCGGCGCAGCGCGTAGAGATGAGCCCACTCCAGCGCGCTCCAGTCGTTGACCTTCTTCAGGTCCTCGCGGGCGAGCGCCAGACCCTCCTCGATCGCCAGGATCGCGGATTGCTTGTCCTCTTCGGTGCAATAGACCTCGATCGGATCGAGTCGCGGGTTCTCGAGCTTGGGCTTCTGGGCCGGCTCGATCTTCAGCTTTTCCCCGGAGGCGGCCGGCTTTTCCTGCGCCAGCGCCGGGGCGGCGACCGCTGCGATCAGGCAGAGCCCCAGTATGGCGGCAAGGATCCGAAACCAGCGACGAGCCATTGGCGGCGCTCCGGCGTCGGGGCGAAGCTTAACCGTTAGCGCGGACTTGTCACCCAACGTTGGTATTTCAGTTCAATCGAACCCGGCGCTACGCGCGGCGCCAGCGGGGTTGGCGCCGCTGTCAGGTCCGCTGGATTGCGGGCCCGCGCCGCCGTCCGCTATGAGGGGTTCAAACACGCGTTTGGGGATGCCAGCCTTGCCCGACCTTTTCGAGCCGATGACCCTGGCCCACGGGCCGGCGATGAAGAGCCGCCTGGCGCTGGCCCCGCTCACCAACCTGCAGAGCCATGTCGACGGCACCCTGTCGGACGACGAGTTCAAGTGGCTGACCTACCGCGCCAAGGGCGGCTTCGCCCTGACCATGACCTGCGCGGCGCACGTGCAGCGGATCGGCCAGGGTTTTCCGGGCCAGCTCGGGGTGTTCGGCGACCAGCACCTGCCTGGGCTGACCCGGCTCGCCGCGACCATCAAGAGCTTCGGCAGCCTGGCGGTGGCGCAGCTGCACCATGCCGGCATGCGTTCGCCCAAGGACCTGATCGGCGAGGCGCCTGTCGCGCCGTCGGACGATGAGGCCACCGGCTCGCGCGGGCTTTCCACCGCCGAGGTCGAGCAGCTGGTGGAGGACTTCGTGGCCGCCGCCGAACGCTGCGAGCGGGCGGGCTTCGACGGCGTCGAGATCCATGGCGCGCACTCCTACATCCTCTGCCAGTTCCTGAGCGAAGGCCTGAACCGGCGCGACGACCGCTATGGCGGCAGCCCGGAGAACCGCGCGCGGGTGATCAAGGAGATCCTCGACGGCGTCCGCGCCCGCTGCCGCCCCGACTTCAGCCTGGGCCTGCGGCTCTCGCCCGAGCGGTTCGACCTGAAGCTGATGGAGATTCGCGAGCTCGCCCGCCAGGTGATGGCCGAGGGCCGGCTCGACTACCTCGACATGTCGCTCTGGGACTACGCCAAGCTGCCGGTCGACGAGGCGCACCAGGAGCGGACCCTGATGGGCTGGTTCACCGACCTGCCGCGCGGCGGGACGCGGCTGGGGTGCGCCGGCAAGATCATGACGCCGGACGACGCACGGACCTGCCTGGAGCGGGGCATGGACTTCGTGCTGCTGGGCCGGGCCGCGATCCTGCACCACGACTGGCCGCAGAAACTGGCCGCCGATCCGGGCTTCACCCCGATCAAGACGCCGGTCAGCGCCGAGCACCTGCGCGCCGAGGGCCTGGGGCCGGCCATGGTGAAGTACATGCAGACCTGGAAGGGCTTCGTCGAAGAGCCCGCCACCGCGACCGAGCCGGCCTGAGGCCCTGCGTTGACGGGGCGGCCCCACGGCCGCACCATCGCACGAAGATCAGAGGAGGCCCCGATGGCCGACGGCGACGTCCTGGACCGCGCGAAATTCCACGCCATGACCGAGGGCACCCAGGAGGACTGGATGGCCATCGGGCGGGCCGCCGCCCCGCACCGCGGCGAGCTCGCCGACCGGCTGCTGGCCCATCTGAAGCTGCTCGACAACGACCACGGCGGCTTCGCGGTCGACCGGCTGGAGCACTCGCTGCAGACCGCGACCCGGGCGCACCGCGCGGGCCAGGACGAGGAATATGTGGTCTGCGCCCTGATGCACGACATCGGCGACATCCTGATGCCGGCCAACCACGCCGAGCTCGGGGCTACGATCCTCAAGCCCTACGTCTCCGAGGCCAACCACTGGATGATGGACAAGCACGGCGTCTTCCAGGGCTATTACTTCTTCCACTACATCGGCCTCGACCGCGACATGCGCGAGCAGTTCCGGGGCCATCCGCACTTCGAATATTGCGCCCAGTTCTGCCACCTCTACGACCAGAACAGCTTCGACCCGGCCTATGACTCGATGCCGCTGGAGGCCTTCGAGCCGATGCTGCGCCGGGTGACCGCCGCGCCCCGGCAATCGATCTACAAGCGCGAGGACGCCGCCTAGGGCGGGACGGCGCCTAGCGCGGCCCGGCGCCGGCTGTGCTGGTGCCGTAGTCGATGCCGGTGTCCTTCCGCGGGCCCGACCCGAAGCTGTAGGTCAGCTGCAGGAAGATCGCGCGCAGCTTCACCCGCGTCACGACCCGGTCGCGCAGGGCCGGCGTGTCGATCACCAGGGTGTCGCGGTAGGAGTTCAGCAGGTCGCGTCCCGAGACGCTGAACGCCCAGTCCTTGTTGAACTGGTGGCGGTAGCCGCCGAACACCAGGCCCAGGGGCTCATGATAGCCCTGCGGCGTCAGCCGCTTGCCGGTCAGCTGGCCGACCAGTTGGAACTGGTCCTTCGGCGTCATCTGGTAGGTGAGCGAGCCGCCGCCGCTGAGGGTCCAGTCCGAGCGCCTGCCGGCGAAGCCCAGCCCCGAGGCGTCGATCTCGTTGTGGAAGGCGTCGCCGCGCACCTGGTAGCTGAGCTTGGAGCCCCACCGGCCCACCGCGACCAGTTCCAGGCCGCCATTCTGGCTGCGGGTGAGGTTCTCCTTGGCGGTCAGCAGCACGCCGCCGCCCAAGTCGGTGACCACGTCGGTCACGCCCTTCTCGTTGTCGCGGAAATAGGCCGTGGCGAGGTAGTAGGTGAAGCCCTTGCGGTACTGGTAGCCGAGTTCGAAGGAGTGGGTCTCCTGCGGCTTCAGATCGGGGTTGCCGGCGGTGAAGTTGAAGGGGTCGCGATAGACGCGGAAGGGGTTGTAGTCCGCCGGCTGCGGCCGGGCGATCCGCTCGGAATAGCTGGCGCGCAGCTCCTGGGCGTCGTCCACCTTCCAGGCGAGGTGCAGCGAGGGATAGAAGCGCGTGTAGTCATTCGAACCCTGGAAGCCGGTGGTGGGATCCTTCATGTCGATCCTGGTGTCTTCCAGCCGCAGGCCGGCCAGCACGGTCAGCTTGTCGATCGGCTGCTGCCAGGTGGCGTAGACGCCGTTGATCGCCTGGCTGAACCTGAAGTCGTCGATCAGAGAGGCGTCGAGGACCTCGGTCGCGACGCTCGGGCCGGTGCGGCCGGAGTTGTCGAAATCGGAGCGGTCGTACTCAAGCTCGTAGCCGGTCTTCAGCTTGGCGTTGTCCGCGAAGGGCCGGGTGTAGTCGACCTTCACGTGGCTCTGGTCGGTGTCGGTGTCGTTTCGGATGTTCTCGGCCCGGTCGGCCACGCCGGCGGTGAGCGCCGTCATGATCGCGTTGCGCTGCAGGCGCTCGGTGTTACGGTCCTGGGTCAGGTCGACGACCAGCTCGTGGTCGGGCTCGGAGCCGAACTTGCGCCGCCAGCTGCCGTTGGCCGCCAGGTTGACGCGGTCCACCGCCACCGTGCCCGTGCGGTCGAAAGCGAGCGGCGCTCCGCCGAGGCCCAGGCCCTGGAAGCTGGTGGCCGTGTCGGCGTCGGCGCGGATCCCCGTCCCGCGCAGTTCGCCCGAGATGCGGGTCTTGGAGTCGGGATCGTAGTCGAACGCGGCCCGGCCGATGAGCAGGTCCACCGTCTGGTCCACGTCGCTGTGCTGGGCGCTGTCGAGGAAGCGGCCGCTGACCGGGTCGAGGCTGGCGCGCTGGTCGTCCAGGGTCACCTGCTGCTTCTCGTGCGCCCAGGCGGCGTCGCCGGAGAGCGTCAGCTTCGGGCCGACCGAGGAGAGGTTGAAGTTGAGCTGGGCCTTGTCGTCGGCCGCCACGGTGACGCGGATCGAGCCAGCCTTGCCCATCTGGCGGGCCTTCTTCGGGATCAGATTGATGATGCCCCCGGAGCCGTCCGGGCGGAAGGCGGCCGAGGGGTTGGTCATCACCTCGACGCGCTCGAAAGCGTTGGCCGGCAGGTTCTGCAGGACCTGGCCGCGCGAAGGCCCCTTGAACAGGCTCGACGGCTTGCCATCGACCATGATGGTGACGCTCGGATCGCCGCGCAGGGAGATGTTGCCTTGCACGTCCACCTGCACCGAGGGGATGTTGCGCAGGGCGTCGGCGATGGAGCCGGTCTGAGCCTGCAGGTCCTTGGTGATGTCGTAGCTGCGGCGGTCGATATCGACGCGCATCCCGGCATTGGACTGGCCCTGGACGGTGACGCCCTCGACCGTCTTGCCGCCGCCAGCCTTGGCCACGGGGGTTTGGGCGGCCGGGGTTTGGGCGGGCTTGGGCGCAGCGGCGGCGGGCGCAGGCGGCGCGGCGGCGAACTCGCCCTTTTCCAGGGTGAGCGGCAGACTGCCCGCGCCCTGCTTCCAGACGCCCACCCAGGCGTTGCGCGCCGGGTCCCACTTGCCTTCGTAGCTGGCGTAGATCTGCGGCAGGCCGAAAGACAGGGCGCCGCCGGCCACCTTGAGGTCGGCGAGCGGGAACCCCTTGGGGCTCTGGTCGATGCTGAGAAACTCACCCTGAAGCTTGCCGTCGGGGCTGGCGCTGACCCGCACGACAACGCGCAGGACGTTGGGCCCCGCGATCAGCACGCCGCGCCAGGCGCCGGCGGCGTCCTGAGCGGCGGCCGGCGCGGCGAGCGCGGCGCAGGCGGCCATCGCCGCGAATTGGAAACCTCGTGACATCAACTGGAACCCCCGTGTCCTGAACCTGGCGCTAGCCGTCCTCGAAGATCGTCTCGATCGGCATGTCGAACAGGCGTGAAATCTTGAAGGCGAGCGGCAGGGACGGATCGTACTTGCCGGTCTCGATGGCGTTGACGCTTTGGCGCGAGACGTCGAGCCGGTCGGCCAGATCGGCCTGGCTCCAATCCCGCTCGGCCCGCAGCACCTTCAGCCGGTTTTTCACCGGTATCTCCAGGCGATGACCGGCGCGGAGAGGCCCTGGGCGACCACGTAGATCGTGGCCACGTGATAGAGCGGCACCATCGGAACGCCTGCCAGGACCTCAAGGAAGCCCCAGACGCTGGTCACCGCCAGCGCCGCGGCCAAGCCGCAGAGCATCGAGAGCATCATGGTCAACCGGCGGAACTCGTCAGTCTCCTCGACTAGGTAGCGGGCGTTGATGACGATCAGGCCCATCAGCGGGATCGCGGGCGCCGCGGCCGCCAGGTAGCGCAGCACGCCGGTGGGCGGATGGCTGCCGAACAGCCGGATGACGAGCGTCAGGACGACGGCGTAGACGGCAAGCGTCGGCCAGACGCGCATCTGGTGGCGCTTCATCGCAGGCGACCAGCGGAGGCGGCCGCGGCGGGAGGTCGGGCTGCTCATCGCTTGGCCGCCGTCCAATATAGGCGCGCGACGAGGAAGCCCAGGAACGGACAGCCGACCCCCAGCAGATATCCGATCTGGAAGGCCCGGAAGAGATCCTTGCCCAGGTGGAAGTGCGCGGGGTCCAGCCAATGCAGGCCGCCCAGTCCGATGAAGGCGTAGCCCACCCCCGAGACGCCGAGCCCGATGGCGCCGCCCCAATACCAGGCGAACTTGCCCGCCTCCTGCTGGAACTCGTCCAGCCGGCGGAAGGCCAGCACCGCCATCCAGAGGCCCCAGCCGGTGGCGATCGCGGCGGCGAGCGTGGTGATCATGACCCGGCTCGTGCCGACATCGGCGGACGAGGTGGGGAAGAGCAGGCGCGTCGCCAGCATCACGGCGAGCACGCCGCCCCAGGCGGCCGCCAGGAACTTCCAGACAGATAGCGAGCGTCGGTCGAACATGCGTCGGCATCCTTGTCTCGAGGCGTCGTGGGGAGAGCGGGCGCTCAGCGTTTCAGCCACCAGGCGGCGCCCACGATGGCGAAGCCGGCGAACTGCGCGGAGGCCAGGCCGAAGGCGCCCAGCGCGACCAGCTCCACGGGGGTCCAACCGCCGTGCAGCGCCGGGTCGAGGAATGGCGCGCCTGCCGCGGCATAGGCGGCCAGGGCCGCGAGGCTCAGCGCCATCGCGCCGCCGCCGCCCCAATACCAGGCGAAACGCGCCGCTGCCCGGCCGGCCTCATCGAGGCGGCCGGCCAGCGTGAGGCTGGCGACGATGGCGGCTCCGACCAGGGCCGCCATGACGGCGAGGGCTTCGGCGGGTCGGCCGAACAGCAGCAACGCCTTGATCGCACCGGAGGCGACGATCGCGAGCAGCGCGGCGCAGAGCATGTAGCTGCGCCCGTCGAGCCAGCCCTTGGCGGTGGTCATGTGAACCTCCCTTGTCTGATTGACAAGGAAACATGACACAAACTATGTGTCAAGCACGCCTGACAAAAAGTCGGCTTCCCTTCCCATTCATCGAAGAGTGGGAACGGTAGGCAGGCGGCGGCGGACCCGCCCTCTCCGCCGCTCTCCCACGCGTGGGAGAGGAAGGATCACTCGTCCCAGACGCGGAAGTGCTTGGAGAGCTTCAGGCCCTGGCGCTGGTAGTGGGAGCCGAGGTCGCCGTAGAGGCGCTCGGGCTTCTCGGTGAGCGGCTCGTAGACCAGGCGGGCGACCGTCTGGCCGTCCTCCAGGATGAAGGGCGTCTCGTGGCTGCGGACCTCGAGCACGCCGCGCGAGCCCTTGCCGTGCGCCTCGTCGGTGCCGAAACCGGGATCGAAGAAGCCGGCGTAGTGCACCCGGAACTCCCCGACCGAGGGGTCGATGGGCGTCATCTCGGCGGCTTCCATCACCGGGATTTCCACGGCGCCCTTCGACGCCAGGATGTAGAACTCGCCGGGGTCGAGCAGCAGCTGGCCGTCCTTGGGCCTGAGCGGCTCCCAGAAGTCGCGCGGGTCGTGGCCGTCCTCGTGGTCGAGGTCGACGAGGCCCGCGTGGCGGCGGCCGCGGAAGCCCGCGATCTCGCCGGTCAGGTCGACGCCGACGCTCTCGGTGCGCAGGCGCTCCGGCGTGCCGGCCTTCAGGCGAAGCTGGTTCAGCCGCGTGCCGGTGCGGACCAGGACCGAGAAGGTCTGCGGCGCGATCTCCATGTAGATCGGCCCGTCATAGCCCTCGTCGACGTCGTCGAAGGCGGCGCCATGATCGGAGAGCAGCCGCACGAAGACGTCGACCCGGCCGGTGGAGCTCTTCGGATTGGCCCGGGCCGAGACGCCCTTCGGCAGCTTGAGCCGCTCCTGCAGCTCGGCGATGTAGACGCAGCCGCGCTCGAGGACGGCGCTGCGGGTCAGGTCGACCTCGTGCATGGCGACAGCGTCGATCCGGTCGCGCACCGTGTGGCGGCCGGGCAGGAACGAGGCGCGCACCCGCCAGGCGCGGGCCCCGAGCCTGAGGTCCAGGCTCGCCGGCTGGACCTGGTCGGCTTCGAAGGACGTGTCGGCGGTGATCGCGCGGTTGGCGATCAGGGCCTCGATGGCTTGGCAGGGCAGGATGCCCGGGCGTTGAAAGTCGCTCATGGGCGGCCAAGACTTAGCGGAGACGGCTGAGGTTGCAAGCGATCTGCGTTCGCTTGCAGGAAAGCCCGGCTTGACGCCCCGGCGCGTCTGCCGTTCAAGCGGCGCTCTGCCCGCAAAGGAGCCCGCCATGGCCGAAGATCCGCGAGACTGGGAAGTCGAGACCCGTCTGGTGCGCGGCGGCATGGCCCGCAGCCCCTATGGCGAGATCTCCGAAGCGCTCTTCCTGACCCAGAGCTTCGCCTACGACAGCGCCCAGGCGGCCGACGCCCGGTTCTCCGGCGCCGATCCGGGCTTCATCTACCAGCGCTTCGGCAACCCGACGACGCAGATCTTCGAGGATCGCCTGGCGCTCCTGGAAGGCGCCGACGTCTGCCGCGCGACCGCCTCGGGCATGAGCGCGGTGCACGCCTCGCTGATGGGCCTGCTGAAGGCCGGCGACCATCTGGTGGCGGGCCGGGCGCTGTTCGGCTCCTGCCGCTGGATCATCTCCGAATGGCTGCCGCGCTTCGGTGTCGAGGCGACCTATGTCGACGCCACCGACCTGGAGGCCTGGAAGAACGCCGTCCGGCCCAACACCCGGGCCTTCCTGATCGAGAGCCCGGCCAACCCGCTGCTGGAGGTGACCGCCATCGGGGCGGTGGCCGACATCGCCCACGCCGCCGGCGCCAAGCTGATCGTCGACAATGTCTTCGCGACCCCGATCTTCCAGAAGCCGCTGGCGCTCGGCGCGGACATCGTCGTCTATTCGGCCACCAAGCACATCGACGGCCAGGGCCGGGTGCTGGGCGGGGCGATCCTGGGCGCCGAGCCGTTGATGACCGAGAGTTACAAGGACCTGCTGCGGCACACCGGCCCGGCGCTGTCGCCGTTCAACGCCTGGGTGCTCCTGAAGGGCCTGGAGACCCTGGAGCTCAGGGTGCGCCGCCAGACCGAGAACGCCACCCGCGTCGCCAACGTGATCGCCGCCCACAGCAAGACCCGCCAGACCATCTATTGCGGCCGGCCCGACCATCCCCAGGCCGCGATCATCGCCAACCAGATGACTGGCGGCGGCAATGTCGTGGCCTTCGACCTGGGCTCCCGCGAGGCCGCCTGGCGGTTCCTCGACGCCCTGCAGATCGTCGACATCTCCAACAACCTCGGCGACGCCAAGTCGATGGCCACCCACCCCTGCACCACCACCCACCGCTCGATGCCGGAGGCCGAGCGCCTGGAGATCGGCCTGACCGAGGGCTGGGTGCGGGTGAGCGTCGGCCTGGAGGGCCCCGGCGACCTCAGCCGCGACGTCTCCCGCGCGCTCGACGCCGCCTGAGGCCTTCGCCGGACGGCCTGGCCGTGGCATGGTGGCGGACATGACGAGCATCCGCATCCTGGCGCTCTGCGCCCTCGTGGGGGCCGGCTTCGCGATCTCGACCGCCCAGGCCGCCGAGATCAAGGATCCCGCGCCGCCAGCCATGCTGGACGAGAAGTCGGTGGGCGCGTGGGTGGCTCAGAACATCCACGGCGAGGGCTGGGTGCTGGTGAACTTCGACGCCGAGGGGGTGCGGCTGGCGACGCCGGAGGGCGTCTCGCTGATGTCGGACGGCCTGGTGGAGACCGACATCCGCCACGAGCTGTTCACCCCGATCCAGCTCGGCGCCGGGATCGCCCGCTCCGGCCTCGCGCACTGGGCGGTGGACTGCGCCGGCAAGCGCTTCGCCGTGGTGCGCAGCATCGCCTATACGCACAACAACCTGATCGGCGAAGTGACCCGCCGGCAGGGCGACCGGCGCCTGTTCCAGGAGCCCGTGGCCTCCGAGGTCGACACCCTGGACGCCGTCTGCGAGGCGATCCGCACCGGCAAGCGCCTCGACGGCCCGCTGGTCGCCGTGAAGCCCGCCAAGCCGTCCTAGACGGCCGCCGTCTCCAAACTCGCCGGCTCCACGGCGTAGAGCTTGGAGCAGTATTCGCAGGTGACGTGGATCTTGCCGTCGGGCTCGACCATGCCGGCGCGGTCGGCGGCGTCGAAGGACTTCAGCACCGTCTCGATGCGTTCCTGGCTGCAGCGGCAGAAGGCGCGCAGCGGCTGGGAGCCGAAGACCCGCACGCCGTCCTCGTGGAACAGGCGGAAGAGCAGTTGCTGGGAGGACAGCAGCGGGTCGATCAGCTCGTCCTCGCCGACCGTCTCGAAGAAGGCCTGGGTGCGGACCCAGGCCTCGGTGGTGGGGCCCCGCGCATCGTCCTCGGCCACCGACTGGATCAGCATGCCGCCGGCCCGCCACCGGAACCCCTGCCCGTCATCTGCCTGGCCGACGGCGAGGCGCACGCGGGTGGGGGTCTGTTCGGACTGGGCGAAGTACTGCTCGGCGCAGAGCGCCAGGGTCTCGCCCTCGATGGCGGTGACGCCCTGGTAGCGATCCATGTCCGGGCCCTGGTCCACGGTCATCATGAAGTGGCCATCGCCCAGCAGCGACCTGGCGCCCGGCCGCGCGAAGCCCTGGGCGGCCTTCTCCACCGCCTCGGCGTCGAAGCCGCAATAGCCGCGCAAGCCGCCGGAGGTGTCGTAGTCGCAGACCACGAAGCGCACCGGGCCATTGCCGCGGGCCTCGACGATCAGCCGGCCGTCGAACTTCAAGTTCGAGCCGACCAAGGCCGCGAGCGCGCAGGCCTCGCCCAGGAGGTTCGCCACCGGCTCGGGATAGTCATGGGCGCGCAGGATTTCGTCGACCGAGGGACCGAGCCGCGCCAGGCGGCCGCGCACGGGCTCGCCCTCGATCTGGAACGCCGTGACGGCGTCGTCGGGAACCGGAGGAATAGGCATCGGCGGCATATAGGGACGGCTTCCAGAGTTGCGAACCCGGCGCGGCGTCGCACCCCTTTTTGGGCACTCAGGCGGGCTTGGACGCGGCGATCAGCGCGAGGGGGTTGGGCGTGGGGTCGGCGACCTTGGTCAGCGTGTTGCGGTCGCGGTGGCGGAACGGCTCGGCCTGGCCGCGGACGGCGAGCATGGTGTCGGAGACGTAGCTCCAGCTGCCGTCGGCGTTGAAGGTCACGGTGAGTTCGTAGGAGTCCGTGTGGAAGGCGTATTCCAGGAAGGCGGTCGAGGCGATGCCGTACTCGGTGTCCCCCCGCTTGGCCCGGACCACCAGGCTGGAGCCGTCCGGATTGGCCTGGCCGCCGGCCAGCGCCACCTGGCCGCGGGGGATTGCGAGCGTCTGCATGATGAGGCCCGTGGCCGGCTCCCACAGCCAGTAGCCCACCTGGTCGTGGAAGGTGATGTCCTCTTCCTCGGTGTTGATGTGGACGTGGTAGCGCAGGCCATAGAGCAGCTGCGGGCCGTTGGCCTGCGGGTCGATCGGCTGCATCTCGATGCGTTCGAGGTAGACCCGCCGCTCCGGGCCATCGGCCTTGGGGTTAAGGTCGATCCCCTTCCTGCCCTCCCAGATTCCGGCCAGCCGTGTCAGCGGGCCGAGATTGGCGAGGGTGTCCGGGTCGACGTCTTCCGGCTCGGTGAAGATGTCGTCGGGAAACGGGTTCATGCGGGAAACCCTCAGATCGCGCCGAAGCACCAGGCGAGGATGGACTTCTGGGCGTGGAGGCGGTTTTCCGCCTCGTCCCAGATCAGGCTCTTGGGGCCGTCGATCACCTCGTCGGTGACCTCCTCGCCGCGGTGGGCCGGCAGGCAGTGCAGGAAGACCGCGTCGTTCTTGGCGAGGTCCATCAGGACCTCGTCCACCTGATAGGGCTCCAGCGCGTCCAGCCGCTCGTCGTGGTCGGTGTCGCCCATGGAGACCCAGGTGTCGGTGATCACCACATCGGCGCCCTTGACCGCTTCGCGCGGGTCGTCGGAGGCGTAGACCTGGCCCTGCTCCTGGGCGGCGCGGGCGAGGTCGTGCAGGTCCGGGTGATAGACCGCCGGCGCGGCGATGTTCAGCCGGAAGCCCAGCTTCGGCGCGGCGTGGATGAAGCTCGCGCAGACGTTATTGCCGTCGCCGACATAGGCCAGGGTCTTGCCGGCCACCGGCCCGCGGTGCTCCTCGATGGTCAGGAGGTCGGCCATGATCTGGCAGGGGTGGCTCTTGTCCGACAGGCCGTTGATCACCGGGATGGTCGAGGACAGCGCCAGGCGCTCGACGTCCTGGTGGAAGTTCGAGCGGATCATCACCGCGTCGACCATGCGCGAGAGCACGCGGGCGGTGTCCTCGATGGGCTCGCCGCGGCCGAGCTGCATGTCGACGGCGTTGGAGATGATCACGTCGCCGCCGAGCTGGCGCATCGCCGCGTCGAACGAGAAGCGGGTGCGGGTGGAGTTCTTCTCGAAGATCATCGCCAGGGTCCGGCCCTCGGCCGGGGCGTCGGCGTCGGGACGGCCCTTGGGCCAGCCCAGGCGCGCGGCCTTGCGGCGCTTGGCGTCCTCCAGGATGGCGCGCAGGTCCGAGCCCTCGAGCTTCCAGAGGTCGAGGAAGTGGCGGGGCGGCTGGCTCACGCCGCCGCCTTCGCCCTGGCCCGGGCGGCCTGGCAGGCGGCTTCGAGCTTCTCGATGGCCTCGCTGGCTTCGGCGATGGTCAGGTTGAGCGGCGGCAACAGGCGCACGCAGTTGTCGCCGCCGCCGGCGATCAGCAGGCGCTGGTCGCGGGCGTGCTGCATGAACTCGCGGTTGGGCGTGTTCAGCTTCAGGCCCATCAGCAGGCCCCGGCCGCGGATGTCGGCGACCACGTCGGGGTAGCGTTCCTTCAGCCCCGCGAACTGCTGGGTGAAATAGCCGGCGACCTCGCGGACGTGGCCCAGGAGCTCCGGCTTCACCAGCTCGGCCAGCGCCGCCTCGCCGACCGCCATGGCCAGCGGATTGCCGCCGTAGGTCGAGCCGTGGGAGCCCACCACCATGCCGCGGCCGGCCTCCGCGGTGGCGAGGCACGCCCCGACCGGGAAGCCGCCGCCCAGCGCCTTGGCGATGGCCATGATGTCGGGCTGGGCCTCGGTCGCCCACTCATAGGCGAAGAGCTTGCCGGTCCGGCCGAGGCCGCACTGGATCTCGTCGTAGATCAGCAGCGTGCCGGTCTCGTCGCAGAGCTGACGGATCGCGGTCAGATCGGCGTCGGGCCAGGAGCGCGCGCCGCCCTCGCCCTGCACGGGCTCCAGGATGATCGCCGCCGTGGTCGGGCCGACCAGAGCCTTGAGGCCCTCCAGGTCGCCGAAGGTCGCGTGCACGAAGCCCGGCATCGGCGGGCCGAAGCCTTCCAGGTAGCCGGCGTTGCCCGAGGCGTTGACCGCCGCCAGCGTCCGGCCGTGGAACGAGCCATCGAAGCCGATGATGTCGATCCGCTCCGGCTGGCCCTTCGCCCAATGGTATTTGCGCGCGGTCTTGATGGCGCACTCGATGGCCTCGGTCCCGGAGTTGGTGAAGAACACCTCGTCGGCGAAGGTCGCGTCGGTGAGCGCCTTGGCGAGCTTCTCCTGGCCGGGGATCGTGAAGATGTTGGAGACGTGCCAGAGCTTCTCGGCCTGCTCCTTCAGCACCTGGACGAGCTTCGGATTGGCGTGGCCCAGCGCGTTCACCGCGATGCCGGCCATGCAGTCGAGATAGGCCTCGCCGTCGGTGGTGTAGAGGCGCGCGCCCTCGCCTCGCTCGAACGCCAGCGGGGTGCGGCTGTAGACCGCCATGATGTGGTCGCTGGGAACGGTCGCGGGAGTCTGGGACGCGGTCTTCTCGGTCACCGGAGGAGCCCTCCAAAACGGAAGCATCCCCGCCGCGATGCGACGGGGACTGGAAGGCTTGGCGTTCTCGTCTTGTCGGGGCGCTGAGTCAACGCCGGAGGGCTCAGGTCTTGATCTTGTAGCCGGTCTTGAACATCCAGAAGCAGATGGCGCCGAAGACCAGGACGATCGCCGCGGTCAGGCTCACGCCGATCGCCAGAGAGCCCTCGGCGCGGCCGATGAAGCCATAGCGGAAGCCGTCGATCAGATAGAAGAACGGGTTGAACTTGGAGAGGGTTCGGAAGGGCTCCGGCAGCCGTTCCACCAGGTAGAAGGTGCCCGACAGGAAGGTCATCGGCATGATCACGAAGTTGGTCACCGTGGCCATGTGATCGAACTTCTCGGCCCAGAGACCCGCCATGATGCCGAGGAAGCCCATGATCATCGCCGCGCCGACGCCGAAATAGACGATGGCCCAGGGCTCCTCGATCGGCGGCCGGGCGAAGAACCATACCGCCACCGCGCTGATCGCGCCCACGAAGAGGCCGCGCGTCGCCGCGCCCGCGCTGAAGCCGATCAGCAGTTCCAGCGGCGACAGCGGCGGGGTGACGAAGTCGCCCATCAGCCCGTTGAACTTGCCCTGCAGCAGGGACGACGAGGAGTTGGCGAAGGCGTTGGAGAGGATCTGCATCATGATCAAGCCGGGGGCGACGAAGGCGCCATAGGCCACGCCGTGCACCTCGCGGCCGCCGCCGACCGCGACGACGAAGACCAGCATGTAGAGGAGCGCGGTCACCACCGGCGCCGCCAGGGTCTGCATGCCGACCTTGAAGAAGCGGCGGACCTCTCGGACGTAGAGGGTCTGCAGGCCTATCCAGTTGATACCGGGGTACTCGCGCGCCGGCGGCGGCAGGACCGCTTCGATCAGGGGCATATCCTTCATGCCCCTCCATGTGCGCCGTGCGCGCCCCGCCCGCAAGAGTGCGGCATTTTCGCCCCCCTTCGGGGGAGATGGCGCCTCGGCGCCAGAGGGGGCGCCGCCCGGCGAAGGCCGGCAGCGACGACGCAACATCTAGTTCCTGTGGACGAAAGCCGGGGCGCCTATTGTGGCTCTTAAGGAGTTGTTTACTACTGGTGGTGGTTGGTGAGCAGCGGAATAGCTGGATGCCACAAGATGTTGATCTCAGGCCGCGCGGGGGTGCGCCGCCAAGGTCACAAAGTGGGAGGCGCGAGATGGGCTGGACGGACGAACGGGTCGAACTTCTCAAGAAGCTCTGGCAGGACGGGCTGTCCGCCAGCCAGATCGCCAAGCAGTTGGGCGGGGTCACCCGCAACGCGGTGATCGGCAAGGTGCACCGCCTTGGGCTCTCCGGCCGCGCGACGCCGTCGAAGCCCGCCCGCACCGTCTTCAAGGCCCCGAGACCGGCCCGCCCCGTCTCGGCCGCGCCCTCGGCCCCGCGCCGGCTCGCCGAGCCGGTGGCCCACGCGCCGCATCCGACGCCCGTGCGCTACGTCGACGAAACGCCCGGCACGGCGACTGTGCTGACGCTCGGCGCCCACATGTGCAAGTGGCCGATCGGCGACCCGTCGCTGGACAATTTCACCTTCTGCGGCCGCCGCGCCGGCGACGGCCCCTACTGCCACGAACACAGCCAGGTGGCCTATCAGCCCGCCCAGGCGAAGAAGCGCTCCGGCCCGAACGAACTCGCCAGGAGCCTTCGCCGCTACATCTGATCCGTTGGGGATGGGGGCGTGTCCGGCCCGCGGCGCAAAAGCGCCCGTCGAGCCGGGCGCGCCCTTTTCCCTTTCTCTCCGCCCCCTCCCCGCGACGCTGAGAACAAGCCGTTGGGTTTGAAGGCGCGGATGGCTACCTTCGCCGCATGACCGACGCGGCGCCCGAGTCTGACGCTCCCACCGAAGATGGCAACGCCAAGCCCTATTCCGTCTCGGAGCTGGCGTTCGCGCTCAAGCGCACGCTGGAGGACGCCTACGGCTTCGTGCGGCTCAGGGGCGAGATTTCCAAGGTCACGCACCACTCCAACGGCCACGTCTACCTGACGCTGAAGGACGAGCGGGCGGCGATCGACGGGGTGGTCTGGAAGGGCCAGGTGCGTGGCCTTGGCATCCGGCCCGAACAGGGGCTGGAGGTGATCGTCACCGGCAAGATCACCGCCTATCCGCAGGGTTCGCGCTACCAGATCGTCATCGAGACCATGGAGGCGGCCGGCGTCGGCGCGCTGCTGGCCCAGCTCGAGCGGCTGAAAGGCAAGCTCGCCGCCGAGGGCCTGTTCGAACCCGGGCGCAAGCAGCCCCTGCCCTACCTGCCCGCGGTCGTCGGCGTGATCACCAGCCCGACCGGGGCGGTGATCCGCGACATCCTGCACCGCATCCGCGACCGCTGGCCGTGCCATGTGATCGTCTGGCCGGTGGTGGTGCAGGGCGATGCGGCCGCGGCCCAGGTCTGCGCGGCGATCCGCGGCTTCGAGGCCCTGGAGGCGGGGGGTGCGATCCCCCGCCCCGATGTGCTGATCGTGGCGCGCGGCGGCGGCTCGGTCGAGGATCTGTGGCCGTTCAACGACGAGGCGCTGGCCCGCACGGTGGCGGCCTGCACGATCCCGCTGATCAGCGCCGTGGGCCACGAGACCGACACCACGCTTATCGACTTCGTCTCCGACCGCCGGGCGCCGACACCGACCGCGGCCGCGGAGATAGCGACGCCGGTGCTGGCCGAGCTGAAAGCCACGGTGAGCGATTTCGGGGCCAGGATGCACCGCTGCGGCGGTCGCGCCGTGGAAGACCGCCGCGGGCGGGTGGAGGCCGCGGGCCGGGCGCTGACCCGGGTCACCGACATGGTCGAGCTCGCCGCCCAGCGGTTCGGGATCGTCTCCGGCCGCCTGGCCGCGGGCCTGGCTAAGAACGCCGCGGCCCACGAGCGCGATCTGGTGCGGGTCTCCTCGCGCCTGACGCCGCTGCTGCTGCAGCGGCCGCAGGCCGTGCAGCGCCAGCGGCTGGACGGCGTCGCCGGACGCCTGCGGCCCGGCATGGCGCGCGGGCTGGAGCGCGCGGCCGAGCGGCTGGATGCGCTCTCCAAGCTCTATCTGTCGGTCGATCCGGAGCGGCCGTTGCAGCGGGGCTTCGCGCGGGTCACCCGGGCCGACGGCTCCATCGTCCACGCCGGCGCGGCGCTGGCCAGCGGCGAGGAAGTGGCGATCAAGTTCGGCGACCAGGTCACCCGCCAGGCGGTGATCGAGGGCGCGGCGACCGACCCGCCGGCGGCGAAGCCTGCGCGGACCAAGCCAAAGGCGTCCCCGACCGCGCAGGGCGACCTCTTCTAACGCCCCCTGTTCCGGACGACGGCGGCGCGCTAAATAGGCGTCCATGAACGCCCACGACCGCGACTTCACAGGCTCCGACCTGGCCCGGCTGCACTACGGCGACGGCGACTTCGCGGTGCTGAAGCCTGGGCGCTATGTGGTCTGCGCCGTCAGCGGGCTGAAGATCCCGCTGGAGCAGCTCCGCTATTGGAACGCCGCCCTGCAGGAGGCTTACGCCAGCCCCGCCGAGGCGCTGCAGCGCTGGCGCGAGACCAACGGCTAGGACTTCCGCCGCTTGTAGATCTCGCCGGGCCACCGCTTGTGGACCCAGAACCACTCCGCCGGCCGTTCGCGAACCCGCTCCTCGATGAAGCTGTTGATGCGGCGCACGCCGGCTTCGATATCGGCGTTGCGGTCGCCGGTGTCCTCCAGGCGGATCGGATCGTGCACCACCACCCGGAACCGCGCCTTGTGCAGCCGTTGGACGCTGAAGGGCTGAATCGGAATTCCGAAGCGCAGCGCGAAGCTCGACGGGCCGGGCGCGGTGTGGGCCATGACGCCGAACAGGGGCGCGGCCACCCCATCGTTGAACTTCTGGTCGTTCATCAGGGCGACGCATTCGCCGCGGCCGAGCGCGCGCAACAGGTCGCGCGTTCCTCTCGCCCCCTTCGGCGCGAATTGGCGCACGCCGTAGCGCGCACGGCTCCTGCGGATGTTGGCGTCGACATAGGGGTTGTTGGTGGCCCGGCCGGTGATCCAGCAGTTGATCCCCGAATGGAGGATCACCGCCGGCATGATCTCGAAGCTGGAAAAGTGGCCTGAGATGAAGACCACCGGCCCCGCCCCGTCGCGGATCGCCGCCAGCCGCTCGGCCCCCACCACCTCGACGCGGGCCGGATCGGCGATGATCCGGTCGAGGATGGGGAATTCCGCGGCCCAACGGCCGAGCTGGTCCCACTGCTCGGCCAGCAGGCGGGCGATCTCGGCGTCGGACGCCTCGGGAAAAGCGATCCGCAGGTTGATCTCCGCCACCCGGTGCGGGCTGGTCAGCGGGCCGAAGGTCCGGAAGAACCAGGCGCCAAAATCGGACACCGCGTCGATCGGGAAGACGCGCGCCAGGACGTCGGCGACGTCATAGGCGAGGGCCTCGAGCCGCCACAGGATGGTTTGCCGCAGCTGAGACGTTGAGTCCGCCATGGCGCCACTACTACGGCCCGCCTCGTGATCCTGGCAACGCGTGGTTTGGCGCGAGGCTTGCGGCAGGTGAGGCGCGTCGTCCCGCATCGGGACATCGCCTTGAGGAGAACGAGCTTCGCGTCATGATGGATGTGATCGATATTCATCTGGGTCGCCGGCTTCGCCGCCGCCGCCGGATCCTGGGCCTGACCCAGCAGCAGCTCGCCAGCGCCTGCGGCGTGCGTTTCCAGCAAATCCAGAAGTATGAGTGCGCCGCCAACCGCATGTCGGCCGCGCGCCTGTGGCAGCTGTCCGAAGTGCTGGAAGTGCCGGTGAGCTACTTCTACGAGGGCCTGTCGCTCGACAATCCCATGCAGGAAGATCCCGAGCCGCCGGAACCGACCGCGGGCAAGGAAACCAAGGCCCTGATCCGCGCCTTCTACAACCTCAGCGAACGGCCCCGGCAAAAGCTGCTGGAGCTGGCCAAGTCGCTCAACGAAAGCGAGTCCGCGTCCGTCGGGCACGCGTTCCCCTAATCAACGAGCGGGGGTAAAGCGGTCGCATGGCCGCTTCCACCCCCGACCGTCTTTCTCCCGACCGCCTGGAAGAACTCGACAGCTTCCTCATCGACCTCAATCGCGCAGCGGCCGGAGTGATCCTGCCGCTGTTTCGCGCTGACCACGGGCTGGTCGACAAGGGCGGGGCGCAGGGCTTCGATCCGGTCACCGAGGCCGACAAGGGCGCCGAGCGCGCCATCCGCGCCCTGATCTCCGAGCGCTATCCGGCCCACGGGGTGATCGGCGAGGAATATGGCGAGGACCGGCCGGACGCCGAGTTCGTCTGGGTGCTGGACCCGGTGGACGGAACCCGGGCCTTCATCGCCGGCCTGCCGGTGTGGACCACGCTGATCGGCCTGCGGTTCGAGGGCAAGCCGGTGCTCGGCTCGATCGGCCAGTCGTTCCTCGACGAGCTCTATATCGGACACGCCGGCGGATCGCGACTGGTGGCCCGCGGCCAGAGCCGGCCGCTGAAGGTCCGCGCCTGCCCGGCGCTCTCGGGCGCCCTCATCGCCACCACGGACCCGGCCATCTTCCAGGGCCCCGAGCGCGACGCCTGGCGCGCGGTGCGCCAGGCTGCGCGGCTCGCGCGGCTGGGCTGCGACGCCTACGCCTACGCCATGGTCGCCGCCGGCACCATCGACCTCGTCCTGGAGACCGGCCTGAAGTCATGGGACATCGACGCGGCGATCCCGGTGATCGCCGGCGCCGGCGGCGTCACCACCGACTGGCGCGGCCAGCCGGTGGGCGGCCATGGAGGCCAGGTCGCGATCGCCGGCGACCGCGCCTGCCTCGGTGAGGCGCTGGCCGCGCTGGCCGGCGCGGCCGCCTAGGCCTTCTTCGGCGCCGGCTTCTTGGCCGCCGGTTTCCTGGCGGCCGGCTTCTTCGCGGCGGGTTTCTTGACGGTCGCAGGCTTCTTGGCCGCCGCGGGCTTCGCCGCCTTGGCCGCCGCCGGCTTCTTCGCCGCGGCAGGTTTCTTGGCGGCCGGTTTCTTGGCCGGAGCCTTCTTCACGGCGGGCGCCTTCGCCGCGGCGGGCTTGGCCGCGGTCTTGGCGGGAGCCTTCTTCGCCGCCGGCTTCTTCGCGGCGGGCTTCTTCGCGGCCGCGGGCTTCTTGGCTGCGGCGGGTTTGGCCGCGGCCTTGGCCGGCGCCTTGGCGGCGGCGGACTTGGCGGCCGGTTTCTTGGCCGCCGCTTTCTTGGCCGCGGGCTTCTTCTTCGCCGCCGGTTTGGCGGGCGCCGTGGCCCTGGGCGGCGGCGGCGCGGCGGCGGCGACCATCACCGGGGCGGCGGCGGGCGTCGGCGCGGGGGCCGGCTTGGGCGGCTCGGCGGGCGTCGGCGCGACCCTGCCGGTGAGGGCGTCGAAGGCTCTCAGGAAGATGTTACGCATCGGGTCGGTCTCCATCAGGATTTCATGGTAGGCGCCGGGGACGTTGATGAACTTGCCCTGCGGCAGGTGGCGGGCCGCCGCGGCTTGTGCGGCGGTGTCGATAAGCTGGTCGTCCTCGGCCGAGACAATCACCACCGGCGCGGTGACATTCCGCAAGGCGTCAGGGCGGGCGAGGTAGGCGGTGGCGCGCAGGCCGAAATCGACCCAGCTCCAGGTGGGGGCGCCAAGCGCGAGCTTCGGCTCGGCGGCGATCAGGCCCCAGGCGCGGGCGTGGCGCACCGGGTCGTGGGTCAGCACATTGCCTTCAAACACCGCGTCATAGGGCTTGCCGGCCCCGCCGAGGGTGTAGCCGCGACCCTGGCCGAGGATCAGGTTCAGGCTGGTGAGCGCGCGCGACAGCACCAGCGGGAACGGCGTGCGGATGCCCAGCATCGGCGCCGAGAAGATCGCCCCGGCGAACCGGTCCTCGCCGTGCGCCATGGCCAGGAGCGTCAGGCAACCGCCCATCGAATGGCCCACGGCCACCCAGGGCTTGGGCAGGCGCGCCGAATAGGCTCCGAGCAGGGCGCGGAAGTCGTCGAGGTAGGCCTTGTAGCCCTTGGCGTAGCCCTTCAGCGGGTCGGACAGCTCGCGCTGCGACAGGCCCTGGCCGCGCCAGTCGTGGGCCAGGACGACGAAGCCGCGGTCCAGGCACTCGCCGATGAACTCATAGTACTTCTCGATGGCCTCGGTGCGCCCGCCGGAGAGCACGATGGAGCCGCGCGGCCGGCCGCCCGCGGCCACGGCCGCCGGAGTCCACAGCGCGGCCCGCAGCCGCGCGCCGCCGGCGCCGACATACCACTCCGCCTCGCCGCCCGGGGGGGCCTTGGCGTCGGCCGTCTCGATGAGAGGCGCTTCGTCGGCCATGCCCCTGCCTTACGCGGCCTTGGAAAACAGAGATTGAATCTTCGGCTGAAGTTGCATGGCGAGCGCCATGTTGGAGAGCCGCAGCCGGCCGGTCATCATCGCCCGCGTGGGATCGAGCTCGCCCTTCCCCAGCGCCGCCAGATCGTTCAGCGCCACGGTGACCACAAGGTCCGCCGGCAGGTCCTCGTTGCTGACCGCTGCGCCGTCGATGTGGATGACGCCCTGGCCCTTCAGATCCAGCTTGATGGATGTGGCGAGACCGGAATCGGCCGCGGCGGCGGCGCGAATACGATCCGTCAGCTCCTCCAGCGTCGCCATGTTCATGTTCTCCCAGCCGCGTCAGCTTCGCTTCTGACGTGTGCGAAGTAAACCTTCAGGCGTGCGTGGCGCCCGGCTTGACGAACTTCAGCGTCATTCGGTCGCTCTCTCCGATGGCGTCGTACTTCGCGTGATCGAAGTGCGGATCGGCGGGCTGGCCGCGCGGCGAGGAGCGGCGGACCGGCGGCAAGGTCCAGACGCCGAAGGGGTGATCCCTGGTGTCCTTCGGATTGGCGTTGATCTCGCTGGCGGCGGCGAGCTCGAAGCCGGCCTCCTTGCCGAGCTGCGCGACATAGGCCTGCAGCACATAGCCCGACGAGGCCATGACATCGGGCGTTGCGGCGGGGTCGGCGCGGTGCTCCTCGACGCCCAGGACGCCGCCGGGCTTCAGCGCCGCGAAGGCGTCGCGGAAAGCCTTCTCGGCCAGGCCCGCGGCCATCCAGTTGTGCAGGTTGCGCAGGAACAGGACGAGGTCCGCGCTCCCGGCCGGCGCCACCGGGCCGCTGGTCGGGCCGAAGGCGGTGATCTCCACCTTGCCGTAGAGCTTGGGCTTGGCGTCGAGCTTGTGGCGATAAGCCTCGGCCATCTCGCGCCCCTCGGGGTCGGCGGCCTGCAGGTTGGCGGCATAGAGCTTGCCGCCGGTGGCCGCCAGGAAGGGACCCAGGATGTCGGTGTACCAGCCGGCCCCGGGCCAGAACTCGACCACCGTCTGGCCGGGCTTCAGGCCCCAGAACCTCAGCGATTCGAGCGGATGGCGCCACGGGTCGCGCGCCCGGTCGGCGGCGAGGCGCCAGGCCCCGGCCACCGCCGCCTCGAGGGTCTTGGGCGGCGCGCCGGGCTTGGAGCCGCCCGCGCCGCCGCAGGCGCTGAGCGCGGCCGCGCTCAGCAAGACCGCGCGGCGTGAGATGTACGGGTGCGCCATTCGACCTCGCCCAAGCCCCCCGGCCCAGCCTTCGCCCTAGGGGTAGCGCGGGCGCGCCGTTGGGTCAAAGACCGCGCCTCGGGCTCGCCGCCGCAAGGCCTTGAACCGGAAAATCCGCCGCCTACCTCATGGCGTGAAGGCGCCGGATGTCCGGGCCTTCAGGGTGTCGCGCGAGGCCTGATGGCTCGCAAAGACGCTCAACTGAAACGGCAACCTTGCTTTGAAAGAAGGATGTGACCGCATGCGTACGATCGATTTCTCCCCCCTCTACCGTTCCGTCGTCGGCTTCGACCGCCTGGCCGACCTGCTGGATTCCGCCGCCGCCGACGGCGCCGCCGGCTATCCGCCCTACAATATCGAGCGCACCGACGAGAACGCCTACCGCGTCGAGATCGCGGTGGCCGGCTTCCGTCAGGAAGAACTCTCGATCGAGGTGAAGGAAAACCTGCTCACCGTCACCGGGCGCAAGGCCGCCAACGACGAGCCGCGCCGGTTCCTGCACCGCGGCCTCGCCGAGCGCAACTTCGAGCGCAAGTTCCAGCTCGCCGACTACGTGGTGGTGACCGAGGCGGCGCTGGCCGACGGCCTGCTGTCCATCGCGCTGAAGCGCGAACTGCCCGAAGCGCTGAAGCCCCGCCGCATCGAGATCGCGGTCGGCCAGCCGACGCTGATCGAGGCTGAAAAGGCCGCGTAGGCGACAGCCGGACATCAACGACGAGGGGCGGCGCGGGCGATCGCGTCGCCCTTTTTCGTGGGCGTCAGATGGCGTCGAGGCCGCGGGCGCCGTGGCGGGAGACGCCGGTGAAGCTGGCCTGCCGCAGGAGCGCGCCGGTGAAGTTGGCGCGGCTGACGTCGGCGTCGGTGAACAGCGCCTGGCGCACGTCGGCGCCGGAAAGGTCGGCGCCCTTCAGTTCGGCGCGGCGCAGGTCGCAGGCCAGCACCCGATCCGCGCCCAGCAGCAGCGGGCCCATCTGCGCCTCGCGCAGATCGGACCCCGAGAGCTTGGCGTCGGCGAGCTTGGCCCCGCGCAGGTCGGCGCGGCGCAGATTGCAGTTGCGCAGGTCGGCGCCCTCCAGATGGGCGCCCTGCAGCTGCACGCCCTCCATGTCGAGGCCGTAGAAGACCGCGCCCTTGCCGGAGAGCGCCGTCAGGTTATAGCCGCGCACCGTCTCCAGCGCGCGCAGATCGGCGCCGTCGAACACCGAGGGCGTGCCGTGCTGGCCGCCGCTCTCGCACCAGCGGGCATGCTCCTGGATCATGGTCTTGTAGGGCATGCTGGTGGCCGCGATCCCGGCGGGCTTGTCGGTGAGCGCGCCGACCATGTTGGCGTTCTGCACGTTCCAGGACAGCGTCTTGGCGCCCACCAGGACGGCGTCGCGCAGGTCCGCGCCGTCGAGGTCCGCGCCGGACAGGTCGGCGCCGGAGAGGTTGCAGCCCTTCATGGTCGCCTGCTTGAGGTTGGCGCGCACCAGGCGAGCGTCCTTGAGGACAGCGTCGGTGAAGTCGGCCCTGACGGCGATCACGCCGGAGAGCTTGGAGCGTTCGAGATTGGCGCCCACCAGCTTCGCGCCCTGGGCGTCGCCGACCCGGGCCTTGCCGCCGGCCTCGATGCGCCGGAAGCCGTATTTGGGATCGGCCGCAGCCAGCACGCCTTCGCGCAGGTCGGCCTCGAAGAGGTCGGCGCCCGTCAGGTCGGAGTTGCGCAGGCAGGCGCCGCGCAGGTCGGCGCGGCGCAGGGAGCAGTCGCGCAGGTCCGCGTCCTGCAGGTCGGCGCCGAACAGGGTAGCGTGGTCGAGCCGCGCGCCCTTGAGCTTGCAGCCGGCCAGCACCGCGCCGCTGAAGTCGGCGTCGCAGAGGTTGCGGCCTTCGAGGTCGAGGCCCGAGAGGTCGGTCCAGGCGAAAACCGCCCGGGCGCCGCCGGGCTTGGAGCTCCACAGACGGTCGTGCCGCGCGCAAATCCGGTCGGCCTCCGCCTGGTTAATGCGGCGGGTGATGTGGGCGGCTTCGGACATGGTCGCTACGAAAAACCTTACGGAACTGACGGCATGGTTACCCAATCCTAGACCGCGGTGATTAACGTCCCATTTCCAAAAGCTTAGCGTTCCGGCGGCGCGCGGCTGTGTGGCTGGTAGTCGACATAGAGCGGGGCGGCTTCGGCCTGCAGCAAGCCCAGGTTGTAGTGAACGCCGGCGGCCCGCAGCCGCTCGACGCCACGGCCCGAGGCGAAGGCCGACGGATCGGCGCAGGCGGCGAACACACGGGCCACGCCGGCCGAGGCCAGGCGCTCGCCACAGGAGGCGTGACCGGCGCTGCGCTCGCCGCACGGTTCGAGCGTGACATAGGCCGCTGCGCCCCGCGCCGCCTCGCCCGCCTGGTCGAGCGCCTGCTCCTCGGCGTGCGGCCGGCCGCCGGGCGCGGTGGCGGCCTCGCCGATCGCCATGCCGTCCCTGACGATCACGCAGCCCACGGACGGATTGTCGCCGGTCAGGCCGAGGTTGGCGCGGGCGAGCGCGATCGCGCGCCGCATCCAGGTTTCGTCGCCAGGCGGGGTCATTGCCGCACCCTAGCGCGCTAGGCGATGGCGGGAAGAGCCTGCGCCCGCGCGGCGTCCAGGTAGCGCGCCGTAGTCGGCTTCAGCGCGCCGTCGAGTTCGATCAGCAGCGGGTTGCCGGTGGGGATCTCCACCCCGACGATGGCCTCGCCGCTGAGGCCGAAGAGCAGCTTGACGATCGCGCGCAGCGAATTGCCGTGGGCGGCGATCAGCAGCGTCTCGCCGGCCGCGAGCCGCGGCGCGATCTCGGCCTCCCAATAGGGCTGCACGCGAAAGAGCGTGGTCTCCAGGCTCTCGGTGTCGGGCAGGACGGCGCCGGCATATCGGCGGTCCTTCGAGAAATCGAATTCCCCGCCGGGCAGCAGCGGCGGCGGCGGCACGTCGTAGGAGCGGCGCCAGATCTTCACCTGGTCCTCGCCGTGCTTGGCGGCGGTCTCGGCCTTGTTGAGGCCGGTGAGGCCGCCGTAGTGGCGCTCGTTCAGCCGCCAGTCCTTGATCTCCGGCACGAAGGCCTGGCCGGCCGCGGCCAGCGCCAGCCAGGAGGTGCGGATCGCCCGGGTCAAGACCGAGGTGTAGCAGCGGTCGATCGCCAGACCTTCGGCGGCGATCAACTCGCCGCCCTTGCGGGCCTGGGCCTCGCCCTCGGCGGTCAGGTCTACGTCCACCCAGCCGGTGAAGCGGTCCTCCAGGTTCCACTGGCTCTGGCCGTGGCGCAGCAGGATCAAGGTCGGCAAGGCGCGTCACTCCCCAATGGATGCGGTGATGAGCGGCTAGGGGCGCCGCCTTCGCCCGTCAAGCCCGCGACGGATTGGTGCGGCGCAGCCGACCAGCTATATGAGCCCGATGCTCGATCGACTGTACCTGCCGATGCTGGCGCTGGCCGCCGTGGCCGCCGTGGCCCTGGCCATGGCCTGGCCGCAGGGGCTCGGCGACCGCTCGCCCGCGCCCTTCGGCTCGGTCCCGCTGCAGCGGACGCCCGCGATGCAGGCGGCGATGAAGCGCGAGGCCGAGGCCGCCCAGCGTCACGTGGCCCAGGCCCGCGACCAGGTGCGGGCCCTGCAGTCCCAGGCGCTCGCGCCCTCAGAATGAAGGACCTGGCGGCATGAGCGGCTTCGACGCCATCGCCGTCGGCCGGCGCGTGCTCGCCGCCGAAGCCGAGGCGCTTGAGGCCCAGGCCAAGGGATTGGACGCGAGCTTCGCGGAGGCCGTCGACCTGCTGTTCGCCGCCAAGGGGCGGATCATCTGCACCGGCATGGGCAAGTCGGGCCACGTGGCGCGCAAGATCGCCGCGACCTTCGCCTCGACCGGATCGCCGGCCTTCTTCGTGCACCCCGCGGAGGCCAGCCACGGCGACCTCGGCATGATCACCCAGGACGACGTGATCGTCGGCCTGTCGAAATCCGGCGAGGGCCGCGAGCTGGCCGACATCCTGGCCTACGCCAAGCGGTTCTCCATTCCGCTGATCGCGCTGACCGCCGACCGGACCAGCGCGCTCGGCGCCGCGGCGACCGTGGTGCTGGCCCTGGCCGCCTCGGCCGAAGCCACCGCCGAGGTCAATACGCCGACCACCTCGACCACCCTGCAGATCGCGCTCGGCGACGCCCTTGCGGTGGCCCTGCTCGAGCGCCGGGGCTTCAAGCCGCAGGACTTCCGCGTCTTCCATCCGGGCGGCAAGCTCGGCGCCATGCTGCGCACCGTCGGCGACCTGATGCACGGCGCCGACGAACTGCCGCTGGTCGGCGCCGCAACGCCGATGAAGGACGCGCTGCTGGTGATGACCGAGAAGCGCTGGGGGATCGTGGGCGTGACCGGCGCCGACGGCGCCCTGACAGGGGCCATCACCGACGGCGACCTGCGCCGCCACATCGAAGGCCTGATGTCCCACACCGCCGGCGAGGTGATGACCGCGGGCCCGAAGAAGACCGTGCCCTCCGCCATGCTGGCCTCCGAGGCGCTGGCGCTGATGAGCGATCCGGCCCCGGCGGTCACCGTGCTCTTCGTGGTCGATGGCGGGAAACCGGTCGGCATACTGCACGTTCACGACATCCTGCGCGCCGGGGTCATGTAGCGCGCCGGGGCCGTACACAATTCTTGAAGGGCGCCCGCGGTAACCCTGTCCATTGCCGCTCGACTATTTCGGAGTCCCGATGCTTCCCGCTCCCCGCGCCGATCTGATCTCCAACACCTACGACTTCGAGAACCAGCCGCTGGTGAAGGCCACGGGCTTTCGGGAATATGACGCGCGCTGGCTGTTCGGGCCGGAGATCAACCTCCTGGGCATCCAGGCGCTGGGCCTGGGCCTCGGCACCTACATCCACGAGCTTGGCCAAAAACGCATCGTTATCGGCCACGACTACCGGTCCTATTCGCTCAGCATCAAACAGGCCCTGACCATCGGCCTGGTGGCCGCCGGCTGCGAGGTGATCGACATCGGCCTGGCGACGTCGCCCATGGCCTATTTCGCCCAGTTCGACCTCGACGCCCCCTGCGTCGCCATGGTCACCGCCAGCCACAACGAGAACGGCTGGACCGGCGTCAAGATGGGCGCCCAGCGCCCGCTCACCTTCGGTCCCGACGAGATGGGCCGGCTGAAGGAGATCGTGCTCGGCGGGACCTGGAAACAGCGCCCGGGCGGCAGCCTCGCGCACGTGGCCGGGGTCGCCGAGCGCTACATCACCGACGCCGCGGGCCGCGCCAGCATCAGCCGGCCGCTGAAGGTGGTCTGCGCCTGCGGCAACGGGACGGCCGGCGCCTTCGCGCCCGAAGCCCTGCGCAGGATGGGCGTGGCCGTGGTCGTCGAGATGGACTGCCAGCTCGACTGGAACTTCCCGAAGTACAATCCGAACCCGGAAGACAGCGTCATGCTGCACGCCATGGCCGACGCGGTGCGCCTGCACGACGCCGACCTGGCGCTGGGCTTCGACGGCGACGGCGATCGCTGCGGCGTGGTCGACGACGAAGGCGAGGAGATCTTCGCCGACAAGATCGGGTTGATGCTCGCCCGCGATCTTTCCGGCCTTCATCCCAACGCGACCTTCGTTGTCGACGTGAAATCCACCGGCCTCTTCGCCACCGACGAGGTGCTGAAATCCAACGGCGCCACGACCGTCTACTGGAAGACCGGCCACTCCTACATCAAGCGCAAGACCGCCGAGCTCGGCGCGCTGGCCGGCTTCGAGAAGTCCGGCCACTTCTTCTTCAACCCGCCGATCGGCCGCGGCTATGACGACGGCATCGTGGCCGCCGCCGCCATCCTTTCCATGCTCGACCGCAACCCGGGCAAGAAGCTCTCGGACCTGAAGAAGGCCCTGCCCGTCGCCTACACCTCCCTGACCATGAGCCCGCATGTGGCCGACGAGGTGAAGTACGGCCTAGTGGACGAAGTGGTCGCCGAATACACCGCGCTCCGCGACGCCGGCGGCACGATCCTCGGCCGCAAGATCGCCGACCTGATCACCGTCAACGGCGTGCGGGTGGCGCTGGAGGACGGCTCCTGGGTCCTGGTCCGCGCCTCCTCCAACAAGCCGGAGATCGTGGTCGTGGTGGAGAGCACCCGCAGCGAGGACGACATGCGGGCCCTGTTCCGCGAAGAGGTGAAGCCGCGCCTCGCCAAGCGGCCGCAGGTCGGCGCCTACAATCAGGAAATCTAGGGAAACCGCGACCGTGGCTCTGGACGCCCGCCGATCGTTCATGGTCAAGCAGAATGCAAATGACTAGTTCCGCCCGCAAGAGTTCCAAGGACGCGCCTGTCGACGTCTCGATCATCGTCTGCACGAAGGACCGCGGCCCCGAGCTGAAAGAGGTTCTCGCGCGCCTCGGCCGCGTGCGGATCCCGAAGGGATGGCGGGTCGAGCTCCTGATGATGGACAACGGCTCGACGGACGACACCAAGGCCATTGTCGAGACCGCGGACCTGCCCAACCTTGAGGTCCGCTACGTCTATGCGCCTGAAGGCGGCAAGGTTCAGGCCTTCAACACCGGCGTGGCGATGAGCACCGGCCGCGCGCTTTTAATGACCGATGACGACGTCCATGTGCCGCCGGACTGGATCGAGGGCATGTGTGGGCCGATCCTTTCGGACAAGGCCGACGCCGTGCAGGGCGGCATCCGCATCGCGCCGCACCTCGAGCGTCCCTGGCTGACCGGTGTCCTGCGCTTTTGGGTCGCCTCGGTCGAAGACCCCGACCACCCGCCCGAGGGCCTGGTCGGCGCCAACATGGCCTGCCGGCGCTCGGCGCTGGAGTCGATCGCCCTGCCGGACGTGCGGCTGGGCCCGGGCGCGGCGGGCTTCTTCGAGGACACGGTGATGGGCTGGGAGCTGGAACGCGCCGGCTACCGCAAGATCTTCCTGCCGGCCGTGGCGGTGGAGCACCATTTCCGCCTCGACCGCCTGACCATCCGCGGGTTCATGGCCTCGGCGCGGCGGATGGCCGTGGCTCGGGTGATCGTCGATGGCGACCGCGATCCGCCGCCGCCGGCCCCCTCGGTGAGGGCGCTGATCCCGCAGCTTCCGGGTCTGGCGGCCCGCAGCCTGACGCAGCTCGTGCGGCTGGTCATCGCCCGCCAGCCCGACGCGGGGTTCATGGCCCGCTACTATAGGCTTCTGCTGTGGCAGGAGCAGCGCCGCGCCGCGGCGGCGCGCGCGCAGGCCGCCGGAAGCCTCAGACCGGCTCGGTGACGCGCTGGACGAGGCCCGCGGAGATCATCTCCTCGAAATAGACGATCGTCTTCTTCAGGCCTTCGGTGAGCGCGACCCGCGGCGCCCAGCCCAGGACGGCCTTGGCCTGGGAGATGTCCGGGCAACGCTGCTTCGGATCGTCCTGCGGCAGCGGCCGGTTGACGATCTCGGATCGCGAATTGGTGAGCGCGATGACCTGGGTGGCCAGCTCGGCGATGGTGAATTCGCCGGGGTTGCCGAGGTTCATCGGCCCCGAGACGTCCGGCGCGGTGTTCATCAGCCGGACCACGCCGTCCACCAGGTCGTCGACATAGCAGAACGAGCGGGTCTGCTGGCCTTCCCCGAAGATGGTGATCGGCCGGTTGGTCAGGGCCTGGACGATGAAGCTGGAGACGACGCGGCCGTCGTTGGGATGGGTGCGCGGGCCGTAGGTGTTGAAGAACCGGGCGACCTTGATCTCCATCGCATGCTGGCGCTGGTAGTCGAAGAACAGGGTCTCGGCGCAGCGCTTGCCTTCGTCGTAGCAGGATCGCGGTCCGATCGGATTGACGTTGCCCCAGTAGTCCTCGGTCTGCGGATGGACGCTGGGGTCGCCGTAGACCTCGCTGGTGGAGGCCTGGAAAATCTTGGCGCGGGTGCGCTTAGCCAGGCCCAGCATGTTGATCGCGCCGAGCACGCTGGTCTTGGTGGTCTGCACGGGGTTCCGCTGATAGTGGATCGGCGAGGCCGGGCAGGCGAGGTTGTAGATCTCGTCGACCTCGACAAACAGCGGCTGGCAGACGTCGTGCCGCATCAGCTCGAAGTGCTTTTCGCCGATCAGGTGCTCGATGTTGCGCCGGGTGCCCGTGTAGAAATTGTCGACGCAGAGGACCTGGCAACCGTCGGCCAGCAGCCGCTCGGCCAGGTGCGACCCGAGAAAACCGGCTCCGCCGGTGATGAGGACCCGCCGCTCAAGATGCATTTTTCCAGCCGCTCCGACCCGTGGTCCGTGGACTCTAGTCATCCGCCGATTGGGTTCGAACCCCGTTAACGGCGCGGCGGCGGATAGGAAATCGAAACCATCCTCACGGCAAAGCCTATTTCCTCGCGCGAATTCCCGCCGCGATGCTAGCGCCCGGGCCGGTTGCGTGCTGAAAGCGCCTCCGGCGCGCACTACGGAGTTTGCTTCATGCACGTTGCGATGATCGGGACGGGCTACGTGGGCCTCGTCAGCGGCGCCTGTTTCGCCGACTTCGGGCACACGGTGACCTGCATCGACAAGGATGCGTCGAAGATCGAACGCCTGCAGACCGGCGGCATCCCGATCTATGAGCCGGGCCTGGACCTGCTGGTCGCCCAGAACGTCAAGGCGGGACGCCTCTTCTTCTCCACCGACGCCAGCCAGGCGGTGCGCGAGGCCGACGCGGTGTTCATCGCGGTGGGCACGCCCTCGCGGCGCGGCGACGGCCACGCGGACCTCTCCTACGTCTACGCCGCGGCGGAGGAAGTCGCGGCCTTCCTCGACGGCTTCACCGTGGTGGTCACCAAGTCCACCGTCCCGGTCGGCACCGGCGACGAGATCGAGGCGATCATGAAGCGCGTGCGGCCGGACGCCGACCTCGCCGTGGTCTCCAACCCGGAGTTCCTGCGCGAGGGCGCGGCCATCGAGGACTTCAAGCGCCCCGACCGCGTGGTGGTCGGCACCACCGACCTGCGCGCCCAGGCGCTGATGCGCGAGCTCTACCGGCCGCTCTATCTGAACGAGACGCCGATCGTCTTCACCAACCGGCGGACCAGCGAGCTGATCAAATACGCCGCCAACGCCTTCCTCGCGATGAAGATCACCTTCATCAACGAGATGGCGACCCTGTGCGAGGCGGTTGACGCCGACGTGCAGCAGGTGGCGCGCGGCATCGGCCTCGACAAGCGGATCGGCAACAAGTTCCTGAACGCCGGCCCCGGTTACGGCGGTTCGTGCTTCCCGAAGGACACCCTGGCGCTGGTGCGCACCGCGCGCGAGGCCGGCGCGCCGGTCGAGCTGATCGAGACCACGGTCCGGATCAACGACGCGCGCAAGAAGGCCATGGCCGTCAAGGTCGGCGCCGCGATCACCGGCGACCTCAACGGCAAGACCGTCGGCGTGCTCGGCCTGACCTTCAAGCCCAACACCGACGATATGCGCGACGCCCCGGCGCTCGACATCGTGCCCGCCCTGCAGGCCCAGGGCGCCCGCGTGCAGGCCTTCGATCCGGAGGGCGGCCACGAGGCCCGCCAGCTGCTCCGCGACGTGGATTTCAAGGACGACCCCTATGGCGCGGCCGAGGGCGCCGATGTCCTGGTGATCATCACCGAATGGGACCAGTTCCGGGCGCTCGACCTCGACCGCATCAAGCTCCTGATGAAGGCGCCGGTGCTGGTCGACCTGCGCAACATCTACAAGCCCGACGACATGCGCGCCCGCGGCTTCGCCTACACCAGCGTCGGCCGGCCCCCGGCCTGACGCCTGTCGCCTAGAACGGCCGGGATAAGGGGTTGTTCGCGCGGCGCCAGGTCCACGCCATAGCGCGGCCGGAATCGGCCGGCGATCTCAATTCTCCGCCGGCGGAACGCCCGCCCGCGGGACCTCGGACGACTCAGAAGCCCCAGACGCCCATCTGCAGCAGGACCTGTCCGATCCAGACGGCGCCGGCCCAGAAGGCCAGTCCAAGTAGGGCGACGAACGCCAGGCATGCAACGGAGCTTGCGCCCCGGCCCAGCGGCCGCGCCGCACCTCCAAAAGCGAGGTGGCGAGCCATGTATCCTCCCAACAATCTCTTCGTCGGCGCCGGTCGAGCGGCGCAGAGGATTACGAGATTGTCATAATCCTTAGCGCTTGGGTAGGGTTGCTGATGGTGAAGACGCCAAAGACGACGAGGCCGGCGGTGACCAGCGCGCCCAGGGCGAACACTTGGCCCATGCCGAGGCGGGGGGTGGGGCCGGGCCGAGTCACGTCCTTCAGGCTGCGGCCTTTTTCACCGCGCCGGCGATCTCCTTGACCACCTGGGAGACCAGCTTCTCGTCGTCGCCCTCAGCCATGATGCGAATCAGCGGCTCGGTGCCCGAGGCCCGGACCAGCAGGCGGCCGGAGCCGTTCAGGCGTTGCTCCGCGTCGGCGATCGCGCCCTTCACGTCGGCGTCCTCGAGCGGCTTGCCGGCTCCGAAGCGGACGTTTTCCAGCTTCTGCGGCACGGGTTCGAACTGGCGGGCGAGCGCGCTCATCGGCTTGTCGCTCTCCTTCAGCACCGCCAGCACCTGCAGGGCGGCCAGCAGACCGTCGCCGGTGGTGGAGAAGTCCGACAGGATGAGGTGGCCCGACTGTTCGCCGCCGAGGTTGAAGTCGCCCTGGCGCATGCGGGCCATGACGTAGCGGTCGCCGACCTGGGTGCGCTCCAGCTTCAGGTTCCGCGCCGCCAGGAACCGCTCGAGCCCGAGGTTCGACATCACCGTCGCCACCACACCGCCGCCGCGCAGGCGCTCGCGGCGCGCCCAGTCGGCGGCGATCAGCGCCATGATCTGGTCCCCGTCGATCACCTGGGCCTTCTCGTCGCAGACCACCAGCCGGTCGGCGTCGCCGTCGAGCGCGATGCCGATGTCGGCGCGGTATTCCTTGACCGCGCGCTGCATGGCCGCCGGATAGGTCGAGCCGCACTCCTCGTTGATGTTGGTGCCGTTGGGCTCGACGCCCACCTTGATCACCTCGGCGCCCAGCTCATAGAGCACGACGGGGGCGACCTTGTAGGCCGCGCCATTGGCGCAATCGATGACGACGCGCAGCCCGGACAGGCTGAGCCGGCGCGGGAATGTCGCCTTGGCGATTTCCACATAGCGGGCCTGGGAATCCTCGACGCGGGCGACGCGGCCGAGCGCGGTCGGCGGCGCGAGGCCATCGGCCAGGCCCTGGTCCATCAGGGCTTCGATCTCCACCTCGCGCTCGTCGGAGAGCTTGTAGCCGTCCGGGCCGAACAGCTTGATGCCGTTGTCGATGTAGGCGTTGTGCGAGGCCGAGATCATCACGCCCAGGTCGGCGCGCAGCGAACGGGTCATCATCGCCACGCCCGGCGTCGGGATCGGGCCCAGCAGGCGCACGTCCATGCCGACGCTGGCGAAGCCGGCCACCAGGGCGGGCTCGATCATGTAGCCCGACAGCCGCGTGTCCTTGCCGATCACCACCAGGTGGCGGCGGTCATCCTTGGACATGAAGATCTTGCCGGCGGCCATGCCCACCCGCAGGGCCACCTCCGCCGTCATGGGGTGGCGGTTGGCTTCGCCGCGGATGCCGTCGGTGCCGAAATAGGCGCGCTTGCTCATCTACCGCTCTCGAAACGATCCGAAACCCAGATTTAGTCGACGTGCTCTTGGCGGATGGTAAAGCCGCAATCTCGCGGCCCCGCGACGGGACTATCACAAAAGGACGCCATACCCCATGTGCGGCATCATCGGCATCGTCGGGCGAAGCTCCGTACAGGAACGTCTGATCGATAGCCTGAAGCGCCTGGAATACCGGGGCTATGATTCGGCCGGGGTGGCGGGCGTCGTCGACGGCCACGTGCAGCGCCGCCGGGCGGCCGGCAAGATCAAGGCGCTGGAAGAAGTCCTGGCCGCCGATCCGCTGAACGCCACCGTCGGCATCGGCCATACCCGCTGGGCGACCCATGGCGGGCCCTCGACGCGCAACGCCCACCCGCACACCGCCGGACGCGTCACCCTGGTGCACAACGGCATCATCGAGAACTACGCCGAATTGCGCGACATGCTGAAGACCAAGGGCCGCACCTTCGAGAGCGAGACCGACACCGAGGTGATCGCCGCCCTGATCGACTTCGAACTCGAGTCCGGCAAGCCGCCCCTCGAAGCCCTGAAGGCCGCGCTCGACCAGCTCACCGGCGCCTACGCCATCGGCGTGCTGATCGACGGCGAGGACGACCTGGTGATGGGCGCGCGCAAGGGCAGCCCCCTGGTGGTGGGCTATGGCCAGGGCGAGATGTTCATCGGCTCCGACGCGCTGGCGGTCGGGCCCTTCACCAACCGGATCGCCTATCTGGAAGAAGGCGACTACGTCGCCATCGACCACGACATCGCCCGCATCTTCGACGCCCAGGGCAAGGCCGTCCGGCGCGAGGTCCGCACGGTCTCGGCCTCGGCCGCGCTCGTCGAGAAGGGCAACTACCGGCACTTCATGGAAAAGGAGATCCATGACCAGCCGGAGGGCTGCCAGCGCACCATCGCGGCCTATGTGGACACCCTGACCGAGCGTACGGCCATGCCGGGCGGCGTCGACTTCGCTAAGCTGGAGCGCATCCAGATCGTCGCCTGCGGCACCTCCTATATCGCCGGCCTGCTCGGCAAATACCTGATCGAGCAGCTCGCCGACCTGCCGGTGGATGTCGAGATCGCGTCTGAGTTCCGCTACCGGGGACCGGCGCTGCGGTCCGGCGCGCTGGCCATCGCCATGTCGCAGTCCGGCGAGACCGCCGACACGCTCGCGGCGCTCCGCTACTGCCAGGCCAAGGGGATGCAGAGCGCCGCAGTGGTCAACGCGACGGAGTCCACCATGGCCCGCGAGGTCGATGTGGTCTGGCCGATCCACTGCGGGCCGGAGATCGGCGTCGCCTCGACCAAGGCCTTCACCGCCCAGATCGCCGTGCTGACGGCGCTCGCCATCGCCGCGGCGCGGGCGCGCGGCAAGATCGACGAGGCGGAAGAGAAGCGGCTCGTCCATATCCTGCTGGGCGCGCCCCGGCTGATCGCCGAATCGATCCAGCTGGAAGACGCCGTGAAGGCGGTGGCCGCGGAGATCTCGAAGGCCCGCGACGTCCTCTATCTCGGCCGGGGTCCGATGTATCCGCTGGCGCTCGAAGGCGCCCTGAAGCTGAAGGAGATCAGCTATATCCACGCCGAGGGCTATGCGGCGGGCGAGCTGAAGCACGGTCCCATCGCGCTCGTCGACGAGCAGACGCCGGTGGTCATCCTGGCCCCCTTCGACAGCTATTTCGAGAAGTCGGCCTCGAACATGAGCGAGGTCATGGCCCGCGGCGGCCAGGTGGTGTTCATCACCGATCCCGAGGGCGAGCGGCATGCGCCGGCCGGCGCCCGCGTCGTCGTCACCGCCCCGCGCTGCGACCCGCTGATCGCGCCCCTGGTGATGGCCGCGCCGATCCAGCTGCTGGCCTACTATGTCGCCGTCCAGAAGGGCGCCGATGTCGACCAGCCGCGCAATCTCGCGAAATCGGTGACGGTCGAGTAGCGCTCAGCGTCCGCCCAGACGGCGGCGCCAAAGGAAACGGCCGCCCCCGTGAGGGAGCGGCCGCGCCTAGTCCAGACCCAGAAGAGGGCCGAAACGTCTTACTTCTTGGTCGTGGTCGTCGTGGTGGACGACATCGAGCTCGTCGCGGGCGGGGTGGCCGCCGCGGGAGCCGCAGCCGCCGGAGCCGCCGCAGCGTCCGCCGGAGGAGTCGTGGTGGTGGTGGTGGTCGCCGAGGCGTCAGCCGCGGGAGCCGCAGCCGCCGGAGCCGCCGAATCGGTCGCGGTGGTGGTCGTGGTGGCCGTGTCGTCGGCCTTCTTTTGGCAAGCCGACAGGCTCAGGGCCAGACCGGCCGCGACGGCGACGGAAGTGATGATACGCATTTTCATGGAATTGCTCCCCTGGAGGACTATGGAGGACGATCCCCCGACAATGGGCGACTCTTACACGGCTTCGTGAGTTCCCGAAATCGTGATCGTGCGTCCGGCGTGCTTTTTCGTCGCACTGGCGATGGATTTCAAGCCCCGCGTCATCTAGCACCCCCTTTATCAGGCAGGCGGAGAAGTCGATGAGCAAGCGTGTTCGCAAGGCGGTTCTGCCGGTGGCAGGAATGGGGACCCGGGTCCTGCCCGGCGCCAAGACGACGCCCAAGAACCTGCTGAACGTTGTCGACCGGCCGATCCTTTCCTACGTCGTGGAGGAGGCCCGCGCCGCCGGCATCGAGCACTTCGTGTTCATCGTCGGCCGCGGCCAGGGCGCCATCGAGGACTATTTCGACTCCAGCCCCGAGATCGAGCAGGCGCTGGAGGCCAAGGGCAAGACCGAGATCCTCGCCGACCTGCGCCGCGACCTGCCGAAACCCGGCGAGATGAGCTTCATCCGCCAGATGGCGCCCCTGGGTCTTGGCCACGCGGTGTGGTGCGCCCGCGACGTGATCGGCGACGAGCCGTTTGCGGTCATGCTGCCCGACATGCTGATGGCGGCCGACCGTTCGGCGCTGGCCCAGACGGTGGACGCCTACGAAAAGGTCGGCGGCAACGTCGTCGTCGTCGAGCCCGCGCCGGAAGGTGAGACGCACAAGTACGGCATCGTGGCGCTCGACGGCCCAAATACCGGGGAGCGGGGCCGGCTGAACCGCATGACCGGCATGGTCGAGAAGCCGCCGCTCGGGACCGAGCCCTCGAACCTGTTCATCTCCGGCCGCTACATCCTGCAGCCCGAGATCTTCAACATCCTGGAGACCCAGGAGCGCGGGGCCGGCGGCGAGATCCAGCTCACCGACGGCATGTTCAACCTCATGAAGATCCAGGACTTCCACGCCCTGGAGTACGAGGGGACCACCTACGACTGCGGCGACAAGATCGGCCTCCTGCGGGCCAACGTCGCCTTCGCGCTGCGCCGTCCCGATCTCGCCGACGAGGCCCGGGCGGCGATTCGGGCGCTGCTCTAGCGGACGCCTTCACCGGGCTGTCGCACGGGCGGCCCAGTCAAGGGGCGGGCGGTTGACGCAGAATCGATTCGCGAACCGGGGTTCCCTGCGCTAGCCGTTCGGTGGGGGACAGCGACGGAGCAGCCCATGCGCGTTCTGATCCTCGGCGGCGACGGTTTCTGCGGCTGGCCCACCGCCCTGCACCTCTCCGCCCGCGGCCACGAGGTCGCTATCGTCGACGACGGCTCGCGCCGGGCCATCGACGAGGAGCTCGGCGTGGGCTCGCTCACCCCCATCGCGCCGCTCGACGTCCGGCTTTCCGCCTGGCGCGAGGTCTCCGGCCGCGCCATCCCATCCTTCGAGTTCACGGTCGGCCAGGATTTCGACGCCCTGGTGGCGCTGTTGAAGGGCTTCCGTCCCGACGCGGTCGTACACTTCGCTGAGCAGCGGGCCGCGCCCTATTCGATGAAGTCGGCCCGCCACAAGCGCTACACCATGGCCGCCAACGTGGGGGCGACCCACGATGTGCTGGCCGCCATCGTCGAGAGCGGGCTCGACATCCACCTGGCGCACCTGGGGACCATGGGGGTCTACGGCTACGGCTCGGCGGGCGTGGCGATCCCGGAGGGCTATCTGACCGTGCAGGTCGAGACCGCGCAGGGCTGGGCGCCGCGCGAGATCCTCTATCCGGCCCAGCCGGGCTCGATCTACCACCTGACCAAGACCCAGGACGCGCTCGCCTTCCAGTTCTATGCGCGCAACGACGGCCTGCGGATCACCGACCTGCACCAGGGCATCGTCTGGGGCGCCCAGACCGCCGAGACCCGCGCCGATCCGCGGCTGATCAACCGCTTCGACTACGACGGCGACTACGGCACGGTGCTAAACCGCTTCCTGATGCAGGCCGCCGTCGGCTATCCGCTGACCGTGCACGGCTCCGGCGGCCAGACCCGGGCCTTCATCAACATCCAGGACACCGTGCGCTGTGTCGAACTGGCGCTCGCCAATCCGCCCGCGCGGGGCGAACGTGTGAAGGTGATGAACCAGATGACCGAATGCTGGCGGGTGCGCGAGCTCGCCCAGATCGTGGCCCGGCTGACCGGCGCCCAGATCGCCTGCGTGCCCAATCCGCGCGAGGAGGCCGAGGAGAACGACCTCGACGTCGACAACGGCCGCCTGCTGGCGCTCGGCCTCGACCCGATCACGCTCAAGGACGGGCTGCTGCTGGAGATCGCCGAGGTCGCCCGCCGCTACGCCCATCGCGCCGACCTCTCGAAGATTCCCAGCGTCTCCTGCTGGAACGCGGGGCGCGCGGCGGCCGCGACGGCCGGAGCCGCGTTGCAGGCGGCGGAATAGGGGTTGCGGCTGTTCGTCTTCGGCTATGGCTATTCGGGCCGCGCGCTGGCCCGCCGGCTGATCCCCAAGGGGTGGCAGGTCGCCGCCGGGGTCCGCGATCCGGCCGACGCCGGGCGGCTGGAGGCCGATGGCGTCACCGCGATCCCCCTGGCCGACCGCGGCCGCCTGGCCGAGGCGCTGGCGCAGACTCAAGCCCTGCTGATCACCGCCCCGCCCGACGCCGGCGGCTGCCCCGGCCTGCAGGCGCTGGTCCCGGCGCTCGCGTCGGCCAACGCCTTCCCGGACTGGATCGGCTACCTTTCCACCACCGGGGTCTACGGCGACCGCCACGGCGGTTGGGTGTTCGAGCAGAGCCGGCTCGCGGCGCAGTCGGTCGAGGGCGCGCGCCGGGTCGGCGCCGAGCGCGACTGGCTGGAGGTCGGCCGCGGCATGGGCCTGACGGTGGCGGTCTTCCGCCTGCCCGGCCTCTACGGTCCCGGCCGCTCGGCCTTCGACCGCCTGCGGGCCGGGACGGCGCGGCGCATCCTGGCGCCCGCGCAGGTGTTCTCGCGCCTCCACGTGGACGATCTGGCCGCGGGTCTGGAGGCCTCGATCGCCCGGCCGCGCGCCGGGGCGGCCTACAACCTCTGCGACGACCAGCCGGCGCCGAACGGCGACGTCATCGCCCACGCCGCCCACCTGCTGGGCCTCGCCCCGCCGCCGGAAGTCCCGCTGGCCGACGCCGAGCTCTCGCCGGCCGCCCTGCGCTTCTACGGGGAGAGCAAACGGGTCTCCAACGCCCGCGCCAAGGCCGAGCTGGGCTGGCGGCCGGCCTATCCGACCTATCGGGAAGGCCTGAGCGCCGTGCTGTCGGCGGGCGGCTAGGTGCGCCGGTAGATCGTCAGCCGGTCGCGGATGCGCGGGAACTGCGGAAGCTCGACGACGGCCTCGACCGTGAAGATCGCATCGAGCACATCGAACAGCGACGCCGTCGCGGTGCAGCCGCCCCGCCCGTCGCCGATCAGCGCCAGGCCGCGGCCCGGCCGGATCGCGACCGCCGCCCGCATCGCCCAGTCGGCGCCTTCGGTGGGCCAGGAGCAGAAGACGTCGCGCTCCGGGTATTTCACGATCGCGCCGGGCCCATCCAGCCGCTCGCTCGGCGCGTGGCGGCCGACCGAGAACTCGGACTCCTCCTCGCCCGCCGCCAGGATATCGGTGGCGATCACATCGTGACCGGCCGCCCGCAAGAGTGCGGTCCAATAGGCGCTCCCCGCCCCGATCTCGACGAGCGGGCCCAGCCGGCCAATCGCGGCGACCGCCTCCGCGCAGGGAATCGAGAAGCCCCACCGCCGGATGAAGGCGCGCCGGGCCAGGCGGATGTCCTGCCGCTCGGACTCCGCGCTGAGGCCCCCGGCGCGCAGCACGCCGGCGCTCGGCGGCGCGCCGTCGCGGATCCACTCCTCCATGCCCGCGAGCGGGCTCGAGGCGAGGGCTTCATCCTGGAGTTGGTGATAGACGACGCGCGCCTTGGCGATGGTCTCGGCATTCACGTCCATGGGCCGAGCCTAGCAAATCGGCCGGCGCGCGGCCAACCTTCGCCGCGAGGGCTTGCGCGCCGCGCTGAAGGCGGGTGGATAGGGCGGACGGGCCCGGGGGGCGCCCCGCCATGAGCAATCTCCAGCTGACGATGATCGCCGTGGCCGCGCTCCTGGCCCACCTCCTGGCGCTCGGGGTTGCAATCTGGCGGCGCCGGACCCGGCCCGCCTTCGGCCTCAACATCCTGGTCGCGGGACTGACCTTGCTCATCCTGGTCCAGGACCTGCGCTGGCTGACCGCGCCCGTCGATCTGCAGGTGGCCGGCCTCGCGGCGGTTGAAGCCCTGGCGCTGGTCCTATCGGCGCTCGCGCTCAGGGGCCGCTACCGCGCCGCGATGGTCGGCGCCTGGGTCGGCTTCGCCCTGAACTTCCTGGCGAGCGGCCTGGCCGTCCTCTTCGTCTTCGCCTTCAAGATCACCCGCCTGATCTGAGGGCCTCGTCCACCGCCGCCAGCAGCCGCGCGATGTCCTCAGGCCGCGAGAGCCGGTGGTCGCCGTCCTTGATCAGCGAAAACACCACGTCGCGGCCCTTCAACGCCTGGGCCAGCTCCAAGGCGTGGCGCCAGGGGACGTCGGGGTCCGCGCCGCCCTGCAGGATGCGCACCGGGACCTCGATCGGCACGGGCTCGGCGCCAAGGATCGACCAGCGGGCGCCGTCTTCCAGCAGGGTGCGGGTGATCGGATAGGGATCGCCGTATTCGGAGGGCCGCAGCCAGACCCCGTCGGCGGCCAGCGCCGCATGGCCGTCGGGCGGGATCTCCGGCGTCATCAGCTTTTCCGTGAAGTCCGGGGCCGGCGCGACCAGCACCATCGCCGACACCCGCTCAGGCCGCGCCATGGCCGCCAGGCAGGCGATCCAGCCGCCCATCGACGAGCCGACCAGGACCGCGGGCCCTTCGACCAGGTCGTCCAGCACCGCGAGCGCGTCTTCGCGCCAGCGGGTGATGGTCCCCTTGGATCGGAAGTCGCCGCTGGATGAGCCATGGCCGAGGTAGTCGAAACGCAGGTAGGCGCGCCCGGCGACCTTCGCCCAATCGGCCAGCGCCTGGGCCTTGGCGCCGGTCATGTCGGAGCGGAATCCGCCCAGCCAGACCACCGTCGGACCACGGCCGTCGATGCGCCGCCAGGCGATCTTCTCGCCATCGGGGCGGGCCAGTTTTCCGACGCGCTCGGTCATCACCCGACAGATAGCGCGAGGCGGCCTTTACGCCACCCCGTTTCGGGGTATGCAAGGGACGTGGCGCTTCCTTCGAACTTCACCCTATTGCAGGTTGTCCCGGAGCTTGAGACCGGCGGCGCCGAGCAGACGACGATCGACGTGGCCCGCGCGGTCATCGCGGCGGGAGGCAAGGCGCTGGTCGCCACCCGCGGCGGGCGGATGACGGCGCGCCTAGAATCCGACGGCGGGCGCCTGGCCCAGATGCCGGTGCAGTCGAAGAACCCGCTGGTCATGCTGGGCAACGCCGCACGCCTGGTGGACCTGATCCGCAGCGAGCACGTCAGCCTGGTCCACGCCCGCTCCCGCGCCCCGGCCTTCGCCGCGCTCTGGGCCGCGCGCACCACCCACACGCCGTTCGTGGCCACCTATCACGGGGTCTATAAGGCCCAGAGCAGCCTCAAGCGCTGGTACAACGCCGTCATGACCCGCGGCGACCTGGTGATCGCCAATTCCGACTACACCCGCGACCATGTGCTGGCCGAGCATCCGGTGGACCCGGACAAGGTGCTGACCATTCCGCGCGGCGTCGACCTCGACCGCTTCAACCCCTCCTGGGTCACCCCCGACCGGATCGAAGCGCTGCGCGACGGCTGGGGCATCGCGGCGGACGACCGGCGCACCCGCTTCCTGCTGGCCGGGCGGCTGACCCGCATCAAGGGTCACCTGACGATCATCGAGGCGGCGGCGCGGATGAAGGCGCAGGGGCGCGACGATTTCCTGATCCTCTTCGCCGGCGACGACCAGGGCCGCACCGGCTATGGCGAGGAGCTCGAAAAAGCGGTCGCCGAGGCGGGCCTCACCGACCGGATCCGCATCGTCGGCCATTGCGACGACATGCCGGCCGCCTACCTGCTGGCCGACATCGCTATCCTGCCGACCACGGTGCCGGAGTCCTTCGGCCGCGCCGCCGTCGAGCCGCAGGCCATGGGCCGCACGGTGATCGCCTCCAACCACGGCGGCACCACCGAGACCGTCGCCGACGGGGTCTCGGGCTGGCTGGTCCCGCCCGGCGAGCCCGTCGCCTGGGCCGCGGCCATGGTCCAGGCCATCGACCTTGGCCCCGGCAAGCGCGCCGAGATGGGCCAGGTCGGCATGAACCGCACCCGCCAGCTCTACCGCGTCGACGCCATGTGCGAGGCCACCCTGGCGGCCTACGAACGCGTCCTCGAGGCGCATCTCCCGCCGAAGGAGAAGGGCTGATGGCCCGCCGAACGGTCGAGAAGATCCTGGTGATCAAGCTCTCGGCGCTGGGCGATTTCGTACTGGCGCTGGCGGCGATGAAGAAGATCCGCCAGGCTCATCCGAAGGCCCACATCAGCCTCCTGACCACCCCGCCGTTCGAGGGTCTGGCCAAGGCCTCGCCCTATTTCAACGCGGTGTTCACCGACGGCCGGCCGGAGGGCTTCCCGCAGTGGATGGCGTTGCGCAGACGGCTGCGGTCCGCGGCCTACACCCTGGTCTACGACCTGCAGACCTCGGCCCATTCGAACCGCATCTTCCAGATCCTGCGGCCCCACCCGCCGGCCTGGTCGGGGATCGCCTTCGGCTGCTCGCTGCCGCACAGGAATCCGCTGCGCAACCAGATGCACACCCTGGAGCGCCAGGCCGACCAGCTGATGTACGCCGGCGCCTGGCCCGATGCGCCGACCGCGCCCGGCACGGCGCCGCCGCCGGATCTCTCCTGGGTGCTGGCCGCCGCGCCCGGCGAACGCCCGCCGGCCGGCGGGGTGAAGCCCAAGCCCTATGTGATGTTCGTGCCCGGCGGCTCGGCGCACCGTCCGGAGAAGCGCTGGCCGGTCGAGAAGTACGGCGAGCTCGCCCGCATCCTCTATTCGCGCGGCCTCGACATCGTGATCATCGGCGGCCCGCAGGAGGCCTCGCTCGCCCAGGCGATCCAGCGCCAGGTGCCGCGCTCGCGCGATCTCACCGGCCGGACCGATTTCGCCCGCATCGCGGTGCTGGGCGCCAAGGCGGCGCTGGCCATCGGCAACGACACCGGCCCGCTGCACCTGGCCGCCGCGGCGGGAGCGCCGACGGTGGTGCTGTTTTCCGGCGCCTCGGACCCGGCGCTGTCGGCTCCGCGCGGGCGGGTCGCGGTGCTGCAGGCCGATAAACTCTCCGAGCTGGCTGTGGCGAAAGTGGCGCAGGCCGCGGCCGCTCTGCTGCCCAGCGCCTAGACGGCGGCTTGATAGCGCCGGGTCGTCAAATCATATAGAGTCCCAGTGACCGGGACGCGGCTGCGCGTCCCGGTCGTCATGTTGAAACAATCCTAGGAGCCTCGCCTATTCGCCGTCCCATGAACGCCCCCCCCGTCAAGGACGGGCTGCGCATCAATGATGAAATCCGCGTCCCCAAGGTTCTGCTCATCGATCAGAACGGCGAGAAGCAGGGCGTGATGCCCACATCTTCCGCCATGGAAGCCGCCGAAGAGGCGGGCCTCGATCTGGTCGAGATCGTCCCCAACGCGGATCCGCCCGTCTGCAAGATCCTGGACTACGGCAAGTTCAAGTTCCAGGAGCAGAAGAAGAAGAACGAGGCGCGCAAGCGGCAAAAGGTTCAGGAAATCAAAGAGATCAAGCTCCGCCCGAACATCGACATCCACGACTACGAAGTGAAGCAGCGCTCGATGAACCGCTTCTTCGAGGAGGGCGACAAGGTGAAGGTCACCCTGCGCTTCCGCGGCCGCGAACTGGCCCACCCGGAGCTCGGCATGAAGCTCCTGCAGCGGGTCCGCGCCGACTTCGAGCCGATCGCCAAGTGCGAATACGAGCCGCGCATGGAAGGCCGGCAGATGATCATGATCCTGGCGCCGCGATAGGGACCGCGGGGTGAGCCGGACGATCTTCGGAATCCTGGGAGCGGTCGCCGTGACGGCGGCGGCTTTCGCACTTCCGGCGGCGGCCCAGACCGCCGATCCCGCGCACGACCCCTTCCCGCCGTTCAAGATCGGCGAGGGCCTCTACTATGTCGGCGCCTCGGACTATTCCTCCTACCTGATCGTCACCAAGGCCGGGCTGATCGTCATCGATGGCGGTGACGCGCCGACCGGCCATCAGGTGGTCGGCAACATCAGGACGCTCGGCTTCGACCCGGCGAACATCAAGATCCTGCTCAACACCCACGAGCACTTCGACCATGCCGCGGGCCTGGCCGAGATCAAGCGGGCCGCGCCCGGCGCGAAGTTCTACGCCAGCGCCGCCGACGGGGCGATCGTCGCCGCCGGCGGCCGAGGCGACCCGTTCCTCAAGGGCGAGCGCTTCTACTACGAGCCGGTGGAGCCCGACGTGACCTTGAAGGACGGCCAGACCGTCAGCCTCGGCGGCTGGACCCTGACCGCCCACATCACGCCCGGCCATACGCCCGGCTGCACCACCTGGACCTTCCCGGTGACGGTGGCCGGCAAGGTGCGCCAGGCGCTGGACCACTGCTCCTCCAGCGTCCTGCCGGGCTACAAGCTCGGCAAGACCGAGACCTATCCGGGCCAGACGGCGGACTACGAGAAGAGCTTCGCCACCTGGAAGAAGCTGCCGTGCGAGGTGTTCATCGCCAGCCACGGCCAGTTCTTCGACATGAAGGCCAAGAAGGCCGCCCTCGACGCCGGCAAGGCCGACGCCTTCGTGGATCCTGAGGGCTGCCGCTCGTTCTACGCCAAGGCCGAAGCCGCCTTCCGCACCGAGCTGAAGAAGCAGAACCCTTAGGGGTCCCTTCGCTTTCGGCCGTCATCGTCCGGCCTTGCGCCGGGAATCCATGAACACCGCGAACTGTGGCCCCCCGCCAACGTTGAGCGGCGAACGAGCGAACGGCGCTCCGCAAGCCTTGCCGCGATAGGCGCCCGGGCTTAACAACCGCGCCCATGTCCGACACTGCGCCGCGGGAGGCGTCGACGCCGTCCCAGTGGGCCGCGCCGTCGCTGATCGCCGTGATCTTTATCAACATGCTGGGCTTCGGGATCATCGTCCCGTTGCTGCCCTTCTATGCCAAGTCGATGCACGCGGCGCCTTGGCAGATCGCGCTGATCTTCTCGGCCTATGCCATGGGCGGCTTCTTCGGCGAACCGTTCTGGGGGCGGCTCTCGGACCGCTATGGGCGCAAGCCCCTGCTGATCTCGACCATAACCGGCAACTGCTTCTGCTATCTGGCGCTGGCCTTCGCGCCGAACGTCGCGGCGGCCTTCGTCGTGCGTTTCCTCGGCGGGCTGATGAGCGGCAACGGCGCGGTGATCCAGGGCTATATCGCCGACGTCACCCCGCCGGAGCGCCGCGCGCGGATGCTGTCGCGGCAGGGCGCGGCCTGGAACGTCGGGATGATCGTGGGGCCGGCGGTGGGCGGCGCCTTCGCCCACACGGACATGGGGCCGATCGGCTTTCGGATCCCGCTGTTCATCGCCTCGGCCCTGTCGGCGGTGGCGGTATCGGGGATCGTCCTGTTCATCCGCGAGAGCAAGGTGCGCGACCAGTCCATCAGCCACCGACCGAGCCGCTGGTCGGCGGTGGGCGAGGCGGTGCGCCATCCGGTGATCGGGCGGCTGATGCTGCTGACCTTCCTGGTGGGCTTCGCCTTCACCGGCATCGAGTCGACCTTCGGCCTCTGGGGCCAGGCCCGCTTCGGCTGGGGCCCGCGGCAGATCAGCATCTGCTTCGCCGCCGTCGGCCTGGTGGCGGCGCTGACCCAGTTCTTCGTCACCGGCCCGCTCTCCGAGCGGTTCGGCGAGGGCCGCATGCTGGCGATCGGCATGGGGGTGAACGCGCTGGGCTCGGTGCTGCAGCCATTCTCCACCGGCCTCATCATGACCACCGGTCTGATGTGCGTCACCGCCATCGGCCAGTCGGTGGCCTGGCCCAATGTGGGCGCGCTGATCTCCCGCACCGCCGACCCGCACCGCCAGGGCCAGATCCTCGGCCTGAACAACGCCGCCGGCGCCTTCGCCCGCTTCGTGGGGCCGCTCTCGGCCGGCCTGACCTTCGCCGCGATCAGCATCGACGCACCCTTCATCCAGGGCGCGCTGATCGTCGCGCCGGCCATCCTCCTGGCGCTCAGCGCCGCGCGCCGGGCCCCGCCGCGCAACGTCCAGGGGCATGCGCTGTGAGCGCCGTCCCGCACCATCTGACCCCGGTCGAGGAGCGGCGGTCGCTGATCGTCCTGCTCACGGTCATCTTCCTGATGATCGCGGGCTTCGGCCTGGTGATCCCGCTCCTGCCGTTCTTCGCCAAGGCCTTCGACGCCCCGCCCTGGCAGGTGACCCTGCTGTTCTCGGCCTTCTCGTTCGGCCAGTTCCTCGGCGAGCCCTTCTGGGGGCGGCTGTCGGACCGGATCGGCCGCAAGCCCGTGCTGATCATCACCATCACCGCCGTGGCCCTGAGCTATGCGGCCCTGGCCTTCGCGCCCAATATTATGGCGGCCTTCGTGATCCGGTTCCTGACCGGCATCTTCGCCGGCAACATCTCGACCCTGCAGGGCGCGATGGCCGACATCACCCCGCCCGACCGCCGCGCCGGGCGCATGGGGATCATGGGCGCGGCGTTCAGCGCGGGCTTCACCACCGGCCCGGCGATCGGCGGCCTGCTGGCCCAGCCGAGCCGCGGCGCGCTCGGCTTCCAGCTGCCGCTGCTGGTCGCGGCGGGATTCGCGCTCGCCTCGGCGGTGGCGGTCGTGGCCTTCGTCCGCGAGAGCCGGCCCGATCCCTCCGCCCACCGTCCGCACCGCCCCCGGATCGAGGGGCTGAAGGAGGCCTGGGCGCACCCGGTGATCAGCCGGATCCTGCTGATCAGCTTCATCGTCGTCGTCGGCTTCGCGGGCATCGAAGCGACCTACGGCCTCTGGACCCAGGCGCGCTTCGGCTGGGGCCCACGCCAGATCGGCCTGGCCTTCATGGTGATCGGATTGCTGGGCGCCTTCTGCCAGGGGTGGCTCTCGGGCCGGCTGGTGCGCCGCTACGGCGAGCCCCGGACACTGACCGGCGGCCTGGCGTTCATGGGCCTGGGCCTGGCGGTGCAGGGCCTAGCGCCGGTATGGCCGGTGGCGATCGTCGGTTTCGCCCTGGTCTGCATCGGCCAGTCGATCTGCTTCCCGAACCTCACGGCGCTGATCTCGCGCGCCGCGCCGCCGGACCGCCAGGGCGAGATGCTGGGCCTCAACATGAGCGGCATGGCGCTGGCGCGGATCGGCGGGCCGGTGCTGGCGGGGGAGCTGTTCTCGGTAGTGGCGCCGGGGGCGCCCTTCGCGGTGGCGGCCTTCCTGATCCTGCCCGGCCTGTGGTTCGCCGGGCAGGTCAGGAAGCGGGTTCCGCTGTCGGCCTAGGCCTTGACGTCGACCAACCCGCCCATGCCGGGCGGCTTGGCGGCTGTGACCTTGGGGCTATCGTCCTGGTCGTCGTCCTGGTCCGGGGCGGCCGCGACCGGCGGCTGATCGTTCTGGACCGGCTTGACCGGGGTCAGGGGAATGGAGGGCGGTGTCGAACTGATGGGAGAAATACTCGACATTCTAGTCTCCGAGCGGTCGCCGTTCGCGACCTAAGCTGCACCATAGGGGATCACGCTTAACCTCTCGTTCAGAGCTGGCGAAAAATCCGCGCAAGCGGCCCGTTGGCCGGCCCCGGCGCATGATCTTGCTTTTCGCCGCTCTTTCCCCTACTAACCCGCCCCTTCGGAGCCGCCTGGCCCATGGCATGCCAGGGCGGCTCATCAATACGCCAGAGGACGGGGCTTCGGCTCCGCAGAGAAATGCCGAAACTGAAGACGAAGTCAGGCGCCAAAAAGCGCTTCAAACTCACTGCGACCGGGAAGATCAAGGCCGGTGTGGCCGGCAAGCGCCACCGCCTGCTCTCCCACAACGCCAAGTACATCCGTCAGAACCGTGGAACGAAGGTGATGAGCGCGTCCGACGCGAAGATCATCAAGATCTTCCTTCCCTACGGCCTCAGCTAAGGAGCGCTGACAGATGGCTCGCGTCAAACGGGGCGTCACCGCCCACGCCAAGCACAAGAAGGTTCTCGAGCAGGCCAAGGGCTTCTACGGGCGCCGCAAGAACACCATCCGCACCGCCAAGGCGGCCGTGGACAAGGCCGGCCAGTACGCCTATCGCGACCGCAAGGTCCGCAAGCGGGCGTTCCGCTCGCTGTGGATCCAGCGCATCAACGCCGCGGCGCGCGAAGAAGGCATGACCTACGCCCGATTTATCCACGGCCTTGATCGGGCCGGGATCGAAATGGACCGCAAGGTCCTCGCGGACATCGCGGGTAACGATCCGACCGCTTTCAAGGCCATCGCAGAGAAGGTTCGCGCCGCGCTGGCTTGAGGCTGAAGGTCACCTAGACCTCGAAGCATTCCAAAGCCCTCCGGCTGAACCGCCGGGGGGCTTTTTGCTGTCCCCCTTCACCCCGTGAAGTGCGCAGGCTAGGACACCCGTCATATGACCGATCTGACCAAACTCGAGGCCGAGCTGGCCGCCGCCGTTGAGGCCGCGTCCGACGTGGCCGCCCTGGAAGCCGTGCGGGTCGCAGCACTGGGCAAATCCGGGTCCGTCTCCGAACTGCTCAAGACGCTGGGGGCCATGAGCCCCGACGAGCGCCGCGAGCGGGGGCCCGCGATCAACGGCCTGCGCGACCGCATCGCCGCCGCGATCGCCGAGCGCAAGGCCGGGCTGGAGGCGGGCGAACTCGACGCCAAGCTCGCCGCCGAGCGCGTCGACCTGACGCTGCCGCCGCCGCCTGAGCGCCGCGGCCGGGTGCACCCGACCATGCAGGTGCAGGACGAGATGATCGCCATCTTCGCCGAAATGGGCTTCGGCCTGGCGGAAGGCCCCGACATCGAGGACGACTTCCACAACTTCACCGCCCTGAACTTCCCGCCGAAGCACCCGGCGCGGGAGATGCACGACACCTTCTGGCTGCCCGAGGACGAACGCGGCGAGCGCAAGGTGCTGCGCACCCACACGAGCCCGGTTCAGATCCGCACCATGCAGCGGACCAATGAGAAGCTGCCGGCCTGGATCGCCAACGGGCAAGAACCGCCGATCCGCATCATCGTGCCGGGCCGCACCTACCGCTCGGACTCGGACGCCACCCACACCCCGATGTTCCACCAGCTGGAGGGCCTGGTCATCGACAAGGCGATCCACATGGGCCACCTGAAGTGGACGCTGGAGACCTTCATCTCGCGCTTCTTCGAGACGCCGTTGGTGGAGACCCGCTTCCGGCCGCACCACTTCCCCTTCACCGAGCCCAGCGCCGAGATGGACGTGCGCTGCGACCGCTCCGGCGGCGAGGTCAGGATCGGCCAGGGCGACGACTGGATGGAGATCGTCGGCTGCGGGATGGTGCATCCCAATGTGCTGAAGAACTGCGGCCTAGATCCCGACGTCTGGCAGGGCTTCGCCTTCGGCTTCGGCATCGACCGGCTGGGGATGCTGAAGTACGGCATGCCCGACCTGCGCGACATGTTCGCCTCGGACGTCCGCTGGCTGGAGCACTTCGGCTTCTCGGCCTTCGCCGCGCCCAATCCCGCCACCGGCCTGAGCTGAGGAGAGAGCGATGAAGTTCACACTCTCCTGGCTCAAGGAACACCTCGACACCACGGCCACCGCCGCCGAGGTGGTCGAGGCGATGACCATGGCCGGCCTCGAGGTCGAGCACGTCGAAGACCCGGCGGCGAAGCTCGCCCAGTTCACGGTCGCCAAGATCGTCGAGGCGGTGCAGCACCCCAACGCCGACCGCCTGCGGGTCTGCCAGGTCGACACCGTCGACGGGCGCAAGGAGATCGTCTGCGGCGCGCCTAACGCACGGGCCGGGCTGACGACTATCTACGCCCCGCTGGGCGCCTATGTGCCGGGCTCCGGGATCACGCTGGAAGCCAGGCCGGTTCGCGGGGTGGTCTCCAACGGCATGCTCTGCTCGGCCAAGGAGCTGGAGGTCGCCGAGGAATCCGACGGCATCGTCGAGCTGCCGGACGGCCTGGCCGTGGGCGTCAGCGCCACCGAGGCCTTCGGCCTGGAGGCGGTGATCGATTTCGAGGTCACGCCCAACCGGCCCGACTGGCTGGGCGTGGTCGGCATCGCCCGCGACCTGGCCGCCGTCGGCCTGGGCAAGCTGAAGGATCCGGCGGTCGCGGCCGTGCCGGGCAAGTCCCCGCTGAGCCTGGAAATCCGCGTCGATGGCGACGCCTGCCCGGTGTTCGCCGGGCGGTTGATCCGTGGCGTGAAGAACGGCCCTTCGCCCGCCTGGCTGCAGCGCAAGCTGATCGCCATCGGCCTTCGCCCGATCAGCGCCCTGGTCGATATCACCAACCTGATGTCCTACGACCGCTGCCGGCCGCTGCACGTCTATGACGCCGCCAAGCTATCGGGCGGCTTCGTCGAAGCGCGGCTCGGCAAGGCCGGCGAACGCCTGGAGGCCCTCGACGGCAAGACCTACGAGATCAGCGCCGAGGTCTGCGTCATCGCCGACGGCTCTGGCGCGATCGGCCTGGGCGGCGTCATGGGCGGGGAATCCACCAAGGTCAGCGAGGCCACCACGGAGGTCTTCGTGGAGAGCGCCTACTTCGACCCGATCCGCACCGCCCAGACCGGCCGCACGCTCGGCATCGGCTCCGACGCCCAGTACCGCTTCGCCCGCGGCGTCGACACCGCCTTCGTGACGCCGGGCCTGGAACTGGCAACCAAGCTGATCCTCGAGATCTGCGGCGGCGAGCCTTCGGAGGTCCGGGTGGCCGGCCACGCGCCCGCTCCGCCGGCCGCCTTCGAGTTCGACCACGCCTATGTGAAGAAGCTCTCGGGCCTCACCGTCAGCAGCGCGCGGATCGAGGCGATCCTCACCGACCTCGGCTTCGCCGTGCGCGGCGAGATGGTCACGCCCCCGACCTGGCGCCGCGACGTCGAGGGCAAGGCCGACCTCGTCGAGGAGGTGGCCCGCATCGAGGGCTTCGGCGCCCTGCCCTCGACGCCCCTGCCGGAGATGCCGCGCGCCGTGGGCGGCGTGCTCACCGTGCGCCAGACCCGCATGCGCAACGCCCGGCGCGCCATGGCGGCCCGCGGCTATGCCGAGGCGGTGACCTGGAGCTTCATGCGCACCGACTGGGCCAGGCTGTTCGGCGGCGGGGACCAGGCGCTTCGGCTCTCCAACCCGATCGCGTCGGACCTCGACTGCATGCGGCCCTCGATCCTGCCGAACCTGATCGACGCGGCCGCCCGCAACGCCCGCCAGGGCTTCGCCGACGCCGCGGTCTTCGAGGTGGGTCCGACCTTCAAGGGCGACCAGCCGGCCGACCAGCTGACCATCGTCGCGGCCCTCGTCGCGCCGCATGAGCCGCGCCGCTGGGACGGCGGCCATGCCGATCCGCTGTTCGCGCTGAAGGCCGACCTGATGGCCCTGCTGGACGAGATGGGCGCCCCGCCCCTGCAGGTGGTGCAGGGCCACGCCTCGCCCTGGTGGCATCCCGGCCGCTCGGCCCGGCTGCAGCTTGGACCGAAAAACGTGATCGCCGAGTTCGGCGAACTGCATCCGCGCATCCTGAAGGACCTCGACGCCGAGGGGCCGATGCTGGCCTTCGAGCTCGACCTGGGCGCCATTCCGGAGCCGAAGAAGAAACCCACCAAGACCAGGCCGGCGCTGGCGCTCTCGCCCTTGATGCCGCTCACCCGCGACTTCGCGTTCCTGGTGGATCAGGCGACGCCGGCCGGGGAGGTCGTTCGCCCCATCCTGGGCGTCGACAAATCGCTGATCGCCGACGCACGGGTCTTCGACATCTACCAGGGCAAGGGCGTGCCGGAGGGCCAGAAGTCGGTGGCGGTCGAGGTCACGGTCCAGCCCACCGAGAAGACCCTCACCGACGCCGAGATCGAGGCGCTGTCGGCCAAGATCGTCGCGGCGGCGGAAAAGGCCGTGGGCGCGAAGCTCAGGAGCTGAGTTCGACCTGGCCCGGCCGGATCGCGCGCCACCAGACCTTGAGCGGGTGGGCGTACTGGCCGAGCGCGCCCGCGCCCAGGTCCTCGCGGACGCCCAGCGGCGCCGTGCAGGGGCCGGGCTGGTAGTAGGTGCCGAACGCCCGATCCCAGACCGAGAAGACGGTCGCGAAGTTGTGGCCGGAGCCCTCGACGTCGCGGGCGTGGTGCCAGCGGTGCATCACCGGCGAATTCACCACCCGGCCGGCCTTGCCGAGCGTCCAGGGCACGTCGGCGTGGATGAAATAGCCCCAGTAGTGGCGGACCAGCGCATTGGCGGCGAGCGCCCAGACCGGCAGGCCGAGCGCGCTCAGGAGCACCATGTCGACGAGCGAGCCCGCCCGGTCGATCGGGTGCATGCGCTCCAGGCTGAGCCAGGTCAGGTGGGTGTCGCTGTGGTGCACGGCGTGGGCCGGCCAGAGCCAGCGGCTGTGCTGGATGCGGTGGCGCCAATATCCGAAGAAGTCGCCGAGCACGATGGCCACGGCCACCGTCGGCCAGCGCCCCAGCCAGGCCCAGACCCGGGCGCTGTCGAGTTGCAGGCCGTGGGCCGCGGCCATCCCGACCACCGTGGCGAGACCGATGGTCAGCAGCGGGCTGATGGCCAGCGCATCGACCACAACCATGGTCAGATTGATCTTCGTCTCGCCCGCCGCGAGGCGGGCGTCGGTGAGCGCGCGGCGGCCCTTGGTCAGCCAGGCCAGCGCCGCGAAGGCGAGCGCGCAGAGCACCAGCGGGCCGATCACCGCGGCAAACGGCTTTGCGAGCCGTTCCAACGCTTCCAGCAGCTGCTGCACCAGGACCTCCGCCTCGCGCCCGAGGGCGCTCTCCCGGACGATGCGCAGAGCTCACCGAATCTTCGATTAATGCGCGAGCTCGCCCGCCACGCGTTCGAGGCCCCCGACGATCCGCGGCCAGCCGCCGCCCATGGCCTGGTAGCCGCCTTCATCCTGCGGCCGGAAGCCGGACTGCTCCATGCGCACCTGGGTCCCGCCCGCTGTCGGGGTCAGGGTCCAGGTGACGATGGTCTTCAACCCCTCCTTGGCTTCATCGCCCGAGGCGTTCCAGCTGTAGACCAGCCGCGTCGGCGCCTCGACCGCCAGGACTTCGCAGTCGGTGACCCCGTTCCACATGTTCGGGATCGGCGTCGCGCGGAAATTGAAGCGGTGGCCGACCACCGGCTCGAAGTCGTTCTGCATCAGCCATTCGGCGACCAGCGGCCCCTGGGTCAGGGCGCGCCATACCTTCTGCGGCGGGTGGGGCATCAGCCGTTCGACGACGATGCTCTTGGTGGCGAGGGTTTCGGTCATGGGTCGGGCCTCTGGCTATTGGTCCATACGGTTGAGCAGGTCTTCCAGGCGGTCGAAGCGTTCGCGCCAGAAGACGGCGTAGAGCGCCATCCAGTCGATCAGCGGCTTCAGCCCCTCGGGCGAGGCGGCGTAGCGGACGAAGCGGCCGTCCCGCCGCTCGGTGACCAGTCCCGCCTGGCGCAACACCGCCAGGTGCTGGGAGACCGCCGGCTGGGAGACGCCCGCGCCCGCCACCAGATCGCCGACGCTGAGCTCGCCCTCCCCCGCCAGCCGCTCGAATACCGCCCGGCGGGTCGGGTCGGCGAGGGTGCGGAAGAGATCGGGGGCGGGTGGAGGCGTCACGGTCAATACATAAGTTGATACTTATATGTTAGTCAAGCGGCCGGCGGATCGCGACAATCCTCGCTTAACGGGGGGCTGTCAGACTGGCGCTTCACCCAGGGAGCGTCCCTTGTCGGCATCCGAGGCCGCGTCCCGACCGGCAGGCCGGTCGCCAGCGATCCTGCTCGTCCTCGTTGGTCTGGCGGCCGTGGCGCTCGGCGTCGAACGGACCTGGCTGGCGGCGGTCCAGCCGCTGTGGTTCGACGAGGCCTGGACGCTCTCGGTGGCGGCCACGCCCGACTGGAAGAGCTTCCTCGCCGAGGCCTATAACGACGTCAACGCGCCGCTCTACTACGGCCTGATGCGGCTCTGGTCGATGGTCGCGGGGGCCTCGGACATAGCCCTGCGGCTGCCGGGCCTGCTGGCGGTCGCAGCGGCAGGCCTGATCCCGCTCATGACCCGCATCAAGGGTCTGTCGTTCGCGGCCCGGCTGACCTGGGGCGTGACGATCTTCGGCTGGTGGGGCGTGGGCGTCTTCCTCAGCGGCCGCTGCTATGGCCTGCTGCTGGCGCTATCCGTCGCCCAGGCCATCGCGTTCGCGGCCCTGCTGGTCCGGCCCGGCCGGCGCAACGCCTGGCTCTGGTGCGGCCTCGCCGCCGCGGCGATCCTCACCCAATATGTGGCCGCGATCCCGGCTGCAGCCCAGGGCCTGGTCTATCTGGCGGCCCGGCGGAAACAGGCGCTGCGCACCTGGCCGGCCCTCCTCGCCTTCGCCCCGGCGCTCGGCTGGATCGCCTACCATGCCCCCCGGCTTAGGGCCTTCTCCGCCGCCGACGTCGCCTGGCACCCGCTGGTGACCTTGCAAAGCGCCCCGCAGTTCGCGGCCTTCACCGTCAATCCCTCGACCCTGCTCGGCCTGCCGCTCGCGGGCGGGCTGGTCGTCGCCATGCTGCTGCTCGGCCGCCGCCCGGCGCCCGATGTGGAGACCACGCCGGAGGAGACGGACCCCCTATGGCTGGTCGTCGGGGCCGCCGTCCTGGGCCTGGCCCTGATGCTGGCCTTCGGGGCGCTCCGGCCGAGCCTCACCGGACGCTACCTGATCCCGCTCGCGCCGGGCCTGCTGCTCGGCCTCGTGCTCTGCGCCCGGCGCGCGGCCCACCCTCGCCTCGCCTACGGCGCCCTGATGGCCCTCTACCTGGGCGCCGCCCTGTGGCCGGGCGGCTTCACGGCCAGCCTGCGCCAAGGCGCGCCCTACGGCTACGAGGAGGCCTCCACGACGCTGATGCGGCACGGCGTGACCCACGTGGCCTACGTCTGGGATCACGAGGCGACGCGGATCGAGGCGCCGGCCTCACTGGAGCGCGCCGGTGCGGCCTTCTTCCGCCGGGCGGGGTATCCGGTGGCCGTGACCCCGGTCGTCACCCGGCCGGACCAGGACGCCAATCCGCTGGCGCTGGCCGCCGCCAGCGGGCCGCGTCCGGGGATCATCTGGATCTACAACCGCCGCGGCGCGACCTCGGCCCGGCGCTTCCCGCCGAACATCCCGGCGCTCGATCCACGCTGGACCTGCGAGCGGATCGGCGACGCCGAGATCGGCAGTCTCGCCTGCTGGCGCGCGCCTTGAGCTTGACTTCCGCCGGGGCGCCGCGGCCGCGATAGGCCCGAACCCGAGGAGGCGGACATGGACATCAACGGCGTCGCGCACACCTTCATCACCGCCGGCGACTTCGAGGCGAGCGTCGCCTTCTACCGCCGGCTGCTGCCGTTCTTGGGGATGCAGATCGTCGCCGACAGCCCCGACACCTTCTATGGCGTCGGCGGGCGGACCGGCTTCGGCATCCGCCGCCCGTCGGCGGACCATGCCGGCGCCCGGTTCGACCAGGGCCGGATCGGCCTGCACCATCACTGCTGGCGGGCCCGCGAGCGGGGCGACATCGACGAGGCCTTCGCCTTCCTGACCTCGATCGGGGCGCGGGTGGTCCATGGGCCGCAGGAGGACGCCTTCGCGCCGGGCTACTATTCGATCCTCTTCGAGGACCCGGACGGCGTGCGCCTGGAGATCAACCACGTCCCCGGCCGCGGCCTCTTCGCCACCGAGAGCCAGACGGTCGGCGCGAGCCTGGATTGAGCGCCGAGGCAAATCCGATGATTTTCTGGATCGCGAGCCTGGCCGGACTGGGGGTCGCCTATCTCTTCGGGTCTCTGCCCACCGGCTACCTGGCGGGGAAACTGCTCAAGGGCATCGATATCCGGGAGCACGGCTCCAAATCCGTCGGGGCGACCAACGTCCTGCGGACCCTGGGAACATGGCCGGCGCTGGCCGTGCTCGTGGTCGATGTGCTGAAAGGCGCGGCGGCGATCGTGTTCGCCCGCTGGTTCTATCCCTGGCTCTACACCCTGCCATCCGTCACGCCGCCGGCGGGGCTCGATCTGCAAACCTTGGCGCCCTGGGCGGTCTGCCTGGCCGGCCTTGCCGTGGTGGTGGGGCACAGCCGCTCGATCTGGCTGAAGTTCGCGGGCGGCAAGTCCGCGGCGACAGGGCTCGGGGTCCTGCTGGCGCTTTCCTGGCCGGTCGGCCTGGGCGCCGCGATCGCTGTCGGCGTCGTGCTGGCGCTCACCCGGATCATGTCCCTGGGTTCGATGCTGGGGGCGCTGACGGCGATCGCCCTCGTCTGCGCCCTACCGCAGCCGGCGGCCTATCGGGTCCTGGTGATCGCCGGCGGCCTCTACGTGATCGTGCGCCATCGCGCCAACATCCAGCGGCTGCTGGCCGGAACAGAGCCACGCCTGGGGCAGAGCAGCCCCTAAGCGCCCTAAGTCAGATCAGCCGGTCGGGCCTGGATCTAGAACGGAATGATGCTGCGGCGGCGCGTGTAGGCGAGGTAGCCGATGTTGGCGCCCAGCCGGAAGCCGACGCCGGCGCGGATCGGGGCCAGCACGATCTGGTCGGCCTTCTGGTAGTTCACGCCCAGGCCGCCGATGAAATAGGCCGAGCCCTCGACGCCGGGGAACCGCTGGAAGATGTCCTTCGGGTCGTCGAGCAGGTAGCAGAGGGTGAAGACCCGGCTGGCGTTGCCGCCGAAGTCCCAGCCGACCGAGGGGCCCTGCCAGAACACCTCCATCGGCTCGCGGCCCTTCATGTAGAGCAGGCCCCGGCCATAGCGCGCGCCGACGGCGATCGCGCCTGAGCCCTCCTGGCCGGCGATATAGGCGGTGGGCCGGCCGTTGTTCTTGAACACCCGCTCGACCGCCCCGCCGGCCGCCTCGGCGGTGACGCCCAGGAAGTCGGAGACGGAGTTGACGATCTCGTCGCGGCTATAGGGCTCGGCGTGCGGCGGCCGGCCGTCGGATGGCGGCGAGCCGGTGGGCCCGCTAGTCGGATAGCTCGGCGTCGAATTGGGCGGCGGCGGGGCCTGCGGCGGCGGATTGATCGGGTCGTCGCGCAGCTGCGGACCCTCATCGCGCGGCCGGGCCGGCGGCAGTTGGATAGGCTCGGCCCTGGCGACGCCGGCGGCGCCCAGGGTGACGAGGCCCGAAACGATCAGGGTTCGACGGTCCATGGGCGCAAGTCCTCCAGCGTTATTCGATTCCAGCCCGCCCAGGCTGTTCTTGGAATATGTCGTCTTAACGCCCGATTAACCGTGTTTCGGCGCGGCGGCCGCTTGCGATAGGGCGTCTCTCTCGCACACGCGAAGGCCCAGGCCGCGCCAAGGCGCGGGCGTCTCTCTCGCACACGCGAAGGAATGTGCTAGACGCGGGCGCAACATGACCACCCCGCTTTCCCACATCCGCAACTTCGCCATCGTCGCGCACATCGACCACGGCAAGTCGACGCTCTCCGACCGGCTGATCCAGGAGACCGGCGCGCTGACCCAGCGCGAGATGACCGAGCAGGTGCTCGACAACATGGACATCGAGCGCGAGCGCGGGATCACCATCAAGGCCCAGACCGTGCGGCTGAACTACAAGGCCGACGACGGCGAGACCTATGTCCTGAACCTGATGGACACGCCAGGCCACGTGGACTTCGCCTACGAGGTCTCCCGCAGCCTGGCGGCCTGCGAAGGCTCGATCCTGGTGGTCGACGCGTCCCAGGGCGTCGAGGCCCAGACGCTGGCCAACGTCTACCAGGCCATCGACAACAACCACGAGATCGTCCCGGTCCTCAACAAGATCGACCTGCCGGCCGCCGAGCCCGAGCGGATCCGCCAGCAGATCGAGGACGTCATCGGCCTCGACGCTTCGGACGCCATCCTCACCTCGGCCAAGACCGGGGTCGGCATCCACGAGCTGCTGGAGGCCATCGTCCACCGCCTGCCGGCCCCCAAGGGCGACGCCGCCGCGCCGCTCAAGGCGCTGCTGGTCGACGCCTGGTACGACGCCTACCTCGGTGTCGTCGTGCTGGTCCGGGTGATCGACGGCACGCTGCGCTCCGGCCAGCGCGTGAAGATGATGCAGCAGGGCTCGACCCACCTGATCGACCGGATCGGGGTCTTCAACCCCAAGCGCACCGAGGTCGAGAGCCTGGGCCCCGGCGAGATCGGCTTCATCACCGCCCAGATCAAGGAAGTCGCCCAGGCCGCGGTCGGCGACACCATCACGGACGAAAAGCGCCCCGCCGCCGAGGCCCTGCCCGGCTTCCGCGACGTGCAGCCGGTGGTGTTCTGCGGCCTCTTCCCGGTGGACGCCGCCGACTTCGAGGACCTGCGCGCCGCCATCGGCCGGCTGCGCCTGAACGACGCCTCGTTCAGCTACGAGATGGAGACCTCCGCGGCGCTCGGCTTCGGCTTCCGCTGCGGATTCCTGGGCCTTCTCCATCTGGAGATCATCCAGGAGCGGCTCTCCCGCGAGTTCGACCTCGACCTGATCGCGACGGCGCCCAGCGTCATCTACAAGATCGGCCTGATCGACGGCTCGGAGGTGGAGCTGCACAATCCGGCCGACATGCCCGACCCGGTGAAGATCGCCACCATCGCCGAGCCCTGGATCAAGGCCACCATCCTGACGCCCGACGAATATCTCGGCAGCGTGATCAAGCTCTGCCAGGACCGCCGCGGCTCGCAGCGCGAGCTCTCCTACGTCGGCTCCCGCGCCCTCGTCGTCTACGACCTGCCGCTCAACGAGGTGGTGTTCGACTTCTACGACCGGCTGAAGAGCGTCTCCAAGGGCTACGCCTCCTTCGACTACCAGATCGAGGACTATCGGGTCGGCAACCTGGTGAAGATGACCATCCTGGTGAATTCCGAGCCGGTCGATGCACTCTCCATGCTGGTCCACGCCGACCGCGCGGAAGCCAGGGGCCGCGGCATGGTCGAGAAGATGAAGGACCTGATCAGCCCGCACATGTTCCAGATCCCGATCCAGGCGGCGATCGGCGGCCGGATCGTCGCGCGCGAGACCGTCCGGGCGCTGCGCAAGGACGTCACCGCCAAGTGCTACGGCGGCGACATGAGCCGCAAGCGCAAGCTGCTCGACAAGCAGAAGGCCGGCAAGAAGCGCATGCGCCAGTTCGGCAAGGTCGAGATCCCGCAGGAAGCCTTCATCGCGGCCCTGAAGATGGACGCGGACTAGGCTCGTGGCCTGACGCTGGGTCACGATTGCGGGCCTACGCGCCCGGGCATAGCCTTCGCTCGTCCTAGAGACGCGCAGGGAGGCCGCGATGGCCGACAGCTTCGTCCTCGAGATCCCCGAGCAGGTGGGCCTAGCGGTCGCCACGGCGCGACAGCCTCAGGCCAGGACCCGCGACTGGCCGGCCGGCACGCGGATCGTCTCGGCCGACAGCCACATGCTGGAGTCGGACCTCTGGGTTGACCGCTTCCCGCCGCACCTGCGCGACCAGGCGCCGCGGATGCTCTTCCGGGACGGCGGCTGGGACCTCTCCATCGCCGGCCGGTCGATGACGCCGGAGCCGGTGGCGGCGGCGCTCTGCAACGCGCTCGAATGCTACCCGGGGCTGACCGACCTCGACGCGCGGATCGCCGACCTCGACATCGAGGGCGTGGAGAAGGAGCTGATCTTCCCGCAACGGCTGTTCGGCCTGATGACGTTCGGCGAGATCGAGAACAAGGACCACGTGTTCGGCGCCTACAACGAACACATCGGCGAGGTCTGCGCCCGCTCCAACGGCCGCTGCTATCCGGTGATGGTTCCGAGCTACTGGGAGCCCGAAGCCGCGAAAGACAGCGTGGCCCGCTGCGCCGAGCTGGGCGCGCGCTGCCTGATGGTCCCGATCAAACCCGGCAAGTTCGCCGACGGCCGCACCATCCAGTACAACCACGGCCGCATGGACCCCCTGTGGGCGGCCATCGAAGCCTCGGGCCTGCCGCTGGCCTTCCACATCGGCGAGGCGATCCCGACCGCCGAGCCGGGCGCGGTCGGGGTCTCGGTGCTGACCCAGATGCAGGGCTTCCGCCAGAACTGGGCCCAGCTCACCTTTGGCGGCGTCTTCGACCGCTTCCCGGGCTTGCAGGTGGTGTTCGTGGAGGCGGGCCTCGCCTGGATCCCCGGCATGCTCCACGACGCCGACATGATCTATAATTCCTTCCCGACCATGGTCTCGCCGAAGCTCACCCATCCGCCGAGCTGGTACTGGCGGGCGCACTGCTACGCGACCTTCATGACCGATCCTGTGGGGCTGGAGATGCTGCATCGGATCGGCGCGGATCGGGTGATGTGGTCCTCCGACTACCCGCACCAGGAAAGCACCTTCGGCTATACCCGCAGCGCCATCGAAGCGGTCTTCAAGGCCGTCGCGCTCGAGGACGCCCAGAAGATCCTCGGCAAGACCGCCCTGGCGCTCTTCCGGATGGAGGGCTAGGGCCGCGCGGCCCTAGCCGCTAGCGCGACCCGCCAGGCCCCGGCGCCTTGCCCGCCGCCTCTTCCGCCCGCCGCGCCCCGCGCAGGATGCTCGGCAGGGCGTAGTTGCCCTCGTGGCAGGCGTATTCGTAGAGCGGTCCCTTGGTGGTGTTGAGCGGCATCTCGCCCCGCCAGGTCTTGCTGTAGGCGGTCGGGTCCTCGACCTTGAACTCATAGAGGATCTGGGCCGCCGAAACGCGGGTGAAGCGCTCGGTCACCTTGGCGTCCTTCGAGACGAAGATGGTCGTCGGGATGCCGGGCCTCAGCACCTCGCCTGGATTGAAGTTGGTGGTCTCGACCACCAGGGTGTCGCCTTCCCACCAGCCGACGCTGTCGCCCATCCAGGGGCGGATATGGGCCGGCAGGTGCGTGCGGTCGCCCAGCCGGATGATCCGCGCGTCGTGGTCCATCTCGACCAGGATGACCACGTGGTCCCGATCCTGCTGGATCTGATAGGTGTTGTTGTAGAGCACGTTCAGCATCGGCGGCCCGGCGGTCGAGCCGAAGCCCAGCAGGCAGCGCTCGGCGACCTGGCGATATTCCGGATCGTCGGCGGCGCCGGAGATCTTCCGCACCTCGGCCAGGAAGAGGCGGCGGCCCTCAGGGCTGTAGGGCAGCTTGCCGTCCGCCGGCTCGATCAGCCAGGAGCTGCGAAGCTGGCCGCGGATCGCGCCGATCTTGGTTCCGGGATCGATCCAGAAGGTGTTGTAGCCCCCGGGGTCCGTGCCCGCGCTCGGCGCGCCGGCTTTCGGGTCCGAGGGCTTGGCGTCGGCCGAGACCGCCTGGGCGTAGCCCTGCTCCAGCGTGCGGGCCTCGGCGGGCGTGATCACCAGCGACTTGAACTGCGCCGGACGCTCGAGCTGGGTGATCGAGGCGTTGGTCCAGACGCCTGAGAAGTCCGGCTGGCCGAAGCCGTTGCGCGGCGCCTTGTAGGCCTGGCCGTCCGCGGAGCCCGCGAGCAGGGCGGCGGCCACCCCGGCCGCCAGCGCCCACGTCTGAATTCGACGGATCGAAAACGCCATCTGCTCACCCCCTGTTTGTCCCGGTAGGCGATAGCTCCTGGCCGACTATGCGCCTTCCGGGCCGCTGGGGCCACGGCCGCGATGGCGGCTCCGGTTTTCGGCTAGATCACCCCCAGCGCACCCCAAAACCCCATGGCGAGGCCGAGCGCGCGCAGGTCGCCGGTGGTGGTGCCGGCCATCTTGTTCATGGCGTAGGCCAGCGTGGTGCGGGCCTTCATGTCGATGATCACCAGCGAGCCGCCGTAGCCGCCCCAGAACATGCTGTCGGCCGGGTTGGGCAACGGGATCATGCCGCCGCCCAGGCCGAAGCCCATCCCGAAACGGGCCGGCGTGGTGAGGACCAGGTCCTGGCCTTCAATCTGCAGCTCCAGCGCCTTGCGGCAGCCGGCCTCGGACATGAAGCGCTTGCCCCTGGCCATGCCGCCGTTGGCCAGGATGGTGTGGATCTCGGCGACCGAGCGGGCGTTGCCGGTCCCGCCGGCGGCCGGAATTTCCGCGCCGCGCCAGCCCCGGGTGCGCGTGGCCGAGACATCGACGCTCGGATTGTTGAAGCTGACGGCCTGGATCCTGGTCTGCTGGCCGTCGCCCGCGGCCTGGCCGGGGGGCGGCGGGATCAGCTCGGCGACGCGGCCGTCTTCCGAGGTCGGCAGGCCGATGTGGAAGTCGGCGCCCAGCGGCTCGGCGATCTCCTCGCGGAAGAAGGTCCCCAGAGATTTGCCGGTGATCCGCCGCACGACCTCGCCCACCAGGTAGCCCTGGGTGATCGCGTGGTAACCGGCCGCGGTTCCCGGCGTCCAGAGGGGCGCCTGGGCGGCGAGCAGGGCGGTGACCTTCTGCCAGTCGTAGAGGTCTTCGGTGGTGACCTCTTCCGTCCAGCCCGACAGCCCCGCCGAATGGCTCATCAGGTGGCTGACCTTGACGGCCTCCTTCCCGTTGGCCGCGAACTCCGGCCAGTAGCGGGCGACTGGCGCACCGAAATCGAGCTCGCCGCGATCGGCGAGCAACAGGGCGCAGAGCGCGGTCATGGTCTTGGTGGTCGAATAGACGTTGACGATGGTGTCCTTCTCCCAGGGCCGGGTCTTCGCGGCGTCGGCGAAGCCACCCCAGAGGTCGACCACCGTCTCGCCCTCGAGCGTCGCGCAGAAGCAGGCGCCCACGTCGGCGCCGCTGGCGAAGTTCTCCTCGAAGGCCTCGCGCACCGGCGCGTAGCGATCCTGGGTGAAGCCCTGAACGGAACCGTCGGCCATGGCCGTCTCCTCATGTCGTCGCCTTCCCCCTTACAGGAGCGGGCTTAGGCGGTCACCCTGCGGGTCGGGACCAGCCACCACAAGGCGACGACGGCGGCGAACAACCCCAGATAGGCCGCCCCGAACCCCCAGATCGGCAGCGGCCAGTAGATCAGGCGGTTGACCCAGCGCTCGATCAACGGGGGTCCGCTCGTTCCTGTCAGCCGATCCTGCCACAGCGTCAGGAAGCAGGCGCGGCCCATCAGGGCCTGCAACGCCACCACGCTCCAGGAGGCGATGTGCGCGATCCGCCACCAGCGGACACGGACCCAACGCCATCCCAAGGCGGCGCCGAGCGGAATGGCGATGAGGCCCAGAACATTGAACGCGATCACCGCCAAATGGAGGGCGAGGACAAGCAGGGCGGCGGCGGCGGCGCTCATGATGACGCTAGAAGAACGCGAAAGCGCACCAAGGCCAACCTCAGACCTTGACTGTAGCGCTCCGTCCGGTGAAATCCCGCCCAATCTTCGGGGAGATTTTCGATGCGCAAACTGATCGTTCTGGTGGCCGCGGCTTCGGCCCTGCTGGTGGCGAGCTGCAACACCGTCGCCGGCGCCGGCAAGGACGTCTCGGCGGCCGGCAAGGCGGTCACCCAGACCGCTGACGACGCCAAGCACTAATCGCGGGGGATGCGGCGCGGCGGCGAAGCGCCGCCCGCCGTTCCCCGCACGGCTTCAGGCCGAGTGGCCCAGCCTTAACGCGCACAACACCTATTCCAGGCGAATGTGGGTCGCCCGCACCCTAGGGGCGAGTGACCGTCCCGGACGCGTGTATGGCGCAAGCTGCTGTCCTGACATCGATCGACGGCCGTCCGGACCCTGGACGGATCGCCGGACTGCTCGCCGCCGGAGGTGACGAGCGCATCGTGCTCGACCCGCAGACCGGCCTCAACCGCTACGGCTGCGCGGCGGCGCCCCACGATGGCCTCGCCGCATTCGGATCGTCCACCGCCTCGGTGATCTCCGGTTCGGCCTACGACGCGGCCGCCCGGGCCGCGGCGCGCATCACCGCCGGACCGGCCGACGCCTACGCGCAGGAGATGACCGGCCTTCGCCGGCGCCTGGCCGCCCTGTGCGGCCTGCCCGAGGCCGCCGCCGGTGACCTGATCCTCGCGGCGTCCGGCACCGACCTGCATCTGATCGCCGCCACCCTGGCCTCGGACGGCCGCCGCCCGCTGACCGCCCTGCTGGCCGCTCCCGCCGAGACGGGACGCGGCGTGCCGGACGCGGTCCGGGGCCGCCGGTTCGCCGCCTTGACGCCGCACGGCCGGGCCGGTGACGCCGGCGAGCCGCTGGCCGGGGCCGTGTGCGGCGAAGCCATCGGAATCCCGGTCCGCGAACCGAGCGGCGTCCCGCGGCCAACTGAAGCGGTCGACGCGGACTTCGAGCGCGCCTGCGCCTTGGCGATAGAAGGCGGCGCGCGGGTGCTGCTCAGCCTCGTCGATGTCTCGAAGACCGGCCTGGTCGCGCCGAGCCCGGACTGCGCGAGCCGGCTCAAGGCGCGCTTCGCCGGCGCGGTGAGCGTGCTGGTCGACGCCTGCCAGTTCCGGATCTCCAACGCGACGCTCGCCGACTATCTGCGCCGGGATTTCCTGGTGGCGGTCACCGGATCGAAATTCCTCGGAGGCCCGGCGTTTTCAGGCGCCCTCCTCGTGCCGCCGGGCGAAGCCGAAGCGCTGCGTCACCGAGCCCTGCTGCCCGCGCTGGGCGACTATTGCGGCCGCCAGGACTGGCCGGAAGCCTGGCTCGGACGCCGCCTGCTCCCCGATCGGCCCAACCCCGGGATGATGCTGCGCTGGGAGGCCGCGCTGCATGAACTCGCCGCCTTCCGGAGCTTGCCGGAGGATAGCGTGGCCGGGTTCCTGGCGGCCTTCGGCGCGGCGGTTTCGCAGGCCATGGGCGAGGCCGGAAACCTGGAACCGCTCCCCGCGCCCCTGCTGCGGCGGACGGCGCCTGGGGCCTGGGACGCGCAGCAGACGATCTTCTCCTTCCTGCCGCTCGGGCGCCGTGGGCCGCCGAGTCCCGAGCAGACGCAGGCGCTGCATCGCGGGCTGATGCGCGCGGCCTCGCCGGTGCATCTGGGACAGGCGGTCTCAGTCGGCGTCCGCGACGGCAAGCCGCTGACCGCGCTTCGTCTTTCGCTGAGCGCCCGGCTGATCGTCGAGGCCCTGACAACGCCGAACGGAGGCGCCCGGGTGATCGCGCGGGCGCGCGGCGCCCTGGCCGCTGCCGCCGCCCTGGCAGCACCCCTCTAGGGGCTGCGGCGCGGCCGGCCAAAACCTCACAGACGCCGGGAGAAACCATCCTCTGCGACAGGTGCGGCGGATTCGCCGGGCCGGCTTTCCTTTCCTTCGCGGGGGGCCCATATGCTGGCCATGGCTGAGATCGTCCATCCACTGAGGCGTTCGCTGTTCCGCGGCCTTGCCGGACGTTGCCCGTCCTGCGGCCAGGGCAAGCTGTTCTGGAAATACCTGAAGGTGAACGGCCGCTGCGAGGTCTGCGACACCGACCTCGCCCGCTATCCCGCCGACGACGGCCCGGCCTATCTGACCATCCTCCTGGTCGGCCACCTGGTGGTGGCGCCGATGCTGTTCTTCCCGATCGTCTGGCGCTCGAACCCGGCCTACTCCCTGCCGCTGATCCTGATCCCGCTGGCGGCGCTGACGCTGGCGCTGCTGCCGCGCATCAAGGGCGGCTGGATCGGGCTGATGTACGCCATGGGCGTCAAGGACACCGACGCCCACCTGCACACCGCCGACGCCGCCGACTAGCCCGCCGGCCGATCCGCGCCGGAACCTCTACCGTGACCGTCCGTTTGCTCGCGCAGCCGACATCACACGGAGGAGAGACGCGTGGGCCTGATCCTGATCATCATCCTGGTTCTGCTGCTGCTGGGCGCCCTGCCCACCTGGGGCCATTCGCGCAGCTGGGGCTACTATCCGAGCGGCGGTCTCGGCCTGATCCTCGTGATCATCATCGTGCTGGTCTTGCTGGGCAAGATCTAGCGCAGCCCCTGAGGTAGCGAACCAACCCGGCGTTCGGCGCCGCCGAACGCTCACGGAGTCCTTGCCGGGCGATTTTCGGGCGCCTCGCGGCTGAAAATCGCCTAGCATCTCCCCGCAACAAGCGGGGGATGCATGGCGCAGGGCGGAGCGACGGCGGAGGCGACCCCTGGGCCGATTACCCCAGGGCCGATGTCGGCGCTCAAGCGCATCAAGGCGATCCTCGGCGGGTCGGCCGGCAACCTCGTCGAGTGGTACGACTGGTTCGCCTATTCCTCGACCAGCCTCTATTTCGCCGCCCACTTCTTCCCCAAGGGCGACCAGACCGCCCAGCAGCTGCAGACCGCGGCGATCTTCGCGGCCGGCTTCATCGCCCGGCCGGCGGGCGCCTGGCTGATGGGGATTTACGCCGACCGGTCGGGACGGCGCGCGGCGCTGACCCTGTCGGTGGCCCTGATGAGCCTGGGCTCCTTCGCCATCGCCATCCTCCCGACCTTCGCCCAGATCGGCGTCCTGGCGCAGCTCGGCCTGCTCGCCGCGCGCCTGGTCCAGGGCCTGTCGCTGGGCGGCGAATATGGCGCCAGCGCCACCTACATGTCGGAGATGGCCGGCGCGAAGCATCGCGGCTTCTGGTCGTCCTTCCAGTACACCAGCCTGATCGGCGGCCAGGTCGCGGCGCTCGTCGTGCTGGTGGTCCTGCAGCACGTGCTCTCCAAGGCCGACCTGGCGGCCTGGGGCTGGCGCATCCCCTTCGCGGTCGGCGGCGTGCTGGCCATCGTGGTCTTCTGGATCCGCACCGGTCTCGACGAGACCCGCTCCTACCTCAACGAGACGGCGGCGACCTCCGAGCGGGGCCGCACCATGACGCTGATCCGCCAGCATCCCCGCGAGTTCTGGATCGTCCTGGTGCTGACCGCCGCCGGCTCCTTGGCCTTCTACGCCTACACGACCTACATGCAGAAGTTCCTGGTCAACACCGCGCACTTCTCCAAGGACACCGGCACGGCGATCATGGCCGGCGTGCTGGTGCTCTACATGGTGATCCAGCCGGGCGTCGGCTGGCTGTCGGACATCGTCGGGCGCAAGACCACCATGGCCGTGGGCCTGGGGCTGGGCGCGCTGGCCACCTATCCGGTGATGACCGCCATCAGCGATGCGGGCTCGGCGCTCGTGGCCTTCGGCCTGGTGATGATCCTGGTGCTCTGCCACTCGGGCTATTCGGCAGTGAACGCGGTGGTCAAGGCCGAGCTCTTCCCGGCGCATGTGCGGGCATTGGGCGTCTCGCTTCCCTATGCCCTGGCCAACGCCCTTTTCGGCGGCACCGCGGAATACATCGCCGAATGGTTCAAGGCGGCCCACGTCGAAAGCCGCTTCTATATCTATGTGGCCGTCGTCATGGGCGTCGGGGCCATCGCCGCCGCACGCCTGCGGAACACCAACGTCACCAGCCTGATCGCCGATGATTGAGCTCAGCCCCCTGAACCTCGCCGCCGTCAGCCTGTTCGGCGTCTGCTGGCTGTTCTACCAGCCGTTCCTGAACCTCATGGGCCGGCGCGGCGGGGCGGTGATCAACACCGATCTCATGGTCGTGCGCACCGCCTGGATGCACAACATGGCGCGGCGCGAGAACCGCTTCATGGACGGCCAGCTGCTGGCCCAGGCGCTGAGCTCGTCCTCCTTTTTCGCCTCCTCCAACCTGCTGCTGATCGCGGCGCTCGCCGGCGTGCTGTTCGGGGGGCAGACCAGCTACCGCAACGTCTCCAGCCTGGTGGCGATCAACAGCTCTTCGAGGCTCCTGTTCGAGGGCCAGCTCGCGCTGGTGCTGCTGACCCTGGCCCGCGGCCTGCTCGACTTCATCTGGGGCATCCGTCAGCTCAACTATGTCCTCGCCGCCATCGGGGCCACGCCCGAGCGGGCGGACGATGCGACCCACCACGCCTTCGGGGACGCGGCCGGCCGGCTGCTCAACCCGGCGCTCCATTCGGTGAATTCCGGGGTCCGCGGCTACTATTTCGCGCTCGCCGCCGCGGCCTGGCTGTTCGGGCCGATCCCGTTTATCGCCGCGACCCTGGGCGCCGTCACCCTGCTGGTCTGGCGGCAGCGCCGCTCGCCCGCGGCCCACGCCATCGCCGACCTGCGCAAGCTGCTGGAAAACCCGCCCGCGCCCCCCACCTGAGAAAGGCAGGAAGCCCGGTCGAATCCCGGCCAGGCGGCGCGTCTCTCAGATGACGCGGCCCTTCGCGTCGGCCAAGCTGGCCCCTGAAGAGGACGAGACCCATGCAATATCTGCTGCTGATCTATACCGACGAGAAGCTCTGGGATCCCGCGACCGGCACCGCGCCGGCGGTCCTGCAGGAGATCACCGCGGCCCACATGCGGCTGGGCGCCGAGCTGCAGGAGGCAGGCGCCATGGTCGGCGGCAACCGGCTGCAGCCCACCGCCACCGCCACGACCGTGCGCACCGTGGCCGGCTCGCAGAGCCTGCACGACGGACCCTACGCCGAGACCCGCGAGCAGCTCGCCGGCTACTACCTGGTGGAGGCGCCCGACCTGGATGCGGCGATCGCCTGGGGCAAGAAGATCCCGGGCGGCCCCAACTACGCCGTCGAAGTCCGCCCCGTCCATGTGATGTAGGCCCATGGCGCGGGATGCGGCGCAGATCCTGGCCGAGGCCGTGCGCGAGGCGGGCGACCGCATCCGCGCGGCGCTCGCCATCCGCTTCCGCGACCTCGACATGGCCGAGGAGGCCTTCGCCTTCGCCAGCCTGCGCGCGGTGGAGACCTGGCCGCGCGACGGCGTTCCCCGCGATCCGGCCGCCTGGCTCTATGCGGTCGGGCGGCGGCGGGCCTTCGACATCGGCCGCCGGACCAAGGTGCGCGAGACGGCGGTCCATGACGCCCCCGAACCCGCGCCCAACCCCGAGACCATCCTGATGGCGGCGTTCGAGCCGATCCCCGACGAGCGGCTGCGGCTGATCTTCGTCTGCTGCCACCCGGCGCTGGCTCCCGAGGCGCGGATCGCGCTCACCCTGCGCACGCTCTGCGGCCTGTCGGTGGAGCGCATAGCCCGCGCCTGGCTGACCACCGAGGTCGCCATGCTGCAGCGGCTGACCCGGGCCAAGCGCAAGATCCGCGACGCCCGGATCGGCTTCGAGATCCCCGAGCCCGACGCCTGGGGCGAGCGTCTGGACGCCGTCCTGGCCACCCTGGAGATCGCCTACGCCCAGGCCTATGAGGACGCCGCCCTCGCCTCGGACGCCGCGGACCTGGCGGCCGAGACCCTGCGGCTCTCCGGCCTGCTGGCCGAACTGCTGCCTGAGGAGCCGGAGGTGCTGGGGCTGGCGGCGCTCGTCCGGCTCACCGAATCCCGCCGCCCCGCGCGCCTCGACGCCGCCGGCGCCATGATCCCACTCTCCGAGCAGGACGTGCGGCTTTGGGACGGCCGCCTGATCGCCGAGGCCGTGGCCCTGATGCGCCGGGCCGCCGAGCTCGGACGCAGCGGCCCCTACCAGCTGATGGCCGCGATCCACGCCGCCCACGCCTCGCGGCTGGAGATCGGGACCACGCCCTGGAGCGATGTGGTCACGCTCTACGACATCCTCATGGCCGTGCGCCCCTCCGCCGTCACCGCGGTCAACCGCGCGGTGGCGGTGGCCGAAGCGCAGAGCGCCGAGGCCGGCCTGGCGGCGCTGGCCACGGTCGAGGGTCCGGAACGTCTCGCCGCCTGGCTTCCCTACCAGGCCGCCCGCGCCGGCCTCTACGCCAAGGCCGGCCGGGACGCCGAGGCGGCCGAAGCGCTGAAGGCCGCGCTCGCCTTGCACCCCGCTCCCGCCGAACGCCTGTTCCTGGAACGCAGGCTGGCCGCGCTCGGCGCCTGAGCCTTCCCTTCTGGCCCGGCGCTTGGAATAAGGCTCCCAGCATGGACGCCGAGCTCAATCTTTCCACCGCCCCGTTCCGCGACCCGCGCTATGCGCCGCGAAAGCTGGAGGTCGAGCGGCGGGCGGGGGACGAGATGGTGCTGACCAACCCGACGCCCCATTCGACCGGGTTCCAGACCATGACCGCCGGCCTGGCGCATTGGGCGCAGGCCGCGCCCGACCGGGTATGGCTGGCCGAACGCTCCGGCGAAGGCTGGCGGACCGTCACCTTCGCCGAGGCGCATAGGCGGGTGGCCGCGATCGCCGGCGGCCTGCGGGCGCTCGGCGTCATCGGCCCCGCGCCGTTGCTGATCCTGGCCCACAACGGCATCGAGCATGCGCTGATCGGCTATGCGGCGATGAGCCAGGGCATGCCGATCGCGCCGGTCTCGCCGCAGTACGGCCTGAAGAACGCCCAGCCCGAGCGGCTGGCGCGGGCCTGCGAGGTGCTGAAGCCGGCGGCGGTCTACACCGACGACGCGGCGCTGTTCGCTGACGGGCTCGCTTCGCCGAGCCTCGCCGGACTGCCGGTCATCGCCTCGAGGAACCCGCGGGACAGAGACATCGCCTTCGAAGCCCTGCTGGCCGGCTCGCCCGCCGTTGCGACCGCCAGCCCAGCCGACCATGCCAAGTACCTGCTGACCTCCGGCTCGACCGGCCACCCCAAGGCGGTGATCTGCAGCCATGCCAACGTCTGCCTGAACTCCGCCCAGATCGCCGCCTGCTACGACGATCCCGACCCGCCGGTGATGGTCAATTCCGCGCCCTGGAGCCACAGCCTGGGCGCCAACTCGATCCTGCACATGGGCGTGCAGCGGGGCGGCACGCTCTACATCGACCACGGCCAGCCGACCGCCGCGCGGTTCGGCGAGACGGTGCGGAACCTGCGCGAGATCTCGCCCACCTACCAGAACATGGTCCCGGCCGGCTGGATGCTGTTCGTCGACGAGCTTGAGAAGGACCAGGCGCTCGCCCGGCGGTTCTTCGAGCGGGTGCGGGTGCTGCAGTACGGCGGCGCGGCGCTCGGCCAGGCGACCGCCGACCGCATCCAGGCCGTCGCCGTCCGCACGGTCGGGGAGAAGATCAGCTTCGCGTCCGGCTATGGCGCGACGGAGACCGGCCCCACCGCCTGCAACGTCCACTGGCCCAACGACCGCATGGGGATGATCGGCCTCCCGATCCCGGGGACGTCGGTGCGGCTGGTCCCGCAGCCCGGCAAGCTCGACTTCCGGGTGAAGGGACCGCAGATCACCTGCGGCTACCTCGGCCAGCCGGAGCTATCGGCGCGCGCCTTTGACGACGAAGGTTTCTATGTGATCGGCGACGCCGCCCGCTTCGTCGACCCAGACGATCCCGCGCAGGGGATGATCTTCGACGGCCGGCTCTCGGAGAACTTCAAGCTCGCCAGCGGCACCTTCGTGGGCGTCGGCGACCTGCGCATCGGCGCGGTGGGCGCGATCGGCGGGGCGGTCACCGACGCGGTGGTCTGCGGCGAGGGCGAAGAGGCCGTGGGCCTCCTGCTCTATCCCAACCCCCGCCTGGCGCCCGCCGAGGTCGCCGCCGCGGTGCGCGCGGGCCTCGAAGGCTTCAACGCCAGGGCCCGCGGGTCCGGCGGCCGGGTGGCGCGCGCCCTCGTCCTGCCTGACGCCCCCGACGCCGCGTCCGGCGAGATCACCGACAAGGGCTATATCGCCCAGGCCCTGGCCCGCGCCCGGCGCGCCGGAGCCATCCAGAAGTTGTTCGCCGACCCTCCTCCTCCAGACGTGATGGTGTTCTGAACATGAACGGCGCCGACGCCCTGCTCGCGACCCTTGTCGCCAACGATGTGACCGCCTGCTTCGCCAACCCCGGCACCAGCGAGATGCAGTTCGTGGCGGCGCTCGACCGCAAGCCCGAGATGCGGCCGGTGCTCTGCCTGTTCGAGGGCGTGGCGACCGGCGCCGCCGACGGCTACGGCCGCATGGCCGACAAGCCGGCCTGCACCCTGCTGCATCTGGGTCCCGGCTACGGCAATGGGATCGCCAACCTGCACAATGCGCGGCGCGCCTTCACGCCCGTGGTCAACGTCATCGGCGACCACGCCACCTATCACCGCCAGTACGACGCCCCGCTCAACTCCGACATCCCGGCGCTGGCCGCGCCCAATTCGCTGTGGGTGAAGTCCGCCGACAGCCCCGACGCGGTGGCGGGCCTCGCCGCCGAGGCGGTGGCCGCGAGCTTCGGACCGCCGGGCGGCCCGGTCAGCCTGATCCTGCCCGCCGACAGCGCCTGGCTGGAGACCAAGGGCGAACCGATCATCGCTCAGCGGACGGTGCGGCCGGCCCCCGCCGGCTCGGCCGTGGACGCCGCGGCCAAGGCGCTGAAGGCCGCGGCGAAACCGGTGATCCTGATCGGCGGCCAGGCCTGCCGCGCCGAGGGCCTGGTCCAGGCCGCCCGCCTGCAGGCCGCCGGCGTCAGGATCGTCTCAGACACCTTCGTCGCCCGCCAGCCGCGCGGGGCCGGGCACTTCGCCCCCAGCCGCATGCAGTACTTCGGCGAGATGGCGCTGAGCGACCTGGCCGGCGTCGACCTGATGGTCTTCGCCGGGACCACCGAGCCGGTGGCCTTCTTCGCCTATCCGAACCGGCCGAGCGTGCTGGTCCCCGAGGGCTGCAAGACCCTGACGCTCGCCGCGCGGGCCGAGGACGCGGTCGCCGGTCTGGCCGCGCTGGCCGACGCCATGGGCGCCCCGAAGCAGGGCCCGAGCCAGCCCCTGAAGCGCCCCGAGGCCGCCCCGTCCGGCCCGCTCAGCGCGGCGATGGCCGGCCTCTCCGTCGCCCGCCACCTGCCGGAGGGCGCGATCATCTGCGACGACAGCGTGACCTCCGGCGGCGGCATCGCCGTGCCGGCCCTGACCGCCGCCCCGCACGAGGTGCTCGCCCTGACCGGCGGGGCGATCGGCATCGGCCTGCCGCTGGCCGTCGGCGCCGCGGTGGCGGCCCCCGAGCGCAAGGTGGTCTCGCTGAACGGCGACGGAGCGGCGATGTACACCATCCAGGCGCTCTGGACCCTGGCGCGCGAGAACCTCGACGTCACCGTCGTGGTCTTCGCCAACAACAGCTACCGCATTCTCAACATCGAGATGGCCCGCACCGGGGCGGGCGACGCGGGGCCCCAGGCCGCCAAGCTGCTGGGTCTGGGCGACCCCTCGATCCACTGGGTCCCGCTGGCCAACGGCCTGGGCCTGCCGGCCGTGCGCTGCGCCACGGCCGAGGAATTCGAGACCGCCTTCGCCGGCGCCATGGCCCGCCGCGGCCCGATGTTCATCGAAGCGGCGATCTAGGGGCGAACCTCGCCCCTCCCACCATTCCCATGAATGGGAAGGGCAAAGAAAGGCCCGCGGGGCGCGAACCCCGCGGGCCTCTTTGGAGTTGCCTGAGGGCGAAGAGCGGCTAGCTCTTGGCCTTCGGCTTGTTGGTCGGCAGCGTGCAGTTGCCGGCGAAGCTGCAGGCCACGGCTTCCTTCGCCGTCTGCGGATCGCTGAACGCGATCATGTAGCCCGGCAGGCCATCGGAGCAGGCGACCTCCAGGCGGATCGTGCCGTCCGCGGCCTTCAGGGGCGAGCCGACCGAGGAGACCGTGCATTCCTTCTTGTCGAACTTGCGCAGGTCGGCGGTCAGGGCCGCGTAGTCGGGCTTGCCCAGGGTGCACTTGTAGCCGGCGACCAGAGCGTGACCGCAGTCCAGCACCTTGCCCTTGCCGGTGGCGGGGAACATGCCGATCGCGCCGGCGCCGTCCGCGCAGACCAGTTCGACCACCTCTTCGGCGCCGCGGGTCGGGAAGATCGCATAGCGGGCCACCGTGCAGCTGGAGCCGGAGTTCTTGGCGAGCTTGGTGTAGAGGCCGGCCTGCTCGGCCGTGGCCGCGCGGCTGTCGGTGAGCTTGCAGGTGTCTCCGGGCACCTTGGCGCAGTCCAGGGTCTCCTTCACCGCGCCGGCGGTGACCTTGTAGATGTAGCCCTTGCCATTGTCGCAGGCGACTTCGTAGCCCTCGGTGCCGTCGGTGAAGAGGCCGACGAAGCGGCGATCCTTCACGGCGCAGCCGTTGTTGGCGAGCTTGGCGTAGTTGTCGATGACCGTCAGGCGGGTGGCGGCGGGCGCCAGGATGCACTTGATGTTGCCCTCGGCCGCGTCATAGCCGAGGCAGTTGGCTGCGGTCGCCGGCTTGTTGACGTCGAGGGGCGTGCTGGCGGTGATGATGTAACCGACGCTGCCGCCGGGACAGGCGACCTCGATCAGGGTGTTGGTGGCGGTCTGGCCGATACCGCGGATCGCGTCCGGGGCGCAGGTGATCTTGGCCGAGGCGAACAGCGGCGCGAGCGCCGGCTTGAGGTCGAGGTTGCCCGGCAGCACGCAGGTGTTCGGCGACTTGGTCGCCGGATCGGCGGGGTAGTTCACCAGCAGGCAGCTGAAGGCGTTGGGCGTGGTGGCCGTGGTCTGGACCAGGAAGCCCGGCTGGTTCTCGCAAGCGACCTCATAGAGGCTGGAGCCGAGCGAGCCGGTCTTCTTGTCCGCCGCGGCCTTGCCCACCAGCCGCGCGTCGGTGACCTTGCAGGGCGCACCAGCCGCGGCGATCAGAGCCGGCGCGTCGGCCATACCGGCCTTGCGGTCCTCGGCGCGGACGGCGGACGGCGCGGCCTTCGCGGGGGCGGCCATGGCCGCGGCCGGGGCCATCATGGCGACGATGAGGGCCGCGAGCAGCCCCAATCCAATTGGCCTCATGACTTCAGTCTCTCCTGGACGTTTGGTGGGGCGTTCGCCCCTTCCGCGCACATAAGCGCCATGAACGTCGCAGGGGTCAAGATGACCCTGTAACACTGGGGAACTTTGACGCACTTCCAAAGGCTTAGCCGACGTCTTCAGGTTGCGCCGAAGGGCGCCGCAGCTCGAATCTCAGGCGCCGCGCACCGTCAGGTGCGCGCCCGCGACGCCGGTGACTTCCACCCGCGAGCCCGCCTCAAGCGCCTCGCCGTCGTCGAGCACCGCTGCCCACTCCTTGCCGTCGATGAACACGCGCCCGGCGCGGTCCCGGAAGGCCGACACCACCCGGCCGTGATGACCGACCAGCCGGCCCACGTTGTCGTTGACGTCATGAGCCGGATGACTGAGCAGCGAGCGCGGCAGGTAGCGGCGCGCCAGCACCGTCGAGGCGATGGTCAGCACCGCGAAGGCCAGCACCGCCTGCGGCAGGCCGAGATCGGCGAAGGCCGCCAGCACCCCTACCGCGCCGGCCGAGGCCGCGGGCCAGAGCAGCCACCCGGAACCGGTCGCCACCTCGATGGCCAGCAGCGCCGCGGCGAGCGCGATCCACACCCAGAACGGGTAGGCCGCATAGAAGGTGGTCAGGTCGGGCATGGCTCAGCTCCCTGCCGGCGGAACCGCCGTGCCGCCGCGGCTCGCCGGCCGGGCGCTCCCGCCGCGCGGCGGGATCGGCGGCTGCTCGGCCTGGGCGGTCCTGACGAGTTCGGCGATGCCGGCGATGGAGCCCACAAGCGAGCCCATCTCGGCCGGCACGATCACGGTCCTCTGCTGCGGGCTCTCGGCCAGCTTGCCGAAGGCCTCCACGTATTTCTGGGCGATGAAGTAGTTGATCGCGTTGACGTCGCCCTTGGCGATGGCGTTGGAGACCAGCTCGGTGGCCTTGGCCTCGGCGCCGGCGGAGCGCTCACGGGCCTCGGCGTCGCGGAAGGCGGCCTCGCGCCGGCCCTCCGCCTGCAGGATCGCCGACTGCTTCTGGCCCTCCGCCACGGTGATCGCGGCCTGTTTCTCGCCGTCCGCCTCGGTGATCACCGCGCGCCGCTCGCGCTCGGCCTTCATCTGGCGGGCCATGGCGTTGGTGATGTCCGGCGGCGGCTGCAGGTCCTTGATCTCGATGCGCGCCACCTTCACGCCCCAGGGACTGGTCGCCTGGTCGATGACCTCCAGGAGGCGGGTGTTGATCTGGTCGCGCTGCGACAGCACCTCGTCGAGCTCCATGTTGCCGACCACGGTCCTGAGGTTGGTCATGGTCAGCTGGGTGATGGCGAAGTCGAGGTTGGTCACCCGATAGGCGGCGGCCGAGGCGTCCATCACCTGGATGAAGACGATGGCGTCCACCTGCACCGAGACGTTGTCCTTGGTGATGACGTCCTGGCGCGGCACGTCCAGCACCTGCTCCATCATGTTGATGCGCCGTCCGATGCCCTCGACGAAGGGGGTCAGGAAGCTGATGCCGGGCTTCAGGGTGCGGGTGTAGCGGCCGAACCGCTCGATGGTCACTTCCTGGCCCTGCGGGACGATCTTGATGGCCCCCAGCGCGACCACCAGGGCCAGCACCAGGAAGACCGCGGCGACGATGAAACCCATGAACAACTCCTCAGAAGGCCCCGAAGCTTAACCACCGCGCGCGGTCCGACGCTACGGAAACCGCGAGGCCACGCTCGCGCCCAATTCCGAGGTCTGATAGCGCTCGATGATGTTCTGGAAGACCGCGACCCTTCTCGCCGCCGCCCTGCTGATCGCCGGCGCCGCGCCAAAATCCCCGGCGCCGAAGCCCGCGGCCGGCAAGGCCGCGCCCACGAAGACCGCGCCGCCGAAGGCCATGGCCGCGCCGGTGGCCAACTTCGACGCCCGCAATCCGGCCAGCGTCGTCGAGCTGATGAACGCCGGCGGCGGCAAGGCGGCCATCGCGCGCAAGGACCCGGACGCGGTGCTGGTCACGGTGACCTCGGTGGCGGCCAACTTCAGCCTGCAGTTCGCCGCCTGCGACGCCCAGGGCCGCGCCTGCAAGGCCGTGCAGTTCGACTATCTGGAGGACAGGCCCGGCCCAAGCTTCGCCCAGCTCAACGCCTTCAACCAGACCTCGGCCACCTGCCGCGGGACCGAGGACAAGTCCGGCAAGCCGCACGTGCTCTATTCGACCCTGCTGTTCGCCGACGAGCCCTACGAGCACTTCCGCACCCACGTGCTCGCCTGGACCGGCTGCATCGGCGAGTTCCGCAACTTCCTGAAGGATCCGTCGGCCTACCTGGCCGCCGCGCCCTAGCGGGCGCGGCCCCCTTTGGCGCTGCGCGCCATTTCCCCCGAAGGGGAGAATTACCGCCCTAGGCCGGGACCTTCGCCCGCAAGGCCGAGACTCGGTCGATGGCGGCCTCCGCCTCGGCCATGATCCGCTTCACGATCTCGCCGGCCGGGGCCACGTCGTGGACGCCGCCCGCCGACTGGCCCATGGCGAAGGCCGACTTGTCGGCGTCGAGCCCCTCAATCTGGCCGCCGATGCCGCCCATGACGCCGGCGCGGCTGGAGAGGATCGCCTGGGCGGGGAAGGGCTGGATCTCGGCCGGCCGGCGCTCCCAGTCGTCGACATAGGGGTTCTTCTTCACCCGCATGGGTTTGCCCGAATAGCTGCGGGTGCGGATGGTGTCCTCGTCGGAGGCCTCGACGATCACGTCGCGGTACATCTGGCCGGCGTGCGCCTCCTCCGAAGCGATGAACCGCGTGCCCAGCCAGACCCCGACCGCGCCCAGGCTGAGCGCCGCGGCGAGGCCGCGCCCGTCATAGAGCCCGCCCGCCGCCACCACCGGGATCTTCACCGCCTCCACCGCCTGGGCGACCAGCGGCATGGTGCCGACAAGGCCGGTGTGGCCGCCGCCCTCGCCGCCCTGGCAGATCACCGCGTCGCAGCCGGCCTGCTCGGCCTTCACCGCGTGCTTCACCGCCCCGCAGACCACCATCACCTTGAGGCCGCCCTTCTTGAGCCGCTCCATGATCGGCATCGGCACGCCCAGGCCCGCCACGAAGGACGAGGCGCCCTCCTGGACGATGATCTCCACCGAGGCCTCCAGGCTCTCCGGGCTGGCGGCCAGCAGGTCGACGCCGAACGGCTTGTCGGTCAGGGTCTTCACCTTGCGCATCTCGTCGCGGATGAAATCCGGCGAGCGGCCCGCCATGCCCAGCACGCCATAGCCCCCGGCGTTGGAAACCGCGGCGACGAGCTCGGCGTAGGAAACCCCGCCCATGCCGGCCAGCATGATCGGGTGCTTCACGGCCAGGAGGTCACAGAGCTTGGTATGTAAAGTCATCGCGGGTTTCCTCGATTTTGCGGCACGATGGCGCCCCCGACGAGGGATGCAAACCATGACGTCGGGGCAAAGGAGGCGCCGATGTCGGACACCGAGACGAACCTTGCGACCGCCCGGGCCTATCTGAAGGCGCTCGAAGAGGCGCGGCCCCGGGACGCCGCGCAGTATTTCGCCGCGGACGTCGTCCAGATCGAACACCCCAACCGGCTGAAGCCCAAGGGCGACCGGCGCTCGATCGCGGCCATGCAGGCCGACGGCCAGAAGGGCCTCTCGATCCTGCGCAGCCAGACCTACGAAATCCAGAGCGCCGTGGCCGGTGAGGACCGGGTGGCGCTGGAGGTCCTGTGGACCGGCGTGCTGAACGTGCCGCTGGGCGAGCTGAAGCCCGGCGACGCCATGACCTGCTTCTCCGGCATCTTCCTCGACTTCAAGGACGGCAAGATCACCGGCCAGCGCAACTTCGACTGCTTCCCGCCCTTCTGAGCGGCGGCAGCCTCAGAAGATCGCGTAGCCGCCGTCGATCAGGAAGCTGTCGCCGGTGTGGAAGCCGGAGGCGTCCGAGGCCAGGTAGACGGCCATGCCGCCGAAGTCCTCCGGCTCGCCCCAGCGGCGGAACGGCACGCGCTTGATCACCGCGTCGTTGAACTTGTCGTTGCCTTGCGCGCCCGCGGTCATGTCGGTGGCGATCCAGCCCGGCAGGATGGCGTTGGCGCGCACGCCATAGCGGGCGTGCTCCACGGCGATCGCCCGGATCATCGAGATCACCGCGCCCTTGGTCGAGGCGTAGGCCTCGTTGCGCGCCGCCCCGTCGATGGCGCTGAGCGAGGAGGTCACCACCAGCGAGCCGCCGGCCTTGTCGCCCTGCCCCGCCCGCTCGACCATGTGCTTGCAGGCCTCGCGGAAGGTGAAGAACACCCCGTCGAGGTTCACCGACAGCACCCGGCGGTACTGTTCGGTGGAAAATTCCGAGAAGGAGGGCGCGCCGCCGCCGACCCCGGCGTTGGCGATCACGGTGTCCACGCGGCCCATCTTGGCGACGGCCTCGGCGAAGCCGGCAGTCACCGCATGCTCGTCGGCGACGTCGATCGTCTGGGTCAGCACCCTGACGCCATGGGCCTTGAGGCTGCCTTCCGCAGCGGCGTTCTTGTCCGCGTTGGTGCCCCAGATCACGATGTCGGCCCCGGCCTGGGCCATGGCGTCGGCCATGCCGAGCCCGATGCCGCCGTTGCCGCCGGTGACCAGCGCCACCTTGCCCGTCAGGTCGAACGGCTTGTAGGCCATGACCGCTGCCTCCCTCTTCTCGTTGCTATTGGGCGGTCCAGCCGCCGTCGATGACGAACGACGCGCCGGTGGCCGAGGCCCCCTGGTCGGAGACCAGATAGAGCAGCTGGCCCGCCAGGTGGCCGTACTGCACGAAGGTCTTGTTGGGCTGGGCGGCCAGGATCACGTCCTCGATCACCCGGTCCTCGGGGATGCCGCGCGCCTTGGCCTGGTCGACCACCTGGGCCTCGATCAGCGGGGTCTTCACATAGCCAGGGCAGATGCAGTTGACGGTGATCCCGGTGCGCGCCAGCTCCACCGCGCAGGCCTTGGTGAAGCCGACCACCCCGAACTTGGCGGCCACATAGGGCGCTTTGAACGCCGAGGCGACCAGGCCGTGAGCCGAGGCGATGTTGACGATCCGCCCGCGGCCCTGGCCCTTCATGATCGGGATCGCGGCCTTGGTGGCGTGGAAGGTCGACGACAGGATCACCGCGATCAGGGCGTCCCACTTCTCCTCCGGATATTCATCGACCGGGCCCACGAACTGGATGCCGGCGTTGTTGACCAGGATGTCGAGGCGGCCGAATTCCTTCACCGCATAGGCGATCAGGTCGGCGATCTCCTTGGGCTTGGTCATGTCGGCGGCGTGGTAGCGGACCGCGGCGTTGGTTTTCTGCTGGATCGCCAGCCGGTCAGCCTCGATCTTCGCCGGATCGCCGAAGCCGTTCAGCACGACGTTGACGCCCTGCTCGGCCAGCGCGGTCGCCAGCGCCTGGCCGATGCCGGAGGTCGAGCCGGTGATCACCGCCACCTGGCCCTCGAGCTTGTAGTCCACGGCCATGGTCAGGCCTCCTCTTTGAGCTTGGCGCGCTGGGCGGCGCGGGTTTCGGCGACCGGCGGCGGCTGCGGCCGGGCGAAGGTGAAGTCCTCGTCGCTGGAGAGCGAGGCTTGGAAGCGGTAACCGTCGACATCGAAGGCCCTGAGATCGGCGGCGCGCTCGATGCGGTTGTCGATGGCGAACCGGGCCATGGCCCCGCGCGCCCGCTTGGCGAAGAACGACATGATCCTGGCCTCGCCGTCCTTCTCCTCGAGGAAGCGGCAGCTCACCACCGGGGCCTTCAGCGCGGCGCGGTCGACAGCGCCGAAGTACTCCTGGCTGGCGCAGTTCACGACCGTGCGTTCCTTGTGGCCCGTCAAGGCCGCGTCGAGGGCCTCCGAGACCTTCGGACCCCAGAAATCGTAGAGGCTCGCGCCCCGCCTGGTCTTGATCCGCACGCCCATCTCCAGCCGGTAGGGCTGGATGGCGTCGAGCGGGCGCAGCACGCCGTAGAGGCCGGAGAGGATCCGCAGATGGTCCTGGGCCCAGCCCAGCGCCTTCTTGTCCAGCTCGCGGGCCCGAAGGCCGAGATAGACGTCGCCGTTGAAGGCGAAGGCCGCCTGCAGCCCGTCCTCGCTCCCGGGCTGGAAGGCCTGGAACCGCTCGCGGTTGAGCTTCGCCAGGGCGTCGGAGAGGTCCATCATCCGCTTCAGGTCGATGACCCGAAGCTTCTTCGTGACCTTGGCCAATTCGGCGGTGTGGTCGGCGAGCTCCGGCGCGGTCATGCCGACGGACGGCGGCGCGGCGGTGAAGTCGAGCGCCTTGGCCGGGGAGAGGACGATGAGCATCGCCAATCCCTGTGGCGCGAGTTCAAGGGCAAGCCAAGGCCTGACTTGCTCCGCCCCGCCTTTTGCCGGGGATTCAGGCGGCGGCGGGCGTCCTGCGGCCACGCTGCTGGCGAAGCATCGACCCGGCGCCGAAAAGCCCGCCGATCAGGCTGACCCAGATCGCCGGCTCCGGGATCGCTTCGGCGATGGTCAGGTGTTGTAGCGCCAAGGTTGCGGAGGTGTGCCGGAAGTCGGAATCGAGGATATCGATTTCCCCATCGCCGGACCCGTCAACATCCAGCCGCGAGGTGAGATCGGCGGGCATCGAGGTCGGATGGAAGTTGGCCAACAGGCTCGCGCAGAAAAATCCAGGCGACGCGCAGGTCGAGGCGCTGTGGAAGATGTCGTTCTCGTCGCCGAACTCGAGGAAGGCCGAACCGTCGAATTCCGCCTGGAAAATCTGGCGGACGCCGTTGATCTCCACCGAGGCCAGAAGGACCGGCGAGACGGTCCCCGGCGCGTCGCCCGTCCCGCCGAAAACCCCGACCTGGGACAGCGGAAAATCGACACTCTCACCGAGGTCGGTGTCGTATTTGAAGCTCAGCTTGAACGCCGAACCGGCGACGCCGTCCGTATGGAAGGCGCCCCCGGACATCGATGACACGACCCCGTCATAGGTCGCCACCATGACCTTGGCCGAAGCCCCCGAGGCCGCGCAAAGCCCGAACGCCGCCACGCAGGCGGCGCCACACAGTTTGCTGATCACAAAATACACTCCAAAGTGGTGAATTCTGCTTAAGCCTAGGGGTCACAGATGTAACCGGCAATAAGCAAGACACCACCTAGGATAGGCGAAATGACGCCTAGAAAAGGACCCGCGGATTCATGATCCGCTTGGGATCGAGCGCCTTGCGGATGGCGGTCAGGGCCTCGATCTCGACGCTCGACTTGTAGCGCCGGGCCTCCTCGGTCTTCATCGAGCCCAGGCCGTGCTCGGCGCTGATCGAGCCGCCCAGGGAGGCCACGATATCGTGGACGATCCGCGAGCCCTGGTCGCGCCGGGCGGCGTGCGCGGTGTCGGACGCCCCGTCGACGCGCAGCACGTCATAGTGGATGTTACCGTCGCCCATGTGGCCGAAGGCGGCGATCCGGCAGCCCGGTGCGAAGGCCCGCATCGCCGCGTCGGCCTCGGTCAGGAACGCGGCCACCTGGCTCACCGGCACGGAGACGTCATGCTTCCAGGTGGCGCCCTCCGGCTTCTGGGCTGGCGACTGGTTCTCGCGGATGGCCCAGAGCGCCTTGGCCTGGGCGTCGGTCTGGGCGACGACGGCGTCGCGGACCAGGCCGTCCTCCAGGCCCGACGCCAGGAAACGCTCCATGGACGCCTCGGCGGACCCGGGCTCGCCGGAGGAAAACTCCGCCAGCACGTACCAGGGGTGGACCTGCGCCAGCGGATCGCGGGTCCCGGCGATGTTCTTCAGGGCGAAGTCGACGCCGAGGCGGCCCATCAGCTCGAAGGCCTCCACCGCCCCGCCGGTCTCGTCCTTGGCCCGGACCAGGAGCTTGATGGCGGTCTCCGGATCGGCGACCCCGATCATCGCCACCGCGCGGGACGCCATCACCGGATAGAGCTTCAGCGCCGCGGCGGTGACCACGCCGAGCGTGCCCTCCGCCCCGATCAGCAGCTGTTTCAGGTCGTAGCCGGTGTTGTCCTTGCGCAGCCGCTTCAGCCCGTTCCAGACCTCGCCGTTCGGCAGCACGGCCTCAAGCCCCAGCACCAGGTTGCGGGTCATGCCATAGCGCAGCACCTGGGTGCCGCCAGCGTTGGTGGAGACGAACCCGCCGACCGTCGCGGAGCCTTCCGAGGCCAGGCCCAGCGGGAACCGCCGCCTCAGGTCGGCCGCCGCCGCGTGGATCGCCGAGAGCGTCACCCCGGCCTCGGCCACCAGCACGTCATCGAAGGTGTCGCTCTCGCGGATCGCCCGCAGGCGCTCGGTGGAGAGCAGCACCTCGCCCATCGGGATCTGGCCGCCGACCAGGCCGGTGTTGCCGCCCTGGGTGGTGATCGGCGTGGCGGATTCGCAGCAGATCCCCACCACCGCCGCCACGTCGGCCGTGGTCTTCGGCAGCGCCAGGAACGGCGTCTCGCCGCTCCAGCGGTCGCGCCATTCGAGCAGCTTGGGCGCCAGCCGCTCCGGGTCCTGGCTCCAGCCGCCCTCCCCCAGCACGGCCTTCAGGCGGGAGAGCACATCGGCGGGAACGGGCGCGGTCATGCGCTCAATGTAGCGCCGCCGCCCTAGCCGACAAACCCCGCAGCCCGGCGCAGGCGGTCGTTGATCGCCTCGCCGAGGCCGGTCTTGGGGATCGGCGCCACGGCGATGCCGGAGGCGCCCGACCGGTCCGCGGCGCGCAGATAGGCGAAGAGGTTAGCCGCCGCCTCGGCCAGGTCGCCCTCGCGGCTGAGGTTGAAGGGCTCCGCGCCGTCCCGCCCGAAGCCCAGCCAGGCCTCGCCGGCCCGGGGCTCGGTCACCTCCAACCGCAGCGGCAGGTTCGGCGCATAGTGGCGGGCCAGGCGCCCGGGCGAACGCCTGGCGTCCGCCTCGGCCTCGGACAGCGGCCCGATCTCGGCCTCGATCTCGGCGCGGGTCACCGAGCCCGGCCGCAGCAGCCGCGCCTCGTCCAGCAGGGCCACGACCGTCGACTCCAGGCCGATCCGGCAGGGCCCGCCATCGAGCGCCAGGGCCGCGGCCGCCCCGGTCTCCTCCACCGCGTCGGCGAGGGTCGTGGGGCTCGGGCGGCCGGAGCGGTTGGCGGAGGGGGCGACCAGCGGACCGCCGAAGGCCGCCAGCAGGGCGTGGGCCAGTGGGTGGGCCGGCGCGCGCACCGCCACGGTGTCGAGACCCGCGCGGGCCAGGTCGCAGACCGCGCCCTCGTCGGCGACCGGCAGCACCAGGGTGAGCGGTCCGGGCCAGAACCGCGCCGCGAGCCGTTCGGCGCGGTCGTCGAAGCGCGCGACCCGCCGGGCCATGGCGACGTCGGCGACATGGGCGATCAGCGGGTTGAAGGCGGGCCGGCCCTTGGCCTCGTAGACCTTGGCCACGGCGCGCGCGTCGCTGGCGTCGGCCGCCAGGCCATAGACCGTCTCGGTCGGCAGGATGATCAGACCGCCCGCCTTCAGCGCGGCGGCGGCGCTCTCTAGCTCGGGAGAACTGGCGATGTCGGCGGCGTGGTCCACGGCGGCTGGTTACACCGCCGGGGCCGGACCTGTCCTACTTCTTGGGCTTGGTGAACTTGTAGATGAACTGGTCGGTGTGGCCGCGGATCGCCTTGTCGAACACCACCTTCTTGTGGTCGTCGGCCGGGTTCTTGAGCACGTCGCTCTCGCCGGCGAACACGAAGCCCGCGTCGGTCACCTGCTTCTTGACGATGGCCGGGTCGATGCGGTGCAGGGTGTCGGTGTCGCGCATGCCGGACCCGGCCTCGGCCGCGTGGTCGACGATCAGGAAGGTCCCGCCCGGCTTCAGCGCCTTGAAGACCGCCCGGTTCAAGACCATCGGGTCGATCTTGCCCATGAATTTGTCCGGATAGTCGTGATAATTCTGGACCGTGAACACCAGGTCCACGGGCTCGGGCGCCGCGAAGGCCGCGCCGGGCTGCAGGATCACCGAGGTGTTGGGATAGCCGGTCTTGGCGAGGTCGGCGTTCTTCACCGGGTCGGGCTGGGCTTCCTTCGCATATTCGTTCGGCCAGACCATGTAGACGTGGCCCTTGGGGCCCACGACCTTCGAGAAGACCTTGGTGAAGTAGCCACCGCCCGGAATCAGGTCGACGACCTTGTCGCCGGCCTTGACGCCGGAGAAGGCGATGACCTCGCCGGGGTGGCGGCGGGCGTCGGCGTCACGGTCGGCGTCGCGGCCCTTGTCGGCGACGGCGGCGGAGATGGCGGGCGAAAGCGCGGCGGCGGCCGCGCCCACCATAAGGACGCTGGCGGCGGCGCAGGCGGCCAGGAGCAGGCGTTTCATGATCTCATCCTGAGCAAGGTGAAGCTGCCGCCAAGCTCCGGCGCGGCTGCGCCCCTGTCAATGAGCCCCGGTCACCGCTTGTCGCTCGTGGCGGTCAGTTGGACGTGTACGCTGACCTTCGCCGGGATCTGGTCGGTGGCCGTGAACTCGCCCTGGCCGACGCCGAAGGCCGTCCGGTCGGGGCTGGCGTCGCCGCTCATCCTGGCCTTGCCGTCGGCGATGGTCAGCCTGAACGGCAGGTCGACCGGCTTCTTCACCCCACGCAGCTCCAGCGCGCCGTGCGCCACATAGCGGTCCGCCCCGGTCTTCTGGAACTTCGTCGCGGTGAAGACCGCCTTCGGGTGGGTGGCCGTATCGAACCAGTCGGCGGCCGGCAACGAGGCGTCGCGCTGGGCGTCGCCGGTCTTGGCCGAGGCCATGTCGATGGTCACCGTCACCTTCGATTTGTCGAGCGCCTCGGGCGCGAACAGGATGTCCGCCTTCCAGGTGTCGAACCGGCCCTGCACGGGGTCGCCGCCCCAGCTCGTGGCGAAGGTGAGCGCGGAGCCCGGGGCGACCTTCCAGGCGACCGGCTCTGTCGAGGGCGGGGCGGCCGGCGCGGCAGCCGCGGCGCCCGCGCTCGGCGCCGCTGCGGAGATCGCGGCGGGCGGCGCCTCAGCCGCCGGCGTTGCGGGCTCGGCGGCGGCCGGCGGCGGGCCCTGGGCCGGATGCGGCGGCTGCACCAGCGTGCCGAAGGCTGCGGCGCCGGCCACGACGAGGACGATCAGCAACAGGCGCGGATCCCACCAGCGCCCGGCGACAGCGCCCGGCGCCATGCGCGAGAGCACCGGCGTGTCGCGCTCGAAGAGCTGGTGCTTCAGCGCGCCGGCCACGTGCAGGACGAAGAGCGCGTAGAAGCCCCACGCCAGGAGCCCATGGCCGTTCTCGCCGACGGAATGGGCGAGCTTCCGGGTGGCGTGGTCGAGACCCTCGATCCCCGGGATGTTCGGCCACAGCACCTGGCCGTAGAGCAGGGTCGGGATCTGGATGCGGCTCGTGGAGACCATCAGCCAGCCGGTGAGCGGCATGCCGATCATGATCACGTAGAAGCCCCAGTGGACGATCTGCGACAGAACGATCTCCCAGCGCGCCAGGCCGGGGGGTTCGGGCGGCGGCGGGTTGGTCAGCCGCCAGCCCAGCCGCAGGATGCTGAGCACCAGGATCGTCACCCCGATCGACTTGTGCAGCTGCAGGAGGGCGAAATTATCCGGCGTGCGCGGGCCGCCCATCCGCCAGGCGACGGTCACCTGGGCCACGATGGCGAGCGCGATCAGCCAGTGCAGGGCGATCGCGACGCTCGCATAGCGGCTGCGGCCGGCGTTGGGGCCGTTGCGGACTGCGGTCATGGAGGGCCTTCCTGCTGCGCCTGGCGGCGGTCTACTTCTTTTCGAACTCGCCTTCGAAGATCACATCAACCTCGTCGGCGGTGAACTGGTTCAGGAAGACGTTGTTGACCCCAAAGTCGGACCGCTTGATCTGGGTGGTTCCGGAGAACCCCAGGCGGGTGCCGAGCGGCGTCACCCCGTGGCCAGCGCCCGCGAAGGTGACGTCCAGGGTCACCGGCTTGGTCACCCCGTGGAAGGTGAGGTCGCCGGTCATGGTCCCCTTGCCGTCCTGGCCCTGGAGGCTCGTCGAGACGAAGCTGATGGTCGGGTATTTATCGGCGTCGAAGTAGCCGGCGATCTGCTTGTTGAACGACGGGTCGTTGGTGTCGACGGACTTGGGATCGACGGTGAAGGTCACCTTGGTCGCCTGCCAGTTGGCCGGGTCGTAGGTGAAGCCGCCGTCCAGGCCGTTGAGGCGCAGGGTGTAGTGCGAAAAGCCCATGTGGACGATCTTCGCGGTCAGGCTCGCGTGCCGCTTGTCGAGCACGTAGGTCCCCGCCGGGACCTTCGCCGGGTCCTGGATCGAGGGATTGGCCAAGGCCGGCCCGCAGAGCACCGCCGAAACCACCAGGGCCACCGCTATCGTGCGCGTCATCGTACCGTCTCCAAGAGGTCGTCCCGCTGAACATGGTTCGCGGCAAGCTTGACGGAAAGACGGCGCGGACGGGGATTTTATTCCCGCCTAGGCCGCGGAGCCCCGGCGTACGACGCTGATCCGGCCGTTGTTCTCCAGGGTCGCCAGATGCGCGTCCTCCGGCCGCTCGACCTGTTCCAGGCGAAGACCCTCCAGCAGGTCGGCGTGCCCGATGCCGTGGGAGGCCATGGCCTTGTGGTCCTCCACGCCATCGCGGAGCAGCACGACGGGCTCGGCTTTCATCAGCTTGGCCAGCCAGCCCCAGCGGATCGTCAGCATCGCGAAGACGCGGTGCAGGACGACCAGCAGCAGGGTCGCCGCGAGCGCCGGCCAGAACGGCGCCTTGCCGGTCATCGCCCGGCTAAGGTTCGACCCCACGACCAGCGCCACGACGATGTCCAGGGGCGACGCCTGGGAGAACGTCCGACGACCGGCGATGCGGATGTAGGCGATGCCCACGAGGAACAGGATCACCGCCCGCGCGCAGAGCTGGAGCGCGCTCGCATCGCCGTTATCCGGACCGATCAGGGTGCGGAGCATGTCCATGCGAGCGGTAACGCCGATGGTGACGCTGCGTTGCCCTTGCCCGGCGCGGGCGGGGCGCCTATCGCTTACGCCGTCAGCGGGAGGGATTGCGTGATCCGGTCAGGCTTGGGAGCCGTCGTCGCGGCGTGCGTCATGGCGCTGGCGGTGGGACCGGTCCGCGCCGCAGACGCGCCGACGGCGACCCTCTATCGCCGTGCGACCCTCATCGACGGGACCGGCGGCCCGCCGCGTCCGGGGATGTCGGTGCTGGTGGTCGGCGAGCGGATCGCCGCCGTCGGGCCGGACGACAAGGTCTCGCCGCCGCCGGGCGCCAAGACCGTCGACCTCTCGGGCAAATATCTGCTGCCCGGCCTGATCGACAGCCACGAACACCTGGCGACGCCGCCCAACCGCCGGATGGCCGAGGCCAACATGCGCCGCGACCTCTATGGCGGGGTGACCGCGATCCGCGACATGGCCGACGACCTGCGCGCCGTGGCCGAGCTCGCCCGCGCCTCCCGCGCCGCCGAGATTCCCGGCCCGGACATCTACTACGCCGCCCTGATGGCCGGCCCGAGCTTCTTCGTCGACCCGCGCACCCATGCGGCGAACTTCGGGGTCACGCCCGGCCAGGCGCCCTGGATGCAGTCCATCGACGCGGACACCGATATCCGCACCGCCGTCACCCTGGCCAAGGGCACCTCGGCCACGGCGATCAAGATCTACGCGAACCTGCCGGCCGATCTCGTCGCGAAGATCACCGCCGAGGCCCACCGCCAGGGCCTCAAGGTCTGGGCGCACAGCACCGTCTATCCGGCCACAGCCGCCGACGTGCTCGCCGCCGGCGCCGATGTGGTGTCCCACGCCTGCGGCCTCGGCCACGCTGTCGCCGGCACGCCGCCGAGCTACCAGGCGCGCACGCCGATGGACCCGGCCCCGTTCCTGGCCGGCGACAACCCGGTGATCGGACGGCTCTACGAGACCATGACGGCGCAGGGGACCATCCTCGACGCGACCGTCAGCATCTACGAGGAGCAGGAACGGCTGCGGGCCAAGACCCCGAAGATGAAGCCCGCCCTATGCAGCGGCGCCATGGCCGCGGCCCTGACCCGCCAGGCGGTCCGCGCCGGCGTGCCGGTCACCACGGGCACCGATTGGCAGGCGCCCTGGGACGACCCCTGGCCCACCGTGCATCAGGAATTCGCGGCCCTGGTCCGGCTGGGCATGACGCCGGCGCAGGTGATCCATTCGGCGACCGAGGTCGGGGCCCGCGCCGCCGGCCAGCAAGCCGACATGGGGACCCTCGCGCCGGGAAAGCTCGCCGATATGATCGTGCTTGCGAAGGACCCGCTGGCCGACATCGAGAACCTGAAGAGCCTCGAGACGACCATCAAGCGCGGGCGCGCCTATCCGCGCCGCGACTTCAAGCCCCTCAGCAAGGGCGATATCGGAGACGACGAATGACCTTGAGCCGCCGCACCGTCCTCGCCCTCTCGGCCGCGGCCGCCGCCACGCCCGCGCTCGCCGCCGGGTCCAAGGACCCCATAGCCGGCCTGACGGTGATCAATGCGCTGGGCGGGCTGCTGGACGCCAACGACACCGTCGAGCACCCGCGGCCCGTGCTGACGCCGCGCATCCTCGCCGACGCCCGGGCCTCAGGCATGACGGCGGTCAACTGGACGATCGGCTATGTCGCCAGCGCCAAGGATCCGTTCCAGGACTCGATCGCCGACATCGGCATGTTCGATGTCCTGATCCGCCAGCAAGCGCGCGACGTCCTGAAGGTCACGACGGTCGCCGACATCGCCCGCGCCAAGGCCGAGAAGAAGATCGGGATCATCTACGGCTTCCAGAACGCGGCCCAGATGGGGAGCGACCCCGCCCGCGCGGACATCTTCGCCGACCTCGGCGTCCGCATCGTCCAGCTCACCTACAACGTCGCCAACCAACTCGGCGACGGCTCCATGGCGCCGGAGGGCCGCGGCCTCACCAAATTCGGCCACGAGGTGGTCGAGCGCCTCAACGCCAACAGGGTGATGGTCGACCTCTCCCACTCCGGCCGGCAGATCTGCCTGGACGCCGCGCGGGCCTCGAAGCAGCCGATCTCGATCAACCACACCGGCTGCCGCGCGCTCACCGACCTGCCGCGCAACAAGACCGACGAGGAGCTGAAGCTGGTCGCCGACAGGGGCGGCTTCGTCGGGATCTACTTCATGCCGTTCCTGAATCTCTCCGGCCACCCGACCTCCGCCGACGTGGTCGCCCACATCGAGCACGCCCTGAACGTCTGCGGCGAGGACCACGTCGGCATCGGCACCGACGGCGGCACCACGCCGATCGACGACCTGGAAGCGTACAAGGCCGCGCTCTCCAAGGAACACGACGACCGGGTCGCCAAGGGGATCGCCGCGGCGGGCGAGCGGGCCGACACCCATCCGTTCGTCGATGACCTGCGGGGCCCCGACCAGTTCAGGAAGCTCTACCGCCTGCTCGCCGCCCGGGGCCACAAGCCGGCGCGCCTGGAGAAGATCCTCGGGACCAACTTCGTCCGCTACGCGCGCGACATCTGGGGCGCCTGAGCCTAAAACACCGCCGCAAGCTGATCCGGAGCCTCTCGATGACCTTCCGCGCGCCCGTCCGGGACCTCGCCTTCGCGCTCTCCACCGTCGGGCATGACGCCCTGATCGCGCGGGCCTATCCGGACCTCGACGCCGACACCGTGGGCGCGGTCCTGGAAGCGGCCGGAGCTTTCGCCAACGATGTGCTGGCCCCGCTGAACCGGGTGGGTGACCTCCAGGGCGCTCGCTACGCCAACGGCGCCGTCACCGCCGCGCCCGGCTTCGCCGAGGCCTACAAGGCCTTCGTGGCCGACGGCTGGAACTCGCTCTCCGCCGCGCCCGAACACGGCGGCCAGGGCCTCTCGAAAGCCATGGAGCTGGCCGTCTTCGAGATGGTCCACGCCGCCAACATGGCCTTCGGCCTCTGCCCCATGCTGACCCAGGGCGCCATCGAGGCGCTCGAGCTGCACGGCGCCGAGCGCCAGAAGCGGCTGATCCTGCCCAAGCTGGTCTCCGGCGAATGGCCGGGCGCCATGGTGCTGACCGAGCCGCAGGCCGGCTCCGACCTTGGCCAGATCACCACCCGCGCCGACCCCGACGGGAACGGCGGCTACAAGCTCACGGGCCAGAAGATCTTCATCACCTGGGGTGATCACGACGTCGCCGACAACATCTGCCACCTGGTCCTGGCGCGCACGCCGGACGCGCCTCCGGGCGTGAAGGGCATCAGCCTGTTCCTGACCACCAAGTTCGCCGTGAAGGACGACGGGACCCTGGGCGGCCGCAACGACTTCCGCCCCGGCTCCATCGAGCACAAGCTCGGCATCCACGGCTCGCCCACCTGCGTCATGCTCTACGAGGGCGCCCAGGCCGAACTGGTCGGCGAGCTCGGCCAGGGCCTGCCGCACATGTTCGTCATGATGAACGCCGCGCGCCTGCAGGTCGGCGTCCAGGGCGTCGCCATCGCCGAGCGGGCCTTCCAGCAGGCGCTGGCCTTCAGCCAGGAGCGCAAGCAGGGCCGCACGGCCTGGGAGGCGGACGGGACCATCTACGGCCACCCCGACGTGCGCCGGATGCTGATGCTGATGAAAGCCAAGATCGAGGCGGCGCGCGCCATCTGCCTGACCACCGGCGTGCTGGCCGACATCGCCCGCCTTGCCGAGAGCGAGGACGAGCGCGCGGCCGCCAAGGCGCGCCAGGAGCTGCTCACCCCGATCGCCAAGGCCTGGTCCACCGACGTCGGCGTCGAGGTGGCCTCGCTGGGCGTGCAGGTGCACGGCGGCATGGGCTTCATCGAAGAGACCGGCGCGGCCCAACACTATCGCGACGCCCGCATCGCCCCGATCTACGAGGGCACCAACGGCATCCAGGCGATCGACCTGGTCGGCCGAAAGGTGGGCATGGCCGACGGCGCGGTGATGCGCAGCCTCTGCGCGGAGCTGGCCCTGACCGCCGAAAACCTGACCGAGGTCCCGGACCTGGCCAGCGTGGGCCGCCGCCTCGCCGCCGGGGTCGCGGCGCTGGAGCGGGCCACCGACTGGCTGCTGGCCAACCGCGGCGCGCCCAGCCTGGCGGCCGCCACGCCCTATCTGAAGCTCGCCGGCGACGTGATCGGCGGGGCCCTGCTGGGCCGCCAAGCCCTGGCCGCGGCCGGATCCGACGACCCCTGGCTCAAGGGCAAGGCGGCGCTGGCGCGGGTCTTCGCGGGCCAGGTCCTGGCCCAGGCGCCCGGCCTCGCCGACGGCCTGATGGACGGCGCCGAGGACCTGGAATCGACACCCGCGAGCGCGCTTGCGTCCTAGCTGCACCCCCTGATTGCATTTTCCGAAGATTTACCCTTTGCCCGCATGGTTGACGCGGGCTGAGGGCGGCGCATGGACCGGTATTGCAACGGCGAGGCCGTCGAAGAGAGCCCAAAGCTCACGTCGACGATCTACCAGATGACGCTCGCGGGCCTGATGCTGCCGTTGAAATGGCACACCTTGGCCAACGGGCTCGGCGCGGTCTGTCTGGCGATGATCGGCCATCCCGTGGCCGGTGTCGCCGCCTTCGTCGGCTGGTCCCTCATGGTCTTGGGGCACGACCGCCTGCTCAAACACCTGATCGCCACCTCGAACGGCGTCGAGATCCAGGCGGGGTTCCGCAAGCTTGCGGTTCTCTGCGTCGTACGGGCCGGCGTCTACGTCGCGCCCGCGGCGTTCCTCTCCCTGAGCGGAGAGCCGGCGGCGCTGTTCGTGTTCGGCCTGCAGGCCGCGACCATGCTGGCGGTGGGCATGTCGGCGGGGGTGCTGTCGCGGTGGGTGTTCTGGGGCCTCGCCGGCCCGGCCATGGCGGCCGCCAGCGGCCTGGCCGTCTACCTGCTGTCGCCGCTGGCCTGCGCCGGGGTGCTGGTGACGCTCGCGACCCTGGGGGTGCTCCTGACCGTCATGACCGAGACCAGCCGCTATGTGATCAGCGCCTGGCACTCCGCCTTCCTTGAAAACCTGGCCCTGATCCCCGAGCTCGAAGCGGCCCGCGACCGGGCGCTGGCCGAGCGGCTCGCCGCCGACGAGGCGCGCGAGGAAGCCCGCCAGGCCGGCCGCGCCAAGGCCAACTTCCTGGCCACCATGAGCCACGAGATCCGCACGCCGATGAATGGCGTGCTGGGCATGGCCCAGCTCCTGCAGCGCGACGAGACCGACCCGACGCAGAAGGAACGCCTCGCGGTGCTGCTCGACAGCGGCGACTATCTGCTCTCGATCCTCAACGACATCCTGGACGTCTCGAAGATCGACGCCGGGCGCCTGGACATCATGCCGGCGCCCGAGGACATGCCACTCTTCCTGGACCGCCTGGTCGGATTCTGGGGCGCCGGCGCCGACGAGAAGGGCGTGGCCCTCAACCTCAGCGTCGCCAAGAGCGTGCCCAACTTCGCGCTGATCGACGCGCTCAGGCTGCGCCAGGTGCTGTTCAACCTGGTCGGCAATGCGCTCAAGTTCACCGAGACCGGCTCGGTCGAGGTGATCGCCGACGCCATGCCCAACGGCGAAGGCGCGGTCCTGATGCACCTGGCGGTCCGCGACACCGGCATGGGCATTCCGGCCGAGCACCTGCCGCACCTGTTCACCCGCTTCAGCCAGGGCGACGAGTCCGAGGTGCGCAAATTCGGCGGCACGGGCCTGGGCCTGGCCATTGCCAAGCAGCTCGTCGAGCTGATGGGCGGCAAGATCTGGGCGGAGAGCGAGCTGGGCAAGGGCTCGACCTTCCACATCAAGCTGCCGCTGGCCCTGGCGGACGGCGTGGAGGCGCCCAAGCCCGCCCAGGCGGCCGAAGACGTCGCCGCCCCGCTCACCGGCCTGCGGATCCTGACGGTCGACGACAATGCGGTGAACCTGCTGGTGCTCGACCAGCTCCTCGCCAGCTTCGGTCACGAAGTCGCCAAGGCCGCCAGCGGCGCCGAGGCCCTGGAAGCCCTCGCCGTGAGTTCCTTCGATCTGCTGCTGCTGGACATCCAGATGCCCGGCATGACCGGGGTCGAGGTGCTGGAGCGCCTGCGGGCCGGCGACAGTCCGAACCGCGACGCCCCGGTCGTGGCGCTCACCGCCGACGTCACCTCCGGCGGCCGCAAGCGCTATCTGGAGCTCGGGTTCACCGAGCACAGCTCCAAGCCGATCCAGATTCACGAGCTGATGGAGGCCATCGAACGCGCGATGGCCGCCGGCCCGCCGACCCGTGAGGCCGTCAAGGCAGCCTGAGCTCAGGCGGCCCTAAGTTCGGGCAGGTCGTGCAGGGCCGGATCGAGGCCCGCGCCCATCAGGTCGATGAAGTTGTCGCGGAAGAACTTCCCCCGCGCGCTCGCCGACACCCCCTCCAGGCAGTCGTTGAACCGCTTCAGCGGATTGCGGCCGCCCTCCACATGCGGGAAGTCCGACGAGAACAGGCACATGTCCTCGCCCGAATTCTCGATGATCCAGCGGGTGTCCTCGTGCGGATAGGGCGTGGCGCGGAATTGCCGGCGCAGGATCTCGCTGGGCTTGCCGGAGAGCGTATGCAGCCGCTCCTCCTTGCCGAAGGCCGCGACCCCGGAATCCAGGAAATGCATCAGGCTGGGCAGCCATGAGGCGCCGAGCTCGATCGCCCCCCACTTCAGCCGCGGGAAGCGGTCGAACACCCCGTCGATCACCAGCGCCGACAGCGTCTGCCAGAGGCTGAGCGGGATCGCCATGAAGGTGAGCGAAGTGAAGTTCTCGTCGCCGCCATGGAAGTCCTTCACGAACGGCAGGCCGTTCTCCAGGTAGTCCTTGGCCATCTTCTCCTCGCCGCCGACGTGGAAGAGGATCGGCAGGCCGGCCTCCTGGGCCAGCGCCCACAGCGGATCCAGCTCCCGGTGGCTGGGCGAAAAGCCCGGCGGATGGCGCGACGGGATCACCAGGGCCTTGGCGCCCAGCGCAATGGCCTCGCGCGCGATCTCCGGCGCCCGGGCCCGGTCGATCAGCGGCACATAGCCGGTGGCCAGGAGCCGGCGGTCCACCCCGCAGAACTCGGTCATCATCCGGTTGTGGGCCCGCGCCGCCTCGGCGGCGAGCTCGACCTCGCCCATCTGCTCCAGTCCGAAGTTCGACAGGCAGGCTGTCGTGAACACCAGCTGGCTCGCGAAGCCCAGGTAGTCGAGGGTCTTCGGGCGGTCGGCGGCCTTGAAGGCGCCCAGCGCTTCATAGTTCTTGCGCAGCAGGATGTTGGCTTCCGCCCCGGCCAGGAACTCCGGGTTCTCCATCTGGGCGGCGGCCTTGGCGAACCATTCGGGCAGCACGTCCTTGCGCCCGGTCTTCTCGACGAAGGCCTCGCGGAATTTCGGATCGATGTAGCGGTTGATCGTCCCCGGCAGCTCCATCACGTGGCTGTCGGCGTCGTGGATAGTTTGGCCCTCGACGTACGGCATGCGAAATCCTCCGCTTATGATTGCCCCCATTTCGCGCCGCGAGGCCCTGCGCCGTCAAGCCGAGCTGTTCATCAGCGCCTCGAGCGAGGCGGCGCGCACGCTGATCGGCTGGACGCTCACCCTGGACGGCGTCGGCGGCCGGATCGTCGAGACCGAGGCCTATCACTTCGAGGATCCGGCCTCGCACAGCTTCTCCGGGCCCACGCCGCGCAACGCGGTGATGTTCGGGCCCCCGGGGGTGATCTACGTCTACCGCTCCTACGGCATCCACTGGTGCATGAACCTGGTCTGCGGCCCGACGCCGGGCAGCGCGGTCCTGATCCGCGCCATCGAGCCCACCGAAGGCCTCGACCTGATGATCGCCCGCCGCGGCCTGGAGGACCCGCGCCTCTTGTGCTCAGGGCCCGGGCGGCTCTGCCAGGCGATGGGCGTGACCCACGACCAGAACGGTTTTCGGGTCGATCGGCCGCCCTTCGCCCTGGAGCCGGGCCCGGCGGCGGACGTCGTGGTGGGCCCACGCATCGGCATCACCAAGGCGGTCGATGTCCCCTGGCGCTTCGGCGAGCGCGGCTCGCGCTACCTGAGCAAGCCGTTCCCGAAGCCCTAACGCCACCTCAGGAGGCGCGAGCCGCCGAGCGCGCCCAGCGCCGCCACCAGGGCCATGCCGAGCGTGTACCAGATGGCCAGGAACGGGGCGGAAGTCTCGTTGCAGGCGAAGGCGTAGATCGCCGCCCCCAGGCCGCCGGCCGCCCCGCCGGCTGCGAGGCCCGCCAGCAGCAGGCGGGTCGGCGCGAGCCCGCGCACCGCCCAGACCGCGCCCACCAGCAGCGGCAGGCCGATCACCAGGATGCGCCAGGGGCAGAGCGACGAGGAGTGGCCCATCAGGAGCGCCCGATGGGTTTCCGGCGGCGCGTTGGCGAACCTGACCAGCGCCATGACGATCACGACTGCCAGGGGCGCGCCGGCGAAAGCCGCCAGGGCGCCCGCGGGCACCGCGGGCTTGGCCAGCCGGATCAGCACCGCCGCCAGGATCAGGCCGGTCGCCACCGCATAGCCGAACTTCATCCAGAACATCGTCGTCGTGACCGCCTGGGCGAGGTCCGGGCGCAGGCCGAGCCAGGCCAGCATCACGGCCGTGGCGACCACCGCCCCGCCGCCCAGGCCCAGCGCCACGCGCCGCGCCGCCGCGCCGGGCGCCACCGGGGCCAGGTCGCCCGACAGGTTCTGGATCAGCTCGTCAGTCTTCATCGCCGGGCGAGCCTCCGTACTTGCCGCCCAGCGACTTCAGGCCCCGGTGCACGGCGACCTTCACGGCCGTCTCGCTCATGCCGTGCTTCTCCGCCGCCTCGCGCGTCGACAGGCCCGCGATCTTCACGTCGCGGATCAGGTCGCGGGTGCGGGCCGGCAGGTCGGCCATCACCCGGTCGAGGTCGCGGCGCGCCATGGCGGCGTCCGCGCCGGCCGGGACGAACAAGGCGTCGGCGGCCTCCAGCGGCGCGCGCAGGTGGGCGCGGCCACGGCGCAGCGCGTCGATCAGCTTGTAGCGCGCGATCGCATAGGCCCAGGCGGTGAAGGGCTGGCCCGCGTCATAGGTGGCTCTGCGCGTGTGCACCGCGATCAGCGTCTCCTGCACCAGGTCTTCGGCATCGACGCCCGGCGGGCAGCGGCGGCCGTAGTAGCCGCGCAGCAATCCGCTCAATTCGTCGAGCAGCCGGCGATAGGGCCCGGCCTCCCCGGCGAGGCCGGCGAGCATCAAGCCTCGCAGTCTGGGTTCGATCTCGTCCAACGCCGCCTTTTAAGGAATTCGCGACACCCGGCGAAAGGTTACAACAAGGTCTTGGTAACCGAACCACGTCGCGCTGCGAACCTGTCATCGAACTTCGCCGGAGATGACGATGAACCGACCGATCACAGGCGCCCTGGCGGCGGCCACCCTGGCCCTCGCCGCGCCCGCCTTCGCCCAGCCGGCGGCCCCGCTGCAGGTCGTGGAGCTGTTCACCAGCCAGGGCTGCTCGTCCTGCCCGCCGGCCGATGTGGCGGTCGCCGCGATCTCCGCTCGGCCGGACATCCTCGCGCTCTCGTTCGGGGTCACCTATTGGGACAACCTCGGCTGGAAGGACACCTTCGCCCAGAAGAAGTTCACCGACCGCCAGTGGGACTACGCCCGCGGTCTTCGCCACGACAACGTCGGCACGCCGCAGGTGGTGGTGAACGGCCGCCTCGACACCGTCGGCCAGAGCGTGCCGGCCATCGACCAGACGCTGCGCCGGGCCCTGCTGCCGGCCGGCGGGCCCGCCGTGAGCCTGCAGCCGACCCGCGTCGAGGTCGCCGGCCCCGCGTCCGCCCGCCCCGCCCAGGTCTGGCTGGTCCGCTATGACCCGAGCGTCCTGCAGGTGCCGGTCAAGCGGGGCGAGAACGGCGGCAAGACCCTGCCGATCAAGAATGTGGTGCGCGAGCTGACCCGGCTCGGCGACTGGAACGGCGGGGCCAGGAGCTACGCGGTGCCGGTCGCCCCGGCCGGCCTGAAGACCGCCATCCTGGTCCAGGCCGGACCCGGCGGACCCATCCTGGCGGCCGCCAAGAGCTGATCCCCCTCACATCGCCGTCCGACCCCCATTCTCCGCGACGCCGCGGAGGAGACCCTGCCGGCTTGCCCGGTTCAAACCCAAAGGAAACTCGAAATGACCCTCCGCAAGACCCTGACCGCGCTCGCGGCTCTCAGCATCGCCACCGCCTTCGCCGGCGGCGCCCTGGCTCAGGAAAAGCCCATGGCGACCAGCGGCGCGATGTCGACCGGCGCCATGGCCTCTTCGCCCATGCACGCCGACGGCATGAAGTCGGACGCCATGGGCGACCACGCCATGAAGAAGCCGATGAAGAAGAAGGCGATGAAGAAGAAGCCGATGGCCATGTCGGCCGGCGCGATGTCGACCGGCTCCATGTCGACGGGCGCGATGTCGACGGGCGCGATGGCGACCAAGAAGTAGCGCCTGAGGACGGCCCCGCGGCTCGCGCCTGCGGGGCCTCCTGACGGTCTTAGAGCTGGGCCAGCAGGTAGTCCGCCGCCGAGACGCGGAATTCGCCGCCTTCCTCGATGTTGAGCTCCTTCACCACGCCGTCGTCGACGATCATCGAATAGCGCTGCGAGCGCTTGCCCATGCCGAAGCGCGAGGCGTCGAACGCCAGGCCCACCGCGTCGGTGAAGGCCGCCCCGCCGTCGGCCAGCATGGCGATGTCCTCGCCCACCGCCTGGTCCTCGGCCCAGGCTCGCATCACGAAGGCGTCGTTGACCGACAGGCAGGCGATCACGTCGACGCCCTTGGCCTTGATGTCGCCGGCCAGCTGTTTGAAGCCCGGCAGGTGCTTGGCCGAGCAGGTGGGCGTGAATGCGCCGGGGAGCGCGAACAGCGCCACCTTCTTCCCTCCGAAGAACTCGTCGGTGGTCACCGGCTTCGGACCCTCGGCGGTCGCCAGGGTGAGGGTTACGCTGGGCAGCTTGTCGCCGACTTTGATGGTCATGGGTCCGTTCCTCTGATGGGGAGCTTCTTGGTGTTCAGGGGCAGATAGCGTCATCTTCGCGCAGAGCAAGCGCGCGCGGGCAGACGGCCCTTGAAAGCGCCACGTCCGGGGTCAAATGTCGAGGCCATGGAAGGCGGATTCTTCTGCGGCCAGCTGTTGATCGCGATGCCGGGCATCTCCGACCCGCGCTTCGAGCGCGCGCTCATCCTGATCTGTGCCCACGACGAAGAGCACGCCATGGGCCTGGCGCTGAACCGGCCGATCGAGGGACTGACCGTCCCCGACCTGCTGGAGCGGCTGGAGATCGAGGCCACCATCACGCTTCCGCCGGACCTGGTGCTGCTGGGCGGGCCGGTCGAGCGCGAGCGCGGCTTCGTGCTGCACACCACCGACTACCAGGGCGAGCACAGCCTGGATGTGAGCCCGGGCGTCGCGCTCACCGCCACCCGGGAGGTGCTGGAGGCGATGGCCAACCACGAGGGCGCGCCCACCCGCAGCCTGCTGGCCCTGGGCTACGCCGGCTGGGGCGCCGCCCAGCTGGAGAACGAGATCAAGGAGAACGTCTGGCTGACCTGCGAGGCGGACGACGAGCTGATCTTCGGTCACGACTACGGTCGCAAATGGAGCCGCGCGCTCGCCAAGCTCGGCGTCGATCCGGAGCGGCTGAGTTCGACGGCGGGACGGGCCTAGCCCCGCGAGCCCTTGGCCTTCACCGGGGCCGCGCCGTCGACATAGCTTTCGTTGAGGTAGACCTCGGCCTCCTGGGCCGACAGCGCCGGCGCATAGCCGAAGCCCTGGCCGTAGTCGCAGCCGAGCGCCAGCAGTTGGCGGGCCATGCCGGCGTTCTCGACGCCCTCGGCGACCACTTCCAGCGCCAGGTCCTGTCCCAGCTTCACCACCGATGAGACGATCTTCAGCGAGCCCTCGTTGGTGGCCATGGTGCGCACGAAGTAGCGGTCGATCTTCAGCGTGTCGAAGGGCAGGCGGGTCAGGTAGGAGAGCGAGGAGAAGCCGGTGCCGAAATCGTCGAGCGCGAGCGCCGCGCCGGCCCCGCGCAGCTCGGCCAGGATCACCGCCGCCCGCTCCGGATCGCGCATGACGTCGCCCTCGGTGACCTCGAGCTTCAGCGCGCCCGGCGGCAGGCCGGTCTCGCGGCGGATGGCGGCGACGTCGCTCACCAGGTCCGGCCGGTCGATCTCGTGGGTGGAGAGGTTCACGGCGACGGTCAGTTCGCCGGCCGCCTTGTGCTTGAGCCGCCAGGCGGCGAGCTGCTTGGCCGCCTCGCGCATCATCATCGCGCCCAGCTCCTCCATCAGCCCCATCTCTTCGCAGAGCGGCAGGAAGGTGTCGGGCATCAGCAGGCCGCGGCGCGGGTGGCGCCAGCGGACCAGGGCCTCGAAGCCGGACAGAGCGCCGGTCGAGAGCCGCACGATCGGCTGGTAGAACGGCACCAGTTCGCCGCGGCCGAGCGCGCCCTTGAGGTCGCCCTCCAGGGCCAGGCGCGACAGGCCGTCGCTTTCCAGGCCGCGGCCGTAGGCGGCGGCCCCGCCGCGGCCATGGCTCTTGGCCGATTCCACGGCCAGTTCGGCGCGGCGCAGCAGTTCGGCGGCTTCCGGCGCATCGACGCCGCCGTGGGCGTCCACCGCGCCGATCGAGAGGGTGGGATGGATGTCGAAGCCCGCGACCCTGAGCGGCTGTTCCAGCGCGCGGCGCAGCATCTCCGCGCCGGGTGAGGCGCCGACCGGCGCCATGGCGGCGAATTCGTCCTCGCCGATGCGGGCCAGGATGGCGTCCGAGGGGAAGGCCGCGGCCAGGCGCGAGCCGAGGGCGGCCAGCACCAGGTCGGCGCGTTCGTGGCCCAGCGCCTCGTTCAGGCGGCGCAGGCGGTCGAGGTCGGCGACGATCACCTCGTAGTGGCCGGGGACCTGCAGTTGCTCGCGGGCGCGGGTGATGAAGCTGCGGCGGTCCAGAAGGCCGGTCAGCAGGTCCTGGTCGGAGGCGGCGAAGCGGGTCTCGGGGGCGACCACGCCGGCGGCGCGGCAGCCTTCCTCGAGCCAGACGCCCCGCCAGATGGAGATACCGGCCCCTCGCATGCGCAGCCGCACCGCGACCTCGGTCCCGGGCTCCTGCACCCGCAGGATGTCCTCGGCGTAGGCGCGGTCCTGCGGCAGGGCGAGCGCGCGAAGGGCGGCGGACGAGCAGTCGGGGGCGAGCGGGCCCAGACCCAGGGCCCGCGTCGCGCCGGTCAGCCGCATGCGGTCGCGCTCGGGCTCCCAGACCCATAGGGCGACGTCGGCCGCGCCCAACGCTTCAAGCGTCGAGGTGGCGTCCCACATCCAACGGTCATTCGGCATAGCCAAGGGAACTGCGCCCCACCAAAACGTGAGCGTCGGATCAGACCGACACGCCTTCGTCCGGTCCCTCCGGCCTCTTGAAGGGCGAGATCAATCCGAACAGAACATGATCTCGCCAGTCGCCGTTAATTTTAAGATAAGCCTTAGCGAATCCTTCCTCCTGGAAGCCCGCTTTGACCAACAATCGACGCGATGGGGCGTTATTCGGGATGCAGGCGGCCTCCAGGCGGTGAAGGCTGAGCGTGCGGAAGGCGAAATCGCTGAGCGCGCGGACCGCCGCCAGCGTGTGCCCCTGCCGCGCGAAGGGCCTGCCGCACCAGTAGCCGACCGAGCCCATCTGGGCGACGCCGCGGCGCACGTTGGAAAGCGTGATCCCGCCGGTGAGCGCTCCGTCCTCGTCCCGAAACACGAAGAACGGGTAGGCCGCGCCCGCGTCACGGTCCCGGGCGTAGGCGGTGAGCCGCCGGCGAAAGGCCGGGCGGCCCAGGTCGTCGGCCGGCCAGGTGGGCTCCCAGGGTTGGAGGAAGGCGCGGCTCACCGCCCTCAGCTCGCGCCACTCCGCATAGTCCGAGGCCCTGGGAGGCCGCAGGCTGATCCCCTCGCCATCGACGCGAAGGCCGCTCTCCGGCGCGATCCAGTCCAGCAGGGCCATTGGGGGAAAGTCGCGCAATTGCCCCGCCGGGGCAAGTTGGGACGAATCATGCGTTGCAGACTAGTTTACATCATAGACTAAATGACCTATCCGTTGCGGGACGGCGCGGGTTCGCCGACTCGTCGTAAGTCCCTTCCATCGGCTTGCCGGAGACTGCCCGATGAACACCGACAGCGCCCGAGACGACCTCGCGTTCATGCGCGCGCTCGTAGAGCCGACGGACGACTGGCAGAAGCAATTCGGCGAAACCTACTCCGCCGCCGGTCTCTGCTACTGCGTCCAGATGCTGCTGCACGGCGGTCAGTTCTTCGGCCTCGCGCCGGCCGGCGGACCGGTCGCCCTGGCCATCGGGCTGGGGCCGACGGTGGTTTTCCTGGGCCTCTTGATCTGGATCATTCGGCGGAATCGCAGCGGGGCCGCTGGCGGGGCCACCAGCCGGGCGGTCGGCTCCGTCTTCGGCGCCGTGGGCGCCACCAACCTGGCGCTGGTGCTGGTGATCGGGTCGGTGGCTTGGCGCTGGCACAGCCTCGGCGTCTGGCTGATCTATCCCTGCGTCGTGATGATCTTGCAGGGCCTGGCCTGGCTGGTCGCCTACATGCTGCGCCGCAAGAGTTGGCTGGCGCTGGTCGCCATCGGCTGGTTCGCCACGGGCTTCGCCATGGCCATCTTCATCGACAACATGGGAGGCTTCGTCGTCGCGGCGGGGGTCGGCATGTTCGCCTTCATGCTGCTTCCCGGCCTCTTCATGCTGCGCCAGAGCCGCCGGAGCGCCTAAGTTGGGCGACTATGACATCGGCAAGATCGACGAGGTCATCCACGGACGCCTTCGCCTGGGCGTCATGGCCTATCTCGCCAATGCCGAAGTGGCCGACTTCAACGAGCTGAAGGCCATTCTGGAGGTCACCCAGGGCAACCTCTCGGTGCAGCTGCGCAAGCTGGAAGACGCCAAATACGTGGCCATCGAGAAGGGCTTCCTCGGCCGCAAGCCCCGCACCCAGGTGCGGATCACGCCGGCGGGCCGCAAGGCGTTCGCGGTCTATCTGGACGCGCTGGGCCGCTTGATCGGCCCGCAGAGTTAGCCGAACAGCGCGGCCTCGAACGCCGGGGCGGCCTTCAGCGCGGTCTTCGGGCCCAGCACCGCCATCGCCGCGCGCCTATGCGCCAGGATGCGCTCTGTCAGCGTCACCAGGTCGCCCGGCGTCACCGCGTCGACCTCGGCGGCCACCTCGGCGGGATCGAGCGTGCGGCCGAACAGCAGCACCTGGCCCGCGGCCTGTTCGGCGCGGGCCAGCGCGCCTTCGCGGCCCATGAACATCGCGCCCTTCAGCTGCGCCTTGGCGCGGGAGAGCTCGGCCTCGCCGACCGGCTGCAGCATGCCCATGATCTCGCCCGCCGCCACCCGGGCGAGTTCGGCCGCATCGCCCGCCGCGCAGCCGGCGAAGACGCCGAGAACGCCGGTGTCGGCATAGGTCTCGGAATAGGCGTCGATGGCGTAGGCCAGGCCGCGCTTCTCGCGGGCCTCCTGGAAGAGCCGCGAGGCCATGCCGCCGCCGAGGATCTCGGCCAGCAGACGCAGCGCGAAATAGCCGTCGTCCTTCACGCCCACGGCCGGCAGCAGCAGCACCAGATTGGCCTGCTCCAGCTTCTTGGCGACCGGCCGCTGGCCGCCGGTGAAGATCGCGGGCTCGGGCGCCGCCAGCGCCGCCCCGTCGTCCGCGCCATGGCCGAAGTCGCGTTCCGCCAGCCGTAAGAGCTCGTCCTCGTCCACCGCGCCCGCGGCGCTGACGACGAGCGTCTTCGGCCCATAGAGGCTGGCCCGCCAGGCGCTCAGCGTCGTGGGCGTCGTGGTCCCGATCGACTGCGGGGTGCCCAGGATCGGCCGGCCGAGCGGCTGGCCCTCGAAGGCCGCGGTCTGGGCCAGTTCGAACACCAGGTCGTCCGGCGCGTCGGCCGCCTCGGCGATCTCCTGGCCGACCACCTGTTTCTCCTTGGCGAGGTCGGCCTCGTCCATGGTCGGGCGCTGCACCAGGTCGGCGATGACCGCGCAGCCGAGGTCGAGGCCGCCGGCCAGGGCGCGGACCTGGAAGCTCGTCCGTTCGTAGCCGGTGGCGGCGTTGATGTTGCCGCCCTGGGCCTCGATCGCCTCGACGATCTCGCGCGCCGAACGTCCGCCGGCGCCCTTGAAGACCATGTGTTCCAGGAGGTGCGACCAGCCCGAGCGCACCGCGTCCTCGGCCCGCGCGCCCTGCCCGGCCACCACCGACAGGGCCACGGTCTGCAGGCCGGGGATCGGGTCGCAGACGACGCGGACGCCGTTCGACAGCGTGTGGACCTTGGGTGTCTGCGTCGGCGCGATGGGATCAGCCCTCCGCGAAGGCGCGGACATAGGCCTTGATGGTCTCGGCCTCCGCCGGCAGGCGGTCGAAGCGCTCGGGGCGGCTGACCAGGTCGGCGACGCCGCGCGGCAGCTCGGGCGTCACGCCGCAGGCCTTGGCAACCGCCTCCGGGAACTTGGCGGGGTGGGCGGTGGACATCACCACCACCGGACCCTCCAGGTCGTGGGCGCGGCCCTGGGCGGAGACGGCGACCGCCGTGTGAGGGTCGATCAGCTCGCCAGTCTCGTTCAGCGTCGCCACGATGGTGCGGACGGTGTCGGCCTCACTCACCGAGACGCCGCGGAAGAGCTCGCGCATGGCCGCGAAGGCCTGCGGCGGCACGTCGATCGCCCCGGTGTCGGCGAAGGCGGCGAAGGCCCGCGCGGTCTCGGTCGCCTCGCGCTGCACGCCCTCGAAATAGAGCCGCTCGAAGTTGGAGGCCGACTGGATGTCCATGGCGGGCGACATGGTCGGATGCACCTTGCCGCGCGTGTAGCGGCCGGTCTCGAAGGTCCTGGCCAGGATGTCGTTGGAGTTGGTGGCCACCAGGATCCGGCTCATCGGCAGGCCCATGCGGTGCGCCACATAGCCCGCGAAGGCGTCGCCGAAATTGCCCGAGGGCACACAGAACGACACCTTCCGCTCCGGCGCGCCCAGGGCGACGGCGGTGGTGAAGTAGTAGACCGCCTGCGCCGCGATCCGCGCGAAGTTGATCGAATTGACGCCCGACAGGTCGACGGCCTGGCGCAGGCTCTGATCCTGGAAGGCCAGTTTGACGATCGCCTGGCAGTCGTCGAACGAGCCCTTCACCGCCACGCAGGCGACGTTGCTCTCAGCCGCCGTGGTCATGAACCGGCGCTGCACCTCGGAGATGCGGCCTTCGGGGAACAGCGCCACGACCTTCACGTTGCGCCGGCCGCGGAAGGCCTCGACCGCCGCCCCGCCGGTGTCGCCCGAGGTGGCGCAGAGGATCGTCTGGTTGCGCTTCTGGGGGCCCAGCAGGTGGTCGTAGAGCCGCGCCAGGATCTGCATGGCCACGTCCTTGAAGGCGAGGCTCGGCCCGTGGAACAGCTCGGCGATGAACAGGCCCGGCTGCAGCTGGGTCAGCGGAACGACGGCGGTGTGGGTGAAGGTGGCGTAGGCCTCGTGGCACATCTCCCTCAGGTCGGCGGCCGCGATCTCGCCGTCGGCGAAGGCGCCGATCACCCGGGCCGCCACCTCGGCGTAGGGCTTGTCGGCGAAGCCCGCGATCTCCTGGGCGGAGATCTGCGGCCAGGTCTCGGGCACATAGAGGCCGCCGTCGGGCGCGAGCCCGCCAAGCACCGCATCGATGAAACCGACCGAAGGCGCCTGCCCCCGCGTGGAGACGTACCGCATCAACCCCTCATCCGCTTGAAGAGGGCTGCGGCATAGACACAGAGCAGGGACCCGGCAAGGCCGAACCAGGTCAGCGCATATTCGAAGTGCCGGTTGGGGATCTCGGTCGGCAGGGGCGCGGGGACCAGCGCCTTGAACTCCGGATTGGTGACGCTCTCGGCCATCAGGAAATAGGGCGCGGGCAGCGGCGCATTCAGGCTGCGGGCCATGCCGGCGGCGTTGCGCACATACCAGTGCGCGGCGGTGCTGGGCGGGGTGAAGAGGTTGCCGCGCTCGGGCTTGCGCAGAACGCCCACCAGCCGCATCGGCGCCTTGCCCGCCGGATCGACCGCCGGGCGGGCGGCGACCGTGTCGGGCACGAAGCCGCGGTCCACCAGCACGCTGCGGTAGTGGGCGCTCGCCACCGGACAGGCCGAGATCAGCCGCGCCCCGGCCTGGCCGTCGATGATCCCGTACATCTCGACGAAGGGCGCGGTGGAAAGGCCCGGGCAGTCCACGGCCACGCGGGTGAAGTCCACGTCGCGGCCCTGGCCCAGCGCGTCCAGCAGCGGCTCGAGCGGCCTCGCGGGCGCCGACTGCAGGGCGGCGATATGGGCCAGCAGGCCTTCCTTCCACTTCAACCGCTGCAGCTGCCAGACGCCCAGGCCGATCAGGATGGCCATCGCGATCAGCGTGGCGACCGTGAGGCTGACCGGAAAGCCCCGCGATGGCGGCTTGGCCGCGCGGGCTTCGATCTGCGGTTCCCAGGCCTCAGTCATTCCGCGCCTGGCTCGCCTTGTTCATGAACTGCGCCGCCAGCATCAGGCCCTTCATGGGCCGAAGCAGCGCCAGGCAGATGACCAGCGTCATGGGCAGCCAGATCAGCAAGGTCAGCCAAACCGGCGCGCGGAAGGCGACCATGGTGAAGAGCGCGCCGAACGCCACGATGAAACCCGCGATCAGGATGACGAACACCGCCGGCCCGTCGCCGGAATCGGCCCTGGCCAGGTCGAAACCGCAGGCCTCGCAGACCGGCGACACCTTCAGGAAGCCCTCGAAGAGGTGGCCCTCTCCGCAGTTGGGGCAGCGCCCGGCCGCACCCGACAGCAGAGGATTGGGCTTCGCCATCTAGTGTCCCGTTTCCGAAGTTCCCAGCTGCGTCCGCCGCAAGCTCTGTGGGCCCTTCAAATCCACCACACTAGGCTCCGCCGTGGGCTCCGAAGATCACGTAGATGAAGGCGAACAGGAACAGCCACACCACGTCGACGAAGTGCCAGTACCAGGCCGCCGCCTCGAACCCGAAGTGCTTCTGCGGGGTGAAGCCGCCGCCCAGCAGGCGGATCAGGCAGACCGTCAGGAAGATGGTCCCGATCAGCACGTGGAAGCCGTGGAAGCCGGTGGCCATGAAGAAGGACGAGCCGTAGAGGCCCGAGTTGACCGCCTCTTCCGAGAAGAACTCCTTGGCCACGATGATGTGGTGGTACTCGTAGGCCTGGATCGAGGTGAACAGCACCCCCAGGCAGATCGTCAGGAAGAGACCGATCTTGGCCCCCTTGCGGTCGCCGGTCTGCAGCGCGTGGTGCGCCCAGGTCACCGTCGTGCCGGAGAGCAGCAGGGTCAGGGTGTTGACCAGCGGCAGCTGGAAGGCGGGCACGGTCTCGACGCCCTTCGGAGGCCAGGTCGCCCAGGCCTGACGGACCTCCTCGATCGCCTCGCCGGCGCCGGCGCGGTGGCCGTGGAACAGGGCCATCTCGAAGAAGATCCAGAACCACGCGACGAAGAACATCACCTCCGAGGCGATGAACAGGATCATCCCGTAGCGCAGGCCGAGGGAGACCACCGGGGTGTGGTCGCCCTGGTTGGCTTCGATCACCACGTCGCGCCACCAGACGATCATCGTGAACAGCACGCCCGCGAGGCCGGCGAAGAACAGCCAGGCCGTGTGCTGCGGCAGGCCGAACAGGCCCTTCATCCAGGTGACGCCGCCCAGCGCCATCACCGTCGCCGAGATCGAACCGATCAGGGGCCAGGGCGACGGATTGACCAGGTGGTAGTCGTGCTTCACGCCTTCGGCCATCTTCGGTCCTAGTCCCTCACAAATCCACGCGGCCGCCCCGCGGGACTCACCCCGCGCGGAAGACCGGTTCGCGTGACGCTATAGCCCTGCGGCGCGGGGTCCGCCAAGGGGAAACGGGGCGCCGTCAGCCCGCCTTCTTCGCCGGGGCCGCCGAGGCCGTCTGCGGCTTCGCGTCGACCGCCGGATAGAAGGTGTAGGAGAGCGTCACTTCCTTCTGGGTGCGGGTCTCGAAGTCGGTCGCGTACTTGGGATCGACGAAATAGAGCACCGGCATCTCGACGGTCTGGCCGGCGGCGATGGTCTGGTCGGAGAAGCAGAAGCAGGAGAGCTTGTGGAAGTAGACCGCCGCCTGCTCGGGCACCACGTTGAACACCGCCCGGCCGGTCACCGGTTTGTCCGAATGGTTGGTCACCTTGAAGATCGCGACCTTGGTCTCGCCGATCTTCAAGGGCTGGGTGCGCTGCTCGGCGCTGAAGTCCCAGGGCAGGTCGCGGACGTTGGTGTCGAAGTGGATCAGGATCTTGTCGTCGAGCACCTGGTCCGGCGCCTTGGTCGCGCGGCGCACGGTGCCGTCGTAGCCGGTGGCCTGGCAGAAGGCCTTGTAGAGCGGGACCGCCGCATAGGCCGCGCCGACCATGCCCACGAACACGGCGGCGACCACGGCGCCGATGATCCGGTTGCCGCGCTGCTGGCGGGTGAGAGGGCGCTTAGAGGACATCGGCCGCGACATTCCCGCCAAGCCGCACGATCGTCACCACGAAGATCAGGATGACGAACAGGATCAGTCCCAGCGCCAGCGCGATATTGCGGCCCCGCCGGGCCTTCTGTTCGACAGGGGACTCGCGGGCCGGATCGCTCATCGCAGCAGCTCCCAAGGCGCCAGGGTCAGGGGTGTCACGCCCATCAGGTGCTCACCGAGGAGAGTGGCGAACAAGAGGGTGAGATAGAGGATCGAGAAGGCGAAAAGATTTCTGGCGTCCTTCGCCCCGGCGCGGACGTCGTAGAGGCCGTCGTCGTTGCGCTGGCCCTTGGCCTCGCCGGCGTGGCTGCGCGCCAGCCGCGCGGCCAGCAGCACGAAGACCAGCCCGCCGAGCCCGGCCACCGCCAGGTAGATCGGCCCGCCGAGGCCGGTGAAGGCCGGCAGGAGGCAGATGGGCGTGAACAGCAGGCTGTAGACGAGGATCTGGCGGCGGGTGGAGGCCGCGCCCGCCACCACCGGCATCATCGGCACGCCGGCCTTCTCGTAGTCCTCGCTGGTGTAGAGGCTGAGCGCCCAGAAGTGCGGCGGCGTCCACATGAAGATGATCGCGCAGAGCAGCCAGGCGTTCAGCGGGACCGAGCCGCTCGCCGCCGCCCAGCCGATCACCGGCGGCAGGGCGCCGGCCAGGCCGCCGATGACGATGTTCTGGGCGGTGAATCGCTTCAGCCACACCGTGTAGACGACCGCGTAGAAGAAGATCGTGAAGGCCAGCAGGCCCGCGGCCAGCCAGTTCAGCGCCATGCCCATCAGCATGACCGAGAAGATCGAGAGCACGACGCCGAGCGCCAGCGCGTCGGCCCCCTGGACCCGGCCCGCCGGCACCGGGCGGCCGCGGGTGCGGCGCATCTTGGCGTCGATGTCGGCGTCGTACCACATGTTGAGCGAGGCCGAGGCCCCGGCGCCCACCGCGATGCAGAGGATCGCCACCGCGCCCAGGATCGGGTTCACCGCATGGCCCGCGCAGATCAGGCCCGTCAGGCCGGTGAACACCACCAGCGACATCACGCGCGGCTTCAGGAGCTGGACGAAGTCCTGCCAGCGGGCTGGGGCTGCTGTGGAGAGGGCCGGAGACATGGCCATGGGACATTACTCTTAAATGGTCGAGGGGCGCGAACCCTGCGATCCGCGCCCCTCGGGTGGTGTTGGGGGAAAGCCCGCCCTTTAGTGGGCGTCGGCCTTCACCACCGGCAGCTCGTTGAACTGGTGGAACGGCGGCGGCGAGGGCAGTGTCCACTCCAGCGTCGTCGCGCCTTCGCCCCACGGATTGGCCTCGGCCTTGCGGCGGAACACCATGGCGTCCAGCAGCACGGCCAGGAACACAAACACCCCGACCAGGGTGATCGCATAGCCGATCGAGGAGACCTTGTTCCAGTAGGCGAAGCCGTCCGGGTAGTCGACGTAGCGGCGCGGCATCCCCTGCAGGCCCAGGAAGTGCTGCGGGAAGAAGATCAGGTTCACGCCGACGAAGGTGATCCAGAAGTGGAGGCAGCCCAGCCACTCGCGGTACTTCACGCCCCACATCTTCTCGAACCAGTAGTAGAAGCCCGCGAAGATCGCGAACACGGCGCCCAGGCTCAGCACGTAGTGGAAGTGGGCGACCACGTAATAGGTGTCGTGCAGGCTGTAATCGACGCCGGCGTTGGCCAGGACCACGCCGGTCACCCCGCCCAGGGTGAACAGGAAGATGAAGCCGATCGCCCACAGCATGGGCGTCTTGAAGTCGATCGAGCCGCCCCACATCGTGGCGATCCAGCTGAACACCTTGATGCCCGTGGGCACCGCGATGACCATGGTCGCGGCCACGAAATAGGCCCGCAGGTTGATGGGCATGCCGACCGTGTACATGTGGTGGGCCCACACGACGAAGCCGATCACCCCGATCGCCACCATGGCGTAGGCCATGGCCAGGTAGCCGAACACCGGCTTGCGCGAGAAGGTCGACACGATGTGGCTGATCATGCCGAAGCCCGGCAGGATCAGGATGTAGACCTCAGGGTGCCCGAAGAACCAGAACAGGTGCTGGAACATGATTGGGTCGCCGCCGCCCGCCGCGTCGAAGAAGTGGGTGTGGAAGTTGCGGTCGGTGAGCAGCATGGTGATGGCGCCGGCCAGGACCGGCAGCGACAGCAGCAGCAGGAACACCGTCACCAGGATCGACCAGACGAACAGCGGCATGCGGTGCAGCGTCATGCCCGGCGCGCGCATGTTGAAGATCGTGGTGATGAAGTTGATGGCGCCCAGGATCGAGGAGGCGCCGGCCAGGTGGATCGCCAGGATCGCGCAGTCCATGGCCGGGCCGGTGTGACCCGAGGTGGATAGCGGTGGATACATCGTCCAGCCGCCGCCGAACCCTCGGCCCGGCCCGCCGTCGACCATCATCGAGGTGAGCATCATGATCCAGGCCGCCACCAGCAGCCAGAACGAGATGTTGTTCATCCGCGGGAAGGCCATGTCCGGCGCGCCGATCATCAGCGGCACGAACCAGTTGCCGAACCCGCCGATCATGGCGGGCATGACCATGAAGAAGATCATGATCAGGGCGTGGGCGGTGACCACCGCGTTATAGCCCTGCTTGGACCCCTCGATCAGGCCGATCTGCGCCAGCCAGCTGTGCGGCTGGAAGATCTGGATCCCTGGCTCGTAGAGCTCCCAGCGGATCAGGCCCGACAGCGCTCCGCCCACCAGGCCCGCCATGATGGCGAACAGGATGTAGAGCGTGCCGATGTCCTTGTGGTTGGTCGAGAACAGCCAGCGGACGATGAAGCCCGGCTTGTGATCGTGGCTGTCGTGGCTGTCGTGGGCGGCGGCTTGGGACATGGTACGCAGGTCCTGGATCAGTGCGTGGCCGCAGCGGCTGGCGCGGCGGTCTTAGTGGTGGACGCGGGAGCGGCGGGGTTCACTTGAGCGGGGGCGACGGCCGAGCCGGCGGCCGCGGGGGCCGCCCCGGCTGCGGGCGCGGCGGCGGCGGGGGCCGCGGGCGGCAGTGCGGCAGGCTTGGTCTTCGAGGCGACCCAGGCGTCGAATTCGGGCTGGGTCACCACCTTCACCTCGATCGGCATGAAGGCGTGGTCGATGCCGCAGAGTTCACGGCAGCTGCCGTAGTAGGTGCCGACCTTCTCGACCTTGAACCAGGTCTCGTTGACCCGGCCCGGAACGGCGTCGGTGATGATCCCGAACGAGGGCACCGCGAAGGCGTGGATCACGTCGGCGCCGGTGACCAGCACGCGGACCACCTGGTTCACCGGCACCACCAGCGGCTCGGTGGCGGCCAGCTTGTACGGCACGCCCTTGGCCTTGGCCTTGTCCTCGGGAAGGATGTTGGAGACGAACTCGGGGATCTTCTTGTCCGGGTACTCATAGCCCCAGTACCACTGATAGCCGGTCGCCTTGATGGTCATGTAGGGCTTGGGCATGTCGTGATATTCGAACAGCAGGCGGAACGAGAAGACCGCGATCACCACCAGGATCAGCACCGGGACCAGCGTCCAGATGATCTCGATCGGGGTGTTGTGGCTCCACTTCGCCGGCTCCGGGTTCGACCGCTTGTTGAAGCGGAAGATGCACCAGAGCAGCAGGCCCAGCACCAGGAGCATGATCGCCGTGATGATCGGCATCAGGATGACGTCGTGGAAGAAAATGGCGTCGTGCCGCAGCGGGGTGACCCCCGGCTGCATGCCGATCGCCCCGTCCGTGGGCTGACCGACAAGATCGGCCGCGAAGGCCGAAGCCGTCCAAAACGCTGTCAGGGCGCCTGTCGCGATTCCCGTCGCCAGCGCCCGCATCCCCTGAAACCTAGACTTCATGTCCCCTCGGTCTGGTTGGCCGGCCACGCCGCCCGAATCTGGCGATCTGGCCGACGATACAGAACGGCGCGCGCAGACGCTCGCGCGCCGCTTAAGCCCTTCATCGCGGGTGCATACGCGCATCCCTTGGGCTTGCCAAGGCGCTAGGACGCCCCTGCCCCAAGGGCGCCCGCCCCGAGAGGGAATCACGGCCGAACCGCTGCGATTTTCGGACGTTTCGCCGACTCACGTTCGAGTATCGCCATGCACCTGAGTCCCGAGGCCGAGCGCCGCATCCGCGAGGACTTCGACGCCCTGGTGAACCTTGAGCCCGCGGAGCTCCGCGCCTGGCTCGCCACGCCGCAGAGCCACAAGGTCGGCATGACCCGCCGGGGCGAGACCGAATCCGTCGGTCGCCAGTCGGCCAGGAAGATCCTGGCGATCCGCGCCCGGCCGGTGGAGGACCTCACCGACGCCGACTACGCCCACATGAAGAAGGTGATCGGCTATTGCCGCCGCCACCTGGCCCAGAGACCCTGGGGAGACGTCACCGACACCCGCTGGCGCTGGAGCCTGATGAACTGGGGCCACGACCCCTTGCAGGGGCGCAAGCGCGGCTGACGGACCAGCGCGGCCGATTCAATTTGTGCGTCGTGGACGCCCCGCGGCTGTGCCAGGCTTGCCGCCCTGAGGTTTGGGGACCGCAGGGGGCATGCGCCGACATCCGCATCAATCCACGCCTGCGCTGCCCGCCGCGATCCTCGCGCTGGGCGCGGCGGCCACGAGGGCAACTACGCCTTGCCGGGCGTGCTGGCCGGGGCGCTCCACGAGGAGGCGGCCGCGAAATAGCGGCCCCGGCGCGCCGCGGGGTGACGCCCGAGCCTCGGCCCCCTATCTTCCCTTGATGAACGCCCACACCCCCGCCCCCTCGATCCTCGACTCCGCCGGCGTCGATCCCAAGCGCGCCGAAGCCATCCTGGGCGAGGCCCTGGCCGGCGCCGACGACGGCGAGCTGTTCGTCGAGCGCTCCGAGAGCGAGAGCTTCCTGTTCGACGACGGCCGGCTGAAGTCGGCGGCCTTCGACGCGACCGAGGGGTTCGGCCTGCGCGTGGTGGCGGGCGAGACCGCCGGCTACGCCCACGCCAGCGAGATCTCCGAAGCCGCCATCGGCCGCGCCGGCCGCTCGGCCGCGCTGGCCAAGCGCGGCTACGCGGGCGTGGCCGCCGAGGGTCCCCGCGCCACCAACGCCAAGCTCTATGGCGAGGACGATCCGCTGGCCTCCCCCGACTTCGCCGACAAGGTGGCCCTGCTGCAGGAGATCGACGCCTGGGCCCGCGAACGCGATCCGCGCGTCGTCCAGGTGATGGCCTCCCTGGCCGGCGAGCGGCGGACCATCGAGATCCTGCGCGCCGACGGCCGGCTGATCCGCGACATCCGCCCCCTCGCCCGGATCAACGTCCAGCTCACCGTCGAGCGGGATGGCAAGCGCGAGAGCGGCTATTCGGGGGCCGGCGGCCGCGCCGGCTTCGAGGCCTGGATCACGCCCGAGAAGTGGCAGGAACAGGTCGACGAGGCCCTGCGCCAGGCGCTGGTCAACCTCGACGCCGTCCCCTGCCCGGCCGGCGAGATGGATGTGGTGCTGGGCCCCGGCTGGAACGGCGTCCTGCTGCACGAGGCGGTCGGCCACGGCCTGGAGGGCGACTTCAACCGCAAGGGCACCTCGGCCTTCTCCGGCCGGATCGGCGAGCGGGTGGCCGCGCCGGGCGTGACGGTGTTCGACGACGGCGCGATCCAGGACCGCCGCGGCTCGCTGACGGTCGACGACGAGGGCACGCCGACGGGCCGCACCATCCTGATCGAGGACGGCATCCTGGTCGGCTACATGCACGACCGGATGAGCGCGCGGCTGATGGGGCTGACCGCCACCGGCAACGGCCGGCGCCAGTCCTACGCCCACCTGCCCATGCCCAGGATGACCAACACCGCCATGATGGGCGGGAGCCACACCCAGGCGGAGATGATCGCCTCGACCAAGCGCGGGCTCTACTGCGCCAACTTCGGCGGCGGCCAGGTGGACATCACCAACGGCAAGTTCGTCTTCCAGTGCACCGAGGCCTATCTGATCGAGGACGGCAAGGTCACCACCCCGGTGAAGGGCGCGACCCTGATCGGCGACGGTCCGTCCGCCCTCACCCGCGTGACCATGATCGGCGACGACTTCGGCTTCGATCCGGGCGTCGGCGTCTGCGGCAAGTCCGGCCAAAGCGTACCGGTCGGCGTCGGCCAGCCGTCGCTGAAGATCACCGGGCTGACGGTCGGCGGCACCAGCCTCTAGGCGCTGGTTGACTTTATAAATTACGATCGTAAATCTCATCACGCCCGACCCGGCGCGGATGGCTGACCTGTCCGCGAATTAATCAACCTTACGGCCATTTAATTGGCGCGCGCCGGGCGGCGCGGATCAGGTGCGCCCGGAGTTTTGGGGAGTGCCTGGATGTTTTTGTTCGCCCTCGCGCAGGCCGCCGCGGCGGTCGCGCCGGCCGCCGTCGCGCCCCCCGCGGCGACGCCGGCCGCGGCCCAGGACGGCGTCACCGCTTACGGCCCCGAGTTCTTCGCCGCCATGCGTCCGGCCAATGCGCTGGAGATGGTGCAGCGGCTTCCCGGCTTCTCCCTCGACGTCGGCGACAGCGTGCGCGGCTACGAGGGCGCGGCCGGCAACGTCCTGGTCGACGGCCAGCGGCCGACCAGCAAGACCGACAGCCTGGATGAATACCTGCGCCGCATCCCGGCCGCGGCGGTCGCCCGCATCGACGTGATCCGCGGCGGCGCGCCCGGCATCGACATGCAGGGCAAGTCGGTGCTGGCCAATGTGGTGCGCAAGGACGGCGGCGCCTTCCATGGCCTCTTCGCGCTCGCCGACAACCTCGTCTACGACGGGCGCAACGAACTCGCCATGCGGCTGGAGGGCAGCGGAAAGATCGGTCCGCATGCCTGGGAGGGCGCTTTCTTCGCGGGCCGCGGCCATGACGACGGCTCCGGCGACGGCCCGCTCAGCCGCCGCGATCCGGCCGGCGCCCAGCTCATCGCCGGCAATATCCATTCGCAGGGCGGCTCGACCAGCCTGATCGGCACGGGCGCCGTGGAAAGCCCGCTGGCCGGCGGGAAGCTCAGGCTGAACGGACGCATCTCCTGGAACCGCTATCACTACGACGAGGCCGATTTCATCCAGGTCCCGAACGTCCACGAGGAGCATGAGCGGGACCTCGACACCAGCCTCTCCACCGAGTTCGGCGCGCGCTACCAGCGGGCCCTCGGCCCGCGCACCAATATCGAGCTGGTCGGCCTGCGCCAGGACAAGGACGAGCCCACGCCGGCGGTCTTCACCGCGCCCGGCGATGCGGAGGACTTCCAGCTCCACAGCCGCACCGCCGAGACCATCGCGCGCGGCGTCGTGCGCTTCCAGCAGAGCCCGACCCTCTCCTGGGAAGCCGGCGCGGAGGGCGCGGACAACACCCTGACCAGCCACACCCGCTTCACCCAGAACGGCGCGGTGGTCCCCCTGCCGGCCGCCAATGTCCGCGTCGAGGAAAAGCGCGGCGAGGCCTTCGCCAAGGGCGTCTGGCGGCCGTTCAGCACGCTGACCCTGGAAGCCAGCCTGCGCCAGGAAGGCTCGCAGATCACTTCCAGCGGCGACGTGGCGCTCGAAAAGACCCTCTATTTCACCAAGCCCCGCGCGCTCCTTACCTGGGCGCCGTCCAAGGACACCCAGGTCCGCTTCAGCTTCGAGCGTTCGGTGGGTCAGCTCGACTTCGGGGCCTTCGTCGCGTCGCAGTCGCTTTCGGCGGGTGTGGTCACCGCCGGCAACCCGAACCTGGAGCCGGAGACCGCCTGGGTCAGCGAGCTGGCGCTCGAGCAGCACTTCTGGGGTCAGGGCGCCGTCGTCGCCACCGTGCGCCACTCCCAGATCTCCGACGTCGTCGACCGCGCCCCGATCTTCCTGGCGGGCGGCGGCGCCTTCGACGCCCCGGCCAATATCGGCGACGGGACCAAGGACGAGTTCATTCTCAACCTGACCGCCCCTCTGGACCGCCTGCGCCTCAAGGGCGCGCAGCTGCGCTTCACCGGCACCTGGCGGCGCTCGGAGGTCACCGACCCCACGACGGGCGAGACGCGCGGCATCACCCGCCTGCGCCCCTTCGAATGGGAAGGCCACTTCATCCAGGACCTGCCGGCGTTGAAGATGAGCTACGGCGTCGACGTCTGCTGCGCCCGGACCGAGACCACCTACCGGTTCGACGAAATCGACGTGCGCACGCTCAACAACTTCGTCTCGCCGTTCTGGGAATGGAAGCCGCGGCCCGACCTCGCCTTCCGCGCCGAGCTCGACTACGCCTTCCACTTCTCCTACCGGCGCACGCTCTACGAATATGCGGGGCCGCGCGACGTCGCGCCGCTCTCCTACATCGAGCACCGCGATCCGCAGTTCGGGAAGGTCTTCTACCTGCGCGTGCGCAAGACCTTCGGGGGCTAGGCCGCGGCGGCGTTCACACACCTTACGCGCAATTAATTAGCCCGAGCGCCCGAAGCTGGGCAGTTGAGGCCGGTTACGGGGAGAACTGGGGATGCCATCGTCGGTTGCGGCGCGGACTATCGGAGGCTCGCGGCGCCGCGCGGCCGCCGGCGTCCTGTTCGCGACCGCCCTGACCCTGGCGCTCGCCGGCCTGGCGCCTGCCGCCGCGGCCCAGGGTGCGGCGGTAGGCGGCAGCCTGATCAGCTACAGGCCGGACTTCTTCACCGCGCAGAACCCGAACAACGCGCTCGACATGGTCAACCGCCTGCCGGGCTTCTCGCTCGACACCGGCGACAGCGTCCGCGGCTTCGAGGGCGCGGCCGGCAACGTGCTGATCGACAGCCAGCGGCCGTCGTCCAAGAGCGACACCCTGGACCAGATCCTGCAGCGGATCCCCGCCTCGAAGGTCGAGCGCATCGACGTGATCCGCGGCGGCGCGCCCGGGATCGACATGCAGGGCAAGACGGTGATCGCCAACGTCATCCTGAAGAAGGGCGGCGCGGCGCGCGGCCTCCTGGCGGTGTCCAACTATACCCTGAACGACCGCCGCGATTTCCTGGGCGTGCGGGCGGAGGCCTCCGGCGCCTGGGGCGACCGCTCCTGGGAGGGCGCGATCCGCGGCGGCGCGGGCCCCGACGACGGGGTCTCCAAGGGCCGCAGCCAGATCATCTTCGCCGACGGCCGGCCGACCGAGGTGGCGCTGCTCGACTCCAAGGGCCTGGACCTCAACGGCTCGGCGACCGGCAGCTTCGAGACCCCGCTCCTGGGTGGGCGGCTGCGGGTCAACGGCCGCCTCTACCAGGAGAAGTTCAAGGAGCCCGAGCTCGACCGGATCATCGCGCCCACGCCGGAGATCCAGACCTTCGGCTACGTCCAGAAGACCACCGACACCGAGGTCGGCGGGCGCTTCACCCGCGCCTTCGGGCCGAGCACGAACCTCGAACTGGTCGGCCTGCACACCACCCGCGACCGGGACACCGATTCGCTCTCCGACATCTCCGGCTCGGCGAGCGACTTCTTCGCCAAGGAGCAGAGCAGCGAGACCATCCTGCGCGGCGTCCTGAAGCGCCGCTTCGGCCAGACGATCTCGGTCGAGGCCGGGGCCGAGGGCGCCGACAACAAGCTCGACAGCCGCACGCGGTTCACCATCGACGCCGTGGCCCAGGTGCTGCCGGCCGCCAACGTCGAGGTGGAGGAAAAGCGCACCGAGGTGTTCGCCAAGGCGACCTGGCGGCCCTCGGCCAAATGGACCGTCGACGGGGCGCTGCGCTACGAGAGCTCCGACATCTCCTCGGCCGGCGATGTCGTGCTCTCCAAGAGCCTGCAGTTCGCCAAGCCGCGGCTGGCGGTGACCTGGGCGCCGATCGCCTCGACCCAGTTTCGCCTGCGCTTCGAGCGCTCCATCGGCCAGCTCGACTTCAACGACTTCGTCGCCTCCTCGAACCTCACCAGCAGTGTCGGGATCACCGTCGGCAACCCGGATCTCAACCCACAGCAGGCCTGGGTGAGCGAGGCCGCCATCGAGCAGCAGCTCTGGAAGGGCGCGAGCCTGCTGCTGACCGGCCGTCACCAGAAGCTCACCGACGTTGTCGACCGCGGCCCGGTGTTCGCCAGCGACGGCACGGTGTTCGACCGGCCGACCAACATCGGCGAAGGAACCGAGGACGACCTGATCCTCGACTTCACCCTGCCCTTCGACCAGCTCGGCTGGCATGGCGCGATGATCAAGGGCGAGGTCATGCGGCGCTGGTCGGCGGTGACCGACCCGACGACCGGCGAGAAGCGCGAGATTTCCGGCCTGCACCCCAACGACTGGAATGTCACCTTCAGCCAGGACCTGCCGCGCGAGAAGCTGAGCCTGGGGGTCGACGTCTTTGGCGGCTTCCGGCGCAACTACTACCGCTTCAACCTGATCGAGACCTTCAAGCTGCAGACCTATGTGCGGCCCTATATCGAGTGGAAGCCGACGCAGGCCTGGAGCCTGCGCATGGAGCTGCCGCTCGTCACCGCGCCGCAGGTGCGCCTGCGCGACACCTTCGAGATCTTCCCCGGCCCGCGCAGCGCCGGCGGCCGCCCGGACATCCAGGACCGCCAGTTCCACTTCCCGCACGGGATCTATCTCCGCGTCCTGAAGAACTTCGGCTGAGCCGCGCAATAGTCTTGAAGTCGAAGCGCGGCTGCACAGAAAATCCATGCGCGGACGATCTAATCACCGGCAAGATTTCGCAGAATTAATCCAAGTTACGGGCAATTAATTGGCCGTGAGCGGCGGCGCGGGTCAGGTAGGAACCCCCAGGGGATCCTTTTGATGTCGTTGCTGTTCACGCTCGTCCAGGCCGCCGCGGCCGCCAGCGCCCCGGCCCTGCCGACCGCGCCCGCGGAGACCCAGGGCCAGCAGGCGGTGACCCGCTATCCGGCCAGCTTCTTCACCGCGCTGAACGCCGCCAACGCGCTCGACATGGCCAACCATATCCCGGGCTTCACCCTGGACACCGGGGCTGCGGTACGGGGCTACGAAGGCGCGGCGGGCAATGTGCTGATCGACGGCAGGCGGCCCTCGTCGAAGTCGGACTCCATCGACCAGATCCTGCAGCGGATCCCCGTGGGCCAGGTCGAGCGCATCGACGTGATCCGCGGCGGCGCGCCGGGCATCGACATGCAAGGTAAGACCGTGCTGGCCAACGTGATCCGCAAGACGGGCGGCGGGCTCAAGGGCTTGGCCGCGGTGGCGGACGGCTATGTGGTCGACGACCAGCGCAACGCGCCCTCGCTGCGGCTGGAGGCCCAGGGCGGCCGCGACGGCCGGGCCTGGGAGGTCAGCGTACGCGGCGGCTTTGGCATCGACTCCGGGTCCGGTCCCGGGCCCGAGGTCAAGACCGCGGGCGACGGCGCGGTCATCTCGCGCAACGCCATCCTGGCGCGCGGCGGCGGCTGGCAGTCGGTGTCGGCCGGCTCCTACGAGCTGCCGCTGGCGGGCGGCCAGTTCCGACTGAACGGCCGGTTCTTCACCAACAACTACGACAACCACGAGACCGACGTCTTCAGCCTGCCCGCAGGCCAGCTCAACCGCGATCACTTCAGCGACGAGGAGGTCGACACCGAGCTCGGCGGCCGCTTCAGCCGCGCCGTCAGCGGCCGCGCCGACCTCGAGATCGTCGGCCTGCACACCACCAAGGACGAGAATATCGGCGACATCTTCACCCAGCGGCCGGGGCCGGAAGACAACTTCCGCCTCCACCGCTACTCCACCGAGACGATCGGCCGGGGCGTGGTCAAGTTCCGCCAGACCGCGCGGCTCTCCTGGGAGGCCGGCGGCGAGGCGGCCGACAACCGGCTCGAGTCCAGGACCCGCTTCGCCGAGGACGGCGTCGCGATCGTCCTGCCCTCCGCCGACGTGCAGGTCGAGGAGAAGCGCTGGGAAGGCTTCGTGAAGGCCATCTGGCGGCCGACCGACAGCCTCAGCCTGGAGGGCGCGGTGCGCCAGGAGGGCTCGACGATCGACGCCATCGGCGACGCCCGGCTGAGCAAGAGCCTGGGCTTCACCAAACCGCGCGTGGCGCTCACCTGGGCGCCGTCGGCGGTCTGGCAGGTGCGGCTGCGCTTCGAGCGCGAGGTCGGCCAGCTGAACTTCGACGACTTCGTCGCCAAGTCCTCCCTCAACACCTCGACGGTCACGGCTGGCAACCCGAACCTCAATCCGGAGCAGGCCTGGGTCAGCGAGGCGGCGGTGGAACGCGACTTCTGGGGCGCCGGCTCGCTGGTGATCACCGCGCGCCACTATGCGTTGACCGACGCGGTCGACCGGGCGCCGATCTTCCTGCCGGGCGGCGGCTTCTTCGATGCGCCGGCCAATATCGGAAACGGGACCAAGGATGAGCTCAACGCCGACCTGACCCTGCCGATGGACCGGCTCGGCCTGAAGGGCGCCCAGCTCAAGGGCTCCTACATCCATCGCTGGTCCGAGGTGACCGATCCCACCGTCCATCGGACCCGCGAAATCTCCAGCCTGCGGCCGGACGAATGGGCGCTGCACTTCAGCCAGCCGCTGCCGCGCTGGAACGCCAACTGGGGGATCGACACGGCCGGCGGCCTGCCCTGGCGCCAGACCGTCTATCGCGCCGACGTCATCGAGGACACCAAGCTGAAGGTCTATGTCGTGCCCTTCGTCGAGTGGAAGCCCAGGCCCGACATCCAGCTCCACCTCGAGATCCAGAACATCACCGAGGGCGGCGGCATCCATGACGTGCGCCGCCAGTTCGCGGGTCCGCGCAACCTGGCCACGCTCGGCTTCACCGATGACCGCGACACCCGCTTCGGGCGGATTTTCTACGTCCGCCTTCGCAAGTACTTCGGCGCCTGACGTCTAGCCCCCGTGGACGTCGCTGGCCCCGTGCGCCAGCTTCTTCAGCCACGGGGAGAGCACGATCATCAGCAGGCCCGCGCCGAGGCCCCAGAGGCCGATGATGCCGAAGACGTGGCTGTAGGTGGCCAGCGCCTTGCCGGCGTCCAGCACCTGGCCGCCGATGGTGTCGGACGCGGTGAGCTGGGCGATCTTGGCGGCGACGAACTGGGCCCCGGCCGTGCCGAGGAACCACGTCGCCATCAGGGTGGAGATCAGCATCGGCGGCGCGAGCTTGGTCATCTGCGACAGGCCGACCGGGGAGACGCACATCTCGCCGGTGGTCTGCATCAGATAGGCGCCGGCCAGGAAGATCAGCGGGCTCTTGAAGTCGGGCCCGGCGAAGGTCCCGCCGAGGATGATCACATAGTAGCTGGCGCCGATCAGCAGCAGGCCCAGGCCGAACTTGAACACCGGATTGGGGTCCCGGCCCATGCGGCCCAGAAAGGTCCAGATCGCCGCCATCACCGGCGCCAGGACCAGGATCCAGCCCGACTGGAAGGCCTGCGCCTGCGCGGGTTTCATCGAATGGTCGCCATAGAGATGCAGGTTGACGTTGCGGTCTGCGAACAGGCCCAGCGACGACCCGCCCTGCTCGTAGAGCGCCCAGAAGACCACCGAGGCGGCGATCAGCACCATGGCCAGGATCACCCGGTCGCGTTCGACCTTGCTGGCCTTGGTGGCCATGTACCAGAAGACATAGCCCAGGGTGACGATGGCGCCGGCGCCCAGCACATAGCTCACCACCGTGAAGCTCTGGACGATCGCCCAGATCACCGCCACGCCGGCGAAGGCGCCGAGGTAGATCAGCCATTCGGTGCTGATCGGCCCGAACCTGGGCTTGGCCAGGGCCACCGGATCCGGCGGCTCGCCCTTGCCCTGCAGCAGGGGCTTGCCCAGCACGAACACCACCCAGCCCAGGGCCATGCCGACGCCGGCCGCGCCGAACCCGGCCCACCAGCCGACGGTCTGGCCCAGCCAGCCGCAGGTGATCGCGGCCAGGAACGAGCCCAGGTTGATGCCGTAGTAGTAGAGCGTGAACCCCGGATCGCGCCTCGGATCGCCCTGCGGATAGAGCTGGCCCACGATCGCCGAGATATTGGCCTTCAGGAAGCCGACGCCCACGATGATCAGCGCCAGCGCCAGGTAGAGGATGTTCTTGAACAGCGGGGGCGGCTGCTGGACCGAGAGCCTGTACTGGCCGGCGGGCAGGTGGGCCGGCAGGGGCGCCGCCGCCGGCAGGCCCTTGATGTCCAGGCCGCCGTCGGCCGAGGGGCCATAGGCATAGGGCTGGCCGGCCACCATCAGGTTCACCTTGCGGCTGTCGGCCCGGCCGGTCACCTGGAAGTCGTAGGCCGCGCCCTGGTAGGTCAGCACCTGGGTGGCGGGCTTGCCCTCGAAGGCCATGGTGAAGTGGCCGGCGACCAGCAGCAGGGCTCCGAAGGCCACGGCCTTGCGCGCGCCCAGGAACCGGTCGGCGAGCACGCCGCCGATCACCGGAAGCAGGTAGACCAGCGACGTGTAGGCCCCGTAGTTGGCCGAGGCGGTCTTGTCGTCGAACAGGTAGTGCTGGGTCAGGTAGAAAATCAGCAGCCCCCGCATGCCGTAGTAGGAGAACCGCTCCCACATCTCGGCGAAGAACAGGATCCGCAGGCCCGGCGGGTGCTGGCGCAGCTGCAGGAAAACCGGGACCGCGGTCACCCCTGCAACGACCAGACTGGCGACAGCAACGGGATCCATGTGAACGGCCTTGCCTGTTTTCGGGGAGGGCGCGGCCCCCCAGAGCGCGCGCCGACGTGATTTCGGGGGAGAAAATCACGCGCTCCCCCTAAGCACAAGCAAGCCGGCGCCCCATCTAGGATCCGGGAGCCGCAGGCGAGGTCCGCGCGTTCCCGTCCGCGAAGGAGACGCCGCCATGAAGACGCCCGGCCCCGACCATCCGATCACCCTCACGCCCGCCCCGACCCGCTGGCGCGCGCGCTTCGCCGGCCACGTGATCGCCGATACGACCGACGCCCTGATCCTTCAGGAGGCGAGCTATCCGGCGGTGGTCTATTTCCCGCGGGCCGACGTGGCGATGGACTACATGAGCCGCACCGACCGCTCGACCCACTGCCCCTACAAGGGCGACGCGGCCTACTACACGGTGCTGATGGACGGCCAGTTCGCCGACAACGCGGTCTGGACCTATGAAGACCCCTTCCCGGCCATGACCGGGATCGCCGGGCGGCTCGCCTTCTATCCCGACAAGGTCGAGGTCTACGAAGTCGCCGACGCGGTCACTGGCGAGGCCGCCGACGCGCCCGCCGCTTCGGTCGACGAGGTGGTCCAGCACACGGACTCAGGCTCCGGCGCGTCCCAGCAGGCGCCCTGGGCCCCCACCGTCGACGACGGTGGGGTTCGCTAGTACGCGAAGCTCTCGAAGACCTTGCCGGCGTCGCCGGCCCAGGGGCCGTTGTAGAGCTCCAGCAGGCGCTCGGCCGGCGTGATCCCGCTGGCGGCGATCTCGTCGAGTTCGCTGAGGTAGCCGGCCTCGTCCACCAGGCCGCCGGAGAGCCGGTTGCGGCGCTTCAGGCCTTCGCGGGCGATCGCCAGCATGTCCTTGGCGACATCCTGCACGGTGCGCCCGGCGATCTCGGCCTTCAGGCCGACGCGCGCGACATCGGCGCGCAGGCGCTCGTGGTCGTCGATCTTCCAGTCCTTGCAGAGGTCCCAGGCCGCGGCCAGGGCGGCGGAATCGTAGAAGATCCCCATCCACAGCGCCGGCAGCGCGCAGAGCCGGCTCCAGGGCCCGGAATCCGCGCCGCGCATCTCCAGGTACTGCTTCAGCCGCACCTCCGGGAAGATCGTGGTGGTGTGGTCGGCCCAGTCCTTGATGGTCGGACGCTCGCCGGGCAGCTCAGCCAGCTTGCCGTCCATGAAGTCGCGGAACGAGCGGCCGGCCAGGTCGATATAGCGCCCGTCGCGCTTGGCGAAATACATCGGCACGTCGAGGGCATACTTCGCATAGGTCTCGAAGCCGAAGCCGTCCTGGAACACGAAGTCGAGCATGCCGGTGCGGTCGGCGTCGGTGTCGGTCCAGACGTTGGCCCGGGCCGAGACGAAGCCGGAGGGCTTGCCCTCGATGAACGGCGAGTTGGCGAACAGCGCCGTACAGATCGGCTGCAGCGCCAGGCTGGTGCGGAACTTCGCGATCATGTCGGCCTCGGAGCCGAAGTCGAGGTTCGCCTGCACCGTGCAGGTGCGGAACATCATGTCGAGCCCGAGATTGCCGACCTTGGGCATGTACTCGCGCATGATCTTGTAGCGGCCCTTGGGCATGATCGGCACCTGGTCGCGCCGCCAGATCGGGCTGTAGCCGAGGCCCAGGAAGCCGATGCCGAGCTCGTCGGCGACCGTCTTCACCTCCTGCAGGTGCAGGCCGGTCTCCTCGCAGATGTCATGGATGGTCTCCAGCGGCGCGCCGGAAAGCTCGAACTGGCCGCCGGGCTCCAGGCTGACATTGGCCAGGCCGCGCTCCAGCGCGATGACGTTGTCGCCTTCGAGCACCGGGCTCCAGCCGTAGCGGGTGAGGCCGTCGAGCAGCGCCTTGATGCCGTTCGGCTGATAGGGGACCGGCTCGTGCGTGCCCAGGCGGAAGACGAACTTCTCGTGCTCGGCGCCCACCCGCCACGCCGACTTGGGCTTGGAGCCCTGGTCGAACCAGGCGACCAGGTCCTCGAACGTCAGCGGGCGATCGTCGCAGGCGGCCTCAGCCATCAGTGTCCTTCCCCAGCCCAACCCGGTCCGCCGTTCTTCGGTGCGGCCGTGCTCTTTACGTCGGAGTTCTAGGTGGGCGCAAATCCCGCAAGCTCAAGGGGCGATTGCGACACGCCAGTCGCCGAGCGCCGCCTGCCATAGGGTCAGCGCGCTGATCGCGGCGGTGTCGGCCCTGAGGATCCGGGGGCCCAGCGAGGCCGGGACGGCGTAGGGCAGCGCCCGTAGACGGGCCCGCTCCGCCGGCGAAAACCCGCCTTCAGGGCCGATCAGGATGGACCAGGGGCCCGCCGCCTCGTCCGCCAGCACGTCGAGGATCGGCCTCGCCTCGCCGGCCTCGTCGCAGAACAACAGCCGCCGGCCCGCCTCCCAGCCGGCGATCAGCGTCTCCAGCTTCACGGGTTCGAAGATCCCCGGCACGTCCAGCCGCCCGGTCTGTTCGGCGGCCTCGGTGGCGATGGCGGTCAGGCGCTCGACGCGGGCCCGATCGGCGTTGGTGCGTTCGGTGACCACCGGCCGCACGCGCCGCGCGCCCAGCTCGGCGGCCTTCTCGACGATGGTCTCCAGCCGGCCGCGTTTGACGAGGGCCACGATCAGGTCGAGATCCGGCCCAGCCGCCTGTGGCCGGACCGGCGTCTCGGCCCGCACCGCCACCCCGCGCTTGGTCACCGCGCCGATCGTCGCCCGCCACTCCCCGTCGCGGCCGTTGAACAGCAGGAGCTCGTCGCCCACCGCCTGGCGCATCACCGCGGCCAGGTAGCGGCTCTGGCCGGAATCCAGCGCCAGCTCGGCGCCGGCCGAAAGGTCATGCGGAATGAACAACCGGATCATGCCGCCGTTCTAGCGTCCCCGGCCGCATCGGGCATAGGGTTCAACCATGTCCAAGGATGACGACTACGACCGCGAGCTCGCGGCCCTGCAGGCCGCCCTGGTGCGGTTCCAGATCGCGGCCATCAAGGCGGGCGAGAAGAGCCTGGTGATCTTCGAGGGCCGCGACGCGGCCGGCAAGGACGGGGCGATCAAGCGGATCACCGAGCATCTGTCGGTGCGCAACACCCGCGCCATCGCCCTGCCCAAGCCCACCGACCGCGAGGCCACCCAGTGGTATTTCCAGCGCTACGTCCGCCACCTGCCGGCGGCCGGCGAGTTCGTGCTGTTCAACCGCTCCTGGTACAACCGCGCGGGCGTCGAGCCGGTCATGGGCTTCTGCACCCCGGACGAGCACGAGGCCTTCCTGCGCGATGCGCCGGTCTTCGAGGCCATGGTCGTCAAGAGCGGCGTCAGGATCGTCAAGCTGTGGCTCGACATCTCCCGCGAGGAGCAGGCCCGGCGCCTGAAGGCCCGCACGGCCGACCCCCTGAAGGCGCTCAAGGTCAGCCCGCTCGACGCCGTCGCCCAGGCCAAGTGGGACGCCTACACCGAGGCCCGCGACCAGATGCTGCGGCGGACTCATACCGCCGACGCCCCCTGGATCGTCGTCCGCACCGACCACAAGAAGAAGGCCCGCCTGAACACCATCCGCTATCTCCTGAGGGCGCTCGCGCCCAAGGCCATCGCCAAGACGGTCGACAAGCCCGATCCCAAGGTGGTGTTCGAATTCGAGACCGAGGCGCTGACCGATGGCCGCCTCGAGCGCTAGGAAGGCAGCGACGGCGTGAAGCTGAGCGGTGAGGCGGTCACAAGACTGGCGGCCGGTTACGCTCCGAAACCCGTGTTAGATCGTGCCTGATTCAGCATATGTTCCGCGTCCCAAGGGGAAATGGTAAACGCGTTAACCATTGTTAACCCGCGCATTGTTCTTTCTTTGTTCGCTCGCTACCGTCCGAAGGTGACTCGCGGCATGGGGGACGGATGCCCAAGGACAAACTGACCGCCGGCGAGGCCCGCCGCATCGCGCTGGGCGCCCAGGGCTTCGCAACCCCGCGCCCGGACGGGCCCATCGCCAAACGCCAGCTCCTGAAGCTGATCGATCGCCTCGGCGTGGTGCAGATCGACAGCGTCAATGTGGTCTCGCGCACCCACTACCTGCCGGCCTTCTCGCGGCTGGGCGCCTATCCGCGGGCGCTCCTCGAAGAGGTCGCCTGGGGCAGGAAGCGGCCGCTCTTCGAATACTGGGCGCATGAGGCCTCGCTCTTGCCGCTCAGCGCCCAGCCGCTGCTGCGCTGGCGCATGCAGGACGCCCGCGACGGGGTCGGCATCTGGCAGGGCGTCGCGCGCTTCCGCCGCGAGCGGGGCGAGTTCGTCGACAAGGTGCTGAACGAGATCACCACCCGCGGCCCGATGTCGGCCTCGGAGCTGGAGATGGGCCACAAGGGCGAGGGCGGCTGGTGGGGCTGGAGCGACGCCAAGCGCGCCGTCGAGGGCCTGTTCTGGACGGGCGAACTCACCACCGCCACCCGGCGCGGGACCTTCGAGCGGGTCTACGGCCTGCCGGAAAAGGTGCTGCCCAGGGCGATCACCGCGATCCCCACCCCGCCCCGCGAGGACGCCCAGCGCCAGCTCTACCGGATCGCCGCGCGCGCCATGGGCGTGGCGACCGCCAGGGACCTGCGGGACTACTTCCGCATGCCGGTCGAGGGCGCCAAGGCCCGGCTGGCGGAGCTGGTCGAGGACGGCTCGCTGCTGCCGGTGACGGTGAAGGGCTGGCGCGACCAGGCCTATCTCGATCCCGCCGCGCGCTGGCCGCGCCGCATCGACGCCCAGGCCCTGCTCTCGCCCTTCGACAACCTGATCTGGTTCCGCGATCGCACCGAGCGGATGTTCGGCGTGCGCTACCGGATCGAGATCTACACCCCGGCCGAGAAGCGCACCCACGGCTACTACGTCCTGCCCTTCCTGGAGGGCGATGCGCTGACCGCCCGCGTCGACCTGAAGGCCGACCGCAAAGCCGGGACCCTGATCGTCCAAGCGAGCCACGCCGAGCCCTGGGCCGGCGACGCGACGCCCGTCCGCCTGGCCGAGGAACTCAACCTGATGGCGGGCTGGCTCGGCCTGGACCGCGTGCGCGTGGAGCGCAAGGGCGACTTGGCCGCCACGCTGGCGGACGCCATCGGCTAGCTCGCCGTCCCGCGCTTTCGGCGCCGGTGTTGCAGCGTTTCGAGCGCCTGTCCCGTTTTCAGTCAAGGGGACCGGCCGCGGTCGTCACGAGCCCAACTCAAGGACGCCGCCACCGACAGCTGCTGTCGGCGAGCCCCGACACTGGGTGGGTGTCGGGGCTCATCCGATTCCGGGCCCCGCTTCCGGGACCTAGACCCAGCCTTCCGTCACCGCGTGCAGCCGGGCGTAGGCGCCGCCCTTCTTCACCAGCTCGGCGTGCTTGCCTTCCTCGACGATGCGGCCGTCCTCGAACACCAGGATGCGGTCGGCGCCGCGGATGGTCGACAGCCGGTGGGCGATGACGATGGTGGTGCGGCCCACCATCAGCTCCTCCATCGCCGCCTGCACCTGGCGCTCGGTCTCCACGTCCAGCGAGGAGGTGGCCTCGTCCAGCACCAGGACCGGGGCGTCGGCCAGGAAGGCGCGGGCGATCGCCACCCGCTGCCGCTCGCCGCCCGAGAGCTTCACGCCGCGCTCGCCGACCAGGGTGCGATAGCCCTGCGGCAGCTTGGAGATGAAGTCGTGGGCCCGCGCCCGCTTGGCCGCGAGCTCGACCTCGTCCTGGGTGGCGTCCGGCCGGGCGTAGGCGATGTTCTCCGACAGCGTCCGGTGGAACAGCGCCGGGTCCTGCGGCACCACGGCGATGGCGCGCCGGAGGCTCCCCTGGCTGACCTGGGCGATGTCCTGCCCGTCCACCAGGATCTGGCCCTCGTCCACGTCGTAGAGCCGCTGGATCAGCTTCACGAAAGTGGATTTACCCGCCCCCGTCGGACCCACCAGCGCCACCCGCTCACCCGGCGCGATGCGCAGGGTGAAGTGGTCGTAGAGCGGCGTCGACGCCGACTTGTAGCGGAACACCACCCGGTCGAAGACGATCTCGCCGAGGTCTGCGCGGAAGGCCTTGGCCTGGGGCGCGTCCACCACCTGCGGGGCCATGGTCGCATAGCGGGCCACGTCCTCGGTGTCGTCCAGGCCCTTCTGGGTCATGCGGATGTTGTCGCCGATATTCCGCAGGTAGCCGGTCATCAGCATGAAGGCGGTGATCACGAAGGCCACGTCGCCCGGCGTCGCCTGACCCTTGGCCCACAGCCGCAGCAAGAGGCCCGTCAGCCCCGCCTGCAACAGCACCAGAAGGGTGTTGTGCATCAGCCAGATGTCGGTGAACCGGCCCCAGGTCTTGTTGGCCGCGCGCCGCCACAGGTCTGTGACCTCGGCGATCCGCGCCTCCTCGCGCGCCTCGGCCCCGAAGCTCTTCACGGTCGGGTTGGAGGCGATGCTGTCGGACAACGCCCCGCCGATGCGGCTGTCGAGCGCCACCGAGCGCAGGTTCATTGGCCGCGCGTAGAGGTTGGTCATCACGATGTTGGAGCCGATGTAGAGCGTCACCATCACGCTCGCGAACAGGCCCACCATGGGCCAGCGCCAGGCCATCATTCCGCAGAGGCCGATCAGCACCAGCACCGCCGGCCCCAGGAACACCAGGGCCGCGTCGGAGACGTTGTCATAGCCCCACATCGCCCGCGACAGGCGACGCACGGTCGCCCCGGCGAAGGTGTCGGCGTGCCAGTCGGCGGAGAACGACTGGACCTTCTTGAAGCCCTCGTCGGTCATCTCCTTCATGTTGCCGGAGGCCAGCGGGATCCAGAACCGCATGGACAGGTTGCGGATCGTCGAGAAGGCGAAATAGACGCCGACGAACACCGCCCAGGCCTGCCAGGCGGCGTGGGTGTGGCTGGGCCCGCCGGTCACCGCATCGACCAGCCGGCCAGCGGCCCAAGGCGTCGCCAGGTCGAAGGCGATGGCCAGCATCACCAGCACCACAGTGCCGGTCAGCAGCCAGGGCCGGCGCAGCCAGAACCGCGCGATGAAGCCCAGCACCTGGCTGTTCTTCAGCGTTCGCTGGCGGTGTTCGTCGGTGTCTTCGTAGTGGTCGGTCATCGGAGGAACTCGGATGTCTGCGCCGGCGGGCCGCGAATGTCCTGAAGGGACGGCGGCGCGCTGGCGCGAAGGGAAAGGTCTTGGGTGAGGCGGGGGGTTTGCAAAAACCCCGGCGGACCCCGGGCGCGCGGAAGGGCTTCGTGAAGCGGGCCAATCAGGCCCTCAGACGAAGCGTTCCGGTTGAGTTAGAAGCGCGGCGGCGGCCCGGCGAACCGTCGAGGAGCAGCGGAAACGATGAACGTCATCTTGGCCCTCCCTTCGGGTTGCTGAGGGTGCGGAAGCTAGGCGCGGTCGTCGGGGTGGTCAAGACGACTGGCCGAACACCGCTTTGCGGCGGGCGAAGTTTTGGCGGACGTGGCTGCGCGGCCACGGTCGGTGTCGGCGCCCGCCATCCAGGCCGCGGGCGCCGACACCTGCCGAAGCTAGATCAGGTCGAGACCAGGTCCAGCTAGCTGCTGATGGCCGCGATGGCCACGGCGGCCGCGAGGGCGAGGAAGAGGATGGCGAGCGGGGCCATCAGGTCGAGCATCCGGTTCATCTTGAAGGTCATGGCTCTGATCTCCTTCCAGGGGTCGACGGAGGTCCGGGGCTGCGCGATGTCCGGGACAAGCGCGCGGGGCGCGACGAGGGCTCTGGGGGCGAGTTGGATCGTGGGGGCGAAATTGAAGCTCATTCAGTCTCCTTCGGCTGCTCTGCGGGAACGTGCAGGGGGTGGGCGGACCGCCCGGCGCTCAGGCGTCGGGCGCGGCGGTCCGGGCATCGGATGGGCGGGCGAACACCGTGCGGATCCCGCGGCTGATGGTGGCGGCCATGACCGAGAAGTGCGTCTCGTCCGGAAAGACGTGATGGGTCATGCGAAGGCTCGGGTAACGCCGTCCCCGCAGCGCCGCCTCCATGGCCGCGAGGTTCGACACGCGCGCCGTGGACGCCCCGCCGTCTTCGTCCTCCTCCAGTCCGCCGACCGATAGGAAGAGATCGGCCGACAGGTCCTTGGCGGTCGCCGCCAGAGCGGCCTCCCGGTCGAACATCACCCGGCCGTCCCAGGCGAGCGCCGGGCTGCCGGCGATGTACCGGTTGAAAGATCCGGGGGCCGTGAAGAGCGTGTTCAGCGCGAAGAGGCCGCCCAACGAAAATCCTAGGGGGGTCTGGTCGCCGGCCTCCACCGCATAGTTCGCGGCGATGAACGGCTTCAGCTCCTCGTTGAAGAACGCCAGGAAGGCCGCGGCGCCGCCGAGCTGGAAGTCCTCGGGAACGCCATAGGGCGGCGGCGAGGCGCGAAGCGCCGCCATCATCCACGGGTCGCTGGTCGGCGAATAGTCCCGGCAGCGCAGGCCGACGTATTCCCAGTTGGGTCCGCCGCCTCGCCGGTACTGATAGCCCACTCCGACGATCAGGAAGGGCGGCAGGGGGTCGCCGCCGGACTGCATCATTCGCGCGGCCTGCGCCGCCATGGCGAACATCACGTTGCCGTCCAGCACATAGACCACCGGCACGGCTTGGCCCGGGGCGAGCGGCGCGGCCGGCATGGCGACGTCGATGAGGAAGGTCTGGTCGACATTGCGAGACGCCAGCGAATAGCGGTTGCAGCGGCTGATCGTCGTCGGTCCAAGGGAAGCAAGGGTCTGCATGGTCACCTCTCGAGGGCTGAAGGGTAGGGCGCAGGCCGACCGACCCGCCGCGCCATCGCGAGGCAGGACCGGCGCGCCGGCTTTGACGGCTCAGATGTGCGGTCTCCCCTCGTGGCAGGGCCTTGCCGGCCGGCGGCGAAGCGACGGGCGGGGACGCAGACGGCTGTGCGCCCGAGGGAGGACCCTCGGGGCGCGCGCGTCCGGCGACGAACGCCGGATCGGACTGAGCTGTCGTGCAGGCCGCGCGACCAACGCGGCACAAAAAATCCCCGCCGGGATCGCTCCCAACGGGGCGTCGTATAGACGCGCAAAAAGGCGCTCGCAACAATTATTTTTGCGCGCACCTTTGGACGAGTTAAAATGTCAGGCCCACTATCGGATGTCAAGGCCCTAAATCGAGGGAGTCCACAATCTGGTGGAGGGACCGCGGCGGGCGCACTAGAGAAGGCGCGTGACCACCGCCCCCCTTCCCGACGCGGCGCCCAGCAACTGGGTCGACCGGTTCGCGCCAGCGGGCTTGCGGCCCTGGCTGAAGCTGGGGCGGTTCGACCGGCCGACCGGGATCTGGCTCTTGATGCTGCCCGCCTGGCAGGGGGTGGCGCTCGCCGACGCCCTGGAGCACCGGCTGCCGAACCTCGGCCTGCTCGGCCAGATGTTCCTCGGCGCGGCGCTGATGCGGGCGGCGGGCTGCGCCTACAACGACATCGTCGACCGCGACATCGACGCCAAGGTGGCCCGCACTGCCCTGCGCCCTATCCCCGCCGGCCAGATCAGCGTGAAACAGGCCTGGGCCTTCGTGATCGCCTGCTGCCTGGCCTCGCTCTACATCCTGATCACCCTGCCCCCGACCGCCGTGGCCCTGGGCGTCGCTTCGCTGGTCCTGGTCGCGGCCTATCCGTTCATGAAGCGGATCACCTGGTGGCCGCAGGCCTGGCTGGGCCTGACCTTCAACTGGGGCGCCCTCCTGGGCTTCTCGGCGGCGATCGGCGCCGGGCCGGGGTTCTGGCGGCAGATCGCGCCCTACGTCGTCTCCTCGGGAGACTGGCGCTTCCTCGGCCAGGCCGCGGCCGACAGCGCCCTGCAGCTCCCGGCGCTGCTGCTCTATGCGTCGGGCGTGTTCTGGACGCTCGGCTACGACACCATCTACGCGATCCAGGACCTGGAGGACGACGCACTGGCCGGGGTGAAGTCCTCCGCGCGGCGGCTGGGCGCCCAGGCGCCGCTGGCGGTCCTGGCCTTCTACCTGGCGAGCCTCGCGCTGCTGATCGCGGTCGGCGCGGCGGCCGGCCTCGCGCCCGCCTTCTATATCCTGCTGATCGGCTACGGCATCCAGCTCTGCTCCCAGGCCCGGCGCGTGCGCACCGACGATCCCGATCGGGCGCTTCGGCTCTTCAGGTCCAACAGCTGGGCCGGCCTGCTGCTCTTCCTGGCCATCGCGACGGGCGCGCGGCTGGCCATCGGGTTCTGAGCCGCTTCCCCACCGTCATCCTGTTTTCGCGAGGGTTTCGGCGCTACAATCGCCCCATGGCCGTCGCCGCCCGCGTTGATCCGAAGAGCTATTTCGCGCCCGAGGACTGGGCGCCGCTCGCACGCCGTTCGCCCTGGATGGGCCTGGCGCTGCTGGCCCACGCCTGGATCGTCATCGGGCTCGCCATGGCCATGGCGGTCCTCTCGCCCTGGTGGCTCCTGCCGCTCACCATCCCGCTGGCCATCGCCATCATCGGGGCGCGGCAGCTGGGCCTGGCGATCCTCATGCATGACGCGGCGCACGCGGCCCTGCATCCGGACCTGAAGGTCAACGACTGGGTCGGCAACCACCTGACCACCGGCGGCCTCTTGGGGTATCGAAGGTACCACCTGACGCATCACAAATACGCCCAGCAGCACGAGGATCCGGACCTGGTTCTGTCCGCCCCGTTCCCGATCACCCGCCTGTCCCTGCGCCGCAAGATCCTCCGCGATCTGACCGGCCAGACCTATTACAAGCTGCGCTGGTCAGGCCTCGTGAAACGGATCGCGAACCGCAAGCCGGGCGAGCCCCTGGCGCCGATCCTCGGCGAAGCCATCGTCGCGCGCCGCCGCTTCCTGATCGGCATGGTCGCCACCGTCGCCGTCACCGCGCCCTTCGGCGTCTGGTGGGTCTGGCCGGTGCTCTGGCTGGTCCCGCAGGCGACCTGGCTGCCGATGGTCACCCGGCTGCGCAACATCGCCGAGCATGCCTGCGTGGCCAAGGACGAGCCCGACCCCCTGCGCCACGCCCGCACCACCAAGGCCAACTGGCTCGAACGGGCGTTCATCGCGCCCTACTACGTCAACTATCACTGCGAGCATCACATGTTCATGCATGTGCCCTGCTACCATCTGCCCCGCGCCCACCGCCTGCTTAAGCAGCACGGCGTCATGGACGGCATGCTGACCGCGCAGGGCTACCTCAGCATGCTGAAGGTCGCGACCTCCAAGCCGGCCTAGGCTCCCGCCGCCCGTTCGGCGCAACGCCGCAGACAGGCCGTTGACTCTCGGTTTTACGCGCGTAATCTACATTCGACTTACAAATGTAATCGGGAGATACGCCCATGCAGATCCTGAAACGCCTCGCGTCCCGTGCGGGCCTCCTCGCCGCCCTGGTCATCGCCACTCCTGTCGTCGCCCAGACGACCGCCGCCGACGTCCGGCTCAGTACGCTTCCCCAGGCGGACCGGCTGACGCTCGGCGGTGTCTTTTCTCACGCCGCGCCCACCATGAAGGTGGTGCTCTGGGGCCTCGTGGCCGCCATCGCCGCCGCGATCGTGGTCTGGATCCTCCAGGCCGCGCGCGTCCGCCAGGGGCGGTCCGACGGGGTCGCCGGCGGCGTCGCCTACCTCTCCGCCCAGGCCGCCGCCGCGCCGCTCGTGGGCCTCTTCGGCCTGAGCTACGCCTTCCTCAGCGGCTTCATCGGCATCAGCAACGTCCGGCCGACGCCGAACCTGACGGTCCTGGCGCCGGGCCTGGCCGAAGCCATGCTGTCGCTGGGCCTCGGCCTGCTGGCCGGCGCCATCGCGGTCATCGGCCACCGGCATCTGCAGTTCCGCCTCAACGCCGTCGGACAGGCCGCGCCCGCCGCCGCGCGCGCCGCTCCGCCGTCATCCCATCCCGCGCGCGCCATCGCTTGACGCGCCGGGCCAGGCCTTCCGGGCGGCTTACCGCTGGCCCGTTCCGGAAGGCCGCCCTTCTTCCCGCCGCGCGGTGATCAGCGCCTCCACCTCGTCCGGGCGCGGATTGAGGAAGTCGAGGCGGGTGCGGCCGTCCGCGGTCCGGCTGACGATGGCCGGCGCCGCTGAGTTGGTCAGCACCCAGCCCTTGGGCAGCACCACCGCATTGGCCGCGCGGCCGAAGGTCCGGTCGAACACCAGCTCGTCGCCCGCCAGCCGGTAGCGGCCGGGGTCGGTGTAGGTCTCGCTCATCCGCAGGCGGATCGACTGGCCGGGCTTCAGCGGCTTGAAGTTGAAGACCACGATCTCGCTCTCCGGCGTCACTGGCCCGAGGTCATGGTCGGTGATCCCGGCCTTGGTGATCTCCGCGCCCTTCATGTGGACGGCGGGGATCGTCTCGCCGGTGTCGAGGTTGCGGGCGCCCGGATTGGTCGCCGTCGAACCGGTGCGGACCACGTTCACATAGCGCCCGACGCCGGCCTTCTCCTCGGTGTAGTCGTGGTAGAGGTCGAAGGCGTGGGTCTCGGGCTGTTGCAGGAAATAGACGATGTCGCGGGTCTGTTTCGCCCGCTCGCCGAGCTTTTCCTGCACGCTCGACGGGCCGGCGCGCAGCGTCCCGGGCGCGGCCCTGAGCTTCAGCGGCGCCTCGCCGGGCGTGACGTTGAAGAAGCTGATGCGGATGCGCCCGTCGGCCTCCTGGGCCACCTGGGAGGGATAGTTGCAGTCGACCAGCACGTAGCCCGGCGGCAGGACCACGGCGTTCTTCTTGATGCCGAGCCCGCGCTCGAAGACGATCTCGCGGCCGTCCACGCGATAGCTCTTGGGGTCCTCATAGGTCTTCTCGATCCGCATCCGGCCCTCGCCGCCGTCGGCCGGCACCGGGTGGGCGAGCTCGACGCGGATGTAGTCGGAACCGGCGTCGGCGTCCGGCAGGCCCGTGGTCTTGGCCGACTCGCCCGACACCTGGGCGAACTTCAGCGGCTGGCCGGTCGCCAGGTCCGTCACCCTTTCGTCCGACGCGACCGAACCCTTGCGGATCGGGTTGAAGAAGGCCACCGCCCCGGGCCGGACCGCGGTGATGTCATAGACGATCCGGAACTTCGCCGACCCCGGCGCCAGCAGCTCGTAACGGGTGTAGCCATTGGCCTCCTGCGCGCCGGGCCGTGGCGGCTGCGCGGCCGCGCCCCATCCCGCCGCCAAAGCCACAGCCACGATCACCGCGCCCCGTCTGCCCGCGCCCAGTCTGCCCGCGCCCAGTCTGCCTATGCCCAGTCTGCCCATGCCCAGTCTGCCCATACTCAGCCCCTCAAAACGTGAAGCGCGACTATGGCGCTCCCCCCTCGCGTGTCATCCCGGAAAACGCGCAGCCCCAAACTCCTCTTGAGCCGTCTCCCGCGTCGCCGTCTATTCCTCGGTCAGTGCATTCCGGGGGAGCCGACATGACCGACAACCATTCCGCATTCGAGACCCACCGCCGCCGCCTGCTGCAAGGCGCGGCGGCCGGCGCGGCGCTGCTGACGCCCTTGAGCGCGCTCGCCGCCGCGGGCGACATGGACGCCATCCGCAAGGCGGTCGCGACCGGCCACGACGCCTCGGTCCAGCGCCTGCGAGAGTGGATCGGCCTGCCCTCCATCGCCGCCGAGAACCGCGACATGGAAAAGGGCTGCGCCTACATGATGGCGCTGGCCAAGGACGCCGGCTTCACCAACGTCCAGCGCGTGCCGACCGACGGCCAGCCCGGCGTCTTCGGGGTGATGGACAACGGCGCCAAGCACACGCTGGGCCTCTACTTCATGTACGACGTGAAGCAATTCGACCCGGCCGAGTGGTCCTCGCCGCCGCTCGAGGGCCGCATCGTCGAGCGCGCCGGCCTCGGCAAGATCATGATCGGCCGCGGGGCCACCAACCAGAAGGGTCCGGAGTCGGCCATGCTGGCCGCGCTGCACGCCATCCGCGCGGCCGGCAAGACGCCGCCGGTGAACCTGGTCCTGGTCTGCGAGGGCGAGGAGGAGATCGGCTCGCCGCACTTCGCCCAGGTGGTCCGCCGCCCCGACGTCCTGGCGGCGCTCAAGAGGTGTTCCGGGGTGATCATCCCGTCGAGCTGGCAGGACTCCTCCGACGGCTCGATCGTCGTCAACCTGGGCGCCAAGGGCATCGTCGAGCTGGAGCTGGTCTCGTCCGGCGAGGCCTGGGGCCGGGGTCCCGCCAAGGACATCCACTCCAGCCTCAAGGCCACCGTCGACAGCCCGACCTGGCGGCTGGTCGAGGCGCTGGCGACCCTGGTCTCGCCGGACGGCAACACCCCGGCCATCGACGGCTGGTTCGAGAAGGTCCGCCCGCTCACCGCCCGCGAGAAGGTGCTGATCGCCCAGTCGGCCGCGAGCCGCTCATCGGAAAACGAGCGCAAGGTCCTGGGGGTCAGGAAATGGGTCGGCGACATGACCTGGCAGGAGACGCTGGAGCGCGGCGCGGCCATGCCCACCGTCAACATCGAGGGCCTGGTCGCCGGCTACACCGGCCCGGGCGGCAAGACCATCCTGCCGGCCAAGGCCACGGCCAAGATCGACCTTAGGCTGGTGCCCAACCAGACCAAGGACGACTGCGTCGCCAAGCTGAAGGCCCACCTCGCCAAGCGCGGCTACGGCGACATCGCGGTCAATGTCACCGGCGGCTACGACCCGACCGAGACCGCCGAGGACAGCCCGCTGATCAAGGCCGAGCTCGCCACCTACCGGAAGGCCGGGGTGAAGACCTCGATCTACCCCAGGCTGGCCGGATCCTGGCCGGGCTTCGTCTTCACCTCCGCGCCCGTCGGCCTGCCGGCCGGCCAGTTCGGCCTGGGCTGCGGGGCCGGCGCCCACGCGCCGGACGAGTTCATGCTGATCGAGAGCGCCAACCCGAAGATCCAGGGCTACGACGGCGCGACCCTCGGCTTCGTCGACTTCCTCTACCAGATCGCGACGGGGTGAAGGCGCTTCGCCATTTCTCTATCTCGCGCCCGCCAAGGCCTGGCGGCTCGGGCTTGAGCCGGCCTCATGAGCGTCACACGCTCAAGCCCAGAGTGGTGAGAAGGTCGTCCAACGCCTCGAACTGCTCGGGCCACGCGCCCGTGCTTCCGGAGGCGATGGCGCCATCGAGCGCTTCCTTCGAGGGATAGAGGTCGTGCACGACGACCAGTGTCTTGCCGTCTTTTTCCTCGAAGGTCACCGTGGTCACGGCCCCGTCCTCTTCTTCCTCATTGGTCCAGACGAGGCGGGAGGGCGGGGTGACTTCGATGTACCGGCCGAAGAAGGCCATCGGCTGTTCCGAGGCGGCGTGACCGAACACGAAACGGTACGAGCCCCCCGTGCGAGCATCGATCTCGCAGGACAGGAAGGATATTCCGAACGACTTCGGCGCCCACCACCGCATGATCAGCTCGGGCTTCGTCCACGCCTCGAACACGATGCGCGCCGGCCCATCGAAGGTCCGCGTCGCGACCAGCTCCCGGTCGGACGTCCGTTCGACCGCTGTGCGGCTATTCATCGACTTTCTCCTTCTGTTTCAAGTCCTCGACAACCTTGTCCAACGCCTCGAAGCGTGCGTCCCAGATCTGCCGGCGCCGCTCGATCCAGGCCGCCTCCGCGTCCAGTCCGCCCAGGCCGAGCCTGCAGGTCCGCACCCGCCCGATCTTCTGCGTCGTGACGAGCCCCGCCTGCTCCAGGACGCCGACGTGCTTCTTCATGCCCGTCAGGGTCATGTGGAACGTCTCGGCAAGGTCGGTGATCGAAGCGTCTCTACGTTCGAGCTGCTCCAGAACGCCGCGTCGGGTGGCGTCCGAGAGCGCGGCGAACGAAGCATCGAGGCGAGCTGTTGCATACTGAACCATATGGTTCAGTATCTAGCGCCCGAACTGGAGACACGCAAGAGGGGCGAGCTCAGCCGCCAGATCATCGGCGACAAGCCGACCTTCCCAACGTCATCCACGGGTGGGTTGCGGACATCCAAGGGCGCTACGATAGCAAGCTGGAATCACTGCCTCTGCGGTCGGCAAGGGTGTTAGCGATGGGCTCACACGCCACGTCAGGAATGCGACAGTTGAAATCTCTGATCATCTTCGACTTCGACGGTGTGGTCGTGGACAGTGAAATGTGGGCAACCCAAGCCCTGGCTGACGCAATGACCCGCGTCGGTTGTCCCACGACTTTTGACGACGCCTTGAACCACTACATGGGACGGCGATGGACCGACACCGTCATCGAGATGGAAGCGCGTCACAACAGGCCCATGCCGCCGGGTTTCATTGATCAAGCCAAGGCGGAGGCTGCAGTCTTGATGGAGGCGAATGTGCAGGCCATCGCGGGCCTGGAAGCCTTTCTCGACAGGTTCGAAGACACGGCCCGCTGCATCGCTTCATCTAGCGATCTTCCCTACATAGGCCGAAGTCTCGAGATGATCGGGCTCGCCCAACGCTTCGAACATCGGTTCAGCGCTCAGGACATGGCCCGCGCCAAGCCTCACCCGGACATCTACTTATTGGCAGCCAGGTCGATGCGGAGAGAGCCCGCCGACTGCATTGTCATCGAAGACAGCATCACGGGTGTCACCGCAGGGATGGCAGCCGGAATGCTGACCATCGGACTATGCGCGGGCGGTCATATCCGCAGCGGCCATGCGGAGAAATTGACAGCCGCCGGTGCTGACCACGTCGTTGCTAGCTACGAGGAGGTCACCCGCATCGTCTCGCCCCTGGTGTCGGCCTGACAGGCTTACCCGCATCTGTGGAAGTTCGTGGCGGACGATCTTGAACTGCTGCCTTTGGGCTCTGTGTGGCTCTGCCCGGTGCAACCCTGGGCCAGCGACAACTTCCCATAAGCGGACCTCGTTTACGTCCGAGATGGGTCGAAAGCGGTCATCGGCCTCGTGGCCGGTAGCGAACCTCGCCGTCCGCGGCGAGCGAAGGTTGCGCCGGGATCGCAGACCGGTTTTCGCGGCCATCTCTCATTCGGTGTCGGCGACCGGGGTCAGAGCTTGTCGACGTCGACGACCGCCTGAGCGAAAGCCCGGGGGGCTTCCTGCGGCAGGTTGTGGCCGATGCCGGGCAGCATGCGGAAGGCATATTTGCCCGCGAACTTCTGGCGATAGAGCGTGTCGTCCGGAAGATGCGGCGCGCCGTTGGCGTCGCCTTCCAGGACGATGGTCGGAACCTTGATCGCCGGTCCCGGCGCCAGGCGCGCTTCCAGCTCGTCGTACTTCGGCTCGCCCTTCACCAGCCCCTGGCGCCAGCGGTAGTTGTGGATGGTGATGTCGACGTGATCGGGGTTTTCAAACGCGGCGGCGGAGCGATCGTAGGTGGCGTCGTCAAAATTCCACTTCGGCGAGGCGAGCCGCCAGATCAGCTTGGCGAAGTCGTGCCGGTTCTTGGCATAGCCGGCCCTTCCCTGCTCGGTGGCGAAATAGAACTCGTACCACCACTGGCGCTCCACCTCCGGCGGCTGCGGCGTCGCGGTGGGGATGCCGACGGTATAGCCGCTCACGGAAATCAGCGCCTTGCACCGCTCCGGCCACAGCACCGCGATGATGTCGGCTGTACGGGTGCCCCAGTCGAAGCCGGCAATGACCGCCTTCTGGATCTTCAGGGCGTCCATCAGGGCGATCGTGTCGAGCGCGAACACCGACGGCTGGCCATTCCGGAAGGTGTCGGCGGAGCGGAAGCGGGTCGTCCCGAACCCGCGCAGATAGGGGACGATCACCCGATAGCCCTGCGCCGCAAGCAGCGGCGCGACATCCACATAGCTGTGGATGTCGTAGGGCCAGCCGTGCAGCAGGATGACGGCGGGGCCGTCGGCAGGCCCGGCTTCGGCGTATCCGACGCTCAGCAGGCCGGCGTCGATCTGCTTGAGCGGGCCGAATGCGTTCTTCGGCCCCGACGCGCTCGTCCGCGCAGCGACAGGCGATGGCTTGCCGGTTTGAGCTGCGGCCGCGCCGGTCACAAGGAACTCGGCGGTGGCGATGGTCATGGCAGCCGCGCCAAAGAAGCGGCGGCGCGGATGGTCGATGTCGTCAGGTATCTGGGGCTTGTCCATCGGCAGGTCTCCGAGGCGCCGCCTGAATGCGGCAAATCCCTTCGCTTCGGACCTGCGCCCTGAGCTGGATCCTGGCGGGCGGAGTGCGCGGCCAGGGCGTCGGGCGGATGGCGCTGTCGGGAGTTCCCGGGATCGACCCCTACGGGGCCACGCTCGCGGGACCTTTGCAAGGTCTCGCGGAGGTTGAGTGAAATTAACGGCGGCGCGGCGTCAGCGTCGGGTCCACGGTCGCGGAGCGGTCGCCGGTTTCCAGCACGGTTCCAGGGTTTCCAGAAGTTGTCGCACGGCGGCGGGGACCCCGGCCGCCAACACCCAGCCCTCATAGGCGCTTGTGGCATAGGTCCCGGACATCCTCACCCGTATCGCAGCGGGATGCATGATGATCTCTCGATCCTTGGTGTCCTGCAGCCCGAAGTGGATGTCTGGCCGCCAATCGGAGACCCGCACGGAATCCATCGCGAAAATGCCCTTGGGGCACGCGTCGACGTCGGCCTCGAGCCACTGGAGCGAAGCCTTGTCGAGCTGGCTTCGCATCTCTGACGCGCTCGTGGCGATCCTGGCCTGCCCTGAGAGTTCCAAGCTTCGGCCGAAGCCCTCGTTGTCCATCAGCCCGGTGCGCAGCAGTCGCGCGGTGTATCCACATCTCCGCTGACCCCGCGTCTCGGTGGGGACACACCGGTAGGCGATCGCCAGGCTGTACATGGGCGCATAGTCGTCCCGGGCGCTTGCCCAGACCGTCAGGAGCAGCTGATCGTCGCCGCCGGGCGTCAGGTCTCCCTTGAAGCTGCGGTTTGGATCGAAGGCCGCATCCAGCACGACCTGTCCCGGCCCCTTAGGCGGACTGGCGAGGGTGGCGCATCCCGATACGACGAGAAGGCCAATGACCGCGCAAAGGCGAAGCTTGCTCATTCGATGACGATGTTCTGGACATCGAATCTTCGCAAGCGGACGTTCCGAACGTTCCCGATGGGCGAAGGCAGTCTTACCGCGCTCGTCCCGGCTCGGCCTGGCGGCCGTCCGGGATGACGGGCTTGCGTGCGCTCAGATCGCCGCCAGCCGCTTCGGCGCGGCCAGGCGCCAGCTGGTCAGCAGCCGTCCCTCCACGTGGCCCCAGTCGGGGTCGCCGGCCAGGCTCATGGCGACCCAGCCGGAGGGCCACAGATAGGCCGGCCGGCTGAACAGCTCCGGGTCGGCCTCGATCAGCATCTCCTGCTCGTCGCGGCCGCTGGTCTTGACGCAGACCGCGGTGGTGTCGTCGCCATGATGGTTGTGCCGGAAGTAGGCGAACATCTTGCCCGCGACCCGGAAGGCCGGGATCCCGTGCGAGATGATCTCGTCGGTCTCCGGCAGCGCCAGGCAGGCCGCCCGCAGCCGCTCCAGAACGGCGTCCGGGTCGGCGCTCAGCATCGCGCTAGACCGCGCCGATCGCGATCAGGCTCCTGGCGCAGTCGAGGATCGTCTCGTCCAGCGGCCGGGGTTTCCAGCCGAGCATTCGCTGGGCCTTTTCCGAGGAATAGTCGTGTTTGTGGCCGAGGCCCGGGGTCACCGAGCCCAGGTCCTTGTCGAAGAGCCCGGCGATGCGGATCACGAAGTCCGGCACCTTCCGCGTCGGGACCTTCGCGGCGTCGGAGCCCAGCCGCTCACGCAACAGGGTCGCCAAGTCCGCCATCCAGGCGAACTGGCCCGCCGCGATGAACCGCTCGCCGGCCGCCTTGTCGTCGGTCATGGCGCGGATGTGCAGGTCGGCGACGTCGCGCACATCGACCACGTTGAAGCCCAGCCGCGGCAGGCCCGGCACCCGGCCGGACAACAGCCGCTCGACCACCTGCACCGACTCCGAGAAGTCGCCGCTGGTCACCGGGCCCAGCACCAGCGCCGGATTGACCGTCGCCATCGTCGTCTTGCCGTCCGAGCGGTTGATCGTGTCCCAGGCGGCTCGTTCGGCCAGCGTCTTCGACTGGGCGTAGGCGCTGACCCCGCGCGCCGCCGGATCGGTCCAGATCGTTTCGTCGCTGACCCAGTCGCCGCGGGGATCGGCCGGCTCGGTGGAGGTCCAGTCGGAGGTCTGCTGGCCCTTGTTGGTCGCCGCCACCGAGGAGGTCAGCACCACGCGCTTCACGCCGGCCTTGATCGCCGCGCCCACCGCGCGCTTGGCCCCCTCGCGGGCCGGGACGATCAGCTCGTTGGGGTCCTTCGGATCGGCGACGCCCAGCGGCGAGGCCACGTGCAGGAGATAGTCGCAACCCTCGACCGCGGCGTCCCAGCCATCGTCGGCCGTGAGGTTCGCGGCGTAGAAGCTCAGACGGTTTCCGGGGTCGACGATCTTGCCGAGCGCGGCGCGGACGGCGGGCTCCTTGGCGAGGTCGCGGACCGTGGTGCGCACCACATAGCCGCGCTGGATGAGGCCCGCCACGCACCATCCGCCGATGTAGCCGGACCCGCCGGTCACCAGCACCGTTTCGCCGCCGCTCATGTCCCGTCCCTTATGTTTACAGTGCTAAGATACCGAGGTCACAGCTCTTGGCAAACGAAGTTCTCGGCGCCGCGCTCCCTCTGATCAGTGCCGGCTGTTGCGCGTGATGAAGCCCGCCACGTCGTCGTGCAGGGCGCGCGCCGAGGCCTCCTGGGCGTACACCATGTGGCCGGACGGATAGTAGTGGTACTCGATGTTGGCCTGCAGGGCGTCGGGGATCTGCAGGTGGTGCATCTCGTACCAGCCCTGGAAGTAGGGCGTCGCCAGGTCGTAGTAGCCGCCGAGCAGCTGCACCTTCAGGCCGGGGTTGTACTTCATCGCCGAGGCGAGGTCGGGCATCACATTCAGCATCGCTCGCGGCGTGAAGCGCGAGCCGGGCGGCTGGTGGGCGTTGTCCCACGACCGGAACAGCGGCACCGACGGCTTGAAGGTCTTGCCCGCGCCGTAGCCCAGCGTGCGCCGCGCATAGTCGTTGAAGGCGGTGACATAGGCCGACGACAGGGCCGCGGCCTGCGGGTCGTAGTCGGCGTCCTTGGCCAACGGGTCCATGTCCGGGCCGAAGAAGCGGGTGTCGATGCGCCCGGTGGTCATGCCGCGGGCCGACTGCAGGGTCTTTTCGAACATGCCGCCGGTGACCCGCAGGTTGGCCTTCAGCACATAGTCGACCGGCAGGCCGGTATAGGTGGCGTATTGCTCGGCGACCGCGCGCTTCTTGGCCGGATCGAGCTCCGAGCCGGCGGTCAGGGCCAGCGCATAGTCGGTCATCGCCCAGTGCTCGACCTGCTTCAGGTAGGTGGTCACATCGGCCGGCGCGTTGGGCACCAGCTTGTAGTGCCAGGCGGTCGCCGCATAGGTCGGCAGCGCGGTGATGTAGGCGGTGTCGCTGCCGGGGTTGGCGTCGACGCCATCGACGCTGAGCGCGAAGTTGAGGATCTGCGAGAGCAGCATTACGCCGTTGAAGTCGACGCTGTCGCCGGTCGTCAGGTTGTTGATCAGCACCGCCGAGCGCGGCGTGCCGTAGCTCTCGCCGAACAGGTACTTCGGCGAGTTCCAGCGGCCGTGCTGCGACAGGAACGCCAGGATGAACTGCTCGAAGGCGTAGGCGTCCTGGTCGACGCCCCAGAAGGCCTTTTCCTTGTCCTTGCCGGCGATGCGGCTGAAGCCGACGCCGGGCGCGTCGATGAACACCAGGTCGCTGGCGTCGAGGATCGAGTTCTCGTTGTTGACCACGGCGTAGGGCGCGGGCGGCGTGTGGCCGCCGTTGTCCGCCGTCACCACCTTGCGCGGTCCGAAGGCTCCCATGTGAAGCCACATGGTCGAGGAGCCGGGGCCGCCGTTGTAGACGAAGGTGATCGGCCGGTCGGCCGAGGGCGCGCCCTTCTTGAAGTAGGCGACGTAGAACATCGAGGCCTCGGCCTGCGGGCCGGCCTCCCGGTCGCCCAGGTCCTTGCCGTCCGGCCCGCTGCGCTCGCGCCGCGCGGCGTCGTCCCAGCCCTTGGGGTGCACGATGATCGTGGCGGCGACGGCGTGGTAGTCGATCTTCTGCCCACGGATGGTCACCGAGCCCTCGCTGTCGGCGCGCTCCGGCTGGAACAGCACGCCGGCGTTCGGCTCGGCGGTCGTCGAGGCCATGGGCTTCTTGTCGGCGTTCATCGCCTTGGCCGGCGAGGCCTCCTGCGCCATCGCCAGGCCGGCGACCAGAGACGCGGCCGCGCCCGCCAACAAGACTTTCCTCAACATAGGCAGATCCCCCGGAAAAATGTGCGCGCAAGCTAGGCTGCGGGGGCAGGCTTTGACAACAGCGCCTAAGAGAACACGGGTACGAGCTTTACCGTGAAATCCGCCGATGCTCTAAACCCAGGCATGCGCAAAATCATCGCCCTCGCCTCGGCCGCCATCCTGCTCGCCCTTCCCGCCGCAGCCGCCGCCGAAACCGCCAGCTTCACCGCCGTCTTCGGCGGCAAGAACGTCGGCCACCTGATCGCCGAGACCAGGGGCGACACCACCACCATCGACTACGACATCAAGAACAACGGCCGCGGCCCCACCGACGCCGAGGTGATCAAGTCGAACGCCGAGGGCCTGCCGGTCGCCTGGACGATCAAGGGCGCCACCACCTTCGGCTCCAAGGTCAGCGAGACCTTCCACCAGGCCGGCGGCCGAGCCGAGTGGAGCGACTCCACCGGCAAGGGCCGGGCGAGCGTTCCGCGGCCCGGCCTCTATGTGGCGCAGGCCGGCAGTCCCTGGGGCGATGGCATCATCGCCAAGGCCCTCCTCAAGGCGCCTAACATGACCCTGCCCGCCCTGCCCGGCGGCACGCTGCAGCTGGAGAAGGGCGAGAGCCTGACGGTCGCCGGGGCCGGCGGCCCGGTGAAGGTCACCCGTTACGATCTTCTGGGCATCGACGTGATACCCACGACCATCCTGCTTGACGAGAAGGGGGACCTGTTCGCCGAGCTCGACGCCTCTTCGATCCTCGTGCGCAAGGGCTACGAGGGCGAGGAGGTTCGCCTGCGCAAGCTGGCCGCCGGCTGGTCCACCGCGCGCCTCGTCGACATGGAAAAGCAGGTGGCGCATCGCTACGCCGGCCCCGTGCGGATCAAGAACGTCCGCCTGTTCGACCCCAAGACATCGGCTCTGACCCAGCCGGTCTCTGTCCTCATTCGCGGCAAAGAGATCGCCGCCGTCGAGCCCCTCGACAGCCCAGCCACGCCGGGCGAGGTCACCATCGACGGCGCCGGCGGGACACTGGTCGCGGGCATGTACGAGATGCACGCTCACATCCAGCAGGACATCGCGCTGCTCAACCTGATGGCCGGCATCACCACCGTGCGCGACATGGGCAACGACAACGCCGTGCTCGACGCCCTCGTGCGCCGCATGGACGACGGCGAGATCGGCGGGCCGCACGTGATCCGCTCCGGCTTCATCGAGGGCAAGAGCCCCTATTCCGCCAACAACGGCATCCTGGTCGACAGCCAGGCCCAGGCCATCGACGCGGTGCGCTGGTACGGCGCGCGCGGCTACTGGCAGATCAAGATCTACAACTCCATGAACCCGGCCTGGGTGCCGGCCATGGTCAAGGAGGCGCATGGCCTGGGCATGCGGGTCGCGGGCCACGTACCGGCCTTCTCCACCGCCGACGACATGATCGTCGCCGGCTACGACGAGATGACCCACATCAACCAGTTCATGCTGGGCTGGGTGATGAAGCCGGGCGAGGACACCCGCACCCTCTTCCGCCTGACCGCGCTGAAGCGCCTGCCGGCGCTGGACCTGCAAAGCGCGCCCGTGCAGCACACCCTCCAGATGATGGTCGACGGCCACAAGGCGATCGACCCGACGCTGGGCATCCACGAACAGCTGACCCAGAACCGCGACGGCCAGGTCCCGCCCGGAGCCGTCGACTACCTCGACCACATGCCGATCGGCTATCGCCGCGGCGCCATGAAGGCCTGGGTCGACACCTCCGCCCCCGGCGACGATGCGGCCTACCGCGCCGCCTTCGAGCAGATCCTGCGCACCACCAAGATGCTGCACGACCGCGGCGTCTTCATCGTCTTCGGCACCGACACCGGCGGGTCCTTCACCTACCACCGCGAGCTCGAACTCTATCAGCGCGCCGGCTTCACGGCCCCCGAGATCCTGAAGCGCGCGACCTACGATTCCGCCCGCTACACCGGCCAGGACCAGCGCATGGGCTCCATCGAGAAGGGCAAGCTCGCCGACTTCTTCCTGGTCCCGGGCGACCCCACCAAGGACCTGAAGGCGATCAAGACCATCGCCATGGTGGTCAAGGACGGGGCGATCTACTTCCCGAGCGAGGTCTATCCCCACTTCGGCATCCAGCCGTTCACCGCCGCCCCGAAGGTCGAGACCCCGGCGCCGGCCAGGCCCTAGGCCGCTCGCGACCGGGGAACCTTTGAGTTCCAACCGGCGTTAACGTTCTCGTTAACCATCTTTGTTAACCAACTAATCGAGCCACACTGGCCTAAAAATCGACCATCCCTGCACTCAGAGACGCAACCAACATCGCGACTTGTTGTTGTCGCCCCGTCGGGACGATTGCCGAGGGAATTCCCACCTGGGTGGAATTACTTTGTCGTCCAACTCCCGATAGGTCATAACGTCTTCAGAGACGTCCCACGGTTGTAGCTTAAGTCAGGGTTTATTATGAAGCGTTGGCTCGTTGGGCTGTCGACTGCGGCGCTCGCCGCAGTGGCCGGAGGCTCCGCCTCGGCGGCGACCTTCATCACCTTCTCCAGCTATCAGACCGCGCTGAACGCCGGCGAGAGCCTGGTGACCAACTTCGACAGCGGCGCGGTCGCCCCGGGCTTCAGCGCGGGCGGCAACGCCACCCTGATGACCGGTTCGAGCAACCTGGGCGCGGCCCCGGCCACCTCGGCGACGACCCGCGACCTGACGCAGTACCTCGCGGTCCAGGCCGGCCAGGACTTCACCCTCACCGGCGGGCCGCTCAGCGAGATCAGCTTCTACGTGGGCTCGCTCGACACCTACAACACCATCACCTTCACCGGCCCCGGCGGCTTCACCCAGTCCTTCACCGGCGCCGACCTGAACGCGGCGACCGCGGCGTCGGACGGGTCCAACGGCGACCAGTCGGCCGCCTCCACCAACGGCCGCTATACCTTCACCTTCGACCAGGCGGTCACCGGCGTGCGGCTGGACTCCAGCTCGCCGAGCTTCGAGGTGAGCGACATCGGGGCCATCGCCTTCGCCAGCGCCGGCGGCGTGCCGGAACCGGCGGCCTGGTCGCTGATGATCCTGGGCTTCGGCGGGGTCGGCACGAGCCTGCGCCAGAAGCGCAGCCGGACGGCCACCGCCTAAAGGCCTATTGCGGCCCCTCTCCGACGATCTCCAACGTCACCGGCTCGTCCTTCGCGCCGTCGTAGTGCCATTGCCTGGCGAAGTGGGTCACCACCGAGCCCGCCGGGATCGGCGTCGTGGTCTCCGGCGCGAAGGTCTTGCCGGTCCCCACCCACCAGGTCCCGCTGATCACGGTGACGCGCCGCTCGTTGGGATGGGTGTGCGGCCGGCTCATCTGGTGCGGCGGCCACTTCACCAGGATCGCATAGGGCCCGGGCTTCCCCGGATCGCCCCACAGCACATAGGAGAGCGGCCCGGCCTTCGGGTCGCCCTGCCAGGCGATCTGGTCGGGCAGCCTGTAGGCCAGCACCGCCGGGTCCGGCGTCTCGGCTCGCGCCGACCCGGCCAGCACGGCGGCGGCCAGGAGCCCCATCGACACGATCTTCCCGTTCACGGCAGTCCCCCTCAAAACATCGGATCGAGCAGACTGGCCTTCTTCTTCCGCGGCCGCTCGCGCATCACCCCCGGATAGCCCTTCAGCGGCGCCAGCGGCTCACCTTGCCAGGTCCAGTCGGCCAGCTCGGCGAGGTTCATGTGATAGCGCGGTTCGCGGCCGGTGCGCGTGGCGAAGGCGGCGCGCGGGATGTTGATCATCTTCGGCGAGCGGGCGCGCTCGTAGAGCATCGGCGTGCCGCACCGGGCGCAGAAGCTGCGGGCGGTCCCGGCCTCGGCGTCCTCGAACCGGCTCAGGTTCTCGCCGCCCTCCAGGATCCGGAACCGGCTCTTCCAGCTCCCGACGTAGGTCGCGTAGGCGCAGCCCTGGGCGTGGCGGCTCCGCTCGGAATGGTCGTGCCAGGCCCAGACCGCCGGCACATCGATCTCGATCCGCACGGCGCCGCAGACGCAGGCGCCCTCAGCCTGCACGGCCGACGCCTTGCCGGTCGTGGGAGCCCTGGGGCCCGCCTCGTTCTTCATCTCAAACCCTAGTGCTGTTCCGCCATCGCCCGCGCCGGTTCCGACACCCGGGCGCCCGGGAAGATGCGCAGGAAGTTCTCAGCGTAGAAGGCCTCGCGCACCGCCTCGCTGCGCTCGCCCAGGAAGCCCTCGAACTTCTTGATCGGATCGCGCCCGCCCTCGACGTGCGGATAGTCGCTGGAGAACAGGTAGAGGTCGGCGCCGGAGTGGTCGATCAGCTGGCCGACGTCCTCGAAGACGAAGGGCGTGAAGGCCATCTGTTCACGGAGCATGTCCGAGGGCTTGCGGCTGAACGGCGACTGGCCCTTGTCGGCGCGGATCCAGTTCTTGGCCACCCAGTCGAGGCGGGTGAGCAGCGACGGGACCCAGCCCGCGCCCAGCTCGACGCTCGCGCCGCGCAACCCCGGGAAGCGCTCGAACACCCCGTCGATCAGCATCATCGAGATGAAGGTCTCCGGTCCCTGGTGCAGGATGGCGATATCCTTTGAGCGCAGGTTCTCGCCGCCGCCCATCCAGTCCTTCACCAGCCCCTTGCCGTTGTTCATCCAGGCCCGCGCCTGCTGCAGCGGCGCGCCGCCCACGTGCAGCAGGAACGGCGTCCCGCTCTGCGCCAGCCGCGCCCAGAACGGATCGAAGTCGGTGTGCCCGGGCGAGCGCTCGAACGGCGGCCGATGCGGAACCCAGACCGCCTTCAGTCCGGAGGCGATGGCCGCGTCCAGCTCGGCGATGGCAAGCTCAGGCTCGTCGAGCGGGATGATCGCCACGCCCAGCAGGCGCGGGTCCGCGCCGCAGAAGTCGGCCATGTGGCGGTTGTGGGCCCGCGTCGCGCCATAGCGCAGCTCAGGCGTGATCTTCGAGGACGGCGAGAACGGCATGGCCACGCTGTGGGTGGCGAACACCAGCTGCTTCTTGAACCCCAGGAGGTCGAGCGCCTTGCTGCGATCGTCACGGTCGAAGGCGCCCAGGGCCTGGATCTCCTTGGAGCTCTCGATCAGCCGGTCGCCGAGCGCGATCTGGGCGGCGATGTGTTCGGCGCTGTGCCGGCTCCCCTGCCCGACGATCACCGCCACCTCCTCGTCGGTGACCAGCGAGGCCGCGTAGCTCACCTCCGGGATCTCATCCCGCAGCTTCGGGTCGGCGTACTTCTTCAGGAAGTCCGGCAGCTCCATGATGTGGCTGTCGGCGTCGTAGAACGCCCGGTGCGACGGCGCATAGGCCATGGCTGATCCTCCGCGGGCCCTCTGGGTCGGCCCTGCGGATCGACTATTGGGCCGCGCCCGCGGCTTGTCACCCTCCGTGCGGCAAGCCGGCGCCGGCTAGCGGTTGGACGCCAGGCTCATCGGGGCCCGTCGCAGGGCGCCCAGCGTCGCGCAGCTGTAGTTGGTCGCGAAGCTGTTCGCCGAGGCGGCTTCCGGCCTGACCGCGACCGCGTCCCCCGCCCCGGGGCCGGCGCTGGCCACATAGCCCTCGGGGCCGGAGCGGGTGAAATGGCGGCAGCTGGTCTTGCCGCCGTCCTCGGTCACGCAGATCTGGGAGGCCTTGACCGTATAGGTCCCGACCGCCCAGCCCTGGCCGGCGTTCAGCTTCCAGCCGCCGTCCAGGCAGAAGAGCTCCATCGCCGGCTCCGCGGCGGTCCCCCCAGGGGCGCCGGCGAAGGCCAGCCAGCGGCCCTGCACATAGGATTTGAGTTCGGCGTCCGACCGCGCCGTGTCGCCGGCCAGGGTCTGACAGCCCTGGAAGCCCAGGAAGGCGGCGGCGCAGAGCAGCAGCTGGAGGAACTTGGGCATGGCGGACTCGTCGAATTGACGCCGCCACCATGCGCGCCCGACCGTTACGAAATCGGTGACGGGCTTGACCTCGCGACACTCCGCCGCAACGAAGCCCCGATGATCCCCGCCACCCTGGACGGCCGCCGCGATTTCATCGTCGCCAACACCCGGCTGCAGCGCCCGCCGCACACGCCGGAGATCCAGCTCCACCTGGCCGACGAGATCACGCCGATCTGGACGCTGACCGAGGAGGCGCTGGCCGAGATCGGCCTGCCGCCGCCGTTCTGGGCCTTCGCCTGGGCGGGCGGCCAGGCGCTGGCGCGGTACCTCATCGACACGCCGCGGACCGTCGCCGGCAAGCGGGTGATCGACTTCGCCTCGGGCTCGGGCCTGGTCGGCATCGCCGCGAAGCTCGCGGGCGCCGCCGACGTGCTCTGCGCCGACATCGACGCCTATTGCGAGGCCGCCGTCGCCCTGAACGCCGAGGCCAACGCGGTCGCCTGCGGCTTCACGGGCGCCGACCTGCTCGACGCGCCGGCGCCCGCCTGGGCCGAGGTCATCCTGGCCGGCGACATCTGCTACGAGAAGCCCTTGGCCGAGCGGGTGCTGGCCTGGCTCGCCGCCGCCCGCGCGGCCGGCGCGACCGTGCTGATCGGCGACCCGGGCCGCAGCTACTTCCCGCGTTCGGGCCTGACGCGACTCGCGGAATACCAGGTCCCGACGACGCGGGAGCTGGAGGACATGGCGGTCAAGCGAACCTCGGTCTGGGCCCTGCCTTGACTTCGGTGCCGCCGCTGGTCCTGGTTCTGGTGCTGGGCTCGGCGGTGATGCACGCCACCTGGAACGCCATGCTGCGCTCCGGCCAGGACCGGCTCTGGTCGATCAGCCTGATGTGCCTGGTGGCGGCGGCCGTCTCCGCGCCGTTCCTCTTCATCCTGCCGGCCCCGGCCCCGGCGAGCTGGCCCTACGCGGTGGGCTCGGCGGGCCTGCAGATCGGCTATTGCCTCTTCCTGATCCGCGCCTACCGCGACGGCCAGCTGGGCCAGGTCTATCCGATCGCCCGCGGCTCGGCGCCCATGCTGGTGGCGCTGGGCGCGGCGGTCTTCGCCGGCGAGCAGCTCTCGCCCCAGGCGCTCTCCGGCCTGGCGCTGGTCTGCGTCGGCATCATGGGCCTGAGCCTCGGCCGCGACCGCGCCGACATCCGCTCGATCGCGGCCGCCGTGGTCACCGGGGTCTTCATCGCCGGCTACATGGTCACCGATGGCGTGGGCGTCAGGCTCTCCGGGCGGCCGACCTCCTACGTGGTCTGGATGACCTTCATCCAGGGCGCGCCCATGCCGCTCGTCTACCTTGCCATCCGCCGCTGCTTCCCGCCGATCCGCGCCGACCGCGAGACCTTCAAGGCGCTGGGCGGCGGACTGATCGGCCTGGTCTCCTACGGCGTCGTCGTCTGGGCCATGTCGGCCACCGACATGGCCAAGGTCTCGGGCCTGCGGGAGACCTCGATCCTGTTCGCCGCGATCCTCGGCGCGATCTTCCTGAAGGAGCGCTTCACGATCCGCCGCGCGGTCTGCGCCATCGTCATCTCCGGCGGCGCGATCCTGCTGGCGGGCTAGGCCTCGAGTTCTGCATCCAGCGTGATCTCGGCGTTCAGCACCTTGGAGATCGGGCAGTTCTGCTCGGCGGCCTTGGCCAGTTCCTGGAACTTCGCCGCATCGATCCCGGGAATCCTGGCCCGCAGCGTCAGCGCCGAGCGGCTGATCCTGAACCCGCCGCCGTCCGCCGGGTCGAGCGAGACCGCGGCCTCGGTCTTCAGCTCCTCGGCGGTGAAGCCCGCCTGCTGCAGGCCGAACGCCACCGCCATGGTGAAACAGCCGGCGTGGGCCGCGGCCAGCAGCTCCTCGGGATTGGTCCCCGGCTGGTCCTCGAAGCGGGTCTTGTAGCTGTAGGGCGTCTGGGCCAGCACGCCGGAGGCCGAGCTCAGATCGCCCGCCCCGTCGCGGCCCGTGCCGCGCCACACTGCGTTCGCCTTGCGGATCATCTCGCTGTCTCCCGGGTTTGCCAGACCCCTAACTGGGGACGCGCGTCGCCTGCCGCCAGGGCCGGCAAAACCTCGGGCGGAGTTGGCGTTTCGTTCGCCAAAAGTTCGTTCGCGTGTCCGGTGAATCCAGCGTTACGCGAACAACGTCGACGCCTGTCTGCCTAGGCCTCTTCCTCGCCCCACTCGCGGATCCGGTAGAGGGCGTGGACCTCCGCGGCGGCGCCCTCGTAGTCCAGCGCCCAGTCCAGGCTGCGGGCACGCAGCCGCGCCAGGGTCTCCTCGTCGGGGCGGTACTCGGCCCGCGTGCGGCGGTGGCCGCGCCAGGCGAAGTTGGCCGGGCAGCCGGCGGCGATGCCGGCCAGCGTCAGGGCCCGGCGCGCGTGGCCCGCCCGGTCGCGGCCGCGCCCGACCAGGGCCTCCACCGCCTCGGTGTGCAGCGCCCAGGCGAACCACATCAGGTCGCCGTCGAGCGTGTGGCGCCCGGCGGTGCGCTTGCGCCAGTCGTCCTCGGCGATCCGCGCTTCCCGCTCGGTGGCCGCCGGCAGCACGTCGAGGGCGAAGCGGAAGGTGGCTTCCAGATAGTCCTCCCGCACCGCCGGTTCGGCCGCGTCGCCGAAATGCTTGGCGAAGAGGCCGCCCACCAGGGCGTCGACCTCCATCACCGCGTCGGCCACCTCGCGCTTGCGGACTTCGGCGCGGAAGTCCTCCGCCGGCGCCGCCTTCAGCGCCCAGCGGCTCCAGGCGGTCCACGGCGGCGGGTAGCCGGTGCGCGGCAGGAAGGCGCCGAGCAGGCCGGTCTCGCCCTCGCCGTCGCCGAAGTAGAACCGGCCCTTGGTCTCCGGGTGATAGACGTCCCAGTACTCCGTCCAGGCGTCCAGCTCGTGGAACCAGGCCACGTAGCGCAGGTCCTGCGGCGAGGCCGGGGCGGCGGGAAACGGCGCGCTGGGCGCCGTCCCCACTCCAGGCCCTGCCTCAGCCTCAGTGGGCGACGTTGACAATGACCACCGAAGCCTCGCCGCCGAGCTGCTTGCCGAGATGGGCGGTCAGCGCCTTCTCGACGCTGACGCTCAGCTCCTTGCTGACGCTGTCGGCGAGCCCGGGGGTCTTCAGCCGGGCGGCCTCGCCCAGGATGCTCAACGAGCGGGAGACGTCGGCGAGCTGGTTGATCTCCCAGCCCCCGTGGTGGACCCAGCGTCCGTTCTCGAACGACCAGTAGCCGGCGTCGCTGCCGAACCCACCGAGGACAATCATCTTCATGGCGGTCTCCATCGTGTTGGTCCCGAGCGCGACGGCGGCGAATACGAAGATCCCCCCGCGCTCCGCTCGGGCGTTGAACCATCGGATGGGATGCCTGTGTGCCCCCGTCCGCGACGAACAAAACAACGCACACTGAAACGGCCGCCGGACCGGCCTTGGGAAGCCGGGGCGACGGGTTCAGCCTTGCATGCCGACACCCGTTTAACGAGCGTCAATCGGACGGAATTCACGGAAAAGTGGTCTTAGCCTCAGCCCGCTCCCGAGAGGCGTGTCCAGATGTTCTTTATTTGTTCTTGCTGGGTATGATGTCAGGCGCTAGTCTTTCCGCGACTGGAGGACGGCCATGCGCGAAGACGGCAAGATCGACTATGTGGAGTTCCCGGCGGGCGATCTGCCGGCCACCAAGAGCTTCTATGCCCAGGCCTTCGGCTGGAGCTTCACCGACTACGGCCCGGAGTACGCGTCCATGGCCGAGGGCCTCGACGGCGGCTTCTACGCCGACGCCGCCGAGCAGGTGAAGAAGCCCCTGGTCATCCTCTTCGCCCACGACCTGGAGGCCATGGAAGCCAAGGTCCGCGCCGCCGGCGGAACCATCACGCGCCCGATCTTCAGCTTCCCCGGCGGCCGCCGCTTCCACTTCACCGACCCCAGCGGCAACGAACTCGGCGTGTTCAGCGAAGGATAGAGGGTGGAAACCAGACCTTCGCAGACCTAGGATTCAGGCGGGCTGAAGCGCACGAGGATCTCGATGAACCGGCATATGGCGACCGCGCTTGTCGGGCTCGTGATGCTGGCGGGCGCGGCCGGGGCCGAGCCGCGGAATTTTTCGGCCCATGACCTCCGCACCTCGGCTCCAATCGACTGGATGCGTCTCCCATCGGGCGAGGACCTGTTGCGCTACTATCCGGCCGGCGCGCTGCAACAGCGCATCGAAGGCCGCGCGACGATCTCCTGCGCCGTGGATCTGCGGGGACGGTTCCACGATTGCCGGCAGATCGGCGAGGACCCGCAAGGCCTCGGCTTCGGCGACGCTGCGGTGAAAATGGCCCCGCTCTACAAGCTGGCCGTCAGGCGCTCGGCTGAAGGCGAGATCGCTCCCGCGACGCCTGTCACCTTCGAGGTGCGCTTCCCGCCGCCTCGATGAACGCATCGCGGCCACGGCCGTGGAAACTGGCGGATGGCCCGCGCCGACCCCAACGGCCAGCCTAGGCCGTCTTCGGATCCGCGGCGGGTACGGCGGCGTGCAGGCCGTGGAGCGGATCGCCCAGCAGCGCCGCCCGCGCCCGGCCTGCGGCGCGCATGAACGAGAAATCGCGCGCGAAATAGGCCCGCGGCGCCATGCCCATGAAGTAGCGGAAGTCGCGGATGAACTGGGACTGATCCACATAGCCCGGATCGATCATCCGGCCCCAGAGTCCGGGCGGATGTTCCCGGATGGCCGCGAAGCTGCGCAGGAAGCGCTGGCGGCGCAGCAGGGCCTTTGGCCCCATGCCGAAATAGGTCAGGGCCAGGCGCTCGAGCTGGCGGGGCGAGCGTCCCAGGCGGCGGGCCCACTCGGCCACGGACCGCACCTCCGGATCGAGCATCGCCTCATGCGCGGCCACCAGGAGCGCCTCGGCCGCCTTGCGGCCCGCCATGCGCGCGAGGAACCAGGCGTCGAGGGCCGCGACCATCGCGGCGTCATCGGTTGTGGTCAGCACCTCGCCCAGCAGTTCGTCCGCCGCCGCGCCGATGAAGTTCGACAGGGGAATGATGTCGTTGACGTAGTCGCAGGCCGGCAAGGCGGTGAACACCGCCCAGCCCGCCGGCAGGAACCCCGCCCCCACCATCCGTCCGGGCGGGCATCGCACCCTGGCCGTGCGGCTGATCACCCCGCTCATCAGCGCGGTGGGGGAGGAATGGGTGACGACGCGGCCGTCGCCGAAGGTCTGCGTCCACTCGCCGTCGAGCAGCAGACGGATATTGGCCCACTCGGGGAACAGCAGCTCCTCGGCCAGCCCGTCGCCGCCGACCTCAAGCACATAGTAGGTGGTGATCGTCGCGCGCAGCGCCGGCGCGGGCAGGAAATACCGAAACGAGACGTCGGCCTCTCGCATCACGCGCACACCAACCGGAGAACTATCACGCCCGCCAGTCTAGGGACCCGCGTCGCCGGGCGGAAGGGCGTTCAGCCGAGGTCCGACCGGCCCACGAGAGCTGTGTTTGCTCTGGAAGACTACGGTCGCCGGGCCCCGATACAATTCGTGAACAGCTGATTTTTGGCGGCCCGGCCCTTCGGCGATACCCTTGCCGGTTAGGGCGAAGTTTGGAGGGTTCGATGACCGGCAAGGGGTTCTGCTGCGCGCGCTCGCAAAAGGCGCGCATCCCTGTTGTGATGAACCCCAACACTTGAGTCTCAGGGGGCCTCGCATGCATCGCCGCAATTTCCTCACCGCCGCTGTCGCGGCCGGCGCCGCCTCGGCGTTGATCCCGGCCGCGGCGCGGGCCTTCGCGGGGCCGCCTGGGGGCCGGCCGATGACCGCCGGCGCGGTCCCGATCTCGGCCGACGAGCGGCGCGGGCGGATCGCCAAGCTGCAGCGGCTGATGGTCGACCAGGGCGTGGGCGCGCTGATCGCCGAGTCGGGCTCCAGCCTGGACTATTTCACCGGCATCCAGTGGTGGCGCTCCGAGCGGACCACGGCCGCGGTGATCCCGGCGCGCGGCGAGGTGGTCATCGTCACCCCCGCCTTCGAGGAGCCGTCAGTGCGTGAGACGCTCGCGGTCGGCAAGGACGTGCGCCCCTGGAACGAGCACGAGAGCCCGTTCGAGCGGATCGTCCAGGCGCTGAAGGACCGCGGCGTCGCCTCGGGCCCGATCGCCTTCGAGGCCACCACCCGCCTGTTCATCGTCGACGGGGTGCGCCAGGCCGCGGGCGGCGCCTACAGCGTGGTCTCGGGCGACGTCCTGGTGCGGGCCTGCCGGATGGTCAAGTCGCCCGCCGAGCTCGCCCTGCTGCAGATCGCCAATTCGATCACCCTGGAGGCCATCCGCCACGCCCACGCGGCCACCAGGCCCGGCATGGGACCCGGCGACATCAACGCCCTGATCGGGGCGGCGACCACCGCGGCCGGCGGCGGCTGGGACGGCGGCCTCATCCTGCTCAACGAAGCCAGCGCCTATCCGCACGGCTCGCACCAGAAACAGGCCGTCCGCGAGGGCTCCGTCGTCCTGGTCGACGTCGGCTGCACCGTGCACGGCTACACCTCCGACATCAGCCGCACCTGGATCATGGGCGCGCCGAGCGCCCGGCAGCGCAAGGTCTGGGCGACGGTGAAGCGCGGCCAGGAGATCGCCCTGGAAACCGCGCGCCTGGGCGTCCCGGTCCGCGCGATCGACGACGCGGTGCGCGCCTACTACTAGAAGGAAGGCTGGGGCCCCGGCTACCGGCTGCCGGGCCTCTCGCACCGCACCGGCCACGGCATCGGTCTCGATGGCCACGAGTCGCCCTATCTGGTGCACGGCGATGCGACGCCACTCGCCCCTGGGATGTGTTTCTCCGACGAACCCGGCCTCTATACGCCCGGCGAATTCGGCATCCGGCTGGAGGACTGCTGGCACATGACCGAGGCCGGGCCGAAGCTGTTCACCCCGCTTGCCCGGTCCATCGAACAGCCGATCTGAGATGCAACCGGCGATTGTATCCCTACGGTTGCGCTTGTTGGTAGGTTCTACACCTTTAAGTGGTGTGATACACGTCTCGGTCGGGCGGGGGCGCTTGAATCGCGGAGGCTGGCGTGGACACACCAGCAAAACTGACCTCGACCGAAGAGAACTCCCTGGCCGCCGTGCCGCGGCCCCGGCTCCCGCCGCTGGCCGACGAACGGCGGGAGATCGACCACCGCCTGTCCAACAGCCTGCAGCTGGCGGCCGACTTCCTGATCTTCGAGCAGGCGCGCCTGGTCGACCTCGGCGCGCGCGCCGCCCTCATGCAGGCCGCGTCCCGGCTCACCGCCGTCGCCCAGCTCCACCGGTTCATGAGCGCCCACCAGGACGCCTCGGGTGTGGATCTCGAGCCCTTCCTGACCGAGCTCTGCAGCCGGATCGTCGGCAGCACGGGCCTCTCCTGCTCGGTCGACGCCGACCCGGTCGAGGTCCCGGGCGCGGCCGCCCAGCAGCTCGCCATCGCGATCAACGAACTGGCCATGAACGCCGCCAAGCACGCCTATCCGAAGGGCCAGCCGGGCGGTCTGCACGTCGAATGCCGCCGCGATGGCGCGATCCTGCGCCTGACCGTGGCCGACGACGGCGTGGGCCTCGGCCCCGGCTTCGACGCCGATCAGTCGATGGGTCTCGGCATGACCATCGTCAAGGCGGTGGTGCGGCAGCTGCGCGGGTCGCTCGACGCCCGCGACGATCACGGCGCGCGCTTCACCATTACCCTGCCGCTGTCGCCCGCGGCGAAGGCCTCGCGGTCCTTCGCCCCGCCGGACAAGGCCGAAATCTAGCGCGAGGCCTTGGTGGCCGCCGCGCCGGTCTTGGCCGAGGCTTCCTTCTCCTGGGCCCGCGCGCCGGCCAACATGCCGGGGAGCGCATAGTTGCCCTCGTGGCAGGCGTATTCGTAGATCACGCCCTGCAGCGGCGCGAACTCGTACTCGCCGCCCCAGGGCTTCTCCCAGAGCGTCGGGTCGTCGAGGGTGTACTGATAGAGCACCCGGCTCTTGCCGACGCGGGTGAACCGCTCGGTGACTTTCAGGTTCTTCCACGAGCCGCGGTAGGCCTGGGTGGGCGGGATGTTGGTGGTCTCTACGACCAGGGTGTCGCCCTCCCAGTGGCCGATCGAATCGCCCATCCAGGGCCGCTCGCCGTCCGTCCGGTGCTGGGCGTTCAGGTGCACGATGCGGGTGTCGTGGACCATCTCGACCTCGATGACGAAGGCGTCCTTGGTCTGCAGGAACTGGTAGTTGTTGTTGTAGAAGCCGTTGGGCAGCATCGGCGGGCCGGCGTTGCGGCCGAAGCCCATGATGCAGCGCTCGCCGAGCGAGCGGCTCTCCGGATTATCGAACGATCCCAGGCCGCGCGGGAAGCCGCCCGGCGCCGGCGCGCTCGGCTTGCGCGGCGGGGGCTGGCCGTTGGCCGTGGTCAGGAACGAGGTGCGCGGCTCGCCGTGAACCCGCATCACCGCGGAGCCTGGATCGAGCCAGCCGCGGTTGTAGCCGCCCACGTCGCCGCCGGCGGCCGCGAATTCCGGCCGCAGGGTCTTCGGGTCGGCCTTGCCGCCCTCGGCGCCGGAATTGGGGTCTGTGGGCTTGTTGCCCTCCTCGACTTCCTTGGCGACCTGGCCTTCGAGCTTGGCCACTTCGGCGGGCGTGTAGACCGCGCGGTCGCCCAGGGTGGCGGGGCGCTGCTCGGGCGTCAGGGTGGCGTTGGACCAGAAGCCGGAGAGATCCGGGTGACCGTCGGCGTCGCGCCCGGCCTTGTAGGGCGCAGTCGCCGCCTTGGGCTGGGCGGCCGCGGGGCCGGTCAGGGCGATCGGCACGGCGCACAGGGCCGTTCCGAGGGCGAGGATAAGGGCGCGATGCAAAGGTCTAGCTCCGGATGAAATGCGTCCGCGGCGAGGCGCAGCGTGAATGCCGGTAACTTACGGGCGCCCCGCACCCGCCGCAATGCTTCGCGGGGTCGCGGCCACCACTGTTTGGTTACTGTCCTGCAACGCGCGGACGGCCGGCTTTTCAGGTTTCCTGGATCGCCGAGAGCTTCCAGGGCTCGCCGGTGCGCCGCGAAAACGTCCAGAGCTCGGTGGTCTCGCTCGGCCGGTTCGGGTCGCCCGACAGCACCGCGCCCGAGGTCCGGTCGCGCGTCACGTCGATCCCCTCGTAGCGCATGGCCGCGGTGGCATAGTCGACCGGACCCTCGCTCCAGGCCTCGCCGACGTCGGCCTGCAACAGGCGGGTGCCGCTGACCTCGTTCTTCCTGCCGTGGGTGGCGTTGTCGCTCAGCTCTTCGGCGAGGTAGCCCATGATCTCCGGGGTGCAGCGCTCGCGCAGCGCCGCGTAGTCCTCGCGGCCAAAGGCGTCCTGCACCTCCAGCAGCAGCCGCTCGAAGTCCTTCTGGTCCTGCGGCATGATCGGGATCTCCCAGGCCGGACCGGTCGGCGGCACGTAGGGGCCGGCCGGAGCCGGACCGGGCGCGAAACCGCCGCCGCCGCCGCCCGCGAAGCCCTGCGGTCCGCCGTAGGCCATCTGCGGCGCTTCCCAGGGCATGGACGCCGAGGCGCGCCGGCGGGCGAACCAGCGCGTGACCAGCGAGATTACGAAGAACAGCACCGCGAGCTGGATCAGAATGGTGAAGAGGCCTCCGCCTCCGCCGCCGTAGCCGCCGCCGCCCCAACCGCCGCCCCAGCCGTGGCCCATCAGGCCGCTGATCAGGCCCCCGGCCACCAGGCCGCCCAGGAACCCGCCGCCGAAACCGCCGAAACGGCTTTGCGGACGATAGGCGCTGTAGCCGGGCATGCCGGGCTGAGGCGCATAGGCGCCGCCGGGCTGCGCCGCGCCGGGCGCGGTCATCGAGCGCTGCACCGGCGGCGCGGCGTGGGGCGCGGTCGCCGTCGAGCGGGGCGCGGAATAGGTCCGCGCGCCGCGGCTGCCGAAACTGCCGCCTCGCCGGGCGTCCGCCGGCGCGGCGACGAGCATGCTGAGGGCCAGCGCCACGCCGAGCGTCGCACCGACCCTGGACCAGAGCTTGGTCATTGAAGTCCTCCCTGACGTCCGGAATGTAAGAAGCCGTCCGGCCGCCTGCCAGATAGTCGCCGCCGGCCGCCGCTACGGATGCGCGGGCGAGGACGCCGCCGCGACAGTGGTCCGCCTGTCGGCGTCGGGATCGGTCTGGATCGGCATGTCGATCGGCCGCAGGTTCTCGGCCTTCAGCGCCTCGGGGATCGAGCGCGGCCCATCGCCGTCCGTGGTGGTGAAGGCGAGCGTCGTGGGCTCGGCGCGATGCTCGGCTATGTTGGCGAAGCCGCCCTGCGGCTTGGCGTTGAGCGCCAGCGCATAGGCCTTATGCGGGTCGGTGGTGCAGAGCAGGACGAAGGTTTTACCGTCGTCGAGCAGCCGCGGCGTCTTCAGGCAGTTGGGCATCTCGCCCCCCTCGCCCGGCCCGATGTCGAAAGCGTTCGCCAGCATCTTCTGGTCGAAGGTCACGGTCAGGATCAGCACCCCGGCCGGCATCGCCTGTCCGGCCTTGGGATAGCTGGCGGTCACCTTCGGCGGATCGGTCCTGCCGTAGACTGTCAGGCCCGAGACCTCCTTCGGCGGCTGCGGCGGCAGGGCCGGCGACGGCGGGGCGGCCAGGGCGGCTCCGCCGAAGAGGCCGGTCATCAGGACTAGGACGGCGAGGCGCATGACCGCAGCTTGGCGTCGAAGATCGGCGGGAACAAGGCCAAGCTCGCGTGCAGACACCGCCGGCCGCCCCTGTCATGCTCGCCCGGCCGGCGGGAGCGCGCCGCGGCGAGGATGAGGGAGGCCCATGCGAGACGTCGAGCCGGCAAGCCCCGCCGAGGCCGGCGACGGCCACGCCGTCTATGCCGAGCAGGCGCTGTTCGCAACCTCGCCGTTCAACCTGTGGCTCACCTCGGCCCTGCTCTATGCGGCGATGATCGGCGCCTATGGCTTGGCGGCGCTCGTGGACCGGGCGCCGTGGCTGATGCGCGAGGGGCCGGGCGCCATGCTCGACTACCGCGCACGGCTGGCGCTGGTCCTGCCGCTGATCATCTGCTCGAACCTCGGCCTGCAGCGGTTTTCGCGGCTCGGCGAGGTGGCCGACGCACCGGCCTTCGCCCGCGCGCTCAGGCCCGGCGTGCGCTGGCAGCCGGAGTTTCCGATGCAGCGGCTACGGTGGTTCACGCTTGTCGGCGTCGTCGTCGGCCTCGCCATCGTGGCGATCGCCAGCTCGCAGGGCGCGTCGGCGATCCCGTCCCGGCCCGCGACCTTCGTATGGTTCTGCGTCACCTCCAGCCTGCTCGGCGCGCTCTTCTTCCGGGGCCTGGTGCTGACCCGGGCCGGGGCGCGCCACACGCGCCAGGTGATCGAGGAGGACCTGCAGATCGACCTCCTGCGGATCGAGCTGCTCTACCCCTGGGGCCGCTCGGCGGTCCGCACTTCGCTCGTCTGGTTCACGGTCTGCGCCAGCGCCCTGCTGCTCTTCGTCAGCACGGGCATGACGCTCTTCACGATCGTCACCCTCGTCGCCTGCGCCGTCATGGGGCTTTGGGTGTTCGTCGGGACCATGAGCCAGATGCATCGCCAGATCCGCATCGCCAAGACCGCCGAGCTCGACAGCCTGCGCACCGAGATCACCGTGACGAAGGACCGGCTGGCCGCCGACCCGGCCGCGGCCCCCAGGCTGCAGAGCCTGCTCGCCTACGAGGCGCGGATCGCCGCGGCGCCGGAATGGCCGGTCGACCAGACCATGCTGGTGCGGGTCGGCGTCTCCTCGCTGATCCTGACCGTCCCCTGGTTCGGCCAGGCCTTCGCCGGCATGGTGGTGACCCACCTCGGCCCGCACTGAAGCCGCCGTCAGTTCGGGGGCGGAAGCTCGCGCACCCAGATGTTGCGGAAGCTCAGCGGCGGGCTCGGGTCGCCATGCGCCTGCAGCTTGATCGGGGCCGAGGCGTAGGGCTTGTAGACCGGCTTGCCGATGTAAAGCGTCTCGCCCGCCAGCACCGCGGCGTTCTGGATCAGCACGCCGTTGTGGAAGGCCGTCACCCGCGCGGGCGAGGTGACCTTGCCGTCGGCGGCGAACACCGGGGCGGTCCAGACCACGTCATAGGTCTGCCATTGGCCGGGCTTCTTGCTGGCGTTCACCAGCGGCGGATGCTGTTTGTAGACACTGCCCGCCTGGCCGTTGACGTAGGTCGGGTTGTTGTAGCTGTCCATGATCTGCAGCTCGTAGCCGGCGTCCGCGGGCCCGGTGGAGGCCAGGAAGACGCCGGAGTTGCCGCGACCCTGCCCCGAGCCGGTGACATCGGCCGGAACCCGCCATTCCAGGTGCAGCTGATAGTTGCGGAAGCTGCGCTTCGTCTCGATGTTGCCGGCCGCCTTGGCCACCGTCATCACACCGTTCGCCACGGTCCAACCGGCCGGCTGCTTGTCGCGGGTGTTGACCCATTCGCCGAGCGACTTGCCGTCGAAGAGCACGATGGCGTCGGATGGCGGGGCAGCGTCCGCCGCGCCGGGCGTCACGACGGCCGGGACCGGCGTCCACTGCTCGGTGTCCTGCGGCTTGGCGGTCGACCCGGGCGGCGGCGGCACGGCCTGAGCCAGGGCGAAGGTTGTCCCGAAGAGCAGCAGGCCGGCCGCGCCCGCCGCCAACCACGACCGATGGCTCCGGCTCACAGCTCCCATCCCTTGCGGTAGTTGCGGGTCAGGTACTGGTTGGCGTCGGCGATATTGGTGACGCGGCCGGCGGCCCCGTCATATTCGATCGGCTGGTCGGCGCGCAGCGCCACGACGCCCAGGATCATCGTCTCGTCGAGCTTGGCGGCGTATTCGAACGGGCAGGAGATCTTCTCCTCGCCGCGGATGGCGCGGATCCAGTTCATCTCGTGGCCGGAAATCCCGCCCTGGATACGCGGCAGCGACTGCGGGATCTTCTTGGCCTTCTCGTCCAGGCCCTCACCGATCAGCACCGGCTTTTCGCCATAGGTCTCGTGCATCAGCATCCCCTTGGCGCCCACGAACAGCACCCCGCCGTCGCCGCTGATCTTCAGGTTGGTCGGGAAGCCGGGCGGGGTCGGCGGCAGCAGGCCGCCGTCGTACCAGGTGAGCCGCAGCGGGCCGCCTTTCGCGTGGCCGAACTCGTAACGGGTGATGCTGGCCAGCGGATAGCTGGTGAGCTCGGCCGGGCGCTTGGTGTCCCAGAGGCTGGCGTTGCCGGCCCAGCGCGAGTGGCGGGTCTCGACCTTGGTGGGCAGACCCGGCTCCAGCGCCCACACCGGGAAGTCAATCAGGTGCGCGCCCATGTCGCCGAGTGCGCCGGAGCCGAACGGCAGCCAGCCGCGCCAGTTGAAGGCCGCGTAGTCGGGGTGGTAGCCCCAATTCACATCCGCCGGGCCGAGCCAGGTCTGCCAGTCGAGGCTGCCCGGCGCCGCCACCGCCGCCGGCCTGGCGATCCCCTGCGGCCAGACCGGCCGGTTGGTCCAGACGTGCACCTCGCGCACCGGCCCGATCGCTCCGCCGCGGATCAGTTCCACCACGCGGCGGCCATCGTCGCCGGAGTGGCCCTGGTTCCCCATCTGGGTGACCAGGCTCGGATTGGCCTGGGCCAGCGACAGGAGCTTGCGCGCTTCGTCGATCGAGTAGGTCAGCGGCTTCTGCACATAGACGTGGTAGCCGCGCTCCATCGCCCAGCGCGCGGCCACCGCATGGTGGTGATCCGGCGTGGCGATCACCACGGCGTCGATGTCCTTCTGGGCGTCGAACATCTTGCGGTAGTCGGTGAACCGGGCCGCCTTGTCGTAGGCCTCCTTCAGCGGCTGCCGCGCCGGGCTGATCCAGCCGGTCTTGTCGACGAGGGCGTGCAGCACGTGGTCGTAGTCGACGTCGGCGGTGGCCACGATGTTCTGGCCGGTCAGCTTCGTCATGTTGGCGGCGCCCTGGCCGCCGGCCCCGATCACCGCCACATTGACCCGGTCGCTGGGCGCGAGGCGCCGCGGCGCGGCAAAGGCCGGCCCGGCCAGCACGGCCGCCATCCCCGCCGCCGTCCCCATCAGCCCCCGGCGGGTGATCCCACCGGGCCCGAGCCGGCCGCCGCTCACGTCATAGATGCCCATCGATTCCCCCGACGTCCTTGCTTTGCCGGCATTTGGCCTATCGTTCGGCCGGCTTTGCAAGGGCGCCCCGCGCTGGCCGTCAGGCCGCCGCCTCGAGGAAATCGGTGATCGCATCGGGGCTCGGGGTAAGGCCCTTCAGTTGCAGGACGGCGCCGGCGTTGCCCCGATGGTAGGTCCCGTGCAGGCAGACGTGCAGGATGATCTCGCTTCGGCGCATTCGCGCCGGCTTGCCGCTGGTGAAGACGAAGTCGATCGGCTGCTCGAAATCGCTCGCGGCGAGGCCGCCCACATAGGCCGCGTACCAGTCGTCGACCTCTCTCATGCCATTCACCAGCGCCTGGAACTCCGGCATGACCTCCGACCGCGCCGCCTGGAAGCTGTGCGGCAAGCCCAGGAGGTGATGCTGGAAGATCCGGTCGACCGTGTGGATGTGGTCGAAGATGCGCAGCATGAGGAAATTTTCCTCGGCGCTCAGCTGGTCGAGATTGCCGCTGACCGCCTCGCAGAGGCCGCGGTCCGCCCACCGCTTGATGTCGATGAGCTGGGCATAGGGCTGATGGATCATGGGAGGCTCCGTAGGTGACTTCCGTTCGTCAGCTGATAATATGAGCGATAGCTCGTGTTCTAAACTCGCATTTGGATTGCGGAGAAATGGCGACGAGGCCGCTCACCAAACCGAGGAAGCAGGCCGCTCAGGAGCGGTCGCGCGTGACGGTCGACGCCTTGATCGAGGCGACCGCTCGCATTTTGATCAGGGACGGGTTCGACAAGGCCAGCACCAACCGCATCGCGGGCGAGGCGGGGGTGAGCATCGGCTCGCTCTACCAGTATTACCCAAACAAGGAGGCGCTGGTTGTCGCCGTCATCGAGCGCCACAACCGCGATCTTATGGCAGTGGCGCGCGCCGCGCTGACCAAGGCTGCGGCCGAGCCGCTCGAGGTGGGCGTGCGCCGCCTGGTGGCCGCGGCGATCGCGGCCCACCGGCTCGACCCGAACCTGCATCGCGTCCTAGCCGAGCAGGTGCCCCGCACCGGCGCCCTCGAAGGCGTGGAGGCCTTCAACCAGGAGAACTACCGGCTGTTCCACGCCTATCTCGAAGGCCACAGGGAAGAGGTGCGGGACCTCGACCTGGACCTCGCCACCTTCGTCTGCGTGAACACGATCGAGGCCCTGACCCATGCGGCGGTCCTGCACCGTCCGGACATCCTCTCGGACCAGGCGGTCGGAACCCTTGGCGATGAGGCCAGCCGGCTCGTGCTGGGGTACCTGCGGTAGTGGTGCGGGTGTGGGGATTTCCCAGGATCGCGGCGCGTCCTGGCCGATGGCCAGTGGCAACGTCCGGTCTGCGTCTGGACGTCAGCTGCCGGCGCGGTTGGGTCGCTCGGCGTCCGGGCCGGGACTCAGGTCCTCGGTTTGATGAACTTCAGAGCGTACTGGTCGGTCTTGCCCTGGATTGCGGGGTCGAAGATCGGCTTGCTGTGATCGTCTCCGGCGCGGTTCAGGAACTTGCCCTCGCCGACCAGAACGAACCCTGCGGCGGTCACCTCACGGATGACGACGGTCTTTTCCACCCGGTGCAGTGTGGCGATCTCGTCCAGTGTCGTCCCCGGATTGGCCTCGTGGTCCAGGATGAAATATACGCCGCCCGGCTTCAGGGCTTGGAACACGTGGGCGTTGAAGGCGGCCATATCGACGATGCCGAACTTGGCGATCTTCAGGTCGTGATAGTTCTGGGTGATCCAGAAGACGTCGACCTTCCCCGGCAGTGTCATCTGGCCAAACGGCTCGACGTCCAGGCTGACATTGGTGTGACCGGGTTCGGCGATCATGGCCTGGTCCGCCTTCACCGCGCCCTTCCAGCCGGCGTTCTCGATGCCGATGATGTGGCCCTTGGGGCCGACGATAGCGCTCAGCGGACGCGTGAAATAGCCGCCGCCGGGGAAGAGTTCCGCCACGGTCATCCCCGGCTTCACGCCCACGAAGGCCAGGGTGTCGTCCGGGTCGCGTAGTGCGTCAGCGTCCAGGTCCGCCTTGGGCCTTCCGGGGGCGGCGAGCGCCGCGGTGACGTAGGGCGGCGTGGCGGCGAGGGCCTGGGTGGCGGAAAGGGCCACAAGGGTCAGGGCGGCGGCGAGTGATTTCACGAAGGGACTCCAGGCGTCGCGACAGTTGTGCCCATCCTGGCGCCTTCGCGTGGAGGATGCTGCCGACGGATATCGTAGCGCGACGAGCGGCGCGCGTTAGACACCGCTCCCGCCCCTCGCACTCCTCCGAACCTCTGCTAACACTAGCCGGCCACACGATCGGGGAGCCTCCACCACATGCAGCGCCGCACATTCCTGGCCGCCATTCCGGCCGCCGCCCTCGCGGGCCGAGCCTTCGCGACCAGCCGGCAGGAGAACCCCAACCGGGACCGGCCGGACGTGCATGGCGGAGACCGCATCGACGGGGCGACCTGGGCGTCGCGCAGCCCCGCCTGGGGGCTGCATGGCGCCGCGGCGACGGCCCATCCGCTGGCGACGCTGGCGGCCATCGAGACCTTGAAGGCCGGCGGCTCGGCGGTGGACGCGGCGATCTGCGCCAACGCGGTGCTGGGCTTCGGCGAGCCGATCTCCTGCGGCATGGGCGGCGACTGCTTCGTGCTCCTCTGGGACCCCAAGACCCGCAAGGTGCTGGGCCTCAACGGCTCGGGCCGCAGCCCCAAGGCCTTAAGCCTCGCCGAACAGCGCAGGCGGGCCAACGCCAAGGGCCTGATCAACTCGTTCGGCGCGGTCTCGGTCAGCGTGCCGGGCGCGGTCGACGCTTGGTGGACCCTGCATCAGAAGTTCGGGAAGCTGCCCTGGAAGGACCTCTTCCAGCCGGCCATCCATCACGCCGAAGAGGGCGCGCCGATCGTCCAGAACGTCGCCTTCTACGTCGGCGCCTCGCAGCGGACCTTCAACAAGCCGGAGAGCCACATCGAGGAGGTGGCGAACTTCAACCGCATCTGGGTGAAGGACGGCAAGACCCCGCGCGAGGGCGAGATCTTCCGCAATCCCGAGCTCGCCAACACCTATCGTCTGGTCGCCGAGGGCGGCGGCCGCGCCTTCTACGAGGGCGAGATCGCCGACAAGATCGAACGCTATTTCAAGCGGATCGGCGGCTGGATGACCAAGGCCGACCTCATGGCCCACCACACCGAATGGGTCGAGCCGCGCTCGATCAACTACCGCGGGATCGACGTCTGGGGCCTGCCGCCCAACAGCCAGGGGCTGGTCACCCTGCAGCTGCTCAACATGATGGAGCAGTTCGACATCAGGGCCATGGGCTTCCAGTCGGCCGCGGCGATCCACCATTCGGTGGAGGCCAAGCGGCTCGCCTTCGAAGACCGGGCGAAGTTCTACGCCGATCCCGCCTTCTACAAACAGCCCACCGGCTGGCTGCTCTCCAAGGACTACGCCAAGGAGCGCGCCAAGCTGATCCGGCCGGACAGGATCCTGACGTCGGTCTATCCGGGCCAGGCGCCCAGCCACGGCGACACCACCTATTTCACCGTCGCCGATAGGGACGGGATGATGATCTCGATCATCCAGTCGAACTACCGCGGCATGGGCTCGGGGCTGATGCCGGACGGGCTCGGCTTCATGTTCCAGAACCGCGGCGAGATGTTCGCCCTGGAGGACGGGCATCCGAACATCTATGCGCCGGGCAAGCGGCCCTTCCAGACGATCATCCCGGGGTTCGCGACCCGGGGCGGCGAGCCGCTGATGAGCTTCGGCGTGATGGGCGGGGACATGCAGCCGCAGGGCCAGGCGCAGATCATCTCCAACATCGTCGACTTCGACCTGGGCCTGCAGGAGGCGGGCGATGCGCCCCGCTGGCACCACGACGGCGGGCATGAACCGACGGGCGAGGCGTTGGATCCGCTGGGCGTGCTGAACCTGGAGACCGGCGTGCCGGCGAACACCCAGAAGGCGCTCGCCGACCTCGGCTGGAAGCTCGGGCCCAACCCCGGAGTCTACGGCGGCTACGAGGCCATCCAGCGCCACCCCGGCCGCTACGCCGCGGCCACCGAGATGCGCAAGGACGGGACGGCGCTGGCCTATTGATGGCGGAAAAGCCCACCTTCTTCGCCACGTCGGGCGAGTGGCGGGCCTGGCTCCAGGAACACCACGCCACTGCCCCCGAACTCTCCGTCGGTTTCTGGAAGGTGGGGTCGGGCAAGCCCTCGATGACCTGGCCGCAAAGCGTCGACGAAGCGCTGGCCTTCGGCTGGATCGATGCGGTGCGCCACCGGATCGATGACGAGGCCTACCGCATCCGCTTCATGCCCCGAAAGCCCGGCGGGATCTGGAGTGCGGTCAATATCAAGCGCTTCGCCGAGCTGAAAGCGCAAGGCCGGATCACGCCGGCCGGACAGGCCGCCTATGAGGTCGGCAAGCACCGCACCGGCGTCTATTCCTATGAGCGCGCGGCAAGCGAGCTGCCGGCGGAGGACCTTGCTCAGTTCAAGGCCTGCACCGAGGCCTGGGCGTTCTTCCAGGCCCAGCCGCCGGGCTACCGCAAGCTCACCGTTCACCGCATCCTCGCGGCGAAGACGCCGGAGACCCGCGCCAAACGCCTGGCGCTGCTGATTGACGCCTCGGCCCAGTCGCGCAGACTCGCCACCGCGACGCAGATGGAGCCCAAGCCATGACCGCTGAAGAGATGGACGCCATCGTCATGACCTTCCCCGGCGCCGAGAAGGGCATGAGCTACGGCTCGCCCGCCTACAAGATCAACGGCAAGTTCTTCACCCGCCTGCGCCGCGACGACCGCTCGATGGTGCTGATGGACGTGAGCTTCGACGAACGCGAGATGCTCATGGAGGCGGAGCCCAAGACCTTCCACCTGACCGCCCACTACAAGGACTATCCGTGCGTCCTGGCGCGGATCGACACCCTGCATCCCGGCTCGTTCAAGAACTTCCTCGAGCGCCGCTTCCGGAAGATCGCCAAGAAGGCCGCGGTGAAGGAATACGACGCCAAGGTCGGCGCCTAGAACTCATCCTCCATCATCGAGCGGAACTGCTCGAAGATCTCCTTGGCGTTCTCTTCCGGCGGCAGTTCGGGCTCGGCCTGGGCGGCCTCGGGCGGCGCGGCGGGCCCGCCGGTCAGCCGGCCGACCACGGCCCCGTTCTGCACCAGCAGCACCTCCTCGCCGGCTTCCGCGCCCGTCAACAGGGCGGCGAGCTTGGGCGGCAGGTCGTCGAGGTCGATGCGCTTCATGCCGGCCATCCTAGCCCCGGCAGGCGTGACAGGGGAGCCCTCTGCCCCTAGGGAGGAGCCATGGCGTACCGGTCGATGCGGGATTTCATGGGCAAGCTGGAGGCCGCGGGCGAACTCGTCCGCGTCTCCGAGCCCGTCTCCACGGTGCTGGAGATGACCGAGATCCACCGCCGCCTGCTGGCCCAGGGCGGACCGGCGGTGCTCTTCGAAAACGTCATCCGCGCTGACGGCCAGCGTTCGCCGATGCCCTGCCTCGTGAACCTGTTCGGCACGGTCAAGCGCGTCGCCATGGGCGTGACCCTCGACGGCCGCGAACGCGCCACCGCCGCCGACCTGCGCGAGGTCGGCGAGCTCCTGGCCTTCCTGCGCGCGCCCGAACCGCCCCGCGGCCTGAAGGACGCCTGGGACATGCTGCCGCTCGCCAGGACGGTGATGTCCATGCGGCCCTCGATCGTGAAGAAGGCCCCCGTGCAGGAGGTGGTCTGGAAGGGCGCCGACATCGACCTCGCCAAGCTGCCGATCCAGACCTGCTGGCCGGGCGAGCCCGCGCCGCTGATCACATGGCCGCTGGTGGTCACCCGCGGACCTTCGCAAGAGCGCGAGGACGACTACAACCTCGGCATCTATCGCATGCAGGTGCTGGGCCCGGACCGGACGGTCATGCGCTGGCTCGCCCACCGTGGCGGCGCCCAGCACCACCGCCGCTGGAAGGCCGAGGGCAAGCGCGAGCCCCTGCCTGCCTGCGCGGTGATCGGCGCGGACCCCGGCACCATCCTCGCCGCCGTCACGCCGGTCCCCGACACCCTCTCCGAATACCAGTTCGCCGGCCTGCTGCGCGGCGCCAAGGTCGAGCTGGTCCCCGCCAAGACCGTCCCCCTGATGGTTCCCGCCAACGCCGAGATCGTCATCGAAGGTCATGTTTTACTTGATGATTATGCCGACGAGGGTCCGTACGGCGATCACACGGGATTTTACAATTCGGTCGAGAAATTCCCGATCTTCCAGGTCAGCGCGATCACCATGCGGAAGGACCCGATCTACCTGACCACCTTCACCGGCCGGCCGCCGGACGAACCCAGCGTGCTGGGGGAGGCGCTGAACGAGGTCTTCATCCCGCTCTTGCGCCAGCAGTTCCCGGAGATCGTCGACTTCTGGCTGCCGCCCGAGGGCTGCTCCTACCGGATCGCCGTGGTCTCGATGAAGAAGGCCTACGCCGGCCACGCCAAGCGGGTGATGATGGGCGTCTGGAGCTACCTTCGGCAGTTCATGTACACCAAGTGGGTGATCGTCGTGGACGACGACATCGACGCGCGGAGCTGGAAGGACGTCATGTGGGCGATCGCCACCCGCATGGACCCGGCGCGCGACATCACCGTCATCGAGAACACCCCCATCGACTACCTGGACTTCGCCTCGCCGGAGAGCGGGTTGGGCTCGAAGATCGGCCTCGACGCCACCGACAAGTGGCCGCCGGAGACCCACCGCGAGTGGGGTCGCAAGCTCGGCATGGACTCCGCCACCGTCGAGTCGGTCACGCACATGTGGTCGAAGCTCGGCCTGCCCGGCGACGGACGGCCCATCGACTGATCTTGCGGGAAGCCGCGAAGCGCGACCAACTGCGCGCGCTCACGGGGAAAACGCCATGGATGCAACCGCATCGGCTCACGCGGCCGCGCTCTGGGTCGGCCTGCATCTGATCCTGCTGCTGGTGCTGTCGCTCATGGTCGTGCGGCAGCGCCGCCTCCATGGGGTGGTCCTGGGCGACGCCGACATTCCCAAGCTCGTGCAGGCGGTCCGGGCCTTCGGCAACGCCACGGAATATGTGCCGGCCGGCCTCGTCGCCATCGCGGTCCTGGCGATGGTCGGCGCGCCGCCGATGGTCGTGCATCTGAGCGGGCTCCTGCTGCTGGCCGGCCGGGTCAGCCACGCGGTCGGCCTGTCGCGTAGCGGCGGCGCGTCGATCCTGCGCTCGGCCGGGGTGATCCTGACCTGGCTCGCCTACATCCTGGGCGGCGTGGCGCTGATCTTCTACGCCATCCCTTGAGCCTGCCCCCCATACTTGGCTTGAAGGGGGCGGCCGGCTCGGCCATATGCCCCCCATGGACGAAACCCTGCTGAACGAGGTGGTGGCCGCAGCCCTGGCCGCCGGAGCCGACACCGCTGAAGCCGTGGGCGCCGAGCGCCGCGCCCTTTCAATCACCGTGCGCCTGGGCGAACTGGAAGAGGTCGAGCGCGAGGAATCCCGCGACCTCGGCCTGCGGGTCTTCGTCGGCCGCCGCCAGGCCAGCGTTTCCGGCTCCGACGTCAGCGCACAGGCCCGCGCCAAGCTGGTGGAGCGTTGCGTCGCCATGGCCAGGCTCGCGCCGGAGGACCCCTATGCGGGCCTCGCCGACCCCGACCGCCTGGCGCGCGGGCCTCTGCGCGATCTCGATCTTTACGACCCGGCCGAGCCGGACCCGGAAGCCCTGGAAGCCAAGGCCCGCATCGCCGAGGACGCGGCCCGCGCCGTCCCGAAGGTCACCAACTCCGACGGCGCCTCGGCCTCCTGGTCGACCGGCCAGTGGCGGATGGTGACCAGCGCGGGGTTCTCCGGCCTGCACCGCGCCTCGGCCTTCTCGCTCGGCGCCTCGGCCATCGCCGGCGACGAAGGCGGCATGGAGACCGGTTACGAGGGCCGATCGGTCCGCTGGCAGGGCGACCTGCCCGAGCCCGGCGCGATCGGCGCCGAAGCCGGCCGCCGCGCCGCGGGCCGGCTGGGCGCGCGCAAGATCGCCTCGACCACCGCCCCGGTGATCTTCGAGAACCGGCTGGCCGCCTCGCTGCTCGGCCCGCTGATCGGCGCGATCTCCGGCCCCTCGATCGCCCGCGGCACCTCGTTCCTGAAGGACAAGCTGGGCCAACCGGTGTTCGCCAAGCGGATATCCGTCACCGACGACCCGCACCGCCTGCGAGGCCTGGGCTCCTCGCCGTTCGACGACGAGGGCGTGGCCAACGAGGCCCTGAGCCTGATCGACGACGGCGTGCTGACCACCTGGCTCCTCAACACCTCCTCGGCCCGCCAGCTCGGCTTGGCCACCACCGGCCACGCCTCACGCGGCCTCGCCGGCCCGCCGGGGGTCTCGACCTCGAACCTGACCCTACAGCCCGGGACGCGCAGCCAGGCCGAGCTGATGAAGGACGCCGGCGCGGGTCTCCTGGTCACCTCGATGTTCGGGCCGTCGCTCAACGGCAACACCGGCGACTGGTCGGTCGGCTGCTCAGGCTTCTGGTTCGAGGACGGCGCCGTCGCCTACCCGGTGAACGAGATCACCGTGGCCGGCAATCTGATCGACATCTACGCGCGGCTGGTCCCGGGATCCGACCTGGAGATCCGCGGCTCGACCAACGCGCCGTCGATCCTGATCGACGCGCTGGCGATCGCCGGGCTCTAGCCGGCCATTGATCCTTAAGCCTCGGCGGACTATCGGCTGCGGCGACAGATCGTTTCACGCGTTACGAGACCTATGATGGCCGAAAAACAGCTCCTTCACCTGGTGATCGGCGGCGAGTTGAAGTCGCTCGAAGGGCCCGCCGAGTTCCGCGACCCCTCCAAGGTCGACATGGTCGGCGCCTATCCGAACTATCGCGCGGCGTTGGCCGCCTGGCGGGGCAAGTCGCAGTCGACGGTGGACAACGCCCTGATGCGCTATTTCATCATCCACGCCCACAAGCTGCTCGACCCGGAGAGCGACCACCCGCACGAGCACTAGGCGCTATTCCCGGCGCAGCAGCTTCTCGGTCAGTACCGAACCCAGCATGCCGGCGCGGAAATCGGCCTTCATGCCGGCCGGGTCATACATCGGGCTTTCGACCCACTCCAGGAACGACATGCCGGCCGGCTCGCCCTCGGCGAGATAGCGCTCGAAGACATAGTCCAGGACCCCGGTCTTCCCCTGCTTCACATGCAGGTAGCGGAGATGGAGCTGGTCCATCGCCTCGCGGATCGTCCGGCCCTGCCGGAAGTGCATGTAGAGCACGCTCATGATCCCCGCCCGGTCCGCGCCGGACTTGCAGTGGATCAACGCCGGATAGGCGATGGTCTCGTAGAGCCGCTTGGCGCCCAGCACCCGCTCGCGGCTCGGGACCTCGCGCGAGGTGATGGTGAAGTCGACCATCTCCAGGCCAAGCCGGCGGCAGGCGTCCTTCTCCAGGGCATGGAAACTGGCGTCGAACCCGCCCCTGAGGTTAACCACCGTCTTGATGCCTCGGTCCTTCCAGGCGGCCAGCTGGTGCGGCCAGGGCTGGTTGGTGCGCACCAGCTCGTCGGAGATCCAGTGGGCGTTCTGGAACCCCAGCCGCAGATAGGCGTGGTCGTTCCACAGGTAGTCGGCATAGGTCTTGAACCGGCCAATCGGGGTGGCGAGGTCGAATCCAGGCGCGGTTGGCGTGGCGGTCATCACGCCCTACGTAAGGCGTCCGCCGCTTCGACGGAAGCCGGCGGGCCACGGCGCCGCCGCCGGCCGCCGTCTTGACTTCAACCCCGCATCGGACGACCCCAGGCCTTATGAGCGAGCGCGCCCCGCCTGAGCTTTCCGCCCGCGCCCTGGTCGGCCGGGTGGCGAGCGTCTACATGGCGCCGCGTTGGAAGGGCTGGTCGACCGCCCTCTTCGCCGCAGTCCTGGTGGCCTTCTTCTCCTCCAAGCTGATCCAGATCCTGGAGCCCGCGACCAACGACCTGATGGTCAACCACAAGCCGGGCGCGTTGCTCAAACTGCCGCTGATCATCGCGGCCTACGCGATCGGGCGGACGCTCAGCCAGGTGATCCAGGCTTCGCTGGTCAACCGGATCGGCAACGCCGTTGTCGGCGACGTCCAGGTGCAGCTGTTCGGCAAGCTGGTCCGCGCCGACCTCGCCCGGCTGCGCAGCCAGCACTCCGGGTCCTACGTCTCCTCGGTGCTCTATGACGCTGGCCTGATCCGCGAGGCGGCGACCGCCGGCGTGATCAACTACACCCAGCACCTGCTGACGGTGATCGGGGCGATCACCATCATGGTCTCCAATGACCTGGTGCTGTCGCTGGCCGTGGTGGTGGCCGCGCCGCCCGCCAGCTGGATCATGCGGCGGTTCTCCAAGCGCACCAGCAAGGCGGCCCGCGGCGCCATGGCCGAAACCTCGGCGCTTTCCAGCGCGATCATGGAGAGCCTCGACGGCGTCCGGGTGGTCAAGATCGAGAACCGTGAGGCTTACGAGGAGGCGCGCGTCGACGAGGTGGTGCGCCGGCGTCAGACGCACCTGACCAAGGGCGCCAACGCGCGGGCCTACGCCGCGCCCGCCACCGAGCTCCTGATGACTCTGATCACCGCCGCGGTGATCGCCTACGCCGGCTGGCGATCGGAGCACGGCCACATGACGGTCGGCGCCTTCGTGGCCTTCATGGGCGCGCTCGGCATGGCGTCCCAGTCGCTGCGCCAGCTCGCCAACCTGCAAACGGTGTTCGCCGAGGGCATGTCGGCGGCCCGGCGGCTGTTCAGCGCGCTCGATGTCGAGCCGGAGATTCGCGAGCGGGCCGGCGCCCATCCCCTGCCCAAAGGCCAGGCGACGATCCGTTTCGAGCATGTGGGCTTCGCCTACGGGCCTGAGGGCTCCCCGACCCTCAGCGACGTCTCCTTCGAGGTGCATCGCGGGGAGACCGTGGCGCTGGTCGGGCCCTCCGGCGGCGGCAAGTCGACGATCCTCAACCTGATCCCGCGGTTCTACGACCCGACGTCGGGCCGGGTGCTGATCGACAGCCACGACCTGCGCGAGGTGACGCTCCCCTCCCTGCGCGACCAGATCGCCCTGGTGACCCAGGAGCCCTTCCTGTTCGACGACACCATCCGCGCCAACATCGCCTATGCGCGGCCCAAGGCCTCTGAAGGCGAGATCGAGCAGGCGGCCAAGGAAGCCGCCGCCCACGATTTCATCCTGACCCTGCCGCAGGGCTACGACACCTCGGTCGGCGAGGCCGGCGCGCGGCTGTCGGGCGGACAACGCCAGCGGATCGCCATCGCGCGCGCGTTCCTGAAGGACGCCCCGATCCTGCTGCTCGACGAGGCCACCAGCGCCCTCGACACCGAGAGCGAGGCCCAGGTGCAGGCGGCGCTGAAGCGGCTGATGGCCGGCCGCGCCACCATCCTGATCGCCCACCGGCTCTCCACCGTGCGCGGCGCCGACCGCATCTATGTCATCGACAAGGGCCGGATCGTCGAGACCGGGAACCACGCCAACCTGATGGGCAAGCGAGGCGGCCTCTACGCCCGGCTCGCCAAGAACCAGGACTTCGACACGGAGACCGCGGCTTGAAGAAGCTGCTGCGGAGCGACGCGGTCCAGGCGCTGCTGGGTTGGCTCCTGGGCGGCTATATCCGCCTGATCCTGGCGACCGTCCGCTGGACCCACGAAAACCTGGAATGCGTCGAGCCGGTGCTGGCCGGCGAGGCCGGGGCCGTGGCGCTCTTCTGGCACGGCCGCATCCCGCTGTGCCTGGCGACCGCGCCGCAGTGGTGGCGCAAGAACACCAAGGCGCTGATCTCCCCCTCCTCCGACGGGCAATTCATCGCCACCGCCCTGGAGATGGCCGGCTTTCCCGGCATCCGCATCTCCACCGCCAAGCCCGGCGACGCCGCCAAGGCCCGCCAGGCGGTGGCCGCCTTCCGCGAGGCGATCAACCATGTGGCCGAAGGCGGGGCGCTGGTCGTGACGCCCGATGGCCCCCGCGGGCCCAACGAGGTCATCGCCGCGGGCTCGCTGCAGATCGCCCGGCGCTCGAAGCAGCCGGTGTTCCTGATGGGGATCGCGGCCAATCCGGCGCTGCAGCTCGGCGGCTGGGACCGGATGATGTTCGCCCTGCCCTTCGGCCGCGGCGCGGTGGTCTGGGAGGGCCCGCTCCATGTGCCGCCCGCCGCCGACGAAGCCGCGATCGCGGCCCTGATCGCCGACTGGTCCGCCCGCCTGTCGGCCGTCACCCGCCGCGCGGAAGGCCTGGTGGGCCGCACGCCGCGGTCTAAGCGACATTGATCCCGCCCGCGCGCGGTGAGACATAGGCTCAGCATGGCGCATTCGCATCACGACGATCATGACCACCACGACCATGACCACGGTCGCAAGGCCGGCGCGCATGATCACGGCCATTCGCACAGCCACGGCCACCACCATCACCACGCGCCCGCGGACATGGGCCGCATCTTCGCGATCGGCGTGGGGCTGAACACGCTCTTCGTCGCCGTCGAGGTGGCCGCCGGGTTCTGGGCGGGCTCCATGGCGCTGCTGGCCGACGCCGGCCACAACCTCTCCGACGTCCTGGCCCTGCTGATGGCTTGGGGCGCGACGGTGCTCGCCAAGCGCGCGCCGACCAGCCGCCGGACCTATGGCCTGCGCAAGGGCACCATCCTGGCCTCGCTGGCCAACGCGGTGTTCCTGCTGCTGGCGATCGGGGCGATCGTCTCGGAGTCGGCGCAGCGGCTCAGCCACCCCAGCGTGATCGCCACCAAGACCGTGATGATCACCGCGGCGATCGGCGTCGTGATCAACACCGTCACCGCGCTGCTCTTCATGCGCGGCAGCAAGGAAGACCTCAACGTCCGCGGCGCCTTCATGCACATGGCCAGCGACGCGGTGATCTCGGTCGCCGTGGTGATCGGTGCTGGCGTCATCGCGCTCACCGGCCTGGAGTGGATCGACCCAGCGCTCAGCCTCGCCATCGCCGCGGTGATCGTGGTCGGCACCTGGGGCTTGCTGCGCGACTCGGTGAACCTCGCCCTCGACGGCGCGCCGCGCGAGATCGACGTGGCGGAAGTGCGGGCCTGGCTCGCGGCCCTGCCCGGCGTCGAGGAGATCCACGACCTGCACATCTGGGCGATGAGCACGACAGAGACGGCGCTGACCGCCCACGTCATCCGCCCGGCCGCCAATCGACCAGAGGGCGACGACGCCGACCATTTCCTGCACCAGGCCTGCGAGGAGCTGGCGCACAGGTTCAACATCGGCCACGCCACCCTGCAGGTGGAGACCGACAGCGAGAACGCCTGCCGGCTCGCGCCGGCCGGGGTGGTGTGAGCCGAGCGCCACGAACCCTGCCGCTGGCGCTCTACGCCGCGGCGACCGGCCTGCTCGAGCCGCTGGCGCCGACCCTGCTCCGCCGACGCGCGCGGGCGGGCAAAGAGGACGCCGCGCGGCTGAACGAACGCTTGGCGCGCCCCACTCTGCCGAGGCCGGACGGCCCGCTGGTCTGGCTGCATGGGGTGAGCGTCGGCGAGAGCCTGTCCCTGCTGCCGCTGATCGCGGCGTTGCGAACGCGGCGGCCCGAGCTGAACATCCTGATCACCTCGGGCACGGTCACGTCGGCCCAGGTGCTGGCCCAGCGCCTCCCGGCCGGCGTGATCCACCAGTTCGCGCCGGTGGATGCGCCGGGCGCCGCCGCCCGGTTCCTCGATCATTGGCGCCCCGGCGCGGCGCTGCTGGTCGAGAGCGAGCTTTGGCCCAACCTCATCCTTGCCGCCGCCAAGCGGAACGTAAGGCTGGCGCTGATTTCGGCGCGCATGACCGACGCGGCGGCCAAGGGCTGGGGCCGTGCGCCGCCCACCGCGCGGGCCTTGCTGCGGGCTTTCGACCTGGTCTTGCCGCAAGACGCCGCGACAGCGGCCCGCCTGACCCGGCTCGGAGCCCAGGTCGGACCGTATCTGAACCTCAAGCTGGTCGGCGCCGCGCCCCCGGTGGATGAGGCGACCGTCGCGGCCCTGAGGGTCGGGCTGGGCGAGCGCAAAGCCGTCCTGGCCGCCAGCACCCATCCCGGCGAGGAGGCGCTTATCGCCCAGGCCTTCCGCACCGCCACGGACGATGGACCGCCCGCCGTCCTGGTGGTCGCCCCGCGGCATCCAGACCGGGGCCCTGAGATCGCTGACGCGCTCGCAGCGCTGGGCTTCATCGTCGCCCGGCGCGCCGCCGGCGAGGCGCTTGGCCCGACAACCACCGCCTATGTCGCCGACACCCTGGGCGAGTTGGGGGCCTTCTACGTCACCGCCGACGCCGTCGTGATGGCCGGCAGCTTCATGGCCGGGATCGGCGGCCACAACCCGCTGGACGCCGCGCGGCTGGAGGCGGCCATCGTCACCGGCCCGCACGCCTTCAACGCCCGCGAGATCTACGCCGAGATGTTCGCCGAGGTCGCCGCCATCGAGGCCGCCGACGGCGAAGCGCTCGCCCGCCACCTCCGCGGCCTGCTGGCGAACCCGGTGATTGCCCGGCGCATTGGCGAAGCGGCCGCCGCCTACGCGGGGCGCCAGGGCGCGGCGCTGGAGACTGCCCTGGCGCTCATCGAGCCCCTGCTGCCCGCATGAAGCTTTCGACGCCCCGCTGGTGGTACGTCCGCCATGCCCCGACGCGCGGCAGCAGCATCGGCCTGACGCGGGCCCTGCTGACGCCGGTGTCCTGGATCTGGGCCGCCGTCACCGCGCGGCGGATCGCCCGCGCCCAGCCCTTCGATCCGGGCGTTCCGGTGATCTGCGTGGGCAATGTCACCGTGGGCGGCGCGGGCAAGACGCCGGTTGTGCGCGCCCTGGCCGAGCGGCTGAAGGCGCGGGGGCTGGCCGTACACCTTCTCTCGCGAGGCTATGGCGGGCGTCTGGAAGGCCCGGTCCAGGTCGATACGGCGCGGCACTCCAGCGCCGACGTCGGCGACGAGCCGCTGATGCTGGCCCGCGACTTCCCGGTCTGGGTGGCCCGCGACCGCGCGGCGGGCGCCAGGGCCGCGGCCGCGGCGGGCGCGGAGGTCATCGTGATGGACGACGGCCACCAGAATCCCTCGGTGCAGAAGGCTCTCTCCATCGTCGTCGTCGACGGCGAGACGCGGAACGAGGAATGGCCGTTCGGCGACGGGCGGGTGTTCCCCGCCGGGCCGATGCGCGAACCGCTGGCCACGGGCCTGGCCCGAGCCCAGGCGACGCTGATCCTGCTGCCGGCCGACCTGCCGGGCGCCGACCCGGAGTTGGTCGCGGCGCTGAAAGGCCCGCCGCCGCTGGTCGCCCATCTGACGGCCGCCGCGGCCCCGCCCAAGGGCCCGCAGGTGGGTTTCGCCGGGGTCGGCAAGCCCTGGAAGGTGGAGCGCGCCCTGCAGGCCGCCGGCTGTGAGCTAGCCGACTTCGCGCCCTTCCCTGACCACCGGGCCTATGACGAGGCCACGCTGAAGCGGCTGGCCGACCGCGCCGCCCAGTTCGGCGCCGGCCTGGTGACCACCGAGAAGGACTGGGTGCGCCTGCCGCTGGAATGGCGCGCGCGCGTGACCGCCTGGCCGGTCAAGGCGACGTTCGCCGACCCCGCCGCGCTCGACGCCCTGTTGGCCGCCGTCGGGCTCTAGGCGGTCGCGCCGGCTTTTTGGGCGAAGTGCCAGCTGGCCTGGGCGAGCGAGACGACGCGGTCCGCCTGCTGAGCGGCATGCGGGCTGTTCGCCGTGCCGTCACGCACCCGGCCGACGATGCCTTGGAGGATGCCCGCCAGCCGGAAGGCGTTGTAGCTGAAGAACCAGTCGAGATCGTGCAGGCCAGCGCGGCCGGTGAGGCTGCAATAGTAGTCGACCGTCTCCTCGATCGTGGGCACGCCGTGGGCCTTGGGGTCGGCGATCGTCGAGATCGAGCCATTGACCCAGTTCATCAGCAAATAGGTGAAGTCGGCCAGCGGCTCGCCGAGCGTCGAGAGCTCCCAGTCGAGGACCGCGATCACCCGGGGCTCGGTCGGGTGGAAGATCATGTTGTCGAGCCGGTAGTCGCCGTGCACGACCGAGGTCCGCTCCTGGGCCGGCAGGGTCGCGGGCAGCCATTCGATCAGCCGCTCCATTTCAGGGATCAGCTGCGTCTCGGAGGCCTTGTACTGCTTGGTCCAGCGCTCGACCTGGCGGCCCATGTAGTTGCCTGGCCGGCCGAAGTCGCCAAGGCCGATGGCCTCGTAGTCGGTGTTGTGGAGGTCGGCGAGGACCTTGATCTTGTCCATGAAGATCGCGTGCCGCTCGGCCGGCTCATACTGCGGCAGGGTCTGGTCCCAGAGGATCCGGCCCTCGACCATGTCCATGATGTAAAACCAGGTGCCGATGACCTCGTCGTCGACGCAGAGCCCATAGGTCTTGGCCACCGGAAAGCCGGTCGTGCCCATCGCCGTGATCACCTTGTACTCGCGGTCGACGGCGTGGGCCGATGGCAGGAGCTTGCCGGGCGGTTTGCGGCGCAGGACGTATTTCTTGCCGGGCGTGATCAGCTGGTAGGTCGGGTTCGACTGGCCGCCTTTGAACTGGCGCACCTCAAGGGGGCCTGCGTAGCCCGCCACATTGGCCTGCATCCACCGGTCGAGCGACGCCTCGTCGAACTTGTGGGAGTCCGCGACGGCCTTGGTGCCGGTGTTGAGCTGCTCGCGCTCCTGCTCGGCGGCGTCGACCATGGCGTTCCCTCGTACAGTTGTTTGAACCCACTTTACCGGGGCTCACGCGCCGGGAGCAAGGCGCTCAGCGACCGAGCGCGCGCCAGCCGATGTCGGTGCGGTGGAAGCCTTCCGGCCAGTCGATCAGGGCGACGGCGCCATAGGCCCGCTCGCGCGCTTCGCTGAGATCCTCGCCGGTCGCACAGACGTTCAACGCCCGCCCGGCGCCGGCCAGGACCGCGCCGCCCGGACCCGCTGAGGTCCCGGCCTGGAAGACCACCACGCCCTCGCCGAAGTCCCGGTCGAGGCCGCCGATCGCGCTGCCGGCCTTGGCGGGACCGGGATAGCCCTCGGTCGCCAGCACCACGCAGACCGCGTCGTCGTCGCGCCATTTCGGTTGCGGCATCTCGTGCAGCCGGCCGGTGGCGCAGGCCATCAAATAGGGCACGAGGTCGCTCTCCAGGCGCAGCATCAGCACCTGGCACTCCGGGTCGCCGAAACGGGCGTTGAACTCGATCAGCTTCGGCCCGTGGCGCGTGGACATCAGCTCGACGAACAGCACCCCGCGATAGGGCGCGCCGTCGGCGGCGATGCCCTTGAACGCCGGCTCGACCAGCCGCGTGCGGGTCTGCTCGACCAGGTCGTAGGTGAAGACCGGGGCCGGCGAATAGGTCCCCATGCCGCCGGTGTTGGGGCCCTCGTCGCCGTCGAAGGCGCGCTTGTGGTCCTGGGCCCAGCCGAACAGCATCGAAGTCCTGCCGTCGCAGAGCGCGAACAGCGAGCCGATCTCGCCCTCCAGATATTCCTCGATCACCACCCGCGCGCCGGCCGCGCCGAAGCCGCCGCCGAAGGCGTCGTCGATCGCCGCCTCCGCGCCCGCGCGGTCGGGAGCGATCACCACCCCCTTGCCGGCCGCCAGGCCGTCGGCCTTGACCACATAGGGCGGCTGGAAGTGCGCCAGAGCCGCCTTGGCGGCCGCGGCGTCGTCGCAGATCCGATAGCCGCTGGTGGGCAGGTGGTGGCGGTCGCAGAAGGCCTTGGCGAAGGCCTTGGAGGACTCCAGCCGCCCGGCGGCCGCCGTCGGGCCGAAACAGGGGATCTGCGCGGCTTCCAGGGCGTCGGCGAGGCCCGCCTCGATGGCCACCTCCGGGCCGATCACCACCAGGTCGGCGGCGATCTCCTGGGCCAGTTGGACCAGGCGCGCGACCTCAATGGCCTTGATCTCCCGCACCTCCGAAATCTGCGCCATGCCCGGGTTGCCCGGCGCGCAGACGAGCCGCGTCAGCAGGGGCGACTGCTTGATCTTCCACGCCAGCGCGTGCTCGCGCCCGCCGGAGCCGACCAGGAGGATGTTCATGGGCTGCGCTTTCGCGCGGGCGGCGCCCGCGGTCAAGCCGGGGTCAGCCTTCGAGGTCCAGGGAATAGCCTGCTGAGCGCACGGTGCGGATCGGGTCGTCGGTTTCCGAGACGCCCAGCGCCTTGCGCAGCCGCCCGATGTGGACGTCCACGGTGCGGGCCTCCACATAGACATCCGAGCCCCAGACGGCGTCCAGCAACTGCTCGCGGGAGAACACCCGGCCGGGATGCTGCATCAGGTAGTCGAGCAGGCGGAACTCCGTCGGACCCAGATGGATCTCCAGGCCGGAACGCTTCACGCGGTGGGCCACCCGGTCGATCAGGATGTCGCCGCGCCGCACACGGTCTTCCGCCAGGCCCGGCCGCAGCCGGCGCAGCACCGCGCGGATGCGGGCCGTCAGCTCGGTCATCGAGAACGGTTTGACCACATAGTCGTCGGCGCCGGTGTCGAGGCCACGGACCCGGTCGGTCTCCTCGCCGCGCGCCGTCAACATGATGATCGGCACGTTGCGGGTCTCGTTGCGCTGGCGCAGCCTGCGGCAGACCTCGATGCCGGAGATCTTCGGCAGCATCCAGTCGAGCACGATGAGGTCGGGCAGCCGCTCGTCGACCAGCAGCAGGGCTTCCTCGCCGTCGCCGGCGAGGCCGACGTCGTAGCCTTCCTTCTGCAGGTTGTACTGCAGGAGGGTCGCCAGCGAATCCTCGTCCTCGACGACCAGGATGTGGGGCGTCATCTGCATGTGGGTCTCAAGCCAACTCGTCGGTTTTCGGCCGGCCGCCGATCATCTCGGCCCCGGTGATCTGATAGTGGATGATCTCGGCGATGTTGGTGGCGTGGTCGCCGATCCGCTCCAGGTTCTTGGCGACGAACAGCATGTGGGCGCAGGCGGTGATCGTGCGCGGATCGCCCATCATGTAGGTCAGCAGTTCGCGGAACAGGGAATTATAGTGCTCGTCGACCTCGTCGTCCTGGCTCCAGACGGCGAGCGCGCGCTCGAGGTCGGAGCGGCTGTAGGCGTCGAGGACGCTGGAGAGCCGGCCCAGCACCAGCTTGCCCATCCGCTCGATGGAGCGGGTGAGCGGCGTCAGAGGATCGGACTCGACGATCACCAGGGTGCGCTTGGCGATGTTCTTGGCGAGGTCGCCGCAGCGTTCGAGATTGTTGGCGACCTTCATCGCCGCCACGGCGCGGCGCAGGTCGTCGGCCACCGGCTGGCGAAGGGCGATCAGGCGGATGGTCTTGCGTTCGATGTCGCGCTCGGCCTCGTCCAGCTTGTCGTCGCGGCCGACCACGATGGCGGCCAGGTCCTGGTTGCGCTTGACCACGGCGCTGACGGCGTCGGCCACCTGGGCTTCGGTCAGGCCGCCCATGCGCACGCACTCAGCCGCCAGGCCGTTCAATTCCTCTTCGTAGGATTTGACAATGTGCTCGTTCATACGCCTTGCCCAAGGGGACGCCGGCCCCAGGCCCCTATGCTACAGTCTCATGACGCTTTGACGACGCCCTCCGGGTCGCCGGCCATCGGAAAATAGGCCGTGAAGGTCGAGCCCTCGCCCTCGGCGCTGGCGACCACCAGGCCGCCCCGGTGGCGGTTCATGATGTGCTTCACGATCGCCAGGCCCAGGCCGGTGCCCGAGCGCGCGCCGCTCTTCTGGCCATCCACGCGGTAGAAGCGCTCGGAGAGCCGCGGCAGGTTCTGGCGCGCGATGCCGGGACCGAGGTCGGTGAACCGCAGGGCCGCATAGCTCTCCGGCGAAGGATCGGGCGCGACCAGCGACAGGCGCGGCACGCCGTCGTGGCTGGCGGCCGCGGCGAATTCGCTCAGGCCGCTCTGCATCTGGATGCGCACCGCCGCGCCGTCGGGGGAATATTTGATGGCGTTGTCGAGCAGGTTCTGGACGACCTGGACGATCTGGTCGCGCTCGCCCCGAACCATCACCTGGCAGGCGGCGCAGGGGCGCCAGTCGAGCTTGACGCCGCGTTGCGCGCCCAGCGGGCCCGCGGCCTCGACCACCTCGCCGACCAGCAACACGAGGTCGACGACGCCGCGCGGTGGGATGTGCTCGTCAAGCTCGATCCGGCTGAGCGAGGTCAGGTCGGCGATCAACCGCGCCATGCGGTCGGCCTGGGCCTGCATGATGCCGAGGAACTTGTCGCGCGCGGCCGGGTCGTCGCGGGCGTGGCCGCGCAGGGTCTCGATGAAGCCGGAGAGCGAGGCCAGCGGCGTGCGCAGCTCGTGACTGGCGTTGGCCAGGAAATCGACCCGGGTGCGCTCCACCCGACGGACCTCGGTCTCGTCGTGGAAGGTGAGCAGGGCCAGGCGCGCGCCGTCGGCGCCGAACCCGAGCGGACGGGCCCGCACCCGCAGGCTGCGCGACTGGGCGCCGGTGGTTTCGTACACGCCATCGGCGTCGGCGGCGTCGAACAGCGCCTTGTCGACGGCCCCCAGGACTTCGGGATCGCGAACCGCCGACAGCAGCATGCCTTCGTCCGACGTGAGCCGCAGCAGTTCGCGCGCCGCGGCGTTCGCCAGCACGAAACGCCGCCCGGTCAGGTCGTCGCGCTTCGACCCCGTCACCACCAGAATCGGGTCCGGCAGGGCGTCGACCAGCGCCGCATAGAGCTGCGAAGCCGGCGTGGACGATGCGATGGGATCGAGCAGGGACAGTGGCGAATCTCCGTTCCGCGACACCCTAGCATCCTCAGTCCTGTGACAGATCGGTGACGCGGGTCCACATCGAGAGCGTACGGAACCCATTCTTGTGCATGGCCGTTCAGGGAGGCCAACTTCGGGGCGGCGAAGACCCGTGTAGCATCATGAACGATTTTCAAAACGGACGCCCGGAGAACCGAGCGGCCGACGCTGGCGCTCTGGCGGACGCCCTAGCCGAAAAGAACGCCCTGCTGCACGAAGTCGACCACCGGGTGAAGAATAACCTGCAGCTGATCGCTTCCCTGATCCTGCTGCAAAGCCGCCGCACCACCGACGAGGCCGCGCGCCAGGCGCTGAGATCGGTGCTGGAGCGGGTCACCGCGGTCGCCACCGTCCACCGCCGACTGTTCCAGGGCGATCCCCTGCGCTTCGACGTCGCCGATTTCGTACGCGACCTGATCGGCGACCTCGCCGCCGCGGCCGGCCGCGACGACCTGGAGATCGCGGTGGCCCTCGACCAGGTGGCGATCCCAGCCTCCTCCGCCGCCGCCTTCGCCCTGGTGATCAACGAACTGCTCAGCAACGCCCTGAAGCACGCCTTCCCCGGCGGCCGAGCGGGCCATATCACCGTCTCCCTCGCCCATCGCGGCGGCGCCTGCGTGCTCACCGTCAGCGACGATGGCGTGGGCATGGGAGACCGTCCGCCGGGGTTCGGCTCGACCATCATCAAGCTGCTCTGCCAGCAACTTCATGCGCAATTGGATGTCGCCGACGCGCAACCAGGCGTGCGCACGACAGTTGCTATCCCGATGACCCCGGGCCCCACGCCATGACCGCCGCCAAGCGGCTCGATGTCCTGATTGTCGAGGACGAAGCCCTGCTCGCCGAGGAACTCGCGTTCCTGGTGCATGAAGTGGGGCTGCGCGAGGTCGGCCGCGCCATGAGTTCGACCGAGGCCATCGCGCTGGCCGGCGCCCTGACCCCCGACCTGGCGCTCGTCGATGTCCATTTGAAGGACGGCCCGACCGGAGTGGAGACCGCCCGCCTGATCGTCGAGGACTGCGGCGCCGTGGTCCTGTTCATGACCGCCAATGTGAAGCGGCTGCCCGACGACTACGCCGGGGCCTGCGGGGTGATCGGCAAACCCTATTCGGAGCACACGGTGCGCTCGGCCCTGACCTATCTGGACGCCTGCCTCCGCGAGCATCGCGCGCCCGGTCCGCCGCCGCAGGGCCTGGCCCTCTCGCCTCGGTTCCAAGAGCTCTGGGGCGACGACCTCGCCGGCGTGGGCTAGCGGTTGTCGAACCTCGTCGCCAACAGCGTGGGGACCGTCGCGGCGCTCTGCTCGATGACCAGCTTCGCCCCGCAGATCGTCAAGATCTGGCGCGATCGCGACGCCTCCGAGGTTTCGCTCACCATGTACCTGGTCACCGTCGCCGGCTTTTGCCTTTGGATCGGCTACGGCGTGCTGATCGCGAGCTGGCCGGTGACCGCCTCCAACACCATCTGCCTGCTGATGTCGGCCACCGTGCTGGCGCTGAAGTGGCGGTTCAGCCGGGGCGCTTGACCATCGCCCCGCGCGGCGTGCTCTAGCCACATGGAACGGGCGGCCTTAAGGCTGCTCGCCGTTCGCCCCGAAGGGGCGCAAGGCCTCGAGTGGAAGCATGGATGAGCGTTTGGCCGCGGCGGATGCGGCGCTGAAGGCGGGACGCAGCGACGAGGCCATCCAGCGTTTGACCGAGCTTCTGGAGGCCGACCCGGCTCAGACAGCCGGCGTCTATCGCGCCCTCCTCCTGCAGCTCTACAAGGCCGGACGTCTGGACGCGGCCGCGCGGTGGGGCGAAGCCGCCGCCGCCCGGCATCCCCGTGACCTTGAGATCCTCAACCTGCTGGGCGTGGTCTACCGGCGCCTGTCGCGCTACCCCGAGGCGCTCGCGACCCTCGATCGGGCAGCGAAGCTCAACCCCAACAACATCGCCGTGCAGTCGAACCGGGGCAACGTCCTGCAGGACCTGGGGGAGGACGCGCGCGCCGAGGCGGTGTTCGCCAAGCTGCTCCGCGCTGAGCCGCGCAACAGCGACTTCCAGCGCCAGCTGGGGCGATCGCTGCTCAGGCAGGGCAAGACCGCCGCCGCCATGATGCGGCTCCGCCAGGCCGTCGCGCTCAAGAAGGATCACATCGAGGCCTGGCTCGACCTGATCGGCTACGAGAACGACCTGAACCATGTCGAGGCGGCCGAGGCCCTCGTCGACAAGGCGCTGGCCGCCAATCCGGACCACCCGCGGCTGCACGACGCCCGGGCCACGGTGATCCGCCGATCTGGGCAGCGGCGGCGCGGCGAGGCCTATCTGATGGACCTCCTGCCGCGCTTCGAGAACGCCGCCTGGCTGCACGCCCAGCTCGGGGCCCTGATCACCGACTACGACCAGGAACGCGCCGCGGTGCATCTGCGCAAGGCCGTGGCGCTGGAGCCCGACAATATCGATCGCCTGATGGCCCTCATCGAAAGCCTGGAGCGCCTGCGCAAGGGTGACGAGGGGGCCAATATCGAGGAGGCCTATCAGCTCGCCGGGCAGGCGCTGGCGCTGAAGTCGAAGGACCCCGGCCACCTGAAGATCCTCAACGAGCTGCTGATCCGGGTCTGCGCCTTCGACGCGCTCGACTCGCTCGGCGACTTCAAGACGCTCGGCCGCGGCTGGGCCAATTCCGGGCGGCACACCGCGCTCCTGAAACAGTTCGCCTTCGTCCGCGGTCCGGAGGACCGGCTCGAGCTACTGGAACAGCACCGGATCTGGGGTCGGCTCGTGGAAGCCGCCGTGGCCGCATCGCCGATCACCCGGCCGCCGCCGCGGCCCGCCGACGGACGCATCCGCCTGGGCTTCATGTCGTCGGACCTGCGCCGCCACCCGGTCGCCTACTTCGCCCAGCCGCTGTTCGACCACATCGATCGCGAGCGTTTCGACGTCTATTGCTACTCCTTCTACCAGGGCGAAGAGGACCCGCTGCAGGCCTATATCGCCAGGCAGGTGACCGCGTTCCGCTGGATGCCGGAGAGCGCCTCGCGCGAAATCGCCCAGACCATCGCCGACGACCAGCTGGACATGCTGATCGAGCTCGGCGGCACCACCCACATGAACCGTCTGGACGTGCTGGCCTATCGCCCGGCGCCGCGGCAGGCGAGCTGGCTGGGCTACCCGCACTCAGGCGGGCTCTCCACGATCGACTACTTCATCTGCGACCCCTATTCGGCGCCCACCGACCCGGCGCTGATGATCGAAAAGCCGCTGATGATGCCCCACACCTGGCTGGCGCTCGGCCGCGCGGTGTTCGCCGACAACCAGCCGATCGCCGAGGGCCTGCCCGAGGAGCGCAACGGCTTCCTCACCTTCGGGACAGCCAACAATCCGCACAAATACAGCCGGCAGGTGCTAGCCGCCTGGGCCCGCGTGCTGGCCGCCGTTCCGGGCTCGAAATTCGCCTTCGTGCGGCCGGAAGGCGCGACGCCGACCTTCCGCCGCAACGTGCTGGCCGAGTTCGCCTCGCACGGCGTGGCCGAGGACCGGATCATCTTCCACGCGGTGCGCGGCAAGCACATGCCGTTCTACAATGAGATCGACATCACGCTCGACCCCTTCCCCCTGACCGGCGGGACCACCACGACCGAGGCGCTATGGATGGGCGTGCCGGTGGTCAGCCTGCGCGGCGAGGCCTTCTTCGAACGGCTGAGCTGGTCGATCCTGTCGAACGCCGGCCTGGGCGACCTGGTGGGCGGCAATCTCGACGAATACCAGGCGATCGCACTGAAGCTGGCCAGCGACCGCGAGCGGCGGCGCGACCTGCGCCTGACGCTCCGCGACCGGATTCGCAACAGCCCGCTCGGCCGCACGGACGAGTTCGCCCGCGACTTCTACGAGATGATCGCCCGCGCGGTCGCCGAAGCGCCCGCAAAGGCTACAGCCGGAAGTACTCGCTCATAAGGTCGTCGGGCCGCGGCCGGAAGGCGAGCTCGCCGGGCCCGCCGGCAAAGGCGATCGAGCCCTTCGGCACGCGCTTGTTCACGACGCTGACGCCCTGGCTCACCACGGCGTCATCCTCGAGGATGGAGCGCCCGATCACGGCGGTGTTTGGATAGAGCACCACCCGGTCGCCCAGCACCGGGATCTGGTCCTTGTGCCGCCCGACGGTCGAGTTCTGGTAGAGCACCAGATAGTTTCCGTAAATCGCCTTGGCTAGCACGATGCCGACGCTATGGCCGATGTAGAACACCTCCGGCATGGCGATCTCATAGAACAGGTCGATACCGTTGAAGGCCTTGTTCATCAGGAAGAGGCGGGTCGGCGCCTCGGTGTCGCCGGATCGTTTCCAGATCGTATTGCCCAGGAAATACAGATAGATGGTGTGCTGCGACGACTGCAGGACATTGAATTCGTCCGGCCGCCAGGGGGCGCAGGCGTTGATGCAGCGATGCAGCCGCTCGAGCGTCTCGTCGAGGTGCGCGTCGACCGCCGAGCGGAAGGCCGCCTCGCGCCCGTCCGGGACCACCGCGGCGCACTGGGCGACGGTATAGGCCAGGAGACTCTCGCGGGTGTGGTCCCTGAGCTTCACGCTGTCAGCCCCTCCAGATAGCCGCGCACGACATCCTTGACCGGCGTGGGCGCGACGCCAAGCGCCCGCAGCCGGGCGACGTCAACCCGTGGCGGCACGGGCGGCGAGGCGTCGCCGCTGAAGGTCACCCGCCAACCGGCCTTGAGGAAGAGGTTGGCGATCTCGCCATTGCCGGTGAGTTCGCCCGAGGCGACGTTGACGACCCCTCGCGCAGACCGTTCGGCCATGGCGATCAGCGCGGAGACCACGTCATCGAGGCGGATGTAGTCGCGGACCACATGCGGCGTGGAGTCCAGATGCAGGTCGCGGGTCCGCGCCGCCTCGATCAGCCACTGGGAGAGGAAGCCCGGCGATTCCAGCGCCCAGTCGAACACATTGGCGAGCCGGGCCACGGCGCCCCGGCCCTCTGCCCGGGTGAGCGTGATGTTCTCGCCCAGCGCCTTGGAGAGGTCGTAGGTCCGCCGCGGATCGGCCGGGTCGAACACCAGAGGCGTGGTCTCGTCGACCATCGGCGCCGCCTGGCCGTCGTAGAGCCGCGTGGAAGAGAGGTAGATCAGTTGCTCGAACCGCCCGGCCCGGACCAGTTCGCTGACCAGGCTCGCGTGGGCGTCCACCGTGTCGAAGGGACGGCGGTCGTAGTCGGCGGTCAGGCCCGCGCAGTAGAAGACCACCCCCATGTCGCGGCCGAACAGGCTCTTGTCGCCCTTGGCCGGGGCATAGGTGTCCCAGCCCGCCGCGCCCAGGCGCGCCAGCAGCCGTCGGCCGACGAAGCCCGTGGCGCCGATGATGGTAGCGAGGCCCGTCACCTCGTCAGAGGCCTCCCACCGGGTGATGCAGCTTGGGATCCTTGTGGCGCAGCAGCTTCGGCGAGACGTCGCGGACGATGCGGTAGGCGTCGGTCTCGAACACCTTCGGGTCCTTCACCGCCACCATGTTGAAGCCGTGCGGCGGGCCTTCCAGGTGAATGGCGTCGGCCGGGATCAGCTCGATGGGGCGGCCGGCCAGATCGTAGTTCGAGTTGAAATCGCGCAGCGCGAACAGGTGGTAGCCGTGGCCGGTGAGCAGGCGGGCGATCTCGGTCGCCTCCAGCCCGTTCGACCAATCCACATAATGCCGGTGCACCTCGAAGAGGATGTCCGGCGCCTGGCCGGCGGGCGCGGCCAGGAAGGGCTCCGCGCCCTTCAGCGCGCCCAGTTCGGCGCCTTCGATATCGATCACGATCAGGTCGAGCTGGTCGACGCCGGCGGCCTTCAGATAGTCGGCGATGGTCACGGTCTTGAAGCCGTCGGCGGCGCCGGCCTCGGCCACCTCGGCGCTGGCGAAGCTGTCGTAGCCGACGAGCTTGAGATTGGTGCTCGAATCCGACCACAGGCCCTCGGGCCGCGGGCGGATGTTGGTGAGGCCGTTGAGTTCGGCGTTGCGCGTCAGCATCGCCCGCTGCTCGTTGTTGGGCTCGAAGGCGTGCACCACGCCGCCGCGCGAGGCGATCTCGCGGGCGATCAGCACGGCGTGGTCGCCGAAATAGGCCCCGCCGATCACCACCTGCTTGGCGCGCTTGGCGAGGTTCACCAGGATGCGGCTGGTCTGCGGCTCCCAGGCGTGGTCGGGCGCCTCGGGCGTCGACATCACGAAGTCCCGCGCGATCTTCGAGCGGTAGAGGAATTCGAAGGTCACCCCGCTGGAGAGCGTCTTGCGGATCACCTGGTCGTCGTCGAACAGGGCGTCGACGAGAGGGCCGGTGATCTCCTCGCGCACGTCGACACCCGGCGCCTCGATCGCGCCTTCGAAGGCGATCATCTGGCGGATGAAGGCGGCGCGCCAGGCCTCGTCCTGCGCGATGCGCGCCAGAGCTTCTAGCGCCTTGTCGTGAGCCATCTAAGCGAACCTGTTCCTTTGGAAAGCGCGGCACATCTAGCAGATCGTACGCGCGTTCTCAGCCTTGGTGATCGGGATAGCCGGCGTCGCGACCGGAGATGATCCGCGGCGCGGCCGGCCAGGCGATGGCGAAGGCCGGATCGTCCCAGCGGACGCCGGCCTCGTGGCCCGGCTGGAAGGCCGGGGTGATCTGGTAGAGCACGTCGGTGTCCGGCTCCAGGGTCAGGAAGCCGTGGGCGACGCCTTCCGGGATCAGCAGCGCGCGGCCGCTGTCCGCCGACAGCTCCGCCGAGGTCCAGCGCCGGTAGGTCGGGCTGCCCGGGCGCAGGTCGAGCGCGACGTCGAACATCCGCCCACGGACGGCGCGCACCAGCTTCGCCTCGCCATGGGGCGCGGGCTGGTAGTGCATGCCCCGGAGCGTGCCTGAGTGGGGATTGCGCGAGAGGCTGGTCTGGACCGGGACGAAGGGATGTCCGGCGGCGGCGAACGCCTCCGGGCAATGCAGGCGCGCAAACGCGCCGCGCTCATCCTCGTGGGGCTCGATATCGACCGTCACGACACCGACGATGGCGGTTTCCGCGAACCGCATCAGGAAAGGACCTTGGTCTCCGGCGATGCCGTGACGAAACGGCCGCCCCAGTCGGCAATGAAGGCCATCTGGCCCATGATCTCGACCTTCAGGTTCCAGGGTAGGATCAGGAGATCGTCGGGCCTTACCTCCCGCACGGCGGCGGGGCTGAGGATCGGCAGGTGGCTGCCGGGCAGGAAACGGCCCTGTTTGGCCGGGCTCGCGTCGAACACCGCGACGATATCGTCCGTGGTCGTCCCACAATAGTTGAGGAAGGTGTTGCCCTTGGCCGCCGCGCCATAGGCCGCGACACGTCGCCCGGCGGCCTTTTCGGTCGCCAGGAAGGCGCGGAAGCTCTCGCGCACCGCCTCCACACGGGGCGCGAAGCCGGCGTAGGTCTCGATCCGGTCGAAGCCCGCGGCGTGCTCGTCGTCCCGTAGCGCCACGAGCGCATCGGTCTCCTCGTGGCCCGAGCCCATGTGGCAGCAGAACAGCCGCAACGAGCCGCCGTGCGTGGGCAGTCGTTCGACATCGAACGGCCTAAGGCCATTGGCCCGCAGGACCTGCTCCACCGCCAGCAGCGACAGATAGGAGAAGTGCTCGTGGTAGATGGTGTCGAACTGCACCTTCTCGATCAGGTTCAGTAGGTGCGGAAACTCGAAGGTCAGAGCGCCCTCGTCCTTGAGCATCTCGCGGAAGCCGGAGACGAAGTCGGCGATGTCCGGCACATGGGCCAGCACATTGTTGGCCGCCATCAGATCGGCGTTGTAGCCCTGCGCAGCCAGCAGCTGGCCGGTCCGCTCGCCGAAGAACATCACCTCGGTCGGCACGCCGCGGGCGATCGCGGCCTTCGCCGTGTTGGCCGTAGGCTCCACGCCCAGCACCGGAATGTCCATTTCGACGAAGTGCTGCAGCAGATAGCCGTCATTGCTCGCCACTTCGACCACCAGCGACTCCGGACCGAGCTCGAACCGCTCAGCCATGGCCACAGCGTAGCGCCGCGCGTGCTCCACCCAACTCGTCGAATAGGAGGAAAAATAGGCGTAGGCGTCGTCGAAAATGGCGTCGGCCGGCACGGCGTCATCGGCCTGCACCAGGAAACAGTTGTGGCAGACTCGCACGTGCAGCGGATAGGTCGGCTCGCCCCCCGCGGCGAGCTGTTCGGCGGTGAGATAGCTGTTGGCCAAGGGCTGACGACCGAGGTCCAGGAAGGTGTGGACGAGCGGCGTCCGGCAGAAGCGGCAGAGAGGCGGGGTCATGCGCCGCCTTCGTAGGCCGCGATCTCGTCCCGGCACAAGCTGAGCGCGTCCTCGCCGTTCGCCTGGCGGCGGTACCAGTCCATCGTCAGCGCCACGGCCTCGCCTGCCGCTAAGTGGCTTTCGAAGCCCAGGGCGCGTTTCGCGAGACCGGCGTCGATGGCCAGCGACCTGGCCTCGAGCGACGCCGGATCCGGCTCATGACGCCAGGGCTTCGCGCCCAACGCCTCGACGCCCAGGGTCGCGAGCTCGCCCACCGTCACAGCCGCGTCGCCTGGCCGGGGGCCGAAGTTCATCGCCCGCGGCGTGGCCGGGTCGGTCGCCAGCGCCTGGAGATAGACAAGGTAGCCCGCCACGCAGTCCAGCACGTGCTGCCAGGGCCGGGTCGCCTCGGGATGGCGCAGCACGACCGGTTCCTGGCCCCGCGCGGCGCGCACGATGTCGGCCACGATGCGGTCGCGGGAGAAGTCGCCGCCGCCGATCACGTTGCCGCCGCGCGCCGTCGCGACCGGGACGCCAGCCGGCTCGAAATAGCTCTGCGCGAAGCTCCGAACGGCGATCTCGGTCGCCGCCTTCGAGGCGGAATAGGGATCCTTGCCGCCGAGCGCGTCGCCCTCGGCGAAGGCGCGGCCGGTCTCGGCGTTGGCGTAGACCTTGTCGGAGGTGATCGTGAGGGCCGCCTTGAGCGAGGTCTGCGCCCGCAGGGCCTGCAGCAGGTGGACGCTGCCCATCACATTGGCCGCGAAGGTCGCCACCGGGTCGGCGATCGCCGTCCGCACGATCGGCTGGGCGGCCATGTGCAGGACGAGGTCGAAGCCGCGCCCGGTCAGCGCGGCCTCGACCGCCGCGGCGTCGCGCAGGTCGACGATCAGCGACTGCACAAGACCCGCGACGCCGGCGAGCTCGAAGAGGCTGGGATCCTGGTCGGGGGCGAGCGCGAGGCCTGTCACCTCGGCCCCGAGCCCGGCCAGCCAGATCGCCGTCCACGAGCCCTTGAACCCCGTGTGGCCGGTGAGCAGGACCCGCTTGCCGCGCCAGAACCCGCGGTCTAGCGCCGCCACGGCGCCTCCCCCGAAGCCCACATGGCCTCAAGGATGTTCTTGTCGCGCTGGGTGTCCATCGGGGCCCAGAAGCCGTCATGACGGAAGGCCATCAGCTGGTCGTCGTGGGCCAGGCCGGTGAGCGGCTCGTTCTCCCAGATGGTTTCGTCGCCGGCGATGCGCTCGATCACGCTGGGCTCAAGGACGAAGAAGCCGCCGTTGATCAGGCCGTTGTCGCCGGGCGGCTTCTCGATGAACCGCTCCACCTGGCCGTCGACGATCTCCAGCGCGCCGAACCGGCCCGGCGGCGAGACCGCCGTCACCGTCGCATCGCGGCCATGGCTGCGGTGGAACTCGGCCAGCGCGCGCAGGTCCAGGTCCGCGACGCCATCGCTGTAGGTGAGGAAGAAGGGCTCCTTCGGGTCGAGGTATCTGGCCACCCGCTTCAGGCGCCCGCCGGTCATGGTCTCGGCGCCGGTGTCGACCAGCGTCACGCGCCAGGGCTCGTGGTTGGTCTGATGGAATTCGATGGCGCCCTTCGCCAGATCGACGGTCAGGTCGGCGTTGTGGAGCACATAGTTCGAGAAGTACTCCTTGATCACGTAGCCCTTGTAGCCAAGGCAGACGATGAAGTCGTTGAAGCCATAGTGCGAATAGAGCTTCATGATGTGCCAGAGGATCGGTCGGCCGCCGATCTCGATCATCGTCTTGGGCTTCAGGTGGCTCTCTTCCGAGATGCGCGTGCCGAGGCCGCCCGCCAGGATCACCGTCTTCATCGCGTCGAAGCCTCTCGCCGGCCGCGCCCCTGCGAACCGCCGCTCCTCTTATCGCGTACGCCGGGCAGCGCCAATGGACCGCCAAGCAGTCTTCGAGGTCTTGCGACATCGCGTCCGGCGGGGGATGTGAGGGCATGGCTGAAGACCGTGTCGCCTTTATCGTCGCCGGCGTGCAGAAGGGCGGCACGACCGCGCTCTTCGACTACCTCGGCGAAGCGCCCGACCTGTCGCTGTCGCGCGTCAAGGAGGTCCACTTCTTCGACGACGAGAGCCAGGATTGGGCGCGGCCCGACTACGCCGCCTACCACGCCAATTTCGAGCCGTTCGACGGCCGTCCGCGCGGCGAGGCGACACCGATCTACCTCTACTGGCCCGGGAGCCTGGAGCGTATCGCCGCCTACAATCCGAAGGTCCGGCTGATCGTCATGCTGCGCGATCCGGTGGAGCGCGCCTGGTCGCACTGGAAGATGGAATATGCCCGCGGCGTCGAGACGAAGCCCTTCGCCTGGTGCGTTCGTGAGGGTCGGCAAAGATTGTTCGATGTCGAACCTTGGGGCTTCAGCCGCGAGATCTCCTATGTGGAGCGGGGCTTCTATGGCGAGCAGATGGCCAGGCTCTATGGCCTCTTCCCTCGGGAACAGGTGCTGGTGTTGCGGTCCGACGACCTGCGCGGCGATCCGGGCCGCACGCTCGGCCAGGTGCGAGCCTTCCTCGGGCTCCGTCCGGGGATCGCGTCCGAGGCGCGCGACGTCCATGTCGGCCGAGAGATGGACTATGGCTCCGACCTGACGCCCGCCGATGTGGACTTCCTGCGCGGGATCTATGCGCGCGACGCGGCGCGGCTGGCGGACCTCACTGGAGTCAGGTTCGGGTGAGGCCATAGTTTGGTCGTGGCGGCCCGCGAGGTTCGGCCCGATCGCCGCCAAAGGAGCCAAGATGCGAACGACCTCGCTCGGCCTTCTGGGCCTCACGCTCGCCCTGGCGCCGCTGGCCGCGCGCGGCGCGTCGGAGGGGCCGAAGTTCGCCCTGCCGCTCGCCTGCCAGATAGGTCGCTCCTGCGAGGTGCAGCACTACGTGGACCGCGATCCGGGGCCCAGCGCGCTGGACTACCGCTGCGGCCACCGGACCTACCAGGCGCACAACGGGATCGACATCCGCCTCCTCGACATGGCCGCCGAGCGGGCCGGCGTCGACGTCCTGGCCGCGGCGGCCGGGCGGGTGGTTCGGCTGCGCGATGGCGTCCAGGACATCTCCATCCGGGCGCCCGGCGCGCCCTCGGTCGCCGGCCAGGAGTGCGGCAACGGCGTGGTCGTGGATCACGGCGACGGCTGGGAGACCCAGTATTGCCACCTGGCGCGCGGCAGCGTGCGGGTGAAGGTGGGCGAGGAGGTCAAGGCCGGCCAGCCGCTCGCTCACGTCGGCCTCTCCGGCGACACCGAGTTCCCGCACCTGCACTTCACCGTCCGCCACGCCGCCCAGGTGGTGGATCCCTTCGCGCCGGACATGAGCCGTCCGACCGTCTGCCGCGCCCAGCCCAATACGCTGTGGACCGCCGCGGCGCAGCGCCAGCTGACCTACAAGGCGGGCGCCGTGCTGAATGGCGGATTCGCCTCCGGTCCCGTGACCATGGCCGCCGTCGAAGAGGGCGGCGTCGGGCCGCCCACCGCCACGACCCCCTTGATCGCCTATGCGCGCCTGATCGGGCTGGAGACCGGCGACGTCATCGAGCTCGTCCTGACCGGGCCAGGCGGCCAGGTCCTGCTGCAGAACCAGCTCGCGCCGCTCACCTCGGACAAGGACCAGTACGTCGCCTATGCCGGCAAGAAGCCGCCGGCCGGCGGATGGCCCCACGGCGCCTATTCCGCCGAGGTGCGGGTGCGCCGGGCCGGCGCAGTGGCCATCACGCGCCGGTTCACCGCCACGATCTAGGCGGCATGGGCGACTTGGGCTAGAGACGCATCGACCTTCGATGGATCGCGCCCGCCTGCCGCATGGACCGACTGATCGTTCAAACCAGCTTCGGGCCGCTGCATGTGGTGGGTCGCCTGTACGCCGACCGGAAGCGACCGGCCCTGCTCGCCGTCGGCGGCGCCTTTCCGCCCGACGACTTCCTGCATGACCTGGTGGACAAGCACTCCGGCGCGAATGTCATTGTGGGGACTCTGCCCGGGATGCGATCGCCGGCCTTCGAGTTTCCCCGGCCCGGCCACTATTCGACGGCCTACGATGAGCTTATCGGCGCGCTCTTGCCGACCCAGCCGGTCGTCGCCTACGGGGTCTCCACCGGATGCCTGGTGACCCTGGGGCTCAAGGCGCCCAACGTCGTCCGGCAGATCGTCCAGGAGCCGTTCCTCAACACCAGCGACCTGTGGCCCTTCATCGCCGACTCCCAAAAGCGGCTGGCGCTCAACCCAGACAACAAGCTCCTGGCTGAGTTCTTCGACAAGGTCTTCGGGATCGCGCTGGAGCGGGCGGACAACGTCGACTACGAGCATCTCGCGCGCGCCCTCAGCGTGCCGACCGACCTCGTCGTCGCCCAATTGCCGCTCCTGCCGGTGCGCGACCTGCCCCTTTGGCCCTCCCTCACCAGCGCCCGTGATCGCGAGGTGCTGTGCGCCAATCCCCTGGTGCGGCTGCATGAAGGGCCCGCGGGGACCGGCCACAACCTCGCCGGCGCGCCGGCCGGCGAGCAGTTCGTTCACCGGGTTCGTGTCGAGGCGCTGCGCGAGGCGGAAGCGGGCGCCGGCCGGTCTAACCGTTAAGTGATCGGCGCATTGCTTCAGTGTGGTGACGCTTTGAGCTAATGTGGGTCGTCAGCCTAGCTCTCCATGGCTGTGTCGCTTTGGCCGGGTGACGGATCGCAAGATCCGTCGCCCGGCCTTTCGCGTTTTGGGCCTCAGGCCGGCGGCCGTAGGACGATCACCCCGTATCGGGCGACCCACAGCGCGCCACGCGTCACGATGGATCGCCGCTCCGCCGGGAATATCTTGACCAGGTCGCCCAACCTGGCCCCAGGGGACGATGCGCCGAGCCAGGCCACGATGGTTTCCACCTCGAAGAGCGTCGGACGGTGGATGGCGCTGTAGCTGGTGATCGGCCTGGACAGCAGTTCCTTCGCGTCTTCCCAGGTCACCCCGGCGCCCAGCTCGACCGTCCAGTCCTCGGAGAGATGGCGGGTCGGATAGCCGCCGAACAGGCGGAAGGGGTCGGGACGATAGGGATTGTCGGGCCTGGCCGGTAGCTGTGCGTTGCGCTTGCGCCGGTCGTTCAGCTCCCCCCAAAGCGCCTGGTACTGCGGGATGATCTGCACCCAGTCGAAGGTCGCCTGGACGTGCGCGCGCGCCTGGCGGCCGAGCTTGAGGCGAAGATCCGGATTCAGCACCAGGGCAGAGATGGCCGCCGTCGATTCGGCGAAGTCGATCGCCAGGCACTGGCTCGCGGCCCCCACGTAGTTTTCGTAGCTCAGCCAGTTGTTGGCGTACCAGTAGGCGAGATCGACACCGGCCCCGGGCTTCGGCGCGACGGTCGGAATCCGGAAACCGTGCTCCCCATGCGCGACCGTGTCCTTGTAGCCGTTCCAGTCGGTGACGACGCAAGGCAGGCCCGCGGCCATGGCCTCGAGCGGCGTGAGGCCGAAGGTCTCCTGGATGTTGTCCGACAGGCTGATGAAGAAGTCGGCGACCGACCAGATGGAGAAGCGGACGTCGGGCGGCCGTCCATCGACCTCTCGATATTGGACGGTGGGGCAGAGCGCGCGCGCGCCATCATGATAGGCGGTGTTGGCCTCCTCGGACTCGGCCCAGCCCGAATTGACCCAATAGATCGGCTTGCCGGTCGCCTGGGCCGCCTTTTCCAGGGCCAGGGCCATCAGCGCCGGGTTCATCTTCTCCCGGTGGTTGAAGCGGCCGACATAGAGGGCGACGACCGCATCGTCGGGGATGTCGAGGCGTTCGCGCCAGGCCTTGCGCTGATCTGGGTCGGCCTGGAAGTCCTCGGCGTTGACACCCAGCGGGATGGTCACGCGCTGGGCCTCGGGACGACGGCGCGGTCCGTCGAAAGTCTCGGCGAGATATTCCCTCACGCCGTCGAGCTGGGCTTCGACACTGTCGCGGACCGCCGAGGAGGTGCAGATCAGGGCGTCGTGATCGGAGATCGGCGAGATCGCGAATTGGCCCACCATGTCCATGACGCGCGCCGTGGCGGTGGTGTGGGTGATGCCGCAGATCGAATAGACGCCGGCGCCGTGGACGCGACGGGCCCAGGCTTCCTCATTGAGGTTCGGGCCGGGCAGGTTCAGCACGCCCGGCTCGCCGATGCCGGGACGATGGTTGGTGGTGATCCAGGTCTTCGGACGGTCCGTCGGGTGGATCCGCCTCACCAGGGCCTGCAGGTCCGGGATCGTCGCGGCGCCTGCGTTCCAGAAGTAGAAGCGCTCGACGTCGGCGTGGCGGAGGAATCCCCTGAGGAAGCTTTCGCCCGCGGAATGCCGCCCGAGGATGCGGCCGCTCGTGGTGTCGAACCCATTGGGGTGCATGTAGATCGCAGCGTTGGTCATTGCACGCCCCGGAAGCGCTCCGCGCCCCCGCCTTGTCACTAGGGGAATAATGGGGCGCGGCGCGCCCCGCCTTGTCACTACAGGAGAAATGGGACGGCTAGCGCCCATTCCTTATCGCTACAAAAGAAAAGGGCCGCCCCGAGGGGCGGCCCTAAACCTTACTCCAGACCCGGAGCTTAGATGATGTTGCCGACGTCGATGTCGGTCAGCGAACGGCCAACCAGAACCACCGCATCGTCACCAGCATCCAGCGAGCTGCCGTGGTTGGTGTCGGCGAAGACCACGACGTCGGTCCCCACCTGAGCCACCACGTAGTGGACCGTGCCACCCGAGAAGAAGGTGCTCGCGAGCGTCGTAGCGTTGGCGTAGTCGGTCGCCGTCACTTCGACGTAGTTGGCCGAGGTGGCCGCGCCGAGGTTCGTGGTGCCGCCACCGGCGTCCACGAAGTGCAGGTGGTCGAGCGGAGCCGCGGAGGTGCCGCCTTCCCAATCCTTGATCTGGTCGCCGGACCCGGCGGTGATCGAGGAGTCGCCGGTGTTGACCACCGGAGAGCCGGCCGAAGTCGTGCCGAACACGAAGGTGTCGTTCCCGGCGCCGCCGGTCAGGATGTCCTTACCTTGGCCACCCGTGATCACGTCGTTGCCGGCTCCACCGTCGATCGCATCGTTGCCGATGCTGGTGGTGATCGTGTCGTCACCGGCGCCGCTGGCGATGTTCTCGTTGCCAGCCGTGCCGCCGCTGATCACGTCGTTACCAGCTCCGGTCGTAACCGACACGTCGCCCGTGGACAGGGTGACCGTGTTGTTACCGTCGCCGGCATTGATCGCGTCGTTGCCGCCACCCGCCGTGATGTTGTCGTTGCCAGCGCCACCCGTGAGGGTGTCGAGGCCCGCACCGCCGACGATGGTGTTGTTGCCAAGACCGCCGTCGATGTTGTCGCCGGCGCTGCCGCCGGTGATGTTGTCGTTGCCATCACCACCGGTGATCACGTGGACGGCGGCGCCGCTGGCGGTGATCGTATCGTCACCCGCGCCGCCGGCGATCGTGGCCTTGCCCGTACCGCCATCGTTGATGACGTCGTTGCCGTCTTCGCCTTGGAGGTTGAGCGCGCCCGTCGCCGCGCCCGAAGCGGTGATGGTGTCGTTGCCCAGGTTGCCGTCGATCAGCACATTGCCGGTGCCGGTCAGGGCGATCGTGTCGTCGCCTTGGCCGCCGAGGAGCGTATCCGCGCCGGAGCCACTGTCGGTGACGATGTCGTTACCTTGGCCAGCTTCGACATTGTTCACGCCCGTACCGGTCACGCCGATGCTGTCAGCGCCGTTGCCGCCGGTGATGGTGTCACCGCCCGCGCCGCCGCCGTTGGCGATCGTGTCGTTGCCGTTGCCGCCATCGATGATGTCGCTGCCGGTGCCGCCGCTGATGCTGTCGTTGCCGTCAACGCCAGCCAGGCTGTCGCTGCCGCCGCCGCCGCTGAGCGTGTCGTTGCCCAGGTCGCCGCTGAGGATGTCGTTCCCCGTGCTGCCCGAAACGTTGTCGTTGCCTTGGCCGCCGAGCAGGATGTTCGTGCCGCCGCCCGCGGTGATCGTATCGTCACCCAGGTTGCCTTGCGCGAAGTTGGTGCCGGTGCCGACGTCGATCGAGTCGTTGCCTTGGCCGCCGAACATCGTGTCGTTGCCGCCCGCGCCGCTGAGGACGTCGTTACCCTGGTTGCCCTGGATCACGTCGCCGCCCGAGCCGCCGGTCAGGGCGTCGTTGCCGTCGCCGCCGAACATGCCGTTGGCGCCGGCCGTCAGCGTGGCCGTGTCGTTCGCGCCCGGGTCGCCGACGACCAGGGTCGAGGCGTCCGCGAACACCGGAACGGTGTGGCTGGCTTCGCCTTCGCCGTAGATGCCGGTGCCGAAGACCACCGCGTGGCCGGTCACCAGGTCGGTGATGGTCACGGTCTGGGTCGAGGTCGCGGTCGCCGCGTTGTAGCTCACCGCAACCTTGGAACCCGACGACGTCGGGTTAGTGAAGACCAACACGTCGCCGCCGGCCGCACCGTTGAATGCGAGCGCCTGCGTCGCCGTGATCGTCTCAAAGAAATAAGTCGCCATAGATCTCTCCAGTCTGTGTCACACGGACCCTCGGCACGCCTGACCCCCATCCCCGATGGAGCAGTCCCGACGGTCCATTTGTCCCAAGCGCCATAGCATGGCTGCGGCGAAGGTTAAACGAGCCCGAGGGAAGACGTATCGGAAGCACGCAATTTACGCAACAGCAAAAAGGCCGTGGAATCCATCCTCTAGCCTCCTGTTACCGAGACGCATCTATCAATCATGGAGCGCCCCGTGGACGGTGTCGGTGATGGGCGAAATCAGCGATCCCATGACCGTCTTTTTGCCGGTCACAATCATCACCGAAGCGGGCATGCCGGGGCTGATTTGCGCGGTTCGCTTCAGCTTCGTCAGCTCCTTGGCGTCGATCCGCAGGTCGGCGCGATAATAGGCGGCGGCGGCCTTTTCGTTGACGATCTTGTCGGCCGAAACCAGCGTCACCGTGGCCTTCATCGGCCCATGCCAGCGCTGATTGAGGCCCGTGAAGCGCACCTGGGCGTCCATACCCTGGTGCACCTTGTCGATGTCCTTGGGCGGAATCTGCGCGGTGACCACGATCGGCGCGTTGGCCGGCACCACCTGCGTCAGGACCTCGCCGGGGCCGGTGACCCCGCCGACGGTGAATTGGGTGAGGTTGAAGACGTAGCCGTCCACCGGGGCGCGGATCACCGTGTCGTCCAGCGCCTGCTTGGCGGCGGCGAGGCGCGGCAGGGTGTCGGCGAGCTTCGTCTGGGCGTCGCGCAGGCCTTCGGCGGCCTGGCTGGTGCGGGTGTCGCGGTTGGCCGAGACCTGCATGCGCGTCTCGCCGGCCTGCTGACGCAGCCGCGCGATGTCGGCCAGAAGCGAACCCTTGCGGCCCCGAAGATCGGCGAGCGAGCGCTGGTAGCGCAGAATCAGCGGCTTAGGCGCGAAGCCCTGGTCGTAGAGCGTCTGATAGCCGGCCATTTCCTCGTCGGTCAGCTTGATCTGCTCGTCGACGGAGGCGACCTGCGCCTGCTGCCCCTCGACCTGGGTCTGCACCTGGTCCAGGCGTTGCGCGAGCACTGCGTTCTGGCTCTGGAACAGCTGGGCGCGGGTGGTGAACAGGAATTGCTGGTCGCGAACCATGCCGGAGACGCGCGGATCGGACATCCGAGCGGTCACCTCGGGCGGAAATTCCAGGGTGTTCTTGTTCGTCGCCTCGGCATTGAACCGGGCAGTCTGGACGAGCAGGCTGTCGACCTGATTCTGCAGCACGTCGTTGGACGCGCGCGCCTCGACGTCGTTGAACAGCATCATCGGCTGGCCGGCGCGGACATGCTGGCCTTCCTGCACCAGGATCTGCTTCACGGTCCCGCCCGAGCGGTTGCGCAGCGTCTTGACGTTCGACTCGATGCGGACTTCGCCCTGAGCGGTGATGCCGCCGACCAGCGGCGTGAGCGAAGCCCACAGCCCCAGGCCCAGCACCAGAACGCCGATGATCACCGCGCCGACGATCATCGGATGACGTATGCGCCGCTGCAGTTCCGCATTGACCGGCAGGTACTCGTCGCCGCCGAAGGTGGGCGCGATATAGGACGAGCGGACAGGCGTGAGGTCGAGTTTCATCGGCCGGCCTCGACGGCGCGGACTTCGGTCGGCTTCATCAGTCGGTTCATCACTTGGTCGCGCGGGCCGAACAGTTCGATGCGGCCTTCGCGCAGGACGAGCATCTTGTCGGCGGCGCGGAAGATGCTGGGTTTGTGCGAAATGATCACCACGGTGGCGCCGTTGGCCTTCATGGCGTCGAGCGCCTGGAGCAGCGCGTCCTCGCCCTCGGCGTCGAGGCTGGCGTTGGGTTCGTCGAGCACGATGAAGGCCGGATTGCCCAGCATGGTGCGCGCCAGGCCGACCCGCTGGCGCTGGCCGGCGGAGAGGGTGTGGCCGCCGTCGCCGACGTCGGTCTCGTAGCCTTTCGGCAGGCGCAGAATCAGGTCGTGGACCCCGGCGAGCTGGGCGGCGTGCACCACCTCTTCGTCGGTGACCTCGGTGCGGAAGCGGGCGATGTTGTCGCGAATCGTGCCCGCGAACAGCTCGGTGTCCTGCGGCAGGTAGCCGACGTGACGGCCGAAGTCCGCCCGGTCCCAGGCGAAGACGTCGGCGCCGTCGAGGCGGACGATGCCGTTGACCGGACGCCAGATGCCGACCAGCAGCCGCGCCAGGGTTGATTTCCCGGCCCCGGAGGGTCCGATCACGCCGAGCGTCTCGCCCGGCTCAACCGCGAAATTGATGTTGCCAAGCAACAGCTTGTTCGCCCCCGGGGGCGCGTAGTTGAGCGCTTCGACAGCCAGCCGGCCCTTGGGCCTGGGCAGGGCCGTGGCGGGCAGCGACGGCTCGGCCTTCGACAGCAGCTGCATCAGCCGGCCGTGGGCGCGGACCATGTTGTTCAAGGGGTCCCACGATCCGACGATCTTCTCGATCGGCTGCAGCGCGCGGCTGGCCAGGATCATGTTGGCGAACAGCATGCCCTGATGCAGCTTGCCCTTGATGATCAGGTAGGCGCCGATGGCGATGATCAGCACCTGGATGCCCATCCGGACAGCCTTGATGATGTCGGTGAAGGCGTTGGAGTGCTCGGCCGCCGTGGCGCCGCGTTCGATGGCCACGCCGCGGTGGCTGGCCCAGGACGCGCCCAGGGTCGGCAGCATGCCCATGGCGCGCACCACCTCGCCGTTGCGCAACGCCGCGTCGGTGAAGGCGTAGCTGCGAAGCTGTGCGTCGCCGGCGTCGCGCTGGACCGGCCGGATGATCTGCTCCTGCAAGAGCGCCAGGCCAAGCAGGGCGAGAGCGCCGACGGTGGTGACGACGCCCACGGCCGGGTCGATCAGGAACAGCACGAACAGGAAGACGGGAATCCAGGGAACGTCGAAGAAGGCGGCCGCGGCGATGCCGGTCAGGGTCTGGCGGAACTGGTCCAGGTCGCGCAGGGCCTGGGCGCGGGCTCCGGAATCGCCCCGCACCGAGGCGTCGAACAGCGCCGAGAAGACCTTCCCCGAAACCCGCTGGTCGAGCATCACCCCGTAGTTGATCAGGATGCGCGCGCGGTAGTCGTCGATCGCGCTCGAGACGGCGAAGACGAACAGGGTGATCACGGTCAGGATGATCAGGGTCGGGATGTTCTGGCTGACCATGACCCGGCCGTAGACCTGGTAGGTGTACAGCGGCAGCGCGAGGTAGAGCACGTTCGAGAAGAAGCTGAATCCCGCCGCCACGGCGAACGGATGCTTCCCGTCGTTAAGGGCTCGGGTGAGCACGTTGTCGGGCTGATTCGTGAGAAAGCTGAATATCTTCATGCGCGCCGAGTTGTTTGGTCCCTGCCCAACGTACTTAACGATCGGTCTAAAAAGATGAACGCGGACCGATATTCTTCACTCGGTCATCGTCGGGTCCGAAGCGCCCGAGGCGGGCGGACAGATGCTTGGGGACCCTTGCGATGTCAATCCTGGGGTTCCACTCGCGCAGACCGTGCATGTTACAATACGCCCGCTGGCATAAGGATGCGGCGCCGGCGCCTGGAGGAGGAATGTCGAGGGTCGCCATCGTCGGAAGCTGCATAACGCGGGATGTGTGGCGGTTAAGTGGCAGGCGCGTTACAGGCCCGGCGCCTGACCTGCTCTATATCCAGCGCACCAGCCTCCCGAGCCTCTTTGCCGCACCCCTGCCGGGCTTCCGGCCGGCCGCCGCGCCGCCGGGAGGGTTGAAACCCCTGCCGCACAACGCCCTGGTCGCGGACCTGCAGAAGACCACACTCGCGAGCCTGGTCGCCTTCCGGCCGACCCACGTGATCTTCGACTTCATCGACGAGCGGTACGACCTGTTGTCGGCGCGCGGCACGCTGGTCACCGACACCTGGGAGCTCGAGTGCAGTGGCTACCGGAGCCAGCCCGCCCTGCGCGCGGCGCGACCGATTCGCAGGCTCTCGGCGGCCTGCGAGCAGCTATGGCTGGAGTCCGTTCGCGAGCTCTCCGCCTTCGTGCAGGCCACACCGCTGGCCCAGGCGCGCCTGATTCTGCATTCGGCGCGCTGGGCCACGCACCGCCGGCTCGCCGACGGCCGCGAGGCGCCGATCGCGCAAATCGAGATTCTCCCCGGACACCCTGCCGACGTCGCGGCGCACAACGCCCTCCTCGGCCGCTACGAGGCGGCGTTCATGGCGCTGGTCCCGAACGTGCATCGGGTCGAGGCGCCGGACTTCCGCCTTGCCGACGACGCGCACGACTGGGGTCTTAGCCCGTTCCACTATGTCAGCGGTTATTATGCGGAGATCTGGCGGCAACTCTCCGAACTCGGCGTCCGGGGCCGAGCCCTGGCCTAGGCCCGGGTAGCCTGCCGCGCCCAGTGCTCGAGCGGCGTCATGCCCTGCCGAACCAACTCCGGCGTCGCGGCCAGATAGGCGGCGGTCGGGAAACCGGGCCGGGCCTCGGCGACGGCCCAGGCGCCGCCCTGCAGGTAGTCGACGAGCGGATTGGCCCCGGGATCCAGCGCTTCGCCGCGCGCCGCCACATAGTGCGGCAGATCGAACCAGGCGCTCGGACTGCGGCCTTCGGCGGCCCCGCCGATCAGGAAGTGGGTCATGGGCTCGGCCCCGAGCTCGGCCACGTCCGGATTGTGCTCCACGTACCAGTTGGGATCGAACAGCGGATGCGGCGTCAGGCCCTGGCGCCAGCCCTTGGTCAGGTAGTGGACGAGCGGGGCGGTCTCCGCCTCCTGGCGCGGCATCTGCCGTCGGTACCAGGCGCCGTCGAACAGCGGGTGCGGCGAGAGCCCGTCGCGCCAGCCGGTGCGCAGGTAGTGCGACGCGGGGTCCTCGTCCTTGGCCAACTGCGGCCCTTGGGCGGCGTAGTGCAGGACGTCGAACAACGGCTGCGGATTGCGGCCGCGCGCGGCGCCCTCGCGGACGAAATGCTCGAGCGGCGAGACCTGGCTTCCCCGCAGCGCGGAGGCGTTCAGCGCCGCGTAATAGTCGGAATGCAGCAGCGGGTGTGGGCTGTAACCGAGGGCTGCGCCCCGCGCGAGATAGTGGACCAGCGGCGGCAGGCCCGAGCCGGCGACCGCGGGATAGGTCTCCAGATACCAGGCCTGGTCGAACAGCGCCGCCGGCGTCGCCGTCGGGTCGGCCCCGCGGCGCACATAGGCCGCGATCCCGGCCTCATCGTCGCCGCGCCAGACGCCGGCGTCGAGAATCAACCGGATGTGGCCCGAACGGCCCAACCGGACCAGCAGACGCTCGAAACCGCGTTCAAGCTTGCCGCGGCGGCGCAAGGCTTGTGGCCTGGCCTGCTCCAGCCAGCGCTCGGCCGTCATCCGCCGCGCGGCGGTCAGGGCCTCGGTGCGGACCTTCAGGGCCTCGGTCAGGGCGAGGGTCAGTTCACTGCGGGTCAGCGCCTCACGCACCTGGGCCTGATGCGCCATCTCATGGGCGAGGCGCAGGTCGGTCCGCAGGCCCGCCACCTTCTGCGCCGCGGCGGCGGCCTTGCGGGCGACGTCGCCCGTGGTCTGAGGCGCGGCTTTCGGCGATGGCGCGGGGGTCTTGGCCAAGTCTGCGGCCGCGACGCTGAAGCGGCCCCTCTGGTTGAACTCTGGGTGGGTTGTCTCGGGCGCGCGCCCGGGCCTGTCAACCCGGGCCTGTCAGGGCGAGCCGTCAGAGGCCTTCGCGTTCCAGCCACTGACGATAGCCGCCCTCGCGCGCCTGGAACGGATCGGGGAAGGCGGCCTGCAGGTCGGGGCGCTCGCGATAGAGCACCCGGTGGGCCTTCTCGATCGGCGCGCCGTCGGAATAGACGCCATAGGCCCACCAGCGCTCGGGGATCGCCGCGTCGGTGGCCTGGCCGACCTGGCGCTTGTACCAGCTCCAGATCTCGTAGACCGGGAAGTTGCGGCCGCCGTACTTCTTGGTCATGGCGTCGCCCATCGGCCCCAGCTTGGTGAAGTGCCAGAAGCGCAAGACTGCGCCGTTGACCGTGACCTGCCCGTCCTTCTGCACCGCCACGATGCGGGTGCTGAGGTTCCAGCTGGCGACATTGTAGCCCGGGTCGCGCACCACCTTCACGTGGTCGAACAGCGCCGGGACGTGGTCGCACCACCGCTGGTCGACGAAGAGGCCGTTCGGCATGTCGTCGTAGCACCAGTCGAGCAGCCGGTCGTTCCACCACCTGGCGAATCTCGCGCCCTCGCCGGTCGTGCGCACGGCCACGAAGCCCAGGTTGAAGATGCCGGTGCGCGAGGCCGAGAGGTCGTTGTCGCGGATCGCCTCGGCCGTGTCGTTCGGATCGACCAAGTGCGGCGTGAGCAGGATGTCGTGATCCTCCAGCCACCCCTCCAGCGGGGCGAGGCTGCCGAAGAGCGCGGTGTCGGGGTCGAGGTAGATGACCGCGTCGGCGCCCCAGCCGCACGCCTGATGCAGGAAGGGTCCCTTCACCGCGGTGCAGACCTCGACCACGTCGTGCTTGAAGAGCCAGCCCTCGAAGTCCGGAATGCCCAGCTCCTCGGCCCACACGACCCGGTCGAACGGCTCGGCGGCGGGGTCGAAGGCGAAGCCATGCGGCGCCCGGTCGGTGATCAGGGCGACCAGCTCCCAGTCCGGATGGAAGCGGCGCAGCGTCTGGAACAATACGCGGGCGCGGTTGAGGTAGGAGAAGGTGAAGCTGGAATAGCAGAGGACTTTCACGCCTGGCCCTCCAGCAGATCGACCGTCATCGCGCTGAACGCCAGGTCGTAGAGCTGCGGCCGGCGGCGGGCGCGGGCGAGGTCGGCGAGGCCGCCGCCCTCCAGCGCCGCGGCCAGGGCGTCCTCCCCGGTCAGCACCACGCCGTGACCGGTCTCTTCCACGAAGGCCGCCACATTGCCGCTGTCGGGCCCGGCGATCACCGCCGCTCCGGCCGCCACAGCCTCATAGGCGAGGAACGAGAAGGTCTCGCGGCAGAGCGGCCAGATCAGCACCGCATCCACCTCATGCCGCTCGATCGCCTCCTGCATCGCCCGCGGCTTGTCGGCGGTGACGGTGACCTTGTGGAACTCCAGGGCGAGGCCGGGCGGCGTGCGGCCGCCCAGGTGGATGAAGTGGTAGCGCGGGTCGCCGGCGTGGCTGGCCGCCAGGTCGCGGAAGATCTCCCAGCCCTTGTGGGCGGTCGGCATGCCGGCATAGGCGATCCGGAGCGGCCGGCCGGCCGGGGTCTGCGGCGCCGGGGCCCGCTCGACCAGCCGGGCGTGCGGCAGGATGGTCTCGCCGGCCGTCGGATAGGCCGAACTCGCCTTCCAGAGATCGAGCGTCGGCCGCGACGGGCTCACCACGGTCAGGGCCAGGCGTTCGAAGAGCCGTCCATGCTCGGCGAGATGCCGCGCCCGCCAGGGGCCGTAGACGCAGATGCCGCAGGCCGCGCTCTCCGGCGGCGGCGCCGAGCAGTCCTCCACGTCGTTGCGCAGCAGGTGATAGCCGGCGCAGAGGCTGGCGAAATCGTGCAGCCAGAAATAGCCGGCGCTCAGGCCCGCAGCCGCGAGGATATCGGCGATCTCGGTCGCGCTGTGGCCCAGCAGGCTGTGGATCGCGAAGCTCCGCTGTCCGGCCTTGCCGCCGGCGGCCTTGGTCAGGGCGCCGGCGATCGTCTGCGGCGCGAAGACGCCCACGGACTTGCCGTTCAACAGCACGCCCAGGTGGCCGGGCTCGCCGCGGGCCCGCACCACCGGCCAGGGTTTCACCGGGAAGATATGCAGATGGTCGCGGCCGAGCGCGGCGATCTGCGCGCCCTCTCGCTGCAGGCAAAGCTGCACCCCGCCGGTATTGGCCGTGTAGTCGTCGTGGCTGAAGGTGATGTGCAGGTCGGCGAGGCCCGTCCGCGCGCCGGCCAGCGCCTTGGAGAGGCCGGCCGCGGTCGCAAGCTTCACCCGCGCCGAGGCCCGCGCGACGGCGTCGACCCGCGCCTGCAGCGGCGCGAGCCGCTTGATGATCTCGTAGCGGAAGCCGAGCTCGGTGCGTCCGGTCCGCCCTTCCGCGCGCCCGGCGCCGAGGAAATGGACGAAGGGGTTGAGGTCGGCCGCGGCGATGTCCGGGTAGCTTTCCAGATAGTCCTTCACCGAGAAGGTCGGGTTGGGGTCGCGGCCCTCGCGCCAGCCCGAGGCCAGGAAGTGGTCCAGCGGGTCGTCGCCGGTCTTGGCCACGTCTGGGCTGTTCTCGAGATAGAAGGCGACGTCGAACTCGGTGGCCGCCAGCAGGCGCTCTCGTCGGCGCTGTTCGCGTTCCTCCGCCGCGCGGCCGTCGTCGGTCAGCGATTCGAAGTCCCACGCGGGCTCCTGGCCCTGGCGGGCGGCGCGCAGCAGGTAGTCTTCGGCCAGAGCCGAGCGGACGATCTCGCGGCCCTCGCGCCGGCCTATCGCCAGGTAGTGGTGCAGCGGATTCCAGCCGGCCCTGATGACCTCGCGATTGGCTTCGACGTAGGCGCGCGTCGAGAACCAGGGCGCCGGGTCGCGGCCCTCCCGCCAGCCACTCAGCAGATAGTGCCGGATCGGGTCGAGATCGCTTTTGGCCAGGTCGGGATTGACGGCCCGGTAGAAGGCGCCGTCCACCGCCGTGGAGATCACCCGATGGGCCTCGTCAACTCGGGCCGTAACGGCCATTGGGCGTAAAATCCTGTGCGGCGGCGCAGGCTGTGTGCAACAGAAGGCCTGAGCGATCAACCGGCGTAGAGCCCCTTAGATGACCACAACCAAGGCCGCCCCGAAGGGCGCCAGGCCCGCTGCGGGAACCCCGGAACGCACCGCCTATCTGGTGCTGGGCATGCACCGCTCGGGCACCTCGGCGGTCACCCAGGTGCTTGCCCTGGCCGGCGCCTCGCTGCCCGAGAACGTGATGAGCGGCGACGAGCACAACGCCAAGGGCTACTTCGAGCCCTGGAAGATCGCCATCCTCAACGATGGGCGCCTGCGCGCCGGCGGCGCGGCCTGGGACGACATTTTCGCCTTCCCCCATCGGCCGCTGGCGGCCAAGCCCGAGCGCGAGTGGCTGAACCGCGCCGAGACGCTGTTCGAGGAGGAATATGGCGAGGCGCGATACCCCCTCCTGAAGGATCCCCGCGTCACGGTGCTGATGCCTTTCTGGCGCACGGTGCTGGCCGACCTTGAGATCGGCGCGCGCTGCGTGATTCCGGTGCGCCATCCGCTGGCGGTCGCCGGATCGCTCGCCCGGCGCAACGGCTTCGCGCCGGAGAAGTCGGTGCTGCTCTGGAGCGCCTACATGCTGGCCGCCGAGGCCTATACCCGCGACCTGCCCCGCGCCTTCGTCAGCTACGACGGCCTGCTGGGCGACTGGCGGGGCGAGGTCGCGCGAATCGAGGCCGCCCATGGCGCGCCCCTGCCGAAGATGACCGACGCGGCGGCCAAGGCCATCGATCGCTTCCTGAGCCCCGAGCTGCGCCACAACGCCGGCGACGCGGGACTTAAGGACCTGGGCTGGGCCGGCGCGCTGGCGGGCCAGGTTCTGGACTGGTTCGAGGCGGCCGCGACCGGCCCCGCGCCCAGCGCCAGAACCCTCGACAAGGCGGCCGCCGAGCTGGATCGCCGGGCCCGCGACGTCGGCGTGCTGGTCTCGCCGGTGACCCGCGACCTCGACGCCGCGCGCGCCGAGGTGCTCGACCTGCGCCAGCGTCTGGACTTCCTGCAGGTCGAGGTCGAGGCCCTGCGTCGCGAGTGCGCCCGGGCCTCCGTGAGCCTCGATTCCATCCTGGCCGACGGCTGAGCGCGGCCGGCGTGTCCAGTTCCACCGATCCCGCGGCCCTGATCGAGCGCCGGCGCGCCGCCCAGGCCGAACGGGTGCGGCTGGCGCAGGAGCGTTGGCTGAGCTTCCAGGCGGCCAACCGCAAGCGCTACGCGGCCCGCGCCGCGGGCAAGCTCTCGCCAGGCATGGCCCGCCTGCTGGCCCGGGCCAAGACACCGGGACGCATCCAGCTATTGCGGCTCTCGGGCCTGTGGGAGCCGGACCTCAGCCTCAGCCTCGGCAGCGTGCCCGGCCCCGCCATCCGGCTCGCCGACTATGTTCGCGCCGGCCCGGACGCCGCGGCGCAGCCCGCCGCGCTCTTCGACCAGAGCTGGTACCTGGAGCGCGCGCCCGCCCTGCCCGGCAGCCGCTGGCCGCCACTCGCGCACTATCTGGTGGTCGGCGACAGCCATAACCTCAGTCCGCATCCCCTGCTCGACGCCCCGGCCTACCGCGCCCGGCACGGCGCGAAGATGAGCGCATCGAAGCTCACCGCCCTTGAGCACTTCCTGTTCGAGGGCGCGGCGGAAGGGGCCAATCCGCATCCGCTGTTCGATGTGAAGTTCTACGTCGGCCAGTCCGAGGAGGTCGCAGCCTCCGGCGAGAACCCGCTGATCCACTACCTGCGCGCCGGTTGGCGCGAAGGCCTGAACCCGCACCCGCTGTTCGCCGGCGCCTGGTACCTGGAGCAGAACCCGGCCGCCCGGGCCGCGGGGATCGCGCCGCTTCTCGACTATGTGGCCACCGGCGCGGCCGAGGGGCTCGACCCGCACCCGCTGTTCGACGTCCCCGCCTACCGCAAGCAGCGCGCGGCCGGACTGCGCGGTGACGCCCTCAGCGATTTCCTGGCCAGCGGCGGACGCGCGCTCAAGAGCCCCACGCCGCACTTCCGGCCCGCCTATTACCTGGAACAGGCCGGCGACCGTCCCGAGGCACGGGCCAACCCGCTGCTGCACTACCTGACGGTGGGGGCGCACGAGGGCCTGTGGCCGGCGCCGGACTTCGACGAAGGCGGCTATTTCGCCGCCCACCCGGACGCCGCGGCCTCGCCGCTCAGCGGCTTGGAGCACTGGACGCTGCAGGGGACCGAACGGCCGCTCGCCGGAGCGCCCGCGGGCCGCGCGGTCTCCGCCGAGGCGCTGTTCCAGGACCTCCGCCGCGCCTCGGAGCCCGACCCCGAAGCCTATGACAACGCGGCCTACGCCGCCCTTCGCCGGCCGCGCCCGGACGCCGGGCCGCGGGAGCCGGTGCGGGTGATCGCCATCCGCCGCGCCGCCGCGCCCGACTGGGTCGCGGTGGCCCGAGCCCTGCCCAATTTCCGCGGCCACCTGCAGCCGCGCCTGCCCGCCGACGGCTTCACCGATCCGGCCGGCCCGGCGACCCTGGCGCGCGACGTGGCGCTGGCCCAGCGCTACGGGCTCGGCGGCTTCTGCCACGAGGTCGCCAACGCCAAGCAGGTCGCCGCCATCGCCGCATCGGCCTTCCCCTTCTGCCTGTCCTGGACCGGCCCGACGACCGCGGCCAAAGCCCTCGCCGCGCTCGCGCCGGCGCTGGCGTCCGCCCACGCCATCCGGGTCGACGGCCGGCCGGTGCTGTTGCTGCAGCCCGGGGCCGATCCCGACGCCTGGCGCAAGGGGGCCGAACTCTTCCTCATCCAGCGCGGTGGGACCCCGGCCGCCGGCTTCGACGCCTGCCTGGCCGACGCCTTGCCGCCCCGCGCGCCGGAGGGTCCGCCGGGCCCCGTGGTCAATCCCGACTTCCGCGGCCTGGTGCACGACGGCCAGGCGCTGATCCGCGAACGGTTGGCCGAGGCGGCGGGCCCCGATACGATCCCGCTGGTCGTCGCGGCGCACGACACCACCCCGCGCTCGCAGGACGCGCCGGTCGTCTGGCAGGGCGCGAGCCCCGGCGCCCTGCAGGCCTGGCTGGAGGCTGCCGGCGACGGCGTCCGCGACCGTGCGCCCGACCGCCGGCTGGTGTTCGTCCACGCCTGGAACGACTGGGAGACCGGCGCCGCGCTCGCCCCGGACCTGCGCTTCGGCCACGGCTGGCTGGAGGCCGTCGCCAACGCCGCCGATGCGGACCTGCTGGCGTGAATGCCGACGTCACCATCGTCGGCTACCCGTTCCAGCCCACCGGAATGGCCGAGCATGCGCGCTCGACCTTCCGCGCCTTCCAGGCCGCCGGCGTGACCCCACGCCTGCTGGACGTCGCCGACGCCAACCGCGGCTTCGACCCCGACCTGGAGCGCGACTTCGGACCCCACCTGGTGACCACGCTCGGGACCGGCGTGAACCTCTTCGGCGTCAATGGCGACGAGGCCGCGCGTGTGATCGACAAGGTCGGCGAGGCCGCCTTCGAAGGCGCCTACAACATCGCCTATCCCGCCTGGGAGTTGGCCCGCTATCCGAAGGCCTGGGCCAGGGTGCTGGATCGCTTCGACGAGATCTGGGCGCCCTCGGCCTTCGTGCAGCAGGCGCTGGAGGGCGCGGTCTCGCGGCCGGTCCACCGCATGCCGCTGCCGGTCGACCTGAAGCTTTCGAGCTTCCTCGGCCGACGCCATTTCGGCATCCCCGAAGAGGCCTTCGTGGTGCTGTTCTTCTTCGACTTCGCCTCCTTCGCCGACCGCAAGAACCCCGGCGCGGTGCTAGAGGCCTTCGAGCGGCTCGCCGCCCGGCGTCCGGCGGCGGCTCTGCACTGCGTGATCAAGTCCCGCGGCGGCCACGAAGCCGACGCCGCCCAGGCCGAGCTAGAGGCGCGGCTGGCGGCGCTGGGCCCGCGCGCCCAGGCGATCTACGGCGACCTGAACGACAACGAGATCAAGAACCTGATCCGGGTCTGCGACGTCTTCGTCTCGCTGCACCGCTCGGAAGGCTTCGGGCGCGGCATGGCCGAAGCCATGGCGCTCGGCCGGCCGGCCGTGGCCACCGGCTATTCCGGCAATCTCGACTTCATGGCGCCGGGGACCGGCCTGCTGGTCGACTACGAGCTCGTCCCCGTGGCGCCCGGCGCCTATCCGCACGGCGAGGGCCAGGTCTGGGCGGAGGCCTCGCCCGAACACGCCTCGCGGCTGATCGAGACCCTGCTCGACGACCCGGCCGAGGCGCGCGCCATGGGACGCCGCGCCCGGGCGCATATCGCCGAGCACTACGCCACGCGCGCGGTCGGCCGCCGCTATCTCGAACGCCTAGACGCCATCGGACGGACCCCGTGAGCTTGACCGCCAAGACCCGTTCGGCATCGTGGCGCCATGACTGATCCAGCCCTGGATTTGCAGGCCGCCTGGCGCGACGGCGCACGGGCCTTGCGCGACGGCCGACCAGCCGACGCCCTGGCGGCGCTCAGCCGGATCACCGAGGCCGGCGCGGCAACCTCGGTCGTCTGGGTCGCGGCGGCCATGGCGCACAAGACGCTCGGCGATCGGCCGGCGGAGCGCGCGGCCCTGGACGAGGCGCTCAAGCTCGATCCGCGGGATCTCCGCGCGCTGCTGGCGACCGCCGACCACTTCGCCGATATCGGGGACGCCCGCGCCGCCTCGTCCTTTTACGACACGGTCGTGAAGGTGGCCGCCGCCGCGGGCGTGGTAGAGCCCATGCTCGAGCCCGAGATCCTCCGCGCCCAGGAGATGCGGGAGCGATACGCCGAGACCTACGAGGCTCAGCTGCGCAGCCAGTTGGGAGAGCCCCTGGGCCGGCCGGAGGCGCGCCGCGTCCGCCGCGCGCTGGACCTGCTGGTCGGCAAGTCCCAGCTCTACCTCCAACAGCCGCGGAACTTCTATTTCCCAGAACTGCCCAACATCGAATACGCCGACCGCGCGGCCTTCCCCTGGCTGGACAAGGTCGAGGCGGCCACCGGCGACATCCGGGCCGAGCTGATCCAGGTGCTGGAGGAGGACTCCGCCTTCTCGCCCTACGTCGAGGCCGAGCCGAACCGGCCGTTCTTCGACGACCACGGCATGCTGGGCAACCCGAGCTGGGGCGCCTTTTATCTGTGGAAGTCCGGCTCCCCGGTTCCGGAGAACGCGGCGCGTTGTCCGGCCGCCATGGCCGCCCTGGAAGACGCGCCGCTCTGCCGGATCCCCGGGCGCACGCCGTCGATCCTGTTCTCCCTGCTACGTCCGGGCGCGCACATCGCGCCGCATCACGGCTTCGCCAACACCCGCTTCATCTGCCATCTGCCGCTCATCGTGCCGGACGGTTGCGCGATGCGGGTGGGCTCCGAGACCCGGGCGTGGACGGAGGGCCAGGCCTGCGTCTTCGACGACAGCATCGAGCACGAGGCCTGGAACCGGAACCCCGACAAGCTGCGGGTGGTGATGATCTTCGACATCTGGCGGCCGGAGCTCAACGCGGTCGAGCGCGAGCTGATCGGCGACATGCTGCAGGCGGTGGACGCGACGAGCCTCGGCGACGGCTAGGTCTTGCGCCAGCGCGGCGGGTCGAGCGCCGTGTAGAGTACGCCGGCCATGGCCGCGAGATCGAGAAGGTAGAGGTAGCGGTAGTCGCAGGCGACCGAGACCACGGCGAAGCTCGCGGTGAAGGCCAGTGCGCCGCCCAGCATCGCCACGAACACCCAGTCCGCGGGATCGCGCCGGCGAAGCAGCAGCACGATCACGGCCACCGCCACGATCGCCCAGGTCAGGTGGGAATAGACCGGCGTGCCGTAGAACCTGCGCGCGTAGTCCGCGAGACCCTGGTCCTGGATATCGACCCCGATCCCGACGCCGATGTCCTTCAGCATGCCGTCCGGCCCGGTGACGCCGACGTGGGCCGGCAGGCAGAGCTCCAGCTTCGGCGTCAGGAATGTCCAGCGGAAGACGTCGGCCCGGTGGAGCAGATAGGCTGCGGGATAGTGGACGATGATCCGCCGCCACTGGGCGTGCATGGCCGCGTCGGGCACGTGCCACAGCGTCTTGCGAAAGGCGTCGTCGACGTCGAGCGTATCGACGCGGGTCGGGGTGTAGATCTGCGACGCCTTCGCCTCGATCAGCGCCTGGGCGGCCGGATCGACCTTGCCGATCTCCTTCAGCTTCAGGCTGGGATGATGGGCCTTGGCGCCGACCACGTCGTAGTGCTCAAGGATCAGTGAGGCGGCGTTCAGCCGGAGCTTGGGCGGGGTGTGGGCCGGCTGGGCGAGGCGGTTGACGCCCAAGGCCAGGACGCCGGCGGCGATCAGGGCCCCAAGGCCCCAGGTCAGCGCCGGCCGCCAGCCGTCCTTGCGCGCGGTCCAGGCCAGCACGCCGGCCGCGGCGACCACCAGGATCACCCCGTTCTGCCGCGCCAGGGCCGCCAGGGCCAGGCAGGCGAGCGCCCCGGCCAACGGCAGGGCCGGCGGCCGCGCGTCCCAGGCCTTCGCGGCGTGGGCCAGCATGACGAAGCCCGCGATGGTCAGGTTGGCGAACAGGACGTCGCGCCAGACGATCCCCTGGTAGAGCACGATCTGCGGGGTGAGGATCACCAGCACGCCCAGGCCCACCGCCAGCCAGCTCGACCGCGGCCGCAGGCGCGGCAGCGACATCAGGCTGAAAAACAGCAGGGCCGCCGACGCGGTCACATAGAGCCCGGTTCCCCCGAGCATGTGGTCGAAGGGTTTGAGGATCCAGGACGAGACCGCCGGCGCCCAGGTCTGGCGGACGCCGGTCCGCGCCTCGGTCAGGGCGACGACGGAATCCAGCGACATCTGGCCCGGCACGTTGGCCGCAAGGGTCAGCAACAGCCCCACGGCCATGGCGATTCGGAAGGCCGGCCCCGCGTCGCCCCGCCGCCGCTCTTGCCCCGCTTCGCCCAACGCCCGCCCCGTTCGCCGCCTGTCCTTGTTGGTAAGAGGCCGTCTCTGCGTTGGGAAGCGGCAAAAGCCTTTGTGGCGGCGCAGCGGCCCTTGCTAAGTGTGCGTCGCGTCCGGCGCGGCCGACGGCGGGAGGAGACTTGGATGAGCGGAGCGCGCGACCTGGCAACCTTGCTCGCGCGGTTTCCCAAGACCCGGCCGCCGCTGCTGCCGAAGATGCAGGCGATCTACACCCGGCAATATATCGAGAACCGCGGCGGCGAGACGCCGGCCGCCTCGCTGTCGCAGCGGCTCGAGCGCTGGCTGCACCATCAGGTGGCCGCCGACGTGAAGGGCGGCGCGGGATCGGCCGCCACCCTGGAGATCGGGGCCGGCACCCTCAACCAGCTGGCCTACGAGCCGTCGAGCGAGGCCTACGACATCATCGAGCCCTTCGAGGAACTCTATCGCGACTCGCCGCTCAGGGGCCGTTTGCGGGCGATCTACGCCGACGCCTCCGACGTGCCGGCGGGGCGCACCTACGACCGGATCACCAGCGTCGCGTCGCTGGAGCACATCTGCGACCTGCCGCTGGTGCTAGCCCGGGCCGCGCGCCTGCTGGCCCCAGGGGGATCGCTCCGCGCCGCCATTCCCAGCGAAGGCGGCTTCCTCTGGAAGCTCGGCTGGATGTGCACCACCGGGCTGGAATTCCGCCTGCGCCACGGCCTCGACTACGGGCTGATGATGGCCCACGAGCATGTCAACGACGCCCGCGAGATCGAGACCCTGGTCCGCGCCCTCTTCGAGGACGTCGAGGTCAGGAGCTTCGGGATCGGCCGCCAGCTCTCGCTCTACCGCTTCCTCGCGGGACGGCGGCCCCGGCTGGACGTCGCCGCCGCCTGGGAACAGCGCTTCGGCTAGGCAGTGGCCTTGCGCCACGGCGTCGGCGGATCAATCGCCGCGTAGATCAGGCCGGCCAGGGCGGCCAGGTCGGTGAAGTAGAGATAGCGATAGTCGCAGGCGATCGAGATGATGAAGAAGCTCGCCGCGAAACCGACCCCGGCGAGCTGCAGCCCGGCCATGGCGATGTCGGCAGGCTGCCGGCGCCAGAGGAACAGGCCCGTCAGGACCAGCGATATCCCGGCGTAGAACCAGTGCCGGAACACCGGAGTGTCGAAGAACCAGGTCGAATAGTTGTTGAGCTGGGCGTCGGATTCCACGAAGCGATGGTCGATCCGCAGCGGCGCCATCTTCTCGACCGGCGCATCGACCCCGATGTAGACCGGCAGGCAGAAATCGATCACCGGGGTGGCGAACACCCAGCGGAAATCCTCCCAGCGGACCCGCAGGTAAAGCCCGGGATGCTTCAGGATCAGGTCCCGCCACTGCACATTGGCCGCATCGTCCGGGATCCGCCAGATCGCGTCGTTCATCGGACGGTCGCGGTCCATGAAGTCCACCCGCCGCCCCGACCAGTCAGCCTTCGCCCGGCGGCTGACCAGCGCGGTGTCGGCCGGAGCCACCGCGGCCATGGCGTCCAGCCGGTAGCTGGGATCGAGCGCCACCGCCCCCACCAGGTCGAAGTTCTGGACGATGCGCAGGCCGCTCTTGACGCTGGGCTCCGGCGGCGAGCCGGACGGGATCGACGCTTGCGTAAAGACGAGGCCGGTGAGGAAGACCGCCAGCAGCCCACCCACGGCCCAGACCGCGCCGCGGAGCCACCGGCCGCGGCTGGCGATCCAACCGAGGGCGACGGCCGCGACGATGGCCGCGATGATTCCGTTCTGGCGGACCTGGCTCGCCACCGCCAGCAGGGCGACCGCGGCGGCGAGGAACAGCCAGCGGCGGCGCGTCTGCGGCCAAACCTTGGCGGCGTGCGCCAGGCAGACGAGGCCGGCCACGGCGGTGTTGGCGAAGGCCACGTCCTTCCAGACGATCGCCTGGTAGATCAGCACCTGCGGGATCAGCATGATCGGCGCCGTGACCAGGGCGGCCAACCAGTGGGTCCGGGGCCTCAGGTCCGACAGCGAGGCGAGGCTCGCGTAGAACAGGGCGGCGCTCGCCGTGACATAGAGCGCGGTCCCCGGAATGATCCCGTCGAACACCCCGAGGATCCAGGCATAGAGCGCCGGGCCCCAGGTCTCGCGCAGATGGAAATGGCCCTCGTAGAGCTGGGCGACAGAGTCGTAGGACAGGTGCCCCGGCAGGTTCGCGCCGAGCATGACCAGGAGGCCCGCTGCGAGCACCGCGCGAAACGCCGACCGCGCGCTGATCTGCATCGAAAGGCCTGTCATCCGCCCGCCGTAACCCCCGGCTCCACGCGTTTGGTACGGTGCGTGGGCGCCGATGAGAAGCGCAAAAGCACGGCGGCTTGGCGGGGCCGGGCAATCGTGGTGAGTTGCCCCGCCATGGGGCACGGCCACCTTCCTCGATCGTTGCGCGGACGAAGGCGGCGCCGGGCATGACCGTCGTCTATGTCCTGGCCCACTTCGACGACGAATATTGCGCCCTGCCGCTGATCCGCCGCGACCTGGCGGAGGGCCGCGAGCCGCTGTTCATCCATGTGGTCGACTACCGCAATCCGCGCATGGCCGAGCGCCGCCGGCGCGAGACCGAGGTCTTCCTGGCGCGCCTCGGAATCAGCCCTGGGCAGCAGATCCACCTGGGCGGCGGGACCGGCTGGTTCGACGGCGAGCTGCACCGCCACGCGGGTCCCGCCTACGAGGCTCTGAAGCGCGCGGTCCCCGGGCCCGTCGAGCGGGTCGTGGTCCCGGCCTGGGAGGGCGGCCACCCCGACCACGACATCTGCGCGGCGCTCGGCGTGAAGCTGGCGGCCGAGCGGGGCGGCGCGCCGGTCGACCAGGTCTGCCTCTATCAGGGCAAGGGCTTGCCCTGGATCCTCTACCGGGCCTCCTGGCCGCTCGCCGAGAACGGGCCGGCGCGGGATCTGCGTCTCAGCCTGGGCGAATGGGCGGCGTGGCTGGCGGCAGTCGGCGCCTTTCCCTCGCAGCTCAAGGCCTGGTCCGGGCTCCTGCCGGCCATGGCCATGACCTTTGCCCGGCAGGGCGCCTTCCGCTACCAGGCGCTCGACCCGAAACGCATCGGGGAACGCCCGCACCGCGGCGGCCTGCTCTACGAGCGGATGTTCAGGACCCCCTATCCGGTGGTCCGCGCCGCCGTCGACGGCCTGGCGGCAGACGGCAAGGCGCCCTGGACGACGCCTGCGGCGAGCCCATGAGCGATCCGGTCTTCCGCCCGGCGGCTCCCGACGACCTCGGCCGCACCGTGGAGCTGATGGGACTGGGCTTCCCGGGCGCGCACAAGTTCTCGCAGGCCTTCCTGCAGTGGCAGTACTACGACAACCCGGCCGGTGAGCCGCTCGGCTGCAACATCGACGATGGCGAACGCCTGATCGGTCACCTGATGGGCATCCCGCTGAAGGTCGCCCTGCGCGGCGAGGCCGCGGTCGTGACCCTGATCATGAATGTCTCCACCCATCCGGACTATCGCGGCCGTGGTCTCTTCCTGGAGCTTGTCCGGCGCGTGGCGGCCATGTCGGCGGGGCGGGGTCACGCGGGCGTCGTCGGCGTCGCCAACCAGCAGACCATCCGCGCCTACGAGACCAGGCTCGGCTTCCAGAACGTCGCCGGCCTCCACGCCCACGTCGAGCTGGCGCCGCAGAGGATCGACATGGCCAAGGCGCTGGCCGCCGCGGAGTTCGCGCACCGCTGGGAGGACGCGACGCTCGCCTGGCGGCTGAAGAACCCGGCCAACCCCCTGAAGATAGCCGCCGAAACCGCCGACAGCCTGATCGTCGAGGGCGCCTCCACCCTGCCCCTGGTCCGCGCCCGGGGTGCGATCCCCCGCGCCGGCCTAAGCCTCGGCGGACATGGCGGGGCGTTCGGCCCGGCCGTGGTGCTGGGCCTGACGCCCAAGGGGACGGCGCGGCGGCGGCTGGCGATGATCGTGCCGGAGCGGCTTAGGCCGTCGCCCTTGCGGATGATCTGGCTCGATCACCGGACGCCGGGCGGGCGGCTCGATCCGGAGCGGATCCTGTTCAGCTTCCTGGACTTCGACGCGTTTTAGCGGCGCGGGGCTAGCCGCGCTGGCCCTGCAGGATCACCGCGAAGCCGCCCAGCATCAGCAGGTAACCGAGCGCGAACCGCCAATCGAGCGGCTCCTTGAACACCAGCCAGGCGACCAGCGGCACCAGGCCCGAGCCCACGATCGAGAAGGCGTAGGCGGTCGACAGCGGCACCCGCGTCAGGATGTAGAACCAGAAGAGCGCGGTCAGGCCGTACCAGGCGAAGGCCCCGATCAACGGGACGTTGGTCACCAGCTTGACGATCAGCGGGCCCGACAGCCGGGCGTTGTTCACCGCGGCGAACTTGAACAGGGTCTGGCCGACCGGCAGGGCCAGCGAGAAGCCCGCGCAGAGCAGCATGTCCTTAGAGGTCACTTGCCGTGCTCCTCGGCTTCCATCCGCGCGATGGTGCGCAGATAGGGGTGGATCGGGCGGCTCGGCACGTTGAGCACGTCGAAGTTCAGCGCCTGCATCAGGAGCTGCGCGCCGAGGATCACCGGCAGGGCGGCGGCCATGACCACGCCGGCCGAGGCCGCCTGGCCGTGGTGTGGCGTGACCAGGTAGTGGGCGGCGTAGCCCACCCCGAACAGCACGAAGAAGAGGCCGAACACCAGCTCCAGGCTGGCGGCGCTGAAGTCGCGCACGAAGTACTGGCCGAGCAGCCGCTGGAAGAAGTTCTTCACGTGCTTCAGCGCGAAGGGCCCGACGATGGCTCCAATCCGCAGGTTCGAGACCTCGTTGGCGTAGCGGGCGGGCATCGGCACGTCGCGCACCACCGCGCGCAGGGTGCCCAGATGGTAGAGCAGGTCGGTCTCGAAGAAGAACCGCCGCGAGACGCGTTTTTCGATCACCATCCCGGCGACCTGGGCCTCGATGGCCGTGTAGCCGTTGGTCGGATCGAAGATGTTCCAGTAGCCGGTCGACATCTTGGCCGCAAAGCTCAGCGCAGCGTTGCCGAACACCCGGACCGGCGGCATGGTCTGCAGGTGGCTGATCGAGGTGAAGCGGTTGCCCTTGGCGTAGTCGGCCTCCCCCAGGAGGATCGGCGCCACCAAGTGGGCGATGTAGCCCAGGTCCATCTGGTCGTCGCCGTCGACCTTGACCATCACCTGGCCGCCGCGCGCGATCGCCTCGCGGTAGCCGGCCATGGTCGCCCCGCCGACCCCCTGGTTCTGTTTCAGCCGGACGACGGCGACCCGCGGATCGGTGTTGTTCGCCTCGATGAAATCGCCCGAATGATCGGGACAGGCGTCGTCGACGCAGACCATGCCGTCCACCCAGGCCGGGGTCTTGGCGATCACGTCGAGGATGTGGGCCGTCACCCGGTAGCAGGGGATCACCAGCCAGACCCCGGCGCCCTCCAGGCTGGGATCGAAGGCGCGCAGCATCTGGCGCCGCTCCTCGGTGGGCCTGGACGCGCCCCGCCTGATCTTGTCGATGGAGGTCATGCGTCTTCCGGCTGCTCCCGCGACTCGGGCTAACACGGGGGCGTGACGGTGGCAAAGCGTGGCAAGGGGCCGTTCTTGCGCCCCTCCGGCACGCCTGTTACCAGCGCCCTTCGTCGGAGAACCCCCTCACCGGGAAACTATGGACACCGCCACCCACATGCTGCGGACCGGACGGCGCGGCCCGCTGTTCGAGCTCCAGATGGCGCTTCGGGACCTGCGCGCATCGGGCGAACGGCTGGACCTCGCCTGGTCGCTGGCCTCGCACGACGTGATCTCGCGCTACCGCGGCTCGATCCTGGGTCCGTTCTGGATCACGCTGTCGATGGGTCTGATGGTGCTGGGCATCGGCCTGCTCTGGGGCGAGCTGTTCCGCGTCTCGATCCACGACTTCATCCCCTTCGTGGCGCTCGGCATCGTGTTCTTCGGGACCGTGACCGGCACCATCAACGAGGGCTGCGACACCTTCGTCCAGGCGGCCGGCATGCTGTCGCAGACCAGCCTGCCGATGTTCACCTTCGTCTGGCGCACCGTGCTCCGGAACCTGATCAACCTTGGCCATCACCTGGTGATCGTGCTCGCGGTGCTGGTCTATTTCGGCTTCTGGCGGACGGCGAACTATCCGGTGGCGGCGCTCGGCCTCCTGCTGATGGTGATCAATGTCGCGTGGCTGTCGATGCTGGTGGGGATCGTCTCGGCGCGGTTCCGCGACATCCCGCAGATCGTGGCCTCCATCACCCAGGCCGCGGCGCTGATGACGCCGGTCTTCTGGCTGCCGGACCGGATCAGCCCGGAGCATCGCGGGATCCTCGATTTCAACCCCTTCTACCACCTGCTGCAGGCGGTCCGGGCGCCGCTGATGGGCGTCGGCGTCGCGCCGCACACCTACCTCTTCCTGGCCGGCATGGCGGCGGCGGGCTGGGTCCTGACCTTCTCGATCTTCGCCTACACCCGCCGACGGATCGTGCACTACCTATGAAGGCCCCCCCGGTCTCCATCTCCTGCCAGGGCCTCACCCTGCGCTTCCCGGTCTATGGCGTGGACGCCAAGTCGCTGAAGAAGCACCTGGCCAAGATCACCGTCGGCGGCAGCCTCGGCCGCAGCCACGGCACGACCGAGGTCACCGCGCTCTCCAACCTGAACCTTGAGCTCAAGGCCGGCGACCGGCTGGGCCTCGTCGGCCACAATGGGTCGGGCAAGACCACCCTGCTACGCGCGCTCTCCGGGGCCTACGAGCCCGACGAGGGGACCATCGAGGTGCAGGGCCATATCGCGGCCCTGCTGGATCTCAACCTCGGCATCGACCCCTCCGCCACCGGCATGGACAACATCCGCCTGCGCGGCCGGATCGCGGGCCTCTCGTCCAAGGAGATCGACGCCAAGCTGCCGGAGATCGCCGAGTTCACCGGCCTGGGCGCTTTCCTGGCCATGCCAGTGAAGACCTATTCGGCCGGCATGCAGGCGCGCCTCGCCTTCGCCGCGGCCACCGCCGTCGAGGCCGACGTGCTGCTGATGGACGAATGGATCGCCGTGGGCGACGCCGACTTCCAGAAACTGGCCCACAAGCGGCTGCTGAAACTCGTCGAGCGGGCCGGCATCCTGGTCCTGGCCTCCCATGACACCGATCTCCTGCGCCTCTACTGCAACAAGGTCATGCGGCTGGAGGGCGGCGTCGCCTCGCCGGTCACCGACATCAAGAAGCTCGACGAGCTGATGGCCGCCTGAGCGGCCACATTGCGGCTCAAAGCCAACCCCTGATAGACCGAGCCATAACCTAGCGGGGGCCGGCAGGTATCGCCTTGGACGTCATCTTCACCATCGTCTCCCGCAACTACGCGGCCCAGGCCGCCACGCTGATGGAGAGCCTGGCCGCCGCCGAGCCCAAGGCGCGCCGGGTGGTGGTGGCGACCGACGGCCCGATCCCCCAGCTGGAACGGCTGGCCGAGGTGATCGACGCCGCCTCGCTCGATGCGCCCTACGCCGCGATGAGCGTCTACTATGACGCACTGGAGTTCAACACGGCGGTGAAGCCCTACGTTTTCCGGCGACTGCTGAGCGAGCCGGGCGTGACCTCGGCCACCTACCTCGACCCCGACATCTACGTCTTCCGGCCGCTGGACGCGGTGCGCCTGGGCTTGGCCGAGGCGCAGCTGGCGCTGACCCCGCACCTCACGAGGCCGTTGTTGGGCTCGGCCATGCCTAACGACCACGCGATCCTGCGCTCCGGCTCATTCAACCTGGGCTTCTGCGCGGCCCGCGCCGAGCCCAAGGTCCTCGACCTGATGAGCTGGTGGGCCGACCGCTGCGAGTTCGACTGCCGCGTGGACCTGAAGAACGGCCTCTTCACCGACCAGCGCTGGATGGACCTTGCCCCCGGCTTCGTCGACAGCCTGGCGATCCTCAGGACCCCGACCCTCAACCTCGCCTACTGGAACCTGGAAGGCCGCACTCTGGCCAAGGGCAAGGCGGGCTGGGCGGTCGACGGCGAGCCCCTGGGCTTCTTCCACTATTCCGGCTTCGATCCCTCTCGGCCCGACGTCCTGTCGAAGCACCAGGACCGGGTGAAGGTCGTCCCCGGCTCGCCGCTCGCCGAGCTCCTGGCCGACTATGCCGCCGCCATGCTGCGCAACGGCCATGAGACCAGCCGGGCCGTTCCCTACGCCCACCTGCGATTCCCCTCCGGGCGGCTGGTCACCGGCCCCATGCGCCGCCGCGCGCTTCGCGCCGCCCGCGACGGCAAGGACTTCTCGGCCGGCCTCACCGCAGCGGTCGAAGCCTGGATGGACGCCCCCGATCCGGAGGCGGCGCTGGCCGGCCTGCCGGACATCACCCGGACCATGGACCAGGTCTGGCGCGACACGCCCTCGGGCTTCCAGCTCGACCACGAGGCCGGCCGCCTGGGCTTCCACCGGTTCTTCGCCGAACACGCCACGACCCTGGGCGCCGACGTCCTGTCAGGCTCAGCGGCGGAAGGCCTGCTGACCGCCTGGCGCAGCGGCGCGCGCGAGGCCGATCCCACGGTCTGGGGCGAGCCGCCCTGGCGGGGGCCGGCGTCCGGCGCGCTCGACTGGCTGCGCGAGCCCGCCGCGGGCGGAACGCCGCGCGCCGCCAAGGCCCTGCTGGCCGCCCGGGCCGACCTGCGCGCCAGGTTCGCCGGTGACGCCGGCGGCCTGATCGCCTGGTGCCTGGGCGCCGAGGCCGCCGCCGGCCGGTTCGCGCCCGACCTCCTGCCCCAGGCGGTGATCGACGACCTGGCCCGCGACCCCACCCCCCTGCTCTCGGCCGCCCGCCTCGCTGAGCCCGGCGCGAGCGACCTCAAGCGCCGCCTCTCCGCCGGCTTCGGCGTCGCCGCCCGCGCCGGATGGCCGCCGGCCCTGACCGAGGCCCTGCGCGCGCCGTTCCTGGAACCGGCCCGCGCCCAGCCCGCACCGTTCATCCAGCTCTTCGCGGACATCTGGGAAAGCCGCGTCGATCTGCAGCGAATGTTCCCGCTGCGCACCGGGCCTGAGCGCTTCAAGTTTCTGCGCTGGCTGGTGGGCGGGGGTCTGGCCGAATACGGGGTCGAGTTCGACGCCCTGCCGCCCGCCGTCCGCCTGCACCCTCAGACCCAGCTCGCCCGCCTGACCGTCCGCCAGCGCCAGCCGGCGGCGAGAAGCGCCGCCGAGCGCCGCGTGCCGGAGCTCTGGGTGGTGGAAGGCCCCGAGCTTGCCGCCGAAGCCGCCGCCGACCGCCTGGTCTACGAAGCCGCCGCCGGCCGCTTCCTCGGACCTTCCGGCCCGGCCGCGGCGCCCGCCCAGGCGGACCTGGTGCGGTTCCTGACCCACCCCGACCTCGTCCCTGCCGACGCCATAGCCCTGCACAGCCGTGGCGTCCGCTGGAGCCGCGCCGTGGGCGTCTGGGACGCCGCCACCGCGGGCGGTCTTACCGACGCCTCGGTGGGCCTGGGCTTCGTCGACGAGGTCTGGGCGCCCTCGGCCGGCGGCGATCTCTTCCGGCCGGTCAAGACCCAGGCCCCGGTCGCGGCATGAGTGCGCGCCTATGAGCGTCCTGGGCGCCGCCCGCCGGCTCTGGCGATCGGTCCTGCCGGAACCGTTGCGGACGCTCGCGGCGCCGGCGCTCAACGTCGCGCTGGAGAGCTATGTCCGCTCCGCCGCGCGCAAGCCGCACGGCGCGGACGCCGCCCAGGGCCCGATCAAGGTCGTGGGCTATTTCGCCGGCTCCCACGGCATCGCCGCCTCCGCCCGTCTCGCCGCCCGCGCCTTCGAGGCGCTGGGTGTCCCGGTCGAGCGGGTCGACGTCACCGACGCCAAGCTGGGCTGGAACGGCCGGCTGACCGGGCCGGTCGCCGCCGGCGCCTGGATCTTCCATCTCAATCCGCCGGAGCTGCTCGCCGCCCTGGCCTGCCTGGGGCCCCGGCAGCTCGTCGGGCCGCGCTTCGGCTACTGGGCCTGGGAGCTGCCGCAGGCCCCGCGCCGCTGGTTGAAGGACGCCGCCATGGTGGACGAGGTCTGGGCGCCCAGCCGCTACACCGCAGACGCCCTGGCCGGCGCCGCCGCACCGGTGCGGGTGGTGCCGCATCCGCTGTTCCCCGAGGACTATGCGGCCATCGCCCCCGCCCCGCGGCGGGCGGCCTTCCAGGGTGTGGCGGTGTTCGACTTCAGGTCCTCGGCGGCCCGCAAGAACCCGCAGGGCGCCATCGCCGCCTGGCGCCAGGCCTTCGGCGAAGATCCGGACTGCGAACTCACCTTGAAGACCCAGAACGGAGAGGCCTTTCCCGAGGTCCTGGCGGGCCTGCGCGCCTCGGCCCCAGCCAATGTGCGCATCGTCGACGAGGTCTGGGCCTATGCGGACGTCCTCACTCTCATCGCCAGCGCGGACGTGCTGGTCTCGCTGCACCGCGCCGAAGGCTTCGGCCTGACGCCCGCCGAAGCCATGGCCCTGGGCGTACCCGTCCTGGCGACCGCCTATTCCGGGGTCCTCGACTTCATGGACCAGGACTGCGCGCTGCTGGTCCCCTATCGGCCGACCCCGGTCGCCGATCCGCAGGACATCTATCGCGGCCAGACCTGGGCCGATCCGGATGTCGGGGCGGCCGCTGCGGCGCTGGCCCGCCTGCGCGGCGACCCGGCCCTGCGCCGCCGGCTGACCAAGGCCGGGCGCGAGCGGGTGGCCCGACAGCTCTCGCCGCCCGCCTGGTTCACCACCCTGCCTGCGCAGGTGAGGACCGCGGCCATGGCGGCTGCGCGGCGTTAGGGATCCAGCTCCTCCGGCGGCCGGACCTTCTGGAATCGCCAGAGCAGCAGCAGGTCATAGGTCACCTTCAGCGACCCGCCGATCACCAGCGGCCAGGCGAAGGGCGAAAGGCTGAACAGCAGCCCCGACAGGGCCGGGCTGAAGGCCGAGGCGAGGCTGCGCGGCACGTTGGTCACCCCCGCCGCCGCCGCCCGTTCGGCCGGGGTCACGATCGCCATGACGTAGGAGGTGCGCGCCGGCACATCCATGTTGGAGAGCAGGGCGCGGACGAACAGCAGGACGAAGGCCATCTGCACATTGGGGACGAAGGCCACGGCGATCACGCACAGGCTGGCCGGGATGTGGGTGAAGACCATGGTGTTGATCAGGCCGATCCGCTTGGCCAGCGCCGGCGCGGCGAGCTGCGACACGGCCGAGAGCGCCCCGGTCCAGAAGAAGAAGGCGCCGGCCACGCCCAGCGACAGGCCGAACCGGTGGAACAGCCACAGCGCGAACAGCGACTGCACCATGAAGCCGCTGCCGAAGGAATCGAGGCTGAACAGCGCCGCGAGCCCGAAGACGTTGCGCCGCGACGGGCCGAGCGGCGTGCGCGGCGCGTCGGCCTCTGGCGGCTGATCGGGCAGGCCCCGGTAAAGCGCGGCGGAGACCAGGCCCAGGAGGGCGTAGACCCCGAACGCGGCCTCGATCAGCGTCAGTTGCGTCAGGCCGGTCGCCGAGCGCAGCGGTCCGAGCAGGCCGACGCTGAGCGCGCCGAGCGCGGTCGTCAGCGTGCCGGTCAGGCTGTAGCGCGCGAAGAGGTGGGTCCGCTGCGAGGGGGGCCCCGCGTGGGCGAGCAGCGACTGCTCCAGCGGCAGGAAGGGGCTGACATCGCCGCCCGAGGGATTGAGCGTGCCGACGAAGCCGATCGCCACCAGCGGCCAGAAGGCGTGGGCCTGGGAGAAGGCGAGGCCGGTGGCGACCGTCAATCCGCAGGCGGCGAACAGCAGGCGCTTCGCCGGAAACCGGTGCCCCGCCAGGCCCACCGCCAACGTCAGGCCCGCCGAGCCCAGGAGCGTCGCGGTGGTCAGCACGCCGACCTGGAAGGCGCTGAACCCGAGGCTCGTCAGATAGACCGGCAGCAGCAGGGCGGTGAACCCGTCGCCCAGGCCCCGGACCCCGCGGGCCGCGATCAAGGTGGCGGCGCTGCGCACCCCTCAGGGCCTGCGGGTGGTGATGTCGGTGAGCGGGCCGCCTTCGCGGATGGTCTTGTTGCGGTAGATGACGGCTCCGATGCGGTTCGGCTGCCGGTCGATCGCGGCCAGGAACTCCGGCCACAGCTCCGAGGGCACCCATAGGCAAGGCGCCCTTGGATCCTCGTCGATCGCCACGTCCACCAGGTCGCGCGCTTCCATGGCGCTCAGCCTAGCGCGGGTCAGACCAGCCAGTCGATGAGGCCGAGCTTGGCCATCCAGGCCAGGCCCATCTCCACCAGCCGCCGCCGGTCCATGGGGAAGGTGATCAAGACGTCGCGCCCGCTGCGCGCCTGACCCGACGCCAACAGGTCAAGGGCCCGGGCGCATTCCTCCTGGGTCGCCCTGAGACCCGGGAAGGCCAGGTCGAGCCCGCCGGTCAGGGCCCGCACGTCGTCGCCGGTGACGCCCGCCGCGGCGGCCAGGGGCGTGTCGAGGGTGAACGGCTGGGTCGCAAAGCCCGCGAAGTCGATGAACGGGTCGCCCCGCACCGGATCGTTCGCCAGGCGCGTCACCGGATCGGCGGCGGCCTCGCGGATCCGCGCCAGCTCCACCGTCAGTTCCTGGTACTGCCGCGCGACCACCGGCCAGTCGAAGGCGGCGCGGATACGCTCGCGGCCCGCCCCTCCCATCCGCCGGCGCAGTTCCGGCGAGGCGGCCAGCTGGGCCAGGGCGTCGGCGGCTCGGCCGATATGGACGGCGGTGTACTGCGCCACCTCGCCCACATAGGCCTGGTAGCTGTTCATCTCGAAGATATGGCGCTGGACCATGGTCGCGCCGACCCCGGACCGCGGGCCCCCCAGGGTGGGGATCAGGAAGCCCTCCACCCCGTCGCGGACGGTGAAGCGGTAGCCGTCCCAGTCGCTGGCCACCACCGGCAGGCCCGCGGCCATGGCTTCCAGCGGCGTGATGCCGAAGGTCTCCTGGATATTGTCCACCAGCGACAGGAAGATATCGGAGCCGGCCCAGAGCTCGCCGACCAGGGCGCGGTCGTTGCCGTCCAGCACATGGACCGCCACGTCGGGTGCGTGGGTCCGCGCCGCCTCCTCGTAGCGGCCACGGTCCTCCTCGACCGGGAACCAGCCGGCCAGCGCGAAGTGCATCTTCACCCCGCTCGCCCGGCGGGCCCGCTGCACCGCCTGGAACATGGCCTGTGGGAAGGCCTTCTCGAAGAAAGACAGCCGGCCGACCCACAGCACCAGCACATCGGCCTCCGTCAGGCCGAGTTGGGCGCGCAGCCTGGCCCGCGCGTCCGGGCGGTCGGCCAGGGCGGCAAACCGGGGGCCATCCACACCGAGCGGCACGACCGGCAGGGCTGGACGCGGCGGCGCTCGTCCGCCGGTGCGCTCGCCCAGATGGTCGCCCCAGGCCTCAAACATCGCGCCGAGCGCGTCGCGCACGCTGGGCGAGGTGCAGATCACCGCGTCCCATGGGTGGACCGGGGCGACCGAGGCCATGGCGATGTACTGCCGCATGGCGGGCGGCGCGAGGGTGTGGGCCAGGCCCAGCAGGCTGTAGGCCCGGTCGCCGACCATGCGGCGGCGCAGCCAGGCGAGATTGTTGAGGTCGGGCTGGCCCCGCAGCAGGGCGCCGGCCTCCGCCACCGCCGCCTGAGCGAAGATCGAGCCCGGAACCAGGCGCACCGCGGCGGCCGGGTCATCCAGCAGGCCCTCGCGCAGCGCGGCCTCGGTCATCGGCCGCAGGCTGAGCACATCCAGCTGTTCGAACCCGCCGTGCCGCGCCAGCGCCTGATAGAGTTCCAGGTTGGCGATGTCCTTGCCGAACGGATTGCCCGCCAGGCCGAGCGTCCCGACCGGATGGAAGATCGAAAGCCTAGGAGACACAGGCGCGCCCGCGGCGCATGGGGCGCCGTCCTCGGCCGGTGGTTGGCGCGCGATGGCCGAAGGCTTTCAACGTGGCTCCCCGTCAGCTGGAAACCTAGTTAGAGACTGCGCGCGGGTCGGACAATGCGGGTGGCCGGGAGCGGATGCAGGACGACGTGAGCCAGGACCAGTTCGCGCGGGGCGTCGAGCTGCAGCGGGCGCAGCGCTACGCCGAGGCCGCCGAGGTCTATCGGCAGATCGCGCCGGCGCGCCTGACGTCGAACCTGGCCTGCAACCTGGGTGTCTGCCTTGGCGAACTCGGCGACTGGACGGGGGCAGCGCATTACCTGGGCCTCGCCGCGCGCCACCAGCCGGCCAACGCCGATTTCCGCCGCCGGCTGGCTGCGGTCTGCGCCGAGGCCGGGCGGACCGATCTCGCCGAGCAGGAATACCAGGCGGCGCGGGCCGCCAAACCCGACGACCGGTCCGCCGAACTGGCGCTGGCGGGGCTTTATCTGTCGCTCGGCCGCTATGCCGAGGGCTGGCCGCTGATGGCCGCCCGCGTCCCGCTGCATCCCGAGGTCGTGCCGCCGGTCCAGGTCCGTTTCCCCGAATGGCGCGGAGAGCCGCTCGAAGGCAAGTCGGTGCTGGTCTGGGTCGAGCAGGGGTTCGGCGACCAGATCCAGATGTGCCGGTTCGCCGATAGCCTGAAGGCCCGCGGCGCGGCGCGGGTGACGCTGGGGTGCCGCCCAGCGCTGGCCCACCTCTTCTCCACGCTCGCCGGCGCCGACGCCATCATCCCGATCGCCACCGGCGCCAGCGCCGCCGTGGCGCCGCACGACTACTGGAGCCGCTACTTCTCGCTGCCCGAGCCGCTCGGCGTCACCCTGGAAACCTTGCCGTCCGCGCCCTACCTGGCCGCGCCCGCCGACCGCCGCGAGCGCTGGTCGGACGCCAGAGGCATCGGCCTCGCGTGGCAGGCCAGTCCCACCGGCTTCAACGCCCCGAATAAGGGCCTGCCGACCGAGCTCGCCCAGCGCCTGCTCGACCGCGGCGCTACAAGCCTGCACCCCGAGGACACCGGCGCCCGCGACTTCGCCGACACCGCCGCGATCATCGAGCGCCTGGACCTGGTGATCTCCATCGACACCTCGGTGGCTCACCTGGCCGGCGCCATGGGCAAGCCCTGCTGGACGCTCATCCCCTACATCCACGCCGACTGGCGTTGGCTCCGCGAACGGACGGATTCGCCCTGGTACCCGACCCTGAAGCTCTACCGCCAGACCAAGCCCCGCGACTGGTCCGAAACCATCGACCAGGTCCTGCGCGACCTGTGAGCGACGGGACAGGGCCGGCGAGAGCGACAGCGCGCCCTGGACGATCCGAACGCCCGACCCTCAGGTTCACGCGAGGATTGAGTGTTATCACTAATGAGCTATCGTGAACGCAATTGCGCGAAAACGGGGCGGCTGTGATGCGGAAACGAAACAGGGTGCGAGCGGCTCTGCTGGCCTCCACGGGACTCCTGCTGATGGCCCTGCCCGGCGCGACCCAACCCTCGGGCGGCGGCGCCCAGGCGGCGGGCCAGAACCCAGGCGACGCCGCCGCGCGCTGCAGCGCCCTGGTAGGGTCGAAGGCGCCATTCGGCGCGGTCGAGCGCGCCGACCACGTCGCCGTCGGCGGGCGGCTTGTCACCGAACAGCTGACCGGTCCCGCGGCCGCGCTGAGCAGCCTGACGTCGCCCACTGGGTTTTGCCGGGTCCGGGCGCGGCTGGAGCCGACCAAGGACTCCAAGATCCTGGTGGAAGCCTGGCTACCCGACACCTGGAACGGAAAGCTCCTGGGCGTCGGCGGCGGCGGCTTTTCGGGCGGCCTGCCCACCATGGCGCTCATGCTCCGCACGCCGCTTTCCAAGGGATACGCCGGCGTCGCCACCGACGTCGGACATGACGCCAGCGATGGCGCCCAGTGGGCGTTCGGCCACCGCGAGAAGCTGATCGACTACGGCTACCGCGGAAACCATCTCGCCGCTCTTACCGCCAAGGCGCTGATCCACGCCTTCTACGGCGCGCCCGCGACGCACGCCTACTTCGAGGGCTGCTCCAACGGCGGCCGCGAGGCCCTGATGGAGGTGAGCCGCTTCCCCACCGACTATGACGGGGTGATCGCCGGCGCCCCCGCGACGAGCTTCACGCCGCTGTTCACCGGATTTGTGTTCAACAATCTGGCCATAGCCGGAGCGCCGGGCCTGGCCGCTAAGCTGCCGTTCGTGAACGCGGCGGTGCTCAAGAAGTGCGACGCCCTGGACGGCGTGAAGGACGGCGTCCTGGAGAATCCCAGCCGTTGCGGCTTCGATCCGGCCGAACTGCAATGCAAGGCCGGCGCGGGCCCCGATTGCCTCGACGCCGGCGAGGTCGCGGCCTTGCGCAAGCTCTATCAGGGCGCGCATTTGCGCAACGGGCAGTCCGTGATCAGCGGCTTCGCGGTCGGCGGCGAGACCACGGACTGGACGGCGTGGATCACCAGCCCGAAGTCATCGCAGATCAACTTCGGGACCGAGTTCTACCGCTGGATGGTCATCGGCGATCCCAAGTGGGACAAGCCCAGCTTCGACCTCGACCGGGACTACCGACTGGCCCGGCAACGGGTCGCCCCGATCCTCGATTCCGACAATCCCGATATCCGCGCATTCACCGGCCGCGGCGGCAAGCTGATCGTCTATCACGGCTGGAGCGATCCGGCGGTCCCGCCGGGCAATTCGGTTCGCTACTACGAGGCCGTCCAGCGCCGCGCCGACCCTGACGGCAAGGCCGTGCGGCTGTTCATGGTCCCGGGGATGGGGCACTGCTTCAACGGTCCCGGGGCCACGGCGTTCGACATGCTGCCGGAGCTCGACCAGTGGGTCGAACACGGGGCGGCGCCCGAACGGGTCATCGCCAACAAACCCGAGAATGCGATCTTCGCCCTGCTCGGCCTGCCGACCAGGTCGCTGCGCAGCCGCCCCCTGTGCGCCTGGCCGAAGACGGCGCGCTACAATGGCTCGGGATCCACCGACGAGGCGGCCAACTTCACCTGCGCCATCGACCGCTAGGCTCCGGCAGGCGGGCTGCGCGCCCGCCTGCCGACGTCTCAGAAGTGCTTGCGGACGCCGAGGTTGACGAACCGGCCCAGGGTGAAGCCGTTGGACGACGCGCCGAAGGCGGAGGGCGCGACATTGATGAATTGCGCCTTCTCGTCGAAGGCGTTGTCGACATTCAGCGAAACGGTGAGGTCCTTTGCCCAGGACCGGCCATCGAAGTTGTAGACCAGCGCCAGGTTCACCGGATGGAACGAATCCACATGGGTCTGCGGCGCCGCGCCGGTGAGATCGTAGCCGGCGCTGTAGTTGAGCGTCGCCGTCCCGGTGAAGTGACCGTAGTTCGCACCGGCGCTCGCGCTTAGCTGCAGGCGGCTGACGTTGGAGCTCAGCAGATCGGTCTCGCCGGAGCCCGGCGCCTGGCTCTTCCGCTCCAGCGCATAGGTCCCGCTGAGATCGGCGAACACCGCCCCGAAGCTGGTGGGACGGGTGTAGTCGACGTGGAAGTCGAGACCCGAGACGTTGAGGTTGCCGACGTTCTTCCGGCGAAGGTCGAGGAGGACATAGGGGGTCGAAAACGGCGTGTAGAGCGCCGCGACGCTGGGCGCGCCGGTCACGAACATGCCCGCCGTCGCCGCCTGGGCCTGGGCGAGCGTCGGGTTGACGATCGCGAACTGCTGGAACGCCGGCACGGTGAAGACGGAGGTCGGGAAGCCCGGCGGCGCGACGACGATCGCGTCCTTGAGCTTGATGTTCCAGTAGCTGAGCCCGGCCTGGAACCCTTCGAAGAAGGTCGGCTTCCACTCTCCGCCGAACGACCAGGTGTCGGCCTTCTGGGGCTTCAGGTTCGGGTTTCCACCGGCCAGGACGATGGTCGGACGGAAGAGGTCGGTGAACGGAGAGGTCGGCGCCCGGAACGGGCTGACCGCGATGACCTGCACCCGGGTGTCGACCGCGCCGGTGGTGTCCGCCAGGCTGGGGGCGTTGAAGGCGGTGCCGTAGTTGCCGCGCAAGCTCACGCCGCCGGCGACGTCCCAGGTGAAGCCGACCTTCGGATTGGTGGTGTGGCCGAAGTCGCTGTAGTCGTCGTAGCGCGCTGAGGCGTCGATCGAGAACGCCTGCATGAGCGGCATGGCGTTGGCCGGGCCGACCAGCGGAATCAGCAGCTCGCCGAACACCGCCTTCACATTGCGGTTGGCGTTCTTCGTCCGGCCCGCGGAGAGATTTCCTACGGCGTCATCGGTGTCGAAAGCGTCGGAGGTCTGGCGCTGGTATTCCGCACCAACCGCCAGCCGCAGGTCGCCGCCCGGCAGGCTCATCAGCGATCCATCGGCGATCACCCGGAAGTCGCTCAGCGACTGGGTGTTGGTCGCAAAGTTCTCGAAGTTGGTGATCGCGCTCAGGATCGCCGAATTGGTCTGGCTGAGGTTGAACGGATTGAGCGCGGTTGCGGCCGTGGTCCCCACCGCGGCCAAGGCCAGGGCGGTGGGGTTCACCTCGGGCATGTGAATGCTGGTTTCGCTATGGCCGTAGTTGAACATGGCCTTGGCCTGCCAGTCGCCGCCCAGCTTGATGGTGAGAACGGGGGTGACCCCGTACTCCTTGAGCTCGCCGCGCGAATTGGCGTTGGGCCCGGTGATCGGCGAGAAATCGAACGAGACGCTCTCGCTGGTCGCCCCGTTGAGCGGACGGAAGAACGGATTGGTCGAGGGCACCGTCACCGCCGATGCGCTCAGCGGCGCCCCGGCCGTCTTGGTGATCCGATCGCTCCAGTAGCCGGTGACCGAGAGCTCGACGCGGTCGGTGATCTGTTGCGAGACCGACCCAAAGAATGAGTTCTGGGTCTCCTTCGGGATCATGTCGGACGCCGCGGTCTGGTCGCAGAGATTGACCGATCCTGCCGTGAAGCCCGGCGCGGCGAAGTTCACGCCGTTGGCTGTGACATTGGGCGCCGCGCAGGTGGTCACCCGGAAGTCTGAGCCGCCCAGCGACGTGAGGTTCTGGCGCGGGAAGTCGCGCTTGAAGGCCTTCAGGTCGCTGTTCTCGCGGCTCGCGAACGAGATATAGGCGGACCCGCCTTCCCAGCTGGTCCCGCCGGTTAGGTTCAGGTCGCTGGACTGGTAGCCCGGATCGGCGACGCCATAGTGGCCGGCGATCTCGAAGCCGTCGGCCTTCTTCTTGGTGATGAAGTTGACGATGCCGCCGACGGCGTCGGCGCCGTAGAGCGAGGATCCGCCATCGGGGACGACTTCCACTCGCCGCAGGACGCCGGGCGGCAGCACGCCGGAGTCCGGCGTCGTCTGCAGGATGCCCGCGCCCACGACGTTGTGCCCGTCGATCAGCACCAGGGTCGTATTGCCGCCTGAGGCGCCGATGTTCCGGATGTTCGGGCGGACGATGCTTATGCCGATGTTCGTCTGGTTGACCGGCTGCGAATTGAACTGGCTGGTGATCGCCGGGATGTTGGCCAGGATCTGATTGCTCGAGACCACGCCCATCTGCTCGATCTGCTGCTCGTTCACGCCGACGACCGTGGTCCCGACGGGGGCGACCCCGCGGATCAGCGAGCCGGTCACAACGACTTCGCTGACGTCCGCGGGCGGCGCGGATTGCTGCGTCGGCGCCTGGCTCGCCGACGATTGCGCGAAGCTCGGCGAAGCGGCGGCCACGGCGAGGACCGCGACGGCGGCGCCGGCCATCAGACGCGACACATAGTGGTGCTGAAGCATGTCGTTTCGTCCCCCTAGAATTTTTGTTCTTGAGTGAATGCTTATGCTCCGAAGCAATTTAGCGCAAGAGTTCACCTTTCTCGATCATTTTAGATCAAGACACGAAGCGGCGGAGTGATCGTGGGTTTGATCGGCGGTCGGTTCGCGGCGGCGCCGAGGGGCGCGAAAGGCCGATATCAGCCGGGCTTGGCGGACTTGTTCCCCAGCAGGCCTCTCGCCTGCATCCACCAGACGAATTCGTCGAACCAGTGGTCGCTGCTCGACCCCTTGGGGACCATGCCGAAGCCGTGGCCGCCCTTCTCGTAGAGGTGCAGCTCGGCGGGACGGCCCGCCGCGCGCCAGGCCTCGAACATCGGGACGGCGGCGCTCCTGAGCAGCGGATCGTCGGCGGCGGTGGCGATGAACGCCGGGGGCGCATCGGCCGGCACGGCCTGGCGCAGCGCGCCATAGATGATGCCGACGAAATCCGGGCGGCCGGCCGCGGCGCCCGTGGCGACGTTGGCCGCGGTGATGCCCCCCGCGGAGAAGCCCACTAGACCCACGCGATGGGGATCGATTCCCCATTCGCTCGCGCGGCTGCGGACCAGGCGGACGGCTTCGGCCGCATCCGCCGCGGCCGGAGCTTCCGCGGCGAAGCTCGGCAGCGTCCCCGCTCCACCGCCGCCCTTCGCCAGCGACGCCATGGTGGCCATGAACTGGCGGGTGAAGGCGCCCGAGTCGTCCGGCGTGGGGTCCAGCCGGTATTTCAGGACGAAGGCCGCGACGCCGGCGTCGGCCAGCCGCTTGGCGACCGCCGTCCCCTCGCTCTCCCACGAGAGCATCATGAAGCCGCCGCCGGGCGCGACGATGACCGCGGCGCCCGTCGCCTTGCCCGGGGCGGGCAGGAAAGGGGTGAGGGAGGGCTGGCTGACATTGCGCACCCGGAGTTCGCCCAGAAGCATTTCGGTGCGTTCCGGGGTGGGGGCTTTCGGCGCGCCGCCCTGGACGGGCACGGGGATGGCGGGCGGGTCCGCAGCGAGGGCCGCGCCTACGCAGGCAAGAAGCATCGTCAGCGCGAGCGCCGTCAGCTTGGCCGGTCTCATCCTGATCCTCTCGCGGTGCAATTGTCTGGCCTGTTGATTGTTATCGATGCCACATGGCGCAAAGTGATCGCAACCCTTGTGGCCGCAATGAAGGCCGGCGATCGCCATCACCCTCATGCGCCCCTAAGGGTCTTGACGATTGCCGCAGTTGCGCGATTTTGACGCCTTCTGCTTGAAAGACGCCACGCGGATCCAACCGTGGGGCTTGGGAGGGACCGGATGACGTCGACATGGAATGGCCGTCGCCGCACGGCGACGATCGCCCTGCTGCTCGCCGGCACAATCCTCGCCCCCTTGTCGGCGCCTTTTGCGCAACCCGCGAAGAGCGCGCCCCAGAGCTTGGAGGCCGGCTTCGCCAATCCGCCGAACGGCGCGCGGCCCCGCGTCTGGTGGCATTGGATGAACGGCAACGTCACCAAGGACGGCATCCGCAAGGACCTGGAGTGGATGAGCCGGGTGGGGATCGGCGGCCTGCAGAACTTCGACGTGGACCTTCTGACGCCGCAGGTGGTGCCCAATCGCCTGGTCTACATGTCTCCGGAATGGAAGGACGCCTTCCGCTACGCCGCGCAGCTCGCCGACCAGAAGGGCCTTGAACTCGCCATCGCCTCGTCGCCCGGCTGGAGCGAGACCGGCGGGCCGTGGGTCACGCCGCCGGACGCCATGAAGAAGCTCGTCTGGAGCGAGACCCTGGTGAGCGGTGGATCGCCCTACCAGGGCCGCCTGCCGGAGCCGCCCCGCATCACCGGCCCGTTCGCGGACCTCCCCGAGGCGCCCAGCATCCTCGGCCCTCCGGATCCGAACAAGCCGCAGCTCTACACGGACGCGGCGGTCATCGCCTACCGGCTGCCCGACGGCGCTGAGCCCCTGCCCACGCCGAGGATCGGCAACGGCGCCGGGGAGGCCATCGACGCCTCCAGCCTGTCGGACGGCCTCCTGAAGGCGGTGGTGACCATCCAGCGCGGATCGGCGGAGTCGCCGGCGGCTCTCGTCCTGCAATATCCGCAACCGGTCACGGTCCGCTCGGCGGTCCTGGCGCTGGGCCAGAGCACCGACGTGTTCGGCGTGGGCGGCGAAGGGGTCGCCCCACGGCTGGAGGCGGAAGACGCGCAGGGCCGGTGGACCCGCGTCGCCGACATCGATCCCAAGGGCGTGGCGCAGACCACCGTCAGCTTCCCCGCGGTGACGGCGAGCCGCTTCCGGGTCCTGTTCCTGCCCGCCGCCTCGCCAGGCACGGCGTTCACCGGCGTGCCCGGCGCACAGACCATCGGCTTCGGCGGCGGCGCCCCGGCGAAAACCATCGGAATCCGCGAGCTGCGGCTTTCAGGCCAAGCGCAGGTCAATCGCGCCGAGCTCAAGGCCGGCTTCGGGGTCGCCACGCAATACTACGATCTGGACCCGGGCCTGAGCGATGAGCCGGGGGTTCCCGTGACCTCCGTCGTCGATCTCACCGGACGGATGACGCCCGACGGGCGGCTCGGCTGGACGCCGCCGACCGGCCGCTGGAAGATCCTGCGGCTGGGCTATTCCCTGACCGGGACCACCAACCACCCGACCACCAAGGAGGCCTCCGGCCTCGAGGTCGACAAGATGGATGGCGCGGCCGTGCGGCGCTATCTCGAGACCTACCTGGCCAACTACACCGGCGCGGCGGGCAAGGACATGATCGGCCAGCACGGCGTTCGGGCGCTGCTGACCGACAGCATCGAGGTCGGCGCGGCCAACTGGTCGCCCCAGATCCTGGAGCAATTCCAGCGGCTGCGCGGCTACGACCCCCGTCCGTGGCTGCCGGCCATGACCGGCGCGGTGATCGGCTCCCGCGCGCAAAGCGACGCCTTCCTCTACGACTGGCGACGCACCATGGCCGACCTGCTGGCCAGCGAGCACTATGGGACCGCCGCGAAGGTCGCCCACGAGCACGGGCTGAAGCTCTATGGCGAAGCGCTGGAGGACCGGCGCCCGATGCTGGGCGACGACCTCACCATGCGCAGCCACACCGACGTGCCGATGGCCGCGCTCTGGACCTATCCGCAGGACGCCGGCCCGCGCGCGACCTTCATCGGCGACATGAAAGGCGCGGCCTCCGTCGCCCACATCTACGGCCAGAACGTCGTCGCCGCCGAGTCGATGACGGCCGCCTTCTCGCCCTGGGCCTTCGCGCCCCACGACCTGAAGAAGTTCATCGACCTGGAGTTCGTCACCGGCGTGAACCGCCCGGTCATCCACACCTCGGTCCACCAGCCGCTCGACGACAAGCAGCCGGGGTTCTCGCTGTTCATCTTCGGCCAGTATTTCAACCGGCACGAGACCTGGGCGGAGATGGCGAAGCCCTGGGTCGACTACATGGCCCGCAACGGCTTCATGCTGCAGCAGGGCCGCAACTTCGCCGACGTCGCCTACTTCATCGGCGAGGAACGGCCGATCACCCAGCTCTATACCGACAACGCGCTCGGCGACCTGCCGCGCGGCTACGCCTACGATTTCGTCAACGGCGACATCCTGATCAACCAGCTGACGGTGCAAGGCGGCGACCTGACCGCGCACAGCGGGGCGCGCTACCGCATCCTCTACCTGGGCGGCGACAGCCAGCGGATGACCCTGCCGGTGCTGCAGCGGCTGGCGGCGCTGGCTGAGGCCGGCGCCACCATCGTCGGCAAGGCGCCGGCCGGGAGTCCCAGCCTGTCGGACGATCCCAAGGCGGTCTCAGACATGATCCATCGCCTGTGGAGCGGCCAGCCGGTCACCAAGGTTGGCGCAGGTCGCGTGATCGCCGGCGCCGATCCGGAAGCCGCCCTGCGGGGGATCGGCGTGGCGCCAGACTTCAGCGCCGGCGACGCCAAGGACGGCCGTGAGGTGCTGTTCCTGCACCGCCGCCTCAAGGACGGCGACGTCTACTTCGTCGACAACCGGAAGGATCGCGCCGAGCGCTTCGACGCCCGTTTCAGGGTGAGCGGCAAGACGCCGGAGATCTGGCGCGCGGACACCGGCGCCGCGGAGCCGGTCAGCTACCGCAGCGAAGGCGGGCAGACCCGCGTCTCGCTGGTGATGCGGCCCTACGACGCCTTCTATGTCGTGTTCCGCAAGCCGGCCGCAAAGCCCGCCCAGGTCGTGCGCCAACCGTCGTGGCGCCCGACACAAACCCTGGAGGGCGGCTGGGACGTGACCTTCCAGCCGGGCCGCGGCGCCCCGGCGTCCGCGCGCCTGGCAAGCCTGGCGTCCCTCAGCGAAAACGCCGATCCGGGGATCAAGTACTTCTCGGGCGTCGCCACCTATCGGAAGACCTTCCGCGTGGACGCGGGTTCGGCGGGCCGCAAGACCCTGCTCGACCTGGGGGCGATCGGCGACATCGCCGAGGTGTCGGTCAATGGCCTGCCGCTCGGAACGGCCTGGCAGGCGCCCTATCGCATCGACGTGAGCAAGGCGCTTCGGCCGGGAGAGAACAGGGTCGAGGTGAAGGTCGCCGATCTCTGGGTCAATCGCCTGATCGGCGACAAGCAGCCCGGCGCCAAGAAGATCACCTTCACGACGGCCCCGACCTACAACGCCGACGCGCCCTTGCGGCCGTCCGGCCTGATCGGGCCGGTGACCCTGCTGACGACGCCCTAGCCGAACTAGGCTGCGATGATCACGTGCACGCCGGCGGCCTCGAGCATCAGCCGGTGGACGTCCTTCACGCCGGCGTCGGTGATCACCGTGTCGATCTCTGCGAGTTCGCAGACCACGTGGCCCGAAGGTCCGGTGAACTTCGAGGAGTCCACCAGGACGATGATCTCGTCCGCCTTCTCGATCAGGCGGCGCTCGGCCGCCACCAGCACCACGTCAGCCTGCATCAGCCCCTGGGGCCCCAGCGCCGCCGCGCCCATGAAAAGCCGCGGCGCGTGGAAGCGCGGCATGCTCTCCTCGCCCGCCGCCGACAGGATGATGTTCTGTTCGCGGAAGACCGAACCCGCGGGGACGAGGATCCGGGTGCTGGGCTGAGACAGCAGCGCGCTGACGATATGAAGGGAGTTGGTCAGCACCTGCAGATTGAGGCCGGGCAGGTGCGGACACATCTGCAGCGTGGTCGACCCCCCGTCGATCATCACGCCCTCGCCTTCGCGGCAAAGCGCGGCGGCGGCCCGGCCGATGGCTTCTTTCTGCGCGGTGTTGCGCGCGATGTTCTCGTGAAAAGGCGCGCCGCTCAGGTGCAGCGGCATCTGCGGCGCCGGCTTCGGCGCGCCGCGAACCAGCTCCGCGCCGCCGCGCACGCGCTTCAGGTCCCCGCGCCGCGCCATCCGCTCAAGATCGCGCCGAATGGTCGCCGGCGAGGCGTCCAGCTGGCGATCGAGTTCCTGGAAGGACACGAATCCCCGACCGTCGAGCAGCTCGGAGATCAGTCTTTCGCGCTCGTTCGCATGCATTCGGATATTCGCCCTTGCCGGGGGCCATTGTCCGGGCCCGCCGAAAACCGATCAAGCATTTTCGCTCAAATGCCGGTCGCGCCCGCCGCCTCGATCCGGGCCGCGTCTCGGCGCCACTGGCCGGCGTAGGCTTGCAGGTCCTGCGCAAGCGGCTCGACCGGCGTGAGCGAGGAGAGCGCCCTCAGGCTGGGGGTCAGCAGACGCAGCGCGCCACAGGACACGTCGTGCTCGGCGTTGGAGACGTAGATCCGATCTCGCGGCCGCAACGACGCCAGGGCGCGAACGAACACCTCGGCTTCGGCGAAACGCCCTTCGATGACGATCCGCTCGCAGGCCCCGATCAGGTCGAGCGAGGCGTCGGCGACCAGCGCGGCGTAGAGGGCGACGCCGGCCCGCCGGGCTATGGGATCCGTCGGCATGTCGATCCAGCGGCCGGCGCCCTGCGGGAAGGGACCGACGCCGGGCGTAAAGGTGGGCAGGGCCCGCGCCCCATCGGCCAGGACCGCCGGGACTGCGGCCAGGAGGCGGGCCTGGTCGAGCTTGATGTCGATGCGCCGCGTGTCGATGCCGGACAAGATCTCCACCTCGCGCCCGCCCATGAAGCGCGCCGACGGGATCGGTGCGCCGTAAGCGTCGACGTTCACCAGACAGTCGCGGGTTTCGGCCAGGGCGGAGATGTCCACATCGGACGGGCGCGCCGGCGAGCGCATGGCCACGAACCAGGTGCCGGTGGAGAGCACGGTGGATTCCTGGTTCGAGATCTCCGCGAAGCCGCGGGCGGCGAGCAGCGCGGCATTGGAGTCGTGGAGGCCGCAATAGACCTTGGTTTCCGCCGAAAGCCCCGTCCGCGCGACCCAGTCCGGGCGAAGCTGCCCCAGCGCTTCGTCCGCGCGCCTCAGGGGCGCCAGCCGTTCGGCCCATCCCCGACGCACCGCCATCGCGCTGAAGACGGCGTCGCGGGGCCGCCACAGGTCGGTGTGGCAGCCCAGGCTGGTGACCTCCGTCGCGGCCACGCCTGAGAACACCCACGCCCAATATTGAGCCCAGGTCACGACGGTCGCCCCGGGATCGAGCAGCCCCGGGTAGAGGACCTCCAGCCAGGCCAGCTGCACGCCGAGGTTCAAGCCGAGCGGCAGGCGGGGCGAGCCGGTCAGATCGAAGGCGTCACGGTCCAGTTCGTAGCGGTCGCGCACGGCTTCGGGGACCGGCTCCTCGTAGTCCGGCGGCGGACACGCCAGCCGCCCGTCGCGCAGCACCGCCAGGGCGGCGCCGTGCGCCACCGGCACGATCGCCGTCACCGGACCCCGGCCGGCGAAGTCCCTCAAGACCTCCGCCGCCCACGCCTCGATCCCGGCCGCGTCGAGCGCCGCATAGGCCCCGGCGTCGAACGGCTTGTTGGGCCGCGTTTCCCGCGCGATGACGGTTCCCGACTGGTCCCATAGGCTCAGCTTTGCCAGGGTCTTGCCGACGTCCAGGACAACTGTCAGGCCGTCTTCCAAGGCGCCTCTCCCGCAACCGTTTGATTGATAGTTATCGAAGATGAGCGTATGAGGCCAGCCACATGCACAACGATCCCGATCCTCGGTAGGACCCCGATCCATGAAGAATGAAGCCGGCCCGATCGCCGACCTTCCTGTCGCGCTTCCGTTCGCCGTTCCGGAGAGCCGCTGGAGCCGGACCGAGGCCGCCGGCAAGACGCCCGAGGCGGTGCTGCTCTATCGGTCGAACCTTCTCGGATCGGACCTCACCGTCACCAACTTCGGCGGCGGGAACACCTCGGCGAAACTCATGGAGGCCGACCCGCTGACCGGTGCGCCGGTGGAGGTCCTCTGGGTCAAGGGCTCCGGCGGCGACATCGGCTCGATGACGCTCGACGGCTTCTCGACGCTCTATCTCGACAAGTTCCGGGCGACGGAGAGGCTCTATCGCGGCGTCGAATTCGAAGACGAGATGGTCGGCTACCTGCCGCACTGCACGTTCAACCTCAATCCGCGCGCAGCCTCGATCGACACGCCGCTGCACGGGCTCCTGTCCTTCGCACATATCGACCATGTCCACCCCGACGCGATCATCGCGCTGGCCGCCTCTTCCGGCGGCGAGGCGGCGACGCTGGAAATCTGGAAGGGCGCCATAGGCTGGCTGCCCTGGAAGCGGCCTGGGTTCGAGCTCGGCGTCCAGCTCCGCGACCATGTCACGGCCCATCCGGGCCTGCGCGGGGTCATGCTCGCCGGACACGGGATCATCTGCTGGGGCGACAGCGCCGAGGCCTGCTACGAGAACACCGTCGAGCTGATCGCCGACGCAGCGAACTACCTCAACGCGCGCATGGCGGGACGCCCGGCGTTCGGTGGCGAGGGCACACCGGCGCTGCCACCGGAGCAGCGGGCGGCGGCCGCGGCGAAGCTGGCGCCCCGGCTGCGGGCGAACATGCCGGGCGAGCGCTTCAAGGTGGGCCACTTCTCGGACGACGCCGAGGCCCTGGAATTCGTGGGCGCGAAGGACTTCGAGCGGCTGGCGGCGATCGGCACCTCCTGCCCCGACCACTTCCTGCGCACCAAGATCGCGCCCCTCACCCTCGACCCGGGCCGGCTCGATGATGACGCCTATCTCGCCGAGCGCTTCGAGGCCTATCGCCAGGCCTACGCCGGCTACTATCGGCGGTGCGCGGGTCCGGAGGATCCACAGATGCGCGACCCCAATCCGATCGTGATCCTGGTCCCGGGCCTTGGTCGGTTCACCTTCGCGGCGGACAAGACCACCGCCCGGCTCGCCGGCGAGTTCTACGGCAACGCCATCAATGTGATGCGCGGCGCCGAGGCCATCGGCGGCTACGTCGGCCTGCCTGAGCAGGAGGCGTTCGACATCGAATATTGGGCGCTCGAGGAAGCCAAGCTGCGGCGCATGCCCAAGCCCAGGCCGCTGGTCGGAAAGATCGCCCTGATCACCGGCGCCGGCGGCGGTATCGGCCAGGCCACCGCCGCGCGCCTGCTCGCCGAGGGCGCCTGCGTGATGCTGTTGGACCTCAACGGCGAGGCCGTGGAAACCGCGAAGCAATCGCTCGTCCAGAAGTTCGGTCGCGACCTGGTCCGCGCGGCGGTCTGCGACGTCACCGATGAGGCGCAGGTCCAATCGGCCTTCGATCTCTGCGCCCGGGAATTCGGCGGCCTGGACATCCTGGTCGCCAACGCCGGCATCGCCTCCTCCGCGCCGATCGAGGAGACCACGGTCGCTCTGTGGCGGAAGAACTACGACGTGCTGGCCGAGGGCTATTTCCTCGCCGCTCGCTCCGCCTTCCCGCTGCTGAAGCTCCAGCAGGGCGGATCGATCATCTTCATCGGCTCGAAGAACGCGCTCGCCGCGACGCCCAACGCCTCGGCCTACGCCTCGGCGAAGGCCGCTTCCCTGCACCTGGCGCGCTGCCTGGCCCTGGAAGGGGCGCCCGACGGTATCCGGGTCAATGTGGTCAACCCGGACGCCGTGATCCGCGGCTCGCGGATCTGGGACGGCGAGTGGCGGCAGGAACGGGCCGGCGCCTACGGGATCGACGCCGGCGAAGAGCTGGAGGAGTTCTACAAGAACCGCTCGATGCTCAAACGCGCCGTCCTGCCCGAGGACGTCGCCGAGGCTGTCGCCTTCTTCGCTTCAGACGTCTCGGCCAAGTCGACGGGCAACATCATCAATGTGGACTCCGGCAACGCCCAGGCCTTCACCCGCTGATCGCGCGACCACTGCGCGCGGCGCGCCACAATGACCAATCGGGACGAGACGATCATGAGCGGGCTTCCCCTTTCGCAGGACGCGATCCAGAGCCGCAACGACGATCAGCGCGCCGATCTGCAGGATGACTATGAGAGCCTGGGCCGCGCCCTGGAGCGGCGCGGGATCGCGATCGACGCGATCAAGGCGAAGGTCGCCGGCTTTTCGGTCGCCGTTCCGTCCTGGGGCAGCGGCCGCGGCGGCACGCGCTTCGCCAAGTTCCCGATCCCCGGCGAGCCGACCACCATCCACGAGAAGCTGGCGGACTGCGCCGTCGTGAATCAGCTCTCCCGGGCCACGCCGCGGGTCTCGCCCCACTTCCCGTGGGATTTCGTCGATGACTATGAGGCCTTGCGCGAAGAGGCCGCCGACCTCGGCCTCGGCTTCGATGCGGTCAATTCCAACACCTTCCAGGATCAGCCGGGCCAGGCGCTCTCCTACCGGAGCGGCAGCCTGACGGCGACCGACCCCGGCGTTCGCGCCCAGGCCGTGGCCCACAACGTCGAGTGCATCGAGATCGGCCGCAAGCTGGGCTCCAAGGCGCTGACCGTCTGGATCGGCGACGGGACCAATTTTCCGGGCCAGCAGGACCTGGGCGCCTCGCTCGACCGCTACCTCGAGAGCGCCGCGGCGATCTATGCGGCCCTGCCCGACGGCTGGCGCATGCTGCTCGAGCACAAGATGTACGAGCCGGCCTTCTATTCGACGGTGATCCAGGACTGGGGCTCCAGCATCCTGGCGGCCCAGCAGCTCGGGCCCAAGGCCCAGTGCCTGGTCGACCTCGGCCACCACGCGCCGAACGTCAACATCGAGCAGATCGTGGCCCGCCTGCACCGCTTCGGAAAGCTCGGCGGCTTTCACTTCAACGACAGCAAATATGGCGACGACGACCTCGACTCCGGCTCGATCAATCCGCACCAGTTGTTCCTGGTGTTCAACGAATTGGTCGAGGCGGAACGTAAGCCGCGCGACGGCTTCGACCCGGCCTATATGATCGACCAGTCGCACAACGTCACCGACCCCATCGAGAGCATGCTGGCCTCGGCCGAGGCCATCGGCGGGGCCTACGCCAAGGCCCTGCTGGTCGACCGCCAGGCGCTGCACGCGGCGCAGGAAGCCAACGACGTGATGATGGCCTTCCAGGCGCTTCGGAAGGCCTACCGGACCGACGTCACCCCGATCCTGGCGATGGCGCGCGCCGAGGCCGGCGGGGCGATCGACGTCCTGGCCGCCTACCGCGATTCAGGCTGGCGCGAGCGCAAAGCGCAGGAGCGCAAGCCGGTGGGGCTAGGCGCGGGCATCGTCTAGGCCGCGCGGTCAGGCCGCCGAGGTCTCCTCCAGCGACTTGCCTTCATTGCGCGGCGCCCAGATCGTGCCGATCAGTCCGCTGACCACCAGGAAGCCCGTCAGGATCCAGGCCAGCCGCGTGAAGCCCGCGGCGGTCAGGGCGGGAACGAAGAAGCTCCAGACGCCCAGCCCGATCCGCACGATCGCGAAGGTGACGCCCTGGGCGGTGCTGCGAATGAGCGTCGGGAAGAGCTCCGCGCTCCACAACTGGAAGAAGGATTGCGCCCCGAAGCCGGAGCCCAGCCAGACCAGCACCAGGTAGGCCAGGGCGACGGACGTGGTCAGCGGGAAGACCGCCAGCAGCGACATGCCGACCACCTGGACGACCGCGGAGATGGCGAACAGCAGGCGCTGATTGACCTTGTCGGAAAGGCGCATGAACACCAGGCTGATCGACAGCATGGCCACGAAGAACCCGGCCGCCTGCATCGCCACGCTGGACGCCTGGCTCTGGGCCCCGACCGTGCGCAGGATGTAGGGGAAGAAGAACCCGTTGGTGCCGGCCCACAGGTTCCAGACACCGTACATCCCGATCAGGAAGGCCATCGACTTCAGGTGCCTGGGCTTCAGCAGCGCGCGGAAGCCGCCGTCGCCGGTCTTCCGCCCGGCCAGCCGATCCGCCTTGGCCTCTTCCCACAAAACGGATTCCTTCATCCGCGACCGCAGCAGAGTCAGCACGATCGCGGTGATGGCGAGGTGGGCGAAGACGATGCGAGCGCCGAGCACGCCCAGCGGCGCCAGGACCAGGAACAGGCCCAGCACCACCACAGGTCCGAGGTACCAGAGCACCTGGGCGACCCCGCTGTGCTGGCCCCGCTTGCCGGAGGGCGCCATCTCGGCGATCAGCGACCACGAAGCCGGGATGTCGGCGCCCACCGCCAAGCCCACGAGCACGAAGCCCACGACGATCATCCAGGGCTGCACGGCGAACACCAGCCACAGCATGCCGAAGGCGTAGAACAGCATGTCGTACTGGTAGATCTTCTTGCGGCCGTAGAGGTCGCAGAGCCGCCCGCCGATCAGCGCGCCGACGCCGGCGGAGATCGCGTTGGCGCTGAAGGCCCCCAGGAGGCCGATGAAGCTGGTGCTCAGGTGGTGGGCCGTGGCCCAGAGCGCGAGCGCGGCCGAGCCGGACACGATGGAGCCCGCGTCGATGTAGTTCGCGAGCCCTGCGAGGATGGTGTTCTTCCAGTCCTCACGGGTCGAGCCCAGCTCGCCGGTGGCCTGCGCGGGCGCCGAAGCCATGTGTTGCCTCCCCTACGGCGCTCTCGGGCGCCTTGGCTCCCTACGGAACCTGCCTCACAGCTGTAGCGAACATGATTGATGTTGACCAGATAGACGCGATCTTGACGCAAATCGCGCCCCGGCGCCGCTTCGGCCCGGTCGCGCCGTCGATCGCGGCGGCAGCGTAGGCGAAATGTAAGGATCGACCGGCCGGCCCGCCGCGCCCGGTGACGCCGCCAGCCAAGTCTCGGAAAAATTGGCGCGGCCGGAACGATCCGAACGGTCAGCCCTCAGATTCGTAGTCGCGGGAAAAGCTCTATGTTTTCTGGGGATTAGTTCGACCGAAAGTAAACTCCGCCCTGCTCAATACGCCATGAAGCCGTCCAGCCCAAGAACCTCATGGATGGCTGAAATCGTCTGTGTACCGCTGACTTCTGCCAGCCGCTCTTCGAGGATTGGATCGTCCTCATCAGATGCGCCAAAATCTTGTGGAAAAGCCCTGAGTGAAGCGCACGCGCGAGCCTGCGCTTCACTCAGGGTGATGACGTCCAGTTGCTCAAGTTCGTGCTCAATCCGGGACTGCGGAGTTGTGGTCAGGAGTGCCGATATAAGCCATGGGATGAGCGGCCGCCCACGACCCACACGTCGGACGGATCGGACAATCCAACGGCGCCCAAGCGCGTGGGCACCGTGCCGCTCATCCGCGACTATATGGGCGCCTCAAAATCGACTTGAAACCCTCGTGACACGATGTTTCCCGCTGCTGTCTGCGTCTGCTAGGTGTGCGCCGATCGCTGGGCGGCGATGGTAGGGACGCCGACACGGGAGTTTGACATGGCGAGACGTTCCCGACTGAGGCCAACCGACTACCATCGCCTCGCCGCCTTCCGCCTTTCTCTGCGTGAGTTCCTAGCCAAGACCGAGGTGAACGCCCGAAGCGTCGGACTTACCCCGCAACAGCACCAGGCGCTGCTATCGATCAAAGGAGGCTACCCGGGTCGGGAAATCATCTCGATCGGCGACCTTGCGGAACACCTTCTGATCAAAAATCACAGCGCCGTCGAATTGGTAGGCCGGCTGGTCAAGGCCGGGCTCGTGACGCGGGAGCCCTCGCGCGAAGACCGTCGCACGGTCTGTGTGCGGATAACTGCCAAGGGCGAAGAGATGCTGGCGGAATTGTCCAAGGCCAGCATTGAGGAACTCGCGACGGCCGCAGAAGCCATGCTCCGACTCGTCGCGGAGCTCGAGCAGTCCGAGTCCTGAGCTCCGGCGTCAAGCTCAGGACCGACAGCGCAGGTTCCCGCTCGCCACGACGTCGCCGACGAGCGGCATCCGAAAACAGAGCGCTCTCACGACGTGCAACCTTAAGGCCTCCCTGGCGTTCGATCCGCGCAGGAATATATCGTATTACGATCTAGTTTGGCTGCGCTTGGCGAGGCTGGCGGAGGTAGGGCATGCTTCGAAAAGACTTCGTGCCAAAGGGGCCTCTGGCGTGGCGATTCAGGATGGCGCCGGTCGCGGCCCTGGCCTTCGCTGCATTTCTGAGTTCGGGCGCGCAGGCGCAGAGCGACGCCAAGCCGGCGGCGCCAAAGAACGATGCGCCCGCGGACCAGCACATCCTTGGCGACTGGGGCGGCCTACGCAGCGATCTGCACGACGACGGTGTCGACCTTACTTTCGACTATACCGGCCAGGTCGGGGCCAACGTCGCCGGCGGGAAGAGAACCGGCGTCGACTATGCCCAGCAACTCCAGTTCAAGGCCGATGTGGACTGGGGCGTCCTGGCTGGGGCCAAGGGCTTTTCGACCCATGTGATCGCGGTCAATCGCGCGGGCCGCAACCTGGGGACCGACTATGTTGGCGACAACCCGTTCCAACCCCAGTCGGTTTATGGCGGCGCCGGGAACGTCCTCATCCACCTTGTGGAGGCCTATGGCGAGGAGAAGCTCGCCGACGGTCGCGTCGACATCGCCGCCGGACGCCTGCCGGTGGGCGAGGATTTCGCGACGTCGCCGCTCTACTGCGATTTCCTGAACACCGCGGTCTGCGGCTATCCGCATTCGCTCCCGGCGAAGGTCGGGTTCACGGCGTTTCCCAACTCGACGTGGGGCGCGCGCGTTCGGATCGCACCGGTGGCGCATCTCTACATACAGGGCGGCGCCTATCAGGTCCGCCCGCAGTTCGGCGGGCGCGCGGGGTTTGACTGGGGATGGTCGGGGACCACCGGAACCTACTTTCCCCTGGAGGTCGGCTACGAGCCGGTCTTGGGCGCCGCCGAGCTGCCTGGCCACTACAAGCTAGGGTTCGCCCACGATACCTCCGACTATCCCGATGTCCTGCGCGACGCGTCCGGCCTCCCGTTCGTGCTGACGGGCGCCCCGCCTGCACAGCACGGAGGGCGCAACTCCGCCTATCTGCTGGCCGATCAGATGGTGCATCGCTCCGGTAAGGGACCGACCGATGGCCTGATCCTGCTCGGCGGGTACGTGCGGTCCGACCGCGACACCTCGCAGTTCTCGCGGTTCGCCTTCCTGGGGGCGATCGCGCCATCCCCGCTCGCCGGCCGGCCCCACGACAACATCGGAGCCGTCATGGCCTGGGCGAAGATCAGCGATCCGCTCACCGAGACTCAGGCCTTGCAGGCCGCGGCGGGCCTGCCTCTCGCCAACGATGCGGTCGGGGTGCAATCCCGGGAAACCATCGCTGAGGCCCGCTACGAGATCGCGCTCGGCAAGGGGCTGACACTCACGCCGGACATCCAATACATCATCCGCCCGGGTGCGGCACGGACCTACCCGAACGCCACGGTTGTCGGCTTGCAGTTGAAGGCCGACTTCTGAGGTCGAGGGCCATTTGGGACCCCGGTAGCAGTATCGCGTCAGCGGCGCCGGGCGGGCCGATCTGAGATTTCCATGCGTCAGCGGGAACCGTCTGCAAGTCCGCGTGTTGAACAGAAAATACCTCGTGTCACGAGGTAAATCCGGTCGAGCACCGGCAAAAGGCGGGAGGAACGAGGCGCGACATGCTGGGCTTGGTGTCCGCGGCGATACCCTATTGCGGCGCCCCGCCCGCGCCCGACGCGCTGTGGGCGCGATTGAATCTAGATCCGATCCTGATCGCCGGACTCCTGGCGGCGCTCGCGCTCTACCGTATTGGCTTGCTGCATCCGGAAGGCAGGACCATCGCCGGCTGGCGCCGCACGGCCTTCGTCGCCGGCTGGACGATCGCGGCGGCGGCGCTGGTCTCGCCGCTCTGTGCGCTTTCGGTGTCCCTGTTCAGCGCCCGCGTCGGGCAGCACATGATCCTGAGCCTGGTCGCCGCGCCGCTGGTGATGCTCGGACGACCGGGCTTGGCGCTCAGCGGACTTTGGCCCGCAGCAGCGCGCCAGCTGGCCGCCAGTCGGCCGCTGGCGATTATCCGCGGCGCGGCCGGCTCGGCGACGGCCTTCGCCCTCGCTCTTTGGTTCTGGCACGCGCCTGGGCCCTATGACGCCACCTTCGCCAGCCCCCTCGTCTACTGGCTGATGCATCTGACGGTATTCGCCACCGCCCTCATGGTCTGGAACGTCCTGCTTGAGGCGCGCGCCGCCAGCGCCGTCCCGGCCCTGACGGTCGGCGCCGCCTCGACGCTGCAGATGACGTTCCTCGGCGCCATCATCACCCTGACCCCCCGCCTGCTCTACGCGCCGCACGTGCTGACACCCTACGCCTGGGGCATGACACAGGGCAGCGACCAGCAGTTAGGCGGCCTCATCATGTGGGTTCCCGGCTGCAGCATTTTCCTCGCGGTCACGCTTCTCACCCTGGGCAGGGCGATGAGCGAGCGCGCACACCCCGACGCCCTAGCCTGACGGAGCTGAGATGCCGCGAACCCCTCCGCCGTTTCGGCTCGCACCTGCCGTCTGCGCACTTGCAGCGGTCGCGGTTCTGGCGGCCGGATGCCAAAAGCCCGCCAATCCCAAACAGGGCCTGGCGGTCCCGGTGGAGCACGTCGCCGGCTGGACCGGGGCCACGGCCAACCTCGCCCCCAACACGCCGCCGGGCGAATGGCGCAGCGAAGGGCGCGACGACGCCAACACCCGCTATAGCCCGCTCACCCAGATCAACGCCGCCAATGTCGCCCAGCTGAAGATCGCCTGGACGTTCTCGGACGGAGCCCAGTACGGCCACGAAGGCGCGCCCCTGGTCGCCGACAACACCATGTACGTGGTGACGCCCTATCCGAACATCGCCTACGCCCTCGATCTCACCAAGCCGGGCGCGCCGATCAAGTGGAGCTTTGCCCCGAACCCCTCGCCGATGGCGATCGGAAAGGCCTGCTGCGACGCCGTCCTGAGGGGCTGGGCGCTCGCCGACGGCAAGCTGATCTACAACCTGCTCGACGCCCACACCGTCGCCGTCGACGTCAAGACCGGCAAGGAGGTCTGGCGCACCAAGATGGACAACGTCGAGAACGGGGCGACCATGACCATGGCCGCCACCGTCTATGGCGACAAGGTCTACGTCGGCAATTCGGGCGGCGAGATGGGCGTCCACGGCTGGCTGGCGGCGCTCGACGTCAAGACCGGCAAGGAACTCTGGCGGGCCTACAACACCGGCCCCGACGACCAGGTGAAGATCGGCGCCGACTACAAGCCCTTCTACTCATGGCTGAAAGGCAAGGATCTCGGCGAGACGACCTGGCCCAAGGGCATGGCGGTGCACGGCGGCTCCGCGTCCTGGGGCTGGGTGAGTTTCGATCCGGAGCTCAATCTGATCTACTACGGGACCGCCAACCCCAGCCCGCGGGTCCCGGCGCAGCGGCCGGGTCTCAACCTGTTCAGCGCCGCGGTCTGGGCGCGGGACGCCGACACCGGCATGGCGAAGTGGGCCTTCCAGTTCACGCCGCACGACCAGTGGGACTACGACGGCGTCAACGAGAACGTGCTCATCGACATCCCCTGGCAGGGCAAGACCCGCAAGGCGATGGTGCAGTTCAACCGAAACGGCTTCGCCTACACCATCGACCGCCAGACCGGCGAGGTGCTGGTCGCCCAGCCGTTTGGCAACCTCAACTGGGCGACCGGGATCGACATGAAGACCGGCCAGCCGATCGTCAACCCGGCCATGCAGCCCAAGCCCAACGTCAAGCTCGCCAACGCCTGCCCGACCGACATCGGGGTGAAGGACTGGCAGCCCTCGGCCTTCTCGCCGCGCACCGGCCTGCTCTACACGGCCATGTTCAACGTCTGCATGGACGTGACCGACCACCCGCAGTCCTACATCGCGGGCACGCCCTACGACGGCATGGAGATGACCCGCCATCCCGGCCCCGGCGGCAACTGGGGCGCCTTCATCGCCTGGGATCCGGTGCGCGGGAAGAAGGTCTGGGAGATCCCGGAGAAGTTCCTCGTGATGAGCGGGGCGCTGACGACCGCCAGCGACCTGGTGTTCTACGGCACGGTGGACGGCTGGTTCCGGGCGGTCGATGCGCGGACCGGCAAGGTTCTCTGGTCGCAGAAGCTGGGATCGGGGATCGTCTCCCAGCCGATGACCTACACCGGTCCCGATGGGCAGCAGTACGTCGCGGTCTACACCGGCGTCGGCGGGGCGGCGATGGTGGAGAGCAAGCAGGCGGGGTTCCCCGCGCGCGGCAACACCCTCTACGTCTTCGCGCTCGGACAGGCCGCCCAGCAGCCCCGTCCGGGCATGCAGGTCACCGACGCGCCCGGCGCCAAGCCCGGTCAGTGAGGAGAGCCGCATGCGCCTTACCCTCACCCTGGCGGCCACGACACTCCTCCTGGCGGCCTGCGGCCAGCGGGTCGTTCCAACATCGAGCGGGATGACGCCGACCGAACGGGCCATTGAAGCCCTGCCGGGCGGCGACCTCGCCGGCGGGGTCCAATCGAGCATCGGGGCCAGCATCCGCAATCCGCTGGAGGGCCAACCCGAAGCCATCGCCGCCGGCAAGCAGCTCTTCGTCCAGATGAATTGCGCCGGTTGCCATGGCTACGACCTGGGCGGCTCGATGGGTCCGAACCTCACCGACAAATATTGGCGCTACGGCGGTTCACCGGGCGCGATCTACCGCAGCATCGCCGACGGACATCCCCAAGGCATGCCGGCCTGGCGCCGCGCACTGCCCCCGGACCAGATCTGGAAGGTCGTGGCCTATATCCAGTCGTTCGGTGGCGCGACCCCGCCTGCCGACTACCAGGGCGCGCTGCAGGGTGACTACGCCGCCAAGGCGACCGGCAAGGGCGCCGGGACCGGCGCGCAAAGTGGGGCCAAGGGCGCCTCGGCGCCGGCTGCGCAGTCGCCCAACCCATGACGACGCCCCTTTCCTACCTCAGTTCGGCGGGTCCTGCGGCGGCGCCGCTGACCCAGCTTGCCTGGGGCCTGGGCGGGATATCGGTGGCGGTCAGCGTGATCGTGGCCATCGCCCTGGTCTGGGGCATCTGGCGGCGCCGCCCCGCGCCGCCGGCGGGTGGGTCCGGCCTCGAAGCCGGCGGCCCGCCGGGCGCCGGCATGGCCTGGATCTACGTGGGGCTCGGCATCTCCGTGCCCGTCCTGGCGGCCTGCACGGTCTGGACGCTGTTCGTGCTGGGCGAGGTCATGCACCCGGCCAGCAAGCCGCATCTGACCTTGCAGGTCACGGCGCACCAGTGGTGGTGGGAGGTCCGCTATCTCGATCCGGTGGCGGGCCGGGTGTTCACCACCGCCAACGAAATCCACATCCCGGTCGGCGAGCCCGTGCGGGTGGTCCTCTCCTCGCCCGACGTCATCCACTCCTTCTGGGTGCCGAAGCTGGCCGGCAAGATGGACGTCATTCCCGGGATCACCAATGTCACCTGGATGCAGGCCGCCACGCCGGGTCGCTACCGGGGGCAGTGCGCCGAGTTCTGCGGGCTGCAGCATGCCCGCATGGCCTTCTTCGTCACTGCCGACAGCCCCGCGGCCTTCAATACCTGGCGCGAGGGTCAGCTGGCCCCGCCGCCGCCGGCGTCGGCCAACCCCGAGGTCGCGCAAGGCTCGGCGCTGTTCGCGGCGCGGTGCGCGAGCTGCCATACGGTCAGCGGCACGCCTGCCGGCGGCATCGTGGGGCCCGAACTCAGCCATCTGGCGAGCCGCGAGACCCTCGCCGCCGGAACGATCCCCAATGACACCCAGCACCTCAACGCCTGGATCGCTGATCCGGCCGCGGTCAAGCCCGGCGTCCTGATGCCCAAGGTTCCCATGACGGCCGCCGAGCGCGCGCAGGTCGTGGCCTATCTGCAGTCGTTGACGTGAGGGGCGCGAGACATGGCTGACACCACACTCGATCGTAATCCGCCCACGGAGGATCCAGGCCTAACGGCGACGTGGGAGACGCGACCGGGCTTCATCGGCTGGCTTTCCAGCGTCGACCACAAGGAGATCGGCAAGCGCTACTTGATCACCGCCTTCGCCTTCCTGGCGATCGGCGGGGTCGAGGCCCTGATCATGCGCGCGCAGCTGGCGCGGCCCAACCAGACACTGCTGACGCCCGCCGAGTACAACCAGCTCTTCACCATGCACGGCGTGACCATGGTGTTCCTCTACGCGCTTCCGATGCTCTCGGGGTTCTCCAACTACCTGTGGCCGCTGCTGCTCGGGTCGCGCGACATGGCGTTCCCGCGCCTCAACGCGTTCTCCTATTGGGTCTTCCTGGCGTCGGGGCTGTTCATCTATTCGACCTTCCTGATCGGCCAGGCGCCCAACGCCGGCTGGTTCAACTATGTGCCGCTGGCCGGCAAGGAATACGATCCCGGCCTGAACATCGACGTCTATGCCCTGGGACTGATCTTCCTGGGCATTTCGACGACGGTGGGCGCGATCAATTTCATCGTCTCGCTGATGCGCACCCGCGCGCCCGGCATGTCGATCAACCGCATGCCGATCCTGGTCTGGGGGACGCTGACCGCCTCGGTGGCCAACCTGTTCGCGGTGCCGGCGCTGAGCGCGGCGTGCCTGCTCCTGTGGCTCGACCGCACGTTCGGTATGCACTTCTACGATCCGCACGCCGGCGGCCAGCCGCTGCTCTGGCAGCATCTCTTCTGGGTGTTCGGCCACCCCTGGGTCTATGCGCTGGTGCTGCCGGCGATGGGGATTGTCTCCGACGCCCTGCCGACCTTCTGCCGCCGGCCGCTCGTGGGCTACACGGCCGTGGCGCTGGCGACGGTGACCACCATGGTCGTGGGCTTTGGCGTCTGGGTGCACCACATGTTCGCCACCGGCCTGCCGGGCCTGGCGCTGTCGTTCTTCGGGGCGGCCAGCATGATCATCGCCATTCCGAGCGCGGTCTCGGTCTTCGCCTGGCTCGGCACCATCGCCACCGGCCGCCCAGTGTTCAAGACGCCGTTCCTCTATTTCGCCGGCTTCATCCTGCTGTTCGTGATCGGCGGCGTGTCAGGCTTCATGACCGCCGCCGTGCCCCTCGACTGGCAGCTCACCGACACCTATTTCGTCGTCGCCCACCTGCACTACGTGCTTCTCGGCATCAACGTCTTTCCTGTGATCGGCGGCCTCTACTACTGGTTCCCCAAGATCACCGGCCGGATGACCAGCGAGCGCCTGGGCCGCTGGGGATTCTGGGTCTCGTTCATCGGCTTCAACCTGGCCTTCTTCCCGATGCACCTGAGCGGGCTTCGGGGCATGCCGCGGCGCATCTACACCTATCCCGCCGACATGGGCTGGGACGGCGCCAACATGGTCACCTCGATCGGCTCGGCGGTGTTTGCGGTGGGCGTGCTGATCACCCTCTACAACCTGGCGGTCAGCCGGGTTCGCGGCGCCCCAGCCGGCGCCAACCCCTGGGACGCGGCGACGCTGGAGTGGTCGGTGTCCTCGCCGCCGCCGGCCTACAACTTCCGTCGCATCCCGATCATCGCCAGCCGCCACCCGCTGTGGGAAGGCCGCCTGGACCATGGAACCGGGCGTTCGGTGCTGGAGACTGACATCGCGCTCCAGCATGGGCGCGAGACCCTGGCGACCACGACGCTCGACGCCGAGGCCGACGCGATCCTGCGCATGCCGGACGACAGCCTGGCGCCTTTGCTCCTCGCTGTGACCCTCACGATCGGTTTCGCGGGACTGCTCGGCCACCTCTGGTGGCTGGCCGGCGCGGGAGGCGTGCTCAGCGCCCTGGCCGCCGCGATCTGGCTGGCGCCCAGCCCGCCGCCCGTGCCGGCAGAGGAGACCGCCCGTGGCTGATGTCCTGGTTCCTCCCACCGCCCTGCCGGTGGCGCCGCAAGGCTCGCGCGCCTCGGGATGGTATGGCCTCGTCTTTCTGGTCGCGACCGAGGCCGCGCTCTTCATCTACCTGCTGTTCAGCTATTTCTTCTTGGCCTCCCAGGCCCCTGGGCCCTGGCCGCCCTCCGGAGCGCCCCCGATCCTGTCGGCGGCGGTCAACACGGCCATCCTGCTGGCGTCCAGCGTCACCGCCGTCTGGGCGCAGCGCGGCATCGAGAAGGGCTCCTCCGGCCGGCTGATCGCGGGCCTTTCGCTGTCCCTGGTCCTCGGCGCAGTGTTCGCCGGTGTTCAGGTCCATGACTGGATGCACAAGCCGTTCAATCCGGCGACGGACGCCTACGGCTCGCTGTTCTACACCATCACCGGCGTGCATATCGCCCACGTGGCCGTCGGGCTCTTCATCCTGGCTTGCCTGATCCTCTGGGCGGCGCTGGGCCGGTTCAGCGCACGACGCCACCTGCACGTGACGGTCGGCGTCCTCTATTGGCACTTCGTGGACGCGGTGTGGCTGGTGGTGTTCACCACGTTCTTCCTCACGCCCAGGCTAGGGTGAGCTCCGTGACAGCGACTGAACCCGACCCCGCAGACCACCCGTCGCCTCATCGCGCCAAGTCCGGGCTGGGCGCCCTGCTCTACGGTCTCGTGGCCGCGCCGGTCGCATGGGCGGTGGGGGAACTTGTGAACGCGACCCTGGCGCAGGAGGCCTGCTCCCCCGGGACCGAGCCCCTGGCGACGCCCGCCATCGCAAACCTGCACAGCATTCATGTCGTCGTGCTCGTCGTCTCTCTCCTGGTCAGCGCCAGCGCCGCGATGATTGCCCTTGGCGCTTGGCGCGCAACGAGGAATGAGCAGGCCGGCGGCCCCCACGCACTGCTCTCAATCGGCGAAGGCCGGTCCCGGTTTATGGCCCTCGCCGGCCTGTTGACCAGCGCAGGGTTCTTCATTGGAACGCTGTTCTCAATCCCGGCGGTGCTCTTCGTGCCGGCTTGCTGAGCCCCGTGGTTCCGTATGGGACCTTCCGAAGCTCAGTGGCGAGTCACGCGCCGACCTAGGAGCCGTCGAGGGGGCCCCCGGCACTACAGCCAACCTCTGGCCGCGCGGACCATCGAATGAGCCTCAGACTGCAATTCGCGCGAAAACCCCAGGAATATCAGTGCAGTGGCTATTGCACGATCGCGTCATGCGATCAGTATTTGTAAACTCGCACAAGCGAGCACGCCGGGTATCAGATTGAATTATCTGAAAAATTGGCGCGCCCGGAACGATTCGAACGTCCGACCCTCAGATTCGTAGTTTGGCGCCCAGCGACGACAGAACCCGCCAAACGCCCGCACTAATCCACAGGAATTCCCCTTCCACGCCATCGACTTAGGAGGCTTGTTCGGTAATGTCGCCGACATTGGGCTAACCGGCCAGACAGGCGGATTTGATTACCCTTCCGTTACCCGCCTGCATCGGCTCTGCAAGGGGTTTTACATGGCAAGCAAGTTGACAGCGGTTGTCGTCCGGGACGTCAAACCCGACCCCAGCAAGCGACGCGAAATCCCCGACGACGGGTGCCGGGGGCTCTATCTGGTGGTCCAGCCGAGCGGCGCGAGAAGCTGGGCGTTGCGCTATCGCAGGCCAGGTGACGGGAAACCGGCCAAGCTCGCCCTCGGCCCGGTGCGCGACCTACAGAAGGGCGAGCAGGAACCCATCAACCCGCCGGAGATTGGCGCCCCCCTGACGCTTGCGCAGGCTCATCGGCTCGCCGCCGATCAGAGAGCCCTGGTGGCCGGTCGGCAGGACCCTGGCGAACTGAAGAAAGCCAGGAAGCGGGCGGCAGAAGCCGAGGATCGGCTGCGGGCCGCATCCGTCTTCGAGGTCGTCGCGGTCGAGTTCATTGAGAGGTACGCCAAGGTCGAGAACCGGGAGGCCTCTTGGCGCGAGACAGCCCGGCTACTCGGCTTCCGCCCGGACGATCAAAACCCGACTGAGTTGGTGCGCAGGGCGGCCCCCGAGGGTGTGTTTGGCGGTGTCGTGAAGCATTGGGCCGGTCGACCGGTGCACGACATTACCAAGGCTGAGGTGATCAAGCTGCTGGACGCGATCCGGGCTGGCGGTGCCCCCTACTCCGCGAACCGCGTGCTGGCGCTGCTGAAGACCCTCTTCACCCGGCTGGTCGCGCGCGACGTGCTGACCACCTCGCCCTGTGCCGGCATCGAGCCTTGGGGCGGGGAGATCAAGCGCGACCGGGTGCTGGATGACGAGGAACTTGCCCTCGTCTGGCGCGCCGCGGCACGGCTCGGCTACCCCTTCGGCCCCTTCGTCCAGGTGCTGATCCTGACGGGCCAACGGCGCGATGAAGTCGCTGAAATGCGGTGGGGCGAGATAGACTACAAGGCGGCGCTCTGGAGCCTCCCCGGCGCCCGAGTGAAGAACAGCAGGCCTCATCAAGTCCCGCTGTCCGATCAGGCAGCCGCGGCGCTGGCAGCCGCCGAGAAGATCGCAGGCAAGCCGGATTTCGTGTTCACCAGCGGCGAGCGCGCCGTGAAGGACGGCAAAGTCAACCAGCGGGCCCTCGCGCCGATTTCCGGCTTCAGCAAGGCCAAGGCCCGGCTGGACAGTGAAATCCTCAAGCTGCAGCGCGAGGACGCGACCAAAGCCCAGGAAGACCCTCAAGGGATGCAGGCCCTGGAGCCGTGGCGGTTCCACGACCTCCGTCGCACCTTCGCCACCGGCCTCGCCCGGCTGAAGATTCCGGTTCATGTCACCGAGGCAGTCCTGAACCACAAGACCGGGACCATTAGCGGCGTGGCGGCTGTCTACAATCGGTACGACTACGCTGACGAGAAGCGGGCCGCGCTCGCCGCCTGGGGCGCCTACGTCGAGCGCCTGACGTCCGCCACACCCTCGGGGAACGTCATCGAGATCGCGGGTAAACGGCGGTGAGTGAGGACTTGGCCGAGCATGCTGCGAAGATCGCCGGGGTGACGCCGGACAGGATGGTCGCCTTCAAAGAGGCGTTCCGTCTGGAGGTCGCAAGCATTCAGCACGGCACCTCCATGATGGCGCAACTGCATTCCATGCCGGTCGCTGAGGCGAAGGTCCGCTTGGAGAGGTTAGCCAGGGCGCTCTCCGAAGTGGACGCGGCATTGGTCGATCTGGGCGGCGCGGTCTTCCCGACCATCGCGACCCTCGATCGCCCTCTTCCACCTGCCACTCAACGTTTCTGGGGGGACCAAGTAGAGCTTTTCCGGTCCCAGCTATCCGCGTGGCGCCGTGACGCCGAGGCGTTGGCCAGACGCGCAATTGGAAAGCCGGGCCCCCGCCCCGATTTCGCGACCAGCAAAGCTGCGGCGTCGTCGTTTCAGCTGCTCCAGAGGTTCGGGCGCCGGCCCGCGACGGGCACTCGCGGTGGCCCGTACCACAAGCTTGCTGGGGTCCTCTACGAGGTAGCGACTGGCCACGAGGAGGTCACGACCGGCAAGCGTAAGGGTGACCTTTGGACGGCTTGCCTCAACGGGCTCGAAGGCTCTCGCGAAGCGGCAAAGGGCTGGGCACGGTACGAAGTCTCTGCGGATGACGGCAGAGGGTCTCGGGACCAGCCTTCAGAGTGAATCACCGCTGATTCCTGTCGGCAGTTGTCGCCGACAGGAGAACCGAATGAACACGACCACCGACACCCGGCTACCCACGAAGGCCCTCATGGAACGCTTCGGCGTCTCTGACCGAACCGTGGATCGCTGGCTGCAAGACGATGCCCTGAACTTCCCCCAGCCGCTCGTGATCAATCGCCGCCGGTACTGGAGCTTGCAGGAGATCGAGCAATGGGAACGCTCGCGCGCCGCAGGCAAACCGGCCGCCTGACCGGTGTCTCACATGGAAACCCCCGCGCCTCGTGAACGCGGGGGTGGCCGTGTTGGTGTTCAGCAAGGAAGCGAACGCCAGCACAGTAACCCCGAGGCCGACCCGCGCAAGGTCACGTTCTCCCGCGCCATCCCCACGCGCGCCGACTGGCTCGTGGTGATCGAGGTGATCGAGAGCGCGGAGGGAGTTGTGATCGACCTTCGTCGCTGGCGCGTTCGCACCGATGGCCGGCGCGTCCCGACCAGCCGCGGCTTCGCCATCGGCACCGAACACATGGCGCCTCTGATCGACGCGCTCAGGGAGGTCCTGGCGCGGCAGCCCTGCACACCGGACAGCGCTGATTGAGCCGGTTGCGCTCCAGGCCAGGCCGCACGCTTGGCCTGGGCCCGCCAGAGGGTCACGCGTGGATTTGGATGACACGCACCCACCTGGGCGCGATCACGTTCAAGGCTCTCGGCATCAACGCCCGCCGAATCCTCGACTTCTTGATGTACGAGCACCTCCAGCATGCCGGCAGGGAGAACGGGAACCTGGCCGCGTCTTATCGCCAACTGGAGGCGTGGGGCGTGACTGCTGCGGACGTGCGCAAAGGCCTGGCGGAGCTCACCGCCACCGGCTTCGTGCGGGTCACCAGCCGCGGCATGCGTCAGGCCGGCGGGGGTGAGCCCTCCCGCTATGCCCTGACTTGGCTGCCGACCCGCTCGGGCTCGTCAGACGAGGCTCCGCCGACCCAAGACTGGGACGACATCATCAAGGGGCTTGAGAAGCTCGGCGTCGGCAACGTGATCGCGGCTCGGAAGTGGCTCAAGGCGGAGGTCGCTGCACACGTTCGAAAGAAATCGCAGCCAACCTCTCAATTGAGCGAAAAGCGCCTCGCAGATGATAGGCAGCCGGCGGGCGTCCCCCCTCGGGGCGATCCACCTCCTCGCCTCTCAAATGAAAGTGCGGCTGACCCGACAATTGAGAGGCACCTTCTATATCTTGGGGAGGGTGCACCACCGATTGACCCGCTCCATAGCCACGCTGCAAGTGATGCAGATTCAATCCCGCAGGCCGAGCAGCACGCCGCGATCTTGGACGAGGACGTGATCTAATGAGGCTGAAGCTCAATCACGTCTGGCCAAGCGCCAAGTCGCAGGTCGAGTGGTTCGCGGTCTTCATAAACACGCTCGCTGAGCACCCTGACGGCTTCTTCTTCGACGAGTGCACCACGGTGTGGTTCGAGCTCGATGGCGAGTTGGATGGCGTCCGTCTGGACCCCAAGAACGTCGACGACGATGACAAGGCGAGGCGCGCCCTCGACTTCGAGCTTGGCCTCTTCACCCACTTCAAGGTGCTGTCCGCGATCTCGGTCCCGCCTCGGGACGGTGCGTATACCCGCAGCCTGAAGTTCCGCCTTTTGGACCTGCCGAAGTTCCACCTGACGAAGAAGGGTAAGCGGCTCTCTAGGGCAGGTACTACATCCCAGCGGTTCGCTTTTGCGCGCATGCTTCTGGTGGTCTGGGCCCAGCCCGCGATCAAGGCGCTGCGAGTCGCGATCCCCGCCTTGGGCGGCGTCTTCACCTTGCTCAAGGTCGTGCTCCAGTGGGAAGCGGACAAAGCCCTGATCGGCGGCGTCATCGCCGGGATCGTCGGCTTCATCGCCAGCATCATTCCCCGCTCCTCCTGATCTGGAACGCGAGAACACCACCATCGACGGATCGAGTGTCGATGTGATTTTGTCGGCATCATCGACTTGGGCATCAGATAACTGATCAGATGCCCGACATTGCCTCTCTCTAGGCGAATCAGCGGTTTTTGCCTACGCCTCGTCCTCAGATGCCCTCTCGGGTAACGCACGGGTAGCGCAACGATGTCAGCAGATGCTCCTACGATCCGGCCCGCCAATCAGGCCGATGCTGGCGCAAAGCCTTCGGTGCGATCAGGCGTCGATGGACGCACCGTGGCGGCCCGCAGGTTCAACGCGATCCAAGCCGAACTGACGGCGGACCTGGGCAGCAACGCAGCCCTGAGCGCCGCCGAGCGCATGACGGTCGCGAACACCGCCTCGCTGATCTTGGAGTCCGAGAATCTCCAGCGTCGCCAGCAGCGTGGTCAGGCCATCGACGCAGACGTGTTGGTGCGGGTCACCAACGCCGCGGCGCGCGCCCTGACGGCTCTGAAGGCCAAGCGGTCACCCAAGGGGCTACTGACTGGGCGTGAGGCCTTGGACAGCTACCTGAAGACCAAGCACGGAGACCCGGTGGCATGACCGAGGCGCCGCGCGAGGACATCGCCACAGCCATCCGCGATCCCCATCTGCTGGGCGCGGCGCTAGGCGACCTTGCGCCGTGGTCGACGTGGTTGGTGGTCCTCCAGGCGGCGTTCGCCCTGGGCCTGAACCGGACTGAGCGCCGGCTCTTCGCCAAGGTGGCGGGTGAGCGCAGGCCTCCGGCTCGACGTGTCGCTGAACTGTGGGCGGTGATCGGCCGGCGGGCGGGCAAGACCCGGACAGCGGCGGCCATCGCGGCGTTCATCGCGGGCTTCGTCGACCACTCGGGTCATCTGGCTCCAGGCGAGGTCGGTGTGGTCGCTGTGATCGCCGCGAGCAAGCAACAGGCGGCTTCGGTCCTGAACTACGTCCTGGGCTTCCTGGAAGCTTCTCCGGCCCTGAGTGGGTTGATCGTCGGCTCGACCACCGATGAGGTCAGGCTGGTCGGCAACATCGTCATCCGCGTGTCGACCAACAGCTTCCGAACCGTGCGGGGCTCGACGCTCCTGGCCGCGATCTTCGACGAGGTCGCCTATTGGGCCGACGAAACGAGCGCCAATCCCGATCTCGAGGTCTACCGCGCGGTGCTGCCGGCGATGGCCACGACTGGCGGAATGCTGATCGGTATCTCCAGCCCCTATCGGAAGACCGGGCTGCTGCACGCGAAGCACCGCGACCACTTCGGGGTCGATCTGCACGACATCCTCGTGGTGCAGGGCGCGACCGAGACCTTCAATCCCTCGATCGACCGGCAAGTGATCGCCAGGGCGAGGGCGAATGATCCGTCTGCGGCCGTGGCCGAATGGGACGGAGAATTCCGCGAGGACATCAGCAGCTTGCTGTCCGACGAGGTGATCGACGACGCCATCGACCTCGAAAGACCGCTGGAGCTGCCGCCAGAAGCTCACCTGACCTACCGGGCGTTCACCGATGCCTCGGCGGGGCGGGCCGACGCGTTCACCCTCTGCATCGGGCATCGCCAGGATGATCGGTTCGTGGCGGACGTGGTCCGCGGCCGCAAGGCGCCGTTCAACCCCGGCGAGGTGGCCGCTGAATTCGCCGACCTGGCCAAGACCTACCGCTGCGCGCGCGTCGATGGCGACAACTACGCCGGCGAATGGACGGCCCAGGCCTTCCGCGCCGCCGGCCTGGAATACCGACGCTCCGACCTCCCCAAGTCAGGCCTCTACCTCGAAGGGGTCTCGCGGTTCATGCGGCGCGGCGTCTCACTCCCGAACCACCCGGTGCTGATCCGCGAAATCCGGCTGCTGGAGCGCCGCACGAGCCGCCAGGGCAAGGACGCGGTGGATCACCCGACCGGCGCCGGGCAGCACGACGACTACGCCAACGCGGTTTTCGGTTGCATGCGTAGCGTGTTCCCTCGCCGCGAGCCGCTGGAGATCATCCTTCCCATCGAGGGCTGTGAACTGATCGCCCAGGCGGAGTTCGACGACGAATGGGCGACCGAGGACCCACGCGAACTGGAGGCTGGCGCATGCTGGGGATGAAGCGAAACCGCGAGGTCCAGGCTACGGACCCAGAGACCGCCCTGATGGAGGTCTGCGAGGACTGCGACGCCTTGGCCGAAGCCCTCGCCGACGCGCTCCAACGAAGGCGTTCTGCGCTGATAGCGGTCTCGGGACACGGCAGGGAGCAGCAGCGGCTGCGCCAGCTTCACCGGGCCGCCGTCGACCGAGCCTTCGCCGCGGCAGGCCTCAACAACTTCATCAGCATGGCGCACGTCGTCGCAGGCGCCCGGATCAGCTTTTCACACGGCGCCCGAGTGCTGCTCGGGCTCAGACGGGAGGAACCTCATGCCGAAGCTCAATGACGCGCAGATCGCAAACGCCCTTGGCGTGGCCAAGCCAGCCGCGGCGCCCGCGCCGGACACGCCGGTCGGCAAGGCGATGGCCGAGACGCAGGCCATGGATTCCACGCTGACCGACTTCGTGGAGAAGAACCGCGCTCCCGGCGAGAGCCACGCCAAGGCCTTCGACCGGGTGATGCTGGAGAACCCCGCCTTGGGCGACCGCTACCAGCTGGAGAAGACCGCCATCCTGAAACGCTATGGGATCGGCGACCTTCCTGGCGCGAGCGGAGCAAGCTGATGGTCACCTTCGACAAGGCCACGCCGATCTCGGGCGTCATGACGCGCTTCAGGATCCACGAACTGAGCGGCGTGGATACGCCTGCGCAGGAGGGCGCTCGGGCCGTTATCATGAAGCGGGGAGGCGGGCGCGCAGATGACCCCTCCGTCATCGCCGAGCCCGAACCCGTGGTCGATTTCGCAGCCCGCAAGGCGGCCACCCGAGAAGCGGTTGACGCCTTGGCCAAGGCGAAGGCCAAGGCCGAGGGTTGCACCTTCGAAAAGGCCTTTGATCGGCTCTGCGTCGAGATGGGGCCGGCCCTAGGCGCCAACCTGATCTAGCTCTGCTCAGCCTTCCCTCTCGCCCGGGTGGGTGAATCTCCCGGCCCCTTGATCGCCCGGGAGACGGACCAGTCGCAGGTGTCCGAAACAACAGCGACCGCCGCCGAGGGCGCATCTCCCGCCACCGGTGGGCATCTCGGCGGTCGGCGTGAGTAGCTCCACGTCGGCCGCCATCGGCCCTGGCTCGCTCGCCCAGTCGAGGGAGGATCGGCAACACGTCATCTGCTAGCCTGCAGCTGCGCTGAAAGGGAGCCTGCCCCGGTGCCCGACCAGAACTGCCGGATTTGCCGTACCTCCGTCCAGCAGAACCCTGACGGCGGTTTCGATTGCCCCCGATGTGGGCCGTGGATAGCGGCGGACGACAATCACGTCCGCATCAGAGACCTCGTTTCGCCGGGCGACGTAGACAGTCCTCATCGGCGCGCGCGCCTTAGTCATATCGTGCGCCGGCAACAGCGAGCGGCGGCTGGCCGCGTTACGCTGGAAACCCGGAAGTTGGATGCCCAGATACTCGACGATCCCCTGCCCACGCCGGCTGAATTGATCGACAATCTGGTCGTCTGGTGTGCCGAGCGGCAGCCGGACTATGCCACACCGCTAATCATCCCTATGGCCGAGGTGGCGGCGTGGATCGGCGCCCCCGTTTCCTACGAGTCCCCGGATCGGCCCCTATCGTGGCTTCTCAACGAAGAGGAGACATCTGGGCTAGTTGAGCGGCGTCACGACGGGGAGCGGCGCCTGACTATGGCCGGGTGGCGCAGATTCCAGGAACTGAGCCGAGCAGCATCCGTCTCCATGACGGCGTTTATGGCCATGAAGTTCGCCGACGACCAGATGGCGCACGTGCTGGCGACCTGCTTCAGGCCGGCCGCGCTGGCGGCCGGATTCGTGCTGAAGAGCGTCGCCGACGATCAGCCGGCCGGCCTGATCGATGACCAGATGCGCGTCGGCCTTCGCAACGCCCGTTTCGCGGTCTCAGACCTCACCCACGCGAGCCGCGGCGCATATTGGGAAGCCGGCTTCGCCGAGGGGGCCGGCAAGCCGGTGATCTACACCTGCCGCAAGGATCAGTGGGAGACGGAGCATCCCCATTTCGACACCAACCACCTGACGACTATCGTTTGGGACCCTGAGGCCCTCAGCGACGCCGCCACGCGCATGACCGCGATGATCAGAGCGACGTTCCCCGAGGATGCGCGGCTTGCGGATTAGATGAACCCACTGAGTTCCAGGATGCCAGCTTAGGAAGCTTCACAGCCGAAGAGGAATGCCAATGAGCAGCGAGTTCTGGGCAGCCATTGCCGGCGCCATCGTCGGCGCCCTCGCGGGTGGGGGGATCACCGCCATCCTCCAATGGCAGACGATCAAGCACGAGACGCGTCAACGAAACCGTGGCCTAGCCTATTCCCTGCTCTTCAAGGTCCGCCAGATTTACCGCCATTTGCGCGGCCTGAATCTCCACTTTGAAGAGGCGCTGAAAGGCGCCTCAGCCCAGCAAATGGCTCTGCCATGGGCCATTCTGCAGGGTATGACCGGCTCGCCGGCGGACGTGTTTTTCTCCGTGGAGGAAATCGCTTTGGTGCTGGAATTGAAGGCCACTAAGACCCTCGATGCGCTGCTCTCGATGGACGAGAAGCACAACGCGACGTTCGGCACTTTTCGGTTCTATGGTGAAAAGCGCGACCAGCTAGTCGACGCTTTGACGCCCGATTTCATGGATGGCGATCATGGCCTTGCCGATGTGCCACTCCCTCTACGCCCCAAATCGATCGGGCTGGCCGGCATCGTCCACGACATGCGCGAATACCTCTCCAGCGACACAGGGCACGCCCTGGATGTGCTGCAGCAGCTCGCCGAGCTTTTCGAGGGCAGGCTGGAGGTCGAATTTTCAGCGATGCCGAAACCGGAGCCAGCGCCCGCCGACAAGCTGCCCATTGAGGGCCCGCGGGTTAGATAAACTCACGGATCAGCGCGATCTCCAGAAGCTCACTGGCGAAGATGATCAGGCGGGCGGCGGACTGCCGGTTGTGGGCGACATCGCGATGCCCTGGCGGGTTCTTGGCGTAGCCCATCGCGCCCGCGAATAGCTCCATCAACGCTTCCTGTTCGCCGGGTGGAGCGCTCTTGTCGGTCAGCGGTCCCGCCTCGGGCCTGAACGCCGCTCGCATCAGTTTCATGCCTACATCGTCTGGGGCGAAGCCCCCCGCACGCCGCACCGCGACCTCCACCATCTTGAAGGCCTGGAACACGGCGACCTCGTAGTCGCCCCGGAGATAGAGGTGGTGCACCTTTTCGGCGAGGTCATCCTGAAGCAGTTCGACGGGGAGGGTTCGCCCCAGCCTGTAGGCGTCGAAGTTCGACCGACCCATGGCCTTCGCACCGCGCCGGGTAACAACATAGTGGGCACCGGCCTGGCCGGGGTTTCGGACGATGAGCCCTTGCGTCTCAAGCCACGACAGCGCCTCGGCGAGGGCCATGCCCACATCGTCGCGGGCGTCGTTCGGATAGCCCTGGTCAGGTGCAGCGACGAAGATCTGGGGAAAGAGCCGAATTTCTATGTCGATGAAGGTGGTGCCAGACCCGTTTCGGTCCATCCCAGGGAGAAGCTCGAGGAGGATGCCGGCGAGTTCCTCGGGCTCCAAGGCCAGGAGGTCTTTCGGGTCGGGAAGGATTTCGCGGAGGCTGGCCATGGACCGCCCTGGTGCTCCCGTTACCCGTAGCGTTACCCACAGGCTCCGCTGCGATTTTCGACTTCTGTCTAAGTCTTTGAAGAAATTGGCGCGCCCGGAACGATTCGAACGTCCGACCCTCAGATTCGTAGTCTGATGCTCTATCCAGCTGAGCTACGGGCGCGCGCCGCCTGACGGCGAGGCGGTTCTCTAGCCGCCCGATCTCGGCGGTTCAACCCCCAACGCGACTTGGCGACTTCAAGCTCGCGTGCGCAGGGAGAGGCTGAAATCCTCGGTGAGCGTGGCCGCCGCGACCGGCGCATTGGCCTTCCAGTAGGTCTCGAAGCTCTTGGCGTCGAGCTCGACGGCGGCGAACCGGTCGATGATCTCGAAATAGGCGTCGCTCAGGCGCGTGGAGCCGGGATCGAGGTTGCTGACCACAATGCTGCCGGTCGGCACGACGTCGACCGGGGTGATGCGCAGGTCGGGCCGGTATTCCCGGAGGATCTCGACCACTTTCCAGACGTCGCCGGTCCACCAGCCGGCGATGGCCTTGTCCTTGCGCAGCTCCGGCCGGTGCTTGCGCTCGGTCATCTCCAGATTGATCGGCAGGCAGTCGTCCAGCAGGATCACCGAGGCCGGGCCGCAGACCTTCTCGGTGTTGATGAAGTCGCGCAGCAGATATTCGAACTGGTGCAGGCCATCGAGGAAGGCGACGTCGACCGGCCCGCCGAAAATGGCGCGCGGATCGTGGTCGCGGAAAAACTCATCGCTGCCCATCTGGTAGAGGTGGAGCACCGATTTCTTGCCCGCCGGATTTCGGTCGAAGATGAAGTTGGGGTCTACGCCGATGCTCGGGCAGTCGATCAGGGCGAGCGTCGAGCCGCTCTGCACGCCCACTTCGAGATAGCTGCGCGCATGCTTCAGCCGGACGATGTCGCGCACGAACTCGCGGTAGGCCGGGCCGCGCAGCGCCTTGCGCCGCAACACCTCAACGGCCCTGGCCGGCGGAGGGACGCCCGGTTCGGTGGTTTCGCTCATCGGTAAGGGTCCATGTCAGGGCGGGGAATTTAACGCCGCGCTTCATTCCTTGTCGCGCTTGAAGGTTCAAGGGCGTTCTCTATCCGGTCGGTGGGCGGCTCTAACCCGCGACCATCTCGCGCAGGCCCGGCACCCGCTGCATCAGCGCCTCGTTCAGCGCCTCGCGGCGGGACCAGAGGTCGCGGTACCAGGCGCGGCGCCGGGCGATCTGGCCCGCGAACATCCGCTCCTCGCGGACATAGTCCCAGGCCCGGCGCGCCAGCCGGCTGCGCAGATCCTGGTCGCCGAGGGCCTGGCTGAGCAGCGGCGCCCAGTCGGCGATCTCCGGCGCCAGGAGGCCGTTCACCCCATGCTCGATCACCCGGCCGTAGATGGTCGGCGAGGCGATGGTCAGGGCGCCGGACCGCGACCCGTCGATGAACTTGGCGTCGCTCTTGGTCTCCCGCAGGGGCAGGGGCGCGATGGGCGACAGCGAGATCGCGCACTCGCTCATCAGCCGCAGGTAGCCCTCGAAGCTCATATAGCCGTGGTAGTGCTTCCGCTCGGTCGGCAGGGCCTCGAAGAACCGCTGGTCGCCGATCACCACGAACTCGGTTTCCGGGTGTTCCGCGACCACCGGCCTCAGCGAGCGGGCGACGTCGACCGCATAGTCGCCGCGGATCATCCCGCCGTAAAACACCCGCGGCGGCCGGTCGCCCTCGATGAACGGTGCGAGATCGAACGCCGAGTTGGGGAACATGACGACCTCGGGATTGTAGGGCCGGAAGGCCTCGACGAGCTGCGGCGTCGAGGTCTGCACGGCGTGCGCGAAGCCGAACCGCAGCATGTCGGCCTCCGACGCGGGCCGTCCCTGTAGCTCGGCGATCAGCCGGGGGTGGTCGTCATATTCCTTCACCACGATCCAGCCGGCCTGGATCGCCGTCGCCAGCAGCGGTCGCCAGCGCTCGGCGTCGAGTTCGGCGCTGCGCTGGAGGATGACCACCTTGGGCGTGTCGGGGGAAAGCGTCGGCAGCCTGGTCGGCGGGGTCTCATAGGCGACCTGCAGCTCAGGATCGGATCGCAAGGCGCGGGCCGGCAGGCGCGTGCGGATGTCCATCAGGAGACCCGCATAGACCACGGTCTTCAGATGCAGCGCCGGCTCGGGGCGGCCCTCGCGCTTCTGGGCGCGGATCACCCCCGTGCCGGCCTCGTCGACGGGCTCGCGCAACTTCAGACCGTGCGGAGCCAATTGCCCGGCGACGTCCTGCCGGGGTTCGGTCCAGCGGGCCACCAGATGGCCGCCCGGCCGCAGGGCTGCGGCGAACCGCGCCAGCATCGGGGCCGGCGGCGCGGCGGCCGCGACGATGGCGTCGAACCCGCCCTCCCCCGGCAGGTCGGTCTCGCCCTCTGCGAGCACAACGATCTCGGCGGTGGGATTGGTCGGGGCCATGGCGGCGCGGAAGGTCTCACCGTGCGCGCCCCAGTAGAGCAGGCGCCGCGCCGTGAGCGGCGTCGATTCCAGCAGCGGCTCGTCGAGTTCAGCCGCGTCGAAGGGGTTCACCGCCGAGGCGCGGCGGCAAGCTTCCAGGATGATGTCCTGCGTCGGCCCGGCGGCCTGTCCGAGAAGATTGTGGCCGGCCTCGGGGATCAGGTGCAGCCGCACCCGCGGATCCTGCGCGAGACGCCGGCGCGCGGCGGCGGTCACCAGGCTTGGAAAGCGCTTCACCGGGCGCTCAGGCTCCAGCGGCTCGCCGCCCAGGATCACGTCGGCGGGCGCGCGCAACCCGTCCAGCAGCGAGAGGTAATTCCGGTCCGCCGTCTCGTGCGCGCTGACGCCGAAGGCCTCGAAGACCATGTCGCCGGCGGCAAGGTCGGTCGTGCGGCCGAGGACCTCGCGCAGCGGCCCGACGATGGGCCAGAGCCCGCCGGTGATCAGCGGCGGCTCGATCGCGACCACCCGGACCAGGTTGCGGGCGCGCACGCCCAGGGCCACTACGGCGCCCAGCGAGACCCCCAGCAGCATCACCGGGCGTCTCGGGAACACGGCCTCGATGAACTCGCCGACCGCGAGCGCGATATCCGAAACGGCGAACGAGGTCAGCGGCGGGGCATCCGCGCCTGGCATGCGCATGATGCAGGCGTCGGCCAGGACGCTCAGCGCATTGGGAAGGTTCTTGAGGTCCTCGACGGGTGAGAAGGTCCCGCCGATCGCCAGCACCATGGGCTTGGCGGACGGCGCGAACACGCCGGGACGACTCCACAGCGCGATGGGGCCGAAGCGGGTCGCGACGTCGCGTCGGACGAGATCGCCAAGGCTCACGAAACGCCAACCGCCTTCCAGACCGGCCGCCTCGGCCGCGGGCATGCGGCGTCGGCCGGGAGGCGCCCTGCATAGGCAGACATCGCCACGGCTTCAAGCGACGCGGGCGCGGGCGTTTTCCTAAGCCCGCAGGTCGCGCCAGCAGGGCGCCTCGGCGCTGGGCCAGGGCGTCGCCTCAAACACCGCGCGGGCGACGGCGCGGGCCAGGGTGTCGGCGGCGAGCGCGCCGATCCGGGCCACCGTGTAGTCCGCCGCCTCCGGCATCGGCCGCCGGCTGGTGGAGATCGCGAACACCACGTCGCCGTCGAAGGGCGCGTGGATCGGCCGGATGGCGCGCGCCAGGCCGTCCTGCGCCATGATCGCCACCCGTTTGGCCTGGGCGGGCGTCAGGGCCACGTCGGTGGCCACGCAAGCGACGGTGGTGTTGCGGGCGTCACCCGCCGTCTTGGCGCGCCCCCAGTCCTCCGGGGCGGCCGCCAGGCCGGCGGAGCCCAGGCCGCCGAACTCGCCGTCGATCTCGTAGGGCGCGGCCCAGAAGGTTCGTCCGCCCGGCGCGGTCACCGAGCCCCAGCTGTTCACCGCCACGAGGGCGCCGACCGCGATCCCGTCGGCGGCGACGATGGAGGCCGAGCCGACGCCGCCCTTCAGCGAGCCCGCCATGGCCCCGCAGCCCGCGCCGGCGGTCCCCAGGTCGAAGGTCTCCGCGGCGGAGGCCACGGCGGCTAGGCCAAGCGCGCGATAGGGTGGGTCCTCGCCCCAGGCCTTGTCGCCGCCGTTGGCGAGGTCGAACAGTATGGCCGCGGGGATCACCGGCGAGACCGGCACGCCGGGCGCGTTCGCCAGGCCATAGCCGCGTCCACGCGCGCCCAGCCAGGCCGCCACCCCGTCGGCTGCGGCGAGGCCGTAGACCGACCCGCCGGACAGCACCACGGCGTCTACCGCCTCGACCAGGTTCTCGGGGCTGAGCGCATCGGCCTCCCGCGTGCCCGGCGCGCCGCCGCGCACGTCGCAGGCGCAGACCGCGCGCTCGTCCGGAAGGATCACGGTCACCCCCGTGCGCCGGTCCATCTGCTGGGCCTGGCCGACTTTCAGACCCAGGATATCGGTGATCAGGTTGCGGGCGCCCGGGCGGGCATGCGAAGGCATGGCCATTGGCGGACCTCGCACAGCCCAAGCATCATTGTCTACGCGCCGCAATATCGTGGCGCCCCATCGCCTCCGGAGCTTTCAGTCACGTGACCCTCGCTAAGCGACTCCTGTCCGTCGGCCTCGCCGCCTTGCTCGCCAGTTCCGCCGTCGCCGTCCCGAGCCAGGGCGCGCCCGCCGCCGTCCCGAAGGGCCCCTCGGTGATGATCGCCGCGGCCGAGCCGGCCGCCGTCGACGCCGGGCTCAAGGTGCTGAAGGCCGGCGGCTCGGCGATCGACGCCGCGGTCGCCGTCCAGGCGGTTCTGGGCCTGATCGAGCCGCAGAGCTCCGGCCTCGGCGGCGGATCGTTCATGGTCTTCTACGACGCCAAGACCCGCCAGGTGACCGCCTACAACGGCCGCGAGACCGCGCCGGCCGGCGCGACGCCCGAGATGTTCTACGGCCCGGACGGCCGAGCTCTGCCCAAGGGACAGGCGATCATCGGCGGCCGCTCGGCCGGCGTGCCGGGCGCCATCGCCATGCTCCACCTGGCGCAGAGCCAACACGGCAAGCTCGCTTGGGCCAACCTGTTCGGCGACGCCGAGCGGATGGCGGCCGACGGTTTCGCGGTGCCGGCGCGGATGGCGGCGGCCGCCAGTTCGCGCGCGCCCCAGGCCTCCCAGCCCGACGCCGTCGCCTATTTCACCAAGCCGGATGGGACCAAGGTCAAGACCGGCGACATCATGAAGAACCCGGCCTACGCCGAAACCCTGCGCAAGATCGCGGCCCAAGGGCCAAAGGCCCTGCTGGAAGGTCCGATCGCCCAGGCCATCGTCGACAAGCTTCACCAGAGCCCGATGCCCGGGACCATGACGCTGAAGGACCTGGCCAGCTACAAGCCCAAGGCGACGCCGGCGGTCTGCCGCCCCTACCGGGTCTATGTGGTCTGCGTGCCGCCCGCGCCCTCCGGCGGTCCGGCCGTCCTGGAAGGCCTCGGCATCCTCGAGCGCACCGACATCGGGGCGCACCGCAACGACGCCCAGGGCTGGTACCTGTTCAGCCAGGCGAGCCGGCTGATGTACGCCGACCGCGACCGCTACTACGGCGATCCGGACTTCGTGGACGTGCCGATGGAGGGCCTGCTGGAGCCGGCCTATCTCGATAGCCGCGCCAAGTTGATCAACCCGGCGACCGCCGGCCCGCCGCCGCAGCCCGGCAAGCCCAGGGGGGCCGGCGTCCGCGCGCCTGACCGCACCAAGGAGCCCGGCGGCACCACCCATTTCGTGATCGTCGACAAGGACGGCAACGTGCTGTCCATGACCACCACCGTCGAGAGCATCTTCGGTGACGGCCGGATGGTCGGCGGCTTCTTCCTCAACAACCAGCTGACCGACTTCTCCTTCGAGCCGAAGGAGTCCGACGGCGCGCCGGCCGCCAATGCGGTCGCGCCCGGCAAGCGGCCCCGCTCGTCGATGGCGGCCGCCATCGTGCTCGACAAGCAAGGCCGGTTCGTCGAGGCGCTGGGCTCTCCTGGCGGCCCCTCGATCATCGCCTTCAACCTGAAGGGGTTGGTCGGCACGCTCGACTGGAAGCTGCCCATGCAGGAGGCGATCAGCCTGCCCAACCTGATCGGGGCCGGAACCTTCTACGCCTCGGAGCCCGCGAAATATCCGCCCGGCGTGGTCGACGCCCTGGCGGCCAAGGGGGTGAAACTGCAAGGCGGCGCCTTCGGCGAGGGCTCCGGCCTGCAGGGGATCGAGGTCACGCCGAACGGCCTTCGCGGTGGCGCCGACCCACGCCGCGAAGGCGTCGCCAAGGGCTACTAGCCGGCCCCGCCTGAAACTTCCGAGGTCGCCACCGCCCGGGCCGCTAGGTCCGGATTCCTACATACAGTTTGCGCCACCAGACAATTGAGCGGCATCCTGATCGATGGAAGACGCCAAACGCCTCCGCGCCCGCGCCGACCAGGCCAAGCGGCTCGGCGCTTCTATCGGCAACGTCGCCGATCAGGAGAGCATCGCCAAGATCGCCGAGGAATGGGACTTGGAAGCGACCGCAGCCGAGGAAATTGCCGCTCGTCAGGCCTCCGAAGGCTCCTGATCCTCCCAAGGCTTCTCGGTTGGTGGCGTAGCGGCCGGAGTTGGTGGGGAGGGCGACTAGGCAGCCCCGCTCTTCGTCGCGCGGCGGCGTGCGGGCGTCGCAGCCGGCGGGGGAACGCCCGGCAGGCGAAGCTCGAAGGTCGAGCCCTTCGGCCCGGTCGCGGCCAGGGTGAGGTCTCCGCCGTGGCCCTGGGCGAGTTCGCGGGCGATGGCGAGGCCGAGGCCCGCGCCGTCAGGCCGCCCGGACCCCGCGAAGGGCTGGAACAGCCGCTCCTGCACCCGATCCGGCACGCCCGGCCCATTGTCCGTCACCCGCACGAGGCTGGCCTCGGCGCTGCGTGACAAGGTCACCGAGATACGACCCGGCGCCCTGCGCCGCTCCTGGTGCTCGATGGCCTCGCGGGCGTTGCGCAGCAGGTTGGCCAGGATCCGGTGCAACTGGTCGGGATCGGCGCTGACCTGCTCGGCCGCGCCGATATTGCAGGTGAGCGCGACGTTCCGCTCGGTGAGCCGGGCCTCCTCCGCCGCGCTCTCGATGGCGGCGGCCAGCGGCACGGGATGGACTTCGGGCGCCGCCTCCTGGGTCTTGCCGTAGGCCAGCACGCCGGAGGCTAGTTTCACGGCCCGGTCGAGCGCGCGTTCGAGCCTGGGCAGCGCCTGGCTGACCTTGGGGTCCTTCAGGGCCGCCAGCCGCTCCGAGGCGATCTGGGCGCTGGTCAGCATGTTCTTCAGGTCGTGGTTGATCTTGGCCACCGCCTCGCCCAGCGCCGCCAGCCGCGCCCGGGAGTTCAGGGCCGTGCGTAGATCGGCCTGCATACGGTCGAGCTCTGCCTCGGCGCGGCCGATCTCGTCGCGGCGGCCGGAAAGCTGCACCCGCGCCTCGGCGTCCTCGGGATCGGCCCGGAACCGCTCCATGGCCTTGGTGATCCGCTGCATCGGCCGGACCAGGAAGAAGTTCAGCGTCAGATAGACCAGCACGCCGGCCACGGTGGAGACGAAGGCCGCCACCAGGATCAGCTTCCACAGGTAGGAGACCAGCCCGCGCCTCAGGTCCGCGTCAGGGGCTACGATCTCGATGAAGTCGACGCGGCGCAGGAAGGTCGGGCTCGCCACCACCCGCACATAGCCGCCATGGCCGGCAAACAGGGTCTGGAAGGGCGCCACGAGCCAGGAGGTCGGCGCCTGGGCCCGCAGGTCGACGAGATAGGGCGCGCGCTTCAGCGACGGCCCGCCCAGCACCAGGCGGCGCACGCCGTCAGCCTGGATCGCCACCCGCACCACGCCCGCGCCCTCGAGAAGCTGGGCGGCGATCTGCTGGGAGACCTTGCGGTCCGGCGTGGCGTCCGGCGCCAGCGAGGCAAGTTCGGCCGCCCGGATGCGGTCCAGCAGCCACTTCTCCTCGAAGGACGCCAGCGCCGGCGGCAGGGCGAAGGCCCCGGCCGAGGCCACGAACAGGATGGTGAGAGTGAGCAGGCGCGCGGAGAGGCCGCCCGGCCAGAAGAAGCGGGGCCTCTTGGGCCGTGTCAGCTCCTGTGGCGTGGGGGCGGCGTCCGCCATGATCCTTCCGAGTTAATGCAGCGCGGCCGCTTCGGCAACGCGGGCCTGGGGCCTGCAAGCCCTGGGCCTCCTGAACGCCTATTGTGCGCCCACAGCCTCGCTTATCGCAGTAAAGCCGTCGGCGCGCAGCCGCGCCGCCAGGTCGCGCTTGATCCGCATGACCAGGTCCGGCCCCTCGAACACCAGGGCCGAATAGAGCTGGACCGCGCAGGCCCCGGCCCGGATCTTGGCGTAGGCGTCGCCGCCCGAACCGATTCCACCAACGCCGACCAGGACCAGGCGCCCTGCTGCGATCTGCGCGAACTCGTCCAGCACGCGGGTGGAGAGCGCCTTCAGCGGCGCCCCGGAAAGCCCGCCGGTTTCGCCGGCGAACCGCGACCCGAGCGCGGGCCGCGACACGGTGGTGTTGGAGACCATGATCCCGGTCACGCCGTAGCCCAGGCAGGCGCCGACAATGGTCTCCACCTCGCCGGGCTCCAGGTCCGGCGCGACCTTCAGGAACATCGGCCCGCCGGCCGCCGCCGGCAGGACGCCGCGCGCCTCAGCCAGGCGGCCCAGCAGCTCGTCGAGCGCGGCCTTGGTCTGCAGCGCCCTGAGACCGGGGGTGTTGGGCGAGGAGACATTGATCGTGAAATAGGACGCCAGGCCCCAGAGCCGCTTGAGACCGGTGACGTAGTCGCCGATGCGGTCCTCGGAGTCCTTGTTGGCCCCGATGTTGGCGCCGACGACGCCCGGGCCCCGGCGTGCGAGCCGGCCGGCGAAAGCCTCCAGGCCGCGGTTGTTGAAGCCCATGCGGTTGATCACCGCCCGGTCCTCGCTCAGCCGGAAGAGCCTGGGCCGCGGATTGCCGGCCTGGGGCTTCGGGGTCACCGTCCCGCACTCCACGAAGCCGAAGCCGGCGCGCAGCATCGGCGCGAAGACCTCGGCGTCCTTGTCGAAGCCAGGCGCCAGACCCACGGCGTTCGACAGCGGCAGGCCCGCCAGCGACGTCGCCAGGATCGGATCGTCGCGGTCGCCGACCGGTCCCAGTCCCACCTTCAGGCCGAGGATCGCCGCGCGGTGGGCGTCCTCCGGGTCGAGCGCCCGCAGGGCCTGGGTCGCGAGGCCATGCAGGCCGCTCACTCGGAAATCTCGACCTGTGGCGCGCCGTCGGCGCCCAGCGGAGCCTCCGTCACGGCGCGGACCAGCGCCGTCTCGAGCCGGGCGTAGAGGTGCGGGAAGAGCGCCCCGCCGCGCGACGCCTCCCAGCGCAGGGCCGAGCCCAGGTCGTCGGCCTCCACGGCCAGCACCACCAGGTCCTGCTGGCCGGCGAAATGCCGGCGCGCGGTCTCCTGGGCCTGTTCGGCGGTCGAGAAGTGGATGAAGCCGTCCTGCAGGTCGACCGGCGAGCCGTCGAAGCGGCGCTGGGCCAGCGCCGCCTCCCACGCCTCGCGCGGGAGGATCTTGTAGATGCGGCTCAATCGCCGCGATCCGGGAAGAACAGGCCGTCGAAGGACGGACGGCCGTTGTCGTCGAACAGGAACACCGCGGCGGCGGCCGTGGGGAACTGCCGCCGCGCCCGCTCGATCAGGGTGGCCGGCGAGGAGCCCTCCATCAGGAGACGCACCGTCAACTCCTGGATCCCCGGATTGTGGCCCACGACCATCACCGTGCCGGCCCGCTCGCCCGCCCGTTCGGCCTCGCGCCGGATGGCGCCGGAATCAGCGTGATAGAGCTCGCCGTCGAACTGCGCCCGGGCCTTGGGGAAATGCGCCTCGGCGGCCGCCCAGGTCTCCCGGGTCCGCGCGGCGGGCGAGACCAGCGCCACGTCCGGCGCAAAGCCCAGATCGGCCAGTTTGGCGGCCATGGCCGCCGATTCGCGGACCCCGCGGCCGGCGAGCCGGCGGTCGAAGTCCTCGCCGCTGGCGGATTCCGGCTCAGCCTTGCCGTGCCGGAAAAGGATCAGCCGGTCCATGCACACTCCACCCCTGACAGAGCCCTCATAGCCGCCCCCGCGCCGGCTGCGAAGCCGCCTCGCGGCCATTGACAGCGAAAGGGCTTGGCGGTCCTAAGGCCCGCATGACCGCCGCAGCCAAGACCAGCCCTGCGCGTGCGATGGACGGCGGGACCATGCGGTTCCCGGCCGGCAAGGCCCTGCGCCTGGATTCCGGAGCCAGGCTCGAGCCTCTCGAGGTCGCCTACAAGACCTATGGCCGCCTGAACGAGGCCAAGTCCAACGCCGTCCTGGTCTGCCACGCGCTGACCGGCGACCAGCACGCCGGATCGGTGAACCCGATCACCGGCCGTCCCGGCTGGTGGGACCGCGTGATCGGAGCCGGCCTGCCGCTCGATCCGGACCGCTACTTCGTGATCGCCACCAATGTGGTGGGCGGCTGCATGGGCTCGACCGGGCCGAGCTCGGTCAACCCGAAGACCGGCGCGCCCTATGGCCTCACCTTCCCGGTGATCACCATCGCCGACATGGTGCGCGCCCAGGCCATGCTGATCGAGGCGCTGGGCATCGAGAGCCTGCTGGCCGTGGTCGGCGGCTCCATGGGCGGCATGCAGGTGCTGCAGTGGGCGGCGGACTATCCGGAGAAGCTGTTCAGCGCGGTCTGCGTCGCCGCAGCGCCCCGCCATTCGGCCCAGAACATCGCCTTCCACGAGGTCGGCCGCCAGGCGATCATGGCCGACCCCGACTGGCGCGGCGGGGCCTATGAGGCCGCCGGCGTCAGGCCGGAGAAGGGCCTAGCCGTCGCGCGCATGGCCGCCCACATCACCTACCTGTCCGAGCCCGCCCTGCAGCGGAAGTTCGGCCGCGAGCTGCAGCGCGACGGACTCTCCTGGGGCTTCGACGCCGATTTCCAGGTGGAGAGCTATCTGCGCCACCAGGGGACCAGTTTCGTCGACCGCTTCGACGCCAACTCCTACCTCTACATCACCCGCGCGCTCGATTACTTCGACCTCGCCGCCCAGCACGGCGGGGTGCTGGCCGAGGCGTTCCGCAAGGCCCGTGGCGTGCGCTTCTGTGTGCTGTCGTTCTCATCCGACTGGCTCTATCCGACCGCCGAGAGCCGCGACATCGTCCGCGCGCTCAACGCCGCGGGTTGTCGAGCCAGTTTCGCCGAGATCGAGACCGACAAGGGCCACGACGCCTTCTTCCTCGACGAGCCGCAGTTCGACGCGACCCTGCGCGGCTTCTTCGCCTCCACCGCCCAGGCGCGGGGCCTCTAGTGCCGGCCATCCGCGAGGACTTCGCCGAGATCCTGCGGCTGGTGCGTCCCGGCGCGCGGGTGCTGGACGTCGGCTGCGAGGACGGCGAACTGCTCGAGCTGCTCACCCGCGAGAAGCGCGTCGACGGCCAGGGGCTGGAGATCAGCCCGGCCGGCGTCTCCGCCTGCCTCGCCAAGGGCCTGGCCGTGGTGCAGGGCGACGGCGACCGCGACCTCGACCACTTCCCGACCAAGGCCTTCGACTACGCGATCCTGTCGAAGACCCTGCAGCAGATGCGTGAGCCCAGGCACGTGCTCTCCGAGCTGTTGCGCATCGCCGACCAGGCGATCGTCTCGGTGCCGAACTTCGGCCATTGGCGGATGCGGGTGTCGCTGATGGCGCGCGGGCGCATGCCGGAGACCCGCGCCCTGCCCGACCCCTGGTGGTCGACGCCGAACATCCACCTCTGCACCCTTCGCGACTTCACCGATCTCTGCCGCGAGCTCGGCTTGCGGGTGGACGCCTGCGCGGCGCTCTCCAGCGGCAAGCGGGCGCGATCGATCCGGCCGGACGGCCTCCTGGAGAACTGGCGCTCGGAGACCGCGCTCTTCCTGCTCAGCCGCCGCGCCGAAGCCGCCCCGGTCGCCGCCGCGCAGAACCTGTTCGGCGAGGTCGAGGCGCCGAAGCCGGCGGCTCCGAAGCCGCGGCGGCGGGCGAAGGATTAGCCCGCGATGGCGGCGGCGTCGCGGTCGCCTGTGCGGATGCGCAGGGCCTGCTCCAGGTCGATGACGAAGACCTTGCCGTCGCCGATCTTGCCGGTGTTGGCGGTGCGCGCCACGGCCTCGATCACCGCGTCGACGATGTCGGAGGGGACGGCGATCTCCAGCCTCACCTTCGGCAGCAGCTTCACCTCGTACTCCGCGCCCCGGTAGACTTCGGTCTTGCCGCGTTGCCGGCCATAGCCTCGCACCTCGGTGACGGTCAGCCCCGAGGCGCCGGCCTCGGTGACCGCCTCGAGCACGGCGTCGAGGCGGCTCGGCTTGATGATCGCGATGATCATCTTCATGGCGCGGCCTTTCGGTTGGACTTCCCCGCGAGGCTAAGGCTTTCCCCGCCCGCCTCCAAGAGGCCGCGCCGAGTCTGCGGGCCCGGCGCCTTGGAAATGGGCGCCGGCGCGAGCAGGGGCCGGGTCCGGCGCACCCGCGCGCCAAGGCCGCGTGGCTTCACCGCGAAGGTCTGTTTCACGGCCTCCATGAGCAGCAGCCCGGCGAATCCCGGCCATAGCCGCGAGCCGGTCTGCTCGAAGCCCTCCGCCCAGCCGGCCAGCCAGTTCACCGGCGGCACATAGAGCGCCCGGGTCCAGCCGGAGGGCTCGAGCTCGGCCTCGCGCAGCAGTTCGGCGAGCTGGCTGCGGCTGTAGGGCCGGCCATGACCGAACGGGGTCTTCTCGGTGTTGGCCCAAAGCCCATTGCGCGCCGCCACGGCGACCACGACCCGGCCGGACGGAGCGAGCACCCGCCAGACCTCGCGCAAGAGGCCGATCGGGTCGGGGCTTTCCTCGATGCCGTGGACCACCAGGATGCGGTCGAAGAGCGCGTTGGCGAAGGGCAGGCTGTCCTCGCCCACCAGGGTCGTCAGGTTGCGCTCGCCGGCCGGCCATATCTCGACGCCCTGCTGGGCCGGCATGGCGCCCACCACGCGGCGCGCGGCGTGGCGGGCGGTCGCCACGAAGGGCGTCGCATAGCCCAGCGCCAGCACGTCCAGGCCGCGGGCGTCGCCCCAGGTTTCGAGCACCTTGCGCCCGACCATGGCGCGCGCGGCGCGGCCGAGGTCGGAGGCGTAGAACTGCCGAAGCTCGAGGACATCGCGGCGCATGAGCCCATGGCTAGGCTCGACTAAGGCCTTGCGCCAACCTAAATCGCGTCGCTTGAGTTCGTCCTGCCAGTCTGGAGGCTCCCCGATGCCGCTTACCGTCCACCAGTTCCCCTGCCTTTCGGACAACTACGGCTTCCTCGCCCACGACGAGGCGACCGGGAAGACGGCCTGTATCGACACCCCGGAGGTCGCGCCGATCCTGGCGGCGCTCAAGGCCCAGGGCTGGACGCTCGACCTGATCCTCAACACCCACTGGCACCCCGACCACGCCGGCGGCAACGCCGAGATCGTGACCGCCACCGGCGCGACCGTGGTCGGGCCCGCCGAGGTGACCAAGCTCACCCCCATCGACCGCGAGGTGAAGGGCGGCGATGTGGTAATGCTGGGCGAGACGCGGTTCGAGGTCATCGAGACCGGCGGCCATACGCTGGGCCATATCGCCTATTTCGACCCCGCCGACCGCATCGCCTTCGTAGGCGACACCCTCTTCGCGCTCGGTTGCGGGCGGCTCTTCGAGGGGACGGCCGAGCAGATGTGGACCAGCCTGCAGCGGCTCGCCGCCCTGCCCGACGAGACCACCGTCTACTGCGCCCATGAATACACCGCCTCCAACGCCCGCTTCGCGCTGTCGGTCGACGACGCCCCGGCGCTGAAGGCCCGGGCCGAAAAGATCTTCGCCATGCGCGAGCGCGGCGAGCCAACGGTGCCGACGACCATCGCGCTTGAGAAGGCCACCAACCCGTTCCTCCGGGCGCCCAAGCTGGCGGACCGGGTCGGGGCGGGCGGCGAGCCGGACTACATGGCCTTCGGCGCCGTGCGCGCGGCCAAGGACAACTTCAAGGGCTAGGCTTCCGCGCCTAGTGGATCGTCTCGCACACCTGGACGATCAGGTCCGAGGAGGGCCGCCCGGCCACGCCCTGGGGCGGCGCGACCGTCACCTGCAGCACGCCCTCATAGATCTGGGCCGCCGACTTGCGGCCTTCCACCAGCCGCACCTTCAGGATGCGGTCCAGCAGCCGTCGTGAATCCGTGCGCTTGGTCATCCGCACCACGGCCTCGCTGGTCACCATGGCGGAATCGGCGATCAGGGCGGAGGACGTCGGCGTCGCCTCGGCTTCGAAGGGGATCAGCCGGCGCGCCGCGCGGCTGGCCCGCGCGCTGGCCTGCGCCAGCCGCTCGAGGAGCGCCTGGGGCCCCATGATCGCCAGCCGCAGCGGCGTGCCGACGCCCGCCAGCGCCGCGGCCGAGCCGCCCGGCCGCTGGTCGGTGAAGATGGTGACGCCGCCCAGGCGCGTGGCGCGCAGCACCGGCTCGCCCAGGTCGTTCTTGTAGATGGTGTCGCCGCGCGGGGCGGCCTGCGGCTGGAGCGCCCAGACCTCGAAGCTGTTCTCGAACTTCAGCAGCGGCTTGGGTTGGGTCTTGTCGAGCGTGAAGACGTCGCCATCCTCCGAGACGTAGCGCGCCACCGGCGGGGCGGCGAACTGGCGGCCGTCCGAGGGGCGCGACCCGAACAGGCCCTGGCGCAGGCTCTCGACCGGCCCGGCCGCCGCCGGATGGGCGATTCCAAGGGCTATGCACAGGATCGCGGCGCTGACCGCCGCTGAACCCGTCCTTGAAGAAGCCAGTGGCTCACCCGTCATGACGTGCAAGGGCATGGGCGGCGACTGGGGCGCTTTTTGGACCGGGGTGGGGCCTTCACCCGACGGAACAGCCTTAACCGACCAGGTACTGGCCGCCATTGAGCGATAGTGTCGTTCCGGTCACATATCCGGCCCGCTCGCCGGCCAGGAAGGCCACCATGTCGGCGATCTCGTCGCCACGGCCCAGACGGCCCACCGGAATCTGCCCGATAATGCCCTCCAGCACCTTCGCGGGCACCGCCTGCACCATCTCGGTGTCGATGTAGCCCGGCGCGATGCAGTTCACCGTCACGCCCTTCTTGGCGTTCTCCAGGGCCAGCGCCTTGGTGAAGCCGATCATCCCGGCCTTGGCGGCGGAATAGTTGGTCTGGCCGACCTGGCCCTTCTGGCCGTTGATCGAGGAGATGTTGATGATCCGGCCCCATTCGCGCTCCCGCATGCCCTCGATCACCTGACGGGTCATGTTGAAGAGCGAATCCATGTTCACCCGGATCACCTCGCTCCACTGCTCAGATTGCATGCGGTGGAAGACGCCGTCGCGGGTGATGCCGGCGTTGTTCACCAGGATGTCGATCGGGCCGAGTTCGGCGGTCACCGCGGCCACCGCGTGCTGGCAGTCCGCGAAATTGCCGACATTGCCCTTGATGACCATGGCGCCGGTCTCGCGCTTCAGCGCCTCGGCCGCCGCGTCATTGCCGGAATAGCCGGCCGCGACCTTGAACCCGTCCTCCGTCAGCCGCTCCACGATCGCCCGTCCGATGCCACGGGTTCCACCCGTGACCAGCGCCACCCTGGCCATGCCGTTCGTCTCCCTAGGACCGTCGCCGGTTGATCCGGCGCTCTGGTCGATGATCTCAGACTTTTTCGACGCACATGGCCACGCCCATGCCGCCGCCGACGCAAAGCGTGGCGAGGCCTTTGGATGCGTCCGTGCGGTTCATCTCGTGCAGCAGGGTGGTGAGAATCCGCGCGCCCGACGCGCCGATCGGATGACCGATGGCGATGGCCCCGCCGTTAACGTTCACCTTCGCCGGATCCAGGCCCAGGTCGCGGACCACGCAGATCGACTGCGCCGCGAAGGCCTCGTTGGATTCCACCAGGTCGAGGTCCCCGACCGCCCAGCCGGCCTTTTCCAGCGCCTTGCGGCTGGCCGGGATCGGGCCGGTGCCCATGATCTCCGGGTCGACGCCGGCGTGGGCCCAGGAGGCGATGCGCGCCAAGGGCTTCAAGCCGCGCTTCTTGGCCTCGTCGGCGGTCATCAGCACCAGGGCCGCGGCGCCGTCGTTGAGGCCGGAGGCGTTGGCGGCGGTGACCGTGCCGTCCTTGGTGAAGGCGGGCCTGAGGCCGGAGATGCTCTCCAGCGTCGTTCCCGGCCGGATGAATTCGTCCTGGTCGACGATGGTGTCGCCCTTGCGCCCCTTGATCGTCACCGGAGCGATCTCGCCCGCGAACTTGCCGGCCTTCTGGGCGGCCTCGGCCTTGTTCTGCGAGCCCACGGCGAACCGGTCCTGGTCCTCGCGGGTGATCTGCCAGCGGGCGGCGATGTTCTCCGCGGTCTGGCCCATGTGATAGCCGTGGAAGGCGTCCCACAGGCCGTCCTTGATCATGGTGTCGACGAAGGAGAGGTCGCCCATCTTCTGGCCGTTGCGCAGGTTCTGGGCGTGTGGCGACTGGCTCATGCTCTCCTGGCCGCCGGCGATCACGATGTCGGCCGAGCCGTCCTGGATCTGCTGGGCGCCGAGCGCCACGGCCCGCAGGCCTGAGCCGCAGAGCTGGTTCAGGCTCCAGGCGGGGCTCTCCACCGGGATGCCGGCGTTGACCGAGGCCTGGCGGGCGGGGCCCTGGCCGGCGCCGGCCTGCAGCACCTGGCCCATGATCACCTCATCGACGTCCGAGGCCTTGATGCCGGCGCGCTCGATGGCGGCCAGGATGGCGACCCTGCCGAGTTCGTGGGCGGGCAGGCTGGAAAGCGCCCCGTTGAACGAGCCGACCGCGGTCCGGGCGGCGGAAACGATGACGATGTCGCTCATGACGAGTTCCTTGACGGCGTAGGAGGCGGCCCTTTCCGTCATCTATTGGGACGGCTTGAGGTTTCCGCAAGCCCGCGCATCATTCCCGCCGATTGCCATTCCGCTCGCATCCGCGATACTGCAGTGCAGAAACAGTGGGTTGGCGGCCCGACGTTCTTAAGGTCCGCACCCGGCAAAGGATTTGGGATGGCCGACAGCCAGGAGACCGCCGCCCAGGGCGAGCGCGTCGTCATCAAGAAATACGCCAATCGGCGGCTCTACAACACCGCCTCCTCCAGCTACGTCACCCTCGAACACCTCTCCGAGATGGTGAAGCAGAACATCGATTTCGTGGTCTACGACGCCAAGACCAACGAGGACATCACCCGCTCGGTCCTGACCCAGATCATCTTCGAGGAGGAAAGCCAGCAGGGGCAGAGCCTGTTGCCGATCCAGTTTCTGCGGCAGCTGATCGGCTTCTACGGCAATTCGATGCAGGCCTTCCTGCCGAGCTACCTGGAACTGTCGCTGGCCAGCTTCACCCAGCAGCAGGAGCGGATGCGGACCCAGTTCACCTCGCTCGGCCACGCGCCGGGCGGCAGCGTGTTCGACGAGCAGGTTCGTCAGAACCTGGCGCTCTTCGACCGGGCGATGAAGATGTTCTCGCCTTTCGCCTACGCCAAGGCCGAGGACGCCGCGCCGGCCGCGCCCCGCGCCGAACCGGCCTCGCCGGCCGCGCCGCCGCCGGCTGACGACGCCCTGGTCGCGCTTCGCAAGCAGATGGAGGAGATGCAGGCCCAGATCGAGAAGCTGGCCGGCAAGTCCTGACGGCCGCTCGATTTCCTTAACCCGGACCCGCGATCATACTGGCGTCATGACCTCGCCCATCGACCCGACCCGCCGGTCCCCGCCCACCCGCCGCTCGAAGGCCTCGGCGGCGGACATCATCGAGGAGCTCGAGGGCAAGGCCGAGGCCGAAGCGCCCAACCTGCCCATTCCGGTGTCGCGGGCGCGCACGATCCCGCCGAAGACGCCAGTCGCCAGCGCCGCGCAGATCGAGGCCCAGCTGCTGGGCGAGCGCCGCGGCCTGAAGGCCGGCGCCTCGGTGATCGACCAGGCCAAGGTCAGCTACAACCGCACCGAATGGTCCGGCTCCAAGGACCGCCGCGCGCCGAAGGGCCGGGCGGCGAAGACCAAGATCTAGCCTCCGCGCAGCCGCGCGACTTCCGCCTCCAGCGCCGCCACTCGCCGCTCCAGGGCGGCGATCCGCGTGTCCGCGCCCGACTGGCCGGGCAGTGGCGTCGAGACGCCCGCCCGCGACGCCACCTCGCCGGCCTCGACGCCGAGCAGCTCGGCAAAAGCCGCCACCTCCCCGGCCGAAAGCTCCCTCTGGTCCTTGAAGGCCAGCGCCAGGTCCGCCGCGCTCATCGCGGCCGCCGCGGCCAGCACCCCGCGCGAAAGCCCGCGCTCGCCGAGGCGCGCATCGAACCATTCCGCGTCGAAGAATAGGGCCATGGGGTCCGCCGCAAGCTGGCGCCGGTCTTGCTTAACCGTGTTCGAAACCATCGATCACGGACCGCGCTCATGCTGCAAGTCGTCTTCCGCTTCGTCGATATCTCGGTCGTGGTCCTGATCCTGTCAGCCCTGACCTAGACCTCGTCGACGGCGCCCGGATTGCGGGCCCGCGACTGCAGCCAGATCACGCCATAGAGGTCCGACAGCGACGCCCAGAGCCGGCCGAGGTTGGTGTATTTCGACGCGCCCGTCTGGCGGTGGCGGTGGTTCACCGGCAGGAAGGCGGTCAGATAGCCTTCCCGCTGCATCAGCGCCGGCAGGTAGCGGTGGATGTGGTCGAAGTAGGGGAGCCGCAGGAAGGCCTCGCGCCGGAAGGCCTTCAGGCCGCAGCCGGTGTCGTTGGCGGTGTCGTTCAGCAGCCGCTTCCTGACCCCGTTGCCGATCCGCGAGGCGAGCTTCTTGGCATAGCTGTCCTGCCGCTTGACCCGCTCGCCGCCGACCAGGGCCAGCTCCGGCGGTCCGGCGGTCAGCGCGTCCACCAGCCGGGGCGCATCGGCCGGATCGTTCTGGCCGTCGCCGTCCAGGGTGACGATGACGCCGCCCCGCGCGCCCAGGATGCCGGAGCGCACCGCCCGGCTCTGGCCTGAGTTCCTGCTGTGCGCCAGCACGCGCAGCTGCGGGATCTCGCCCGACAGCGCCTTCAGCGCCGCGCGGGTGCCGTCGCGGCTGGCGTCATCGACGAACACCATCTCGTAGTTCCGGCCCTTGAAGGCGGTCGCGATCTCGCGGGCGAGCGCCGGCGCGGCGCCTTCCTCGTCGAACACGGGAACCACCACGGAGATATCGGGCGTCGAAGGGGCGGGCTTGCGGGCCATGGGCCTCCCATAGCGGAAAAGGCGGCGTTGGGAAGGATCGTGCTATCACCGCCATGATGAAGCTCGACGGTGAATTGGCGCGCCTCAGCCGTGGCTGGCGCGGACCCGCCATGGCGGCGCTGGTCGCCTTCCTGGCCGGCCTGCCCGGCTTGCTGGCCGTCCCGCCGCTCGACCGCGACGAATCGCGCTTCGCCCAGGCCACCGCCCAGATGCTGGAGAGCCGCGACTTCGTGGTGATCCGCTACCAGGAGGAGCCGCGCTTCAAGAAGCCGGTCGGCATCCACTGGCTGCAGGCCGCCACCGTCTCCCTGCTCTCCCGCCCCGAGGCCCGCGAGATCTGGGCCTACCGCATCCCGAGCCTGCTCGGCGCCATGCTGGCGGCAGCGGCCTGCGCCTGGGGCGCCTCGGCCTTCTTCGGCGCGCCCGCGGGCCTGCTCGCCGGGGCCATGCTGGGGACCACCTTCCTGCTCTCCACCGAGGCGCTGATCGCCAAGACCGACGCCATGCTCTGCGGCTGCACGACGCTGGCCCTGGCCGCGCTCGCCCGCCTCTACGCCGAGGCGCGCGACGGACCGCCCGCGGGCCGGCGCGCCTGGCTCCTGTTCTGGCTCGGCCTATCGCTCGGAATCCTGGTGAAGGGCCCGATCGCGCCGATGGTCGCGGCGCTGACGATCATCGCCCTGATCGCCGTCGACCGAAGGCCCGCCTGGCTCGCCCGCCTCAACTGGATCTGGGGCCTGATCATCCTGGCCGCCATCGTCGGACCCTGGGCGGGCGCGGTCACCGTCGCCACCGATGGCGGGTTCTGGAGCGCCGCGCTCTCCGGCGACCTCGCGCCCAAGCTGGCCGGCGGCCAGGAAACGCATGGCGCGCCGCCCGGCTACCACACCCTGCTGGCGCCGCTGCTGATCTTCCCGATGACGCTGCTGCTGCCGGCCGCCGTGGTCGCCGCCGTCCACCGCTGGCGCGAGCCCGGGGTGCGGTTCGCGCTCTGCTGGCTGCTCCCGTCCTGGATCGTCTTCGAGGCCCTGCCGACCAAGCTCGTCCACTACACCCTGCCCACCTATGGCGCGATCGCCTGGCTGGCGGCCGCGGCCCTCACCCAGGCGATCGGCCCCAGGCCCCGCTGGGCCGGCGCGGTGCTCGGCGGGTTCTTCGGCGTGGTGCTGGCCGCGGCGACCTTCTACCTGGTCAAGCTCTACGGCGACGGCTCCGACCTCCCGGCGGCGATCCTCACGGCCCTGCTGCTGGCCGGCGCGGGCCTCCTCGGCGGCTACCTGCTGGTCCGCCGCACGCCGCAGGCCGCGGTGGCCGGGGCGCTGGCCCTGGGCCTCGCCGGCCACGCGGCGCTGGCGGCGGGCCTCGCGCCGCGCCTGACGCCGCTGTGGCTGTCGGCGCGGACGGAGCGGGCGATGGAGAAGGCCAAGCTGCTGCCCGAGCAAGGGATCGCCGACGCCCCGGTCACCGTGGCCGGCTACGCCGAGCCCAGCCTGGTCTTCGCGCTCGGCACGCCCACCGAGCTCGCCGGGCCCGAGGACGCGGCCCAGGCGATCTCCGAACACCGCCCGGCGGTCGTCGAACAGCGCGAGGAGGCCGATTTCCGCAAGGCCCTTTCGCTCTATCGTGCGCAGGCCCATCTGGTGGCCACGGTGAAGGGCCTCGACTATTCGGACGGCAAGACAATGACCCTGCGCATCTATGAGGCGGCGGCCGCGCCGAAGCCCGGAGCAGCCCCATGAGCCGCACCATCGAAATCGTCGAGGTCGGCCCCCGCGACGGCCTGCAGAACGAAAAGGCCCTGCTCGAGGTCGACCAGAAGCTCGAGTTCATCCACCGCCTGGAGGCCGCGGGCGCGCGCCGGATGGAGACCGTCTCCTTCGTCAATCCCAAGCGCGTGCCGCAGATGGCCGGCGCCGAGGAGATCTCCGCCGCCCTGCCGCATCAGCCCGGGCGCTCGCGCATCGGCCTGGTGCTGAACGAACGCGGCTGGGACCGCTGCGTCGCCGCAGCTTGCGACGAGGCCAACGTCGTGGTCTGCGCCACCGACGGCTTCGGCATCCGCAACCAGGGCGCCTCGGCCGAGGAACAGACCATCGCCATGCAGGCCATCGCCGCGCGCCAGAAGGCCGAGGGCGGTCCGCCGATCACGGTGACCGTCTCGGTCGCCTTCGGCTGCCCCTTCGACGGCGAGGTCTCCGAGGAACAGGTCCTGCGTATCGTGCGCGCCGCCGCCGAGGCCGGCGTGGCGGAGATCGCGCTCGCCGACACCATCGGAGTCGCCGATCCGTGGCTGGTCCGCAAGCGTGTCGAGGCGACCCGCAAGGCGGCGCCCGACCAGCGCCTGCGCATGCACTTCCACGACACCCGCAACACCGGCCTCGCCAACGCCTATGCCTCGGTCGAGGCGGGCGTGCATGTGCTCGACGCCAGCTGCGGCGGCCTGGGCGGCTGCCCCTTCGCGCCGGACGCCACCGGCAACATCGGCACCGAAGACCTGGTCTATATGCTGGAGCGCGCCGGCATCGAGACCGGCTACGACCTGCCGGGCCTGATTTCCACGGCCAAGTGGATGGCCGGCATCCTCGGCAAGCCGCCGGCGGCCTCGGTCAGCCGAGCGGGCGTTTTCCCGATGCCCGCCTAGGGCTTCACCACGACGAACAGGTCCTGGCCGCCGTCATATTCCGCGGGCGGATGCCACGCGCCGCGCAACAGGGCCACGACCTTCAGCCCGGCCTGCGCGACCGCCGCCTCCAGGACATCGCGGCGATGGCCGATGGCGCGCTCGGGATAGCGCTGGTCGATCACCGCCGAGGCTTCCTCGAACGGCTGGAACTCGAACACCTCGGAGCGGTCGCGGCCCGGCTCCAGGGCGAAGGCGGTGAAGGCCAGTCGTCCGCCCGGCCTCAGCACCCGCGCGCTCTCGGCGAGGTAACGGCGAAGCCCCGCCATCCGCATGTGGGTGAAGACCGAGGTGGCGAAGGCCACGTCGATGGATCCGTCCGCCGCCGGAAACACCGTGTCGAGCTCGGCGACCTTGCCGGCGGCGTTGTATTCGCCGTTCCAGACGTCGAGGTGCTCGAAGCGCAGGTGCGGCGCGTCCGCGAACCGCCGCCGGCAGGCCTGGATGCCCGAACGCGAGATATCGAACCCCACGTAGCCGCCGCCGTCGCTCAGGAAGGGCGCGAGCTGCTCGGCCACCCGGCCATTGCCGCAGCCGATGTCGAGCACCCGGTCGGAGGGCTTCAGGCCCGCGTGGTCGCGCAGGTTGCGCAGCAGCTGCGCGCCCACCGCGATGAAGTCGCCGTCGCCGACATTGTGGATGAAGGCCCAGGGCTCGGCCCGCCGCGCGGGGTCGGCCAGGCGCGCCGGCAGGCTCTGCAGGTCGAGCAGCGCCCCGGCCGCCGCGCGGCGCAGGCCGGGCGGCGCATAGCCGGCGATCCTTCGAAGAAAGCGCGGAGCCATCGGTCTCTCCCGCGCCCCTGGCCTAGCCGGCGCGGCCTCGCAGCCGCCACATCATCGGCCGCACCACCGCTGCGCCCACCACCACCGGCGACAGGATCCAGGCGATCAGCTGTTGGGTGACGCCCACCGCCCGCTTGCGGAAGTAGCGCGCCAGGCCGACGCCCTTGTGGAATTCGACGCGCAGCGGGCTGGTCAGGCTGGTGTGGCCCAGGTGGATCACCTCGGCCTTGGGATGAAACAGCACCCGGCCGCCCATCTGGCGCACCCGCCAGCAGAGGTCGACGTCCTCGACGTGCAGGAAGTACTTCTCGTCGAAGCCCTGCACGCAGTCGAAATCCTCGCGGCGCATGCAGAAGCAGGCCCCTGAGATGGTCGGCACGGCGGCGACCTGATCGGGCGTCGGCTGGCCCTCCCAGTGGACGTCGTGATGCTTCCAGGCCGGCACCTTCTCGGCCAGACGGCTGAGCGACAGGAGCGCGGCCACCAGCGTGATGTCGCCGCGCCGCGCGCCGCGCTGTTCGGTGAGGTCGGCGTTCAGCACCCGGCCGCCGACGATGCAGGGCACGGGCCGGCCCTCGATCTCGCGCACCAGCTCGGCGATGCAGCGCGGCTGCAGGAAGGCGTCGGGATTGAGGAACACCAGGACGTCGCCGGTGGCCTTGCGCGCGCCCAGGTTGGCGCCGCGCGCGAAGCCGATGTTGCCGTGGCCGCTCAACAGAACCACCCGCGGGTCGCGCTCGGCGAGCGCGCGCAGGCCCGCGGCGTCGGCGCCGGACGAGCCGTTGTCGACGATCACGAACTCGTCGATCAGTTCGTCCTTCAGCACCCGGTCCACGCTCTCATCGAGCGCGGCGCCGGTCATGTAGACGACCATGACCACGGAAACTGTGCGCCGAGCGCCGAGGAAATCCGGATTGGGAGCGGATTCAACGGCGACGATCGGTGCGGCGATGCCGTTCATCCAGCCTCCATGGCGCCGACCGTGCGCAGGGGCGGCGATTCAATTCCCCCTGCATCACGCGCAACATCAGGCGGAGTCGCCTGTAAGGCAAGTGCGTTCGCCGCTGCCGAGAGCTCCAGAATCTCCTGTCCGTCGGACCCGAAGCGCCGCAGCGCGACCTGGCCGAGCTCGGCCTCGCGCCGGCCCACGACGGCCAGCACCGGGACCTTGGCCAGGCTGTGCTCGCGCACCTTGTAGTTGATCTTTTCGTTCCGCAGATCGAGGTCCACCCGCAGCCCCTTGGCCTTCAGCTCCGCCACAACCCGACGCGCATAGTCGTCCGCGTCCGAAGTGATCGTGGCGACGACAACCTGAACAGGAGCTAACCAGAGTGGGAACGCGCCCGCGAAGTTTTCGATCATTACGCCCAGGAAGCGCTCCATCGAGCCGCAGATCGCCCGGTGCAGCATCACCGGGCGCTGCTTGGAGCCATCCTCGGCGACGTACTCGGCGTCGAGGCGTTCGGGCAGCACATAGTCGAGCTGCAGCGTCCCGCACTGCCAGGTGCGGCCGATGGCGTCCTTCAGGTGGAACTCCAGCTTCGGGCCATAGAAGGCGCCCTCCCCCGGCAACATCTCCACCTGGCAGCCGGCGGCGATCGCCGCGCGCTCCAGCTTCTGCTCGGCGATGTCCCAGACCTCGTCCGTGCCGAACCTGAGGTCCGGTCTGAGAGCCAGCTTCACCGAATCCAGCGTCAGTCCGCAGTCGCGATAGACGCTCTCCAGCAGGTGGACGAACTTCGTCGACTCTTCCTCGATCTGGTCCTCGCGGCAGAAGATGTGCGCGTCGTCCTGGGTGAAGGCCCGCAGGCGGAAGATGCCGTGCAGTGCGCCCGAGGGCTCGTAGCGGTGGCAGGCGCCGAACTCGGCCATCCGGAGCGGCAGGTCGCGGTAGCTCTTCTGGCCGTAGTTGAAGATCTGCACGTGGCCCGGGCAGTTCATCGGCTTCACGGCCAGGACTTCGCCTTCCGTGGTCTCGCAGGTGAACATGCTCTGGCCGAACTTCTGCCAGTGGCCGGACTTTTCCCACAGCTCGCGGTCCATGATCTGCGGCGCCTTGACCTCGACGTAGCCGTCGGCGTCCAGGCGGCGGCGCATATAGGCCTCGACCGTGCGGTAGAGCGTCCAGCCGTTGGGGTGCCAGAAGATCATCCCCTTGGCCTCTTCCTGCAGGTGGAAGAGGTTCATGGCCCGGCCGATCTTGCGGTGGTCGCGCTTCTCGGCCTCCTCCAGGCGGTGG